>NZ_CP100454.1:0-1200000 GCF_024228315.1 Halomarina pelagica
CTCGCTCTACTTTCATACATTCTTTCGGGCTTATCGTACCATTGACCCAGAATGTCGCCTCAAATCACCGGATCTCACCTCCGAAAGCCGACACTGTCCGGTGATTCACCAGATCCAAAGCAGGGAACTCGAACTCGAGTGACTATCTGTATCCACGAATCGAAGGACCACAAGGGCACTCCCGAAGGTGTATCCTCAGTCAATTTTCCCGACTCCCGACAATCGGGAGGCCATGCCTGTGGCTACTAAATTCCGAGTGTTGAACGTCTCTGTCAACGCTTCGAGGCGTTCACCATCCTCTTGATAGCTGGGTAGCCACAGCAACCTCTACCGCTATCTACACCCGTGTCAAATACTAACATGGGATTCTGGTCGCAGAACTGTACAGACCCCGAAACCGATCATGCCTATCGAACTCCGAGTCCAGGGATTAGCGCCGGAAGATACCGGCCGTGGAATTGCCCGTCTCGGCCAACAGAGCCGTGACGAATTAGGCGTCCAACCGGGTGATGTCGTCCAGATAACGGGTCGTCGTCGCACCGTTGCGACGGTCCGACCAGCCTACGAAACCGATCCCGAGGACGTTCTCCGAATCGACGGGATCACTCGGGCAAACGCGGACGTGGAAATCGACGACTACGTCGAAGTGACAGAGGTAGATTCGGAAGAAGCTACTTCGATCACGGTTGCGCTCCCGGAGCGCATCATTCTGCGTGGGGCAGAGCCGTATCTGAAGCGTCATCTCCTCAACCGACCTGTCGTTCGTGGCGACACAATCCACCTTCGATTGCTCGGCCAACCGTTCGTCTTTATCGTCACGAAGACGACTCCGACGGGTCCCGTTCTGGTGACTGAGCAAACGACCCTAGAAGTTCGCGACCAGCCAATTACCGAGGAGGATCTCGAGGGCGAGCGTTCCGAACTCCCGGATGTCACCTACGAGGACGTGGGTGGACTCAAGCGGGAGCTCGGACTCATCCGGGAGATGATCGAACTACCGATGCGGCATCCGGAACTGTTCCGTCGCCTCGGCATCGCCCCACCCAAGGGTGTATTACTCCATGGGCCACCCGGAACTGGCAAGACGCTGATTGCGAAGGCCGTCGCGAATGAGATCGACGCCAGCTTCTTTTCGTTGTCGGGGCCGGAGATCATGTCGCGGTACTACGGCGAATCCGAAGAGCAGCTCCGCGAGATTTTCGACGAAGCCCAGGAGGACGCGCCCGCGATCGTCTTTATCGACGAACTCGACTCGATTGCGCCGTCGAGGGACGAAGTCACCGGAGAGACGGAGCGACGCGTCGTGGCGCAACTACTCTCGTTAATGGATGGACTCGAAGCCCGCGGTGACGTTATCGTCATCGGCGCCACCAACCGTATCAATGCAATTGACCCCGCACTCAGACGCGGCGGCAGGTTCGATCGCGAGATCGAAATCGGGGCTCCCGATCGGGATGGACGCCTCGAAATCCTCCAGATTCACACGCGGGATATGCCGACTGCGGACGATGTCGACTTAGAGGGGTATGCCGACCGGACGTACGGATTTGTGGGTGCCGATATCGAATCATTCGCAAAGGAAGCCGCGATGCACGCGTTGCGGCGTGTCCAGGAGGAAATCGACATCGAAACCGACCACATTGAACCGGACGTTCTCGAGGAGATTGAGGTCACGAGGGACGACTTCGAGGCGGCCTTACAGAACGTCGAACCGAGCGCGATGCGCGAGGTGTTCGTCGAAGTCCCGGACGTCACCTACGAGGATGTCGGGGGGCTCAAGTCGGTGCAACACGAACTCGTCCGGTCGGTCGAGTGGCCGCTCTCGTACCCGCAGATGTTCGAGAAAATTCGCACCGAGGCACCGAGGGGGATTCTCCTATATGGGCCTCCCGGGACGGGAAAGACACTTCTCGCACGGGCGGTCGCGAACGCGAGTAACGTGAATTTCATCTCGGTCAAGGGGCCTGAACTTCTCAACAAGTATGTCGGCGAGTCGGAACGGGGTGTCAGAGAAGTCTTCCAGCGGGCCCGACAGAACGCCCCGACGATCATCTTCTTCGACGAGGTCGATGCAATCGCTCCCGAGCGCGGCGAGTCGTTCGACTCGCAGGTGACCGAACGCGTCGTCTCACAGCTGCTGACCGAACTTGACGGGATCGAGGAATTACGCGGCGTCTTCGTCCTAGGCGCGACCAACCGACCAGACATTATCGACAGAGCACTCCTTCGGCCCGGTCGGTTGGAGAAAAACGTCTACGTCCCCATTCCCGACATCGAGGCCAGACGCGAGATCTTCGGTGTGCACACTCGGGAGATGCCACTCGGTGACGACGTCGATCTCGATGCTCTCGCGGAGGATACTGAGGGGTACACGGGTGGCGATATCGAAGGAATCGTTCGAGAGGCAAGTATGCTCGCGCTGGATGAGGTGGTGTCGAGGGTCGAACGTGACGGGATCGAGTCGTCCGAGGAACTAGACGAGGCTGCTGACGCCGTCGTAATCGAAGCAGCACACTTCGAAGAAGCAGTTCGGAAAGTCAAACCGTCAGTCACGGAGGAGATGCACGAATTCTACGAGGGGCTGGTGGACGATCTGGGTGGCGAGTCGTCGGACGAACAGGCTTCTCCGGCGGGATTCCAGTAGTTATGCGGAGTAAGTTCAGGATTGGGACGGTGATGGGCATCCCGATTGAGATTCACGTCTCGCTGCTTGTGATCCTTCCATTCCTCGCATGGCAACTCGCCAGTCCCCAGTACATCGCAACGTGGACAGGGATCATTAACGCAATTTCGCCACTGTCGATCACGACGGACACGTTGCTCTCGGGTTCGACGCCTTGGATTATCGGGATTGCCGGAGCGCTGAGCCTGTTCGTCGGCGTGGCGATTCACGAACTCGGCCACTCCTGGGTGGCACTCAGATATGATCTCACGATCCGCTCGATCACGTTGTGGCTGTTCGGTGGTGTCGCTCATATCGAGGACTTGCCGACTGAGTGGCGCAAGGAGTTCTGGATCGCTATTGCTGGTCCAATCACGAGCCTCCTGCTCGGTGTTATTGGATACGTGCTGCTCCAGGTTACGCCACCGTCGGCTCCCGTGGCTGGATTTGTCTTCGGTTGGTTCGGACTAACGAACGTGGGGCTGGCTCTGTTCAATCTGCTCCCTGCGTTCCCGATGGACGGCGGGCGCATTCTGCGGGCCCTGCTCGCTCGCTCGCGGCCGTTCGTCGAGGCGACCCAGCGTGCCGTGCAAGTCGCGACAGTCGTTGCGATCCTCCTCGCCCTCGTCGGTCTTTTCACCTTTGATATTCTACTGTTGCTCATCGCCGGATTCGTCTTCCTCGCCGGCCGCTCCGAGGCGACGATCGTAATGACACAGGAACTGTTGAGTGGTGTCCGAGTACGCGATCTGATGCGTCCGGAACTGCCAACCGTGCGTACCGGGACACCGGTCCAAGCACTGATCGATCGGATGTTACACGAACGCCGAACCGAATACGTGGTCGTCGATCAGTCGAGGACGGTCCAGGGTGTCGTCACCCTCGCGAACGTCCAGACCCTTCCGGAGACGATTGACCCAGATACAACGGTTGATGAAGTGATGACTGAAGACCCGCCGACGATCTCCAGCGACGATGATGCGTTCGAACTCTTCCGGAAGATAGGTGACACCGACGCTCATTGCGTTTTGATCGAGGAACAAGGACGAGTTCTCGGACTCGTCTCCGGAGACGACTTCATGCAGATTCTCGCATTACTACAGAGATCGGCCAAGTTGGATAACGCCCTCCTGCAGCCTCTTCCCAGTGAACAATCACATGAGTTCCGACGAAGTCGGGTTGATTGAGACGATCTCCTTCGCCGTCAAGGGAATGGTTGGCGGGGTATCTTTGCTGTCCTCGGCGTCGTTGCGACTGTCACCGGTACATTTGCCTAGACTGTGTTCATCGTCGCACAACCTCTGAACTTGAATTTTATGCGTGACTTTCTTTCGGCGTCATTCAAGAGAACTTCAGTCACCTACTCACAGCATGGATTCAACAAAGAACGGTTCGTATTCGTCCAATCACTCTGACGTTCAAGCAGTTCCGCGAACTCGTCATCAAGTGCGTTGTTTACAACGTGGAGCGAAGCTTCGCTGGTTCACACGATGAGTGTGAACGTCCGTAATTCTGAGAGGAATGGACTGCTGAATACAGAGGGATATTCAGCACCACCTCACAAAATGGAGAGTTGCAGGTTGTCTACAGTACAACGTCACCTAGTTGTGTCGGATTCCTCCTCGGGTCCACCACCGTTTTCCGGTAACTGGATGCCCGGTCTCGGCGTTTCGAACGGGCGACCGCCTTTCAAACTGAACAGCATCTCCCGGGTCGACAGAACCCGAATCTCCGGATACCGGCGTCTCACGGCTTGCGCGTAGCTCGCGAGCGCGACCAATACGACGCCACCAGTCGTGTTGCCAAGCAAGATCGGAAGCCAGAACTCATAAATCAGGGTGAATACCCCCGGACTCGGCGTCTTGAGAAACACGACGAAGAGTGCTTCAGCGCCCGAACTCACGACGTGGTACAGGCCGAGGACGGGAATCGTGTAGAAGACGAGATAGGTGATTACGACACGCGAGATCGTGTCTCGCGCAGCCGTATGGAGCCACACCACGCCAGCAACAAGCCACCCCGCGAATAAGGCCTTGAAGAATAGGTCCCACCAGCCCAGTTCGAGACCGTGCTGGAGGAATTCGGCTCCGACCTCCATCTCTGCCGGCGTAAGTACGTGCGTGTTTGCGAGGATGAACGCGCCGAACGCGGCACCGATGACATTCGCCAGCAGGACGACGCTCCACATGCGTAACAGCAAGGGGAGACTGGCCAACCGGGTCAGCACCAGCTTGACCGGTGGGAGAGTGGTCTCGGTGTACAGTTCGTACCGTCCGAGAATGATGTACATGAACCCGATCGGATACAGCACTGCGGCGAGGAATCTATTGTTTGGGAACGTCGCGGTCCCGACCGTGTAGCCGATGAACGTCAAGACGATCGCGAAGCCGGCGGTGAAACCGCTGAAAAACAGTTCCGAGAGCGTGCTGGCGATTTCCTCGTCGGCGGACGCGAGCAGCCGTTGATGGATTTCGTTCCACGAGAAGCGATCACCGAGTGCCCAGCCCGCTGCCGGGACGCCGGACGCAGCCCGGTCCTGGGATCGGACGACTGGTGGCGGGTCCTCGGATTCGTCGCTCATGAAGGCCCTCCAGACAGCAACTGCCACGGTTCGACTATATTCGGAGTCGGGTCCGCTCGTCGGACGTGACTAGTCCGAGATTCCGGATTGAGGTGAAATGGTGGTACCATAATGTCTCTCCCCGAATAAGGATGACAATACGTGGCAGTATGAAGTTTATCTGCGGCGGGAGGGAGACGGCCTCTGGCGCTCGGACGTATGGCGTTCCATTATCCCGGGTATGCGGGTCAGGGCAAACTGAGTGGTGACTAATTTCTCTGAAGCTGCCATTCTGCTGACTACATCCTCAGTATTCAGCAGAGTCGTCGAAACCTATTCTCGGCTGAGGGTTTCAACAAGGCCCAAAAAATAGGTATCAAGTGTATGGGAAAGACAGCCGATCTTAGAACTATCGTTAGCCGATCGCCATGAGGGGATGGTGAGTAGTGGCATCGGCTGCAGAATCTGATGAGAACCTTACCAAGAGGGTCGCTGCATTTCTCCTCACTATTACGAATCTCACGCCCTCGGCGGGCAAGCCGCTCAAGGATGAGCGTTCGCTGTTGATTTGCGTTCTCGTAGGCGACACACGCTCGCAGCGTCTCCATATTGTGAATCGTCACGACACAGTGTTGACAACTCGCGAGTTTGGCGGTTCGAGTCGCTGTGCTGGCGACAGCTCGTTTGAATCCATCTCTTGCTTTGGATCGTTCACTGATAATCGTCTCCGCTCTTACAGAGGCGAAATAGACCGTACCACCCCGCTACTCGTCGTCTCCTGGTTGGATCTGGCGAGCGTCCTCGGCGAGGTCGTGGATGTACTCCCGAAGCGTCTCCATGTCCTCGTGGGCCTCTTCGAGCGTTTTCGCCTTCACTTTGGCCGTGAGCTTGTCCTGATCGCGAGTCCCAGTGCCGCGAGTCAGCTTCACGGTGAGTGAGACGCCGACATCGCTTCGCTCGACGTATTCAGTAGGAGTCTGTCGCGCACTGTTCTCGGTCGATTCTGCGTTCGTACGGGACTGCTGGGTGTGTTCTGGCATGGATTGCTCTCTGACTGTTAGTTGACGGACGGTGCGACCGGTTCGTCGACTGTCTCGCGAAGGGCGGCGTCGATCTCGCGCCCGGTGAGTCGC
The DNA here is from genome assembly GCF_024228315.1 of Halomarina pelagica. Classification (NCBI taxonomy): domain Archaea; kingdom Methanobacteriati; phylum Methanobacteriota; class Halobacteria; order Halobacteriales; family Natronomonadaceae; genus Halomarina; species Halomarina pelagica. Next base: position 6,356 of record NZ_CP100454.1, read on the forward strand.
CAGCAGCCGTCTGGTTCTGTACATTCCAGCTGGCTCACGACCTTGGTCTTGAATTCCATGTACTCCTCGAGGGCGACGTCCTCGTCGTCAGTGTAGTCGAGGAGGAGCGCGAGCGCGAGTTGGGCCGGACCACTGCCACAGTATCCAACCTCGAATCCGCTCGGACTGTGGTTCGCCAATTCGAGACTCCGATCGGGTGTCACCTGTTCTTGGCCGGGCTGTTTCTCGACGATGACGCGCCCTCGATGACGGTAGCCGACGTAGACGACGTCGCCGTCATCTGAGGCGCCTCTCTGTACGTGCGAGTGTAAGTCGGTGATTCCACTCATCGTTCTGTTCGTGGGATGCTCGTTCGAGCATCCCCGCACCCCTTTTCGGGGGTGAAAAACCGCTCACAGTTACTAATCCAGATGTTCGATGGAACGACGGTGAACTGTCTATCTCTCATAGCCGGTATCGTCGTTAGTTGGATCGACACGGGCGAACTACAAGCCTAATACGCTCATGGGCAGACTGGGAGCCCGCAACAGCTGGTATAACCCTTGGACTCGTAGTCCGTCTCGCCGAGATACTATCCAATACAGATGGCCTCGTCCCGATCGAGAATCGTCGTAATAGCCACCCTGCTTGAGAGATGTCTCAAGGTTTCTACCCATGTTGGGATGCGAGGAGCTCTCTTTGTTGGAAGCTGGTTTGCCCTCTATATCACTGCTGGTGTCATCGGGACTGTATTGGGCTGGTTTCGTCCTCCATTCGCCTTTCTTTCGCTTGATTCGGATCCCTTCTTCGTTATTGGAAGCGCGCTCATTGGGCTGTTTATCGTCCAAAGTTCGAGCTCATTACTCCTCTATCACTTTCTCGTCGGATTTGAGGATGAGAAGTCACAATTTGCCGTGTTGATGGGCTTTATCAGCCTCGGATTCGGTGGATCGCTCCTCCGGGTGATTCTTCCTACGGTAATTCAGATCTCTACGATTTATCTCTGATTTTACTCTTGATTGCCGGACTGATGCCGAGGCTTCCTGATCGCCACCAGCCATAGAAGACGACAAAGATGGCCGCTGAAAGCTGGAACCCTGTTTGGAGAACTCCTGCTTGCCCGATCAGCCACTCTGGCCCCTGGACGGCCAAGGGAGCGATGGAGACAGATGGGTCTTGATCGAGGGGGAAGACGTATCCTGATACGAAATTGAATCCCGCGTGAATACCGACCGGGAGTGCAAGTTGCCCTGTTATCAGATACGCAAGACCCAGTAATAATCCTGCCCCAAGGTAGTGAAACCCGACGAGGAGTGTCGGTGCCGGGTGCACTACTGCAAACAGGAATGCCGAGATTCCCCATGCTGAAGCAATCGTAACTGGCGAAGAGACCCATCGCAGGTCAAGGCCCTCAATGGCGTTCGTCAGGATATACCCTCGATAGACGAACTCTTCCACAAGTGCGATACAGACAGTGACCACGATCGCTAATCCAATATTAGCTAACGTACTGGCCGTCAAGGTGAACGCAGCCTCGGGAACTGCGAGCCATCCCACAGCAAGCCCTAGGAGTACTGCAGCTGTTGGAATCGCACTCCCAATTAGAGCGCCAGCAACACTATCTGTCAACCAGTACCGATCAATACACAGACCGAAGCGGTAAACTGGTCTCTTATCGACAAACAGAGCCGCTGCAAACAGCAGCCCGACCGTACAGAGTCCCAACAGCAAGCGGAGCCCAGCAGCTCGCAAGAGTCCCGTTCCAGACGGATCGATAAGCGCCGGGATTGAGAGGAAGACGACTGCATAGACCATCCAGAAGAGATAGACTCGAATAAACGCGCGTGGTCGTTGCTCGGTCTCGTTCCATGCGAGGAGTCGAAGCCGGCGAAGATATTCACGTAAATATGGATGCATGATACTCTGATTGTGGCAGTGCCTGAATCAACTCATCAGCTCGTTGAATTTCTGAATACCGGTATCCGTTCCGGCGATAATGAGCTCGTCGTCCGGTTCGATACGGAACTCGGGGCCAACATCCGTAATCACCTCATCATTACGTTCAACGCCAACGACCGTGCACCCTGTCTTTGAGCGGACTAATGCCTCTCCGAGAGTCTGTCCGGTCAGCTTTGGTGCGGGGGTACGGATCACTTCGACTTGCTGGTCCAGCGAAAGTACGTCCTCGTCTTCGAGGATGGTTGAGGCGATCATTCGACCGCTCACAGTCGCTAGTGATAACACGTAGTCTGCGCCGGCACGATACATCTTCTGGGTACTCTGGGCCTCTTCAACGCGAGCGATAACCTCTGTCTGTGGACTGAGGTCACGAATCACGAGGGTGGCGAACTCGGACGTTGTGTCGTCAGGAAGCGTCAAAATCACCGACCGAGCATCACTGATCTCCGCTTTTTCTAGTGTTTCGGGATCAGTTGCATCTCCAATAACGTCAACACCCTCCATCTCCGTCTGGTCAACGACCGTGTACGGGAGATTCGCTTCGGAAAGTGCATCAGTGATCGTCCGGCCGACTTGCCCATACCCCACTACAATCGTCTCACCGTGATCAAATCGTCTGATTTCTGAGAGCGTGAGTTCTTTCAACCGCTCGAGTTGATCCTCACGGCCGGTCACGAGCAGTACGGTCCCGTTCGTAAGCGTCGCCGTCGGCGAAGGTGGACTCTCAAATTCACCTCGGAACCAGGCTCCGATAACGTTGACACCGGCTCGCTCTCGAATGCCACTCTCGGCTAACGTCGTCCCGATTAACCGACTTCCACGATGAATCGGCAGTTCAGCGATTTCGATGTCTCCCCCGATTTCGATTGACCCATCCAAATCGCTGGTCACCGAGGTTGTGACTTTCGAGGCGAGACTCTTGCCAAGAAGTGGGCGTGGTGAAAGAACCTCATCAGCACCGGCAAGCCGGTGATAGGCCGTACGATTCGGCTCTTCGACGACGCTGACAATTGGTATCTCCTCTGCGACCTCCTGGGCCGTCAAGACGATGCTCGCATCGACCTGATCAGAGACGTCAGCGACGAGTGCCCGTGCTTCAGGGAGCCCTGCTTGTTCGAGTCCGTCGACCGACTCTGGATCCTCGTGGATAATCGTGTACTCGTTCTCGTAGAGATCAGTTGCTCGCTCCCGGTCTGGCTCAACGATGACATACTCTACATCCCATGATTCGAGTTCGGCGATGAGGGCATCGGTTCGAGGAGTAAACGAACAGATCACCACGTGGTCAGAGAGTCCGTTCTCGATCGATTTCGGAACAGTCGTTGAGAGCACATCTTCCAGGAGAGGAAACACCAACACGGGGAGGGCCATAAAAATCAAGGCCACGCCTGTGAGGTCCATCACGATGACGAACGCGTTCATTTCCGGACTCTGCCATGGGGCATCCGATCCAAATCCGGTAGTTGTGAACGTCTCAACGACGACCTGTAATGAATGAAGGAATGAGAGACTCTCTCCTTCATAGATACGCATCCCGTGGTGATAGAGGACAGCGTACACGAGAATGAGCCCAGTCAAGAGAACTGAATAATAGACGGTTCGTCGCTGCCACTTATCCATAACTGAGCAGAGTCACTCAACCACACTAAACCATGTGGAGTCGCATACCCTTCAGTGGCTCTTACTCTTCGAGCGAAGTCGTGAGTGTATATCCCGCATCGGAAAGCGCGGCTACGATGTGGGACTCGTGTTCGGGTTCTATCTCACCTTGTAAGCGAATGGTAGCGTTCTGGATATCCTCGAAGGCGAAGTGATACGAGACAATCGCGAACTCACCCTGTTCGTCGGTTCCCATGACCTCGACGACGACCTCATCAGCCCATTCGTATGTTTTTGTATCAGTTACTTCCTCCATCGACGCTCTCTATTAGAGTTCGTGGGTTCGGTATAAGAGAATCTCGGCAGTCCGTCCACTCGCAAGAATAACTTCACAAACGGACTCTGAACTCTCAGATTTGGGTTCAGTGAATCGTGACCACACAATAGAACTGAGGAAACCCTACTCTTCTCAGGGTTAAAGGAGCTGGCGGCCACATTCCTCACAATTCTCTAGCCGGGGGTCCACCTTCGCACCACAGCCAGGACATACGAGATCTACGTTGGAAAAGAGGAGGGTGTTGTTCCTAAAGCGTTGATAGTATTTCTTCCAATCAACCATACCTCTCTCGTTATCTAGGTTCTTATGGGTCTTTTGGGACTCCCACGGAAATCATCGATAACACGCTCTATGACCAAACCTGAGCGAACCTCAACTCACACCCCTTTCTCAAGAAGAATAGCGGGGTTTATAGAATTCACCCGTCTTCGTCCGAGCATGGTCATTTACGAAGCGGATGTTCCGGGCGTCGGAAAACGCTACGAGGTGGAAACTGGTGATACTGAACGATTCGTAGTCATTGTCCACCACGATGGCAAACGAGAGATTTTCCGTCGTGATCACCCAGATGCCGATGCTGAGAAACTCTTCGAGTTCCCGGCTGGTGTGTCGCGAGAGATTGTAACTGCACTTCAGGGTGTAGACTTCCAACCGCTCGATCTCGATGATGTCGATATGCCACTCGGAAACGCAATTATGGAGTGGGTCGAAATCCCTGATGACTCTCCACTCGCCGGTGAGACCATCCAAGCAGCACAGCTCCGCCAGAAGACTGGCGCAACCGTTGCTGCCATCCAACGAGAGGATGACACTCTCGCCAGCCCGAAAGCGGACACCGTTCTCCAGCCCGGTGATATCCTCGTTGTCATCGGAACTCGGCCCGAACAGAAATCGTTCGAATCCCTGATCAAGACTGGATCTACAGAGACATCGAACTAATTTCTCTCATGGCTGGAGCACTACTCTTAGAGGTCGGTATCGCACTCGTTACGCTTGCTCTCGTTGGGGCGCTCGCCCATCGATTCCGGCAGTCAGTTATCCCTGGCTACATCGCCGCTGGGATTCTCGTTGGGCCGTACGTCCCGACAGAGATCGGCGGCATCTCGCTTCGACTGGTCGGGAATAGCGAATTCGTCAGCACTGTTGGCGAACTGGGGATTATTCTCCTCCTGTTCTTCTTGGGATTGGAGTTTAATGTGGGAACATTGGTCGCAAATAAGACCCGGCTCGCAAAGCTCGGAGGGCTCGATCTCGTTCTCAATGGGATCATGGGGGTCCTCATCGGGTACGTGTTCGGCTTTGGAGTGACCGGTATCATCCTTATCACGGGAATTGTCTACATCTCGTCGAGCGCGATTATCACAAAGTCGCTTACAGATGCTGGGTGGCTCGCGAACCCCGAGAGTGACGTTATTCTGAGCACGCTCGTTGTTGAGGACATTGTCATCGCCGTCTATCTCGCGGTTGTTTCTGCACTTGTGCTGGGTGGGGGGACATTCGCTGAAGCAACGATGACGGTCGTCCAGGCGTTCGTCTTCTTGGCCGCGCTTGCCGCTGTTGCCTATCTCGGAACAGACTACATCGAACGGATCTTCGACGTTGGGCCGGACGAATTGTTCGTCCTTCGTATTGTCGGGGTTGCAGTGCTGATTGGTGCAATCGCCCTCTCGATTGGTGTGAGCGAAGCGGTGGCTGCCTTCTTTGTCGGCACTGCCTTCAGTGAAACTGACCTCATCGAACGAATCGAACATCTCGTCACCCCCCTCCGGGATATTTTCGCAGCAGTGTTCTTCTTCTCAATTGGGTTGTCCACCGACCTCCGAGTCGTCGCTGGTGTAGCGCTTCTGTTACTCGTTGCCGTCATTCTGACAACTGGAACGAAACTGATCAGTGGCTATGCGAGCGGGAGAGTGTATGGGCTGAGCACCCTCCGATCAACTCGTGTCGGAATGGGATTAGTTGCTCGCGGCGAGTTCTCACTCATCATCGCGACGCTAGCGAGTACGAGTGCGATTCCCGTGATTAGGAACACAGTTCCTGCATTCGCTGTTGGATACGTCCTTGTGATGAGTCTTCTTGGAACGCTGTTGATTGAGTATGAGGATACCATATCTTCCGTGCTTGGCATCTCTCCGTAAGGATTCTAGATCAAAATCCACGGTCACCTCCTCATGAAACCTCTCCTGCACCAGAAGAACTAGGACGTCCGCTGGGTCTGAGAATTGCTCAGAGGTGGTATCTGATGTAAAATCATTACGCCAAGTGTGAGACCTCCCCGGACTCGTCAACGTCGTCAAATTCACCGCGCTCGACCGGCTCCCAGTCGGTGCCGGGTTCGGGACTCCACCAATCAACTGTGTAGGTACCCGGGGCGCCGAGAATCTTCACCCGAGCCGACCCGTCAGGCAGGTCACGACGATGTTTTTCGTCGACGTGGAGATTCCAGGTCGTGTCGGTATCGAAGCAGGCGAGGACGGCTTCCTCGTAGCCACGATCCTCCTGTGATTCTTGGAGTTCAACCTGCGTGTTGCAATTCTTGCAGAATACCCCCTCGAAGGGGATGTGGTTAAACACCTCGTGCCCGCAGACCGGACACCAGAGGAACTCGAACAGTGCCTTACTGTGGCGGTTGAGTACTTCGAGGCTCATTGTTGGACCGCCCCGGTCAAACCGGGGCACCCTCTCCTGCCCGGACGAAAAACAGCTCCTAACGCGTTCTCGATCAATTAGCGCTCGGCGCCGTATACGATCTCTGAGGGTGCTTCGTACCCACAGTTCCGACACTCGAACCAGCGCTGAACTTTCGCGCGGTCAGCCGTTTTCCCTCCGACTACCACATCGCCGTTCAGACACTCCGGACAACTCAATTCGGGCGCTGGCCTGTCACGGAGCGCGTTCCGAAACGCCGTCGCGTCCTTTGTCTCATACCCTCGCGACCAGACCGGGTAGCCGTCAACGAGGATCGCTCCACGCCATTTGTACCGGTAGGAGTCCGGGGCTCGATGCAGGACAGCTCGGGCACCCGTCTCAGTGTTCCGACACTCGAGAGTAGGCGTGCGATTTCTCCGTCGCCAGTTTGTGATTCGGGACATCGGTTAGAAGTGGACGTCGGCAGGCACAATCCAGAGGTCCTCGCTCTCGTCGAGAATCCGATCGAGCTGGGCGCGATGGCGGATGCCGCTCGCGTGCTCGGTGTACAGGAATACCGATGGACCGTCGTAGGCGCCGACCTGGTGGAAGGCGTGCCGGGCGAGGTCCTCGTCGCGCATAATCTCTTCATCACTGAGGTCGTCGAGGGCCTCCTTCACCCGGTCGAGGTTCCGCTGGAACTCGTCCTCGGTCGCGTCCCAGCCGCGTTCCAGCAGCTCCTCTCCATCGTTGGAATCCACGGGCGCAGCCACCGGCAGGTCGCCCCATCGGGCTGAGCCGGCAACTGATGTCCCATCTTCGTCGAACGTCACATAGTAATCGAAGACAGCGCCAGCGTGGGGGACCGCGCCGACGAGTCGATCGAACACCGTCTTACCAGTGGCGAGAGCGTCGTCTCGCGTCGATGCCTCTACGAGCGTGTAGATGACCATATGCATTGGTTCTCACCTCGGTCTGCCGACGCACCTGACTGTACACTACGTCACTACGGGATGCGCCGGCACCCATCGCCGGCGCTCGATAAACCCTCCTCACCCCGTTGGACGAACCATATACAACGATTGCCACTGTAGCTGCCCACATGAGCCGTACTGAGCCGGGACAGACGGCAGTTGCGTTCGTTTGTGAGGGGAACGCGGGTCGAAGTCAGATGGCCACAGCCTTCGCCGAACGAGAGCGAGCAGAGCGCGGGCTCGATATCGACATCATCACTGGTGGTACTGATCCAGCCGACCACGTTCACGAGTCGGTCATCACTGTGCTCCAGGAGAAGGGCATCGACATCAGCGACCGCACACCGCGACGAATTCAACCGGCGGATATCGAGAACGTCGGTCACGTCGTCACCATGGGCTGTTCGGTCGACGAGTTCCGGCCCGACGGCTGGACAGGGGAGAGCGAGCAATGGGAGCTCGATCATCCGGGTGGTGACGACCTCGATGACGTCCGGGCACAACGCGACGAGATCGAACAGCTCGTCACAGCGTTCTTCGACGACCTTGAGACTACCTTGTCCCACGGATAGCGCCGGCCCAGACACCCCCCCTGTCTAATCACGATACGAAAAACAACGCTCTCCGTTCACCTCGCGTACGCTCCGAACTCTTCGCCGAAGACAGCGAAGTAGCCAACTCCGACGACGCCAACGACCGTTGCGACGGTGAACGCGAGCGTCGGGCCAGCGGTCACGACGACCTCTGGCACGCCTAGGGTACTGATTCGGCTCCCTAGCCTGAGCGTCCAGTCACTGCCGTAGAGCCAGCCACCGAGTGCCGCGCTCGGAATCACGATCGTGTTCCGAATCAGGTAGTACGTCCCGGTCACCCGGCCGCCGGCATTGCGCTCGGCCGGGCCGACGATCAGCGCTTTATGCGCGGGAAGTCCGGCGAACCGGAGGCCGGAGTACGCGAACAGCGCGACCAGCACCCACTGGTTCGCCGGGGCATTGATCAGGAGGATGGGAAACGTCGCGTAGACGAAGAAGCCGAGTCCGACGACCGGCTTCAGCCCCGTGTATTCGGCGAGCTTCGAGACGGGTGCTTTCGTGATGATCGCGACGGCGATCTCGATACCGAGCAGCACCCCGAAGAAGGCCGCTGGCTGCAGGGTCGCCCCGAAGCCCTGGAAGCCCACGTCGAGGAAGTCCGTGACCACGATGACGAAGAAAACGTACACCATCCCGTTCGCGAAGCGGATGAGTGTGTCCGCGACCAGTAGCGGTCGTAAGGTCTCGGGCATCTCGCGGAGGTCGTGCCGAATCTGGTCGAGTCCCTCGAAGGAGTCCCCGATGGTGTCCTCGCTGGCGTCATACAGGAAATGCTGTACGACGGTCGCGACCGCTGCGAACGCGAGTCCCAGCAACAGGATTCGCTGGAAGCCTGTGACGAACGTGGCCGTCGTGGCGAGGATGGCTGCAGCGAGCAGTGGCCCGATGAGGAACCCGAACCGGCGGAAAATCTCCGTTGACGCGAATCCCATCGCCAGTTTGTTCGGTGGGACGCTCTGCTTGACGATGGCGAACGTCGCCCCGAGCCCGAACGATTTCCAGGCCTGCGCCAGAAACAGTCCGAGGAAGATCCACATCCACGCCGGGATTGAGAAGCCAGCTACACCGATAGCTCCCAATTCGGGGGCAAGCCACCACAGCCCGAACCCGAGCGTCGTCACGACGGCGAACCCGGTGAGCGCGATGCGCGAACCGACCCGATCCGAGAGCGCGCCGCCCGGGTAGGGATATACCGCACTGATGAGATTGCTGACGCTCCCGTAGAGGCCGATCACGCCGGCACCCGCTCCGAGCACCCGCATGTATTCGGGGATGTAGCGGCTGGTCATCTGGAAGCTGAGGCTGAACGCCAGCATCGCCACCGAGAGGACGAGGACGTCCCGTTCGAGGGCGAAGAACTGGCGGAACGATGCGAACAGGTCGAAGGAGTCCGTCTCTTGGTCGGTTGCCATAAGTGATTACACGAGGAAGTACACGGCGGCGCCGAGGGCGCCACCACCGATGATCAGGTAGGCTGCATCCGTGCCGCGGGTGAAGAGACCGAACGTGACGGCCGCCAGGCCGACCCGCACTGGGTCAAGGGAGAGGGCCGCGAACATCGCCGGGGTTCCCGTGACGACGGCGAACGCGTCGAACGCGAGCGTGACAGTCGCCCCAACGATGGCTCCAACGACCGCCGCGTTTATCCCGAAGAGAGCCACGCGGACGATATCGTTGTCCCGGACCCGCGCCACGTAGGGGAACGCGAGGGTGATGAACAGGAAGGAGGGCGCGAACGCGCCGACCATTGCGACGAACGCACCCACGACGGCCCAACCGACACTCCCGTAGATGTCGAGCATGAGTTTGTAGCCGACGAACGTAGTCGTCATCACGACCGGGCCCGGCGTCAGTTGGCCAATGGCGATGCCGTCGACGAACTGCGTCGCGGTCAGCCAGCCGAACTCACTGACGACGTACTTCTCGATGAACGGGATGAGCACCAGCCCGCCACCGAAGATGAACGATCCCGTATAGAGCATGAACAGGAACAGTTTCACCCAGACATTCCCCCACAGCGTCGCGACCAATCCGCCGACGGCACCCGGTAGCGCAACTGAGTCGCCGATGGTCGCCCCGATCCGGTCGCGGAACGTATAGAGAGCCGCCAGTAGCACACCACCCGCAGCAGTGATGGAGACGCGCCGTTGGTTCGCCCGCAGCCAGTCCGGACGAAACAGGACGACGGCGACGAGTCCAGCGATGGCAAACTCGATGACGGGATTCGGATTGAGCAGGACCGTCGCGACGAGCGCGCCCACAAGCAAGGCGAGTAGTCGCACGTCGATCACCCAATCATGGTCGCCGAGCGTGAACTCGAGGTCGGCTCGCCCTTCTTTGAGCGAGCTGCGGGCCATTGAGTAGGCCGCCCCGGCGATCAGTCCGATGACGACCGGGTTCACGCCGTAGAAGAACGCCTCAACGGACGGGAGCTGGCCGTACGCGAAGTAGACGTACGAGAGTGCGACGACGATCAGGAACGTGGGGGCCATGAACGTCGCGCCGGCGACGAGTGCGCCAAGGTTGCCCGCTCGAACCCAGCCCATGAAGATACCCAATTGTGTCGAGGCTGGGCCGGGGAGCATGTTGCAGATGGCCAGCCCTTCCATGAACGTGCCCTCGTCGCTCCACTCCTTGCTGTTCTCGCCGACGAGTTCGTCCTCCATCATCGCGATGTGGACGAGTGGACCGCCGAACCCGACCAGCCCGAGTTTGAGGAAGAACCGCGCGACTTCGAGGAGTTTCGATGGACTCGCCGCCCCCTGGTAGCCACGCACGGTCTCTGTGTCGCGTGCAGGTGCGTCACTCATTACTACCGGTCACCTCGATGGTGTTCGAACCAATGAGGGGCGGGGAGTGACGCGGGATGCCCTGCATCTACTATCGCAACTGAGCGGTAAGGGTAAATAGATTTGCTATACCGTATAGTATATCCGATTTACTTCGAACCGGGTATTTATACCGGCAGGAGCCGTCACCACGAGCAGAGCATGGCCAGTCGCAAGAATGCGATGCTAACTACTGAGGATCGCCGCTGGCTGACGGGCGACAAGGAATACGAGGGTGAACACGCCAAACAGCAGCGCTATCAGCGTCGCAAGGATATCCGTGAACGCGTCTGGAACTCTGTTCTCGACTTCACGATCCTCTTCGAGCATCTCGACGATGACCAGTGCGAAGCGATCTTCGAACTGTTGGCCGCCGAGGGGACTTCGAAGACTGGCGAGCGCGAGTCCTTCGCGAACGGGGTTCGAGACGCGCTCGCGTTCTTCCTCTACAACGTCGGTGTCACTGGACTCATGCGTGATGCGACGTCACCAGCCAAGGGTGGGGCAGCTGCCGAGCAGTTCGTCACCGACGCGCTTACTCGAGCGGGACGGAAAGACGACTTACTCGTCAACCAGGTCCATCTCGATATCGAAGCGACGCCCGCGTCACTGTCCGACATTCTCGCCGACCTCGAGGCCGGGGAGGAACTCTCTGCCGGTGAACTCCAGTACCTCATCGAGAGCGGGACTGTCGACGTCACTGAACTCCAAGGCTGTATTCGTGACCAGCTCTTCGCGGAGGACACTGATGAGTAGGTCCAGAGTCGCCGTCGAGTCTCTCGACCGAGCAGCGCCTGAACGATACGTATTGACCACGGATTCGACGGTTGACCGGAGTTACACGGAAAGATGACTATCAGAACGCAACGCGACATGTTCGAGCGGGAACTGCAGAAACTGTATCATGCCGAGGTGGAGATCCTCGATCTGCACGGCGATCTCTCGGAGGCGGCGGCCAGCGAGGAGATCAGCGACCTCTTTCGGGGGCACAAAGAGGACACGGTCGCCCAGATCCACCGTATCGAATCGATCTTCGAGTTGATCGGCGAAGAGCCCACCGAGCGGGGGAGTCCGATCATGGAGGGGTTGCTCGCCGAGAAAGACGAGTTCGTCGCCGAGGTCGCGGACGACGACCTCCGCGACCTCGACGCAATTAGTATTGGTATGATCAACGAACGGCTCGAAATCACGCTCCTCGATCGGTTGATCCTCTTGGCTCGGGAACTCGACCTGCCTGAGGAAGTCGTCCAGCAGTTCACTGAGAATCGAGACGAGGCGCAGGCGGCGCTCGACCGGATGCAGACGTTCGTCGCCGAGACTCGTTCGAGTGGCTGACGTCTACTCTTTCTTTTCCGCACCTTCGTCGACGGTGATCGTCAGATCGCCGGTCTCGTAGTCAGCCTCGAACTGAACGTCGAACACCTCCGATTCGTAGGCGGCGTGGTAGGCACGGTGGCGTTCGAGCGAGCCAGTCGCCTTGAAGTGGAAGAACGCAGCAGCGGTGTACGGGTTGCTCTGGGTTTCGATCTGTGTTTCAACTGAGGCTGGGAGCGCGATCTGTGGCGTGTCGGTGTCGATACTCGCTGCGAACGCCTTCGCCTCCTCGACAGTCGCTTGCGGATGCGCTGGTGTCTCGCCAGTCAGCACGTTCACTGGCGTCTCTGTGTCGTCTGTGAACAGGACGTCTTCGAAGGTCTGTGTCCCGAGAACCGCGTCGGGGCCCAACTCGCAGTCGTGGAACGGATCGTCGGATAGTTCTTCAGTCATGGAATCATGAGCCCACGAGGGCTCAGTCCTTCCAGCCCTCGAAAAACAGCAGCTGCCTCGAAGCAGGTTGTCCTACGAGTGGATGAACAACAGCTACCCCTCAATTGGCTCGAGGGACCTGAGGTCAGCGTGGAAGACCTCTCCGTCGCGAACGACGTACCGCTTTGCCAGGACCGGGAAGCGACATTTCGTGAACCCAGCTGTCTGGATGTCGAGTACCTCGTCTAGTTCGAGATAGTCGGCAAGCGTCCGGAGGAACTCGTGGGTCACGATGCCGCCGTCGTAGTCCGGAAGACCGTCCTCCCGGGCTTTGTATACCTCGAAATCATCGTCGCCCCAGATGGTGAGCTCGCCGTCTTCAGTGACCTCCCAGTTGAGCGTCCCGAAGCAGTGGCTCTCGCAGAGCTCGCGGACTGTTTGTGCGTCCGATACGATTGCGCCGGTCGACGTCGTCGCTGCTTGGAGTGTTGCCATAGATTGTATTCGGGGGCGTTCTCCTACCCCGCACCCCCTCTAGGGGGATAACGAACGTATCCTGAGATGAACTGGGAAGAAGTACTGTTCGACGGTCGTGTCGTCAGGAGTCTACGTGGACGCCGGCGTCCTCCGTGGCAGCTGGTCGAGTGAGGAGACTCACCTGCTCCAAGAGCGTCACCGCTGTGTCGATTCGCTCCCAATCAGCGGAATCCAATTGCTCGACATCGATATCGTTGAGATTACTGAGCGCGCGGTGCAGCCGGTACCCCGGTGTATCTCGCGGATCCATTTGGACGCCTCCGCCGCTTTGCGGTGACGAAAAACGTAGGCGGGCAGATAGTAGGATATCTCCGAGACGATCCTAGACTGGTCTTCAGTTAACCAACGATACCAGATCTTCATTTCGGTGGTCTTTCCGGGCTACAACGCGACATCCGCTCCAGATGCGATTATCGGCTGGTCGAAGATACTTCAGCAGGGGTCTTGCTGTCGCATTACCGGTGAAAAGACCAACGACCGTTGGTTAAGCCCGACATCTAGCCTACCGCCCCCCTTCAGGCTCCGGCCCGTATCGAGGAGTTCCACACACCTGACACTCCCACATCGGCTGCCCGGCCCACTCGTCGTCAGGAACAGGTTCGAATTCGTCGAATCGATGTTCGGTCTCTCGATTGCACTTCCGACACTCGAAGTGATCTCTGTTCGGGCTCGCGTATCGGGGGCTCCCGGTACTGGCGTCGGTGACGGATCGTTGGAGTGCAATCGCTGGCACCAGCCAGATATCGTCGTCTGCGTCCTCGAAAAGGGTTGCAAGACGCTCCTCGTCGCGAATCCCACTCCCGCTTTCGTCGTAGAGAAACGTCGCGTGCTCGCCGTCGTGACGCGACTGGGTCGAGTCTCGCCACGTCGTCCGCTCATGAGCCGTCGCGAGCAGCTGTTCGCCGCACTCCGTTGAAACCCGTGTCGCCGAGGGGAGCGCGGGCCACTGGTCGGCAAGCTGCGCTGCTGGCTTCTCGTTGAGGTCGTAGATGAGCTGGCAGTCGTCGACCGCAGAGTTGGACCCCGGTTTCGCGAGGAGAGAGGCCGCAGCAGATCCCTTTGCCACGGCGCCGTAGAACGTCGACGACTTGACGAGGACGTGAATGACGTGGAAGAGATCACACTCCGAATCAGGGGTGTCCGGGTCATCGACGACTGCATCGAGATATGGTTCGATAGGCAGAACCGGCACTTCGTCTGGCCAGCGGGGATCGACGCCCCACAGGAGGCACACTCGGCCGGCGTTACTGCCGTGTCGTCTGGATAGCCTGCGTCGACTGTACCTGTTCGTTGACGTTGGGGTTCCCCGTCGGTACCGCTGGAGAGGGTATTGTCGGGAATCTGCGTCGCTTCGCCGAGCGGCCGGAGCTCTTCGTGATCAGCATCTTGTCTGGACATCTGTGGTCGTGAACTGTGTTGCTCCGGTTTCGCGTTTAAATATTCACTGCACTCCACTGCTCTGGTTGAGTATATAAGCTCGAGAATTACCGGACGTTCCGGCAAGACTAGTATTTATACCCCCTACCGGATTCCGGTTAGATATATAAGTATAGCGAGCTACCTAGGTAGTATGCTCCTTGAGCCGCCCGCGCGTGAACGCGGATTCAAGAAGGAGCGACTGCATCGCGTCCTCTGTACTCACCCCACGGGTGATCTGAGCACGTACGAAGTGGCCAAGCGTGCAGACGTCTCTCAGTCGTGGGGCTACGACTACCTCGGTCAGCTCGAAGCGGCTGGTCTCATCGACAATACGAGGGTAGTCGATCCAACGGCCCTCTACGAGCACTGGCGCAAAACACGGGTCCCGCCAAACGATCTCAGCGTGTCGCTCCAGCAGCCACGCGACCAGCTTCAGGAGACCGGACTCGAGTACGCCCTCACGACGTACGAAGCCGAGAACATCCACCAGGGATTTCTCTTCGTCTCCGAGACGGCCTTATACGTGAAGCCCGACGATATCGAACAGTGGCTTACGTTCATCGAACAGCGAGGATTGATTGGAGGTGGGAACACGGAATTCCGGGTGACCGACGAGTACGTCTTCTACAACACCCAGACGATTGACGGTGTTCGGACGGTATCGATCCCACAAGTGATTGTTGACCTCCTCGACGAGGACGGCCCTGCTGTCGAGGCTGCCCATCGCCTGATCGAGAGGTATCACAATGAGTAGCGGCGACCGAAGCCAGTACGTCGACGCGGTGACCAAGCTATCCGAGCGGGAACTGCAGGATATCGCCGCGCCCGCGAACCCACCAGTGTGTCTGCTTGGCGGGTGGGCCGTCCACCTGCACGTTACAGGAGGATTCCAGGATGTCTATGATCGGCCCTACATCGGGTCGCGCGATATCGACCTCGGCATCCATATCAAGCCGGACTGGACGACCGAGGAGCTACCCATGACGCCGGTCGCAACGACGCTTCAGCAGATCGAAGACGAACTCGGCTATACCCGGGGTCGGTTCGGCTTCTATCAACAGTTTCATCGGGAAACCGGAGAGCGCTTGAGTGACGAGGCAGCGAAAGACCACCCCCCACATAACATCTTTCGCGTCGATATCGACATCATCCCCGACACCACCGCACTGGATGCGTTCCACGATGTCTTTGGCTTCAGGCCGCCCGCAGAACCATTGCTCGAACCCGCATTTACGGCTAGACGGGCGGAGGCACTCAATGACTACGTCTCCTGGGACGCACCTACGGCGGTTCTCATTGCCGCCCCGGAGCTGCTCGCAGCGATGAAAGTCCGTGCTTTTCCCCAGCGGGATAAGAGCCACAAGCGCTTGAAGGACCTCACTGATCTGCACGCGCTCCTCTGGTACGTCACCGAGTACGACGAGATAACGGAGGCCGTCCACACCCATCTGAGCGACGACGATATCACGGCCTTTCGAGACGTGACAACAGATGAGGTATACGACCGCGCAGCGCGGCTCATCGGCGTCGATACATCCCTTCTCAGTCAGTCGATTGAACGCCTCTTTGTGTAGCTAATGGCTGAGTTATCTCACTCGCCGATAGAGTGCTGGTCTGCTCCGTTTGTTCGAGGAGTTCGTCA
The DNA here is from genome assembly GCF_024228315.1 of Halomarina pelagica. Lineage (NCBI taxonomy): Archaea > Methanobacteriati > Methanobacteriota > Halobacteria > Halobacteriales > Natronomonadaceae > Halomarina > Halomarina pelagica. Next base: position 22,597 of record NZ_CP100454.1, read on the forward strand.
GGTGTATTTCGGTGGGTTCGCACCGTCACCGGCGACGAGTCCGCGATGTCGGCGATTGTCGACTGGCTGAGTCCCAACCATTTCCCCGGCCGGCTTTATTCATATCTCATGGACACCGTCTCGAGGTTGTGGCTACGTGCGCAGCGAAGCGAGCACGTAGCGGAGGGTGGGGTGGCGGGGCTTGGGCCGGTCCGGCTCATAGCAAAAAAGAAGGCCGCGACGATAGCCTACGCTTCCCACCACCGACCGCGCTCAGGGAAGTACACGGTGCTCCACCCGGTCAGGGCCACGGAGACACGCCCATTGTACCAGTTCTTCGCCGCTCCGTGAATCCGCACGCGCTCGCCCTCTTCGATCCACGGAGCATCCGACGCCTTCCAGCTCGTCAGTTTTGTACGACCGCTCTCGTCCTCGATGAGCCCAACTTGAGCGATGCTCGGACTGGAAGGTTCCCACAGCTGGGTCACAGTCCCTTCGATGCTCACCTCTTTGCGATCGACGTCCTCGAGCGTCCCGATGGGAACCACCTGTCCCGGCGCCGTCTCTAGTTCTTCGAACACCCCGACGACCGCACTCATCAGGTCTTTCCCACCGACGACGGCTTCACCCAGTCGCCGACCAATCGCCGCTCGCGACCAGCCATCCAGCTTCTCGGCCAACCGCATCGATTGCTTGTTCACCGCCGCCAGCTGTTCTTGCGCGAGTTCTGCACGAGGATCGTCTCGCTCTGGGTCCGCCATCGGATTCACGCTTGCCGCCCGCTGCTGGAACTCAGCACGCCGCTCAGCGCTCCGCTTCGCCGCGATATCTCGCGTCCGCCTCTCCCGACCGTCTTGCGCCCCCAGCTCTGCCTGGGCACTGATGCGCTCCAGTTCAGCCTCCCGCGCCCGAATGCGCTCTTCCTGTTCGAGGGTCGCACCGTAGATCCGCTCGTCACTCGTGTCGACCATCCCGTCCGGGTGGTTGGCATCGACCTTCGCCTGCACCTCCATCTGCACCGTCGCCTGAAACTCTGGGGTCTCGTCGACGACCTCGAAGCCGTCTTCGTCGACCGCCGCTTCGTCCGCTGTTTCGAATACCTGTTCATCAACCGAAACCTCATTACTGAAGACGTTCTTACTCGACATTGGTACTCACTTGATCCTGGGTACCGCGAAGGCGCTCACTCGGCGTCTTCTTCCGACACCACGACTCTCCAGCCGTGGCTGTCCACAACGACCAACTCAACCATCTGCGCGCTCTCGCTCGCGCCTTCGCGAGCGCCCCTGGGGCGCGAGCGAGAGCGCGCCATAGGGAGGCCACCCAACCAGCACCGCGCGCCGACCCGCCCGGAGCGAGCGGCCAGCGGGATATGCCCGCTCGTGTCCGGCCCGATGCGCGGGTCCGTGTCCAGGGCGACAGTCGCCCTGGAACGCGAAAGCCCGCAAGGGGCGCAACCGACGGGGATACCCGCTGGCGTCGAGGGCACATTCATTTTAGCCCGGAACGGGCGCGGGCGGTGCGGAGAGCGCCCGCAGGCCCGGAATGGTCGGTCGCGAGCGAAGCGAGGCGCTCGCGCCTCGAAAGCGAACGGCGACTGGAAGGAGCCGTGAGCAAGCGGAGGGCGGAAGCGGCGAGCGGGGCGGGCCGTAGAGAAACACCGTTCAACCACTCTCGACGCTCAGTAACACAGTCGATATCCTGGTGGACTCAGAAAGGGCGAGGCCGCCTCGGTCGTCCCCCGACCCCGCCAAGCACCGAGTGAAACGAGGCGCGCAGCGTGGTCTTCGTGAGCGCAGCGAACGAAGGCAGGGAAGTCGCAGCCCGCCCAACGGAGTGAGCAGGACCGTCTTCCCGTGGTCGCGGGATGCCGAGCGGCCGAGGGCTTTCATCCGTTATATCCACGTCCTCGACTGAGCTAGTCGAGTGTTGCAAAATACCGAAGTTATTTATATATTAGTTCGCTAGTATGCAACAGTATGCTCACAGAAGGCGAGGTTCGCGCCCTCACTGCCCTCCACGGTGAGCAGACGGTCTCTGACCTCGCAACGAATCTCGATCGGAGTCTCAGCTACACCTCAGAACTCGTTGACCGGCTCGAAACGGCTGGCCTCGTCGAGACACGTCGACAGGGCAAAACAAAGCAGCTTCGACTGTCGGACGCAAAGGCACTCGAGTTACTCACGGACCTCATGCAGCAGTATTCACACATCGACTGGCCGGAGCTGTTGTCAGGGGCAGCCCTCCGTGTGTGCTACTACCTCGATACCCCACGGACCGCGACTGATCTCGCACGCCGCGCCGACGTCCACCGAAGTACCGTCCACCGGGCGCTTGCCCCGCTTCAACATCGCGGAATCATCTACCAAATCGACACCGGTGCGTACGCACTGAATGACGGCTTCGAACAGCTGAGTGCATTCGCTCGTGAGCTTGCCCATCACGCCCACCGCCAGACTATCGAAGAGCAGGCCGACACGTACACGATCCTCTGGGAATCTCTCGAGGAGTTCCTTGTGCAGACGACGACTGAGATCACCGACGACCACTTCATTCCGACAGGGCCAGACCAATTCCAACAATACGGCCTACTACTCTTGGCACGTGACCGTCGGTACTACCTCTATTCGGAGACGTTGGATGACCTCTCCCCGGAGACACTGTGCTGCCACATGCTCGTGATCGATTCGGGCGCACGAGCCCAGTCATACTGTCTGCTCTTGCTCAGTCACGTCGACATCGACCGCGACGAGCTACGAACACAAGCCGTGAAGTACGGCGTCGATGATGTCGTCGACGAACTCTGTACGTATCTCGACACCAGCGGTGACCAGCGAACGTCTCGACTTCCGGAATGGGAGGACTTCCAGGAATTGGCCGACGAGTACGGGGTGACAGTATGAGAGGATGGCTTCCTCTCCGTACTGATCGACGATCTCGGCCATGGCCTCGTCGAAATGCGCATCCTGATGGTCCTTGGGGGTTCTGCGCTCGCTTGCCCACGAGTTCGCATCCTTTCATCGACCGACGCAAGAGCCGGGATCTCCGTCTGCTCTCGGATGGCATTGAGTGTATCAGAGTTCGGCATTCGGTCTGCATGTCTTTGGCAGTCCGACGGTGTTATCGGTTTTTCTGGTGCGAGTAGTAGTCACACGATTCAGCGGGAGCAGGCGCATTCATGCCGCAATGAGGCGAAATTCAGAATATATCGGTGGACGGCTTCGGCAAGCGATAGCATCGCGTCGGCTTGCTCGGCACTGGCGACCGTCTCACGATAGTACACCTCGGCTCGGTTCCGCTTCCAGAGTTGGGTCAGGCGATCGGCAAACGCCTCGCTAAATAGATTCACCGCCCCGCCTTGCTGGTACACCGCTGTATGTTCATAGCGTAAATCCTCCCCAGAGGCGTGTCCGCGATGGAGGAGATAGAACTGAATACTGCGCTCGACAGCGACGAACGATGCCTCGATCACCACTGTGTAGTAGCCGTTCTGCTCACGGAGCGTCCGCGCTGCTTTGAGGAGTCGACAGGCCTTCCGTAGCTGGACGAGGGCGGCGTCAGAGACATCTAAATCGGATTCGCCTGTTTGCCCGCGGGTCTCCTGAAAGGCTGCCTCGGCGTCGATGAGTGCATCGTCGACGTAGCTATTGTCCATTCGTGAGCACCTCCTCTTTGAGCTGCGTGAGCGTTTCGGAGGTTTTGAGCGTCAGGCCCGTAGCGAAGATCTCGCGCAGTCGATTCCCGTAGCGGTGTGCGCTCTCGACGGATTCGACGAGGACGTGGAATTTGTAGCGGTCACCATCGAAGGCTTCCTCGTTCAGCTCCGATGTAATTTCGTGGGCGGTTTGCTGGGCTGTCGCCTGGGTGCCGTCCACGAGCACGAAGCAATCGATATCGCTTCGCCGGTCGGCGTCCCCTCGGGCAACACTGCCAAAGAGGACGATTCCGTGGATCTCCTCTATCTGGTCAGTTAACCTTCTCACGAGCTCTCGGACGGGGACGTGAAATTCGTCCTGTGGGATCTGAATGATCGGATCGTCGGGTTTGCTAAGTCGGCTACGATTGATACGAACGAGTTTTTTCCGCCCGGCGTGCTCAACTTCGACGAAGTCAATTGCTTCGAGATCGTCGATGGCTGACGAAATACTTCGATGGGGGTGATTCGTCGCTCTGCTCAAATCCCGAATTCCGAACGCAGTATAGGGATTGTCGACGAGTACTGCAAGAATTTCCCCCGTAGACTTGTGTCTAAAGAGGGTGGTAGGAGGGACGGGGATCGGCAGCTCGAGTGATGTGCCCTTCTGGATACTTTGACTGCCCATGGGCATTTTTACTCCCCAGTAGTTAAATAGGCTACGGCAACGATGAGTCTGCACCCGTCGCAGGCAGGGTGAGCAAGCTTTCAGGATCTAGTCCGGCTTGGATCACACAGTCAACACAGGCTGGATGCGAAACCCGCTTGTCCTCATCCCAGGTAACGTCTTCTGCACGCTCTGACCCGGGAACGCATCAGAGAACCCATATCCTGAAAGCGTCTGCTGCATCATTCGTCTACTCTGCCAGCATCGCAGGCAGTCGACCAGCCGCGATGAAAGACAGCGAGCTGTCGAATCGAGTCGAACGCCTCGCCACTCGGTTCGTGAACGAGGACTCGCTGCTCGGCGACCGCCGTCACGACACCGTCGTCGACGAGGTCACTCACGAGTTGTCGTGCGGTCGTCTCGTCGACGTCCGCCGTCGACACTCGGGCTGCATCCCGATCCTGTGCGAGGAGTTCGGTTTCATGCCGCTCGTGATCGGCTGCCGTGTCGTCGAGTATGTCTGGATCGGTCATATGAATTCACGCTCCGGCACGCTCGCAGGCGCGCCTCGCGCCTTTCGGCGCCGACAAACCCTCCTGTCGCTAGCCCGTGGGAAACTGGTACACTCCACAGACGAGGACGACCCCCCCGCGCGAGAGGACGCCATCGCCTATCTCATAAAGCCGGGCAACAAGTGTGTCGACGCGCGAGCGCACATCGAGCAGTTGCCCCTGAAGGGCTATCTCTACGATGCCGATGGACGTTCACCACTCATCGGCGCTCCCCCACCAAGCCCGGGTCTGTTGGCGCTCCCCACCTGAATCTATCTTCGTGTGCTGACCGCTGGCCGCGACCAGCAACGGGGCGTCGATGAGACGTATCGTCGAACATGTTTGCAGTCGACCGCTCGCAGAGCGGCCCATCCATTCGTGCCGCCCGAGAGACGTTACCGAGCGGCGCTACCAGTTGTTCAAGAATCTGATAGACAGGCTGGCGTCGCGGCTTCCGTATCGGAGAGCGAAATATAGCTCCTGGGTGGGTATTCTCTGTCGGAAATTTTTGGACAGGCTGTATTAGAGCTATAGTCACTAAGGCTGTAATCTTATTAGTGCTGCATAGGATCGCTATATTGGATCTGATAAATTGGACACCGGCTCGCCCGTGTTCGAGCAAATCGATGCCGAGATCTCCGAGGACCAGGCGAAACTCCTCGCAACGATCCACGCTGCTGAGGAAGGCATACCGACTGGCCGATTGCGAGAGGCGGTCTCGATCCCCTCCGGAAGCATGCACTACCACCTCACCCGTCTCGAAGACTGGGATCTCGTCGATGTCGTCGGTCGTCAAGAGGAGGGCGGCGGCTCGCCCTCGAAGGTATGGGAGACGACTGAGCGGGGCGCCATCTACCTCGAACGGCCCGGTCGCACCGCTCCGACGACGTTCCAGGATCTGCTCACGCACATCGACGATCTCGAACGCGACCTCGACCGTGGCGATGATACAGATAGAACGTCTCGAAGGAGGGCGAGATATAAACCGGCACTTTGTCTACGACGCCAGGATCGATGCGCCACCGGATCGACACTCGCCCCCTGCCTCGGTCTGCTGGTCCAACTATCCTTAAACAGCGAGAGAATCCCATCATCGTCATGATCGTCTGGCGGGTTGACGTCCGCGCGCTCGCGGGTATAACGTAAATTCGATTCGTCTGAATCTGCGATCCCAGCTCTGTGAAATATAATAGACATTTTAGCATATGTTTTTAAATATATTTATGTTGCGATAATACTCATATACCGTCGACTAAATATCGTGTGCATGTCCGGCACTCCGAACGGAAACGAGGATCGTCGTAGAGAATCGACCTCCACCACCTGGCTCGACCGGCGGAACGTCCTGAGCGGGTTCGCTGGATTGCTCGCTGCCGCTGCATACACCGTAGAGGTCCCTGAATCGGTATCTGCGACGATCTCGAACGAGACCGATACCGATATACAGACTGTCGCTTCTCCCGACGGGAGCATTCGAGTAACGCTCGATGTCTCTACTGGCGTACCCGCGTACACTGTCTCGTTCGACGGGACCGAGTACGTCAAATCCTCGGCGCTGGGCTTCGATTTCCGGAATCAACCACCGTTCGGCGCTACAGCGGACGGTGCCAGCGGTACGAGGATTACGGTCACGGGAAGCGAGACCGGTGTCGCAACCGAGACGTGGGAGCCGGTGTGGGGTCAGTATGCCACCGTTTCGGAGGACTACGCGTTTCTCCGCGTCGGGTTGGCTGAGACGAGTGCGCCGGGGCGGACAGCGAACGTGGAGTTTCGCGTGTTCGACGACGGAGTGGGGTTCCGATTCGTCCTCGGCGACGATTTCGCCAGTAACAGCGGACGCACCGTCATCGCCTCGGAGAATACCCAGTTCAACTTCGCCGACGACTACACGGCCTGGTGGATCGACAACGAGTTCGTCAATCCCCGGTTCGAGCAGGAGTACAGGGAGACGAAGCTCAGCGACGTCGAGTCCGGAACCCGAACCGCCCGTCCGAACGGTAACACCATTCGAAACGGTGCGCACACCCCGTTCACCGTCAAAGCCGGCGAGGACGCGTATCTGAGCGTCCACGAGGCGGACCTTACGGATTACGCCACGATGTCGCTCGCCCCCCGATCCGACGACGGTGGGACGGACTTCGCGGCGGAACTCGCACCGCTTCCCGACGGGACGAAGGTGTCGACCGAACCGCCGACAGTGACCCCCTGGCGGACGATACAGCTTACGGACAGCCCAGGCGAACTCGTAGAATCGTCACTGATTCCGCTTCTCAACGACGAACTGAACGAGTCGGTGCTCCCGACCGTCGACGGCGAACCCGACACGGGCTGGATTACGCCCCGCAAGTACGTCGGCATCTGGTGGACGATGATCGCGGGGAACGCCAACTGGGAGTACAAGTCCGACACAGAGATCGAGGCGAACGGGAACGATCCGGCAGGGTACATCCACGGTGCCCGCACCGAACGGATGAAGCGGTACATGCGGTTCGCCAGCGAGAACTGCATCGAGAGCGTGCTCGTCGAAGGATGGAATCAGGGCTGGAACAGCTTCCCCGGGTCGGGGGTGACGATGGACTTCGACCGGTCGTATCCCGACTTCGATCTGACCGAGGTCACCGACTACGGGCAGTCACTCGCTCCGACTGTCGAGATGACCGCCCACAACGAGACAGCCGGGAACCTCGTCACCTACGAGGAGCAGATCCTGAACGACGATATCTTTCAGTACTACGAGGACAACGGTATCCGCAGTATCAAGAACGGATACGTCAACGACGACGGACTGGGTCACACGGGGGACGGCGGAACGGCGACCACCAGCCAACACAGCCAGATCGCGGTCAACCACCACGAACTGGTCGCCCGAAAGGCGGCGGCGAATCGCCAGTTGCTCGAGCGCCACGAGGCCGACAAGCCGACCGGGAAGCGCCGTACGTATCCGAACCTGACGTCCACCGAGACGGTCAAGGCACAGGAATACGACGGCTTCGGTGCGCTCGCCTCCGACGTCAGCCCGGCCCACCACGTCACCCTGCCGTTCACCCGGATGCTGGCCGGTCCGGCGAGCTACCAGCCGGGTATCTTCGACATCACCTTCAACGACGATACCGGCGGGCGGATCCAGACGACGCGGGCCAAACAGCTCGCGATGTACCCGAACTACAACGCCGGGCTGCAGATGGTCGCCGATCGCATCGAGGCCTACGTAAACCCGGAACTGGAGATCGGTGAACTCCTGCAGGCGGCCGCCGGAGACCTGGACGGGTTCGTCACCGCCGACGAGTGGCGCAACGCGTTCGGGACGAACTACGTCGCAGTCGACCCGAACCGAGTGCCGTCCGGATCGTCGGTCTCGTGGACGGTCACGGACGTCCCGTCGGATGGGGCGTACGACCTGCACCTGCGCTACGCCAGTGCGCCCGAAGAGAACGCGACTCGAGTCGTCGAAGCTGGCGAGCCACGGGCCACGCTCCGGGTGAACGACTCGACCGAGACGATCACGCCGCCGTTCACGCGGTACTGGGACGACTGGCGAGTGTTCACGACGCGGGTCGAACTCACCGAAGGTGAGAACAGCATCGCCGTCGAACTGCACTACGACGACTCCGGGGAGACGTTCACCGGCGACGTCGGCGGGTTCAATCTCAACACGATAGCGGTCACCGAGAGCGGGGCGGAGTCGCCGGTGCCAGCCGAGTACGAGGGATACACCCCGGAGAACGAGAACTTCGAGACGGAGCCTGAATTCGATTTTCTACGGAAGGTTCCCGCGGGCGGCTGGGAGGACACGGTCGTCGTCGAGGCCGAAATCGGCGAGCACATCGTTACCGCCCGGCGAAAGGGCGAGGAGTGGTACGTCGGCGCGATGACCGACGGCGACGGTCGCGCCGTCGATGTGCCGCTCGAGTTCCTCAATCCGGGAAAGAACGGTACGCGGGCACGGGGCCCGAAGTACGTCGCCGAGATCTACTCGGACGGGAGCGACACCCGTTTCGACGAGAACCCGACCGACGTGCGGATGGACGAGCTGATCGTCGATCCGAGTACGACGATCCTCGCCTCGATGGCCGCCAGCGGCGGCCAGGCGATTCGGCTACGACCCGTGAGCGGTACAGATATGCGGGTGTTACCGACCTACGAGCCGCCCGAGCAGGAGTACGTCTCCTTCGAGGCACCGGAGGTCGCGGTCGCCGGGGAGCCGATCACCGTCACGATCACGGGGGTGAACTCCGGGTCGGTCGTCGGCGGAGATACCCTGCGCGTCTTCGTCGATGGCGAGGACGTCGGTGCCGCGTTCGTCCGGTTGGCCCCCGGCGAGAGCGAGAGCACCGTCCAGTTCGAACTCCCCGTCCTCTCGTCCGGCGAGCACGAAATACGAATCGGACGGTCGCTGGACGAAGCGCTCCCCGCGCAGACGATACGGGTGCTTCCGGTGCTGTCACTCTCGCCGACCTGGTCGTTCCACAGAGGCGACGACGCGGCCTGGGCGGCACCCGACTACGACGACAGCGACTGGGAACGGGTCGAACTCCCCGCGAGCTGGGAGGACCACTCGGAGTACACGGAGGATCAGGTCTTCGGCTGGTATCGAAAAACGATCACCGTTCCGAATTCCTGGGAGGACTACGAGGAGGACCTACTCCTGCCGGTGGGCAAGATCGACGACGTCGACCGGACGTTCGTCAACGGGGAGGCGGTCGGCCAATCGGGGAGTTTCCCCGACGACGGCTTCAGCACCGCCTGGCAGGTACCGAGAGAGTACTCGGTGCCGGCCGAGATCGTCAACTACGGGGGTGAAAACGTCATCGCGATCAGGGTCTACGACGAGTTCGGCGGCGGCGGCCTCTACGCGGGACCGATCGGTCCCGTCCGGCCGGATTACGACACCGCCTGAGCTGGATCGCTCGATACGTCCCCAGGCAACCGATGGACGCTATACTGGCGTCTGTCCGATCGAGATTCGCGGTGTGACTCGGTAATCCCACGCACGCTCCCCTGTTTGGTAAGGGTAACGCGGCCAGGGGACATCGGAGCGGGTTCTAACGGAAACGCGGTGTCGATTCCCGGAGAGCGGGGTCGTGCATCGTTGCGTCGGCCGCTGCGTCTCCACTGGAGGACTCGGTCGAAATTCTAGCCCGTTTTGGCGTTGCAGTATATCAGTCCGATAATGGCTGAGATTCCCGATTCGCTGCAGTCGTTGTTCGAAACCACGCTCGAAGCGCACGACGATCGCTACGTCATCCCGATCCCTGCGGACCTCGTCGAGAACGGCTCGCTCTCCGTCGACGACTCGTACCGCGTTGCACTCCTTCCAGCCGCGGCCACCGCTATCTAAACGGGATCAACGACCGCGACAGAATGGGATGTGACCGAGACTACCTCATCCTCGTCGCATGGGCACCCAGCCGGGCGACCAGGTGAGGGTGGAGATCACGGACGTGAAGGAGACGGTGGCGTTCGCCGAGCCAGTGGGTGATGCCACTGTTCGCTAACGGGGACAGATCGAAAGTGATTTCATACGCTCAAAATGCGAGTCGACCGCTTCCACACTTCGTGTATGGGCAGTCGGTCGAGCGTCCGCGAGTGGTTCAGACAATTCACGCAATACTATGACTTTCAACGACCGTATCACTCGCTCAACGGACGATCCCGGTCAAGGAGGTCGTTAACTACCCAGTACCGTATAGCTTCAACTGTCTAAACCTTTACAGCGCCTATCCCGGCGACGTAGCCACCCATTATTACGGAAAGTCAAGGAGAAAGCCCCATGCTTCAGCGCGGGGATGAATCCGACAACGCCGCCACAACCGCCGGTATTAAGCCCCCAGACAGCGTATCCGTGGGCAAGCACAACGGGCAAACACTGGCGGTTGGATTGGGGTCCGCCCGGACGACGAAGGCCACCACACCGTTCCCGCAAGGGCGTCACCGAGGCCGTGGCGACACGGCAGGCAAAAAGCGCCCCTCGCTCGATTGTGCCTGCCCACCGTGGCACGAAGGGCAGGCAGGCCGATGGCACGGCCCGTGCCCGGACGCGGGGAACCCTGCGACCGGGGGCATCCCGTCCGTCTCGGAGAGACGGACGGGATGCCCGGTGCAAGCGGGTACCGCGTCTGAATGGACGCCGAATACGCCACACCCCTCGCGGGGCCGACGTATCGCGCACACACCCGGTATCGCCTCGCCGGACCCCGTTCGGCAGGCGAGACGTTGCCGACGGGGACGCACGACCGGCGTGCTGTCCCACGGAGGAATCCTCGCCCTTCAGGGCCGGGAGGATGTCAAAAACCCGCATACCGTAGCGCGGTTCAGAGCGTGTAAGGCCAAACGAACAAATCAGAGGGAGCTATGACACTCCTCAGAGACCTCCCGATCATCCCAGATCCCTCTAAGAAGTGGCTCAATGCCCGCCAGCGCGTAGACTACAGGGAGCACCGGGAGGACCTCCTTGAGTGGCTCTGCGTGTTCGGGAAGGATCCAGAACACGCGGAGGGCTACTCCCATGCCACGGTCAAGAACACTGCCTACCGGACCGATCAGTTCTATCGGTGGGTCTGGGAGCGGGAGGGATACACAACGGACCTCATCCGGAACCACGCGGACCGCTATCTCCGGGAGTTGGCGGGGCAGGACACTAGTACATCCCACAAAGCCAAATGCGTCAAGGCCCTAAAGCGCCTGTTCAAATGGCGCGTCCACGAGAAGGGAGGAGAACCATGGAAGCCACAACTCACCTTCTCCGATGCAGGGAACGCCACTCAACCGCGGGACTTCCTCACTAAAGCAGAGCGCTCACGGATCAGGGAGGCGGCCCTGAAGTACGGCTCCATCCCCTCATACAACAGCCTCACCACCGATGTACACCATCTAGTGATGTAACATGTTTCTTGAGTAGCACTCATGCCGATGGGTCTTGTTCTCATGATGTGAATACCGAAGAAAACGTAGCCATGGGGGTCTGCCAGAGATGCGGCAAAGCGCGGGCAGTACGGATCCGAACTGATGGGACGATAGCCTCCATGCGCCCGAATCGTAGGTGCCCGTGTGGGAGTAAGGAGTTCAGAGTCGTCTCCGAGGACACGCCTCGGTAGAGCCGTAGTGGAAAGGAGAGAGGGGAAGCCAGTTCCATCGTGGGGATGGAGCGTGGCGGAGACATGTTCGGAAGACACTCGGCGGGAGGGGATGAGCAGTCACCCTCTACCAACAGACTAGGTAATGGGTAGACAGATCTATTGCATGTGAGGTAGTAGCAGAGATGGAGGCCTATCAACAGTGGACCGTGCATGAAGTGGCCTCCTCTTTGTTGAGCATCCTCAGAGCCCCGCGATTGCGTCCTCCCGCGTTCCGTGTCTCCCGAGGGGTATCTCCCCTCCAATAGGCGCTGGGTGTGTGAGATCTGATCGTAGACCTATTTGCTTGATGCCCCCTTCATCTGATAGCAATAGCCTCTCCCGCTTCGACACCTTTGCACTGATTGTAATGCCAATCTGACGATGTGTTTATATCTGGGTGATACCTCCAGGACTGCGTGGTCCCTGAGAGTCGGAGAGAAATAGCAGTATGTACTGACTGCGGACGTTCCCGAGTTGTATTGACGCAGGATGACGGAAAGCATCATCCCCTCACAGAGAACGGAGTCTGTGAGTGCGGCTCAGACGAGTTTGAGTTGGTAGGGTGGGAAGATGTGGATGCCCCTGCCGAGGAAGAGTAACGGTCTACTACCTTTGGACCTGCTCCCATTGGAGCCCGCTGAGACGCTCCAGTTTGCCTCCTGGACAATTTCGTCCCTTTCTAGGAGAAATCTTCCCTCGGATGGCGCTCCGATGCAGTACGGGGCATTCTGAAGAGCCAGTTAGCTCAGGAAGGAGATACTCGTCCTGAGAGGAACAGTCAAGGTACTCCCCACCAGGGATACCACCATGGACCCCAGGATGCTCGGCATCCTCCTCGGCATCCTCACGCTGATAGCGGTGAACATCGGCGGGTGGCTCCTGAGTGTCAACGGAGCCGTCGTTACGATCCTGGCGCTGTTCAGTGCCGTCCGCCAGCGTGAGAGAGAACGTGATGCGGAAGGGGAACTCCCCGCCCCGTCGGGGACAAGGGTGCGGCATCGGACGCAACGCTCCAACTCGGGGTATGGCTCACTCATCGGCCCACCTCCCGGAGTCCGAGAGTGATGCCCGTCGTCCCACCAGACCACGGAGAGCCGCTCTGAGCGCGTCCACCACATCCTCCGTCCCCTTCACGGGAGTAGAGGAGGGAGACCGGAGGGCGGGCCAGGTGAGGGTCATTGCTCCCCCCCGGGGAAGCTCTCCAGCGGCCACATGAACTCCTTCGTCTTGAGGATCAACTCTTTACGTCCTCGGGGACCCGTGGCAAGCACTCCAAGCCCAAGCGCGGCCAGTTGCTCCAGCCGGGTAATGGCGGTCGGGGTGCTCACCCCCGTGAGGTCCTTCACGTCCTCGGCGTAGAAGACAAGCGGGTGGTCCCTGGCCGGGGCGGGGTCCAACAGGGCCTCGACCAGCGGACGGCGGTCCAGGGGGACCGTAGTGGGGACTACCAGCCCCAGTAGCTCCACGTCCTCCATCGTCACCCGCTCCCGACCGTAGAGCAGGGCGTGCCCTCGGGCCAGGTCCCGGAGCATCTCATGGGCCCGGTTAAAGCCTCCTCTGGAAGCGTGCCACGCATCTCCTTCCTTCCGGAGGGGAGCCCGGGCATGGCGGACGAGTTGAGTGAGGCGGTATAGCGCCCGGGCGGCCTCCTCATCCATCCCCTCCTCCCAGGCCACTCTTTGCGCCCCACCGTGGTACTCCCAGAGGTCTCTAAGGTACGCCCGAGTGGCCTCTTGAGCCGCCGCTACCTTCTCTCCGTACTCCAATCCTCCGCCCTGCATGAGGGCCGCTACGGCGGCCTCCTCATCTACCTCCCCACCCTGCATCGTCACCGTGACGGATCGGTGACCCACGTGACTCATAGCACTCCGAGAGGCCCCGGAGAGGGGCGTGTTCTCAGAGGAGAGAGGGCTATCTGAGGAGGAAGGGCGCGTGGGGGTGGCCGCAATTTTAATGTCCTGCAATCCTACCGATTGGATAGGCAAAGAAGGGGTGAGGGCAGGGGCACTTGAAAGTTGAGATAGTTGATATGAAGGGTCAGAGGTCTCTCGTGTGCTTCCTCATCTATCTCGGGAAGGAGGTCAGAGACGTTCTCGTGACCTCAACCACAGATGGGGGTTGGCTGATACCACTGGGGAAGTTGTCGTGGGCCCATAGGGCACTCCGTAGAGAGAGGGGAGCGCCGAGGGAGAAAGGGATGAGTGGCATGATAGCTATTGGCCTTGTCCGAACCACGGGTAGTTGTAGCTTCTCTCAGAGAGGGGAAGTCACAGGCGGGGGTGCTGGCTTCATGCTAAGAGGACGCTCTCTTCCCCACAAAGCGCCTCACTGATGAAGTAGCGGCTGGGACGGTCTGGCCTACGGGATAGAGCCGTGACAGTACACAGTGTCCGCCTGAAGACACGTACTTGAACTACTTGAGAGGGGGTGCCGTTCTGTGACCCCCGAGGCCCTTCTTCAAGAGTGGGAAGCAGGCATGCGTCCCGCGCGGGTGCTTGTCCTCCGCCAGGACCTCATGGCCGTTACGAGGATGTGGCTTCCAGACCGCCATACCTAACTGGAGGCGTACATGGCCCATATGAGGGGCCAGGTGACCCGGAAACTCCGGGACCCCGCCAAGGAGTAGGCCGCGTAGCTCTCGTTCAAGGGTAACCCAAGATAGATCCACCATACACAGTCATGGAACAATCATCATGCTCGGTTACTTACGCATCTGTGCCTTTGAGGAATGCACGATCATGCCTGAGCCGTCTCTCACCTGCCAGCACACTATAGAGTCCGAGTCATCACTGAGTACCGCCGTTATAGAAGCGGTATCTGAGGCTTCAGATACAGCCTCTCGGGATCTCCCACCGCTTCATGAGGTGGTTGATCCTGACGCTCTAAACGATTTGTTCAAACCCCAGCTGGATGGAGAGTCACGAACAGATGGAGAAGTGAGCTTCGTCTACGACGGGTATGAGGTAGTCGTGGAACAAGAGACCGTAGAGGTCTGGGACGCCGAAGCCAACACTTCGGGGTAGTATCCGAGAGATAGTGAGGGTACCACTCACTGACAAGGACAGTCACACATCTCCTTCGGGAAGTCATCCACCGGCTGGATGAGGTCCAGTAGTGGCTGAAGGTCGTCTACTTTGTCCGCCAGCACGACATCTCCATGTCGTTTGTCGTACTCAATGACATTCACGGCGGCCAACTTGGGTAAGTGGCAGTGGGACAACTGTATACAGATCTGCTGATGTACCTCCTCTGATGGCCCTCCTGCTGCCGACTCTTGCCACGTGCCGATCTGCGCGGCAAGCTTATCTTGTGTCAGTGACTCGTCAGCCTCTATAAGACAGTAGAGGATGGCACGCCGGTATGGATGAGAGAGCAAGTTCAATGCATTCTCAAGGTCCATTGTTGGGTTCCAGTCACTCATTGTCCCACCTTGAGTAGAAGTGTACGGAAGGAAGTCACAAAGGGTCCTTGGTTGCACATTGCACCCGTTCATTACCGGGAGGATATAAGTGTCAATCAGGAAGTAATCGGTATCACCAGCCGCCAGAGGAGGCACATGGAGACACTCATTCTACGCTGAACTTCCACAGGGACTCACTCTGATTGTGTGGTGGGCCTCCCGGTGGCTCTCGGGTGGGTAGAGATAGATGTTCAACCAATAGGCCACATCCGTTAAGGGACCAGTACCAGAGTACGTTATTGATATGGGATAGCAAGGGAGATGAACCGGGGAGTACTACTACTTCAAATGCCCTCCAAGGACCACGATACGTTCATTCTCCGCTATGACGTGGAGCCCGGGATGCGCATAAGTACCGCCGTTGTTGAGGCTCTGACATTGGTTGATGACTCTCCCATAGTTGATCTCCCCCCATTGACCGACGCTGTAGATCCAGATGCACTGAACACGCTCAGTGAGTCTTCGGGCTTCGGGCGCTTCTCATTCATCTATAACGGATACGAGGTAACGATAGAAGGTGGAGAGACGGTGATCATTACCCGAGGAGCCTCAGACGCCGATACCACAGAGTAGACAGTCTATCGGCTGACCAACCTATTGGCAGAAGTCCTCAATGGCCTCATGAGTGGCCTCAGCGTCTCCTCAGCGGCCCCCACGGCCGTCTTGAGGGCTTCACCGTCGTCCGAGAGCACTACTTCCCCTGTCTCCCGGTTGTGATCCACGATCCCATGCTGGCCCAGCTTCGGGAGGTGACAGTGATACAACGAGATGTGCATGTCCTGGATGCGCCCCGTCTGATCACGCGCTCTCCACGAGTCCCGCGACCCGAAGGTATACTCCGTGAGAGACCATCGTCGTTCCCATGCGCGTCGCAGCCTTCACCGGATTTACCGGACCCGACGACGTCACCGTATTGGACCGAGAGGATCCCACGCCGAGTGCCGGCGAGGCCGTGATCGACGTCGAGGCGTGCTCGATCAACCGCCACGACCTGTGGATCCTCGAAGGCGACTCCGCGATGGTCGGCACCGACGAACTGCCGTTCGTCTCCGGACTCGACGTCGCCGGCACCGTCAGCGCGGTCGGCGGGGACGACGCGCCGGTCGCAGCCGGTGATCGGGTCGTGCTCTGTCCGAACCAGACGTGTGGCGTCTGCCGTTACTGCCGCGAGGGGCCGGAGAACCTGTGTGAACGCTACAGCCTCTTTCACGGTGGCCTCGCGGAACGCGCACTCGTCGACGTAGATCGCTTAGTTCCCCTCCCCGACGCGGTGGACGCGACGATCGCGGCGGCGATCCCCACGGCGTACATGACGGCCTACCACATGCTCCGACGCGCCGAGACCGCACCGGGCGACCTCGTGTTCGTCCCGGGAGCGACCGGCGGCGTCGGCGTCGCCGCCGTCCAACTGATCGATACGCTCGGCGCGCGTTCCGTGGGGACGACGACCTCGTCGGCAAAGGCGGCGCGATTGCGGGATCTCGGCGCAGGTCACGTGATCGAAGCGGGCGATCCTGAGGAGATCGCGATGGCCCTGGGGGAGCTCAGCGCGCCTGACGCCGTGCTCAACCATCTCGGCGGGGAATTCACCGAACTAGGGCTCGACGTGCTGCGTCGTGGCGGGCGAATGGTGATCTGTGGACGAACTGCGGGCGATCGATCGGCCTTCGACGTCCCACAGCTGTTTCTCTCTCACCAGCGGATCATCGGGAGTACGATGGGCACCCAGGACGACCTCGAACGCCTGGTTCGGCTGATCGCGGCGGGGGCGTTCGAGCCGCCGGTGGACGCGACCTATCCGCTCGAGGAAACGGGCACGGCGTTCGCGGACATGCAACGGCGCGACGCCTTCGGGAAGCTGGTTATCCAACCCTGACTGACGGCCCTCGGGCGTGTCGCATCGCACGATCCCCTCGGCGCGTGTAGTGACCCGATTCATCCAAGATACGTAGAGAACGAACACCGAGCGAATCAAGCCGGATTCTTCGGCGCGCTCTCGCCACCACCTCCCGAAACTCGTCGCAACGATGACCGAGAACGGCGTTCTTGGCGCCTCGGTCTTTCACCACTTGTCTTCTCGGTGGGGACGCACCGTAGGTTGTCCCCTGCCAGCTCGGTCGAGGAGACAGCCGTTGAGCGACCCGGGCCCGTCGATCGCCGAGTCTGTGCTCACTCGAGGTCGACCATTCCATCGTCGAGCAGGTCACCGAGGACCTCGCGAGCGTGGCCCTTCGGCGTAACGTCCGTGTAGACAGCATAGACCTCTCCGTCAACGACGACGAACGTCGTCCGCTCGGTCTCGCCACTCGCTCGCCGTTCGACATCGAACGCCGCCGCGATTTCGCCATCTGGGTCTGCGAGTAGGTCGAAGCCAATGTCGTGGCGCTCGACGAACGCAGCGTGCGAATCGACATCGTCGGCCGACACTCCGTAGACCGAGACTCCTGCATCGCGATACGTCCCCTGTTCCTTCGTAAACTCCGTCGCCTCCGTCGTACATCCCGGCGTGTCGTCCGCGGGATAGAAGTAGACGACCGTCGGCTCGTCGAACGCCACGGTGAGTTGCGTGCCGTGCTGATTGGGTGCCGAGACCTGCGGCGCGGGATCGCCTGGCTCGAGTGGCATAGCTCCCAGTACACGTGGCGTATGGAAAACCGTTCGTCCGGGCGAGTACCACCGACGATCCCGACGGAGTGAGGCGGTCGGTCGATTGATGTCGCTTCACCAGTGGGGGATTCTGCGTCCGGCGGCAGGGAGTGTCTATCTGAGTATCCGACAAAATTGGCACGAATCGACCCGCAGCCTATCCGCTCCGCGGTTAGTGGGTGTGAGTATCCACCGATGGTAGCAGGGTGTATCAACAGTAAAAGGAACGTTGAGTCAGAGCTAATATAGCCATCGAGTGACCGATCAGCCTCACCGAACAGTGAAGTCGGGTTCGTGGATCTCTTCGGTATACGTAACGAGGAGGTTCACGAGCTCCTGTTTCGTATGAGAGACCATGAAATGGGTTCGGATCTCTCCAGACACCTCGTCTTTGCAGACGGGACATTCGAGTTGCAGTCGGGTGGCTTTCATGGCGAATCGATCGACAATACGTGCACGATCGGCAAAACGAGAGCGGCAGCAGGAGCAAGTCACGTGTATACCTCTACCCCGTTGATCACTATCCTGCGATTCGAGCGTACACTCGCCTGCCACCTGCCGTAAATACTCGGAGTCACTCGATAGCTTGTGCTCACTGTGCAGCATCTAGCGGCAGTACGTGGCCATTCTCTCGGACGAGTCAGTGGTCGGGAGATCTCCCA
Organism: Halomarina pelagica; assembly: GCF_024228315.1. Lineage (NCBI taxonomy): Archaea > Methanobacteriati > Methanobacteriota > Halobacteria > Halobacteriales > Natronomonadaceae > Halomarina > Halomarina pelagica. The sequence goes on from NZ_CP100454.1 coordinate 41,311, forward strand.
CGGCGATGCTTGGACACGACACCACGGTTGTTATCGGAGCGGCGATCGTAGCCTGGGGATGTGACCACGCGCGCTCGCCAGCTCGGATTATTCGTTCTCGCTGGGATCCTCTTCGGAGGCACGTTCGTCGCCGTTCGCGCAGGCCTCGCCTACTTCCCACCGCTCACATTTGTGGCCCTCCGCTTCGATATCGCGGGCGCACTCCTCCTCGCGTACGTCATCCTCGCTCGTGATGACTGGCGCCCGCGGACTCGCCGTGACATCACAGCAATCCTCATCACCGGGATTCCCGCCCTCGGCCTGAGCAACGCACTGTTGTTCGTCGGGCAGCAGTACACCACGAGTGCAGTGGCGGCGATCGTCTTCAGTCTCGCCCCTGTCCTGACACCCCTCTTCGCCGTCGCATTGCTGAGCGACGAATCGCTCTCGCTCCGTGGCGCTGGCGGCCTTCTTGTAGGCCTCTGCGGCGTCGGCCTCGTCGTCCAGCCCCAGCCAACCCGCCTACTCGCTGGCGGCGCGACTGGCCAGCTCATCTTGCTCTGTGGAGCGGTGAGCGTCGCCCTCGGTTCGGTCCTCATCCGGCGTGCCGACGCCACCCTCCCGAGCGTCGTGGTCACCGCCTGGGCCCTCCCGCTCGGCGGCGTCACGTTGCATCTCGCGAGTCTCGCTGCCGGGGAATCGCTCGGGGCTGTCCAGTGGACGCCTGGCGCCATCGTCGCCCTTGGCTACGTGAGCGTATTTGCTGGCGCGATTGCCTACACCGCGTACTTCGAGTTACTCGCTGAGGCGGGAGCGATCCAGACGAATCTCATCAACTACTTCATTCCCGTGGTAACGACGGTCCTTGGCTGGGCGCTGCTCGACGAGACGATCACCCTCGCGACCATCGCTGGCTTCCTCGTCATCTTCGCCGGATTCGCACTGCTGAAGGCTCGAACGCTCACACAGCATTTGCATCACTGAGCGGTCCGTGACTGCGCGTGAGCCGTCTGGGCGCTTAGTTGCGCTCGCTGAGCGCCAACCAGCATAAGACGATCCCCACACAACCCATCGCTCCACCCCCGGCAGTGAAGCCGAGTTGCGTGAGCGGTGAAACGAGCGCGGGCGCACAGTCGAGCGTTCGCGTCCCGCCCACGATACACGCCTGCAGTGGAGCGAGCAGGCCGAGCGAGGTGCTCACCACGCCGACCAGCAGGAGGCCGATCCCGAGGGCGAGGCGGTCGGCCTGTCGGCGCTGATGCTCGAGTGTCTGCCAGCGCTGGCAGATGGCGCGTTCCTCGTACTCCGTCCCGCGCTCCATAGCTCCCCTTCTTCACGTGTCATGATAACTTTTCGCACTATCGCGCCTCGAGATCGAGAGTGCCTCTCGGCGGATTTATTTCTCCGACTGATCTATTCATTCCATGTAGCCACTATGCATTTCTATTGTCCATCCACTACGGAACATACGCGATGGCTCTGACGACGCTCGACCTGTTCATCGATCTCAAGCGCCTCGAAGACGACCTCGGCCGGCTCCCCCGCGCCAACGACGTGATTCGCGACGGTGCCCACAGCGTCAACACCTACTACAAGCGCTTCGATGGCAATTGGCGCTACGTCGAAACCGCCTATCGAGAGTGGTGCGAGACGGGCCGGTTGCCCGCTGACGCACAGTAAGCTCTCGAGTGCCGTCGCCACCGCTGACCAACTGACGGTGCGCCTGCCGGATGCTGGCTATACGGGCGTCAGGGAGAGCCACCGCCGTTCGTCGGCAAGGTGCTGTCGCTACCGGAGTTCAGACGGAGTGTAACGCACCGTCATCGACGTACTGGGCGATCCAGTCGGCACGATCCGCGAGTTCGCGCCGGCCCCGCCGGGTCACCGAATATTCGTTGGTGCGGCGGTCTTTTTCGGACTTCTCGACGAGGCCTTTCTCGACGAGCACGTCGAGGTTGGGATACAATCGCCCGTGATGGATTTCGGTTTCGTAGTAGTCTTCGAGGTCGGCTTTGATGGCGAGACCGTGTGGCTCGCCGAGGCCGGTGATGACGTACAACAGATCGCGTTGAAAGCCGGTCAGGTCGTACATTGCGTTGGATGTGACTCTCCTCTCCTACCTAAACATACACGCTTTGGCCAGGCAGCCCACGAGGAGTACGACCTGCGACAGCCAAGCCATCGAGCGCCGCTGAGCGGCGCTCAGATGGAGCAGCGAGCTGTGAGAAGGCTAACCCGCTCGTAGCTGGCCTTCTCGTCAACCCCCGGTTGGTCGCTCGCTGCGGCCGTGTCGTACGCAAACCGCGGACTCACTGCTGTGGGTCTTCGTCCGAGACACAGGTGGGGAGGAGGGTGCGTTACAGCGCATCGTGGGGATGCTCGGGAAATATCGCCCCCTCTGGATCCGAATTGCAGCAGCCCCGTTCGCATATCCGCCTGCTCGTAGTTAGGTGGTTCTAATTAAATCGTGAATATATCTTCTGTAATAAAGATTGGTGGCCATGATGGTCACGTCACAGACGATGGCTCTGGACGGCTCATCAGCCAGTTGAGAGGCTGAGCCGGGCACTCCCCATCACTCAGTGCCGAGAGCGATAGCGCCACTGCTCTGACTCCCTGTCGAGCCGCGAGCGAGTTCCTTCGGACCTTCTCTTGGCCAGAGCTGGGCGGCTGGTTATGTCGGGGTGGCCGTTTCAAACGGGAGATAGGAGTCTTCCCACTCGTGGCGTGCAGCAAGGGCTTCCCGGCCTTTTTCAGAGAGCGCATACCAGTTGGTGCGCCGATCGAGCTGGCCTTTCTCGACGTAGCCCTGATTGACGAGCGTATCGAGATTGGGGTACAAGCGGCCGTGGGTGATCTCGCGGTCGATCTGCGCTTCCAGCTCGGTTTTGATCTCCTGGCCAGAGGGCTGGTCGAAGCCCGCAATCACGTACAGCAAGTCACGCTGGAACCCAGTGAGGTCAAACAGTGTCATGTGCGTTCACATGCACCTAGTATTGAGACGAGGATATTGTTACGCAGGGGATACGGGTCCTCCCAGATCGTTGCCCCGCACAACGATGGCAAGCGTCTCGCTTACACACCAAACATGAACGAAGAGATTCTATGACCGGTGTATGACGGGCGCTAACCGGAGTTTCCTCTGGCTCGAATGATCACTCAACGAGGACTCATTGGTGGTACGACGATATTTCACGGTACCTGCGCCGTATCACACGTCGACGCAGGAGCGGAGGGCACGTCGGCAGCCCCATCGGGGAGCCGCGATCGGGGGTGAGTCAATGACCGGGCGCGGGAATCACCATGGCACGGCGGACTCCGAGAGAGTCAGGGGACCAGTCGTCAACTCCCTCGGGGCATGCTGAGGGATCGTGACGGCTCGTATCGGTGTCCGTCCGATCCCTGACTGCCGACGCCTGCCGTTTCGCCCTGCCTGGCATCTGCTTTGTGGTCAGTGAAAGACGCGTTGCATATATCACGTCGTGTTCCTGTCGGTAGATTCGGCTCACGACAGTGATCAACCGCGAATATCGTTGGAACTAATTACTCGAAAAACAGTCGCCGCGTCGGCGAAGGCGGTACCTGATACCAGTAGCGGACACCACGCAAGCCACGGAGTAGCGTCTTCCACACAATTACGAGTTGAGCGGTATCCAATACGCCGTGCGACACTGGAACCGCGACCCCTAGGTGATCGTAGCGGTCTACCTGTCGATACGGCCGTTTCGGGGGCCTGTGTGAAGGGAACGGACGTGAGTAGATGGATCTATCCCCCGCACGCTACTGAACCCCAGGACGCTCTCATTTCGTAACATACGCGCAGTGAGTGCTATCCGTTCGGGCAGTCGGATATCACGGATTGACGCCAACGAGCGGGCGGTCCGTACCCGAAATGGATCGACGGCCAGTCCGATCAGCGACTAACTCCGTACGTATATGAGGGAGATACCACTTGAGCGGACGACGTTACGATGACCGTGCGACATCCACCGTCCAGCGTTTATTACCTAAGCGATCTCGAGTCCTCCGTTGTCCGGTAGCCGAACAGTAGGCGCAGGACGAAACAGCGTTTAGACGCCGGATTTCTCGGGAGACGCGCAGCAGCCGTTCCCGCAACGAATCCAGCGTCACGTGCCACGTCTGTAGCGTTGACACTGACCTGTCGATGTACGCCCCCAGAAACGTCGCCCCTCCAAGTAATCGAGCAATTAATATTAATACTATCTTGCAAGGAGTGTCCGACTGACCAGTATACATCGCCGCTCACTCCACCGTCTCTTGGAGCGTGTGAACGCGACCGACCGGGCGATAATCCCAGGCCGAGAAGTCACAGCGGTATCACCGCACGGTGTCCATTTTTGGGGGAGAAAAGTCACGTGCAGGAAGTCGCGCTGACCGAATTGTTTTTCGCTCGTTTTTTCCGGGAGTTACAAGTTGCTCAGGAATTCGCCATAAAGGATGGTCCGTGAGAGCGCCATACGGTTGCGAATATCTATCAAATAATGGTGGGTACGTCTATTACCTTCGCTCTTGCGTAGAACATTGTTGGTAAAGAGCCGTCCGTCGGTTTTCCTGTAGATGGACTCGATGAGAAGGCTCTCCAGAACAGGAGCGCGGTCGGTCGAACGGGAGGATCTACCAACCCGATTCACAGGATGGGATCGTCACTAATGATCTACTTCACGAGAGCGCTCGCCGAAACATGGTTGCAAACATTTGCAGTTTGCTGGAACCAGCTAATCTGAACAGTGCCCCCGTAGACGTCCCATAGAGTTATTAACAACCATATCGATTCCATCTCATGAGGGGATTAGTCAAGGCTAGTCGCAGCCGGGGCGCTATGGAACTTGTCAAGCGTGAACGACCGGAACCTGCGGCCGACGAAGCGCTCGTCGAGGTCGACTACGCTGGACTCTGTGGCAGTGATGCGGGTATCTACGAGTTCGAGTCCGCGTTCGAGCGGATGGACCTCCCGACCGTCATCGGCCACGAGTACGCGGGCCGCGTCGTCGAAGTGGGCTCGAACGTACAGAACTACGCAGTGGGCGACCGCGTCGTCGAACGACCGATCCGTGGCTGTGGCGCCTGCTACCAGTGTCGAGTCGGCGAGTCGAACGTCTGCCAGAACGCCGTCATCACGGGTGTCGACCACGATGGCGCATACGAACAGTTCCTCACGGTCCCGGCGGACGCCCTCCACCCCGTCCCCGACGACGTCCCTCAGAAACACGCCGCCATGGTGGAACCTACGAGCATCGCGGCACGCGCCGTCATCCAGAACTCGCGAGTCGAGCCAGGCGACCGAGTCCTGGTCGAAGGCCCCGGTCCGATCGGGCTTCTAACTGCCCAGATCGCTCGCGTGCAGGGCGGAACCGTCGCCGTATCCGGCGTCGGCCAGGACACGAAGTGCCGCCTCCCGCTCGCCCGCGAACTCGGTTTCGAGACCATCAACGTCGCCGATGACGACATGGAGGCACGGCGGAGGGACTTGACCGATAGCGTGGGCTACGACGCCGTGTTCGACACTACCGGTCACCCCTCGGGGCTCACGACCGCCGTGGACGAGGTTCGGAAGGGCGGCCAGATCGTGCTCGTCGGACAGACCGGCGAGACCACGATGCCGTACTCGCCGCTCGTTCGCGCGGAGATCGACCTACAGTGCTCGTACGCGTCGATGTACGAGGATTTCGAGCGGTCCCTCCGCTTGATTCGGTCCGGCGACGTCGACGCACGGACGTTCATCGACGACCGGTTCTCGCTGCTCGACCCCGACGAAGCGTTCGAGGCGTTCATCGCCGGGGAGACGGTGAAGCCAGTCTTCGACGTCTCCGAACTTCACGAGTAACACGGCGAGCCACGCACGCCGCATCCTGTGACCAACGGAGGCTTTTCGATAGTCGGCACTGTCGAGTGCTGCACCTCCTCGATCGGCGTCTTTCCATCGAGAGTTCGGTGGGGTCGCTGACGGTTGTAGTAGTGCAGAAACTGTTCAAGCCACTTACGGACGCCCCCCGACTGCCAACCCATGAATTACGGAAGCGATCGACGCGAATTTTGAGCGTGTGAAACCGCTTTTCGATCAGGTTTCGCTCGGTATAGCTGACCCGACCGCTCAGACCTAACCGAGAGAGGGCAGTCCGATAACCGAATTGGTCGACGAGAAACTCAGCCTCAGAGAGTTCATATGTCTCCTTAAGTCGATGGAGAAACGCAGCCGCTGGATCGGCACCGCACCGACCAAACAACACGACATCGAGAATCAGCTTCGTCTCGGTGTCTATTGCAGCGTACAACCACGACCACTCGCCATTGACCTTGACAGTGGTTTCGTCAACAGCGATCCGCTTCGGCTGCGCCTCGGGTGGGTCGCATCCGCTGTCAGTCAGCCGACGCACCTCATTCCAAACCGCTCCACGCGAGCGTTCAACGCCTAATTCAGCTACGGTCGCTATTGTCTCCCGAAGCGAACACTCGATCTGATGGAGCCGGACGGCGAACGCCCTGACGCAATCGCCGTCCGATCGTTCTCCCACGATTCTCCAGAATCCACGCCTCAGCTCTCGCTGAGCAGGTCCGCGAGCGACATGACCACTCACTCAACGATCTGCTCACTTCTTAAACTGGCTCAACTAGACAGTGCCGAAGAAACTATTATACTGCTCGGCGCAGACGTTTCGTAACGAGGTAGCATGAGCGACTTGTTAGCTGGCGATGTCGCAGTCGTCACCGGCGGTTCGAGCGGTAACGGACGACAAATCTCGTTGACGTTGGCCGAACACGGCGCCGACGTCGTCGTCGCGGACCTCCGCGAGGACCCGCGGGAGGGCGGGACACCGACTCACGAACGCATCGGGGACGAGGGCGGAAACGCTCGGTTCGTCGAGTGCGACGTCACCGACGTCGAGAACCTCCGGGGCGCGGTCGACGTCGCCGACGAGTTCGGCGGCGTCACCGTCATGGTGAACAACGCGGGCATCACCCACAGCAGCGACTTCCTGGAGACGAAGGAGGCCGAGTACGAACAGTTGATGGACGTCAACTCGAAGGGCGTCTTCTTCGGCGCGCAGGCCGCCGCGCGCAAGATGGTCGACCACGGCCGCGGCGGATCCATCGTCAACATCTCGAGCATCTCAGGGCTCACCGGCCGCGGCGACGGCGTCCGGTACTGCACCTCCAAGGGTGCCGTTCGGCTGATGACCTACGCGCTGGCCGACGCCCTCGGGCGGTACGACATCCGCGTGAACGCCGTCCACCCGGGACTCGTCGAGACGAGCATGAGCGCCGACGATCTCGGGGTCATCGGGAGCGACTCCGCCGCCGCCTACGAGCGGACGACGCCGCTGGGTCGAATCGGTCAGCCCCAGGACGTCGCAGACGCGACACTCTTTCTCGCCGGGCCGCGGTCGAGTTTCGTCAACGGCGAGTCGCTCGTCGTCGACGGCGGCGTGACCAACACCTGGGGCGGCGGCTGGGAGGAGTGAACGAACGGTCGGTCCCGCGGATTCGGCGGCGACCGTAAAGAACGGACGTCGGAGCCGAGACGTAACGTCGGCCCGTGGCGCGTCCCGTCCTACTTGGACAGGGTCTTCGTGATCCGGTTCTTGATGGCCTCCACCGTCCCCGAGGGCGAGTGCTGGCCGGCGATTCCCTCGCTGATGGTCTGGTTGAGGTCGGTCCACCGGATCTGACTGGTCTCCCTGAGGTCCCAGTTCGCCCCCGCGCTGTTGTACTGCGAACCGTACTGCTTGGGCAGGTCGTACATCACCTTCTGAATCTGCGGCATCGAGTCGCCGTACTGCGAGAGCAGTTTCTGGTTCAGCGGCTTGTAGGCCGCCAGCGCCGGGTAGTCCTCGGCGAGGAGCGTGAGGTTGTGGTCGGCGCTGGTGTTCAGATACGTCATCAGTTTGAACGCCTGCTCCGGCTTGTTGTGGTCCTGTCCGAACGCCTGCTTCATCATCTGGATCGCCCACAGGTGCCCGCCGTGGGCACCTTCCTTGCCCGCGAGTTCGTCGATGCCGAACTCCTGGCCGTAATTGGCGTCGAGCTTCGGAATCGGCCCCTGCCAGATGTCGCCGTCCCAGCCGAACGTGACGTCTTGCTCGACGGACCGGTACCGGACCGGGTTGCCGAGGCCGTACGTGAACGAGGCGGCCTGGTCGGTCAGGAGGAGCGGCGGCACCTGCTCGTCGCTCCGGGTTGCGGCCTTCTCGCTCGAGTACGCGTTCGCCATATCGATGATGTTCTTTATCATCCCGTCAGTCCGGCCGGCCTGCCCGACCTTCAGCGAGTCCGTCGGGTTCTCCCAGGCCTTCGAGTCGAACCACGGGTCCTCGCCGCCGGAGTAGGCCGTTCGGGCCTCACCCCAGTACGACTCCAGGTCGTTCGGCGCACCCGTCGCCTCGTAGGCGTAGACCTGGGGGTGCTTCTGCGTCATTTTCTCGAGCGCGCGGCGGTAGCCCGTCCACGTCTCCAGTTGGGCTGGATCGTCGACGCCGACATCCTTGAACAGTTTCGGGCGAACCGCGAGCATCGAGACGAGGTGCCGGTTGCCGCCGCCGCTCCAGTACTCGCCCTGGTAGGTCATCGAGTCGCGGTTGGCCTGTGTGAAGCCGTCCAGGAAGTCGCCGCCCTCGACGTACGACCCGTGGTCGGCTAGCGTGCCGTCGAGGAAGAACTCGAGGCCGGCGATGCCGCCCTCAGCGAGGTCCGGGGCGTTGCCGGCCGACACCGCCGACGGGAGTTTATTCCGCATCTGCCCGCCCGAGATGGCCTGCATGTTGACGCCGATATTCGGGTTCATCGACTCGAAGTTCTTCAGGGACTGCTCGAAGTGCTCCCCCGCCTTGGCGTTCTCCGCAGCCAGGAACGACCAGAAGTTGACGGTGACCTTCTCACTGCCGCCGCCGTCGCTCGTCGTCGGTTGATCGCTCGCACATCCCGCCAACGACCCAAGTGCACCTGCGGCGATGGCCGACGAGGCGCCTCTGAGAAATCCTCGGCGTGACGGATCACTCTCGCTCATAGTACCAGTTGACAGATCCGGCCCGGGGTGTAAATAGATAACGGTTGTCACGGCCGTCTCGACAGATCGGGGATGCCACGCCAGCGTTTATGCGCCACCCCGCTCTCTACCTGCTCGATGTCACGACGACAGTTCGGTGAACTCGTCGAAGACGATAGCGTCCTCGTCTGTCCGGGGGTCCACGACCCCCTGACGGCGCGCGCCGCGGCGACCGCCGACCCCGAGGCGATATACGTGACGGGGTACGGGACGTCGCTGTCGGTCACCGGCTACCCCGACGTTGGATTGACGACGATGTCGGGGACAGTCACCAACGCGAATAACGTCTGCGAGAGCGTCGACGATTCTGTCATCTACGAGGCCGGCGACGGCTTCATCGTCAAGGCACTTGCAGGGAGCGACGGCAAGGTAGGCGACTTCTTCGCCGGCCTCAAGGAGATGCTCGGCGATCCACGTTCCGACAAACACGGTGCCGCCGATGATTACCGTCGTCGCGGCTACAGCGTGCTGTCCTGTACCTGCCGGAGGTGGTAGATGAACGAGTCTCCGTCGAGCTCAACGTCATCGTAGGTGACGATCTCGTCGGAGCCCACCTCGCTCGTAACCGTGGCACCGTCGAGTATCTCGAAGGGGACGTACCTCTCGGCGTCGGCGTCGTCGGCGTCGACGAGCACCCCATAGACCGTGTACCCGCCGCCGCCGTCGAGTTCGTCGCCCGGTTCGAGGGGGCGCTTGGCCGCGCCGACGACCTCGCCCACCCGCTCTCTGGGGGTGCCGGTGGGTTCGTTCCGGAGCGCCGCGTTCGCGACGCTGACGGGCGTCTCGAGCCCCGGCAGGTGAAACGGACGGTAGAACACCTGGTACTTGCCGTCGCTGGCGGTGTAGAGGCCGGTGCCGGCGTACTGGTCGAGATACTCCCGGACGCGCGGCTCCGGCGTCGTCGTCACGACGAACACGCCGAAGCTCACGTCCTCGTCGACTTCCGACCCGTCGGGATAGAGCGAACTGACCGTGTCGACGACGCCGCTCGACTCGAGAATGCCGCCGTCCGTCTTCGGGCGGAGTTTCTCCGGAATCTCCGGGATTTCCGCCGTCGGGAGGTGCATCCGCGGCACGTCCGGCTTCAGCCCCGTTGCGTTGGCGACGGCGCACATCTCGACGGCAACCTTGGTACCGTCGAAGAAGGAGTTGTACATTCGGGGGTTGAGGTTCTGCCGCTCGACGAACTCCTCCTCGAAGCCGATACGGTCGAAGATGTCGTCCGGCGTCGCGTGGTGGTTCTCCTCGAGGTAGGGGTTGCCCTTGCCCGCGGCGACGACGTCCAGACCGACGGTTTCCGCCCAGTCGCAGAGTTCGACGATGAGTGACGGCTGGTCACCGTAGGCCATCGAGTAGGTCGTGTCGTTGCGCTCGGCTATCCGCGAGAGTATCGGGCCGACGACGGTGTCCGCCTCGACGGTCACCATGACGACGTGCGTCCCGGAGGTGAGGCCGACGAACGCATGTCTGGCACCCACCTCGGGGACGCCCGTCGCCTCGACGACCACGTCCACGTCGGCCCGGGCGAGATCGACCCCGTCGCCTATGACGACCCGATCGCCGTCGGCCATCGCCTCGTCGGCCTCGTCGGTCCCGTCGACCAGTCGTACGGCGTCGCCGGCGACGCCGTTGCGCTCGAACGTCTCTATGGCCTTCTCGCGGTCGATGTCGGCGATGGCGGCCGTGGTCATGCCGGTTACCCGCTCGACCTGATCTATCAGGTTCGACCCGAAGAGTCCCGCGCCGATGACGCCGACGCGGATCGGGTCGTCGAGGGCTGTCAGTTGTGAGGGTAGGTTCAACATGGGTTTTGTGACACGTTCGCACCGTCATATCGGACTACTATAAAGCTATGCCAGCGAGCGGATTTATGTGGACTCGGTCGGAAGACCCTCCCGCATGACGTACGAGCCACACCACTACGGCGTGACAGTCTCGGACATCGACGCCGCCGAGGAGTTTTACGGCGAGCGACTGGGGTTGCCGGTCGCCGACCGCCTGTCGTTCGACGACGAGGCGTTCGGTCGGTTCGTGGGCGTCCCGGACGCCGATGTCGACATCGTCTTCTTCGACGCAGGCGGCTTCCAGATAGAGGTCCTCGAGTACGCGAACTCGTCGAGGAACGCCAACGAGGGCGTCTCGAACGACGATGTGGGTGCTGCCCACGTCTGCCTGACGGTCGACGACCTCGACGCCGAGTACCGGCGCCTCTCTGACGACGTCGACTTCGTCAGCCCTCCGCAGACTCTGGAGAACGGGGCGACGGTCGCCTACGCTCTCGACCCCGACGGCAACGTGGTCGAACTGCTGGAGACCTGATACTGTCGGGCGTAGACCGGGCGAGAATTTCGCCGCTCTCGGGTAGTGACTCCCTTCACGACGGACGACCTTCCGGCGGCAGGGACGACGCGCGTCGAGCCTCTCGGTCGATCGGTTGCGTCAGAGCGCCACATTCACCCCGTACTTTATGCGCGACGCGGCACATCGTCACGTGATGTCCGCCGGAGCAACCTTCAGACAGCTATTGGCGAGCGAGGAGTTGCTCGTGTGCCCGGATGCACACGACCCGCTGACCGCTCGCATCGTCGACATGGCCGACTTCGACGCCATCCACATGACCGGGTTCGGGACGTCCCTGGCCCGGTCGGGCTACGCCGACGTCGGTCTCACGACCCTGACCGAGGTACTCGACAACGCGCGGAAGTTCGCCACTCAGGTCGACGTGCCGGTCTTCTGTGACGCCGACGACGGCTATGGAGACGTCAGGAACGTGATTCGAACCGTCGAGGAGTTCGTCCACACCGGTGTCGCCGGGATTCACCTCGAGGACCAGGCGACGCCCAAGCGCGGAATCATCTCGGGGCACGAGGTCGTCTCGGAGGACCGATTCCTCTCGAAGGTCGAAGCGGCGTGTGACGTCCGAGACGAACACGACGAGGACTTCGTCGTCGTAGCCCGGAGCGACGCACCCGGCGCCGAGAACGCCACCCTCGACGACGCAATAGCACGACTGAACGGAGCCGTCGATCTCGGCGCGGACGCGGCGTTCGTCATCGGCCAGTCCACCGAGGAGGAAGTCATCCGCGTCGGCGAGGAAATCGATGCCCCGCTGGTGTACGACTGGAACGGCTACCACCCCCGCCTGAACCCCGAGACGCTCACCGAGTACGGCTACGACGTCGCCATCGTCTCGATGCTCGCGACCCGCGCGACCATGATCGGCGTGTACAGGCGGGCGAAGCAACTCGAGGAGGGACTCGACGTGACCTTCGAGATGATGGACGAGATCGAGGACCTCGACCGCTCGTGGGTGGAGTTCGCCGGCTTCTCGAAGGTGCTCGAGTGGGAGGAGGCATACGGTCAGATCGACGTGACCGACGTCGAGATGGACGGCTAAGTCGACGGTTCGCGTACGGCAGCGCTGTCGCTGTTCACCCACCCCGTCCGCTACGAGCTCACCCCCTCACTCGACCAGCCCTTCGGCCTCGCCGACGATGTCGTCGACGTTCGGGACGACCACTTCCTTCAGGGACGGGGAATACGGGATCGGAACGTCCGGGGGCGTGAGGCGCGCCACCGCCTCCAGCGCCTCCGGTTCCGACTCGGTGACGCGGGCGACGAGTTCGCCCGACAGTCCGAACGACCGGTAGTCCTCGTCGACGACGAGCAGGCGACCCGTCTTCTGGACCGACTCGATGACGGCCTCGTCGTCCAGCGGCACCAGCGTCCGCAGGTCGAGCACCTCGGCGTCGACGCCGGCCTCGCCGAGTCGCGCCGCGGCCTCGAGTGCGCGGTGGACGTGGAGTCCGAGAGTGGCTATCGTGACGTCGGTCCCCTCGCGCTTGACGTCGGCCTCGCCGATGGGGACCTCGTACGGCTCGTCGGGGACGTCCGTCCCGATCTCCTCGGCGAAGTCGAACATCCCGAGCATCAACTGCTTGTGGAACATGTAGACGACCGGGTTGTCGTCGCGGACCGAACTGTGCATCAACCCCTTGGCGTCGTACGGCGAACTCGGGACGACCACCTTCATGCCCGGCAGGTGGGAGAACGTGCCGTACAGCGTCTGGGTGTGCGTCGGGTCCTGGTACGGCGTCATCCCGACGGAGGTCATCAGCACCATCGGGACGGGGTGGGACCCGTCGCTCATGTAGTGGGTCTTCGCCATCTCGTTGTAGATCTGGTCCATCGCCACCCCGGCGAAGTCCACGTACATCAGTTCGACGACCGGTCGGAGACCGGCCATCGCGGCCCCGAGGCCGGCCCCGATGAAGCACGTCTCGCTGATGGGCGTGTCCATCACGCGGTCACCGCCGAACTCCTCGTAGAGGCCCTCGGTGCTGTCGAATATCCCGCCGAACTCGCCGACGTCCTCTCCCATGACGAACACGTCGTCGTCCATCGCCATCTCGTCACGGAGTCCCGACACGACGGCCGGGCTCATCCTCGTGCGTCGTTCACGTGCCATGGTTACGTCCTCCGAGTCTCCGCGAACGTCCCCCTCGTCGCGACCGCGGCGTCCGGTGTCGGCTGGTCGACGGCGTACCGTATCGCCTCGTCGACCTCGGCCTCGACCGCGGACTCGACGTCGGCGACCTCAGCCGCGGTGACGCCCGCCTCGCGGACGGCGTTCAGGATCTTCGGCATGCAGTCGTCCGCCTCCATCTCCTCTCGTTCCCCCGGCGTCCGGTAGTCCTCCGGGTCCTCAAAGAAGTGGCCCATGAGGCGGTACGTCTCTATCTCGAGGAGCGTCGGCCCCCCGCCGCTCCGAGCGCGCTCGATGGCCTCTGCGGCCTCCTCGCGGACGGTCAGCACGTCGTTGTCCTCGATACGCCTGCCGGGCATGTTCTGTCCCACCGCCCGCTTGGAGTTGTCCTCGACGGCGGTCACGTGGTCCTTGGGCGTGCTTATCCCCCACCTGTTGTCCTCGATAACGAACACGACGGGGAGGTCGTGGACGCTCGCGAAGTTCAGACACTCGTAGAACGCGCCCTGGTTGGCAGCGCCGTCGCCGACGAACCCGACGACCACGTTGTCGTTCCCCCGTTTCTTGTTGGCGAGGGCGATGCCCGTCGCGGCCGGGAGGTGCTGGGCGACGATCGCACCCGAGACGAAGTTCGCCTCCCGGTCGAGGATGTGCTGCTCGCCGGCCTTCCCGTTGCAGATACCGCCCTGCTTGCCGAGTTGCTCGGCCACCAGGCCCTTCACGTCGCTCCCCTTCGCGATCGCGACGTGCGGACTGCGATGGGAGGCGAGCGCCCAGTCGTCGTCGCCCAGCAGATGGCAGACGCCGACCGCGGGCGCCTCCTGCCCCATGCTGCCGTGGATTCCGGACGGGATGCCCTCACCGTCGTCGTACGCCTCCCGCAACCGTCGGTTGTAGTAACGGATGGTGTACATCTCTCGATACAACTCTCGTAGCGTATCGGCTGCTAACATTGCGCATTGAACAGGTACCGCAGAGGCGTATTAAACGTTCTGCTCGGCGTTCGCTACGACCGCTCCATCCGGCGCTCTAGCCGCGTACGACCTGTTGCGCGCTCGTCGTCGACGGGGCCGAGCGCGTCGGATCGTCGCCTTCCTCCACGATGACGAAAGTCTCGCGCTGGCCCTAGAACGCGACTCCGTCTATCAGTGGACGCTCTCTTCCGCCCACGTCTGCGATTGTAGACCGACGAAAACGGCGGACCGAGCGCGTGAGGTTCGAACGCCGACGGTAGAGCCCCCGATTCACGATGAACGAAGGTACCGTCGACGGGAGACACCGTTTCGTTGGGCGTTTTCGCCCAAGCCCTTCACCGGACATTACCTCCAGAACGGCGGAATCCGGGCGGACGGACCCCGTTCGACGGATCGCCCCCGAAAAAACATCAATCTTCACACATAGTAAAGTTAAGTCGGTGGTCTTGCTACGCGTACACATGGACGAACGCGACGCCCACGGACAAACGGTGCAGGCTACGGAGACCTCCTTCACGGTCGTTGAGTACCTGAAGGAGCAGGACGGCGCCCGGCTGTACGAGGTCGCCGACGACCTGGGACTGGCGAACAGCACTGCCCACAAACACCTCGCGACGCTCGTCGACCTGGGGTACGTGGTTCGCGAGGGTAACGAGTACCACCTCGGACTGGAGTTCCTCCACATCGGCGGGCTGATACGCGACCGGAAGAAGGTCAACCGTCTCTCGATGCCGGTAGTGCGAAGTCTGGCCGATCGGACCGGAGAGCAGGTGCAGTTCATCGTCGAGGAGAACGGCCGCGGCTACCACGTCTACACGTCGCCCGGCGACCAGGCCGTCCGCGTCGACACCCGGATTGGCAAGCGGATATACCTCCACGCCAACGCGTCGGGCAAGGCGATGATGGCCTACTGGGACCCCGAGCGCGTCGACGCGGTCGTCGATCAGTGGGGGCTCCCCGCCGTCACCCAGCATACGATCACCGACCGGGACGAACTGTTCGAGGAACTCGAGGCCGTCCGCGAGCGAGGGTACGCCTACAACCTCGAGGAGCACATCGTCGGGTACCGCGGCGTCGCCGCACCGGTCTGCTCTCACGACGGCGAGGTGCTCGGGGCGCTCGGCGTCGGCGGACCGACCCGTCGGCTGAAGGACGACTGGCTCCGCGAGGACCTCCCCGAGATGACGCTCGAGGCCGTGAACGAGTTCGAGCTGAAGGTCGAGTTCGCCGTATGACGCCCGGCATGACGACACCGTGGCAGTAACGGACGTCGGCTCTACCGTCCGCGTCGGACCAGTTCGGGCGTCCGCCCTCGCAGGCGCTCTGAGAGCCGTCTCGGTGAGGGCGTGGCCGCCGATAAAAGCCAGGTGACGCGCCGAGCGGCGGCTACGTGGACCCCTACGAAGGGTTCCAACGACTGAGGGATTCGAGTTCGGCGTGATGGCATCGACGACGAGTAACCCGTATGGGCTCCCCGATGAGGAACTCCCCGGAGTGTTCCGACGACGGGGGTTCGCGATTCATAACCACCAGCAGTTCAAGAGGACGCAGGTACGGGCGGCAGAATCAGCATAGTAGACAGTGTTCTGAATACACGTAATTTCTTTTGGGATTGACTCTACCTGAGGGGTTCGCATGGTTGCGTTAACTTGCAATAGTATTGTTGTCGGTACCTAGGCGTATCGAAGTCTCGAGTACGGTTGTACAGTAGTCCCCCTCTGATAAGGAGTAACATCAGTATAGATGTTATCCTGGTCCGTTTTCCAGTCTACTCTATCTAGGAAGAGAAATAGGAGGAGTTCGGCATCAATGAATGACGCTGGGTCTGCGACGCCGCGTTTCGCGGGGGGCCAACAGGAGCGCCGTCATGAGGTCGGACAATCGCTGGACTTTCTAGGTCCGCTCCAATTGAGCGATTACTAGTCGTTCGTCCGCTGTCGAGACCACCGCTCTCGCTATCTGGACTCCGGATCAGATATCCTATGTAGTGACGATTCGCCAGCGATGCCGAGTTAGTAACGAGGCGTGCCCACGCGCCGATAGCCAATTGACAACGGTCATATTCGGCGGCCTCAGTTTCACCAATCGTGCTGACGGTATGATATGATGTACGTCTTCAATCATAGCGGGAGTTAAGTGATAGACCGGAGTATACAGTCAGAACAATATTACTAATGGGATAAATTCCTAGTAGGTGGCCCAGATATTTTTCTATTTTGAGTCTAGAGTTCACGTATGAGTAACTTTTACAACTAGATCCATCGATATACGGGTATCTTACTGGATTTGGGTGAATCAACCGGTGGAATTGATAGTATATTCAGCTATTTCTAATCATATACATGTTTGTCGCTCTGATTGCTGGCTCTCCCGCCTTACGCGGTGTACATGAATCTTAGGAGGTGAGAGAAATTGATTTATATCCAGCTGACACCGTCGGTACCGTCTACCGAGATTGCTTCTTGGAGTCTACTTCCGGGATTCGTTCAACGATTGGTAAACTATATCACTGGAGAGTCTATAACACGTGTCATGGCTGAATCCGACAATCGACGGGGAAAGACAAAGAGCGCAAACGGTGTGAAGGCTGTCGAGACATCGTTTACGATCGTCGAAACTCTGAAAAAGATAAACGGCGGTAAAGTGACCGAGATCGTCGACCAAACTGGTTACTCCAAAGGGGCAGTATACAAGCACCTGACCACATTGATGGACCACGACTTCGTGGTGAAGCGGGGAGAGGAGTACACCCTCGGGTTTCGATTCCTAGATTATGGAGGGTTCATACGATCAAGATACATCGGATCGGAACTCATCAAACCCCAAATCCAGGAGTTAGCAGAGATAACCAACGAAGTCGCTCTGTTCGGCATCCCCGAGAAGGATCGAGTAATAACGCTATTTAGAGAAAACGGGAACAGAGGAGTGTTTACGCGGACGCGCTTAGGCCGACGGCTATACTTGAACCAAACAGCAGGAGGGAAAGCGATTCTTTCAGAGTTTTCGAAATCCGAAGTGGAGGGGGTTATCGATCGAGTCGGACTCCCGAAGGCGACGGAACACACGATAACGGACGAAGACGAGCTATTCGATGAGCTAGAAACGATCCGCGACCGGGGGTACGCCCTTAACCGAGAGGAAAGTACGGAGGGGCTGGTTGCCGTCTCTGTCCCGCTCGTCCCCGACGGAACTCTCATCGGCACGTGTAGCATCACGGGCCCGCGACACCGAATGACTGAAGACCAACTGACCGGTGAGTTTCCAGAACTGCTCCTGAGCGTAGTAAATGAACTGGAACTGAACATTACTCACTCCTCGGGGCCCGTCCAGATGTTCTGTCCAGAGTAGCCGTCGCCCCGCCTTCTCGGTACGTCGTGTCCGTTATGACTGAGCGAGTATCTTCACCGCTTCACTCTCCTCGTCGAGCAGCCACACGAACCCTCCCTCGGCGACGTACTCGACCAGGTCCGTCGCGATAAGGTCTATCACCTCGTCGGCACCATACTCCTCGGCGAGGCCGCGTCGATACGGATCCGGTTTGGAAACGTATACCGGGTCCGCGCCTTTCATGGCCGCCGCCTGCAGCACCATCAGGCAGATGGAGCCGCTGTCGAACCCAGCCACGCTGTCCCCCCAGTTCGACCCTCCGAGCGCCGTACCGGATGGACGCCCACGGTGAACGGTTCTACTAGCGCCGCAATCTCGACCGGTACCTCGTCGGGGAGCAGAACGACCTGGTCGGCGGAGACGACGAGGTGCTCGGAGAACTCGCCGCCACCGCCCGGGAAATCGACGAACCCACTGGCCGAACAGAGGTGGTAACTCTCCTTGGCCAGTACCGACAGTCGCCACACCAGACGATGGGGTTGACGGCGACATCGGTTTCCACGTCAATGGAGACGCCTTGCCCGTCTCCGAGGCCGGGCCGCTGATCTCGTGGTCGATGATGGGGATCGACTCGCCCGTCCAGGGGTGGCGAGTCTAGAATCATGATCTACCCGGCGGCGTACGCATGGAGGTCGGAGTCACAGATGCCATACGTAGCCACCTCGATGAGCACCTCGTTCGGCCCGAGCGACTACGGTTCGACGTCCTCAACGCGTACGTCTCGCACTCCGTAGTACCGTGCCGTTCGCATGCTAACTGAGACCGAGTAGCGAGTAATAGACCTTGGTGTCAGCCTAGTGAAGGCGGTCGAGCCGTCAGGAAAAGACAGTGATGGCAGGGGGACGGTACGCCGAAAGAAGGCAGGGGGTTACCGGTTTCGCCTGGTCTCAAGCGTCGGCAGCATCTCCTCGATGCGCTCGATGTCGACGTCTAGCCAGTCTGGGACCTTCAGTTCCTCGCCGTACTCTGAGGGGTCTTGGTCGATCTCGAAGCCGGGACCCATCGTGGCGTACTCGAAGATGGCTCCGCCAGGTTCGGTGATGTACCGCGAGTGGAAGTAGTCGCGGTCCTTCCGCGAGGTGGTTATATAGCCGTTCTCGCGGAGTTCACCGCTGATCTGGTCCTGCTCCCAATCGTTTTCCACCCGGAACGCGACGTGGAGGTACGTTCCGATGCCCATCACGCCGGTCGGCGCGTTCGGGCGGATGAGGATGTCGACCTTGTTAGCACACGGCGCGTCGCCGGGCGCCCGGTAACGTATGCGGTCGCCGGCCTGGGGGTGCGTGGCCTCGCCGATGCGGTCCCAGCCCATAACTTCCAGCACGTCCATCGTACCGGCGGGGTCAGAGGAGTGGACTGTCGTGTTGTACATGCCACGGATGCCGTGTTTGGCGGGGACGTCGTTGGTCTCCGTCCACGGTTCGATATCGGACTTACCGGTCACCAGTTCGTACGGGAGGCCGTCCGGGTCGGTGAAGGAGATGGCCGTCTCGTCGAAGCGCTCCTCGACGTCGTACTCCATGTCGTACTCCTCGAATCGGTTCGTCCAGTAGTCGACCGATCCCTCCGGTATCGTCAGGCCGACCGAACTCATCATCCCCTTCCCAACCATGCCCTCCTCCATCGGCATGTTCGTCATCGGAAAGTAGGTAACGACGGTCCCAGGCGTCCCCTCCTCGTCCCCGTAGTAGAGGTGGTAGATTTTCTCGGGGACATCGAATCGCACGGTTCGCTTGACGAAGCGGAGTCCGAGGACCTCCGTGAAGAAGTCGTAGTTCTCCTGTGGGTCGTCACAAAACGCCGTTACGTGGTGTATCCCATCGATTTCTGGCATGGTATGATACAACCCCACAGTAACGTCGCCCCCGTCATAACATTTTCTGTATATTACCCCCCGGAACGTATTCCTAACGACGTAGGAGGAGTCGCCGATGACCGAGTCCTCCGTCGACCGATTCTGGCCGGTCAGGGGCCGGTGTAGATGCCCTCCGGGTCCAGTTCGTTCCGGATGAGATCGATCTCGCGGTCGGTCGGCGGTTCCGTCGTCGTCAGGTCCGCGGCGAACTGGAGGTCCCAGTCGGTCTCGCTCCAGACGGTCTCCCGGTCCACGCCGGGGTGGAGCGACTCGACGTACATCTCGCCCGCATCGTCGAATCGCATCACCGCCATGTCCGTTATGACCGCCTCGGGGCCGCCCCGGAGACCGAGTTGCCCGCGGTTCTCGCGCCCCTCGACGTAGCCCGGACTCGTCACGAAGTCGACCTCCTCGGGGAACCGGCGCTCGCTGTGTGGCGTGATGACGATGGTCCGGTGAGTGTTACTCGCTATTTCGCAGGCGCCGCCGCTCCCCGGGAGTCGGACGATCGGGTCGTCGTACTCGCCGATGACCGTCGAGTTGATGTTGCCGTGCCGGTCGATCTGTGCGCCGCCAAGGAAGCCGACGTCGATGCGACCGGACTGAAGGTAGTAGCCGAATCCCTGCACCATCGGGACGATGCTACGGGCGTTCGTCGCCAGTACCGGGTCGCCGATGGACAGCGGCAATTTCGACGGGTCGGAGCCGACGGTCCCCGACTCGTACACCATCTCCAGGTCCGGGGCATGGGTTCGCTTCGCGAGGTTGCACGCGAGGTTCGGGACGCCGACGCCAACGAGCGTTGTATCGCCGTCTACCAGTTCCTTCGCCGCACGGGTCACCATCAGTTCGGTGTCGGTGTAGTCGGCGTCGGTGGCGTCGGAATCGATGCGGTCAACGTCGGTGTGACCAGAGTCAGTGCGTCCAGAGTCAGCGCGGTTGGTGTCGTCGCTCATCTCAGTACTCTCCCATGTCGACGGGCGTCGCGTAGTTCGACCGGGGCTGGAGGTCGAGGAACCGTTCGGTGTCCAGTTTCTCCAGGTACTCCGCCCGGTTCTCGACGCCGTACACCCACTCGTCGAGCCACTCGACCGTCGACTCGTGTGACGCGGACTGGCGGTCCCAGTCGAGGTACGCCTCGTTGTCGCGGTCGTAGTACCCCTGCGCGTACGACGGGTGTGACCCGTACGGCTCTTCGACCACGTAATCGACGATGGACCCCGGAATCAGGGTCCGGTTCGGGTCGCTGCGAATGACTCGCGAATCGACGAATTCCTCGACGCTCAGGACGACCGTGTCGGCGGCGAACGCCGCCTCCACCATCTCACCGACGATGCCCCAGAGCTGTCCGTTCCCGTCCGCGTCGGCACGTTGTGCTCTGACGACGGCCACGTCTGGGTTCAGCGGGGGGACGACCGGTATTTCGTCGACGCCCTCGTCGTAGGGGTTCTCGACGGTCCGAATGGCGTCGGTATGCTCGGGGTAGCTGGACCCGATATACGTCCGGAGCGGGAGGAACGGGAGGTCCTGTGCCCCCGCCGCAAGACGGGTGACGAGGCCGAAGTGTGAGTACTCCTCGATGGACAGTTCGTTCGGCACGCCGTCCTCGACTGCCCGACGGAACGCCCGAAGGCTCCCCACGCCGGGGTTCCCCGCCCACGAGAACGTCATCTCGCTCGCACAGCCGGCGGCGACCAGCTGGTCGTAGACGAGATCCGGCGTCGCCCTGACGAGGTGCAGGTCGCGTCGTCCCTGCCGGATTATCTCGTGGCCGGCCGCGAACGGGATGAGGTGCGTGAACCCACCGAGGTAGAGGCTCTGGCCGTCGGCGACCGCCGCCTCAATGGCGCGGTCCATCTCGACTACTTCGGGCACGTTACGACCCCCTCTCGAACGATGACTCTACTCGGCACGCTGCGCGGCACGCTGGGTCTTCCATGAGGCGTGTATCCGGGGGTTCGTCATAAGTGTCCGGTCCGCACTGCGGGCCCTCGTCGACTCCTGGCCCACGGATGGTGACCCAGCCACCGTCGACGAGGATGGTCTCAGCGGTGACGTACGAGGACTGGTCGCTCGCGAAGAACACGGCGACGTTCCCCACGTCGTCGGGCATACCGAGTCGGTCCATCACCGCCTCCTCGGCCCAAGTCGCCGCGGCCTCCGGGTCGTGGTTCTCCGCCAGGCCGTCTGGTCGGTGACCCCCGGCTGGATGGCGTTGACGCGGACTTCCTGTCCGAGGCGGTCGGCGATCGAGAGGGTCATCGACCTCACGCCTCCTTCGCGGCGGCGTAGAAGACAGACCCTGGTTCGACGAACCCCTGGTCGGCCGCGGAACTCAGGACGTTAACTATGGAGCCGCCATCCTCCAGCATCTGTTCACCGGCGGCCTGAAAGCCGTAGTACGCGCCCTTCAGGTCCACCTCGATGCGCGTCTCGAAGTCCTCGTCGGTGGTATCGAAGAACTCCACCAGGTGGAGGCTGCCTGCGTTATTGACCACAACGTCTACGCGGCCGAGAAGTTCGGCTGCGTCAACCACCCCGACCAGGTCGTCGTAGTCCGTCACGTCACACTCCACGACCTCGCCGTGGGAGTCGGTTACGTCCTCGACGGCCTTCCAGCGTGGGCGTCGTCTCCGTCGTCTTTGGTTTGTGGTGCAGGTTAGCGATGACGACGTTGACGCCCGCTCTGGCTAGTTTCAGGGGTGATTCCCCGTCCGGTGTCGCTCGCGTCGCCTGTGATTATCGCGTTCATTCCGCTCAACTGACTCGGCATAAGCCTATAGTAACAGGAAACGATATCGAAGCTCCGGTCAGGGGCCTGCAGGAAGCCCGGGAATTGGGGTGCCGACGGCGTGGATACCTTTATTACCGACTCGCCAGGTGTCGTTGACATGCCCAAGTCGAGTATTACGAGACTGGAGGAAGTCGGCGAAGCGACATTGGCCGTCGAGATCGAGACACCACAGGGATTTGAGGCGTTTCCCGGACAGTTCGTCCTAATTCGAGCGACCGTCGACGGTAATGAGGAGTCGGGGTACTACACAATCTCCTCGCCGACGGTGGACGAGACGTTCGAGGTGACGGTCGCCGTCGACCCGGACGGGACGCTCGGCCCGTGGTTCGCCGGTCGGACGCTCACCGATTCCGTCACCGTCGAGGGACCGTACGGGGAGGTCCAGTACACGGACGACGGAGACGTCCTCGTGCTGGCGAGCGGTCCTGGCATCGGTCCGGCGGTCGGTATCGCCGAACGGGCACTTGACACGGGTCACGAGGCGACGGTCGTCTACGGCGGTAGCAACCCACCTCACGGTGACCGCCTCACGAGACTGGAGAAAGAGGGCGCGACCATCATCATCTCGGACAACCTCGGGACGGCGGTCGGGTCGCTCGACTTTGACGGGGTCCAGACGTACGTGTTCGGATTCCAGGGGTTCGTCGAGGAGGCAAGGACCACGCTGACCGACGCGAGTGTGGATCTTGACGACGTGGAAATAGAGGGGTTCGGTCCCGAGTGAGTGGACGGTAGCCAAGCAGTACGGAGACGTCTCAGAGCACTTGAAAGCCGCCGTAGTGGACGTTGAGGTCGCGGACGGAGAGCATCTACGCCTCCATCCCCGACGTACGCCTCCGCGACGTATGGGAAGACCCGCAGCTGCGCCGGCGTCGTTCGGGTTGAGGTCGAGAAACAATCGCAGGATACGTCTGCCACGAATATCGAACACGTCACGCCAACGCCCACCGGCGGGCGTCCCGTCGAGTCGCCACTTGATGCCGTCGGCGGTCTCGCCAGTGCTAGTCCTCTCGACGACGACCACGTAGATGTCGATGACGTAATTAAACATCTCGTAGTCATGAGCCATCGCGTTCACGGTCTCGCCCGACGCCGTTGAACAGTTCGTCGATCTCGTCGTGACCGGTCGCGACGCCCCTCTTCAGGTAGAACACCCAGCGTCCTCGGCGAACAGGTCAAGGAAGTCGTCGCCACGGTGCAGTCGCCGGAAGTACTCAAGGACGGTGCTCTTCCACTCGACATCGTCTGAGGTATCTTCTCGCATTTACCGCCATATTCACACGTAAGAATCCCCCATTGCGTCTTGATGGGCGACGCTCGAGGCGGGACGAACGCGATTCACGTCTCGGGAGTGACGAACTATCGTTGTTCGACCGACGGCCCGCAGGATTACATACAATTAAGTGGTGCCGTGCGAACTGTGACCACATGGAAACCTTTGCGTTTCACCTGATGCCGTATCAGGACATAGAGGAGATTGACGAAGAGCACGCGGCGTGGCCGTGGGCCGAGTACGAGTATGACCCCGAGAAGGGTGCCCAGTACTACGACGACTACCTCGGTCAACTGGAGTACGCCGCGGACCTCGGGTTCGACGGTGTCGCAGTCAACGAACACCACTACAACGCGTACGGTCTCCAGCCGAGTCCGAACATCACTGCGTCAAACCTCGCGGGCCGGACAGAGGACACGACCATCGCCTTTTTCGGGAACCTCCCGGCGCTACGGGAGAATCCAATTCGATTGGCCGAGGAACTCGCAATGCTTGACAACATCACCGAGGGTCGCATCATCAGCGGGTTCCCGCGTGGCATTCCGAGCGAGTACCTCGCGTACGGCATCCCGATGGAGGAGTCCCGGAGTCGCTTCGAGGAGGCGTGGGACCTCATCGTGAAGGCGTGGACCGCCGACGAACCGTTTGACTGGGACGGCAAGCATTTCCAGTACGAGCAAGTCAACATCTGGCCACGCCCCTACCAAGACCCCCACCCGCAGCTCTGGATGCCAGCTGAGAGCGAAGAGTCACTGCGGTTTGCCGCCGAACGACAGATCCCAACGGGTCTCGTGTTCCAGCCCATCGAGACCATCGCCGAGAAGTTCGACGAGTATCGGCAGTACGCCGACGAGTACGACTGGACGCCAGGCGACGAACACTTCTCGACGATGCGCGCTATCTACGTCGCCGAGTCGATGGAGAAGGCCCGCGAGGAGGCCGAGCAACACCTTCGGAAGTTCTACAAGACGCTCACCGCTGGCGTTCACATCGGCGTAACCGCGGGCATGATGGGCGACCAGCCGTGGGCCCCTGACAAGTGGGACACCTATGTCGACGAACTTCATCCGCACGGCGAACTCGCGTACAACTACGACTTCGAGAAGTTCCAGGACTACGGCGAGACCATCGTCGGCACCCCTGAGTACGTCGTTGAGGAACTGAAACGCCAGTACGACGTCGTCGACGGGTTCGGCCGTATCGTCGGGCAGTTTCACTTCGGCGACCTGCCGGACTGGAAGATGCGCAAGAGCCTCAAACTCTATGCTGAGGAGGTCAAGCCCGAAGTCGACGAGATCGGCGACGTGAATCCGAACGAGTAACCACAGTGCGAACGCCGAATTTCTACGTTTCACGCCGGACAACAGTAGCCGTCGACCGCCCTCCAGGCACAAATACCTCGTAGCGAACCGCTCGCGTCGGTCCGATTCGGCGAAAGCTCTTACTCGGACGCGGTCGCAGAGGACGATTACATAGCACCCTCGCTGCACCAGTCGCTGCTGATGGTCACCGACCTCGAGGAGTCGACAGCGTTCTACCGGGACATCGTGGGACTGAATGTGGACCGCGAAGCTGACGGGAACGTGGAGTTCGACACCGGACAGGCGACGCTCGTGCTTGAATCTGACTTCGAGGAGGACGTACTCGACGCGTTCGGCCTAGACGCTCCTGGCGACGAGCGGGGTCGGGGGGTCGTTGTCGCCATCGAGGTCGACGGGCCGGGAACCGTCGACGACATTTGCGAGTTGGTCCCCACTGAGAGGATGCGCCTCGAACCGACGGATGTCGACTGGGGCCGCCGAATGGCTATTCTCTCGGACCCGGACGACTACGCCGTCGAGATCTCGGCACCGCTGTAAGCGAGCTACCTGAACATATTTAACGAACGATGACCCTCGTTGGTGTGATGCGTGCGAAAGAGCCACATCCAGAGATTCAGGCATTCATCGACGAGGCGGCGGACGCGCCGGCGTTCAACGAGATGAGCATCGAGGAGGTACGGGGGATGACCGTCGAGGTGTTCTCCGTCGAGGACCCCGACCCGGTCGGCGAGGTCGTCGACCGGACGATTCTCGGGGAGGGAGGAGACCTGCCAATTCGCACCTACGTCCCGGAGGGCGAGGGGCCGTTCCCGGTGACGATGTTCTTCCACGGTGGCGGGTTCGTCTCGGGGAGCCTGGAGAGCCACGACCAACTGTGCAGGGCGCTGGCGAACGCGACCGGCGCGGCGGTCGTCGCCGTCGACTATCGCCTCGCGCCGGAGCATCCGTTCCCTGCGGCCGTCGAGGACGCGTACACCGCGACGCAGTGGGTTGCGGAGAACGCCGACGAGTTCGAGGGGGACGCGAGTCGACTCGCCGTCGCGGGCGACTCTGCAGGCGGGAACCTCGCGGCCGTCGTCGCCCAAATGACTCGCGACCGTGACGGCCCCGACCTCCAGTACCAGTTGCTCCTCTACCCGACGGTGTCATCCCACATGGACTGGCCGTCGGTCGAGGAGAACGGCCAGGGATATTTCATCACGGCCGAGGACCTTGAGTGGTTCGACGACCAGTACTTCGAGAACGACATCGACGCGATGAACGTCTACGCCTCGCCGCTGCTGGCAGCCGAATTGGAGGACCTCCCGCCCGCGACGGTCGTGACCGCCGGGTTCGACCCGTTGCGCGACCAGGGCGTCGCGTACGCGGAAAGGCTGGAAGAGGCCGGCGTCGAGGTGACCCATCGCCACTACGACGACGTCATCCACGCGTTCGTCCAGATGGCGACCAAGCCATTCAGCTTCGAGCGCTCCGCCGAGGCGTTCGACGACGCTGGAGCCGACCTCCGCGACGCACTGGTAGAATGAGTAACCACGGCCACTCGCGGCGCGCCATCGATCGCTCCGTCGCCGGCCAGAGCGTCGCCGCCCGCATCGCTGCTACTTGCGTCGCGATTGCCGCCCATCGTCACCGGAGAAAGAGTATTGTACGCTGTCAACGACCGGCCCGTAGTCCCACTATGTTGACACTGACGCCGACCAGCGGTCGACGGGACAGGTGTATCGACTGATGTCGTTCGAGATCAAGGGAGCCGTGACGAGTGGGTTCGGTCGGGGCGAGGAGTTCGTCTCACTACAGGGGTACGCACGTCAGTTCGAGGAGAAGCTGGGCTACGAGCCGTACCCTGGCACGCTGAACCTCAACCTCCCACGCCCCGTGACGGACGAACTCGACGGCCTCCAACCAGTCTACATCGAGGAGTGGAGCAACGCCGGCCGGTCGTTCGGCGGTGTCGACTGCTATCCCACTGAGATGGTCAACAGCGACGCTTTCGTCCGGGTGCACACCATCGTTCCGCGGCGAACCGACCACGACGCGTCGACGATAGAACTCATCTCTCCCGTCGGACTGCGGGCTCGCTACGACCTGAGCGACGATGACTGTGTGTCGATTCGCGTATCATCGAGCGACGGCGGTGCGTCGAACGGGACGTAAGCGTCGTTGGGTGAGCGGCCGCGCGGACAGCGACTACTCATCGAGGAAGCGTCAGTCAATGGTCGCTCGGCGACGGCTACTCGCCGGCTAGTAGCACGGAGTCGCGTTCTGGGTGAGGCCGGGCCAGTTCGCGGTCGAGTAGGGCCGCCGACACCCGGTCGTACGTCTCGGCGACCGCCTCTTCGACGACCGCCGTGTTCGCCGTGAGCGGGAGGAAACTCGTGTCGCTCTCCCACCGCGGGATGACGTGCATGTGGAGGTGGTCGGCGATGGAGGCACCGCCGGCGTTGCCGACGTTGAACCCGACGTTGTACCCGCCTGGCGATAGCGCGTCGTTAAGTGCCGCAATGGCGGTCTGGGCCGTCCGTATGCAGTCGACGACCGTCGCCTCGTCGAGCACATGGAACTTGCCGCCGTGGTCGTATGGAATCACCATCAGGTGCCCTGGGTTGTACGGCATGTTGTTCAACAAGACGTAGACGTGTTCGCTCCGGGCGACGACGTTGGTCCCTCGGTCGTCGCCTCGCTTCGGGAGCGCGCAGAACGTACACGATGAGTCGTCGGCCTCCTCGTCACGGTCCCGGTTCACCCATTGCATCCGCCACGGGGCGAATAGTGAATCTATCTACAGATAGTGCAGTCGGGCCGTGTTAAACCGTTCGGTGAACTGATCGTGCGGAACACTGATCGTACCATGCTCAACGACCGACACGGTCCGGACAATACTTATGAGGCATGCCAACCAGTGTCTCACATGGTTTCGATCGTACCGATGCGAATCGAGGTGGTCAGCGATGTGGAGTGACACCCTGCTCCCGGACAGTTACAGCTATCCACAGAAAGAGGTCAAGGACGGACTGGACGACGCTGTCGAGGCGTTCGGTCACGGAGAACCGGTCCTCGTCCACGACGACGATGATCGCAAGAACGAGATCGACCTAGTGTACCCCGCTCACGCCGTCACCCCCTCTGACGTCGCGCGACTGCGCAACGACGCGGGCGGCCTCATCTGCGTCGCCCTCGCGCACGATGTCGCGGAGGTGTTCGACCTGCCGTTCCTTCACGACGCCGTCGACCATCCCGCCGGGAGGTCGCCAGCAATCGCGTACGACGACCGCTCGTCGTTCTCGCTGACGGTGAACCACCGCGACACGTTCACCGGTGTCGTGGACAACGACCGGGCGCGCACCATCGCCGAACTCGGCGAGGCGGCACGCGACCCCGACGCCGTCGACTTCGCGACCGAGTTCGACACGCCCGGCCACGTCCAGCTGCTGAAGGCAGCGCCGGAACTCCTCGACGACCGGCAGGGACACACGGAACTCGGCATCGCGCTGGCCGACCTCGCCGGTGTGCCCCCGGCGGTCGTGGTCTGTGAGATGCTCGACGACCAGACGGGCGGGGCACTCTCCCGCTCCGGCGCCGAGTCGTACGCCCGGGACAACGACGCGGTGTTCCTGAACGGCGGGACGATAGTCGACAAACTAGACGGCTGACTCTGCTCCATCGAGCCCGCTTCTCACGCTTCGAACCCCCGTCCGGTCGACGGTAGCGGCGTTCGGTGCTGGCCCCAGAACCAAGCTTCAAGATACCAGCGGTCGATGGGCCGGTATGTCACAGCAGCCAGCGGAATACCCGACTCACCGACCGACAGACGAGGCGTACCTCGACGCCGACCAGTTCGACCCGCCGACCTCGCTGCTCAACCTCCCCTGGGTCGACTGTCACAATCACGCCCACACGCTGTCGTGGGAGGACCGCGAGCGCTACTCGCTGTCGGGATGCGAAGCGATGGTCATGGTGGCGTCGGGCTACCACTGGACGCCGTACAAACCCGTCGCGGCCGAGGACGTGCAGTTCCTCTGGGACGATGTCATCAACCGGAAGCGCGCCATCGAGCGCAACCATCTCTTCGACGCGAACCTCGCGCTCGGCGTCCACACTGGCGTCCGCATCGAGAACCCCGAAACGCTACTGGAGCGGATGGCGGCGTACAGCCAGCTCGATGACGTCGTCGCCATCGGCGAGACGGGTATCACGCCCACTCAGCACGCCGAGTCGTGGGACTTGGACGAACAGCGAGCGGTCATTGGATCGCAGATGGAACTCGCCGACGAGGAGGACCTGCCAGTCATCCTCCACACGCCGAACGTCGGAACCGACTCGGGGCCGGAGTACCGCCCAGAGTTCGGCCTGCCGGGCTACGAGAGCAATACGTCGGTCGTGCAGGACCCGGTGCTTACGGGCGAGAACCCGGCGCTGGAGTCGGTGAAGATAGACATCGACGTCGCCGCAGAGGTCGGCCTGCCCGAAGAGAGTATCGTGGCGTCCCACGCTGACACGAACAACGTCGAGTACCTGCTGGAGGAGACCGACTGTTACGTCAGTTTCACGGTCGGCT
Source organism: Halomarina pelagica (assembly GCF_024228315.1). Classification (NCBI taxonomy): domain Archaea; kingdom Methanobacteriati; phylum Methanobacteriota; class Halobacteria; order Halobacteriales; family Natronomonadaceae; genus Halomarina; species Halomarina pelagica. Next base: position 70,997 of record NZ_CP100454.1, read on the forward strand.
ACCCGTGGCTGACCGGCATCGACGCGACTGACGTCGCGAACACCATCGAGGAGTATGGCCCGGACCGCGTCATGATGGACACCGACTGCGCGAACATCCTCAAGACCGACGTATTCTCGGTCAAGCGCAGCATCCTCGAACTGTACCGGCAGGGTATTGACGAGGACGACGTCCGGCAGGTCGTGCTCGACAATCCGCGGGACGTGTTCGGCCTTGGCTGAGAGAAAACGAAAGCGGGACGGCGAGCCAACGAGCAGTGCCGACAGCCGGTCAGCGATGCCGACAGCCGTTCGTTAGCTCCCCCAGTCCCTCTACGCCGACCGTCACGGTGTCGCCGTCGTCCAGCAGCACCTGCGGATCGCGGTAGACGCCGACGCCTGGGGGCGTGCCCGTGAAGATCAGATCGCCCGGCTTCAGCGTGAACGCGCGACTGCAGAACGAAACGAGTTCGTCGATGCCGAAGATGAGGTTCGCCGTCGTCGAGTCCTGGACACGGTCGCCGTTGACCTCCGTCCAGATATCGAGGGCGTGGGGGTCGTCAACCTCCGAGAGCGTCACGAGGTCCGGGCCGGTCGGCGCGAACGTGTCGAGGCTCTTCCCGCGGACCCACTGGCCGTCGCCGTGCTGGAGATCACGCGCCGAGACGTCGTTGCCGACCGTGACGCCGGCGACGTAGTCGAACGCATCCTCCTCGGAGACTTCGCGGGCCTCGCGGCCGACGACGACGACGAGTTCCGCCTCGTAGTCCACCTGCTCAGTGTACGATGGATTCCAGACGACATCATCACCGGGCGCGGTGAGCGTCGTCGGGAACTTCGAGAACAGCACCGGTTCGTCGGGGATGGGGTTATCTCCCTCCTCGGCGTGGTCGCGGTAGTTCAGGCCGACACAGACAATCTTCTCTGGACTCGACACCGGTTCGTGACGCTCCAGCGAGTCCAGATCGTGCCGTGCGATGCCCGCTTCCTTGGCGTACTCGACCGCGAGCGACGCCTTCTCCTCCCAGTTCCACTGCTTCAGGAGCGCCGTCGTCCGCCGGGGTATCTCGATGCCTGCTTCCTCGCCCGCGGCGTGGAGGTCAATTACGGTATTCTCGTCAAGTAGCGCGCCGCACCACGGCCAGTCCGTAGTCGACGTGCTGAATTGCCCAATACGCATCGGAGTAGGCTACTATCCGCAGATATTTAATTGTCGGTCTAGACGAAGCGCGCGAGCCACTGCATGACGCGAACCACTGTGAATCATTTTCATGTCGGGCCTGGAGGTACAGATGGACTCGAGGTTTTCCCTGGGGCGTATCGACCGGGGAACGTTCGACTCTACAGGGCACTCGTCGACACTAGCGTGAGCACGTCGGTATTGGCGGGCGTCGTCAACGACCCCGACGCCGTCACGGCCCGCTAGCGGGAGAACCGCGGTTCATCTCGGTCATCACGCAACCGCTTGACGAGTACGAGACGTACTTCGACCTCCACGAGATGGGATCGCGCGACGCCCTCCGGGCCGAGGGCGCCAGTCTCGGCGACGTGGACGTCGGTGACCTGAACGGCGTTACCACCGCATGAAGCCGTATTCCGACATCGAACCAGCCTTCGAACGCCCGCGAACACGGGATACGGTCCGTCTGTCGTCTCGTCCATCACGTCCAGATCAGCGTACACGTTGCACTCCGAATCCATCACGTCACCCGATTACTGACGGTCACGACGCGGCGCGAGAGAAGACCGAACGACAGGTCGCTGCTGAACCGAAGAAGCGCCACACCCTCAGTAGTCCCAGCGCTCAATGGTGGTCGCACGGGCGGCACAGAAACTCAAGGACGGCGACGACTACCGTGTCGCCGTCCACGTCCCGAACCTGGCCTACAACCTCGAGAAACGGGCCCACGCACTGAACTTGCAGATAGTATACGAGTTTGGCACCGTCGATTCGACTCCGCCGAAGTTGCCGTTGGTTTATCGGCGATCCTATGCTCGCTACGGACGCAAAGAGCGTCGTGTCGATGGTACATGGGTTCTTTTATTACCCGCAAGTTGATCGTATCGGCGCGGGCTTCTTGGGGAGGGTGCAGATTGACCGGTTTAGGAACATCGACTTGACGGTCATCGGCGACGTTGACCTCATCGCCCGCCTCTCCGGCTGCGGTGACAGGTAGGGAGGCTGACCGAAGGGCCGATGATGGACTAGCGGCATAGGTCGTTGGTTCGAGGGACCTTCAAGCGTTCAACACCTGAGAGGCGTTTGCCCCTCTCGATCCGGGGTGCGTCGCTGACGGCACTGGGGGGAACCCATGACCGAGGGATCAGCAGAACTCGCCGGTCGAACACCGACCCTCTCTGGCGAGGAGTCGTCCGGGGGAACACTAACCTTCCTCGAATCGCAACGGTGACTATGCGTTCCCATATGGTCTCGCGTACAGGTCGCCCAGATCTCCACGTCGTCGAAACGGGATTGCAGGACGCTCAGTCTATCCTCCTCGTCCACGGGTACTCTCAGAACCATCTCTCGTGGCGTAAGCAATTGTTCTCTCCGCTAGCCGACGCGTTTCATCTGGTAGCGATGGATCTACGCGGTCACGGGGACTCGGAGAAGCCACGCGACGGATACGACGATAGTGAGGCCTGGGCGAGCGATGTACGCGCAGTCGTCGAAGCACTCGACTTAGAACCGTTCGTACTCGTCGGGTGGTCCTACGGATCGCTTGTCGTGCTCGACTATCTAGCGAGTTATAGCGCTATCGGCGTTGACGGCGTGAACCTGGTCGGCATCGTCGCCGGAGTCGGGACCGAACAAACGAACGAATGGCTCCAGCAGGGGTACCTCGAGCTATTCCCGGACCTTGTCTCATCCGACGCCGAGACGAGCGCGTCGGCGCTCGATCGATTCGTCGCACAGTGTTTCAATGCGGAGTTATCACCTGAGGAACGGTACCTCCTGCTCGGGATGAACACAATCGTCCCGCCGTACGTCCGCGATGGGATGCGCGACCGAACCGTGGCACACGTCGAGTTTTTAGATGACATCTCCGTGCCCACACTGCTCACGCATGGCGCTCACGACGGTGTCGTCGCCATCGACGCAGCGCGCGAGGCCGCCCGTCGAATACCCGATTCTACGCTGTCGGAGTACCCCGAAGACGGACATACGCCGTTCTGGGAGTCTCCCGAACGGTTCAATCGAGAACTCGCGGAATTCGTTACAGAGGTATCCTAACTGACGACTAGAGAGCATAACTGGACTCGCGAAGGAACCCACGTATGTCGGCAGACGTTGGTCAGTTCGCCGGCGCCCTTGGCGCCGACAGTAACGGTGACACTATCGTCAAGCAAAACCTATGGTCGCGGTACACTCCGCTTCCAGATGGGATACCAGAAAGTGTACATCTCCGGAGCAAGGATAAGGCGTAGCTATAGAAGGCAATTAGTTCGTCGATACTGAAGATGAGGTTCGCCGTGGTCATATCCTGAACTCGTTTGCCGTTGATTTCCGTTTAGACCCTGAGATCGTGGGGATAGTAGCTCTCTGTCAACGCTACCAGTTCTGGGCCAATCAGTGCTAACGTATCCCAACTCTTCCCGTGCACTCACTGCACGTCATCGTGTAACAAAGTCTATAACAGAATGATAAAATATCATCATGTGTTCGGGTTTTCGTTTTGTTTCAAATACGACTATCAATGTGACGACCAGGGATAACCGGATTATCGTTGCTTGATCCCTTGATAGAGGAACTCGATGATCGCGCCGAGGATGACGACATTCTTCACGAACTGATACATCTCTACTTGTCGCTGTTGTTCGTCGTCCTCGTTCCAGAAATCGTGCATAATCGGGGTCACTCCGAGAAGGAAAGAGGCGATAGCCCCAGTGGCAACGATCGGAACACGCCAGAGAATGACCCCGAGACTCCCAATTGCAAGCAGTCCACTGGAGAACGGAACCAACATCTCTGCATATGGTACCCCTTTCGATTCCGCATACGCTATCTGGCCATCCAACTGCCTAAAATTCTTAAGCGCAGTGTACCCGAGGGCCCCTCCGATGAGGATCCGACTCAGGAGTGAAGGGGGATCACGGGTTGATTTCGCGAGGGTTCTATTCTGATCGGACTCAAGAGACTGTTCAGGCTCCATGTTCTCACCATCGTTTGGAAGGATACTAATCTAGCGGTAAATTCCAAAGATGCTATTATTAATCCATCTCTTAACACACACGGTTAGTTATGATTATGCGGTGCGAAGTGTGAAGTCCGATCTTAAGGAGTGAGTGAGCAGATCGAGAGAATATTATATCTGATATGTAGGGCAGTCAATCTGCTAGTTGAATGGAGCACCGGCAATCACAAGTTGAGAGTGATATCCTCAATGCATAGGAACCGTAGCGTAGACTAACCGCTCCAGTGATTCCTGCACGAAGAAGGAAGCGACCGAGAGGATGCGATCGCCCGACTGTCTAGTCTCGAGGCAATGGAAGTGAACACTGTCTTGCTAGTATGACAGTCAGTATCGGCACATGCCCTCGACGCCTGCCTCACGACGCGCGGTCTTCCGGCCGATCACGACGACCTCGTATCATGACTGGCCGGCGTACGACACGATAGCGCTGTACGATCGTCGCTCGCTTGGCGCGCTCAAGGGAGATATCCGGACGGTTGCGACGGTCTGGTTCGAGCACGACGTCTACGACTCGCTTGCTGACTTCGTCTGCCACCTTCCGCTAGCGTATGTTGAGTTCCAATCCCACGATCGCTATCCCGGCGTTACGCAGTACGAGATGCCCCCCTCGTTCGCGTGTTCGTGCTAAAACAACTCTACGGAAGGGACCACGAGACCGCGCTGGTTGAGTACCTCGATCGTCGCCCTGCTCTCTGCGAGCACCTGGACTTCGAATCGGTCCCCGACCAGTTAACGCTGTGGGGGAGCTGGCCCACCCGCTTTTCCGCAGCCCTCCGCGAGACCATCGAGCCGGCCGCTCGAACGATCCTCATTACCCCCCAGAATGCGGGGGTTACGGGCCGGCGCGACCCAGAACGGAACAGCCACCACCGGGCAGAGGATACAGACGAATCGACGCCTGACGATCTGACCGTCCTACAATAACTGTTAGAACTTTTTGCTCAGCTATTGTGACCGTAGCTAGTGAACCATCTCGACGAACTCTCCGTCGAGGAATCGCAAGACGCCCTCGACAACGTGGACGGAACGAAGCTGACGTAACGGCTCTTAGCGGCAATCGCGTACAACATCGGTGTGACGCAAGCTGAGTTGGCCGACTGGGACGACGTTCAGCGGCGGACGATCTACAGTTGGTCCACGCGACTCAACACCGACGAGTCGCGGGAGCCAACTGTGTCTGATGATAAATGAACTAGAAGGAAACGAAAATTGCCATATTTATAGAAGAATTTGGAGCAACTATTCACGAATCACCTGAAGAGATTGGCATCAACGCGCCGGCGCTCGCCCAAGAATACCTTGAAGAAACGTACGGCGTCGAGTAATTAATCCCGAGTTGTCGGCAGTCGCTGAAAGAAGCAGGATTGAGCTATCAGAAACCGCCCCGAAGAGTTGCTGAAGCTGGCGAAACCGAGCAAGAGAAGTTCACCGATAAGCTCAAAAAAGCGACGGGAGATGGACGCCACCGTAGTCTTTATCGATCAAACCAAGAAATCCATGCAAGTCGAGCCGCGCGCCGCGTGGTTTCCGCGCGGTAGGGGGCCCTCCGTCGAACTCTCCGGCCAACGCGACTGGAAGTGTCTATTGGGCGAGGTTACCGAGGACGGTGATCGCTTTTTCTCCCGATTTAAGGGGTATGTCACGGCCATCCACACAAAATATCTAATTTTGATTTATACAAATAATTCGGTATAAGTTGATCGTGGTGCTTGATGGAGCGCCGTATCGTCAGGCGTCGACCGTCACGGACCTAGCGGCCCGTGACGACCTCGCCTTCGTGACGTTACCATCGTATTCGCCAGAACTGAACCCTGTCGAGGAATGCCGGAGACAGCTGCAAGCTGCTCTCAGCAACCGCTTCTTTGACTCGCTCGACGAGCTTACAACAGCGATCGACACCGCTCTCGACCAACTCTCTGCCCCTAATGTGAGCAATTATTTCTAGTTCCTACTATAGGATACGTTTTCGCCACCGCAACAAGCTATCAGGTCGTCGCCAGATATCCGATAATAACGGGATTGTGCTGAACGATTGGACGGCTTTCAATCGTCGAAATCGGCACTAGCTGGGGTAGGAGCCTCCGTCTCGTGATCAACATCAACGTCGCTCGTGTCCTTGGGAACGACGTTGTCAAGGATGAGTGAGACAAGGGCAGTGACGACGACGGCTTCTCCGAGGAACATCTGGACCTGTTCGGGGAGTTGCTGAAGGACCTCGGGCCGGGTAGCGACACCAAGGCCCAAGCCGATTGACGCAGCGATAATGACCATGTTGCGCTGATTTAGCACGACGTTGTCCTTGAGAATTTTGAATCCACTGGAGAGGACCATGCCGAACATGACGAGCGTCACCCCCCCGAGAACTGGGTTCGGCATGGTTGCGAACAGCGCGCCAACCTTCGGCACGAATCCGAGCAACAGGAGAATCACACCGCCGACGACGACAATGAATCGACTCATAATGCCAGTAAAGGTGACGACGCCGACGTTCTGTGCGAACGAAGTGTTCGGGAATGCACCGAAGACGCCTGCGAGACCGCTCATCACGCCGTCAGCTATGACGCCACCTTTGAGTTCAGACTCTTTCGGTTCGCGGTCCTCCACTGCTGTAATTGCTGAGATGTGGCCGATCGTTTCCATTGTCGTCGTGACGTAGATCACCGAGAGGATGAGGATAGGAACGGGTTCAAATGCGATTCCGAACTTCAGGGGAACAGGGAACGCGAACCAGGCTGCTTGAGTGACCGGTGAAAAATCAACCATCCCGAGCGCGGCGGCAACGATGTAGCCGACCGCGATGCTGACCAGAAGGCTGAGGATTCGAAGATAACCCGAAAACAGCTGATTCAATCCAATCGCGACGACAAACACGAGACCGCCGAGCGCGAGATTAACTGGCGCCCCGTAGTTGGGCATTCCGACTCCGCCGGCGAGATAATCCATCCCAACGGGAATGAGATAGAGACCGATTATCACGACGATCAATCCGTTTACGAGCGGGGTAAAGTACGACTCAAACCACTCGAATTTCCACCCGATGAACACCTCAACGAGTGCGGCAACGATACAAGCACCGAAGGCCGCAGCGAGGCTGTACTGCGTTGCCACGGAGATAATCGCGCCGACAAAGGCGAAGCTCGTCCCCATGACGATCGGTAACCGCGCGCCAACCGGACCGATTGGCGAGGCTTGTACGATCGTCGCGAGACCGGCGAAGACCAACGCCATCTGAACAAGGAAGGTCACCTGTCCCGTCGCAAGGCCGACCGCACCGGCGATGATGAGCGGCGGAGCAAGGTTCGGTAAAATCATCGCCAGAATATGTTGTAGGCCTAGCGGAACTGATTCGCGTAACGGTGGCTTCGCGTCGATACCATACACTATCTCGATATCAGAGGTGTTATCGGACATCGTATAGAGGAATGACAATAGTTAACTTATAACTTTGGCATGTCCATCATCGTCGCGTAGCGGTTATAGGATTATGTTTAGATAGATCATTATAACTAATAGCCTATCCCAGATTAGATTCGCAATTTAAGTCCCTTGCGCTGCAACCCGTTTTACCACGGTGGGACCATATGACTAGTGTCGCTCGATCATAGGCAGGATATCGGGATTCACAATGTTCTGCTCTGTAGGATCGCTAGACTCCGGCGTGACGACTCCGTTATCTCGGTGGAAACCGAAGGGGCAGATTGGTTTGAGTTTAGAATTCCGCCACTTCACACTTATTACGGTCGCCACTGCTAAAACAGTTCTCGAGAAACCAGGCGAACCCGCCAACCCCGTTGGCGGAAGCGGGTTCGCCGACTGGGCGATGCTCACACTACATGTCCTCCGGATTGAACTCAGTAAGTCCTAACCGTCAGACAATTGACTTGCTGAGCGAAATACCGAGCGTCTTGGAAGAGATTGGCCTCACGCGGTTGCCTCACTACATGGTCCCCGATAACTGGTTCGAGAAGATTCCGACGACGACTTAGCGTGCGTTTCTCCGCGCGTCAGCGGAGAAACGCACTGGCCACGCCGCTATCGATTCGACTGGCTTCGACCGCGACCAGCCTTCGCAGTAGTACGCTCAACGAGCACACTACCACGTCCGGTCGCTAAAAGTCACTGCTCTCGTGGATGTCGAAACGCTGGACGTCACCGACGTCCACTGCACGACGACGAAGAAACACGACGCGAAGATTGGCCTGCAGGTCGCCCGCGTTTCGGCGGGCAAGCTACTCTCGTTGCCCGCTGATTGAGCGTACGACGGCAAACCATTCCGCGATGAACTCCGAAGTTACGGAGTTCGTCCGCTCATTAAGCATCGGATCCACAATTCGCTTGATTTCGTACACAACGCACGGCTGAGTTCAACGCACGACAACCGCCCCTGGATGGTCGAAACCGTCTTCTCAAGCCTCAGGCGCACACTCGGCGCAGCCGTGCGTGTGCGAAGCTGGCATCAGGAGCTCCGCGAGATGATCCTCAAATGTACCGTCTACAAGCTCCGTCGGAGCGTGAGATATCCGTGAAATCCAGTGCCGTATACCGATCCTACAGAGTAAACTATTTGAGAAATGAAAACGGACAGTTTGACCCCAATATGTCAATATTATATACTTTCTGTCGTGTTGGTCCAGACCAGAACCTTTGTCCCTAGTTGCCTAATGCGATATTCAAGCTGTTCTATCAACAGGGCGTAACGAACAGACAACTGTGGATTAAAGTATCTCAACGCCGTGGAGGCACATGAAAAAAGTAGCTCTCATGAATAGTCTCCGTGGTTAGTAACAACGATAGGATTGTTATTTTCGCCCTGTTTGCCCTCTAGTCCGAATCAGATTGTGGGTATTTGTGTTTGAAATATACGAATGCATTTTCGGGTACGCTCTTATGAAGTAGATTGTTGGTGACGACCCCATACTGTGAGTCGGGTCAGTAGATCCTCCCGCTGGACCGGCCGCGCTCCTGTTCTGGAGAGCCCTCTCACCAAGTCCATCCACAGCAACATCGCCGGACGGTTCTATACCAACAATGGTCTACACCAGAGCGTTGGGGGATAAGTTGAATTCTGCACAGTCAATTTCCAAACGACACACCTTCGATCAACGGTTCAATTTTCCTTCTCCGACAATCAAGTCCCAGATAATGTCGAAGGCACTGAAGCCAGCACGATTGCAGAGAATCATTAGCAAACTCGTCGTCGAGTGAGATCTGATAGACTAACACATTCACGGTATGGTTGGAGATTGCGTTCCGATGACTTGTCCAGAGGACGATCTCGGTAATAAGGCAACCAGGGGAGAAGTTTTAAATGACCAACGACCACCTATACTGTGCAGGAAACTAGCATGCCCGGGGTCAGGAAGGTCATACGGTTAGCCCGTCTCGTTCGGTCCTCAAGTCGCGAGGGTTCAGAAACACGGCCTCTCGTCCAGCAGGTGAGCACCGCTCTCGTGATTATCAACCGACCACAATAGCCATGGAAATCGATCTCACACTGAACGAAAACGACGTAACGTTCGAGGCCGCTCGCTCAGACACGCTGCTCGACGTCCTCCGGGACAACGGGTACACCGGTGCGAAACGCGGATGTGACACCGGCGACTGCGGGTTTTGCACCGTGATCGTCGACGGCGAACCGGTCAAGTCCTGTATCCGACCGATCCGTCGAGTCGAAGGGGGCGATATTGAGACCATCGAGAACCTGGGTACGCAAGACGACCTCAGCCCGGTGCAGGCGGCGTTCGTCGACAACGCCGCGCTCCAGTGTGGCTTCTGTATCCCGGGTATGATCATGCGCTCGAAGGTGCTGCTGGAAGAGAACCCGGATCCAGACGAGGCCGAGATTCGCGACGCGCTCTCGGGGAACCTCTGTCGGTGCACGGGCTACGAGAAGATCATCGACGCCGTGCAGGACGCCTCGACCCGGTTGGATGGCGAAGGGGACGTAGCGGCTGACGGAGGTTCCCCGCTCACCGGCGGTGCTTCTCAGGGTCGTGGCTGCCACGAGGGAGGGTTCGACGAATGAGCAAGAGCGACGAGCTGACTCCAGAGGAAGAGACTGCCGATACTTCGGAGGCCGAAGAAGGTACCCTAGTCGAGTGGGACGAGGCCCCGAACAACCGAAAGGCTCCGGGCGAGCGGCGGACGGTATCGCACCGTGAGGAGAAAGACGACGCCAGGAAAATCGTCACCGGAGAGGCGAAGTACACGGCCGACTACGCCCGGGAGTTCCCGGACCTCGCCGAGGCGGAGATCGTCCGCTCGGATATCGCACACGGCGTCGTCAAGGATATCGACACGAGTGCGGCCGAGACGATGGACGGCGTCTACGCCGTCCTCACGCCGGATTCTCCCGAAGTACCGGACAAGCTCTACACCTCCGCCGGTCAGTCGTATCCCGAGCCCTCCCCGTGGGATATCCGGGTCCTCCGCCGGAAGGTGCGCTTCGTCGGCGACCCCATCGCTGCCATCGCCGCCGAGGACAAGGACACCGCGAGTAAGGCTGCGCGCAAACTCGACGTCACCTACGAGGAGTACGACGCCGTCTTCGATACCGCCGAGGCGATGGCACCCGATGCACCGCAGATTCACGACGAAGACGACGTGGAGAACATCCAACCCGGCGCGGACTACGAGCGAAACATCGAGGCACAGGCGACCGGAGAGATCGGAGACGTGGACACGGCCTTCGCAGAGGCAGCGGACCGCGCGGACCTGACGGTGACCGAAACTGAGTGGGAAACGCCCTATCAGTCCCACTGCGTTCCCGAACCTCACACGACCATCGCCCACCGTGACGAGGACAACCGCTATCACCTCATCTCCAGCACGCAAGTGCCCTACCACACGCGTCGACAGCTTGCACATCTCTTCGACGTGCCGATACGTGACGTCCGGGTGTCGAAACCGCGAATCGGTGCCGGGTTCGGGTCGAAGCAGGGGATGATCATCGAACCGATCGCGGTGGCCCTCTCCGAGGCTGCCGACCGGCCGGTGATGGTCGAGACGACGCGCCGCGAGCAGTTCCACGCAGTTCGCAATCGCCGGCCTGCCCGTGTCAAACTCCGGAGCGTCGTGACCGACGACGGCGACCTCAGAGCGCTTGACATGGAGGCCATCACGAACTCGGGTGCGTACGGCCCCCACGGGATGACTGTCGCTATCTCCATCGGCAAGAAACCGTTGCCGCTCTACACGCATACGCCGAACATCCGCTTTAGAACGACTGCCGTTCACACTAACCTGCCGATCGCGGGTGCCATGCGTGGCTACGGCGCCCCACAGGGCCACCTCGCCGTCGAGGGACATATGGACGAGGTCGCCCGTGATCTCGATATCGATCCTATCGAACTCCGCGCGCAGAACGTGGTATCCGAGGGCGATTTCGAGGTCGCCTCCGGCATCTTGAAGGACAAGGAGTACGGCCGGCGCATCCGGTCGTGTGGTCTCGACGAGTGCATCGCCGAAGGCCGAGCGGCGATCGGCTGGGGCGACATCGAACAGCCCGACGAGGATCACCTCCACCGGGCCTGCGGCATGGCGCTCACGGTTCAGGGGAGCGGCGTCCCCGGCGACGAACTCGGCGCGGCTCACATCAAGATGAACGAGGACGGGTCCTTCATTCTCCAGACCGGCGCCGTCGATATCGGTCCCGGAGCCGACACGGTGATGGCCCAGATCGCGGCCGAAGTGCTCGGCGTGCCTCCGGAGGACGTGCTGGTCCAGCCCTCGGATACCGATATCTCCCCGTTCGACCACGGTGCGTACGCATCCTCGACGACGTACATCACTGGACAAGCGGTCAAGAAGGCCGCCGAGGACGCTCGCGAGATGCTGTTCGAGTTCGCGTCGCGGATGCTCGACGAGCCCGAATCGGCGTTCACCGTCGACGCGGGATCGATCGTCTCAGAGGTTTCGGGCGAGTCAGTCTCGCTCGAAGAGATCGGCTACGAGTCCGTATACGGTGACGAGGTTCGGGCCCACGTGATGGGGGAGGCGAGTTACTGCACGGAAGAATCGCCGCCACCCTTCGGCGCGCAGTTCGTCGACGTGACTGTGAACGAGGAGACCGGCGAGATCGAGGTCAACGACATGGTGTATGCCGTCGACTGTGGCACCGCGCTCAACCCCGACCTCGTGGAGGGACAGATCGAGGGCGCGGTACACATGAGTTACGAGCTGGCGACCGGTGATGGCATCACTTTCGACGCGGACGGACGGCCGGAAGTGATGGGCTTTCGCAACTACGACATGCCCACCACGGCCGACCAGCCTCCGATAGACTCCATCATCGTCGAAACACACGAACCGACTGGGCCCTTCGGCGCGAAGTCGGTCGCCGAAATCCCCGTCAATGGGGTTCCGCCGGCACTGAGCAACGCTATCCGCCGGGCCGTCGGTGTCCGAATCGGTGACATGCCGATCACCCCGGAGAAGATCAAGACCGCGCTCGACGAAACCTGATCGCGTCGACTCCTCGTCAGGGAACAGGGATTCGCCATCGACACTGGAAGTCACGATCGACACTGAAAGTCACGATCGCCGGGGTGTCTGCTATCGTAACCGCCACGACGGTCGCTGCCCGAACGAGACTCCTGACGCACCCACGCCACGAACGAGACCGGAACGAACGGTCTGTCCAGCAGGTGCTACCCGTCGATGGGATGAAACACGATCGGAGATCGCTCGCAGTGATCGTCCACGGGTGTTCGTTATCTCCAACCACGTCGTTGGATTGGGTAGCTGCGTCTTTATCGATGCTTCCCTACAGCGCCGTTTACCCCGAGTCGGGTCGGCGGCAATCGCCGAACGCAGCCACAGTTCGGTCGAATAGCCGCCCGCGACATGTTATATCAATTTTTAATTCCTGTATTAAACTAGGGAACAATAGTCTCTAATTATTTTTAGTAATATTCCTTGTGCGGGCCATGTCTGATAACACAGAGAACGGTATCGACCTCGCGTAGGGCCTAGAGGAGAAGCCGCCGCTGTCGAAATCGCTCCTACTTGCGTTACAACACGTATCGGTTATGATCCTCCCCTCGACCGCTGTCGCATTCATCGTCACAGGGGGTGAGGATTGGGTACCGCGGACACGACGTTCCTCGTGTAGATGATGATTCTCTTCGCGGGCGTGGCGACCGTCGTCTATGCCTACACCGTTGGGCCGGTCGGCGCGAAGCTCCCGATCGTGATAGGGACGAGTTTCGCTTTCGTCGGCGCGATGTCGTCGATCGGCGCGAATTCGGGCCCCGACGTGGTGTTCGGGTCGATCGTAGTCGCAGCGACCATCGTCCCGTTCCTGCCGGGCTGGCAGTTCAAACGGCTCGGGGCGTTCTTTCCGCCGCTCGTCACGGGGCTCATCGTCATCATAATTGGACGGTACCTCATCCCGGCCGGCATCGAGTACGCCGCGGGCGGCGTCGGCGCAGAGAACTTTGGCTCGGTACAGAACCTCGGGCTCGCGGGGCTGGTCCTACTGATCACCGTCCTCTTCAACCTGCTCCTGCGTGGGGTCTGGCGGATGTTGAGTATCATCATCGGCATCGGCGTCGGCTACATCGCCGCGATCGCGATGGGCATCGTCGACGTCAGTGCCTTCTACAGCGCGGCGTGGATTGCGGTTCCCACGCCCGGTCGTTTCGGGTTCAGCCTCGAGTTGATCCCGCTTTTAACGTTCGCGTTCCTGTTTCTGGTTTCAGGGATGGAGACGATCGGCAATATGTCAGGGATCACCGCCGCCGAGGGCCGCAACTCGACCGAGGACGAGTTCCGCGGCGGGATCTTCGCTGACGGATTCATCAGCGCTCTCGGGGCGGTCTTCGGGTCGTTCCCGCAGACGTCGTTCTCACAAAACGTCGGTATCATCAATTTCACGGGCGTGATGAGCCGCCACATCGTCGGGATCGGCGGTGGGATCCTGATCGTACTCGGGTTGGTCCCGAAAATCGGGGCGATTGTGACGACGATTCCCTCTGCCGTCTTTGGTGGCGCCGTACTCATCATGGTCGGGATGGTGGCCGCCAGCGGAATGCGACTGCTGTTTCTGAACATCGAGATGAACCGCCGGAACATGGTCATCATCGCCACGGCGCTTAGCCTCGGACTCGGGGTTGCGACGGTGCCCGAGGCGCTCTCGGGCTTGCCGAGCGGCGCACAGACGTTCTTCGGCGAACCGGTCATCGTCACTGGGCTCGTGGCGCTCACGTTGAACACGTTCGTCCCCGGCGAATCGAGCCCCCTGTTCGATAGAACCGACGCCGCAGCACCGCTCTCCGAACCGGTCGACGACTGAGTCTCGACCGACCTCGATCGACGATCGGGGACGACGGAGGATCTGCCGGAGGGGACTTCCTTCCGGTACTCAATTACCAGTCGTAGAGATCCCAGAAGCAATCCAGTGGCATGAACGGGTACAGTGACGGTACGCACGCACACGTACACTAACCACGGCGAAAAGGCCGTGAATGGCGAGCACTTCTCGACGGTTCACTCGATGCTGACCCGTCATCCGCCGGACCGGCCCTGGTTGGTCCATCGCACCTACTGCCCTCGCATGGGAGTCCCGGCAGAGAAATACTTTTGCTCCGGTGTCGTATACGATCGACGTATGTTGCTAACCGGTTCCGTCGTCGTAGACCCTCGTACGGTACTCCGCGACGGAGCGGTCGTCACCGAAGGATCACGTATCGAGAGAGTGGGCGAGCGATCCGAGATCGCACCACAGTATACCGACCACGAACACCAGTCGTACGACGTCTTGTTGCCGGGGCTCATCGGCGGGCACGTCCACTCCGTCCAGAGCCTCGGTCGCGGGATCGCCGACAACACCGAGCTGCTGGACTGGCTGTTCGACTATATTCTCCCGATGGAAGCATCGCTCTCGGCCAAGGAGATGGAGGTCGCGGCGAAACTGGGGTATCTGGAGATGATCGAGAGTGGAACGACGACGTGCATCGATCACCTTTCCGTCGCCCACGCCGACGAGGCCTTCGAGGCTGCGGGCGAAATCGGCATCCGCGGTGTCCTCGGCAAGGTCATGATGGACCAGCGCTCGCCCGATGGTCTCCTCGAAGATACCCAGGAAGCCCTCGACACGTCCGAGCGTCTCATCCAGAAGTACCACGGATCGTTCGACGACCGTATCCGATACGCCGTGACGCCGCGTTTCGCCGTCTCATGTACCGAGGACTGTCTCCGCGGCGCTCGTGAGCTGGCCGACGCATACGACGGCGTCCGCATCCACACCCACGCCAACGAGAACCGGAGCGAGATCGAGACCGTCAAGGATGACACCGGAATGCGCAACGTCCACTGGCTCAACGAAGTCGGTCTCACGGGCGAGGACGTGGTGCTGGCACACTGTGTGTGGACCGACGAAAGTGAGCGGGAGGTCCTCGCAGAGACGGGCACGCACGTCACGCACTGCCCGTCCTCGAACATGAAGCTCGCGAGCGGGATCGCCCCGATCTGGGACTACCTCGACCGGGGAATCAACGTCGCACTCGGTAACGACGGCCCGCCGTGTAACAACACGCTCGATGCGTTTACCGAGATGCGCCAGGCCAGCCTCCTCCAGAAGGTCGATCGACTAGACCCGACGACGACACCGCCTGCTAGAATTTTCGAGATGGCGACGCTCAATGGAGCGAAAGCCGCCGGCTTCGACGAACTCGGTGCGATTCAGGAGGGCTGGCGCGCCGACATCGTGGGGCTCAGTACGGACTGCACGCGTGCGACCCCACTCCACGACATACTCTCCCACATCGTGTTCGCCGCGCACGGCGACGACGTGCGGTTCACGATGGTAGACGGCACCGTCTTGCAGGAGGAGGGGAAGATGACTGCCATCGACGCCGGAGCGGTCCGGCAGCGTGCGTCGGAGATAGGTCTCGACATGGACCTGGAGGACGAACGGCGGTCCGCACAGCAGCAGAAACCTGGAGGGAACTAGGTTCTCCCGATTCGGACACAGTTCGTCGACAGTCTATCGAGTACCACAGGTATGTCACTCGAGCGTCGCTCCGTCGGTCGGTACGAGAGCGGCCATTGTACACCCGGAATGAAACGTTTCGACCACGTACCGTCGAGTCGACCCACCACGCTGGCAACTCCGTCCACAGGGGAGTGTGCTCTCCGTCGAACCCTGCAGTCGTGGATAATCGCTGGGACCTCCGACCAGAAACAGTGGTCGCAGTGAAAACTTATTTGTGTCTAGTAGGGTAGTGAACAACTATGGCAAGCGATAGCAAGGTACGGTCACGCATAGCGACGTTTTTCGGATTCGAACGTCACGGGACGGACGTCAAGACCGAAGTCGTTGCGGGCATCACGACGTTCCTCACCATGTCGTATATCATCGTGGTAAACCCGGCGATCCTGTCGGAGGCGATCTCTATACAGGGATATTCCGACGGGCAGACGTTCCAGATGCTCGCCATCGCGACTATCTTGGCCGCCGCTATCGGTTCGATCGTGATGGCGTTGTACGCGAACCGGCCGTTCGGTCTCGCTCCCGGAATGGGATTGAACGCGTACTTCGCGTTCACTGTGGTGATCTCGCTGGGGATTCCGTGGGAGACCGCGCTCGCGGCGGTGTTCGTCGAGGGCGTCATCTTCATGGCGATGTCCAGCGTCGGCGCGAGACGGTACATCATCGAATTCTTCCCGGAACCCGTGAAGTTCGCCGTCGGGGCCGGCATCGGTCTGTTCCTCCTGTTGCTCGGCCTCATCGAGATCAACGTCGCTGTCGCGGACGAGGCGACGCTGGTTTCGCTCGGTAACGTCGCGTCGGACCCGGTTGCACTGCTGGCGCTTGCCGGACTCGCCTTCATGATCGTCCTCTACGCCAAGGGAGTCACTGGCTCGATCATTGCTGGCATCATCGCAACTGCTGCCGCCGGGTGGGGACTGACGTTCGCTGGGGTTGTGGACGGCGGCGTCCTCACACCCGAAAGCCTCCCACCGGTTCAGTACGACATCACGCCGCTGTTTGGGGCGTTTATCGACGGCTTCGGAAACATCGAACCGATTCCGTTCATTATTGTAGTGATTACTTTCTTGTTCGTCGATTTTTTCGACACCGCCGGAACGCTCATCGGCGTCTCGCAGTTCGGAAACTTCCTCGATGAGGACGGCAACCTCCCAGAGATGGAGAAACCGCTGATGGCCGACGCCGTCGCTACCACCTGCGGGGCGATTGTCGGGACGACCACCGTGACCACCTACGTCGAGAGTTCGACCGGGGTCGAAGAGGGTGGCCGCACCGGATTGACAGCACTTGTCGTCGCCGTACTGTTCCTGGCTTCGCTCGTCGCTGTCCCGGTAGTGGCAGCGATACCGACGTACGCTTCCTATCTCGGGCTCATCCTCGTCGGTCTCATCATGCTCCAGGGCGTCACAGACATCAAGTGGCAGCGCTCCGACTGGCTCATTCCTGGAGGGCTCACCATCGTCATGATGCCCCTGACGGCCTCGATAGCCAACGGCATCGCCGCGGGTATCATCAGTTATCCCCTCGTCAAAGCGGCACAGGGCGAACACGATGACGTCCACGCCCTCCAGTGGCTCCTGGCAGTGTCGTTTGCTCTCTACTTCTACGTCACCGCTGGTGGCGTGATGGGTTGACACCACCGGCACGACCGAACCGTCTTCACGTCCCTCTCGCGGGATCGCCGACTGAACCCGCGCTGTCCTCACACTCCCACTGCCGGGGAGTTGTCCACGCTGTCCGTGCGGCTGCCGCGGGGAAGTGGGGCAGAATGTATCGGTTCCTCGAGAGGGTCGCGTTCGACGACAGTGAGTGGTTTCGGCGGCCACCGAGCCAAACGACTATCTATCTACGGTAACTACCATCTCGCATGTGGTATACTAACCCACACCTCGGGTCGGCTGATACTACGTGCATTCGACCGCGGGTGAGCCGTGAAAGCAACATCGCTGCCGGCACGGTCGACAGCGATGACTGATTCGGTCGACACGCTCGTTCACGGAACACTGGTAAACGTTCACACCGGGACGCTCGAAGACGGTACGGTCGCTATCGACGACGGCAGGATAGTCGCTCTGGAAGACCGTCCGGCCGATCACGTCCTCGACACGGGGTACGTCACGCCCGGACTCATCGACGCCCACGTGCACGTCGAGTCAAGCATGGTGACGCTCCCGGAGTACGGAAACGCGGTCCTGCCAGGTGGCGTGACTAGCATCGTTCACGACCCACACGAGATTGCGAACGTCTTGGGGGAGGCTGGCATTCGTGCCGTCATCGAGGACGCGACGAACACGCCGCTGAAGGCACGGTTTACTGTTCCGTCCAGCGTTCCGGCCTCCGGGCTACAGGACACCGGTGCGACGCTGGACGCGGCGGCCGTGGCGACGCTGGTTGACCTCGACCCTGTCGTCGCGCTCGGCGAGGTGATGGACATCCCGGGACTGATCGCCGGCGACAGCGAGGTCCACGCGAAGATAACAGCCGCCCGCGAGCGCGGTCTCACCGTCGACGGACACATGGCAGGCGTCGACGGGACGTCCCTCCACGAGGCGGCTCGGTATCTCGACACCGATCACGAGAGTATTACGCTCGCTGAAGCGCGACAGCGGGCGAGACTCGGTATCCGGGTCTATCTGCGCGAGGGGTCATCGAGTGAGAACCTCGCCGACCTCCTGCCGCTCGTCGACGCTGTCGACACCCGTCTGCTCTCTCTCTGTACCGACGACACGGAGGTGACCGATCTCGTCGACCGCGGCGGCGTCGACTTCGCAGTTCGCAAGGCCATCGACGAGGGTGTCGATCCCGTCGAAGTCGTCCAGATGGCGACACTCAATACGGCCGAGAGCTACGATCTGCCCTTCGGGCGGCTCAAACCCGGGACACCGGCCGACTTGGTGTTGCTCGACGACCTGAACTCGTGGGACGTCGCCCACGTGATAGTTGACGGCGAGATGGATCCCACAGCGAAGAATCGGACCGGGACTACGAACCTGGCGGACGACACCGTCAAGTTCGACCCGGTTTCGGGCAGGGACCTCGTGATCACGGCGGCGGACGATGACGGCGAGACGATCCCCGTTCGGGTTATCGATGCCGTCGGCGGTCTGCAGACCGATCCCATGCGAGCAACCGTCTCGGTCGAAGCGGGCGCGCTGGTCCCGCCGGTCGACGAGGACATCCTCTCGCTGACCGTCATCGAGCGACACGGCCGGGATGGGGGGATCGGACGGGGATTCGTCCACGGTCTCGGCCTGCACCGCGGAGCCATCGGTTCCACCATCGCCCACGACGCACACAACTGTGTGGTCGCCGGTGCGGACCGCGACTCCATGGCCCGTGTGGCCAATCACCTCCGTGACATCGGCGGCGGTATCGCCGCTTTCGACCCGGAGGCCGCCGAAATGGTGTCGCTCCCGCTTCCGGTGGCGGGACTGATGTCCGACGAGCCGATCGAGGTGGTGGCCGAGCAGTACGAGAACGTCGAGGCGTTCGTGACCGATCTCGGTCTGGTCGACAACGGACTGATGGAGCTGTCGTTCCTCGCCCTCGAGGTCATTCCGACGTATCGCCTGACGAACAAGGGGCTGGTCGATGTCGAGGCGGCAGAACACATCGACGTGGTCCGTCCCTGATCGCCGGCCAGTTCTCATCCGACAGCGCGGGTCCCACGTGCACTTTTATGTTCCTCGTCGGTAGAGATGCATCCGATGGTCGTAGATACTGTTATCGAAGGAGGAAGGATCCTCTCCGGTACACGGTCGTTCGAAGGTGCGATCGCGATCGACGACGGAACGATCGTGGGACTCGGTGATCCACAGCACCTCCCGGAAGCCGACCGGACGCTTGATGCGACGGGAAGGGTCGTCATGCCGGGAATCGTCGACCCGCACGTCCACATCGACGATCACGTCTCTATCGATAGTTACGAGACGGCGACGAAGGCGGCGGCGCTCGGGGGTGTGACGACGGTGATCGATTTCGCCTGGCAGGGTTACGCGGCCGAGGGAAGTCCGTGGGACGAGAGGGGGACGCTCATGGAGGGAATCGAACGAAAGCGAGAGCGAGCCTCCGACGCGTTGATCGACTACGGGCTACACGGAGGCATTCTCAGGGAGGGCGCTGATCTCTTCGACGAACTGGAGGAGGTCATCGACGCCGGGGTCACCTCGTTCAAGATGTATACGGCCTACGAGTTCGGCCTCTCGAACGGATACATCAACCGCGTACTCGGGCGACTCGCGGAACTCGACGCCGTCGGGGTCGGCCACACCGAAGACGACTCCGTCTGTGAGGCAGTGACCGAGAGACTACGAGCGGAGGGACGCGGGGCGAGTAGCTATCCCGAGTCGCGGCCAGACTACGCGGAGGCCATGGCGGCCGACGACCTCGCACGAATGGCTCGCCAGCTCGGGGCGAAGTATTACGGGATTCACACCTCCTGTCGGAAGTCTGCTGATGCACTGGCGCGTCACCAGGAGGACGGCAGCCTGATCCGCGGCGAGACGTGTACACACTACACGACGCTGACCGGAGACCTCCACGAGGAGATGGGGAACCTCCCGCGGATCGCACCACCACTTCGACGCAGCGACGACACCGACGCTCTCTTTGACTATCTCAAACGGGACGTACTGAGCGTCGTCTCGACCGATCACGTCGCACAGAAGCGCGACGCGAAGGAGGAAAGCGAGTGGTGGGAAGGGCCGTTCGGGGCGAACGGCCTGCAGACGAGTCTGCCAGTGTTCCACGACGAAGCCGTGAACGAACGGGGACTGTCGTACGAGTTTCTCACACGCCTCATGAGCCGAAATCCGGCGGTCACGTTCGGTCTCTCGGAGAAGGGGACGCTCGACCCGGGCACCGACGCGGACATCGTGATCTTCGACCCGGATGTCGAGTATACGATATCGGCGGAGGACAACGCCTCGAAAGCGGACTACTCGCTCTACGAGGATCGGACAGTACGAGGCGCAGTCGAGACGACACTCGTCCGTGGTGTCATCGTCGCGGACGACGGCGAAATCGTCGGTGCCCCCGGTCACGGCGAGTACGTCGAGCGCGAGCGCCCGGACTGGACGCCGTAGCACCGTGCCAGCCGACACAACTGTACCAACGAACCGGGACGGTCGACAGTCGCCGGTGTCAGTGGACTACCACTCCGTGAAGGCGGTGAGGGAGCCGCGGGGACCCGAAGGGACTGTGGCCGGCCGCGGTACCGGTGCCGACCGACACGGAATCCCAGGTACCGACGGCGGCGTGCCGCAGGGTGGACGACGGAGAAACGGGAACGGGAGCGTCGTCGCGACAGTACCTTTATTTTCCAGTGACCTATTGGTCGTGACGTGAGCCAACTAGAGTTCGACATCGAGGGAGAGGTGTACGTAGCTGACCTACTCAAGGACGAAGCGCCGCGATCAGTCGAGGCACTTCGCGACTTCCTGCCGCTCGAATCGGAGTTGATGCACGTCCGCTGGAGTGGTCACGCGACGTGGGTCAACATCGACGAGATCGACCTTCCAGAGATTCCACGCGAGAACCACACTGTGTATCCCTCGCGCGGCGATATCCTGCTCTATCCGGGGTACCGGAACGAACAGGAGATCCTCGTTCCCTGTGGACCGACGTGCTTCAAGAGTCCGGCGGGTGAACTCGCCGGCAACCACGTGGCGACGCTGGACGCGTCACGTGAAGAACTCGCCGAACTGGAGGAGGAGACGCTGCAGACCGGTGCGAAACGGATCGTCATCAGAGAACGTTAATACCGCTCCACGAGCGTCGAGAGAGCCACCGCTCCGATCCGGACCTGGCAGTACGTCGGTATCTTCAAATCCGGGGGGCTGTAACTCGTAGATCATGAGTACCACGGAGCATGCCCACCGATCCGTGAGTGAGGAGCGTCTCCGCGACGACATCACGACGAACGCGGAGTACGGTGCCATTCCGACCAGTCGTGGTCACGGTCGGACGGTGCTGACCGGCACGAACGCGAACCGGCAGGCACGGCAGTATCTGCTCGACCGACTCGAGGTGGCCGGTCTCGACGTGCGAATCGATGCGGTCGGTAACGTCGTCGGCCGCTGGGTGTCCAGTAGCGCCGACCCCACGGCGTCGGCCGTCGCGTGTGGCAGCCACCTCGACTCCGTCCCCGAGGGCGGCATCTTCGACGGCGTGCTGGGAGTCTACAGCGCGCTGGAAGCCGTCAGGGCGCTACAGGACACCGGCAGTGACCTCGCACGGCCGATAGAAGTCGTCTGCTTCACCGAGGAGGAAGGTGGGCGGTTCTCCAACGGCCTCCTCGGCTCGTCGGTGGCCAGTGGGAACCGGTCGATCAAGGAGGCACTCGCTCTCGAAGATGACGACGGCGTGACGCTCGAGACGGCGCTGACTGACATCGGGTTTCGTGGGACCGGCCGAGTGGACGCGAGCGCGTGGGACGCGTGGCTCGAGCTCCACGTCGAACAGGGCGAGCGACTCCAGGAAACGAACGCCGCCGTCGGAATCGTCTCCGCGATCACGGGGACGATCCGCTGTGAGATCGAAATTGTGGGGGAGGCTGACCACTCGGGATCGACGACGATGGAGGCGCGGACAGACGCGTTGACCGCTGCGAGCGAACTCGTCCTCGAGGTAGAGGCGACGGCGAACGACGTCCTCGCCGAGCACGGCGACACCGTCGTCGGGACGGTCGGGAAACTCGATGTCTCGCCGAACGCGATCAACGTCGTGCCAGGACGGGCGGAACTCGGCGTCGACATCCGCGACGTTCGGTATGCATCGATGGAGCGCATCGTCGAACGGGTCCGCGACTGCCTCGCGGGGCTCGAAACCGAGCGGGGGGTGGAAGTCACGTTCGAGCGACCGTACGATATCGCGCCAAGCCAGATGAGCGACCGGTGTATAGCTGCCCTCGAACACGCGGTTTCGACCGTCGACGCATCGTCGCTGTCGCTGCACTCCGGCGCCGGCCATGACACGATGCACATCACGGACGTCACCGACACCGGGATGCTGTTCGCGCCATCCAAAGGCGGGTTCTCGCACAGCCCCCGCGAGTGGACGGACTGGAGCAGTTGCGCGACGGCGACGCGGGTCCTGACGGCAGGCCTCCAGCGTCTCGCAGAGGCGTGATCGGAGGAGTCGGCGAGGGGTACGGCCGCAGTTCAGCTCCCGCGGTAGGTCGTGTACCCACCCGGAGAGAGAAGCAGGGGAACGTGGTAGTGCTCGGTCGGGTCGTCGATCAGGAACCGCACCGGCACCTCGTCGAGGAACGATGACTCGGCGGGACCCTCGCGGTAGTAGGCACCCACGTCGAAGACGAGTTCGAAGGTCCCGGTCTCGATCTCGTCGGCGTCGAGCAACGGCTCATCGACACGTCCGTCGTGGTTCGTCGTCGCCGCAGTGACCTGCTCGCGGTGGTCGTCCTCAAGGCGATAGAGCGTTACTTCGACGCCCTCCGCCGGTCCCTCGCGGCTCGTGTCGAGGACGTGTGTGGTCAGGCCGGCAGTCATCGTTCACCTGCCTCCTCGAGGTCGCTGCGGTCCATCGAGAACTGCTGAAAGCCGGTCGGCCGTGGCGGTTCCCGCAGCACCTTTGCGTCGCCGTCCATGTCGTCGCGTACTTTCAGCCACGTACGGTTGTTAGCCTCGAAGCTCACCTGGGACAGTTGCGGGAACCGCTCGAGCACCCGAAGCCCGACCTGGTAGATGAGGTCTTGGATCGAGTTGACGTTCTTCTCGTGGAAGACCACCTGGGCGATGTCCCGTACCTGCTCCGCCGGCACGTACGCCGCAGGATCCTCGCCCAGCGCCGTCTCGGGCTCGTCGTACGTCCAGAAGATGTCGAGGCTGATGTACAGCGTCCGGTTCTCCCGTTCCGGTAGGGTGGTGTACTCGTCTTGAACGTAGCCGACGAATGAGTTGTCCTTCACCTTCACGAGTTCGAAGCCGGTGACGCCGCTTCGTTGCTCCTCGATGACGACGTCGCCGTTCTCTCGGGTGAGGTAGAACTCGCCGAAAGCGGACTCGTTGTCGGTAACGCGGAAGACGAGGTCACTCGGCTCGAAGTCACCGTCCCCGTCGGGCACGGGACGTTCGTTGAACGCGAGTTCGTCGGCCGACATACGGACCGACTCCATCTGGTCGTAGGTTCGGAGGAACTCCGATCCGACGTAATGAAGAAAGCCCTCGACGGTCGCGCCGTCGTAATCGCCGGCGTGATGAAGGATGAAGTTCTTCATCGAGTCCGTCGCCACGACCTTCGTGTTGTCCCCGTCCCGGAAGGAGGGAAGGAACTCCTCGCCCTCGATCTGGGCGCGCACCTCCATTCCGAAGAGCGTGTTCGGCTTGCCGTCGAATCCCGACTCGGGTATCTCGCGAACGCCCTCCAGTGGGGTCGCGTACGTCCGGTAGACGTTGACGTGCTCTTTGCCGTAGTTCATCGTCCGCTCGCCCGCGGAGTGGTTCTCGGTCATACTATCGATCCCCCTCCGAGCGGTCGGTGTGTTCTGGGGCGTTTCCAGGCACATCGGCTCACGCTCCGCATGCTATGTGGTCTCATCGTCCAGCTAAGGATTCCATTCCCGATACAAAATAGTTTGCCTCCTGGCGACTCGTGTGATCACCAGACGACGATCACTCCAGCCGTGCCGGGGTAGCACTCACGCGAGACGGCCTCTGGCGGGCGAGCGACCCGCAGCACCGCGATGCGATCGCTACTGTATTGGGGGCTTACTGAAAGTCGACCGGTGTACACCGGTATTGGTACGCCCTATCGGTAGACCGGTACTACGAATCGCCCGCCTCGCGAAACCGATCGTCGAGCCGGAGGCGCGCGATTTCGTTGACCTGCTCCAGTGCGGTCCGGAACTCGGTGGTCTCGTCGTTATCGACGCGCGCCTCCATCGCCGCTTGGATTTCGTCGGGTGAGGCTCCTTTGACGGCCATGATGAACGGGAACTCGAATCGACTCTGGTACTGCTCGTTCAGCCGCTGGAACGTCTCGTACTGTTCGGGGCTTAGCTCGTCCAGCCCCGCCGACGACTGTTCCGCTTCCGAGGCGTCAGTCATCTCCGTCTGCTCGCCGAGATCCGGGTGTGCTCGCAGGAGCTCGAGTTGTTTCGCCTCGGCGGCCTCCCGGACGATCCGTGCCATTTCCGCATGGAGGTCAGAGACGGTCTCGAACGGCCGCGCCGACACGGCACGCTCAGCCACCCACGGCGAGTGTTCGTACACGTCACTTAACTCGTCTACGAAGGCATCGTTGTCGAGATCGTTGAGGTCCGTGATAGTACGTACGCTCATACCATCGCAGTGTCGGCCACAAGTAACTTAATAGCACTCATCACCACTCCACCGGCGTCAGTCCGGTGTGCAACGCGTTCTGCGAGGCCGTAACGTCGACTGCCCTCGCCAGCGAGGGCGCGGAGTCGGTCACCGACATCCAGCAGATGGAACACACCTACGGCGTTGATTTGTCGACTTCCTCCCACGGCTGAAGGCCGTGGGCTTCCGCCTCGAAATTATCGTGAATACTGGGCATCGAGGGTCAGCCCTCATCAACTCCTCTCGGGTGAGTCGCCATGCGTGGCCATGTTGACGTTCACTTCGATCAGGTTCGCAGCGCTCAGAACGGTCTCGGGAAGTTCGTCTTCAAACCGCTCGCCTTTCAGACGGCTCGTCGGACCGGCGACGCTCAGCGATCCGAGGACGTTCTTCTTGCGGTCGATGACAGCAGCACCGACAGCACGGAGCCCCTCGACTTCCTCCTCGTCGTTGTACGCAAATCCCTGGTCACGAACGATCTCGAGTTCATCTTTGAGTTCAGCACGATCGGTGATCGTGTTGACAGTTTGGGAGGGGAGGCCATGCTGATCAATGATTTCGTCGACACGTTCCTCGGGGAGGAGGGCCAGGATGGCTTTGCCCGTCGCGGTGCAGTGGAGGTGGTCCGGGCGCTGGAGTTTCTCGGTCTGATACCCACTTCCGACGGCGTCACTTCCCCGAACCTTGTATAGGTTGATTCCCATGCCGTGCTGTTCGGTGAAGAGGTTCGCGTACTCGCCGGTCGACTCGGCGAGCGCCTCGACTTCCTCCTTGCCGTACTTGTACAATTGATTCCGGTTCCGGACGTACTCCCCCGACAGGAGAAACTTCAGGCTGAGCCTGTACTGGTTGTCCTCCTTGACGACTAGATGTTGTTGTCGAAGTGTGGCCAGATATTGATACGTAGTGCTTTTTGAGATATCCAAATGAGAGGCAACCTCGGTCACGCCAGCACCGTCCAGCGTTTCGAGGACGCCGAGAATTTGAGCGCTTCGTTCGACGGTTTTCAACGTCCGTGGCGATTCGCCCTTTTTGGATGCCATATGATGGCATTCCTCCCTGTCGGTTTAGCTGTTCGGTATACATGTTCCTTCTTGATTCGGACGAGTACTATGAGCGACACCGTCGTGCTGAACCAGGCGGAAAATCCGCCTCAGCCGTTCCCCACCCTGTGATCGGTCCAAGAGTAACACAGATATGCCTCCAGTCACTGGTCATCAGTGATGGAATCAAGTGCGTGGAGTGCCCCGGTCCACGAGGTTCACTCTACCATCGCGGCGATGA
This sequence comes from Halomarina pelagica, assembly GCF_024228315.1. NCBI lineage: Archaea > Methanobacteriati > Methanobacteriota > Halobacteria > Halobacteriales > Natronomonadaceae > Halomarina > Halomarina pelagica. The sequence continues at coordinate 97,767 of NZ_CP100454.1, forward strand.
CCGACAGTGATCGCCGGGCGGCACTGGCGACCGTCGTCGCCGTGGAGGGCAGCGCCTACCGGCGCCCGGGTGCGAAGGCGGTAATCGAGGAAGGAGGCGACGGGACCGGCACCATCACCCCCGGCTGTCTTGAGGATGAGGTTGCGGAGTTGGCGAGCGAGGTGATCGAAAGCGGGAAACCAACCGTCGTCACCTACGACCTGATGGACGACGACGACGTCTGGGGGCTGGGCGTCGGGTGTAACGGGATCATCGACATCCTCCTCGAACCGCTGGACGCCTCGTTCGAACCCGTCGCTTCCGCCTACGCGGACGACGAGCCCGTTGCAGTCGTGACCGCCGTGGAGTCGGCCCGTGACGACATCGTCGTGGGGAATCGGACGGTCGTGCGCCCCGACGGATCGACCGACGAGGGAGGTGGGCTGCCGAGATCCGTCGTCGATGCCGTCGCGGACGCCGCAGCGGACTTCGCGGTGAGCGGAAAGTCGAGATCGATCGCCGTCTCCGGCGAACCGGTCACGGTCTTCGTCGACGGCGTCGCACCGTTGCCAAAGCTCGCGATTCTCGGCTCCGGGTACGACGTGGGCCCACTGGTCAAGTGCGGGAAGCGAAACGGGTTCAGGGTCCGGATTATCGGGTTCCGGGGCGGGATCGATCTCGCGGCGAGGTTCCCCGAGGCCGACGAGACGGGGACTGCGAGGGTGACCGATCTCCGGGCGGACTACACGTTCGACGAGCGGACCTACGCCGTCGTGATGTCGCACAACTTCGTCGACGACCGCTTTGCCGTCGCGGAACTCCTCAAGACGGATGTCCCATATCTGGGTCTGATGGGACCCCGTGAGCGGTTCGAGGAGATGCTCGAGTCGTACGACGAGGAACAGCGACGGACCGTCGAGGCGAACCTCGATCGGGTGTACACGCCGGTCGGCCTCGACCTCGGCGCCGGCTCGCCCCACCAGATCGCCACGAGCGTCGTCGCCGAAGCGCTGGCCATCCACAACGACCGGACGCCAGACCACCTGAGGGCCCGCAAAGGACCGATCCACGATCGCGTCGAACTCGGACAACGAGCCGAGGCCCCCGGGGTGGATCGCGGATCGTGACGGACAGAATCGGTGACAGCGGACGACTGCCGGTCGTGGACCCAGCGGAGGTCAACGGTCGTGAACCTGTCCAGCAGGGATCCATCGCGGGAGTGGTGCTCGCGGCCGGAATCGGGAGCCGCTTCGGCCCGGAGAACAAACTCCTAGCGCCCCTCGACGGGACGCCGGTGGTGGAACGGACTGTCCGGACAGTCGACCGGGGCAACCTCTCGCCGCTCGTGGTCGTGCTCGGCCACGAGGCCGATCGGGTCGAGGCCGCGCTCGGCGATGTCAAGGCTGAGACCGTTCACAACGCGGACTACGAGGCGGGGCAGGCGACGTCCGTCGCGACTGGGATCGAGGCCGTCCGCGATCGGGCGGACGCGGCGCTTATCGCGCTGGGAGACATGCCGTTGGTGGCCGTCGAGTCGATCCGCACCCTCGTCCGTGCCTATCGCGTCGGAGTCGGTAACGTCCTCGCGGCTGCCCACGGGGGACGACGAGGTAATCCGGTGGTGTTCGACAAACGGTACTTCTCGGCCTTGACCGCCATCCGTGGAGACGTGGGGGGACGACGGCTTCTCATCGAGAGCGATGGATCGGTACTCGTGGAGACGGGTGATCCGTACGTCCGCCAGGACGTGGACACGCCCGCCGATCTCGAGTCCATCGCTACCAGCCGGTAACGATCTCGACTGCGTCGAACGAGGCGGTGTCGCTGCCGGTGGCTGGAGCGCTGGGGGTAGACCAGCGGTGTGGACGAGGCATCACCCGTTCAGATCGGAGGAGCCCGGAGACCGTCGCCTCGATCCCAATTGCATCGCCGACCACATCCGTAGTCCGAGTTTGCTGGACCGGGGGGAGGGCTGTGAGATCCACGAGCACGTGTTCTGGGATCTCCAGACGTATCTCGGTCTGCGAGAGAAGCTGACTGCAAATGAAGGGGCGCAGAGTGTATCTACGACTCACATCGCGAGCGGACGCTGCTTGGTCATGTTCATCGGGCGCACATCTTAAGAGCTCACTGTCGCCCGCATTTGAGCAATGTATCGGCAGACGGTTCGCCGACTCATCGATCGAGTGGCCGAAACGGACGCGTCCTTCGGGCGGGAATCGTCGCGATCGACACGACGGAAGATGAGCCATTCACTGGCGACCGGACAGGTCACGAAGTCGAGGACATTGGCACGAAAAAAGCCAGACGACTACACCTACCAGTGGGCAACCGTCCAGTTGGTCTGGAACGCGGTCCCCTAGTGTTCACTTTCAGATTAACACGTGAGCGTGACAGTCACAATGAGATCGTCAAGGATCTGTTAACCACGGTCCAAGACCTCGTATACGTCGATAAGGTGGTAATAGATCGTGAGTTCGACGGTCCGCACGTCCTCAAGGCAATCGCTGACCGAGGACTAACATGCGGCGTTCTTAAACGGATGCAGACGAGCGAGAGGGCGCAGGCCAAACGCCTTCTCTAACACAATGAGGACTTCTACGTCACCGACCGGGACCTCCATCTGGGCAATGACGAGTGGTACCCGACGACGCTAGTCTACACACGAACGGAGAACACTGATCGAACCGATTACCGCCAGTACGTGGTGTTCATGACCAATGCCCAACCGGGAACAGTTCACCGATACAGTTCTCGCTGGGAGATTGAGAGTGGCTACAAATCAATCAAGCGAGTTATGGCTGCGATGACCTCCAAAAGTTACGTACTGCGGTTCTTCTACTTCGCGTTCGCGTGTCTCCTCTACTCGATCTGGCGGGCGGTCGATTCACTCCTCCAGGTCGAATTGACGGGTAAGTATGAGCACTCGCCAATTGTGACGGCGAACAACACACTCACGCTACTGAAGAAGGAGACCGGTATCGGATAAGGAGTCTCTCAGACCGAGAGAACGCCAGGGAGTCGAAGGAGCAACAAGATTTCGACCAAGCGGACACGAAACGTGTAGACAGGACGAGACAGGTTATACCAGTTACCTGATGCGTGTTCAGTTAAAAGTGATTACTCAGATAAAGAACCACTACATCAAGTAATAGGCGTGCTTAATACCGATGTACATTCGTGTTCGGTTAACACTGCCAGTAATGTTTCCCGAGCAGTGGCGACCATACTTGTTCGCTAAACATACTCGATCTGGCTGTCTGAACGTGGCCAGCCTGACCCAGTACGCGGACGATCTTGCGCTCACAGCCTTAACCGACCATGGATATACCGGGAGGGAGCGTTATGCTGATATCGTAACGGTGTTGCGCGTGTAGGTGAACGCGAAGCGGCAGTGAGGCCACCAGATGCGAAAACTGTCGTCCCCCGCGTCTAGAGGGCTATTTCATCGCGGCCGGGACGGAGAGTCGGTTCCCAGGCGCCCTTTCAGCGCCACTCGACGATGGTGTCGAACGGCGCGGGCCTGACACTATTGCCCCTCGCTCGATACCGTCCGTAGCACGCCCCGGAAAACTGTATCCACACGAAGTAGCATACGGTGAGGTACTGGAATTCTCACGTCATTGTTTCATTAGATTCGACAAGAGCCTCGATTCAAAAATATGACGAGACACATCGAGAGCCCGTCTCGACAACTTTGTGGGTGTGTGAGAGACCGCCTCCCTCCAAATCCCTCAAACGTGAACGTTCAAGCGATGGCGTTTCCAGGCTCAGTATGGCACGCGAGTGCCGGGGGTATCGATCGTGAGTGCTCTCAGCATCGGGTGAACCGTTTACTGATCACAAGCCGTTGTGGATCTTCCGGGATCGTGCGTCCACTGTAACGTTCGGTAGCGTGACCCTGACGCTGTGATTCTGCAGGACTCTCGATTACCGTCGAGAATGCGTCGCTGGAATCAACGGGACTCGTCGGCGAATTACCCTGATTGAGCCCATGGACGTACATGTGTCCGATTTCTACTTCAATCCCATTGCCCGATATCGTCAGTGTAGTACAGCGTTCGCTCTCTGCTGTCTCACACCCCGAGGGACGGAAGCGACGATCACGAACATTAAACGAGTAAAAAGTATCGACGTCTCTCTTGATCATAACCGTCGATATTACGCCTGAGGGAGGTTGCCGATCACCAACGGGGACCGATCTATCGACGACTCGCCAGCACGGTGGAGATGTGGCAGTGATCCGCGTTCCGTACTGACGCGGAGCCCGTCCAGGCGATTTCGACACGGTTGACGTCATCCCGTTCCCCCTCACTGACCGCGTCTCAATTCCTCCTACGTCCTTCGTCCTGCTCGACAGAAGAGAACTCTGACACGTACGAACGCTTATCCCATCACACGGTCTGAAGACGCCGTGGCGTGTTTAGACCATGCACGATACAGTGATTCGTAACGGGACGGTCGTCACTCCCGAATACACCTTCGAAGGTGACGTAGGTATCGACGATGGAACGATCACCTCGATCGGGAGACCCCACGAGTTAGCCGGGGAGGCGGTACAAGACGCGACCGGACAGTTGGTCTTTCCGGGGTTCGTCGATTCACACGTTCACGTGAACCTCGCACTTGGCGAGTTCACGACGAACGATTCGTTCGCGGCCGCGACGGCGGCCGCCGCCCGTGGAGGGACGACGACTATCGTTCCCTTCGCGATACCAGACGCGGACGAGTCGCTCCTCGATGCGTTCGAGCGACGGCAAGCAGAGGCCGCCGGAAACGCCTACGTCGACTACGGGCTACACGGCTGCGTGACGCGCGCTAGTGAGAGGGCGCTCTCTGAATTACCCCATCTCATCGATCGCGGCGCAGCGAGCATCAAGCTCTTCACGGTGTACCGAGATCGGTTGATGCTCACGCACGGCGAGATACGTGATGTCTTCGAGGTGGTCGCTGCCCACGGTGGGCTGTGTCTGGTTCACGCCGAAGACGAAGCGATCATCGCACACCTCATCGATCGGCAAAAACGTCACGGCGTACTCGACTATTCGGTGCATGGGACGACCCATCCAGACGTATCAGAGTCGACAGCGATGTGGACGATCGCCGATCTCGTCGGAGAGACGTGTTGTCCGACCTTCTTCGTCCACGTTAGTACGGGTAGGGCACGACAGGTTCTCGAATCCGCCCAGAGGCGAAACCTCCCTCTGCTCGCGGAGACGTGTCCACACTACCTCACGCTCACGGAGGATGTCTACGATCGAAGGGATGGGGAGCGATTCGTCTGCAGTCCACCAGTTCGCGACGTGACCAGCCGCGACGCCCTCTGGTCGATGCTCGACGACGGCCTCCTCCAGACCGTAAACAGCGATCACTGCGGCTACGATACGGAACAGAAACGCCGACACCGCGGTGACGTTACGCGGATGCCCAACGGGTTGCCCGGGGTCGAGACGCGAAATACCGTCCTCTACTCGGAGGGTGTCACGACGGGGCGATTGTCCCTCAGCGAATTCGTTCGGTTGACGTCGACGAACATCGCCAGGATGCTGGGACTGTACCCACGAAAGGGGTCCGTCGCCATCGGGAGCGACGCGGACCTCGTGGTGTTCGACCCGGACGCCGAGTGGACGGTCGATGGGTCGACGCTGCAGCAGGCATCCGACTACTCGCCGTTCGACGGATTCGAGGTGCGCGGGAGACCGCGAGTGACGCTCGTCCGAGGGGAGCCGATCGTGGAGGAAGGTACTCTCGTCGGGGCCCCCGATCACGGTGCGTTCCTCCCGACCTCCGGCGTGGACGCGCTCGACCTGTTCTCGAGATGGCCCCGTCCCTGAACGCGCCCTCGAGAAATGTCGTCACGTTCCGTCACCTGCCCGGTACGCACAGTTAACCGCTGCCGGAGCCAAGTGGGATTCCCATGGGCGAGGAGATTCGATCCAGTAGCGGATTCGTCGCGCGGCCCCTCGACGACGGAGAGCGGACGACGTTTCCGAACGGCACGGTCGAGGCGGTCATGATCGGCGACCTCACGGTGAGGCGGGCGACGATGCAACCGGACTGGGAGTGGGAACGGGACGAGAAGCGACTCGTCGGGACGAACAGCTGTCAGAACTCGCACGTGCTATACGTCGTGGCCGGTCGACTCGGACTCAGACTCGAGGACGGCACCGAGCACGAACTCAGTCCGGGCGACGTGGCCACCGTTCCTCCCGGTCACGTCGGCTGGACGATCGGAGACGAGGAGCTCGTCTACCTCGACTTCGACGCCGGCGACGATCCGACGGACTAGCCGGCGTCCCTCGGTTCGGGGGCGATCCAGGCGAACGCCAGGCCGACGACTGCGAGCAACGCGGCGTAGCCGAAGACCGCGTCGAACGCACCGGTATCCTCGATGAGCGTCCCTGCGACGATCGGAGCCGTGAACGAACCGAGGATGCCGACCGTACTGACGAACGCGACGGTCGTGCCGCCGACGGCGTCTGGGACGAGGTCGCGGGCGTAGCTGAAGAACACGCCGATGCCGAACTGGACGAAGAAGCCGACGAGCACGAGCAAGATGACGATGAGCACCGCGTCGTTCACGGCGAGGAGTGCGGCGGTGGCCGGCGCGACGACGAGGAACGAGGCGCGAGCGATCGGGCGACGACGGCGTTCCATGAGGCGATCGGAGACGAGGCCGCCGCCCGAGCGGGAGAGGACCCCGAGCGCCGGAACCAGTGCGACGAGGAGGCCGCCCTCTTCGAGCGAAAGGTCGGAGGTCGTCGCCAGGTAGGACGGCATCCACCCGCTGAAGAGCAGGAGGAGCGAGTACGCGACGAACGCCATGGCGGCGACCGACCACACGCGCCGATTCCCGAGCACGTCCGCGAGTGCCCCGACCGTCGGTCCGGAGCGGGCGTCGTTCGACGGGGGGTCGGCGGTTCCGCCGACGAGCGCGAACGCGACGAACGAGAGCGTGAGGAGGCATCCCTGAACAGGAAACGTCGCGAGCCAACCGACTCTGGACGCGACGACCGGAGCGAGCGCGAGGCCGAGCGCGAGACCGACCGGGCCGCTCGTCGTGTAGAACCCGAGCGCGGTCGCCTCGTTCCGCGGGTCCACCGATCGGCCGACGAGATCGATGCTCGCGATCCAGAGGGCCGCGAACGCCATCCCGCCGAGGAAGCGCGACGCGAGGAAGGACGCGTAATCGCCCTCGCCGCCGGCGAACCAGCCCCAGACGATCGCGACGAGGAGCCCCACCACGGCGGCCGTCACGACGCGGCCGGCGTCGAACCGGTCGAGGACGCGCCCCGCCGGTAGTCCAACGACGGCCTCGGCGGCATAGGGAACGCTCACGATCCAGCTCGCGGCGGCCGCACCGATCGCGAGTTCCGCGGTCAGCACTGGGAGGATGCCCGCCGGTGCGATCAGGTAGGCGGAGCCGCAGACCGCGAGTAGCCACGCCCCGAGCAGGAGTCCCCGCGGGGATTCTCGTCCCTTCTCCATGGGTGACGATCGGTCGATCCGCGTCTGATCGAATTCAACCAAGTACCGGAGAGTCGACCGACGGAGTACATATACGTTTCGTACACCTCGACCCCCTCCCCCCGCGTACTATCCCGCGACTGAACGCGAACGGCCGACGCATAGCTTTATCAAGCAATGCGGGTATGGTTAACGTGAGCCATGCGAATAAAGGCCATCAATCCGAACACCACCCTCGAGATGACGGAGAACATCGGGAAGGTGGCGGACAGGTACACGAGCGACGAGGTCGAGGTCGTGGCCGTCTCCCCGGAGCGCGGTCCGATCAGCATCGAGTCCTACTACGACGATTACCTCGCGATCCCCGGGCTGTTGGAGGAGATACGGAAGGACGAGGGGGACTTCGACGCGTTCATCAACGCCTGCTGGGGCGATCCGGGGATCGACGCCTGCCGCGAGGTGACCGAGAAGCCGGTCGTCGGGATCGCCGAGGGGTCGATGTACGTCGCCAACATGCTCGGCGCGAGGTTTTCGGTCGCGACTATCCTCCCGCGGGCGAAGGACCTCATCGAGGAGACGGTCCTGACGACGGGGCTCGCCTCGAAGTGTGCGTCCGTCAGGTGCACGGACCTGACCGTCGTCGAGACGGAGACGGCCCGCGACGCCGCGGTCGAGGCACTCCTCGAGGCGAGCACGCTCGCGGTCGAGGAGGACGGGGCGGAGGCGATCTGCCTCGGCTGCGCGGGCATGGGCGGTCTCGACGAGGAACTCGAGAAGGCGCTCCCGGTGCCGGTCATCGACAGCGTCGGCGCGGCGGCCGTCCTCGCGGAGGGACTGGTCAGGCTCGGCAAGTCGACGAGCAAGGTCATGACGTACAAGCCGCCGGAGCCGAAGGAGATCAAGGGGTACCCCGACGTCTTCCAGTTCACGGAACACGCCCCGTCCGCCGACGACTGAGCGCTCGAGTAGACTCGACGGTTTCGACGTTCCCTTTCTCTCTCGCGACACGAACCCGACCACCGGCGTCGCGGACCGAACTGCACTAAATCGCGACCGGATCGACGGAAGGGCGCTACGTCGCCGCGACTTTCCGTCTCCGTCAGCCGCGCAACCGGCGGGTCTCCGCCTCGTCGACCTCGATATCGTCGGTGAGCGCGACGCCGTAGGCCTCGCGTGCGCGTTCAACGCTGACGAAGCCGTCGAGGACGTCGGCGCGAACCTTCTCCGGGTCGCGCTCCGTCGGATCGCCCCACCCGCCGCCGCAGGGGCCCACCAGGCGGAGCCGCTGGCCGACGTCCATCGCCTGGTTCTCCAGCTTCGAGGTGAGCCGCTGCTCGTCGTCGGTGTCGGGATCGAGGATGATCTGCCCCGTCGTGCCGTCGCGGCCGCCGTCGAAGCCCCACGGCGGGTACTTGTTGCCGTCGCCCTCGATGGACACGCGCGCCGGGGTGACGAACTCCATCTCGCGGATCGTGCCGATGCCGCCGCGGTTGCGCCCCGCCCCCTCGCTGTCCTCGCGGAGCTCGTACCTGCTCACCCGGAGCGGGTAGTGGCTCTCGATGTCCTCGATCGGGTTGTTCCGCGTGTTGGCGTAGAGCGTGTCGACCGCGTCGAGGCCGTCCTTCGCCGGTCGGCCGCCGTAGCTGCCCGAGGAGATGTCCATGTACACCCAGTACTCGTCGTCCTCCGTGACGCCGCTGAACGTGCTCACCTTGAGGTTCCCGATGCCCGCGCAGGTCTTCTCCGGGACGACCTCCGCCAGCGCCTTCAGCGTGAGGTCCGCGATCCGGTTGCCCGGGCAGAACCGCGCGATCGTCGGCGCGGGGAACCGCGGGTTGACGATGGTCCCCTTCGGTGCGTGGACGGAGACGGGCCGGGTGATGCCGTTGTTCTGTGGGACGAGCTCGTGCTCCTCGGTGTCGAGGAGGGTCGACCGGACGACGAGCAACACCGCCGGGATGACGGTCCCCTTGAACGGCATGTTGATCGGTCGATTGTCGATCTGGTCGTCGCACCGCGAGAGATCGACGCGGATCTCCGAACCGTCGACCTCCAGGTCGACCGCGAGGAACACGTCCTTCTCGTTCGGATCCGGCGAGTCGAGGAACCCGTCGATGTAACCCTCCGCGGAGTAGGTGCCGTCGGGGAGCCGCTCGATCTCCCGGCGCAGGCGCTCCTCGGAGTAGTTCATCATCGCCTGGCCCGCGAGCTTGACCGTGTCGTGGCCGTACTCCTCGAACAGCTCGTGCATCCGGTCGACGCCGACGCGGGCGGCGGAGATCTGCGCCTCGATGTCGCCCATGACCATGTCGGGCACCCGGATGTTGTCGGCGATGAGCTGCCAGGCGGCCTCGTTGCGCACCCCGTCGTCGACGATCTTCAGGGCGTCGAGCCGGATCGACTCGCTGTAGGCGTCGATGGTGTCGATGATGCACGTCCCGGGCTTGTCCGCGCCGACGTCGAGATGGTGGGCCGTCGTCACCGAGAACCCCGTCAGCTCGCCGCCGTGGAAGATCGGGACGACGATCCCGAAGTCCGGGGCGTGACTCGCGCCGTAGTAGGGATCGTTGTGCAGGACGACGTCGCCGGGCCGGAAGGAATCGCCCCGCTCGTCGAAGACCTCGATCACGCCCTCCACGTAGGCCGGGATGGGACCCATCTGGAGCGGCGTGCTGTCGGTCTCACAGAGCTGTCGGCCCTGCTCGTCGAGGAGCGCGCAGCCGAAGTCCTCCGACTCCCGGATGATGCTCGAGTAGCTCATCCGGGTCAGCTTGTGACCCATCTCGTCGCAGATGTTGACGAGGCTGCCCGAGATGACCTGCCGGGTGATCGGATCGACCCGTCGTTCGGGGTCGTCGACCTCGAGTCGCGGCGCGGTCTGCTGTCTAATGTCGGTGCCGGCGGGGTTCTGTGTTTCGTGTACTTCTGCCATGATGTCTCGTCTCCGTTCTCACTCCCTCGGGGCCAGTTCGATGTCGCCGTACTCTAGGACGCGCGCCGAGAAGTCCGGCGGGACGATGGTCGTCGAGTCCTTCTCCCCGATGATGACGGGGCCGTCGATCTCGTGGCCCGCACCGAGCGTCGCCCGTTCGACGAACGGCGTCTCGAACGAACGCGCCTCGCCGTCGACGCTGAAGTAGACGTCCTCCGTGAACAGCGCGAGGTCGGCCACCTCGCCTTCCGCCTCGGGGATCGGGACGAGCTTCGAGGAGGGGAGACGACCGTACGCCGTCACCCGCTCGTTGACCAGCTCGACCGGGTTCTCCGGGAAGTTGTGGCCGAACTCGCTCCGGTGGATCTCGTCGAACGTCTCGCGGACCCGCTCGACGGGCGACACGCGCTCGCCGTCGCCGACGACGACGTTCAGCTCGTAGCCCTGTCCCTGGTAGCGGCAGTCGGCGGTCAGTTCGAGTTCGATGTCGTCGTCGCTCACGCCGTCGGCGCGGAGGCGGGTTCGAACCCGCTCGACCAGGTCGTCGTAGTCGGTCTGGAGCGTCTCGCGGTCGAGGTCGGCCAGCATCGAGAACTCGGTGGCGATCTGGTCGTACTGGAGGTCGGTCGTCGAGAGCCCGATCGCCGACAGCACGCCGGGGCTAGCCGGGATCAGCGTGCGTGGGATGTCGAGTTCGCGCGCGATGTCGGCGGCGTGCATCGGCCCTGCCCCGCCGAACGAGACGAGCGCGAACTTCTTCGGATCGCGCCCCTTCTGGATCGTCTTCGACCGGATCGCGTTCGCCATGCTGTTGTTGACGATCTGGAGGACGCCGAGCGCGGCCTCCATGGTATCCATCCCGAGGGGCTCCGCGAGACGCTCGCGGACGACCTCGCGCGGCTCGTCGGTCGAGAGGTCCATCTCGCCGCCGAGGAAGAACTCCGGGCGGATGCGCCCGAGGGTGACGTGTGCGTCGGTGACCGTCGGGTCGGTCCCGCCGCGCTTGTAGGCCACGGGGCCGGGGACCGCGCCGGCGGACTTCGGCCCGACGCGGAACGCGCCCACCTCATCGAGGTAGGCGATGGAGCCGCCGCCCGCGCCGATCGTCTCGATGTCGATCATCGGGATCATCACGGGGTAGCCGCCGATCTGCGTCTCGCGGACGTTCGCCTCGACGATCTCGCCGCCGGAGACGATGCCGATGTCGGCGCTCGTCCCGCCCATGTCGAGCGTGATGACGTTCGTCCCGGAGTCGTCGACGGGGTTGGCGTCGCCGCGCCACTTCCCTCCCAGGATGCCCGCCGCGGGGCCGGACAGTAGGAGCGTCACCGCAGTCTGCTTGACCATGTCCTCGGTGGCGATGCCGCCGTTCGACTGCATGACGTGAAGGTCGGCGTTCACGCCGAAGGCCTCGAGTTCGCGCTTGAAGCGACTGATATATTCGACCACCTTGGGGCCGATGAACGCGTTCATCGCGGTGGTGGTGAACCGCTCGAACTCGCGGAACTGTGGGTAGACCTCACTCGACGTCGTCACGTACGCGTCCGGGTGAACCTCCTCCACGATCTCCTTCGTTCGTCGCTCGTGCTCGTCGTTCAGGTAGGAGAAGAGGAACGAGACGGCGACGGACTCGACGCCCTCCTCCCGTAGCTCGGCCGCGCGCTCGGCGACCGCGTCCTCGTCGAGCGCGAGCGCGACCTGACCGTCGGCGGTCACCCGTTCGGGGACCCCCTTCCGGTGCCGTCGCCTGACTAACGGATTCTTCTGCCACGGGATGTCCTGCTGGATGGAGTAGTTCTGCGGACGCTGGTGGCGTCCGATGTGGACTACGTCGCGGTAGTTCTCGGTCGTGATCATCCCCGTCACGACGCCGTCGTGTTCCAGCACGGCGTTGGTCGCGATCGTCGTGCCGTGGAGCACGTAATCGACCTCGACTGGCTCCGTCCCGGTCATCTCGCAGATCTCGCGTATCCCAGTCAGAGCACCCTCTGAGGGATCCTCAGGGGTCGTGCTCACTTTGTGTATCGTCTGTTCACCCGTTTCGTTGTCTATCAGGTAGATATCGGTAAAGGTCCCGCCGATATCTACGCCCAGGATTTTCATCGGCGTGTACGACGATAGACGCGACCGCTAAAAAAGATTTGCCCCTTGTTTGCACGTCACGAGGTATGGTGCTGCCCGGAACGAGCCTCGCCGGATCGGCCGGCGTTCTGTGTGCCGTCACGTCGACGGCCCTTGGCAATCAGGCGCTCGACGATCAGTCGGCGGCCAGGTCGAAACCGTCGGCGATCGCGTCGATACCGTAGCCGACGTTTCCGCCCATGACGCTCGGGACGACGAAGTCGAGGCCGTAGTCGAAGAACTCGGCGAGTCGCGCGACGCACTCGTCTGCGGTGCCGGCGGCGGCGAGTTCCCCGACCACCCAGTCCGGAACGTGCTCGGCGGCACTCGCGCTCCCCTCGGCCTCGGTGGCCTCACGCACGGGTCCCATGACCTCCTCCCGGACGTCGTCGCGGTCGAAGAACGGGTCGCCGACCGCTCGCCTCGCTCGCTCCAGTCCGGGGAGATTGCAGACGTACTCCGCGACCATCGGTTTCACCGCCGCCTTAGCCCTCTCGCCGTCAGCGTCAATGGAGAACGCGGGTACCATCCCCACATCGGGGCGCTCACGTCCGGCCTCGCGTGCCCCCTCGTCGATGAGGTCGAGGGCGTTCTTCACGTAGCCCTCGCTGACGAAGACGTTCAGCACGACACCGTCAGCTATCGCTCCTGCGAGTTTTAGCATCTTCGGACCGGTCACGCCCATATGACATCCTCCCCGGCGTAAACGCCGGGAGACGCACGGCGTCTCCCGAGCCTCGCTTCACGTCGTTCAGCGAGACGCCGGGGTTTCCTCGCGCTGGGGGTATCGGCTACCGACCCACGGAGGCAACTTGCGGGTTTGTATGCTCCTCGTTGGGACACGAGCGTGGTGACTCTGACCATCGGTGGTCGTCCCACTTGAGGCATACAGGCCGTGCCATCGGCCGTGCTACGTTGGTCTGCTGTTGACGAGACACGCAGTGTCTCGTTCGCCAATCAGAAATCTGCGATTTCTGATGACGTCTCAGGAACGTCTCGGACGCTGTAAGGTCCGCGTGCCCCTCGAAGCCGCACGGACACGTCAGCGTGTCGCCGTGGCGCGTCGTCCGCTCGGTCGACCCGCACTGCGGACACTCTTGAGAGGTCCACGCTTCCGACCGGGCCTCCACACTGATACCGTACTCCTCGGCGGTACACACGAGGCGCTTGACGAACGCCCGGAACGCCCAGAAGTTGTGCGTCTTCGCGTTCGCCTCCACCGACCAATGCGTGTCGAGTACGTCCGTTAACGCCCCGACGTACACCGTAGAGACGCCTTCGGCGTGCAACCGTTCTACGAGGTCGCGGGCGAGCGCGTCTTGGGCGTGGTCGCGTCGGCGCGTTCGGCGTCGGTACAGCGAGCGTATTCGGTTCGAAGAGTACCTTCCTTCGCGGAGCTTCGACTGCAACCGGGAAATTTCTCGCGTCGCCTTGCGGAATCGCTCGAAGAGGTCGCCCCCCTCGTACAGGAGTTGCGTACCGGTCGTGGTCGTACAGGCGACGAGATTGTTCGCACCAATATCCAGAGCGGCCGTTTCGTCGGCCAGTGGTGATGCCAGTCGAGAAGTGCCGATTGTGACTGGCTGAAAGGCCCTGAATCGGTCCGAATACTCGTCGTAGTACAGTTCCAACCGACCCTGCTTGTCGTACTCGTTCCAGCTGGGGTCGCCCCGGACTTCGAGTCGGAGACGTTCCTGTCGGTCAAGTCCGTACTCGTCTTTCAGGTCTTGGCCGACGAGAATCTCGAGTCGGGAGTACGTGCCCCACTCGACGGAGTACGACGTGTTGCGGATGTACGTGCGGAGTTCGCGGCCGTCCTCTCGGTTGCCCCAGTATCCGGGCGTGCCGTTGGCTTCGCCCTTCTGTTGGAGCGCGAAGAACGACCGCCACGCTTCACGGTTCTTGCGTTCGATTTGCTGAACGGTCGACGCGCCGAGAACACCACCGTAGCGCCCGCGATACTCGCTGATGTCCCACACGTCTCCGTCTGGCTCGGCGTAGCGTTCACGGCGCTCGAAGTTGATTTCGTTCCAGAGAGCGGCAGAAGCGTCCAACAGGCGGCGAAGCAACTCCTCGTCCTCCTCGGACTGGGGAACCACCTCGAACGTGTTTGTCCGCCTCATCACCTATTCCTTGTACCCGAAAGCTAATGTATGTTTGGGTTTTGTGCGTTTGTATGGTGAAGAACATCCACCTCGTCGTGGACGACGACGTGCATGAGCGGCTAAAGCGAATCAAGGACGACCACGGTCTGACGTGGGAAGGGATGTTGCTCCACGCGGCGAAGGACTTGGATATCCCGGACTGAGCGGTGTCGGCGGTGTTTCGCCGTTGTCGGATTCACGCCCGTCATCAGAATCGCTTCGCGGTTCTTATGGGCTGTCCCAAGAATGACTTCGTCGTTCTTGTGGGCATGGAAGACGTGACGCGTCTTCCATACTGCACAAGACGTTTTGCGTCTTGTGAACGCCGTGAACGGTGGGACTCTCTCCTTGAGTCAGGTAGGGGTTGACCATGGCCGTGCCGAGCCGTATCCGTTCGGTGCGCGACGCCCACGCGGCGAGCGGCGCGACGCCGTCGCGCATGAGCCGGGATTCGAGCGCCCACGCCGACTCGAATCCGCGGTCTTCCGCGAGGCGCACGTACGTCCCCTGGCGGGGTTCCACCGGCTGATCGACGAAGGCGATGCCAAATCTCTTGGCAGACATTATCTCGCTTCAGGGACCGGGGTCGCATAACTGTTTGCCGTAGAGAGCGTCGATCGACTGGAGCGCTCGACAGCGACGGTCGTGTTCTAACTACGATAGAAAACTATTAATCGTCCTGCACCGAACAACCCTCCGGGCATTGTCATGGCAAACCAAGGCATACTTCCCCTCGTGGGGATCGTAGTAGTCGCAGTCCTGTTGTTGGGGCTGGTGTACGCCAACGTCACCGGGATGCTGTCGCTGTCCGGGGCGGAGGTAGTGGACAGGAACACGGCGACGATCGTCGTCGCTGCGCTGTTTCTGCTCATGGTACCGTGGGTGTACCGACGCATGAAGACGTCGTAGAGACGATACGACGACCACAGACTCGAACGAAGATGGAGGACCCGATCCAATAATGGCGGCTATCGAACTGAACGACCTATCGTTCCGGTACCGGAATCAGCGCGGCGAACCGGCGCTTCGCGACGTCTCGCTCACGGTCGAGGAGGGCGAATTCCTCGGCGTCGTCGGCGAGACCGGGGCCGGAAAGACGACGCTCCTCTCGGCGATGTGCGGGGTCATCCCGTTTCACACGTCGGGCGATCGAACGGGGACGGTGCGGGTGAAGGGCAGGGCAGTCGAGGAGTACGACTCGTTGAGTGCCCTGTCGTCCGAGATCTCCATGGTGCTCGACAGCCCGGAGAACCAGCTGTTCAACCTGCACGTGTTCGACGAGGTGATCTGGGGACCGGAGAACATGGGCTTCGACCGCGAGGAGATCATCGAACGCGGCGAACGCGCCCTTCGGTTGTTCGGCCTGGAAGGGTTCGAAGATCGGATCACCTACACCCTGTCGGGCGGCGAGAAGCAGAAGGTCGCGATCGCCTCCATCTACGCGCTCAGTCCGGAGATCATCCTCCTCGACGAGCCGACCAGCCAACTGGACCCTATCGGCACCGAGATGGTGTTCGAAGCCATCGATCAGTTGATCGCTGAGGGCGTCACCATCGTGATGGCCGAGCATAAGATCGAGGAACTGGCCAAGTACGCCGACCGGATCGCGGTTCTCCGTAGCGGTGAACTGACCCACGTCGACGAGACGCGGGCGTTCTTCCTCGATGAGACGGACCACGGCGTTGCCCCACCGCAGGTCACCGAACTCGGTCTCGAACTGTCCCAGAACGGCGTCGACGGGTTCCGCATCCCGCTTACGCTCGACGAGGCCACCGTCGAATACGCCGGCGTGCTCCGCCGGGAGGCCACGCGATGATAGTGGACGGCGCGCGGAATCGGGCGCTCCGGTTCGACGAGGTCGAGTTCAGTTACGTACCCGGAACGAGAGTTCTACACGGGATCGATCTGACCGTCGACGCGGGCGAGTTCGTGACGATTATCGGCCAGAACGGGTCGGGGAAGTCGACGCTCGTCAAGCACATCAACGGGTTACTGACGCCGAACGCGGGCACCGTGGAGGTGACAGACCGCGACGGGACGACCTACTCGACCGCCGAACACCCGATGAACGTGCTCGCTCGGATCGTCGGCTACGTGTTCCAGAACCCGGACGACCAGATCTTCCACACCACGGTCCAGGAAGAGATCGAATACGGACTCAAGAACGTCGGCGTCCCGAAGTCGGAGCGTGTCGATCGCGTCGCGACGGTGCTCGACCGGGTCGGTCTCCCGGTCGACGGGAGCGAGAACCCCTTCAGCTTCAGCAAGGGTCAGCGCCAGCGGCTCGCGATCGCGTCCGTGCTGGCGATGCGTCCGCAGTTGATCTGCGTCGACGAGCCGACGACGGGCCAGGACCGGGCCGAGAGCGTCCGCATCATGGAAATCCTGCGCGATTACAACGAGCGAGGGCACACCGTCGTCGTCATCACGCACGACATCGCACTCGCGGCGGCTTACACGGATCGTGTGATCGCGATAAAGGACGGTCGCATCATCGCCGACGGACCGCCGGAGCGTGTGTTCCTCGACGCGGAGAACTTGGAGCAGACGAACATCCGTCCCCCCCAGATCACGCAGCTCGGACTCGCGCTCGCCGACGAAGCACCGCCGGGCGTGCTGGACGAGATGTGGCTGACGACCGGCGATGCGTTCGAGGACATCACGTCGTTTCTGGGACAGAGCGACCGGGGTGACCGGAGCGATCGGACCGACTCGGCCGACGTGACCGATCCGACGGTCCGAAACGGAACAACCGCGACTGATCGACAGCCGACCGAGCGCGCGGAGACGCGCGACGACTGAACCGACGACGAACACAACCGACGAACGTACACCAGACACGGAGACAATGAACGGAACTACCGACGTAGGAACCGAGGTACCGACTTCAGATAAGACGATCGCGGAAGGCACCGCACCAGGGCCACTCCCGGACAACCTCTACGGTCAGCTCCCGGACTGGGAGTTCAAGTTATGGCCCAGTTCGACCACGGTGATCATGGCGTCGCTGTTCCTGGCGCTCGGGTTCACCGTGAACATGCAGATCACGGAACGCATCGACACGGCGATGTGGGGAGGCATCTCCCCCCTGTGGGGACTGTTCTTCTTCTCGCTGTGGAACATGCCCGGGGCGATCTTCTTCGGTCTACCGGGGGCGCTCATCGTGGCCAACATCAACCCGATCGTCGCCAACCTGACCGCAACGAACCCGCTCGCGCCGACATTCTTCGCGACGAACACGCTGTACGCCGTCCCGATGGCACTGTGGGCGTGGTACTTCAAGCGTCCCGGGGAGGGACTCACCTTCACCCAGATATCGATCGCACACTTCCTGTCGATCCCACTCGCGGTCGTGCCGCTCGCGTTCATCTGGCTGTTCGTGCTGAACTTCACGATCGAGGTGATCGCGTTCTGGTTCGTCGCGTCCGCCGTGTTCGGCTGGGCCGGTATCTTCGTCTCGTACCCATTCGCGAAGAAGCTACTCGAATCCGGCGTCGTCCAGCGGTAGCGCGATGAAGTCACTGTTCCAATTTTCGGGCGGCGATTCGTTCCTCCATCGACTCGATCCACGTCCGAAATTCCTCCTGGTGCTCGCGGTGCTAGCGTACGTGCTGTTGTTCGAGCGACCGGTCTATATGCTCGCGGCATTCCTGATCGTCATCGGTATTATCTGGGCGTTCGGCCGTATCTCACCGCTGGCGTACGGGAAGCTATTGCTCCTGTTCACGCCGCTCATCGCGGCCGTCGCGCTGATCCAGGGGCTGACGCAGCACCCGCCAGACGCGACGACCGTGATCGGGATCGGCCCGGTCGGCCTCTCCGACGTCGGACTACTCCTCGGCGCGAGCATCGGCATGCGACTCGCCACGATGGGTCTGACGTTCATGATGTTCTCGATGACGACGACGCCAAAGGACGTCGGCCTCGCGATACACAAGATCGGCGTTCCATTCCGGTACGCATACCTGGCGACGTTCGGTCTGCGGTTCCTCCCGATGATGCAGGAGGACCTCCAGACGATACAGAACGCCCGGGCCGTCAGAGGGGACGTGGACGTGGGATCGCGAAACCCCTTACGGCGGTTGAAGAGCCTCCCGATGTCGTTCTTCCCGCTCGCGGCGAACTCGCTCAGGCAGAGCAGCGAGACGGCGAAGGCCCTCGAACTTCGGGGGTACGGTTCCTCCGAGCGACGAACGACAGTGTTCGACCTCTCGTTGACCGGCCGGGACTACGCGACAACGGGTGTCGCAGTCATCGTCATCGCGGCGGTCGTGTACGCCCGCGTCGTCCTCGGCCTGGGCGGACTCGGGTAATGGCTCCCCGGATCCGAACGCGGATAACGGAGACGGCAGCATGTAGCGAACGACGAACAGAACGGAAGCAGTAGACATGACGAACGAAATCGTGATACGAAAGGACCGGCTCTGGGATTCGATTCAGGCACTCGGTGAGATCGGGGAGGTCGACGGAGCGATGATGCGCGTGACGGGGAGCGACGCGGACAGGCGCGCGCGAGATCGGGTGGTCGGGTGGTTCGAGGCGGCGGACATGGACGTGGCCGTCGACGCGGTCGGAAACATCGTGGCACGCCGGGTGGGACGCGTCGACGCCCCGCCGGTCGTCACGGGGTCACACATCGATACGGTACCAGCGGGCGGGAAGTTCGACGGGACGGTCGGCGTACTCGGCCCATTGGAGATCGTGCGAGCGTGGAACGCGGCCAATGTCGAGACCGACCGACCGCTCCACGTAGTCGTCTTCACGGAGGAAGAGGGGACGAGATTCGGCACCGGCCTCCTGGGCAGTCTCGTCGCCACTGAACGGCTCCAGGCCGATAAGGCGCTGGCACTCGAGGACGAGGACGGAGTCACGCTCGCGGAAGCGTTGCGGTCGATCGGGTACGACGGGACAGCGGAGCTCGGGTTGGCCGATGCCGCCGCCTTCATCGAGATGCACGTCGAACAGGGCCCGATTCTCGATCGCAGCGATACTGCCGTGGGAATCGTGGAGACCGTTGCGGGCATCACCCACCACCGGGTGACCTTCGAGGGTGAGGCCGATCACGCCGGCAACACGCCGATGGCGATGCGCCGGGACGCGTACGTTGGGGCCGCCGAGTTCGCCCTCGAACTGGAACGGACCGCGCGCCGACACGCCGAAACGTCGAACACCGTCGGCACCGTTGGCAAGTCGAAGGTCACACCGAACGGGACGAACGTGATCCCAGGCCGTGTCGAACTCGGAGTCGACATCCGAGATACGGACGACGAACACCTCCACGAGACGGTTTCCTCGGCCAGGGAACACGCCCGGGCGATCGCGTCGAAACGGGAGTTGAGCCATCAGTGGCAATCGCTCTTGGAGGTCACCCCTACGGAATTGTCGCCGGACATCAGCAACCGACTCGTCGAAGCAGTGCAGAACTGTGGACACACGTACCGACGGATGCTATCGGGCGCGGGGCACGACGCGATGAACGTCGCCGCCGTCGCTCCTGCCGGCATGCTGTTCGTTCCGAGTAGAGACGGCATCAGCCACAGCCCCGAGGAGTACACGTCGCCCGAGGACGTCTACATGGGAACTCGGGTCCTCGAGGCGGCGTTGCGCGAGTTGACGAGGAGCGGGTAACTGTCGGCGGTCGCCCGCGGCGGCGGATCGGTGGACGCTACGGAACGAGTACGATTTTCCCGGCGAAGCTATCCTCGACGACGGCGCGCTGGGCCTCGGCACCGTCGTCGAGATCGTACGTCCGAGCGATGTTGACGGTCAATCGATCGGCGTCGAGGAGGCGAGCGAGTCGCTCGAGCACCTCATCGATGTTCGGTTCGTTGAACATGTCCATCGGCTGGATAGTGAGATCCTTTCCGATGGCTGCGGTGAGGTCCTGGATAACGGGTGAGTCGTAGTTACCGCCGATCGCGACGACCGTTCCCCCGTACGCGGAGACGTCGATGTCGAACTGCATGTACTCGCCGAGCATGTGATCGAGGACGACGTCGACGCCGCGCTCGGACGACTCGATCACTGCGTCCTGAAGGCCTCTCTGATCGTACTCTAGTACGACGTCGGCACCTAGACGCTCGACTATCGGCCTGTAATCGTCTGACGTGGTGGCTATGACGGTCGCACCGATGGTGGCAGCGAGCTGGACGGCGATGTGGCCGACCCCGCCACTTCCCCCGTGGATCAGGCAGGTCTGCCCAGGTTCGAGTTCACCGAAGTGAAAGAGTGCGCGCCACGCAGTGATGCCGACGAGACCGAGACCTGCTCCGATTTCGAACGATACTCCGTCAGGGAGTCGGGCCAGGCGGTCCTCGCGAGCGACGACGAACTCGGCGTAGGTCCCCTGACGGTCGCCACGAGCGCCGCTGACGTTCAGGTGTGGGATCGTCCCGAAGACTCGATCGCCGACATCGAATCGGGTGACGCGCTCACCGACCATTTCGACGACACCTGCCACGTCGGATCCGGGGATGAGCGGGAGTTCATCCCCCCAGAGCCCCTGCCGCCGCAACGTGTCGCACGGATTGACGCCGATGGCACGAGTCTCGACGAGTACTTCGTCGGCATCCGGCGTGAGCTGCTCTACATCTTCGAGTTCGAGGACGCTCGGGTCACCAAACTCGTGGTACCGAATGGCACGCATATGTGTAGACAGACGGCGAACGGACTTAGCGTTACGTGTCCAGAGGTCGCGGTGAATACGGACGACCCTCCGTTCGATCAGAGACTCCCGCTCGTCGCCGGAGATATCCGTTCGATAATATCGAACGGTCGTCTCTGCGGGATCGGGCGTATTCCCTCGAGAGAAGCCGATTCGTAACAGGACGCTGTCGCGATAGGACGGGAACAACTAATACACAGTGGGCACGAGTGGGTTTACCATGGAAACGAAGCGCACCATCAAGTCGGTCGAAACGATGTTCGATATACTCGAACTTCTACGAACTCAGAACGGCGCTCGACTGACCGACGTCGCAGACGAGTTAGGGATGGCGAAAAGTACCGTTCATCAGTACCTTACCACACTCGAGGTACGCGAGTTCGTGGTCAGGGAGGGGGACGAGTACCACGTCGGGTTGCGATTTCTGGATTACGGGGAGTTCGCGCGAAGTCGCAACCCGGTCTACGACCTGGCGAAAGAATCGGTGAGAGAGCTCGCCGAGCTGACCGAGGAGCGGGCGCAGTTCGTCATTGAGGAGCACGGGAGGGGCGTGTACGTCTACATGGCGGTCGGCGATCGAGCGGTCAAAACCGACTCTCGTATCGGCAAGCGGGTGTTCCTTCACGCCACTGCCGCCGGGAAAGCGATCCTCGCTCATCTTCCGGACCGACGGATCCGTGAGGTGTTCGACGCCCCCGGCTTGGAACCCGTAACGGAACACACGGTCGTCGACCCTGACGAACTCCGCGAGGAACTCGAGGAGATCCGCGACCGCGGTGTCGCCTACAACAATCAAGAGGACACGTTGCGACTGCGCGCGGTCGGTGTTCCGGTGATGGATGCGGACGGAACCGTTCTCGGGGCACTGAGCGTGTCCGGACCCACACACCGGTTCAAGGGTGAGGTTCTCGAGCGGGAGATCCCCGATCTCCTGCTCGGCATAGCCAACGAACTCGAACTCAACATCGAGTACATGTGAGGTGAACCCGCACCGTACGTGATAGAGGTTTTCATTATCTTACCACGCTACGGGAGTCTTCCGATTGATGGGTGCGGCAAATTCGCACGATTCGGCTCGTACTGTACCTGCTCGGTCGTCCTCGGACTGCGTTATCGCCCGATAAATGTAGTACATTTCAGAACAGATTGCAAAGATTTATTTCGACAATATCGAACTCCTATTTCTATTCCATTCGAATACCCGCCTCGCCTCGCCGACGGCCCGGACGATCTCCTCGCGTCTCCGCCGATAAGTTATCCCTCGTAAGACTATCCGTCGTTCCGTCGCCAGACTGACGATCGCGACCATCTCTGTGAAGGCGCTGTAATCGGTACTGTAGAGCATTGACGGTCGGATACGGTAAGACAGTCGCCCCCATCTAACGGATGGAATAACATTAGTATAGATGTTACGCAAATTCGTTCCCGTCTGGTTTCTATGGGGGCAGGTAGAATAGCTTGTCGTAGACAAAAGACGCTGTATCTGTGACGTTACGTGTTTCGGGTGAATCCTGGCCAGAGCGCCGTCGTGGGGCTGGTGTCGTCCGGCGTCCATCTACTCACACGTGCCGGTTCGGCTACCTGCTCGGCACCGGAGGGATGGGGTTCAAACAGCCCGGGATCTGCGTTGTGGGCAGTGGCGCACAGGCAGTAATCACGCTCTTCTACCCTCTCACCAGCCCCGGACCACGCCGGTTACCAGCGGCATTTCGCGTTAGAAGTCGTTGCTCTATCTATGAAACCGCTCGATCGAGCAACCACGCGCTCGAGGCCATGGGCAGAGACATCGCATGTGACCACAAATAAACCTAGATAACGGTGGTGTTTCAACATATGTCCAATCATATTAGGGATTGGATTGATTATTAACCACGGTAGATCACATGGCGTCGGGCGATCTCGCGTATACGAAGAGAGGGTGAATCGATATGGCCCTCCTCTGCGCGCCGGTGAGCCCTCCTACAATGCCACTTGTCAGCCTCGTATCGATCTTTCGTCTCCCAGATCCGGTCGTAATTCCTGTAGTAGCTCATCGGTTTACCGCTCCGTTAAAACAGCGTATTCATCTACTCACCGAGCAATTAGTAATAAGTTTACTACTGGCTTTGTACGCTCACGTGGCGCAGTGGGAAGATCCCTGGGGGCCACGAACCTCGAAGAGCGTCGCATGGCTTCGCCCGTATACGAACCACATCGGTAGAGCGAACGCTCATCGTTTCACTGAGGTCGCTTGACCACGATGCATCTTCGAGGACTCCATACCGTGTTGCCACACACTCACGGCGATACGGAATCGGCTCGCACAGCGTGAAAATACTGCTGTCTGAGTAGTGGCTCCAGATGTATCCGTGTTCTCGCCTGGAAGGACGAGTCGACTGGCAGCGCGGAACGAGTTCGCTCGAACCAACCCGGGGCTGATAATGCTACTTGTCGTAGGTGACGATCGGGTCGAGTTCCGCCGAATCAGGGTTCTCGAACGCCGCTCGCGCGATGGTGCGTTTGTGGACCTCGTCGGCCCCGTCGACGATGCGGAACTGTCGGACGGTCTCGTAGAAATCGGCGATCGGGAGGTCTCTCGTCATCCCGTTGGCCCCGCAGAACTGGAGCGCGTCGTCGATGGCGGCCTGCGTGACGTTCGCCGCGAACACCTTCGCCATCGACACCTCGATGCGTGCCTCGTGTCCGGCGGCGATACGGTCGGCGGCGGTCCGAACGAGCGAGCGGGCGGCTCCGATCTGCGCGTAGTGTTGGGCGATCCGATGGCGCGGGTCCTGCTTGTCCGCCAGCGACGACCCAAATCCCTCCCGTTCGGAGAGGTAGGCGACCGTGATGTCCAGCGCCCGCTCGGCCATTCCCGAAAAGCGCATGCAGTGGGTCAAGCGGGCCGGACCGAGTCGTTCCTGAACGTGTTTGAACCCCATCCCCTCGGTGCCGAGCAGGTGTTCCTCGGGCACGCGTACGTCGTTGTACTTGATCTCGGCGTGACCCTTTCCGACGAGTTCGCTGCCGAGGTGGGGGATGTTGCGCACGATTTCGACGCCATTGGCCTCTGCGGGAACGATGAACACCGAACAGGCCTCGTAGGGATGGGCGTCCAGGTCCGTCCGGGCGAACACCAGCAGGAAGTCGGCTCGGAGACCCTGCGTGGTGTACCACTTGTGGCCGTCGATGACCCACTCGTCGCCGTCCCGCTCGGCAGTCGTCCGTATCATCTTCGGGTCCGAGCCTGCGCCCTGCATCGGTTCGGTCATCGAGAAGGCAGACTTGACATTACCCGCGACCAGTGGGTCGAGGTACTGCTCTTTCTGGAGGTCGTTCCCCTGTAGTTCCAGCAGGTGCATGTTCCCCTCGTCTGGGGCGTCGATCTGCATCGCCACCGGTCCGAGCAGCGACCGGCCGGCCTGCTCGAAGACGGGGAGCGCGTCGCGGAAGTCGACCCCCATTCCGCCGTGTTCCTCGCCGATCTGCGGGCAGTAGACGCCGTACTCGCGGGCCGCCTCACGGAGGTCGGTGACCGTCCCCTCGGAGATCGTCGTCCCGCCCGTGAGTTCGCGCTCTCTCGGGAGGACTACCTCCTCCATTAACGCCTCCGCTCGCTCCGTTAGATCCCGCGCTTCCCTCGAATCGTTAAACGATATCACATCTCACGATTCAGGCACGTGGATAGTAAAGCCTACCGATACCTCGCTCAGGGAGGTCGACGTAGCACCGGACCCAGTTAAACGAGACGAAATGCCGACGCGCGTTGGCATTTCGGCGAGGACTCATCCTCCACCGATGATCTGCATCAGTTCCTCGTCCTCCTCGATCGAGCCCGGATCGTCCGTCTCGGCGATGATCTCGCCTCGTTCGATGACGTACAGCCGATCGACGACGCCCTGGACGTGGCTCAACTGAGATTCGGCGACGAACACCGACGCGCCGAGTTCGCTTCGAATGAGCCCGATGCTCTCGCGCAGGTCCTTCTTGATGCTGGGTGCGAGGCCCTCGAACGGCTCGTCGAGGAGCACGAGATCGGGCTGGGAGACGAGGGCGCGCGAGACCGCGACCATCTGCTGTTGACCGCCGGAGAGCTTCCCCGCGTCCCGGTCGAGGAACGCCTCCATCGCGGGAAAGACGTCGAGGACCATCGCGAGACGCTCGCCGGTGTCGATGTCGGACTCGTCGTCCGACCCCCACAGCGCCATCTCGATGTTCTCGCGGGCCGTCAGCTTCGAGATCAACTGTCGATCCTCCGGCGCGAACCCGATCCCGAGTCGCTTCCGTCTGTACGTCTCGTAGGTGGTGATGTCCTCGCCGCGGAACGTGACCGACCCGTGGTCGAGATCCCGGAGCCCCATCACCGTCCTGAACGTCGACGTCTTGCCCGCGCCGTTCCGTCCGACGATGGCGACGCTCTCCGCCTCGTCCACGTCGACGTGGACGTTTCGAAGGACCGAAACGTCCTCGATCGTCGCCTCGATGTCGTCGAGTTCGAGCAGCATCATTCCTCACCTCGGATTCGACGCTTCACCGTGGAGTCTTTGAGGACCTCCTCCGGCGTGCCGTCGACGAGCTTCCGTCCCTGGTCCATCGCGAGTACTCGTTCGGCGTACTGGGCGATGAGTTCCATGTCGTGTTCGATGAACAGAACTGCCGAGTCGGTCGTCTCGAAGTACTCCTGCAGCCGGTTCATGATCTCGTGTTTGTTGTCGGTGGCGACCCCGCTGGTCGGCTCGTCGAGGATGAGCAGCTTCGGCCGCATCGCGACGCTCATGCAGACGTCGAGGATCTTCTTGTCACCGTGGGGGATCGTCTCCGCCTTCGAGTTCCGGCGGTCGGCGAGGCCGAACCGCTCGAGCAACTCGATCGCCTCCGCCCGGCTCTCGTCCTCCCAGAGGAGCACGGAGAACATGGAGTTGTTCCGTCGCTCGCGAGAGAGTACCGCAGAACGAACGTTCTCTACCAGCGTTAGGTCGTTACACACCTGAGGGAGCTGGAACGACCGGACGAGTCCGCGCCTCGCGCGGTCGTGGACTGGGGCGTCGCCGAGCGTCTCGCCGGCGAAGATCACCTCGCCGTCCGTCGCTTCGAGAACGCCGGTAAGCAGGTTCACGAACGTCGTCTTCCCGGCCCCGTTCGGGCCGATGATACCGACGATCTCGCCGCGCCGTATCTCGAAATCCATCTGGTCGACGGCCGTGAGTTCACCGAACTTCTTGGTCAGTCCCCGCGTCTCGAGGACCGTCATTCTCGTTTCCTCCCTTCCATCAGTTCGCTCGCTTTCCGTCGAATCCGTCCAGTGATTCCCGCCACTCCGCCCGGTTCGAACACGATGATGAGAAACAGGATCAGTCCCATTACGAAGTGCCAGTACTCGGTGAACTGCTGGGCCTCCGAACGGATGAGGATGAACGCTCCCGCGCCCGCGATCGGCCCGAAGAACGACCCGATGCCGCCGAGGACAGCCATGAATGCCAGCTCGCCGGACTGGGACCAGTGGAGTACCGACCCCGGCGTGATGTGTCCATTGAGGAAGGCGTACATCGCACCGCCGACCCCGGTAAAGATACCCGAGACGATCGTCGCGTACCAACGGTACCGCACGACCGGAATCCCGATGGCACGGGCTCGGTCGGGACTGTCCCGAATCGTCTTGAGCGTCAGCCCGAACGGGGAGTTCATGAACACCCACATCAGCGCTATCGAGGCCAGAAACGACAGCAGGACGACGTAGTAGAGGACGCCCTGGAGGTAGCCGCTGTACCCCCAGACCGCGACGTAGTCGATACCGGCGACGGTCGGCGATGCGATCGGAACCCCGTCCGTCCCGCCGGTGTAGGTGTACAGTTTCACCGTAACGACGTACAGGAGGAAGCTCAGCGCGAGCATCAGCAGCGCGTAGTACACCTCGGTGTGCCTGACCGAGATGTACCCGATGACGACCGCCAACACGGCCGCCGCGAGGATTCCGATCGGGAGCAACACGAACAGTTCGCGAATCTCCGTGTACCGGAGAACCAGACCGATCGCGTACGCCGACCCGCCGAAGAATGCAGCGTGACCGAACGACAGCAGTCCGGTGTAGCCGAGGAGTACGTTGAACGCGACCGCGGCGATCGCGAACGCGAGTATCTGCGCCGTCAGGAAGACCTCGAACTGTCCCGTGACAGGGAGGTACGGCAGTACCAAAGCGAGCGCGACGAGGCAGGCGGTCACGAGGCCGAAGGGGGTCGTGAACCCGTCTCGAACGACGCCCGCGATTCCGGTGTCGGTGTCCTGGCTCATGCTTTGATGTCTCCGTACAGACCGGTCGGTTTGATCAACATCACGGCGGCCATCAGCAGGAACACGATCGCCAGCGCCAGTTGCGGAACGTAGTAGGTACCGAACGCCCGCATGAAGCCGATGAGCAGGGACGCCGCGATCGCCCCTTTCAGACTACCGAGTCCACCGATGACCAGCACCGCGAACGCCAGGATGACGAACTGGAGCGAGAGTCCGGTAGTCATGGACGCGTTCGGCAGGTACAGCGCGCCGCCCAGCCCCGCCAGCGCGACGCCGATGACGTACACCTTGAGGTGGACCGACCGCGTGTCGATGCCGGTGACCCCCACGATCTCGGCGTCTTCGGCCATCGCCAGCGTGATCTTGCCCAGGCGCGTCTCCTCGAAGAAGTAATAGAGGGTGACGGCTACCACGGCGGTTACGGCCGTCGCGAAGATCGGCCACAGCGGATAGGTGAAGCCGAACAGCGTGACGCCGCCGAGGAGGTCAGACGGTGCCGTCGCGCTCACCGGCTGACCGCCCCAGACGAACTTCATCCCGTCTTCCAGCATCAGGATGACGCCGAACGTCGCCAGCAGCTGGTAGTCGTCCTCGAGACCGTATATCGGCCTGAACATCGTCCGTTCCATCGTGAGTCCGACGATCGAGACGATCGCCGGAACAACGACGAGTAACCCGACGAGGAGTGCGACGAGCAGCACGCCACCGCCGACGGATCCGCCGAGCGCGCCGACGATTCGCGTGATGATCGTCGCGGACACGTAGGCACCGAGGACCAGAAACGCGGCGTGGGCGAGGTTCAGGAAGTTGAGCATCCCGTAGATTATCGAGAGACCGGTTCCGAGCAGGAACAGCACCGCCGCTAGGAACAGCGCGTTCAGGACGATCGGCAGCTGCTGTGTGAGTAGTTCGGTGACCATCGCCGGATCAGATGCTGTTGAGCCACTCGCCGGTCGTCTTGTTGACGGGCGGGTTCACCTCCTCCTTGGCGATCCAGACGGGATCTCGCAGCGAGATGTTCTCACCGCCGGTGTCCGAGAACCCCCAGAACGACGGTTCGACCGCGTTGTGACTCCCTCTGGGAACGCTGAGGAAGCCGCTGGCCGTGTCGAAGCCGATGCCTTCCATCGACTGGACCCACGCGTCCTTGTCGGGATACTCCCCGCTGAGCTTGTAGGCCCGCTCGACGGAGTGGACGTACGCGTACAGCGCCTGCCAGGCGTGAAAGGCACCGTGTGCGTACGGCGACGCGTTGTACCGTTTCTCGAAGCTGGCGACGAACTCCTCGTGGAGGGAGTTCCACCCCAGAATACCGTACGGGAAGTGTGGACCACGGGCCCCGAAGAGGAGGCCGTCCGGGACCTGATCCGGCGCGTCGGCGAAGATGTGCGTTCCGCCGCTGAAACAGGGGAGCGTGTCGTCGAACAGGCCTCGGCCGTTGGCCTGCGTTATGAAGTTCACCAGGTCACCCCCCCAGAGGCTGGAGAAGAGGAAGTCGGGGTTGCTGTCGTTGAGGGCAGTGATCGTCGAACTGAAGTCCTCGTTAGGGAATGGTGTGAACCGCGACTCGACGACCTTGACGTCGATGCTGAACGCCTCGATGGCCTTCGTGAACAGGTTCCAGTTGTTCCGGCCGTAGGCGTAGTCCTGGTTGACGCCGGCGACGGTCTTGACGTCTGGGAGCGCGTTCTTCAGGACTAACGCCGCGCCGACGGCGTCGGTCGAACTGCTCGCACACGTCCGGAACACGTACTTCGGGTCGGTGACTGCGCTGTCGAACAACTCCGTCGTCCCCGTGTCCCAGATGATCGTCGGCTGGCCGAGTTCTTCGGCGATCGGTCCCACCGTGAGGGCGTTCGCACTGGAGATGAACCCGACGATGACGTCATAGTTCTCCTGGGTGGCCAGTCGACGGTACAGTTGCGCGACGTTCTCGTTGTTCTCGTCGTGCTCGTCCATCTCGATCTTCTGCTTACCGAGGATCCCGCCGTTGCCGTTGATCTTGTCGACGATCATACGCGCCGCCTGCATCATCGGCTTGCCGAAGACGGCCGCCGGCCCGGAGGTGAATCCTACGCACGCCATCCGTAGCGGTTCGCTGGGTATCTCACCGCCGCCGCCGCCTCCACCGTCACCGCCCGTGTCTCCCGCCGGGTTGGAACAGCCCGCCATCGACGCTGCGATCGTCGCGGCACCGGCCCCCTTCAGGAACGTCCGTCGGTCGACGGGAGGGTCGAGAGGAGGGATTCCCCGCTTCACTATGTCGCCATCCGGCTTGAGCGATGGTCGCATAAAACATGGCTATGGTAGTATCGTTAATAAATGTTCCTTATGCTGAATTTACACGATCCGTGACAGCTCGATGAACCGAGCGTCAGCCGAATTCTATCGCCGAGCGGCCGGCTCGTGGACGGATGACGACGGTTCGTAGGGTGTCGGCGTCATCCCATCGTTCTCTCCCGCTCCTCGAGTGACGTCCGACGAACTTTCCCAGAGGTCGTCTTCGGGAGTTCGTCAATGAACTCGATGGCACGGGGGTACTCGTACTCGGCGAGACGATTCCGTACGTCCCGTCTGAGCCTCGCTTTGATGTCCTCGCTCGGTTCGTATCCCTCCGCGAGGACGACGAACGCCTTCGGCACCTCCCCGCGCTCGTCGTCGGGGATCCCGATGACGCCCGCGGCGGCGACCGCATCGTGAGTCGCCAGCGCCTCCTCGATCTCGACGGGACCGATGCGGTAGCCCGCACTGATGATGACCGTGTCCTTTCGGCTGTGAAACTCCACGTACCCCTCTTCGTCCATCGTACCGAGGTCTTCGGTGAGTAGCCATCCGTTTCGGACTTTTGTCGCCGTCTTCTCCGGCTTGTTCCAATACTCCTTGAAGCACACCGGGTTTCCCTCGTAGCGAACCGCGATCTCTCCGGTCTCGCCGGGGGCGACGGTCGGTTCCGCCGTCTGCGGATCGACGATCTCGAGGTCGTGACCCGGCGCTCGCCGGCCGATTTTCCCCTCACTGGATTCGACGAGCTTCGTGCAGTCTCCCGCGACCATGTTCGCTTCCGTCTGTCCGTACGCCTCGTGGACGACCGCACCCCCGAAGACGTCCTCGGCCCAGTCGACGATGCTCTGACCGAGTGACTCGCCACCGCTGGGGATACACCGGACACTGGAGACGTTCCACCGATCGGGGGCCTCCAGTTGCTCCATCATCCGCAGCGCCGTCGGTGGCGCGAAGTAATTCGTCACGTCGTACCGCTCGATGATCTCCATCGCCGTCTCCGGATCGAATTTCTCGTCGGCCGTGTAGGCGACGACGGGCTGACCGTAGAACAGCCCGGGGAAGACGACGTCGAACAGCGTCGCGACCCACGCCCACTCCGACGGCGTCCAGAACACGTCGCTATCGTGCAGTTCCAGATTACAGAATCCAGTGATGAACAGCGGGAGGGTCCCGAACAGGACCCGGTGGGCGTGCAGGACGCCTTTCGGGTCGCCGGTCGTCCCAGACGTGTAGATGATGATCGCGTCGTCCTCCGCGTCGGTCTGGACAGTCTCGAACGTCGAGGCGTGTGATCCAACCACGTCGTCGAAGGTCGCTTCGTCGCCCTCTGACGTGACGTCGCCGACGGCTACGATGGTTTCCAGCGACGGAACGTTATCGACGACTGTCCGAAGCGTGTCGACGTTGGACTCGTCCACGACGCACGCGCGTGCGCTCGCGTCGTCGAGCCGATACTCGAGAGCGTCGGTTCCGAACAGCGTACTCAGTGGGACGGAGACGGCCCCCACCTTCCAGGCAGCGACGTGCGCGACGACCGTTTCAGGACGCTGACGCGTGTTTATCCCGACACGGTCACCGCGTTCGACCCCTTGGTCCCGGAGGTAATTCGCGACCGCGTTGGCCGTCTCGCGGAGTTCCGAGAACGTATATGTCTCCTGCCCTCCGGCCCCATCGTCGGCGTAGAGCGCGACGCGGTCGCCGTCCTCGGTCGCCCAGCGGTCGCAGACGTACGTCGCCATGTTGAACGACGCCGGGACCTCCCACTCGAAGGCGTCGAGCAACTCGTCGTACGAGTCCCACTCCCGCTCGTAGAAGTGGTACGCGTCGATTCGAGATCGTTCCGGCATGCGTTAGCCAATGACGATCCGGATTATACAACTTCCGGTGACGCTTCCGCGGTACCGACGACGACCGTCGCCGACGTCACGGCGTAAGTATAAGTACCTGACCGGGTATTCTCGTTCAGAGGGTCATGCGAGCATCAGTCATACCCGAGACTGGCGGACCGGAGGTCGTGACGGTGAAGGACGTTCCAGTTCCCGACGTCGGTGACGACGACGTCCTGGTCGAGGTGAAGGCCAGCGCCGTCAATCACACCGATATCTGGATACGCCGCGGCTACGAGGGCGACCCGCCGATCGTCACCGGGATCGACGTCGCAGGTGAGATTGCCGAGGTCGGTGCGGACGTCGACGACTTCGCGCCCGGCGATCGCGTGGTACTGTACTGGAACACGACGTACTGCGGCGAGTGCGAGTTCTGCAACGACGGCGAGACGACGATGTGTCGCGACTACGGCGGCCTGGGCGTCAAACGCGACGGGGGGCACGCCGAGTACGTCGCCGTCGAGGCGAAGCACGCGGTTGAACTCCCCGACGGCGTCTCGTTCGAGAAGGCCGCCGCGGCCCCCTCGAACTTCGGGACCGCGTGGCGCGGGCTGCTCACCCGGGCCGGCGTCGGCCCGAGCGACGAGGTGCTCGTCCTCGGCGCGAGCGGTGGCGTCGGCCACGGGGCCGTCCAGATCGCTGCACACGCCGGGGCGACGGTCTACGCCGCCAGTTCCTCGGAGGAGAAGGCCGAACGGCTCCGCGATCTCGGTGCGGAGTACGTTATCGACTATACCGAGACGGACATCGACGACGCGATCGCGGACCTCACCGGTCGCCGCGGCGTCGACGTCGTCTTCGAGTCGGTCGGCGGCGAGACCTACGAACGGGCGGTGCGAAGCCTCGCCCGTGGCGGCCGACTGGTTACCATCGGCGCGACGACCGGCGACGCCGATCAGGCGATGCTCCCGCACGTGTTCTGGAAACAGCTCGAAGTAATCGGCGCGACCGGTGCGACGATGGGCGAGTTCGAGGATATGCTTGAGGCGTTCTTCGACGGCGACGTCGAACCGATCGTCGACTCGGTCATCTCGCTCGACGAGATACCGGCGGCCCACGAGCGACTGTCGAGAGGCGACGGATTCGGAACGATCGTCGTGAGGCCGTAGTCGATGCCGAATCGGACGCTAGACCGACTGGTTGATCGCGTCGGCGACACCGTCGAGTCGGTCGATGGACTGACGGTCGAGGCCGGTAAGGTCGCCGAGTTCGCGGCCGCGGTCGGCGACGATGATCCCGCGTTCCGCGACCCAGATGCCGCGACCGGCCGCGGGTTCGACCGGCGACCCGCACCGCCCACGTTCACCCGGTCGGCGATGTTCCCGCGATACCGTCCCGACGGCGTCGGTCGCCTCGGGTTCGACCTCGGGTTCGACATCCGGTACGAACTCCACGGCGAGCAGGCCTATGAGTTCGCGCGACCGGTGTTCGTCGGCGACACGCTGTCGGGGACGACGACGTTGACCGACGCGTACGAACGCGAGGGACGACAGGGCGGGACCATGACCTTCGCCGTCCTGGAGACCGAGTACGTCGACGAGAGCGGGGCGTTGGTCGTCACGGAGCGGGAGACGCTCATCGAAACGGACGGACCGGTGGTGGAGAACGATCACACGCGCGAACCGATCGAGCGGGACGCGACACCAGACGGGGCGAGCGTCCGGCAACCGGACCTCGGATTCAAACCGGTCGTATCGGTCGACGACGTCGAGGTCGGTGACGCCGGCCCGACGGTCATCGTGGAGGAACTGGTTCCTCAGGACTTCGTCCGGTACGCCGGGGCGAGCGGCGACTTCAACCCCATCCACTATGACGAACGGTACACGCGCACGCTCGGGAACCGGAGCGTGTTCGGCCAGGGGATGCTCGTGGCCGGCTACGCCGGTCACCTCGTCACCGACTGGTTCGGGGTCGCCGCGATCCGACGGTTCCGGACCCGGTTCACCGCCCGCGTCTGGCCGGGCGACACGCTGACCGTAAGCGGGGAAGTGACCGGCGTGGACGCGCCCGAGGTGACCGCTGAACTCACCGCGACCCGCCAGACGGGGCAGACGGTCCTGGTCGGAGACGTCACGGCGGCGATTCCGCCGACGGATCGCACGTGATGGCGCAGGTGTCGAGCCCCAAGCGTCGCTACGGTCGCACCCCACATAGTTTAGTGGACGGGGGGAGAGTCGGAGAGCAGACGTACGAGCATGTATCGAGTTACCTCACGGCAATCTGTACGTTCGTTCGACGGGATCGACCATGAGTGACGAGTACCTGGACAGGATCGTCGACGAGGCGGCCCTGTCCGAGTACCTGGATTCGGAACTCGGCTCCGAGACGCTATTTCAGGTGACTCGTCACCGGGCCGGCCACTCGAACGAGACACTGTTCGTCACGTGGGGCGAGCGCGAACTCGTCCTCCGTCGGCCGCCCCCTGGAGCGACGGCCGACACGGCCCACGACGTACTCCGTGAGTACCGGGTGGTAGATGCGCTCCAGGAGACCGACGTTCGCGTGCCGCGGACCGTACTCGGTTGCGACGATCACGACGTCATCGGGTGCGACTTCTACCTCATGGAGCGGGAACGGGGCGACGTTCTCCGGGAGGACGAGCCTCCTCGGTTCGCGACGCCGGATCACCGACGCCGTGTCGGGGAGGAACTCGTCGACCGGCTGGCGGAGGTCCACGCCGTCGACTACGAGGCGGTCGGGCTCGGCGACTTCGGGCGGCCCGAGACCTACATAGAACGGCAGGTCGACCGGTGGCACCGGCAGTTCGACTGGGCCTTCGACGTCACGGCGTCCGAGCGGGGCGTGCCGACGATTGAGGAGGTGGGGAGCTGGCTCGACGACAACGTCCCGGAGTCGTCACCGAACGCGCTCGTCCACGGGGACTACAAGCTCGACAACGTGCTGTTCGGGCTGGGCGTGCCGCCGAACATCGCCGGCATCTTCGACTGGGAACTCAGTACGCTCGGGGATCCGCGGTTCGACCTCGGCTGGTTGCTCACTTACTGGCGGGATCCAGGCGACTCCGAGGCGGCCATCCCGGAACTGATCCCGACGTTCACTGATCGGGACGGCTACCCGACCAAGGGGGACCTCGTCGAGCGATACGAGGACGCTACGGGAACCACGTTCGAGAACGGCCGTTTCTACCGCGTCCTCTCGGTATACAAGCTCACGGCGCTCTGCGAGATGTTCTTCCGCCGCCACCTGGAGGGGAACGCGGACAACCCGATGTACCCGAAGATGCGCGAGCGTGTCCCCGCGATGGCCGACTGGGCGATGCGGATCGCCGAGGGCGACGAGCCGATCTAGCGGTTCAGGTCGTACCCCCGCTCCCGATCCCAGACGTCCGCGGCTTCGGTGTCGAGAAGCTGATCTTTCCGAACCTTTCCCGCCGGGGACCGCGGCAGGTTCTCCCGGATCTCGACGTACCGGGGGAGCTTGTGGTACGTCAACTGCTTCTCGCAGTGCTCGCTGACGTCGATCGGACTCAGCCGCGCTCCCTCCTCCGGAACGACGACCGCTTTGATCGCCTCGTCGTCGTTCCCCGTCGCCACGCCGAAGACCGCCGACTCCCGGACTGCCGGATGGGTGTCGATGACGGTCTCGATCTCGAGCGAGGAGATGCGACCGGCGACGCGGCCGAGGTGGATGGTGTTCGTCTTGCTCGCGACGAAGTAGAGGTAGCCGTCCTCGTCGACGTAGCCGACGTCGTTCGTGTGGATCCACTGGTTCCGGCAGACCTCGACCGTCAGTTCGTCGTCCCCGTCGAACCCCCGTAACATGGTGTTCGGGGTAGTTGGACGGATGAGGATCTCGCCCGTCTGTCCCGTGGGGACTTCCCAGTCGTCCTCGTCGACGATCTTGATCTCCGCGTAGGACACTGGTTTACCGACGCTCCCCAGTCGCCGGTCGCCCGGTCGGTTCGACGTAGCTAGGGTCGAACTCGGCGTGATACCGTAGGCTTCGAGAACCGTCACGTCGAACCGCCGCTCGAAGTTCGCGATCATCGTCTCGTCGCTCCCGAAGCCGAACCCGTGACCGACGGCGTGCGTCACCGGGGTCTCATCGTCGCGCTCGTGCTCCTCTCGGTTGTACAAGACGGACAGCATCCGACCCAGGTAGAGGAACACGGTCGCGTCGTACTTCCGGGTCCACTCCCAGAACCGCTCGCCGTCGAACTGCTTCTGGAAGGCGAACGTAGCGCCACTGATCAGCGCTCCGGTGACGCCCATCTGCATCGGATAGCTACTGTAGAACGGAAGCGTCGTGAAGATACAGTCGTCGCGAGCGAGATCGAGGAGATCACGGCACGATTCCCTCCCGGTGTTGATGTAGGAGTAATGGGGAAGTGTGACGCCCTGCGGGTGCGTCCGCCGGTACCGCTGTACGTAGATGACCGAACAGGTATCCGACCCCCCGACGTCTACGTCGGGTGGCGCAGAACCGTCGCCCGAGAGCAACAGATCGAAATCGCGGTAGGGTTGGTCGGGATCCCCCTCTCCGGCAAAGAACTCGGTGCTGATCGTGGTCGTATCGCCTCTGACGTCCCGGTACGCCGACTCGGTGTCGGCGTCGAGAATCACTACATCGGCGTCGGTCGCCGAGAGGACGTACTCGAGCGTCTCTCCGGTGAACCGGGTGTCGATGGGGGCGGCGACGGCCCCGATCTTCGCGAGCGCGAAGACGGCGTACAGGTACTCCGGACGGTTGTACATGTAGAGACAGACCGCGTCTCCGGCGGTAACGCCGCTCGAGAGCAGTCGGTTTGCGATCGCGTTCGCTCGTGAGTCGATCTCTTCGTAGGAGAATTCCGTGTCCTGGTACCGGAAGAACGTCTCGTCGCCGTGCTCTGCTGCGCGTCGCTCCAGGAGTTCGCCGAGCGTCCGGACCGAATCCGATACGGCGGCCATCTCACTTCCCCTCGTTTTGAAGCCGTTGCTCGAGGTCGCCGACCGTCTCGACGAGCCTCTCGCCGAGGTTCTCCGGGTGGTTTCCCGCGAAGTTACGTGAATGACCGAAGACGCCGATCGCGTGGCGTCTGTCGTCCGCGTCGCGGAATCCGACGCCGACCGAGAGGATACCGAGTACCGCCTCCCCCTCGCTGACTGCGAAGCCGCGTTCGCGAACCGCCTCAAGTTCGACGAGGAGATCCCCGACGTCGGTCGTCGTCCGTCGCGTCTGCCCCGGGAGGCCATGGTGGTCGGCGACCCGTTCGACGTACTCGTCGGACGCACCGGCGAGAATCGCCTTCCCCAGCGCGTGCGTGTGGAGGTACGAACGCTTTCCGACGCGCCCGTACGTGGTGGTCGCGCCCTCCGGAGTCGCGTTCTCGATGAAGTATCCACGACCGAGTTCTTCGGTGACCCACCACGTCGACTGCGCTAACTCGTCTGCAACGGCCTGCACCGTCCCGACGACCGATCGCTTGATGCCGGTCATGTTCTTCGCCGCCGTTCCGTGGGTCAGAAAGCGGAGCCCGAGTCGATAGGTCCCGCCGTCGTTCACGAGGTACCCCTCCATCTCGAGCGTGGCCAGGTAGTTGTGAACCGAACTCTTCGATAGATCCAACTCTTCGGTCAGTTGCGCAGGTGTCGCACCGCCGAGTGCCTGCAGTCGGTTGATCAATTCAAACGCCGTCCGAACCGACTTGACCTGCCGTGATGGGGTGTTCGCGAGCATTGCACGATACATCGAGGCAGCGTATATATCACTTTTTCTAATCGTAAATAGATCTAGATAAGATGGGGGTATGAGCAGACAAATTAATCCACATATAGTAATAAGTTTCACTTCACGGTGTCTCACTGGAACGTGTATCGATCTGAAAACACAGTGCTCTTACTACGGGGCCCGTCCCACGACCGTTCGTCAGATCGTCTACTAATAGTGGATACGTCTGATATCGTACTGTATATAGTATCCGCATACACTGGACTCGGTTAATCTCTTCTCCGTCATTATTCGCGCGCCCTTTGACGGACGTATCGATCCATACAGGGCCTATACCGTGCGCATAACACACGTATTTTTGTTAGATCAATTCGCTCGGGCCGCAGCTCAGCGGTATATACAGTAACCATGACAAACCTTCGGCTGAGATAGTCAAGGAGTACAACTACTGCTGGGAAATCGGAAGCGGCTACCAGTCAATCTAGCGGTTCATAGCCCCCACAACCTCGAAGCACTTTGGGTTTCGATCTTCTATTTCGCCTGCGCCTGTCTGCTGTACTTGATCTGGCGAGCCGTCGATTTACCCGTGCAGGTAGAACAGACCGCCGAGTACAAGCATCCTCCGATCGTGACGACCGACAACACATTGACGTTGCTGAAGAAGGAGGCCGGGATCAGATAGCGAGAGTCTCAACCCGAGATAGCGTGATTTTCTGATTGGCAACGCTATTGGGGTCCTCAGAGAATCACTGACCTAGTCGTTAGCGCGAGACAGGAAGAAGCGAATGAGAGGTAATCTGGAGCCGTTCCCGCTCACTGATTCGCCCCAGACCGCACATCACAGCCCCGCTACACCCGCTGTAGCCGAAACTTCCGCAACTGACAGTTCTGGACGAAGCAAGACCGACAGGCCATCCTCCGCTACGTCGACCAGCAAGTAGACACCGTCCTCGACGAAGGCGACGACCCGTTCCCGGCGTTCCGCGACCGCGTGATCGTCTACGTTCTCGCCCTCTTGGGCGTCCGCGGCGCTGAAGTGTTCCGCGACCCCGCCGCCGACCGCCGCGAGGGGCTGCGCCACCAATCGGTCGAGACGACCCACCAGGCGTATCACGACGTCCAAGCGGAGGAGACCGCCCGTCCCGTCGACGACATCCTGAACAGTGAATAGCGACACACCGCGTTTCCGCTGTATTTGGGAAAGCGGAAATCCTTCGAGCTGGTATCAAGAGTGTGCCTTATACACCAATCTCGTGATCAGAGAAAACAGGAACCAATTATCA
The DNA here is from genome assembly GCF_024228315.1 of Halomarina pelagica. NCBI lineage: Archaea > Methanobacteriati > Methanobacteriota > Halobacteria > Halobacteriales > Natronomonadaceae > Halomarina > Halomarina pelagica. The sequence goes on from NZ_CP100454.1 coordinate 136,463, forward strand.
ATCTCCATTTCGTAGACGGAAGCTACCGCTTGTACTGCGGTATAAACCGTATAAAGCTATACTATTCACCAACACCTCGTCAGAGGAGGGAGGCTCAATCACCATAAGCTGTCGTGGGAAGCTAAACTCGATGGTACGCAGCTGATTGGAGATGCACCTAACGAATCGACGAATGGGCTCATAGCCGTCTCTTTGTAGAGGTCAGCAAGATCATACGTGATGGGACGATCCTTCTCGGAATTCGTAGTCAGTTTGAACCACACCAAGTGGGAAGAGGTATTCAGAAGATAGTTACTTTCGAGGAGAAAGATCGACTGTCGTTGCCCTAATTTGCCCACCCTACAGCGAGAGGGCCATGTACCTCGTTGATTAGCCCAGAGATTAAAACAGATATCTGTTACAGATAGCTGTAACAGGAGTCAATAACAGATATTTCGCATCGATTAAAAATTCCGCATGCAATCAGTGCTGGGTTATGATTTTGAACCTCCTTCAATAGATAACAGATATCCGTTGCGTTACTTCGTACTGGAGATCTGTTCCGACAATCAGTATTACTAATCTATAGCAGAAATCAGATACAAAAGTCTGTTACAGAGAGCTATAACAGATGCCAGTGCTAAAAATATGGGATGAGTTACCGAGTCAGTCAACAGAACTAATCGCCATACAGGACGTAATACAGACGTTGAGGACAGATAACCGTACCAGATATCTGTTACAGACATGTGTGACTTACGTCTGACACAGATTTATGGCATCGTGAGTGTATCCAAGGAATATGATAACGGCCGTGGTCTACTCCGAATCAGGCGGGACGTTCAAAACCACAATGACGGCCAACATTGCGGTCGCATTAGAGCGAATGGGTCAGAACACGCTCGTGTTCGATCTTGATCCACAAGAGGGAAATCTCACGAGCCTCTTCGATGTTGGCAAGCATCGAAGTGACCCAGATGCAGACAACCTCGTTAAGCACATCCTCGAGATGCCGGACGGCGACTTTCACGATCTGATTGAAACCTCGGCGGAAGGCGTCGACATTATACCGAGTCACGACATGCTCGGGGACTTCACGTCAAACCTGGAGCAAAAGATCTCGTATGAGACGGGGATGAAGAACATGAGTCGTGACGAGTATCCCCGATTCGAACTCCTGTACAAGTTACTCTGGGAGCGACAACAGCTCCACGAACAATATGACGCTATCCTTATCGACCCGAACGCGCGAGCGGAAGATCTGCTCTACAACGCCATTTACGCACTACGGACACTCGTCGCACCCGTCAAGCCAGCGGGCAAGGGGAACCTGAGCCTGGAGGGCCTCGACGAACTCGTCGGGAACATGGAGAGGCAACTGGATATCGAGATCGGACTCTCGTGTGTCGTTCCCTCGGGCGTCGGTCAAACTAACGCCCACCGACAATACCAGAAGCAGTTCGAAGATACAGAGGAGTTCGCCACACCAGTCACGATCGGCAACCGCGAAAGTCTCATGGACGCAATGTGGGAAGCCCGAGGGTCGGCGTTCAAGGTAGTCGAGGAGCGCTGGAAGACCTTCGAAAGAGACGGCGAGATGGTGAGTGACCCCGGTCAACGACGAGTGCGTGACAGGGAGATCGAAACGCTACGGACGCTGTACGAACTTGCCTGGTTCATCGCGACCGAAACGTTCGGGGTCGACGTCGATCCCGTGCTGGAACTCGAGATTCAGGACTACGAGAAGAAGATCATCGATCTACGGGAGGACACACCGGAGGTGACACCTGCATGAGTAACTTCAAATCTGGATCTGGCAATCTCGATTTCGGTAGTAGCGACACGAAGAAAGATGATGACACCGCCACCGCGGAAACCACGCAGACACACGTCGAGGGAGATGAAGACCCCGAACCAACGCCAGCGGACCAACCCACATCAGCCTCGCAAGACGGAGCATCATCTGATCTGGGGAGCATGTCCGATCAACCAGCATCGGACCGAGTATCAACTGAAGAGTCGACAGCGTCTGAATCTCCTGTCGAGCAGTATCCGTACTTCGTCCGACGGAGTAACGTCGGGGATGAGCGCGACACGCGTCTTGAGATCCACGTTCGAGACAAAGTCGCCAACCAAGAAGCCACGTTCCGAAATGAACTCGCCGAACAACTCGGAGCAAGCGAGGTTTCGAAAACGGATGCCCGTGAGTTCGCCCTTCTCGCTGCGTTTCATCACCCCGAGCGCGTTGCTGAATTGATGCGGGATGAGGGGTTCGGCGCCCTCGGTTGAAATCAAGGAGGCATCGACACTTCGTTTGACACTGGGGGGGTTGAGGGGGATGGCTCCGTTTGTGATCTCGCCTTACTCCATTGACATCCACCCACGACTGAAGCCGTGGGATTCCTCTCGTGGGGGTCTCAGTCGGTCTGAGACACTCCTAGAGCGACATTCCCACTCGGTGCGGTACTCTGGTTTGTGTATTCCTCGTTGGCCGTTGTCTCCACGATGGAGGACGGGCTATGGTGCTCCCGCCAACTGTGATTGTTCCACTTGAGGTACACGGGCCGTGCCATCGACCCTACCGTGTTGTTCTGCCGTCCCAGGAACGATTCGCTCGCTACGAGGTCAGCGTGCCCCTCGAAACCACACGGACACGTCAACGAGTCCTCGTGGCGAACGGTTGCGTCGCGTTCGCCGCACTCGGGGCACTCTTGACTCGTCCACGACTCGGATTCTTCTTCGACCGTGATGCCGTATTCCTCACACACGTCTTCGAGGCGGTTGATGAATCGGCGGTACGCCCAGAAATTGTGTGTTTTCTCGTTCACACGCGGCGACCAGTGCGTCGAGAGAACACCCTTAATGTCCCCGACATACAACGTTGAAACGCCCTCGTCGTACAGGCGTTCTACGAGGTCGCGGACGAGGTTGTCCTGGGCGTGGTCGCGTCGGTTCGTGCGCTTCCGGTACAGGCGGTCAATGCGCTTGCTGGACTTGCGCTGATTTTCGAGAAGCGACTGGTAGTACGCGATTTGTTCCGTGGTTTCACGGAACTCCTCGAACAAGTCACGCCCCTCGTACAGGAGTTGTTGGCCGGTCGTTATCGTGCAGGCGACGAGGTTGTTCGCGCCAACGTCCAGGGCGGCTTCTTCTGAAGCCAGTGGTGAGTCCAGTCGAGACGTGTCGATAGTGACTGGTTGGAAAGCCCTGAACGTGTCTGCGAGTCTGTCGTACACGATTTCGAGTCGGCCCTGCTCACCGCTCCACTTCGGGTCGCCCGCAATTTCAACACGAAGGCGTTGATTCTTCGATGGTGTACTGGTCGTTTCGGACGTAGGTGCGAAGCACTCGTCCGTCTTCCTCGTTGCCCCAGTATCCCGGTGGTGACGGTTTCTCATCGAGTTTCCCGGCGTGGTATTTCTCATTGCTGGAGAAGAACGACCGCCATGCAGACGAGTTCTTGCGGATGATTTGTTGGGCGACACTACTGCTGAGGACGCCCTTGTATTTGCCTTCGAGACGACCGGTGTCGGCATCCCAGACGCTATTGTCTTCGAGGAAGGCTTGGCGGCGAGCATAGCTCGTCTCGTTCCAGAGACTTGCAGAAGCGTCCAACCAGCGTTTGAACACCTCTTGCTCCTTCGTGGAGCGAGGGTGGACGTTGAACTGGTTGGTTCGCTTCATTAACCAATAGTACGAAATGTTGGTTTGTAAAGGTATGGATTGACGTTGGAGACTCGGGCTTGCTATCGCTCGTGGGTTGTGTCGTTGTTTGTCGGATTCATCCCACGACTTTAGTCGTAGGCTTTCTCCTCAACTTTCTGTAAGCGGCGGGACGGTGAAGACCACCGCTCAAGTCATCGATGGTGCGGTACTTGTGGCTGCGAAACTCCATAGCGGGCGCGAGGCAGACCTCAGAGATGTCCTCGCAGTTGCCGAAGAAATCGACCTTGATACCGTCACGCCCATCTTCTTCGGGGCGACCGAGGTGCTCTTCGAGATCAACTGAAACACGGACTTTCGATCTTAGAAAGCGAAGATCTCAAGCACGGATTCAGAAGCGATTTCGGTGTGTCGACAATATCTACGGAAACCGTCGCGTCTCTCCGACAATATCTGTCGGAGCAGGTAGAGCGACTGGGTTAACGTATTTGATACCTGATTCGCGTCACGGTACGTGGAACTCAGTTTTACCCATTCTCGAAATCTGTACTCCGTCGGAACGAGACGTCCACTGATTGCTTATAAAGGCGAGATCCGGGTCTCAGAATTCCTATTTACACATCGATGACGGGGGGTGAGTTCGACGAGTATTACACTCCGACGGTGGAGGGGAGAATCCAGGGAGGGTTACACATCGACGACGGGGCGTCAGACGTGCGGCTTACACATCGATGACGGGGGGCGTGAACCTGATAATTGGTTGGAAATGGCCTTGTTAAAACCCTTGAGCAGTGAGAGGTATCAACGGTCGTGCTGCATACAGGGCGCGAGTCGGTCAATAGAGACGAATGGGGACCAAACCTGTCGAGAGGTCAGGAATCGGACTCGCGGACGAGCCCCGGGGCAAGCGCGACGTAGTGAAGCGTCCAACAGTCCGACCACTTTGTGCCCACCTCGTGCCCGTACTCGCAGAGAATGTTCGGGCCATCCAGCCCATCGAGTCCACAGCACCCCGAGGTCCGTTCTCGCTTCTCGTGGAGCCAGATATTGATCACATCGGCGTTGTTCAATATGAACTGCCCAACGTGGTCCTTACGGGGTTCTCGTCCGACGTTGCCACGGTGTAACTACCCACCGGTAGATAGTCTTCGCCCGCATACTCCTCGAGCGACGTTACCCACGGGTTCACGAGTACGGACGAGTCGGTGAGTTTGCTGACTGACGCTGTCAAAGCCGCCTCACACTCACCGCACTTGAAGACGACCATTGGTTAGACGGTTGTAGAATACGCGTGGATATATCTTGAGCGGGGGTAGGCTCGGGTAAATCTACCGAACTCTGAACGACTCATACACCGAATCCAAGGCTGCTGAATACAGCCTCTGAGTCGGTCACGGCATTCCTAACAGGAAAAAGCAGCTCTAACTACCCGTGCTGAATGTATAACGCGAGTCGGTCACACTCTACAGTGAATGGATATTTGTATTCTACCCGCCAGAACATCGAAAAAGAACGCATGTCCGAAATCACCGTTCGCCCCAAAGGGTACGTCGAAGACTGCCCCGTCATCCGTCAGATCGGCGAGCGAGACCTGTATCTCGGGAACAAGCACGCGGCAGATTCCGGGCAGCACAACCAGTCGTTCAGGTACGTCGTTTCGGTCTCGACAGACGACTATCCATTGACGACACATCATCATCCGCTGGACGACGGACCGGGTAACGACTGGACGGCATTTGAACGGGCTGTTGATACGGCGCTTACGCTCTACCAGCAAGACGGCTCGGTTCTGGTTCATTGCAAAGCGGGCATTTCCCGAAGCAGTACGGTTATCGCGACGGTGCTTGCTGCTGAGGAATCCCGACAGCTCCACGATGCGCTCTCGATTGTCCTGCAAGCCCGGCCAAGCGCAACGCTCCATCCTGCCCTCCACGAGCTGGCAGTCGTGTACCTAGCTGCCCGAACCTAAGTCCAATCTGCTGAACTCATCCCCTATATCTCGCACGGCACCTGTGACAGGGGCTGGTGAGGTTTCTACGACCGTGCTGAATAGAGAGCGCGTATCGGCCACTGGCCATTCGCCTTTTGGTGAGGAATCGGATTGATAGATACAGACGAGCGTTACAACGCTCAGCAATAGTTACTCAAATGGTTTTACCCTACGGAGCATTCACGGATGTATTGATGCGCAAAACGGTCGTTCTCCCGAAGTGGCGTGAGTCTCCGTCTGAGACGCTTGACGAGCCCAACAGCGCGTATGCCACTATCACACATCACGATGGCTACAGGCGCGTCATGTTCTCTGGGGGAGTGAGTGTTGACGGTGATCTAGCTGAACAGGTAAGAACCGTCTTAGAGCGCCGTCAAGCGGCGCTCCATGATTTCGGAGGGAGCATGGACGATATCGTAATTACCCGGTACTACGTGCGTGAAGACCACCTCAACCGGACAACACAGGCTTCGATTCACGAGGCCCGCGACGAGTTTTTCGATCGACCACACTACCCAGCCAGCACGATGATCGGGACTGGATCACTGCTGGTCGAGGACGCACTCGTCGAAATCGAAATCGAGGCAGAAATCCCTGACGAGGATTGGGAGACAGACGTGCTGACAGAGGAAGATCCTTGACAGAAGGTACACTTACCTACCGACAGATTCGTCGCTACCAGCCTGAAGCGAACGATGATCGTCTGCTGCATACACGCTCTGAGTGTTGCACGCGGCTACTGGCAGTGACTGGAGAGGTCTCTGTGGGAGTGCTGCATACAGGGCGCGAGTCGGTCAGGAGACGGCGCTCTCACTCAATGCATCGGCTCGGGAACCACGACCGGTAAATCGATCCACGATTGACGACTACGACTCGGGGGACGCCCCGACCGCGTCAGAGATCGCCTGGAGGTCGGCCTTCCTGAACGTGGAGTCGTCCGCCGCCTCCAGCGACTCTGCGACGCCGACCTGCGCTCGGACGAGTCGGCGCATCCGCGTCGTCGACGGTCGCCTCGCCTCGTCGACGTCGACCTCGAGCGCCTCACAGATTGCCTGTAGCTCCTCCTTCGTGAACGACGCCTTGAACTCCCGTTCGAAGCGACCCGTCGCCGCTCGAATCGCGTTCCGCATCTCGTGGACGGTCGGACTCATGAGTCCCCACTCTCCTGTTGCCACCCTCAAGCTTCCTACTCGGTAGCACCGAGCAGTGCAGAAGATGCAGATCGGATGTGATCGCTGACCATTGTTGGACGTATCCTCTGTTGAACGTTCAGAGTGCCTTGTCGATGTTGTGCGTGAGATAGCCAACAACGAGTTCACGGAACTGCTTCCACCAGTGTCGTGAGCGGACGAATGCGCCATATTTCCGTTTAATGCGGGAGTTCACCGTCTCGTTCTTACTACGTTGTCCGTAGAGATCGGCGTCCAGTCGAGCGTTCCACGCCTTAAGAAGCGACGAAAACTCGCAGTGCTTGATGAGCGGTCGAACACCAGTCTCACGGGCTAACGCGCGAACCTTCTGGTCGTCATATCCCTTATCTCCCGGGAGAATCGCTACTTCCCCGGTATTCCGCTTGATGAGCGACGGCGCGATTTGCGAGTCGTGTTTTCGTGCCGTCGTCACGTGTACGTCGAGAATCGCGTTCGACCTCGTGTCTACGAGAAGTGTGACTTCAGCTGCTGAATCGTCAGCTTCGTTCGCTTGGTGGTGTTTCGAGGCGTGACTACGGTCGACCCCGGAAGCGTCGATCCCGACGACACCGTTGGTTGGGAAGAGTGTGACCGAGAGATTGAGCAGGACGCGCCAAACCGCCATATCGAGCCGATTGAACGCCTTACATAGCGTTGAGGGTGACGGGAGTTCGTCCAGATTGATGGCTCTCCGAATCCGAGGCATCTCGATGAGTTCGTCTAGAAGCGTCCGGTACGTCGTATTGTTCCGAACCTTGAGACAGAGCAAGACGATATGCTGGTGGAGCGTGTACCGTCGTTTCGAGAACTTCGAAGAGTAACGAGCGACAGCTCGGCGTGCCAAGTGCATCGCTTGCTCAATAAACCGGAGCAACCGCGAATTCGGGAGGACTGCCATCCGGTCAGACTACCGGACCAACCTGTAACTCTCTGAGGATTTAAACAGATCCGTCTATATATATGGTCCCAGAATGAGGGGTGATGATGCCTTCCATACGGCTGTCGTACCGACAGTCGAGATGACTGAACCGCTGACGACGACTGACGTCGACAATAGGGCAGCGACTGACTCCAAGCGGGCGATTTCGGCGCCTGATCTTGAATTTACCTATCATAACGGGACGACAGCTATTCGGAACGTGACCCTCGATATTCGAAAAGGTGAGTTTTTCGGACTCCTCGGCCCCAACGGAGCGGGGAAAACCACGCTAATCAAGCAACTCGTCACGCTCCTGAAGCCAACTGTGGGTCGTGTAACTGTCAACGGCTTCGACGCCGTGGAGCAGCCCGTCGCCGTGCACAACACTGTCGGGTATACCGCGCAGGACACTAGCGTCGATCTTGGACTCACTGCCAGAGAGAACCTCCAGTATGCCTGTAAGATGTACCGACTCGGCGGGATCGTCGTGGTCATCCTGATCGCCGAGTTGTTTAGTTTCGTCTTCGTCGCGTTCTCGAACATCGTTGGGCTCGTGACGCACTGCTCGGACGCGACCGCGCTCATAAGCAACTTCATTGCGCTCCCGTTGGTGTTTCTGAGCTCGTCATTCATACCGAGGTCGCTCCTTCCAGCGTGGATCCAGACCCTTAGCGCGTTCAACCCCGTGACCTACGGAGTGACTACAATCCGCACCCTCATGCTCGATGGATGGATGTGGACGACGATCGGGCCAGCCATCGTCGTGCTCGTCGTGTTCGATCTCGTACTCGGAGGATTAGCTGTCGTGTTGCTCCGCCGCGCCACAGATAGCGAGACTACGCCGAGCGTACGGGGACACCGATGACGACGAGAGCCACACAACACGTCGAGACGGTCGTGATCGGTGGGGGACAGGCCGGGCTGGCCATGGGCTACTACCTCGCACAACACGACCACTCATTCGTGATCCTTGACGCTGGGAGCCGCGTGGGCGACGCCTGGCGCGATCGCTGGGATTCACTCCGGCTGTTCATTCCGGCCGGGCTCAGCAGCTTGCCGGGAATGCCGTTCCCCGCTGGGAACGCCTACTTCCCCACCAAAGACGAGATGGCCGACTACTTGGAGTCGTACGCCGACCAGTTCGACTTGCCGGTACAGCTCGACACGAGAGTCGAGTCGCTCACTCGCAACGGCGATCGCTACGTGCTGGATGCCGACACGCAGCGCATCACGGCGGATCGTGTCGTGGTGGCGACCGGGCCGTATCACTACCCAAACATCCCCGGGTTCGCACCGAAACTTGCCCCGTCGATTACCCACCTTCACTCGAGCGAGTATCGGAATCCCGACCAGCTGCCTGAGGGGGACGTGCTCGTCGTCGGTGCTGGCAACTCGGGGGCCGAGATTGCCATCGAACTCGCCGTTGACCGGCGTGTTTGGCTCTCCGGGCCGGACACCGGACATCTCCCGAAATGGGATGCCGATGATCTCCCTCGCTGGTTGTTCTGGTTCGACGGACGTATCTTCAGGTGGCTGTTCAGCGACCTCCTGACTGTTGACACGTGGCTCGGTCGAAAGCTAAAAGCGCGCGGTCAAAAGGGGGGCGATCCGTTGATTCGTCTCACACCCGATGACCTCGAACAGGCAGGCGTCGAGCGGGTCCCCCGAGTTGAGGGGGTGGTAGACGGCGCTCCGCGTCTCGACGATGGGCGACGCCTCGACGTGGACACCGTAATCTGGGCGACTGGTTTCCGCCCGGACTTTAGCTGGATCGAGGTCCCAGGGCTGAGCTGTGAGGCTGACGGCTCCCCCATCCACGACCGAGGCGTAGTGGAAGATGAACCGGGCCTGTACTTCCTCGGCCTGCCCTTCCAGCGGTCACTCCTCTCGGCCACGCTCGTCGGTGTCGGTGCTGATGTGCGGTATCTCGCCGCCCGCATCCGAACGCGGGCCGACGCTGGCGAGACCGAATGATCCATCTCGTACGCCTCAGCGTCGGTCAAGCGTCGGCGTCGTCGATCATTCGCCGTCTTCCTCCTCGGACGGCTCGTAGGTGAGCACGACGACACCCGAGCCGACCGCCGCCGTGTCGACGAGCTTCATCGTCGTCGGTGCGGTCGCGCCCCTGAAGAGGCGCTTGCCGCTGCCTTGGACAACCGGGTGGACCAGCAGCCGATACTCGTCGACGAGGTCGTGCTGCATCAGCGTGTCCAGCAGCGCTCCACTCCCGACCATCAGGATGTCCTGTCCGGGCTGTCGTTTCAGCGCCGCGACTTCGTCGGTGACGTTCTCCGTAATCAGGCGTGCGTTCCACTCCATCTCGTCCGTAGCCAGCGTCGTCGATACGATGTGCTTGGGGACGCTGTTAATCCAGTCGGCGTACCCAACGTCGTCCGTCATGGAGGGCCAGACGGCGGCTAGGCCCTGGTAGGTCACGCGTCCCAGCAGCAGTGCGTCGAACTCGGTGATGTGGGCTTTCGAGTGGCGCACCAGTTCATCTGGGTCCTCCCAGAACTGCATCTGCCACTCCGATTGCTTGTCGAAGATCCCATCGAGGGTGACCTTGTTTTCGACGACGAGTCTCCGTCCGTTTGACTGCTCACGTGTGCTCTCGTCGGTCGTCCCGGTCTCACGCATCGGCTTCCTCCACGTCCGTTGCTGCCGGCTGGTAGGTGAGCGAGACGACGCCCGTGTCAAACGTCTTCGAATCGGCCAGATTCAGCGCCGTCCGTTTACCGCCTGTCTCGAAGAGACGCTTCCCGTCCCCGAGTACCAGGGGATGGACATTGAGCACGAGTTCGTCGAGGAGGCCGTAGTCCAGCAGTGACCGGACGAGCGTGCGGCTGCCGACGATCCCGATTCCCTCACCTTCTCGTTGCTTCAGCTCGGCTATTTCTTCTTCGACGTTCCCGGCGATGAGCGTCGAGTTGTTCCATTCGACGTCCTCTAGCGTCGTCGAAACGACGTACTTTGGTACGTTGTTGATGAACTTCGCGATCGGATTGTCGTCGGGTTGCGTGGGCCAGAAGGCGACAAGTTCCTCGTATGTGACTCGTCCCAACAGTAACGCATCCGACGACGACATTCCCGCCGCGTTCGCCTCGTCCAGCTTTGGGGTCGAGTAGGGTGGCGACCACTCCTCGGGCGATTCCATCACGCCGTCTATGGACACGGCTTCGGTTGCGACTAACTTCCGCATCGTTCAGACCTCCTCCTCTGTGGCCGGCTCGTAGGTGAGTACGACGACGCCCGAGCTGAACGCCTTCGTGTCGACGAGGTTCATCGTCGTCGGCTCGCTCGCGCCCTCGAAGAGGCGCTTGCCGCTGCCCTGGACGACAGGGTGGACCATGAGGCGGTACTCGTCGACGAGGTCGTGTTCCACGAGCGTGTCCACGAGTTCCCCGCTCCCGTTGACGAGGATGTCCTGTCCGTCCTTCCGCTTCAGCGCGGCGACCTCCTCGGCGACGTCACCGTCGATGATCGTGGAGTTGTTCCACTCGGCCTCTTCGAGGCTCGTCGAGACGACGTACTTTGGGAGGCTGTTCATCCAGTCGGCGAAGCCCGTCTCGTCCTCTCGATCGGGCCAGGCGTCCGCGAACGACTCGTAGGTCGTCCGGCCCAGCAAGAGCGCCCCCGCGTCGAACAGTTCGGCGTGCTTGTACTCCTGTTGTTCTTCACTGAAGAACTGGAAGGACCACTCCTCCGGCGCCTCCATGACCCCATCGAGGGTCAAGAACTCGGAGACGATCAGGGTTCGCTGTGATTCGGTGTGGATGTTGCTGTCGGTCATTCTTCGTATTCCTCTAGATGGTCTGCGAGCGCGTCGAACCGGTCCTCCCAGAAGACACGGTATCGGGTGAGCCAGCCGAACGCGGCCGAAAGCGGCGCGGCGTTCAGGTGGGCGCGGCGAACGCGACCGTCCTTCTCGATGTCTATCAAGCCGGCGTCCTCCAGCACATGGAGGTGCTTCGAGACGGCGGCGAGTGAGACGTCGTGCGGCTCGGCCAGTTCGCTGACGCTCTCGGGCTCGTCGGCCACCTGTTCGAGGATAGCCCGACGGATCGGGTGCGCCAGCGCCTGAAAGACCGCGTCGAGATCGAGATCGTCCGGTAGTCGTTCAACCATCCAGTTGAATGGATGCTGGACGAATACTTAACTCTTCAGTTAAACGTCTCCATTAGGCCGTCTGTCAGTTTTTCTTGGAGTTGGTAATGTCTCCTTCGCATTGATTTCTGCGGGGCTATCTTTCTGCGAGGAGAGAATTCCGCCGTTTACGGCGGGCGTGAACCCGATGTACACGTCTCAGACGTGCCACTCGTGCCACCGCATCGGTCGGCGGGAGTCGCAGGCAGAGTTCCGGTGTCCGCACGCCGACTGCCACGTTACGACGTTTCAGGCCGACATCAACGCTTCCGCGAATATCGCACGACGGGTTGACCCGTGGGGAGAGAGCGTCCCGCTTGACAAGGCGGAACGCGATGACTCGCCTCGGGATGGGAGCGGTAGTGACACCGCCACGACTCACCGTGAGAGAGCGAGACATCCTCGCAGATGACGCTCACGGCGTTCCAAGAGTCGGAACCCTCTGCCAGCGACGACTGACTGGTATCCCCCATGCAGGGGAAGCCTCGCCGTTTACGGCGAGGAGGATGTCACCGATGCAGACTAGATCGATAGATCGACTGCCGACATTACGTTTGGTAGCGGGGGGTGTCCGCAATTCTTCTGTGAGTCGAAAGGGACCCACGAAGACTGTTCAAATATGTCTTTTGAACATCGTCAGACGGTCGTCAGACGGGGGGTGTCCGCAATTCCAGTCCCTGGCAGGAACGGGGGGCGTCCGCAATTATTCCCCTATTCAGGGCCTACCAAGCCGATTTCCGTGGTGGTAGAAGTAGTGACTGCAATATTCTTTCTTAGGCTAATCAAACAATAGTAATCGGACAACGGGGGGTGTCCGCAATTATTGGTATTGCAAGCCATACCGATCCTCCTTTCGTGGAGCGATGGAGCCAGTATAAAAAGTCGCCGCAGGATAACGGGGGGTGTCCGCAATTCTGGCGGGCTAGGTATCAACCAGGTGCTCTTGGTTATTGGGTTTCAGAGGCGATCTCCTTAGCGATATGCCCGTAGGTCGGTGCGTAATTGTCGTCGTTGAGTAGGATTTCGATCGTTTCGTCTATCGGAATCGATAGCGCGGCCTCCCACCGCTCGCCACCACGGCTACCACCCGTCACCTTATCCATATTGATCACGCCCGTCAACTTTAGATCTTGGAGTCTGTCACGCATCCGGCGCTGCACGAGGGGAGTTTCATCCACGGATTTGGCGTACGTCGAGTAATAATCGTGAATCTGGTTCGTCCGCGCTGGCGTTTTGCCCCGCGCTTCGAGATACAGCAAACCACACAATGTGAGGAGATCGTCCGAAGTATGGTCGTCAAGCATATTCTTGATATAGCTCTTGTTCACCTCTCGTTGGGCCTCCTCGACGTGGTCTATCGTGACATGTTCTGCTCGTTCGTTGTGCGCTATCGTTGCCGCTTGTCCGAGCAAATCGATCGCCTGTCTCGCCGACCCACGCTCACGCTCAGCGTTTTCTGCACACTTCTCAATAACTGACTCAGAGACGACTTCGCTCTCGATACTGACGAGCTGGCCATCTTCGTAGACGAGTTCAGTATTGGTGAGACCTTTCGCTGCTCGTCGATAGAGTATACTCTTTAACTGGTCAATGGTGTAGGGTGGGAAGTCCACCTCTGCCTCGTACAGAGCGTCCTTGATCCGAGGTGAGAGCTTCGATTTAAATCGTCGATCGTTCGAGATTCCGATGACTGAACATCCGATATTGTCGTCCAACTCTTCGGACGAATACGCTCGCGGAAGCTTATAGAGAATATTTAAATCATCGTCTTGATCGTCCCTGATTCTGTCAATTTCGTCAAGAATATAGATGTATGTCCCCCCACGCTCGTTCATAACGTCGAATAAGTCAGAGTAGAGGTTATCGAGCGTCTGTCCCCGAGGCTTCTTCCGCAGGCCTTTTAGCTCCTTCAACGCTGTTGTCAACACGTGATACGATTTATTTGCTGAATTGCACTCTATGTAGACAATAGTTACGTCTAGCTCCTGCTCTTCAGCGAATTCTGTGAACTGGTCACGTTTAAGTCGCACTGCTGCCGTCTTCCCTTGGCCGGGCTTCCCATAGATGAACAAATTGCGAGGGTTCTCTCCTCGAGCGGCTGGTTCTATCGCGCTATGGATCGAGTTGAGTTCAGACGTGCGTTCTGGCATCGTCTCGGGCTTCATCTTATCCCCCTGGAATACGTCACCATTTTTCAACACAGTTGATGTTGTTGAAAATTCTTTCAACCCGGTCTGCGAGGAGGACGTCTTTTGCGGGTCGGACGTATTCTGGTCAGCCATATACAGGTCATCGGGAGAGAGGTACATAAAATCTGGTGTCCGGAATGTCCGTATTGTCCGGGATTGGGCGATGTTTAATACGGGGGGACGGGGGGTGTCCGCAATTTTCAGCAGGCGGTACTACCACTATTTGGTAAGAGAAACTCCAGAGGAAGACAAGGGAAACAGAGAAGATTGCTAGTATAGAGATCTATACGCTAGGTATCGGTAGGTTAGACGAAGAGCCGTTTCTGGTCTAGAACTCCTTCTTCTAGTCTTCTAGAAAGAAAGCTAGTATAGTAGTAATATCGTTTATGGTATCGGTATTTATTGCTCCGAAAGACATCTAGAATCGCGTTCTAGTAGCTGAGGCTAGGCTAGTGTACAACGAAATTAGGGAGGTTCACGGCCTCTACGGGGCAGTAACTCTCATTCCATGAAATCAGCTACTGAGAACGACTGATGTGCCTCGTAAGGTACATCGTAAGACGCCAAATTGCGGACACCCCCCGTCCCTCCCTTTCCCTTCATCTACTAGTTCGTTTGATAAGTTAGGAATACGAACCGCCTCTGTCTGACGTACCCGTCTTGCCAGTCGCGTGTAGATCAGGACGGATCAGGCCATACAGCATGCAGATATCACGGGGATGTTCCGTGGACGAACAGAGGGCGGCTAGACGACTGCCGTCACATCGATCATCACGCATTGAACCCGTGTTCTAAGATGATCTCTCCCATCGAGTGATCCAGCAAAAACGTTGATAACTGGTGAATAGAACTATGACACTAACTCACTGTATGGCGTCACTTCACATCACTGACTGTGCTGACTACGATACCTTCGCCCGCTCGTGGCACGCCCACTCTCTCGACCGGGATGATGTGTCGCTGGCGCCCGCTCGCGATCGGGGGCTTATCAACGAGGACGAGACGCGATTGTTCTGGCAGTTACTCGGCCAGCTCGCTCCTGATGAGCTGTTGTTTCGCTTACCCGAGTGGCTGGCCGAGGAGAAAGTCGGCTTCGTCGAGGGAGGCGCACCGACGGTATTTGTTGGTCGGATCGAACGCGAGACGGACAAGGCGATTCTCGTCGCTGAATCAGCGGCCGCCCGCCCACTCGCGAAACTCGCCCATCGCATTCATCATCTTGAGGAAGCGCTCGAGACGCTCTCGGAGGCTGATCCAGAACGGCGGGCATGGTTGTCGAAACGCCGTGAGACAGCGCGACGAGAATTCGAGCAGCGTGAGGATGTCAGTGGTCTTCGCGAGGGATGGCTCCCAAAAAGCCAACTTTGTAACGTGATCAGACGGGTCTGACCGGACTTCATCTCCACCGATGGGACCGTCTTGAGCGACACTTCCTCGTCCTGGTCGGAGATGGGAAGCAAGCGTAGCGACTACCGGCCCCACGCCTCGTCGAAGTACTTGCTCACAACTGATCTGGATGTGGTCAGCGATGTCCCTACTCTGTGTGGAGATGAGAGCGCACGTGGAACGTTGCGTACTGCGTTTCGCCTATCTGGTTCCGACTTCGCTCACGAGCTGCTGAATCGCTTGTACTGTAAGTAGTGAGGAGGATCCTAGGATGACCCTAGGTTTCACCCTCTTGGACTGTCCTACCGTACGACTGTCCACAGTTGCACTGACGAGCCCTGATCGATGGTACTCTTGATCGTTTCGTCGGACAGGGTGCGTTCTTGAACCAGAAACACGTGCTCCGAGCATTCCTCATAACGGCCGTGCTAATGTACGAAACGGCCGACAAAGACACAGCTACAGATGAGGACGAGGGGGTTGGTTACGCAGGGAATCGACGAGCACCAGGGTCCAGCACACCGAGACAACTCGCTGGGTGACAACATACCCTCTACTTAGCGAATAGTTGATGAGTGGTTATTTCTAATATCAGTGTAGGGGCAGAAGAGTGCTTCTTCCGTCGTCGATAGATATTGGAACTCCAACACGATATCCTATGTCGTTGACTATTGATAGTCCTCGAAGACATCTTTTTCGTGGGTTATCGACGCAACCGCGAGATCGATGAGTCGCGCCCCGAGCCCACTGATCGCATAGTATGAGTAGGGCTGATGTCTGTCAGGATCGGTCTGCTTCCAATTCGTGATCAGGTTGGCCTCCACGAGCGTGTCGAGATGCGTATGGAGCGCGTTTCCGCTTCGCCCGGTGAGCGTCGAGAGTTCTTTTGCACTCATCCCATCGGCGTCACGTAGCCGATAGAGGATGGCGAACCGAAGTGGGTGAGCCAGCGCCTTGAACCGATCTATGAAATCAGCGAGTTCGTGTGGGTCACTGTCGTCGAGCAGCTCTGCGGTGACAGCAGCTATCAACTGCGCTGCTGCAGTTTCCTCCTCGTCGGCTTCCGCTTGGGTGCTTGCCATGTAGACTGATACACGGTCAATAGACAAGAAGGTAACGACTGTTACTTTCTTCAACACAGCCGGTCTACAGTGGTCGTAGCTCGAGAAACGAACAGATGGCTTTTTACTCGTATTCGCAGTAGTGGTTAGTATGCGTGAGTATGATGGACGGCCAATGCGAGAGGTTCTCCTCGAGCGGCTACCTGCCCCTGCCTTTGCGGACTTCCTTGTGTATCTCATGGGTCCCTACACGACATTCGAACTGGACTACGTTCTCGCACCAGAGACGGAGTCAGAGCATCTCAAGGCTGATCTCGGCGCGTTCACAGCTGCTGACCGGGCATTTATCGCGGAGCTCGAAGCGCTCTGTTCGGAGCTTCGTGCCGATCCAGGCGTGAATGCGTTCATCGCGACGGATCCTGCCATTCCACTCCCCGAGGATGAGAATGCGACCGCTGACACCCCGACGATGAACGCGATTGCGCAGTCGAAGGCCTTCGCTGAAGCCAGCAATGCGGTCGGGTTCATTCTCCCGATTGCTGGCGTCCGAGACGGCGTGAGCGCTGAAATCGGCGCCGTCTTGGAAGCGATGGATCTCGAAAACGATGATCCGAGCCCGCCGGTAAAGGATCCACGGCGCTTTCGCATCTTTGTCGAAACCGGGATCACGAGTACTACAATTCACGCGACAGAAGACGAGTACAGCGTGCCGATCGTCGAATACGAGACGAAAGGGCAACTGCGGAAAGAACTCCACGACTTTGTGACGGATGTCGCCACGCTCGAAGCCACGGGAATTCTCCCGTCGGTCCAGGACGAACTCACACGCGATCATGTCTAATCCGTGGCACTCGTCTGCTAGTGATGGGACTGACGTCGATACATCGCGCTCATTACTAATCCCCGAGTGAACAGCCAAAATGCAAAAATTCGTACTGGTTGGCGTGACGATACACGCGAACGATCGTCACTAACCAGCCGGCGACCTCAGTGAGAAGGCCCAGTGCAGCGGGATGAAGCACATCTACTTCTTGTACCGCCTTCGGCGTCGTGCCGACACTCCTCCTACACCGTGGTCATGGTCCTTCTCGAGAGTGTGCCTCTTCTCTCTATTGCACTCGCTCGCATTCGACTGTGCCTCTCTGAGAACGATCAACGGTGAGGCGTCGATGGACCCTCCGGATGAGCACGAGCGTAAGACCGCCGTCACTGGGGACGCCGGTATCAGCCCGGAGTGAGATAGAGGCGGTCGTTGACTTCGTAGAGATAGCCCCGACTGAGCAATTGCGTGAGCGCGACGTCCGCTTCCGCCTCGGTAAACCCCTGATTCTGCAGTACGTTGCGTGCAATCGCTTGACGCATCCCCTCGGTCTCTTGCATGGGCGCTTTGAGCTGCGCAAGTGCGTCGCTGGCGAGCGAGCCGAGTGGGGTTTGTCGTGATGAGGTAGGGTCCATGGGCGATCGTGGGGAGCGGGTAGATCGGCTAGTTAGATGATTGCGTACTGTACTCTCTCGGGCAACACGTCTTGAAGCTTTGGCCATCCACTACTCGCACACTGCGGCCCAGTAGGGCACGTTCTCACGGCTATCGTGTCATCCCGTCGATGTGTTCGTCCTCTCAGCCGTCTGTGGCGCTGCCGATCGCTCTCTGAGGGGTATGCGGACATGACGGGGGACCGTGTTGGTGACGGAGGTACCCCACGTTGCAAGCGAAAAACTGGCGAAAACGGTGGCATGAGCCAGTCTCTCTACGATCTAGAGACGGTGGCTGCGTCGTTACCTCCATAGGCTGTCGGCAGCCACGGATACTCATTCGGCCGTGACGGGCCTCAGACACACCCCCCACGTCCGCTGCGATGACGATAGTGGCCGTGGTCACTCGTACCTCCTAGTCAGTCGGTGCGCGAAGAACGCCGTTGTCCGCTTCTCAAGGTGCAGCTGGACGTCTTGCGGTTCACCGTCGATCTCAAGCCCGGCGGTATGAACCGTATACATCCCGCGGACGTGCTCAAGAAACGCCGAGCGCACTGCCTCGACCGACTCGAAGTCGGTTGCTGATCGACTCACGAGGAGGTTTCTGGCGTCGTGGAACGTCTGCTCGCGAACGGTCTCGAAATCAGGGTGCCGCTCCTCGTCGGCTGACGGCTTGTCTGCTCGCATGGGTACTACCGTTCACACTCTTCGTTGACATCCTCCCCGGCGTAAACGCCGGGAGACGCACGGCGTCTCCCGAGCCTCGCCTCACGTCGTTCAGCGAGACGCCGGGGGCTCCTCGCGGTGGGAATCTCGCTTACCGACCCACGGAGGCAACTTGCGGGTTCGTATGCTCCTCGTTGGGACAAGAGCGTGGTGACTCCGACCAGTTGTGGTCGTCCCACTTGAGGCATACAGGCCGTGCCATCGGCCGTGATACCGTCGTTTACCGTTCCAAGAACGTCTCGGACGTCCCGAGAACCGAAGGTTCTCGGGGGCACGCAAGACGCGTCGCGTCTTGCGTACGCCGTAAGGTCCGCGTGCCCCTCGAAGCCGCACGGACACGTCAGCGTATCGCGGTGGCGCGTCGTTCGGTCGGTCGAACTACAGTTCGGACACTCTTGGGAAGTCCACGCTTCGACCGGATTTCGACCGTGATGCCGAACTCCTCGGCAGTACAGGCGAGCCGCTTCACGAACGCCCAGATGTGGTGCGTCTTGGCGTTCATCTCCACCGTCTCGTGTGTGTCGAGTACGTCGTTGAGAGCGCCGACGTACACCGTGGAGGTGCCCTCGCCATGCAACCGTTCGAGGAGGTCGACTCCTTTTCGGAGTCGCGACAGAGGTTGCTCGTCTCTCACCTCTAACCAAGGATTCAATCAGGGAGATACTGTTGGCGCAACTGGGCCACGTACTGCGCGTCCCAGCTCTTGGTCTCGACGTAGTAGGTGAGGGCGGCCCTGACGTAGCCGACAGGCAGGATATCATGCGTTGCGAGCGTGCAGAGGATGTGCGGTGTCGTGAAGAGTATATTCCGGTCGTTGAGGGCGAGGGTGATGAAGAGGTAGTTAGTCGTGTTGAACTCGTCTGTGATGAACAGATCTGCCTCCAACTCGTTCGCTAGCCAGATCCCCTCGGATTCTCCGCGATCGAGTCCGTAGTCGAGTGGATCGTCGGTCCGGTTATCGACATCGTGTGTCGTCAGATGGTGTGCTGCCTGGAGGACGAGGTCGGCGGCTGCAGACAGGAGATCACCGCTTCCTGTTGCTTCGGTGATCTCTCCGAGGACACTCGCGGGTGTGTGGATGTCGTACGCGATGAGGAGTGCTTTGAGTGGATCTGCACCAGAGGGGGCCGTTAGACGGTTGTCGACGACGGGAGTGGCGAGATTCAACAATACATTGGTGTAAACAACGGCAACGGCGTTCTCCGACATCGTCAGGCGTGCGACTCGTCATCGGAGTCAGACGAGGGAGTGTCCGTCCATTCGGGGATCTCGCCGTCGTAGAAGACATCATCGCTCGGAAGGGTGTCCTCGAGCTGGGGTTCGGCAGGTGTCCGGTCGACCGACGCCCGGAGGAGTTTCATTCGCATTGCTTCCTCGCGCCCAAGGACCGCTTCGACGGTGTTGTAGTCGACGCGGTCATTGTAGTACGCGTCGCTAAGACGCCGACGGAACTCCTCGTCATGTGTGAGGGTTTCGAGTTCATCCTCGAGAGCGTCGATGAGAAGACGGGTCCGAGAGATATCGAGGATTTCAACGACACTGTCGGCACGCTCAATGAGAGATCTCGGGGCGTTGAAATCGACTCGTGTTTTCTCTTCAGCCATCATTCCATGTGTAGATTCTACACATACTTAATCTCGTTGCCGTCCGTCTCAACTGGCTCATCGTAGCCGTGAGTAAATAATTTCGGGAAACAGCTCAACGGCAATGTACTACAGGAGGACACCTCTAGTTCCAGTACCTCACAAAGTATCCTCGGCAAAAACGTAGCCCACATTCGAACTAGGAGTCGTCCCCTTGGTTTTCCGTGTCGAGTGTCCTGTCCGGGTGTACTTATACGGCCGCGTCGTAGCGAGCGCCATGACCGGCGACGATGAGCCAACCCAGCACTGTGAGATGGCTGCTCCTATCGATCTCGAGGGTGCGCTATCGAGGGCTGGCATCGAACACCTCGAGGTCGTCAACGAGGTCGTCGATCCATGCTTCGATCGTACTGTGCATCTCGTCTGTTCGCGTGTCGGTCTCCTCGAAGGAGGCCGACGAGTCGCTCGTCGTAGCCATGATGTTCTGAAAGTCGCCTTCCTGCGATTGCTTCGATTCAGCCCGCGCCGCACCCCTGACGGCGCATAAAAAACTCGTGACGGCGGTTAGCGGAGGGCGGCGTTCTCATCAGCGAAGCCGACTGTGACGAGGTAGTCGAGAAATGACTCGAACTGGTTGATGTCGCTGGGCCTGTCGGTCGCGAGGTGGCATACCCACTCGATGGCCCACTGGAACACCGGATCAGTGCCGCCCTTGCCGTGGATATACCACCAGCGGGCGGCCTTCAGCGCGACGAGCGGATTCGTCGGCGGCTGCTCGGTCGCGAGCGCCTGCGTAATCGACCGGGGTTCCTCGGGGACATCTTCTGGTTCGACCTCAGCTGACTGGCTGTTCGCTCCGTCGACTGGAATTGCATCGATCGAGACGTCGCTCGAATGCTGTTGTTGGCTCACGGAAATCACCATCTCGGAGGGCGCGAAAAACGGGTCGCTGCATCAGGCAGGCGGGAGGTAGACGCTCCGATCACCGGCGATCTCCTCGAGGTTGTTCCGATGCCGGTGCGAGAAGTAGCACTCGTAGCAGCAGTACCCACAGACTGCTCCTGTGTCGTACTCGGCGACGTATGGGCCACGATCAGTCGTCCAGACGTTGGCGCGGCACTCGGTACACGCCGCGCTCTCGATATCGCCTCGCGTGGGCCCGGAATAGGTGAGTTCGGTCTCGTCCGCCTGGGGTGTCGGATCGGGCCAGACGCCGTGGTCCTGCCAGAATTCTTTGAGCCGGCTGAGGCTATGCCGGACTGTCTTCCGGACCGTGACGTGGTCGGCGTCGCGACCGCTGTCGTCCCAGCCGTCGGCTGTCCAGAACTCGCCGAACTGCGCGCCGCGATGCAGACCATTCCAATCGAGGCCGACGATGTCAGCCGGCGGGTCACCCGTCAGCGTTGGCTGGGTGAGCTGCTCCACGACCTCGAGTTGCTTGGGTGGACTGCCACCAAGGATGTGGACCCGACGGCCACGCCAGTCGATGGGATCGGAGAACTCGCGTGCAGGTGTGTCCGCATACCCTCGCGAGTACCCAAGCACCATATCGTCGGGAACCGCCTCAATGGCGGCCCGGCATTTCGGGACGATGATGAACTCCGTCTCGGGCAGTCTCTCCTGGAGCTCTCGAATCGTGTCGACGTACGACTGTGCTTCTGCAGCGTCGTAGGCGTCACCGATGATACCCACGTCGGGTTCGTACTCGAGCGCCCGCTTGACGTACCGGTCGAGGTCTGGATTCCGAAAATCGTTATCGAGCATTCCGACCGGGCACTCGAGGGTCTCGAATTGCAACTGCTGATACGTGCAGTCCTCGCGAAACCCAGGGAGGAAGCCGAGGGTCAAAGCATCGAGCGCAAACGGAACCCGATGGAGGAACGCCACGTACACCGCTTGTCGGGCGTCAGAGTGTGTCTCAGTAGAACTGTTGCTAACTGGGTCTGCGCTGTCGCGAATAGCCATGAGGAGTTTCCTGCGGGACTCCGTCGCCCCGCAGGGCTCTCCGGGGCAAGATAGACCTCGCTAGTATTAACTAACGGAAGTAGTAAATGGTACTGCGTGTTGGTTAATCTCCGAACAGACTGCATCGCTGTCTTGTCATCTGTGAGCGTCTGTTGATCGGCGTCAGTATCCGCGAAGAGCGTCGACTGATCTCCTGTTGAGAAATGCGCTACTTCTGGCCGGTCGTCGACGCCGAACTCACTAGCCGCGGGGCGATCGAGCCGCGATTCGCGGTCGCGATGATCGACGTCTGCACCGAAGTCCTCGAGCGAGGTCTCGACGCTCGTCTCGGTCAGTTCGAGCTGGCCGTCCTCACCGAACGCAGTCTGTCGCTGAATCACAATCTCGGGTCGGTCGCTCATCTAGTTCGAAGCCTCCACCTCTGATGGCGTCGACAAACAGCCCGTGAGCGTCCATTTAGGTGTCTTCTGACCGAAGCTCGCTGGCTCGGTCATCGAGCCGGCGAAGGATTTGGAACCGTTGCTGGTGAGCGTTCTCGTAGGCAACGCACGCTCGCAGCGTCTCCATGTCGTTGATCGTCGCGATGCCGGCGTTGATGAGTCGTGTATTCGGTGGGTCGAGACGCTGTTCTGGGGACAGTTCGCTCGAATCTGGGTCGCTCACTCCTGGTCGCCTCCACGCCTCCTGAGGCGACGAAAAACAGCACCCGCCCGCTACTCGTCGTCTCCTGGTTGGATCTGGCGAGCGTCCTCGGCGAGGTCGTGGATGTACTCGCGGAGGGTTTCCATGTCCTCGAGCGTTTTCGCCTTCACTTTGGCCGTGAGTTTATCCTGATCGCGGGTGCCTGTACCGCGAGTGAGCTTCACGGTGAGTGAGACGCCGACATCGCTTCGTTCGACGTACTCGGTTCGGTTCGTGCGTTCTTCACTGGACGACGATTCAACTGCTCGACTTGGTTGTTGCTTCGAGTCAGACATTCGTTCTCCACGAGAGCCCTCTGACAGCTCTCACACCCCTTCAGAGGGTGAAAAACACGTGGCTAGTCTGCGCTAGCGGGAGTGCTGTCTACGTCGATGTCGTCGAGAAGGGGATAATCGATGTGCATCTCGATTTTATCGAAGGGGACAACTGGCTGGATCGCTCCCCCAGGGCCTCCCTCCTTGAGTTCGAGGATACCCAATACCTCCAGCTGTTTCAGGTCTGCATGGACATCAGAGACGTCGCGGTCGACGAGTCGTGCTGCCTCCCGCATACTTGAAGGGCGCTCTTTGGCGATCGCCTGAATGAGATTGAGGCGCAGTGGGGTGAGGCTGTCGACGAGATCATCATAGGTTCCGAACTGGAGTACTGCATGCTCATCGCTTTCGTCCAGTTCCTCAGCCTCGGCAGCCTGAATGAACTGGAGCGTATCCTCTCGGAGCTGTGCTCGGTCGCCGACGGTGATGTGAAGCGTGGTCATGTTCGGGTGTGTTGGATGTGTGTTTTGTCTTCTGTCAATAGGGACGTGGCGGGTTGCCACCAATGGTGTCCCAGTATTCGTCAGCACTGGCCCAGAACTCGACGACGAGTTCTTCCATACCGGGGAAATCGACGTCTGCGTCACCGGCAGCGGTGTGGAGTTCGTGGCCTTTGGTGTCTTCGTGGGCGTTGTCGTAGCGGATGAGCGTTAGGTCTTGCAGCGTTCCCAGATGAAGGGTGTACTTCCAGCCGGACGGGTAGACATCTGTATCGGTCGTCCGTCGGATGACGACGTTCTCGACGAGTCCGGCTTCGACGTGGGTGTAGCGGTGCGTGAGTTCGTGGCCCATCCCTCACCCGTTGGGTAGCCGCCCAACACTATAAGTGTGTTGGGAACATTCCCAACAGCTACTCAGACGATTGTGGGATATCACTATCCTGCTATGGGGCGATGGTCTCAGTGGTCGCTGGAGGGCTTCTCGCGACGTGGATCGTCGTCGAGATTCTCCTTCTCGATCAGCCCTCGTGGACGTTGACCGAGGCAGTCTACTTCGCGATCGGGGTAGCCATGGTGGCGCTCGGGGTCATTCATGGATGGACGTAGGCGAACAACACGATGTGAGGTCGTAGATTCCCGAACGACAGGAATCAGCGGCTAGATCAAGGGACGTTCCACACGTATTTCCACTCGAGACGAAAAATCATGAGAACAGCCCACGAATTCGGACGATTCAGGTCAGACACTCCGGGCTTGGATACGGCACGGCCATGGCGACGACGCATCCGCAGAACGGCCGGGGCTGCACTTCTCGGGGTCGCTTACTGGACGGTGGTCCGCCCGCGGATGATGAACTGGGGCGCGACGCCGGCGGAGGTCGAACGGTCACTCCCGGGCGACGACCTGCTCCCGGACGCTGACGCCGAATCGACAATGGCGATCAGTATCGAGGCGCCACCCACCGATATCTGGCCGTGGCTGCGCCAGCTCGGCCAGGAGCGTGGCGGGTTCTACAGCCACGAGTGGGCAGAGAACCTCGTCGGGCTCGACATCCACAACGCGGACACCATCGTCACGGAGTGGCAGGACTTAGCTGTGGGCGACACGATTCGGCTCGGCAGGGCCGATCGATACCCGGACGCGACGCTTGAGGTCGCCGCACTCGACCCCGAACGATCGCTCGTCCTACTGACGCCCGGCGACCCGGCGTGGTGGGTCTGGTCGTTCGTGTTAGAACCGGTCGACGAGACGACGACGCGACTGCTCGTCCGGTCGCGCATCCGCCTGCCGGAGAATAGACTGGTCCGCGTCGCTGCCCAGTCGGTGCTCGAGCCCGTTACGTTCGTGATGACACACGGGATGCTTCGAGGACTTCGATCGAGAGCCGAGCGACTCGCAGCATCGCAGACCAGGCCAGTCATCGCTACTCGGGACGTATCCACATGATACCTATCCCGTCAATAGTTCATGAGGCACCTGGCCATTCGCGTGTAACGAGAATCTCAGTGGGTATCTATCACGGTATACGACAGAGATTGTAGTACACATGAGCGCTACTGACCTCAGTACAGACGTTTGGGACGTCGATGAGAACGGATTCCCGGCCGATGCACCGTTCGAAGATCGTCTACGATTCCTGCTCCGATATTCGATCCTCGCGCCATCGAGCCACAACTCCCAGCCGTGGTCGTTCGCCGTCGACGGTGACACCATCCACATCCACGCAGATGACTCGCGCTGGCTCGAGGTCGCAGATGCGGGCAGGCGCGAGCTCCACATCAGCCTCGGCTGTGCCCTCGAGAATCTGTTGATCGCTGCTGCTCGGTTCGATTTCGGCTTCACCGTCGAATATGGGACAGACAAAAGCGACGCGGTCGTCTCCGTTCGATTCGACCCCGCCGTCGCCCCCGACCAGTCCGACGACGTAGCGCTCTTCGAGGCGATCACTACACGGCGGACGTCCCACCAGGTATTCCTGGACCGCGTGATTCCGTCGTCGACACTTGATCAGCTCCGAGCACTCGTTCGCGAGGACGACGTCGACCTCCTGCTGATCGATGATGAGACGCGGAAAGAGAAAATCGCTGAACTCCAAGTCGAAGCAGACGAACGGCAGATGGCCGATCCAGCGTATCGGCGGGAACTCGGTCACTAGGTTGGCATCGGTGCGCTCGGTGCCCCGTGGCTCATGGCCCGCATCGGACAGCTAGCCGTGACGTATCTCGACCTCGGCGAGCGGGAGGGAGCAAAGAATTCGAAGCTCATCACGAGCGCACCCACGGTCGCCCTACTGACGACACCCGACGACTCGGTCGAAGCACACGTCCGGACCGGGCAGGTCTTCGAGCGACTGATGCTCGCCGCCACGCGAAAGAGCGTGGCCGTCCACCCGATGAGTCAGATACTGGAGCGACCGGACCTGAAGCGCGAACTGGCCGAGGAACTCGAGATCACGGACGCGACCCCGCAACATCTGTTCCGGCTGGGATACGCCGAGGACGACGATGAGGAGACACACACGCCCCGCTGGCCGGTGACGACGGTGCTGCGATAGTACGGCGGACAAACTGTACTCCTCTCCCGAACCGGAACACAGATTCGGGATGGCAGATCAACGAGAGTCCGAACGTCCTCTCTCAGATGATCAGTCCCTCCCTCAACAGTTCGTCCCGATGGACTACTCCGTGTGACGCGTCCCCGAACGACGCCAGCGGTGGCTCCCGGTGGCGACCGTGTCCACGCCGGGACTGTAGTAGCAGATTGGATCGCTGTCCGGGTGGTCGAGGCGGATAGCTTCGGGCGGGTGCTGTTTGCTGGTTACACCTTCGAAGTCGCTGCGTTCACCTTCGTGGGCGAGGTGTTGCTGATTATCTGGCTGCTCGTCTACGGGCGTCGGATTCGCGGGGACGAGGAATCAACGTCCACGGTGCCCTGAGTCGGCTCGCTCGCTATAGAGAGTACACCTCAGTCAGGGCCCTCCCAACCAGATTGACATCTGAGTCCAGTTCTCCTACCCTGAGAATCGAGATGCTCGATTATAGTCATCTGAGTCCTATCAGACCCTAGTGAACGTTATGGCATCGATCCTCGTATTCTATGGAACCAGTCAAGGACAGACCGCCAAGATCGCCGACCGCATCGTCGGCGTCTTGCGTGACCGCGGCCACACCGCCGAGGCCATCGACGCCGGGCAGCTCTCTGACGACTTCGAACTCACCGAGTACGACGCCGTTCTCGTCGGCGCGTCCATCCACGGCGGCAAACACCAGCCCGAAGTCCGGACGTTGGTCACCACCGATCGCGAGGACCTGACCACGCGGCCGACGGGGTTCTGCCAAATGTGCCTGACTGCCACCCGACCGGATGAGGAGAGTCAGGCCGAGGCCGCAGGATACGTCACCGCGTTCGTCGAGGACACCGGCTGGCAGCCGGATCGAATCGTAATCTTCGGCGGCGCGCTTCGCTACTCGGAGTACGGGTTCCTCAAGCGGCTGGTGTTGAAACAGCTCACCAAGGACATCACCGGGGATACGGATACGTCCCGAGACTACGAGTACACCGACTGGGACGAGGTCGAGACGTTCGCCGCCGACTTCGCGACGTTCGTCGAGGAACAACTCGGCATCGTCGCGTCGGTTTCGGACGCCCAGAAGGGGGTCGAATGCCGACCGGTCGAGTGACAGTACCACGCCCGTACGTCCTCGGGTCGCTCGCAACCATCGCGCTGACGCTAATCGCGACGGTCGTCGGGCTGTTCGTGCCCAGCTTCTACCGTGATGCACCGGTGCTCCTTCCGCAGGTCTACGGGCAGGACCTCCTGACGCTCGTCGTGGCTGTGCCAGCACTCGCCGTCTCGCTGTACTTCGTCACACGTGGCTCGCTGCGAGCGTACGTCGTGTGGCTCGGGGTGACCGGCTACCTCCTGTACACCTACGCCTCCTACGCATTCATGACCGCGTTCAACGAGCTGTACCTCGTCTACGTCGCGTTGCTGTGGCTGACGCTGTTCACGTTCGTCGGCGGGATGGTCCGCCTTGACGCTTCCGTTGTGAAGCGAGCGGTCGGTGAGTTGCCAGTCCGGTCGTACGTGGCGTTCCAGCTGCTGCTGGTCGTCCTGATCGGGGTCCTCTGGCTGTCCGAGATTCTCCCAGCCACGTTCGCAGGGACCACCCCGCCGAGTATCACCGAGGCGGGGCTCCCGGTGAACGTCATCTACTCACTCGACCTCGGCATCGTCTTGCCCGCATTCGCCCTCTCTGCGTACTGGCTGTGGAAGAGACGGGCCTGGGGGTATGCCCTCACCGGCGTCCTCCTCGCGAAGATCGTGACGCTCGGCGGGGCGGTGCTAGCAATGGCCGTCTTCATGATTCGTGACGGTCAGACCGTCCCGCTGCCGCAGCTCGTTATTTTCGGGCTGCTGACCCTGGTGAGCCTCGTGCTGATGGCTCGGTTCATTCTGTCGATCGATACAGAACACAGTCCAGCCGCCACGAGGCCGTTCACCGAGCCCTCAAGTGAACCCGGGATGAGATAACGAATCATGCGGCTCAAATCGGTTCTGAGCGTGCTTGGTCTCCTCGTGGTCAGCGTCGTAGCTGTCGTCCTCGGCGGCAAGGCTCGTCTCGAGCGAGTTAACTCCCAACTCGTAGACGAACTGCTCGCTGCTGCCACCACGCGCTCTGATCACGTCTTCACGAAAGACGATCTCGACGGACTCCCCGAGCCCGTGCAGCGATACCTGGATACCGTCCTCACCGAAGGGCAGCCGTACGTCCGAGCGGTGCGCCTGCGGCAACACGGTGAGTTCCGCCTGGGCGACGCGGACGCACCGTGGAAACCACTCGAAGCGACCCAGCACGTCACGACCGCCCCACCAGGATTCCTCTGGGATGCTGTAATTGAGATGGCTCCACTAGTATCGGTTCGCGTTGTCGATATGTACAAGGATGGAACAGGCGCGTTACGCGCCAAGCTCCTCTCGACGGTTCCCGTTGCAAACGCCGACCCAAGCCCAGAGCTGGACGCTGGAGAGTTGATGCGGTACCTGGGCGAGAGCGTCTGGTATCCGACCGCTCTCTTGCCGAGTGAAGGGGTCGAGTGGGAGCCGATAGACGAGCGCTCGGCTAGGGCGACGCTCGAACATCGCGGAACGGCTGCCTCGCTGGTGTTTTATTTCAACGGTCGGAACGAAGTGGAGCGGGTATCCGCCGAACGGCCGTACCGGAAGGACGACGGCACGTACGAATCGACGCCATGGACCGGGTACTGGCGAAACTATCAGGTCAGAGATGGGGTTCGGATTCCGATCGACGGAGAAGTCGAATGGCATCTGCCGGAGGGCGATCTGCCCTATTGGCGAGCAACCGTAGAGGAAATCGAATACACGTGATAAGGTGGATATCGGCCGTTACGCCAAGTGAGACACGTCGGCAGGTTCTTCGATGTCAGCGAATTCACCGCGCTCGACCGGCTCCCAGTCGTCGCCGGGTTCGGGACTCCACCAATCGACCGTGTAGGCACCCGGTGCGCCGAGGATCTTCACCTGAGCCGACCCGTCAGGCAGGTCACGACGAAGTTTTTCGTCGACGTGGAGATTCCAGGTCGTGTCGGTATCGAAGCAGGCGAGGACGGCTTCCTCGTAGCCACGATCCTCATGTGATTCCTGGAGTTCAACCTGTGTGTTGCAGTCCCTGCAGAACACGCCCTCAAAGGGAATGTGGCTGAACACCTCGTGCCCGCAGACTGGACTCCAGAGGAACTCGAACAGTGCTTCGCTGTGGCGGTTGAGTACTTTGCGGGTCATTGTCAGAGCAGGCCTGGTTCACCCGGGACCTTCTTTGCCCGGATACAAACGACACCGCGTGAGGACTAGTCCTCTTCAGTGGTCTGTTTCTGAGATCGCTCTGGAGGTTGAATCACGAGCCGTTTAATTCGCGCGTTGTCGATGGCGTCGACGCGAAGGACGTACCCATTCTGCTCGATCTCATCAGCCATCTCGGGTTCTCGCCCGAGTCGGCTAAAGACGAACCCACCAATTGTCTCGACTTCATCGGTCTCGAACTCGACGCCAAGCCGTTCGTTCACTTCCCGGACTGGCACGCCGCCGTCGACGACGTACGTACCGTCGTCTCGTTCCTCGATTGTGGGACCCTGCGGTGCTGTGTCGAATTCGTCTCGGATGTCACCGACGATCTCTTCGAGAATGTCTTCGATCGTGACGATCCCCTCGAAGACGCCCCATTCGTCGATGACGACGGCGATCTGCCCCCCACCGTGCGTCTGAAACTCGGCGAGAATCGCGTCGATCCGTCGCGTTTCGGGAACGACGAGGACGTCGCGTGCGAGGTCGAGGGCAGTGACCGTGTCGTCGTGATCGGTGTCGGTTTCGCTCGCCTTCAGGATGTCCTTCGCGTGGACGAATCCGATCGGCTGCTCCCCGTCCTCGTCGAGCACGATATACCGCGTGTAGGTTCCGCTGGCGGCAACAGACCGGAGTTCCGAGAGAGTCATGGACGCAGAGACGGTCTCCACATCGGGGCGTGGCACCATGATTTCGCGGGCGATCGTGTCGCCGAGTTCGAAGACACTCTCGATCATCTCGACCTCATCGAGATCGATCTCTCCCGTCTCTTCGGAGCGAGTGAGAATCATCAGAATTTCTTCCTCGGAATGGGTCTCTTCGCCTTCTGCCGCTGGCGAGACACCAAACAAGCCAGTGAAGTAGTTGGCAGTACCGTTGAAGACGATGATACCCGGGATAAACACGTAATAAAAGAACTTCATGAGTGGGGCAACGAGGAACGCCACTCGCTCGGCTTCCTGAATGGCGAACGTCTTGGGGGCGAGTTCACCGAATACGACGTGGAGGAACGTGATGAAGCCGAATCCCAGCGCGAATGCAACAAGATGAATCGCCTCCGCGGGCAGGAGTTCACCGAGAATCGGTTCGATGAGTGCTGCCACAGCCGGCTCGCCGATCCACCCGAGGCCGAGTGACGAGAGCGTGATTCCGAGCTGACTGACTGCAAGATAGCCATCCAGATTCTCGATAGCATCCTGTACTATGCTCGCACCAGGCTTCCCGCGGTCGACGAGTGCGTTCACTCGGGTCGGCCGGAGCTTCACGAATGCGAACTCGGCGGCCACGAACACGCCGTTCATGATGACGAGGAAGAACGCGAGAAGCAACCCACCGACGGAGATCAGGTCTACCATACCCTTCATTGTCCTCTGAGTGACTTGTAGGGGATGGATACAGCGTCGCGCGACACGACTACGCTCACAAAGCGCTACTCGTCCGCTTATACGGATTAGGCGAGAAACCCCACGACTTGAGTCGTGGGATGAATCGCCGCACGGTTCGCAACCGCTGAAACCGCAAGGTTTGAGGTACCTCCGAGTCCTTCGCGGGAGAGGAGTAACGGGGGCGTGGCACTCCTAGCGGCGTGTCGGGTCGTCAACGTACGTTCCCAAACCAGCGTAAACGCGCGTGAGAAGCCCACGACTGAAGTCGTGGGAGAACATCACACACTCGAGGATTTCCCCCGGAATTACCGTGCTCGACAATGGATATGTGGACACGATCCTTCGACGACACAAGCATCACAACGGAGGCGTCTGGGATTTGAATTGAGGTAGAGTTCGAGCTCTGTCCCGAGTGCGGAAATCTTCAATATAGTAGTATCGCCCACCCCTGACGACCTATCCGAATGCGCAGTCTGTGGCGGCGATCTGAGTGACGTAGAGTCAGACAATCTAATCGAGTTGTGTAGCCGGTTTTATACACCCGCCTCTGTAATCAACCCATATGAGACATTTCGGGCTCAAGATCCGGATGGCATTCGTCGGCGCTATCCTCGCGGCGTTCTATCTCGTCGCCGTCACCGCGGCGATGGTGGTGTTCGGCCAGGGCGTCCTCCCGATCGCTATCGTCGGCAGTCTCCTCCTCGTCGGCATCCAGTACAAGATTGGGAAGTGGGCCGCACTACGGAGCGTCGGTGCCGAGGACCTCCCCGAGAGCCAGTACTCGCAGATCCACCAGTTCGTCGAGCAGGTCTGCCGCAACAAGAATATGGAGAAACCGTCGCTGAAAATCGCCAACATGGGCGTGCCGAACGCGTTCGCGGTCGGCCGCCGCGGCAACGGTACCGTCGTCATCTCCCGGGAGCTCATCCAACTGCTCGACCGCGACGAACTAGAGGGCGTCATCGCCCACGAACTCGCGCACATCGACAATCGCGACGTCGTCACCATGCAGCTCGGACAGGGCATCGCCTCGATCGTCGCCATCGTCGCCCAGTACGTCGTGCTCTTTACGGGCGATAATGATCTCGCGGACTTCTTCCTCGCCATCGTCGTCGGCAACATCGTTCAGTTCCTCGTGATGATCTTCGTGCTCGCCATCTCACGGTACCGCGAGTACGTCGCCGACGCCGACGCCAAGGACGTCATCGGGCAGGGCGAACCGCTCGCCCGTGCTCTTGAAAAAATCCAGCAGGGCAATCAGCACGCCCGCAAGTCACCCCGGAATACCCAGCGGCATCGCGGCCGCCCCCGCGGCAACCGGCGCGGCGACGCGAATGTCGACCAGCAGGTGAGCGCGCTCTGTATCTCCAGCCCCGACCGTGGTCTCCTCCAACGGATCGTCTCTACGCACCCGCCAATGGAGAAGCGCATCGAACGGCTTCGCTCGTAGATGCCCGGGATACGCGAACTCCTCGCGGTCGTCCTCGGCGCTGCGCTCGGCGTCGCGCTCCTCGCCGCGCCGCGAACCATGCTTCAGTTGTCCGTGTTCGTCAACCCGAATCGCCGACGCCGTGGTGACTACGGCACTGACGAAGCAATCCCTGACCGGTGGATGTGGGTCGCCCGTGGGCTTGGTGTCCTCTGTCTCACAATAGCTGCGTTCATCGCCTACCAGACGTACGCTTAACCACTCTGTCTACCAGTTTGGGGACGCGGATTGAAGACCTGTCTCGAGCTGTAAGTACGCCTCTTCCGATTTTTCCGTGTGGAATCGACCATCGACTCTCGCTAAATACTCATCAAGTACAGGTCACTGCTCGGCGCTGTAGACGATGCGCGAGGGCGCTTCGTAGCCACAGTCGGGGCAGTTGAACCATCGCTGCACGTTCGCCCCATCAGCTGCCTTCTCGCCGACGAGAACGTCGTCATTCGGGCACTCAGGACAGCCCAATTTGGGGGTTGGTCTGTCTCGAAGTGCGTCCCGAAATACTGTCTCCTGCTTCGTCTCGAAACCACGCGACCAGACCGGGTAGCCGTCGACGAGGATTGCTGCCCGCCACTTGTACCGGTATGAGTCCGGTACACGATGGAGAGTGGTTCGGGCTCCAGTCTCGGTGTTTCGATACGCGAGCGACGGGGTGCGACTCTCCCGTGTCCAGTTGGTGATTCGGGGCGTCGGTTAGAAGTGGACGTCGGCAGGCACGATCCAGAGGTTCTTGCTTTCCTCCAGGATTCGATCCAACTGCTCGCGATGGCGGATGCCGCTCGCGTGCTCGGTGTACAGGAAAATCGTCGGGCCGTCGTACGCACCGACCTGGTGGAAGGCGTGCCGGGCGAGGTTCTCATCGCGCATAATCTCCTGGTCTGAGAGTTCGTCGATGGCTTCCTTCACCCGTTCGAGATTGCGCTCGAACTCTTCTTTCGTCGCTTCCCACCCTCGGTCGAGTAGGTCCTGCCCGCCATCTGTGTCAACTGGTGCCGTGGTCGGGAGATCGCCCCACCGCGCCTTGCCCGCGACCGTCGTGTCCTCCTCGTCGAACGTTACATAATAGTCGAACACGGTGAAGGAATGCGGGTCCGCGCCCACCAAGCGGTCGAACACCGTCTTTCCGGTGGCCAATGCGTCGTCGTATGTCGATGCCTCTACCAGAGTGTAGATGACAATGTACATCTGCTTTTCACTTTTGCTGCCGACGACCGCGACTACGCTCCGCGTCACTGTACGCTGCGCCGATACCCCTTGCCGGCGCTCGAAAAACCTTGCAAGATTACACGCTCGCTAGGCGTCGTTTTGTTCCGCTCCAGTTACCTCCTCGACGGCGATTGTCAACTTCCCAATTCTGGGTTCCAAAGCAGTGCGTTTCGCAAAGTTGGCGGACAGCCTGTGAATCCGGTACGGTCGCACTAGTCGACGGTGTCGCTACTTGGAGTGTTACCCTACGTTGTTCTCGAGGGCATTTCCCTGCTGCCGCACCCCTCGTGAGACGGAAAACAACAACCGCGGCGGGCGCGCCTAGCTACCGGAGTCGAATCGTATCCCCGTTGCGCTCGAGAATCTGCTTTGCAACGAGTCGGGCAATCGCGTCGTCGACGGCACCTTCTGGATTGTCCGAAAGCGCTCGCACAGTCGCGAGGACTCGCTCCCGGATTGTTTCGACGTCGCCGATTCCATCGTCAACAGCCCCCAGCACAGTGTATTCGACTTCGAACTCTGTCGCGAACTCTGCAATACGAGCGGTGAACGTGTTTGGAAGCCCGGACAGTGAGGTCACCGCCATCTCGATCGCGAACAGCGGGTGCGAACGGTCACGAATCTGTCGTGCCTCCGTTGAGCCGGTATTGAACGATCGCTGTTCGTCAATTTCGGTCAGAATTACCTCGTAGTCCAACCCCCGCTGGGCGTACGTCCGCATGTCTTCGATATCGCGTCGACGACCACTCGCCAGGTCACCACCGGAGACTGCTTTCAGCAAAAACATATCCTCATCGGCGAGGACGAATGCCGTCGCGTGATTTCCTGCCCAGAACTCCTCCGCTCGGTCGTGCATCCGGTCGGTGATCCACACTTTCCCGACGACTTGCCGTTCGAAGATATCGATCTGGAAACCACGCTCCTTGTGATGCAACTCGACAGTTTTCCCGACACCATCGAATGATTCAGTTGGCTCGCCGACGACCGCGAATTCCTGCGACGTGAGCGTCTGGAATACGTGTTCGAACTCGGAGACGATTCCGAGCGCCAGATCGATATCCTCGGTCTGGTCCTTCAAGCCCCGAACTGTCATCGCAGACCCCCCGAGGAGGTACACCGTCACGGATTCCGAAAGCCAGCTGTCGAACTCCTCGAGAAACTCTTTGATCGCTTCGCCGCCTTTGAACACGGTCATGAAACTTCGTACTGCTCTTTGAGCGCCGTAAATTCTGCTTCACTCGGGAGGATGACAGGGGATTCCTCCGAGGCGTCGAACTCTCCCTCAAGTGGCCGATACATCGCAGCTACTGCAGATTCCAAATCGTACCACGTTGCAGTCTCCGTCAGCGTCTCCTGGTCGATGTCCAGCTTCTCGATCAAGAGCATTGCATAACTGACGCGGCGGGACCCGCTATCGAGGACGAGCGTGTGGCACACCACCTCGGCAGGTGTGAGTTCCTCGTTGGGGGCATACCAGAACGCGGGTTCGCCGGCGAGGAAGAACTGCAGGCCGTACGCTGCAAACCGAGCGAGTCCGGTCAGTTGCCAGTCGGAGGCGGACTCGAGTGCATCCGTATCCGTGGCTGTCTGGACGCGGACGAGTGCCCGCTTCGGATCACACCATTCGACGGTCGAACTCGGCGCGAGTGCCCGGACTCGCGACCGGTGTTCGTGTCGCACGACAGCGTGCGCGAACGCCAACAGCGGGGAGAGGTCCTCACTCAACGCGTACTCCGGGCCGGACGGGGACAACATCGCCCGATGCTTAAGCGGCGACAGGGCCTTGTGAACGCCCTGCCGAGTAATGTCGAGTCGCGCTGCGATCTCGGACACCGAACGGGGCTCGTCGAGATACCAGCACACCCGGAGCGTGGCCGGCGAGAGGAGGTCGGCCCACTCGACGTGGCCGAGTTCCGCCTGGAGGCTCCGGTACGCTTCGACGACCGAGTGATCCGCGACATGGACCTGCCGCTGGTTGTTGGGACCACGGCGTTCGACGAGAAGCCCTGCTTCCAGCAACTCATCGAGGACGTCGTAGAGGTGTATCTGCGAATACCCAGTGTCCGTCGCGAGCTCAGCTGCCGTCGCGTCCCGGCCGGTACTCAATGCGTCAATGACGGCGAGTCCGGCCTTGGTGAGCATCTGTGTCTACTCTAAATCCTATTCGTATAAATACGTTTCTGGATTTAGGTTGACGAATCTGTTATTCGGCGACGAGATCTGCGAGCGCGTTCTCTAGCGTCCCGTGGAACTGCCAGCTCGCCCGCTCGAAGGCCTCGTCGGTCGGGCCGTCCCAGCGGGGGACCCCGGAGTGGTCGCTCACCTTGATGGTCCACTCGGCCGGCTCGTCGAACGGGTTCTGCGTCGGAAGTTCCACGACGTAGAGGAACTCCTCGTCGCCGTGGATGCCGTTAGCTGGGTTCTCGACACCGTAGCCGAGCAGGAACACTGGTTGGTCCAGATGCTCCATGTTTGCCGGTTTGGGGAGATCCGCTGGCTGCGCTGCGTCGATCGTTCGCTCCGTCTCACCGTCTAGGTAGAGTCCCATCGTCGAGAGCTTGTCAAGGAATACGAACGTTGCAGCCGTGTAGCCCGGCCCGCGCTCGGTACAGGTTGCATCGAGGAGGTCTTTCAGCTGTGCGAGGTTCCGGAGGACGCTCGTCGGGTTAGCCGCCAGAATGGCGGTAGACTTGTGCAACGCGGTCGTCATGGGCTGGTTCGCTAGTCTGTTCGACTCGTTGGACAAATCGGAGTTGACTCTGTGTCGACATCGATTTTCCCAGCGCGTGTGCGCCGGCGATGGGTGCCGGCGCACAAAAACGAACTCGATGTACCCTATTTCAGGAGTCCACCAACCACTCGACGGTAATCGTCAGATTCCCCGACTCGTAGTCGGCCTCGAAGTCGACGGTAAACGCGTCCGATTTGGAGGCGGCGTGGTAGGCTCGATGAAACTTGAGTGAACCAGTCGCCTTGAAGTGAAAGAACGCGGCTGCGGTGTAGGGCTCGCTTCGGGTTTCGATCTGTGTCTCGACTGAGGCAGGGAGCGCGATCTGTGGCATGTCGGTGTCGATGCCTGCTGCGAACGCCTTCGCCTCCTCGACGGTCGCTTGCGAATGCGCTGGTGTCTGGCCGGTCAGCACGTCCACTGGTGTCTCTGTGTCGTCGGTGAACAGGACGTCTTCGAAGGTCTGTGTCCCGAGAACCGCGTCGGGGCCCAACTCGCAGTCGTGGAACGGATCGTCGGCTAGTTCCTCAGTCATGGAATCATGAGCCCACGAGGGCTCAGTCCTTCCAGCCCTCGAAAAACAGCAGCTGCGTCGAAGCAGGTTGTCTACGAGTGGGTCAGACTCGCCCTTTCGAACGTTGCTTCCCCAGTCGAGATGAGCAACTCCTGCCGATCGCCGACCCGTTCAGCGAGCTTCCGTTTTAGATACTGTCTCGCCGTCGACGGCGTGAACACACCCTTATCGATCATGTCGCCGACGACATCCTTGAGCGCCTGAAACTGCCCCTGCAGTTGGCCGTCACCGACTGGCTCACTATCGTCCCAGTGCACAGTGGCGAGTGCGCCGTTCCCGACCGTCTCGCCTTGCTCAATCATCCCTGAGTCGTACTGCAGACCGAACCACAGCGTCCGATACGCGGTCACCTCGAAGGTCGACGACACCACGAAGAACGCCTCGTGATGGAGGTAGTCGAGGTGGTCGGCCACGATCTCGTCGAGTGAGAGGCCTGTCGCTCGAGGCTTCGGCTCGACGACCGTCTATGGTTGGTCTTCGCCAGCGAGGTAGCCGTCGACAGCGTCTGTCTCGAGGCCATCGGCCAGTTCCGCGAGCAGCTGTTTCGCCCACTTGGTGTTTGTGTCGTCACCGCCGAATGGCGTCGCCGCCGTGATGCGGTGCTTCAGTTTGAGGTTCGCAGCTCCCCACTGAGAGTAGTGGAGTGTGTACGTGCCGTCGGTTCGTACGCAACGAGTGCACGATGTCCCATGGTAAAATCGCCTCACGGAACGATGCTCGTGTAGAGTCGCCCCGTACCTCTCTGGGAATGATAAATCAACAATAAAAGCTGATATTATTTTGATATTTACCGCGGGGATCTGCCCTGACTACTGATTCGAGCTATGGATCCTCAGAGAAATCGGGGTAGGAGATCGGGTCGTTGTTCAGCGGAAGAAGTGAATCAAGAGTATATAAATGAATTATCATTGTTTTTACCTAAACTGGCAGGCAGCGTCCGATTTTGACGAAACCTGAACCCTATGGGGTATGGTATGTGTTTAGCCCGAACTGATTTCGCCACTGTCTCATAGGAAGCGCACAAGCCGGGCTGTATGTACTGGCGGCAGGGTTTCGTGGTGATCCACAGGGATGGGCTCCGCGGCGGAGCCCATCCCGTCACCCCTGCTGTCATCGCTGGTAGGTGGGATCTGTGAACGGGGACGATCTCACCAAGGAGGAACTGCTTTCTCGCTTTCTTCAACTTGAGCAGCGGGTCGAAGAACTCGAACAGGAACTCACTCAGAAGAACAAGCGGATCGAAGAACAGAACGAGCAGATCGAGGAACTCGAAGCACGGCTTCGCAAGTACGAAAATCCACACACCCCGCCCAGCAAACGACGGTCGGCGACCCCTCGGTCGCCGACCTCGGACAGTGACGAGGACGACGATAACGTCCGTACTGACGGCGGAACACCGGGTCGGAACGACGGACACGATCCAGAGTGGCGAACAGTGTCTGATCCCGATGAGGAAGTTGAGGTCACCTGCGACTGCTGTCCAGAGTGTGGTGAGGATCTCGACGAGTCGGTGGGCGTCAGCCCCCGACTCGTCGAAGAGATTCCCGATCCACAGCCGCCTGTCGTCACCCGGTACAACCGTCACTGCTACGAGTGTGAGTCCTGTGGAACCGCAACTGTTGCCTCACACCCCGACTGCCCCGATGAGGGGCAGTTCGGGGTGAACGTCATCGCACAGGCCGCACTCTCCCGGTACGAGCAGCGACTTCCCTACCGGAAGATCGCTGATCGCTTCGAGCAGCTCTGTGGGTTGGAGCTTTCGGGCGCGTCCGCGTGGCACGCGACCGAGCGCGCTGCGCGCGGCGCTGCGATACAAAAAATCCGTCGCCACATCCAGGACGCTGATGTCGTCCACGTCGACGAAACCGGCGTCAAACGTGACGGTGACCAAGCGTGGATCTGGACGTTCAGGACGGCCGAGCACACGCTGTACGCCGTCAGAGAGAGCCGTGGTCATGATGTTCCCGCGGAAGTCCTCGGTGAGGACTTCGCGGGAACGGTCGTTTGTGACGGCTGGACGGCGTATCCGGCCTTCACCAGCAACCTCCAGCGGTGTTGGGCCCACTTGCTCCGTGAGGCCGAAGACGTCGCCGACGACCACAAGAAGGGAGAGCGGATTCACCGATCTCTCAGGCAGATGTACGTCGGTCTCCAGGCGTGGCTGGAGACCGACCCAACAGTCCGTGAACGGGCACAGATGCATCGGTCTGCCCGGGCCGAACTCACCTCGCTCGTTGAGCGGTCAGAGACCGACGGAGCAGTGGCAACACTGCTCGGGAAGATCGAAGGTGGGCTCGACCACTGGCTCACCTTCGTCGGTGAGCCAGCGGTCTCACCGACGAACAATGCTGCCGAGAACGCGCTTCGTGAGCCGGTCGTTCTCCGGAAAATCATCGGGACGCTCCGTAACGACCATGGAATGTTCGTCCACGAGACGTTGCTGTCCCTGCTGGCGACGTGGCGCCAGCAGGGACGCAACCCCTACGAGGAACTCAAGCGAGTTGCCCGAGACAACGAGATGATTTCACGGGCGCAAGCTGTGCCGGTTGTCGAGCCCTCGGGGTAAACACATACTCGTGGTTTAAATCGGGGGTCGAGGAAAATAGCGCGCGTCAGATGAAGAGTGAGATGAGGCCAAGAACGAGCGCGGTGTATACCACAGCGAACACGGCGAACGCGAGGATAGTCAGTGTCGTTCGAATGTGCGCTCTGGCGTGTTCTTGAATTGTCGCACTGTGCATATCTTCACTGAACACTGTCGGCTGTCGGGCCAACCCTGACTACTTTCCCTACAAATTCACTCCCGTCCTCTTCACCTTCTCCGTCGACTTTGAGTTTGATGTCCTTCCATTCCACTTCTCCGAAGCCACCTTCAGTGCAAACGATGGTTCCTGAATCTGAGGTGATAAAGCCACTTGCGTTGGTACTAGGTGACTCGCTCAGAGTGATGTCGTAGTATTCGCTAGCCGTTGGGTCTCCATTGAAGTACGTGTTTGTGGTGAAGTGGAACTCGATTATCTCACCCGAATCAAGTCTGAGGTGGTGGGGGTCTTGATACTGGCTTCGGTTGTGGTAGAGGTAGGCACGCTCCGCTCCAAAATCCCTGTCTCCCGTCATTGGTTAACTCTGACTAGGAAGGCTACTGTCATAAATCGATGATACGTATCGCCGTCGCGACTGCCTTCTCGACATCTTTGCTTCGAGTTTCTGTGTTCTCTGAGTGAACCAGTATCTCCGACTCCTCGGTTGTCTTCACTGCGGAAGTGTGGAGTGATGAGGTGTGCGGCAGTAGACGACACGTAATCCCATACCGTTGCTCGGTGTCGACCTTGTGGATGTCATGGCACAAGCGCGGTTCGCCGCGATGCATCAGCGCACGCTGGCGATACTCGAACAGCTCGCCTTCGAAGGGTTGGTCGAGAAGCGTGAGGTCCGGGCACGCGAGTACTTCGAGGGTAGAACCCACCAGTACGCCCCGCCAGACATGACATCCGAGGAGACAGCAGCGGCGTACGGGCTAACTGATGCTGGTCGCGAGTGGGTCTCTGAGCACGCTGACTGACCAGCCAGCGGACTTGCTGGCCAGCTTTTCGGCACGTAGCTCACGAAACGTCCTCTCTGTTCAGCACCGTGCTTTGAGCGCGTCACTGGGAGCGCCCAGATATTCGCATTCACGAGTGCGTCGGACAGTCCTCTACTTCGAGTAAAATCTCAACCGTTTGCGAAGCTTCATCCCGGTACTCCCACACACAGCAGTATGGCTCGCTGGGAGGAATATGAAGTTAGCATGACTGAGCTGCGGCTCCAGTCTTTCAATCGGCCAGAGCCCATCTTCATGCATCCGAGATTAGCCCCTCGGATAGACCGCATTGATGACTTGTACAAGCAATACGATGCTCTTGACAACTCCTTCTCCGACGAAGCCGCCGACCTCATCCGGACTCTTCAAGACGAACTTCGTTTGCTCTTCGTGGTCGCGAATGCCGCGTTCAAACACAACTGTGGGTGTATCGTCTACTGGGAGCTGTTTAGACCTGAACTCTGCACGAAGGAACTGTTAGACCAAATCACGAGTACACCGAGGCCTGAAACGCTTGAATCGATGCTGTATCAATCGGGGGTACTAGGTGGGAACATAGTTGGAGACATGAAGAAAATCAGAGGGACTCGTCACGGATTCGCCCATGATATGAGTGTTAATCTTGACTGGGATGGGGAGCTTCGGGAGATGGCTGTTCTTGCGATGCACATCATTGACATCCTATACAGCTTCGAACCGCGACAGCGAATTGATGATTCTGACTTCTCCTGGACGAATCCCGATAGCTGGTAAAATATACTCGCGCGTATATAGAAAGGCCGACACGTTTACTTCTGTGTAGTTCTCGTGTTGATGTATGAGCAACGAGGGAGCTCAGTTGGCACTCGGTATAGGCGTCCTCGGCGTGCTGGCGGTCTCGGGGGCGGGAGCAACGCTACTTGAAACAGGGGGGAGACTCTGGTCTGACCCGACCATCGGTCCACTGCTTCACTGGCTCGGGAACATCGTATTCCTGGCTGTGGTCTATAGCGTGATGGCTGTGGCAGTCGCCGGGATACTGTACGCCTTCGTCAAACCATCTGGGTGGTGAAACAGATGGAAACGCAATCGCCACTCTCCGAGGCAGTCGAGAACCTCCGGGGGGCGGCGAGAGAACTCGTCGATGGGGTCTCCTTTCGAGAGCTGCTGGGGCTGTTCGTCGTCATCCCAGGTATCCTCTTGGCAGTAGAAGGGGCTATCCAGAGTGATTACTGGCTGTTGGCGGGAGTTACTCGGTCGGATTTCTACTCCACGCTCATCGGCCAGCAACTGTTTTCAGTCGACACTATCGTCGAGGCGTACCTCTCCAGTGTCGCTCACCAAAACTGGGCGTCCCATCTGAAGGGGAACCTGATAGCGTATATTCTGTGCGTATCAGCACTCTATCCGATGGCAGTGTTGAGTCGAGAGAAGCGTCGAGTCGGTCAGGTGTTCGCCCTCGTGTTGGTGACTGCTCCGTTGTTCGTGAGCGTGATGAGCATCCTCTATCCGATGGGACGACAGTCCATCGGGTTCTCCGGGGTCTTGTCCGCCTTTTACGGAATGCTCCCCGTGGTGACCGTCGCCGCGATAGACGTCCGCGTCGATACGGACTTCGACGCGTTCTGGTCTCTCATCGTGATGTTCACCGTTTACACGCTGCTGTTGGTAATCGTGGGTAGCTTCGTGTACGCGGCTGGCGTCTTCGCGATTGTGGCCGGGCTTCTCGTCTGGTTCCTGGTTCGGGTTAAACTTGATGGCGCGATGGAGGTGCTACGGGTAGCGACCAGCCCCGAGTACCCGATGTTCATCTGGGCGGTTACTATCGCGATTACGGGGGTGGGTGCGATGTTCTATCAGCTCGCCCCTGGAACGAACGTGGTCGCCCATCTCGCGGGGTATATGTTCGGGTTCCTCGGAGCGTTCTTGTTACTCGGCGATGGAGGCATCAGCGATGCGCTGCCGTTTGAGTCGGTATGATGTTGCTCACTATCTGGAGCAGTGATGGTCTACAACATCACAACGACCGTGAACGTTATTATCGCTCACTCCACTCCACATGATAATGCGGCAACCGGACCAAGCGTGGATTCGCAACCAGCTCCGCCAACTCACTGACCACTCCGACACACTGTGTGAAATCGGCGATGAAGAGGTGGTTGATGCCACGTTCGGTCCCTGGACGGCGCTCAAGCTCGTCTCACTCACTGCGACTGTGGACGTCTATACGTCTATCATGGCGAACAACGGGTTCAACTACTACTACGTGGACGCCATGTCGGGTGGAGGCATCGTCAATCTCGACGGCTGCGACGGCGCGTTGGTGGGTTCACCTATCATTGCGGGCACTGTCCCTCGTGAACCGTTCGAGAAGCTGTACTTCGTCGAGGCGTCACGCGACCGGGCCGAAGCGCTCCGTGCCCGACTTGACTACGCAGTTGACGAGATTGATGCATTCAACCATACTCGCGACGACTGCGTGGTGATACACGGTGACGCGAACGAGGTCCTTCCAAAACTCCCACAGATGATAAAGGAAGACAACGGGGGGACGCTCACGGGGCGAAACGGGATGGGCGGCGCACATCACCTCGCATTCATCGATAACGAAAAATACGAGGTCAAGTTCGAGGCGATTCGGAAGCTCTCCACCATGCTAAACGACCTCCTCATCAATTACCAAGAGACATCTCTCAACCGGCAGTATGGCCGAATTCTCCGGGGCGACTGTGAATGGGACGACTTCCTCGCGTTCTTCGACAAACGCGGTGGGGTGAAACGGTTAGAAGCCCCCGAGGACCGCTTCGACTTCTACACGAGGTTGCTCGAAAACATCGACCGCTCAGAGTACCGCTCTCTCCAAGTAAGGGGCTCGAACGCCTACTCCTACGCCTATCGAATGGTGTACGCGACTCGGCTAACTGGCGGTGGCAGTGAGTACGCTCAGTTCATGGACGGTCAAAAGCGGAAAATCGAAGGCATCACTGGCGACGAAATCGGGACCGTTCTCGATACGATGCGTGGTGCGGGAACGACACTCGACCTCTGGTCTGCGGAAGAGAAAGCCGAGGACGGACAGAGCAAACTCGCTGACTACTGAGACGGCAGCTCGGGCATCGGCGTGTCTGGCGTCTCTCTTCCACCGAACGATTCTGGCGACTGGCGCTCACGCCACTCCGAGAGCCATTCGGACACACGACCGTCCGTGAGCTTCACGAGCTCTTTGTCCGGCCAGAGATGGATTGGAAGTCCCATCTCGTCGCCTATCTCTTGGACCGCCGAGAGGTGGGCGACCGCGTAGTCGACCCACTGCTCGACGTCGGTGAGCGTCTCCAGATGGTTCGCCAGCTCCGGTTCCCCGGCGTCACGAGCCGCCTGGATGCACATCTGGAAGTTGCCCGCGCGTGGGTTGATGGGTTCGTGGAACACGACCGAAGGGTCGCACTCGGCTACTCGACCGAGGAGCTCACGAAGGTCGCCTCGGTCCATCGTCGGATACGTCGGACTCATGGAAACGAACGTATTTACGCCGAGTTCGTTGAACTCGTCCAGCCCACGGAGTCGGTGCTCTGGTGAGGGCGCGCTCAGCTCGATAGCAGCGACCTCGTCGGCGTTGAGGGAGGGAATCGAAGACCCGATGGTGACGTACTCCCCAGCCGCTTCGAATGTAGGGTGGTCTTGGAGCGCGAGGATAGGGTTTCGAGTCAGCACTCGTGCGTACCTTTCGTGCTTCGCCAGTGCCTCAACGACTCCACGTGTGATGTCGCCCGCGCGCCCGTCCATGTAGCAGTCTGTGGAGAACGAGATGCCTACGACACCCGCTCCCTTCTCGGTCTCCTTCCACGTGTGCTTCCGACCGAGGTGAGCGTCGAGGCGCTCGTCGAGGCCGTCACGGTAGAGCACATACGAGCCCCACTCCTTCTGGGGGTTCTTCACTCCGGCCTCTTCTTCGAGCATGTCGGGTCGCGCGCGGATGTTGGGCGTGGAAGGGACGTAGCAGAACTTGCACCCGTGTCGGCAACCGGTGGCGACGTTCACGACGTAGTCGCAGAGGTGTTTACTACTGAGACTGGATTCGCTGAGTATGGCTTTGGTCGGGTCTTCCTCTGTCCGCACCCGACTATCGCGCTGGGTTTCTTGTGACATATGGAGTCCCCGATACCATTCGGTTAAGTGGCACTTCGTATTGCTTATATAAGTGCTCTTTCCTCGGAGTGTAGGTAAAGCGGTAGAGTCGGGCGGTTCGAGAGCCAGTAGAGGTTCCTCTTGACATCGGTCACGAGGAAACACTCCTGAGTGGTGTGCGGTGGGGTCTCATCAGCGACCCCT
Organism: Halomarina pelagica; assembly: GCF_024228315.1. NCBI lineage: Archaea > Methanobacteriati > Methanobacteriota > Halobacteria > Halobacteriales > Natronomonadaceae > Halomarina > Halomarina pelagica. The sequence goes on from NZ_CP100454.1 coordinate 181,313, forward strand.
GAGGCAGAGTTGAACCTTGGAGTAATCATTCACACCAATTTGACGAACAGCGACACTCACTCGGTGGCTTGGTCAGTCTCGGTTTGGTCAGAGCCATTGAGCCATTCTTCCAGTCCATCCAACTCGCCAACCCATCGCTCTGTACCGCCTGCAACCCTTACTACTTCTTCTACATCCCACACACGCTCGCTAAGCTCGGAAACGTCACCACAAGAGTTGATGAGCGACTCGGCGGTGAACACCTGCTGAGACGGGAGAGATTGTAGCTCTGTCCGACGCTCTACCGGTCCAGTGTATATGAATGACTGTATCGGGGGGTGCGGGACGAGCTGAGGGTCGTTGATTCGAAGATAGATGTCATCTCCGAACTTATCAAGTCGACACCAGTACAACTCCTGTTCATCCGGTTCGTAGTACTCGTAGCGATATGCGTCGTCATCGTTGTCACAGAGGTAGGCTTGTCCTTGTGTGAACAGGCAGAAGTCACCGTAGGAGATACGACCCAGTAGATTTCGATAATACTCGTGTGGACACGCGCTTGATACTCGGGGGTCACCCCGTTGCAGACCCCGATAAGCCCTATCTACCACGAAACGTTTCGCGTTGACGTAGATACGCTGAAACTTTGTCTTCTGCTCTGTCTCTGTCTCTTTATAGAGGTCCTCTGCCTCTCGACAGACTGTCGTGCGCATTCGAAGACTTGGGCTGAGCGTCCTGTCAGAAGTCGCGTAATCACTCCATGCCTCAATCATGGCCGCCATCTGTTGTACCATCTCGACCGTGGCGTATTGGTGGCGTCTGTAGTGTTTTAATTCTTCAACAAAGTCTGCAACTTCGTCCTCCGAACGTCCATCCGAGTGTTTAACCTCCCACAAAATCCCTGCTGCCGTCCGTTGGACGTTCTCGTACCAGTCAAACTTGTTGCGTCGCTTTTTCAATCTGTAGCTCGCCATATCCCCGATGATGCGGCTCGCTACCCCACCGACGATGCCGCCGAGGACTCCTAGCACTGCCGGTTCAGTCAAGAGTTCGATTACATTCACCATCCGTTCAGGATTTGTCTTTCGTCGTCTCAGAGACTTCCGGCGCAGAACACGCGAAGCGGGGCATTATGGGACTACGTTCTCAAATATATGGAGTTAACCTTTCGATGTCACCCATCGAACCTATAGCGGACGAAACCGCTGTTCGACTCATATGCCAGGTCACCAACGACGAACTCACGATGTTTTATCTACCCTCCATCAACTCGGTGGCCAAGAACCTTCTTGTCGACTCAGGCAACCTCCTCACTCGTGACTAAGCACAAGTCTCCTGGATGGAGGCCCAGAGTACATCTTTCACAGCTCGACCCGGCTCATCTCCTTAATGATGTGGCTCTCACTCGGCTTGTGAAGGTATGGTTCGATGGCGCTATACGACGACCACCCACCCAAGTCCAACGTCGGTACCCGGCTGGATCGAGCAGGCCTACGAACGGCTCACTGCCGCCATCGATGGCCGACACGAGGGGTTCTCCCGCGCACAGGCACAGGAGTGGCTGCTGGCCGATGAGACCTTCGTCGACGAGCCGGCCGACGCCCGGTACGCCGTCGATCACCTCCTCAAGCAAGGATGGCTGTACGAGGCCAACGGAGAGCTGCACATTACCGATCCCGACTACTAATGTGGGAATCGGCTCCACCACGAGTGGGCAGTGTCCCCATCGGCCAGGCCAGGGCGTGACCGCAGGAGGCCGTCGAGACTGCCCTCTCGACCCTCACCTCTACCAACCGCAGTACGAGCTCTCTTGGAGCGGTTGCACAGTCAACAGGAGGCCATTCGGACCGCTGCTAGCGGTCGTGGGGCTGGCTAGGCTTGCTCGCTCCTTACTGACGAGGGATATCAGCGGCTGCCAGCAGCTCGTCGAGAAACGTCGAGAGGAGGTCGGCAGGATCGCGGTCGGGTGCATCTGCTGGTTCCTTCCAGAGTTCGACGTCGAATCGCTGGGTGGCCGTCGCCTCCCCCTCAGTGACGATCAGCATGAGAATGGCCGTCTGGTAGATTACCACCGTCCGCTGCTCGTCGACCTCGAGGTGTTCGATGCCAGCCCTCGACAGCGCACCCTCGAGATCGATGGGGGTAGCCACCTCACAGTGCTGGACTGGTTCGTCGCCGGTCATGGCACTCGCTACGACACGGCCGTATAAGTACACCCGGACAGGACACTCGACCCGGGCAACCGTTATTATTCAGGGTATCTAACGAATACCGTACGCACCGGTGGGATCACGGCTCAGCGTGGTCCCGATACCTTGATCAGCGTACCCATGCGAGCAAACAAGCACTCAGCCAGTGAGGAGAGACAGCCCGACTTCGAGACGGTCTGCGAGCAGACCATCCACGACGCCAGAAACCTCCTGGTGAGTCGACCAGCGACCGACTTCGAGTCAGTCGCGGCAGCGCGCTCGGCGTTTCTCGAGCACGTCCGGGGAATGTATACGGTTCATACCGCCGGGCTCGAGATCGACGGCGAACCACAAAACGTCCAGCAGCACCTCGAGGAGCGGGCAACGACGTTCTTCGACCACCAATTGGTCGACATGTATGAGTGATCGTAGTCAGTGCCGGCATCACCACAGCCATAGGGCGTTTCGAGATCCCGTCACGAACGAGTGAGCAACCATGGCTACCGACGGCGCACGGAGTTGACCACGCGACCATCGTCCCCAGACTGCAGAGTGACCGACTCCTACGATCGTTTTCGCCAGTTTTTCGCTTGCAACGTGGGGTACCTCCGTCACCGACACGGTCCCCCCGTCATGTCCGCATACCCCTCAGAGATCGATCGGCAGCGCCACAGACGGCTGATTAGGACGATTATATCTGATAGATGACAGGATAGCCGTGAGAACGGGCCCCGCTGGGCCGCAGCGTGAGAGCAACAGGTGGCCAAAGCTTCAAGACGTGTTGCCCAGGAGAATATACTACCCAATCATCTAACCAGCCGATCTACCCACTCACCACGATCGCCTATGGACCCTACCTCATCACGACAGACACCACTTGGCTCGCTCGCCAGCGACGCACTCGCGCAGCTCGAAGCGCCCATGCAAGAGACGGACGGGATGCGTCAAGCGATTGCACGCAACGTACTGCAGAACCAGGGGTTTACCGAGGCGGAAGCGGATGTCGCGCTCACGCAATTGCTCAGTCGGGGCTATCTCTACGAAGTCAACGACCGCCTCTATCTTACCCCTGGCTAACCCTGACGTCCTCGATGAACCGCAGCTTTCGACAGGAACTCTGCGATGATCACCGTCACGTCACCGTCGGTCGCTTAAGTAGGGGCATGCCACTGTGAGGGCCGTACCACGCGACCGTTGCCTCTCCCCCTGCCGGAAACTCAGGGTTATTCGTTAGTATTTCTGTCTCGTAAGGAAGATAGCGAGTAGCAACGATCGTCGGAGGATTAGTTCCTATGAAACTAGAAACTACGGATTCAAGAGCCGTATATGAGAGAACCACTAAACGGACGCTCGCTCAATCGTAAAGAGTTCTAACACAACTCTATGGGGTGTTTGGCACGTATGACACACGTGGTATCCGCAGCACACGAATAGAGTCGGTACGCCGAGGAAGCGATACTGTTTTGAATTCTGCACACGATCATATGATCATGCGCAGAACGTTTATCAACCGTGATCGGGAGTTCGAATTTCTCGATACACGATTCACCACTGGTGAACGGCAGTTGCTCGTCTTCTATGGACGCCGTCGCGTCGGGAAGACTGCACTCGTCACCGAGTTTCTCGAACGATGCTCGCGCGATCACGTCTACTTCCTCGCTGACCAGCGGGGTACGGACGCAAATGTGACCCGCTTCGCCCAGCAGTGTGCAGCCGCATTTGACGATATTCCGCCAGCAGTCGAGGGCTTTGACGATGCCTTCGAATACATCGTTCGGCGGATCGACGATGCGTTTGTCGTCGTGATCGATGAATTCTCCTATCTTGTCGAGGAAGACGAGTCGATCCCATCCGTGTTCCAACGGATTCACGACGACATCCTCGCGGAGACACAGGTGTCCGTGATACTGCTCGGCTCATCGATTTCGATGATGGAGGAGGGAGCACTCAGCCACGAGAGCCCACTCTACGGACGTCGAACGGGACAGTGGAAGCTGACACCACTGCGCTTCGTGGACGCATGTCGCTTTTTCCCGGCGTATTCAATCACCGATCTGATTCGCGTATACGCTGTCCTCGGTGGTGTGCCGGCCTACCTCGAGCAGTTCGATCCGGAGGCATCGGTGCCCGACAATATCCGTGAGCGCGTTCTCTCGAAAGGAACGTTTCTGTACGAAGAGCCAGAGTTCTTCCTCCGTCAGGAACTGCGTGAGCCAGCAACCTACATGGCGATTCTGGAGGCGATGGCGGCTGGCAACACGAGAGTCACCGAGATTGCGAACGCAATCGGTCGCGACGCCAGCGGCATGTCGCGATACCTGCAAAACCTGCAACGGTTAGAAGTCGTCGATAAACTCGTTCCCGTGACCGAGCCGAATCGAAAGCAAGGGATCTACACGATCTGCGATCACTTCTTCGAGTTCTGGTTTCGCTTCGCGTCGCCAAACCTCTCCGATCTCGAACAAGGGAACGTCGACCCGGTCGCTAAATCCGTGATGAGTGGCCTCAATGAACATACGAGTTGGGTCTTCGAGGATATCTGCCGGCAGGCAGTCCAGCATCCCAACTTCCCCATTTCCGTGTCCCGGACTGGGACATGGTGGTACGACGAAGAGGAGATCGATGTCGCCGCTGTCAGTGAGGACGATGAACGACTCGTCCTCGGTGAATGTAAATGGACGAGTTCGCCAGTCGACGACGGCCTTCTCACGGCTCTCGAAGGAAAAGCGTCGAGTGTTCGGTGGCGTGGAGTGAATCGAACTGAGTACCTCGTCTTGTTTTCGAAGAGCGGCTTCACTGAGTCGCTCCGAGAGACCGCGAACGAGCGGGACGATCTCTTGCTCTACGGTCTTCCAGAGCTGGTTACACTGTTCGATATCGAGACCACATCCGAGTCGGCACGGTCTACTTAAGCCAACGCTCTGGTGTAGACCATTGTTGGTACAGAGCCGTCCGGCGATGTTGCTGTGGATGGACTCGGTGAGAGGGCTCTCCAGAACAGGAGTGCGCCGGTCCAGCGGGAGGACCTACTGACCCGACTCAAAGTATGGGATCGTCAGCAACAATCTACTTCACAAGAGCGGTTCGAAAATAGGTGTTCCTTCGGGAGCCCCCTATGATAGTCTCGAAGAGCTAGAAGACAGATTTAATTCCAGCTCTGATGCGTTTCACGCTTGGTAGGACTTCTTGCTCCAGCGCGGGACTCACCGGAATCGGGACGTCCTTCACGCCGATAGTCTTCGGCGGCCCGTCAAGGCTGAAGAAATTATTCTCGACGATCTCGTTGGCGATGTACCCCTGCGTTCCGTAACGTTCGACGGTCTCGTCGACAACGACAAGGTGGCCCGTCTTCTCGACACTCTCGGCGATGGTGTCAGTATCGAGCGGGGCGAAGGTCCGGGGGTTGATGAGTTCGACATCCAGATCGAGGTCGGCTGCCGCCTCCTTCGCTCGGTGGAACATTACTTGCGTCGCCACGACCGTCACGTCTTCGCCTTCTTGTTCGACCACCGATTCCCCGAGAGGGAGGGTGTACTCCTCCTCTGGCACTTCCCCCTTCATCTCGCTCAGCATCTTATGCGGAAGGAAGAACACCGGGTTGTCGTCGCGTATCGAACTCTTGAGTAACCCCTTCGCGTCGTACGGCGTCGTGGCAGTGACGACGACCCAGCCGGGGACGTTCCCGATCCACGAGTGGACGGACTGGGAGTGCTGGGCACCGGCGCCGATACCCGCCCCCGACGGCGCGAAGATCGTGAGGGGGGCCGAGAGTCGACCCCCACTCACATAGGGCTGTTTCGGGATCTGGTTGAACACTTCGTCACCCGCGGTCGCGGCGAAGTCGGCGAACTGGAGTTCGGCGACTGGTCGAATTCCGCCAACGGCTGCGCCGAGCGCCATTCCGGCTATCCCGATCTCCGACAGCGGCGTGTTCCTGACGCGGTCACCACCGTATTTCTCGTGGAGGCCTGCAGTCTCACCGAAGTTGCCGCCGAACTCCTCGACGTCCTCACCGAAGAGAACGACGTCATCGTCCCGCTCGAGTTCCTCGCCGAGGGCTTCCGCAATCGCTTCGATGTATGTGATCTCTCTCGTCATGGTTACTCCCCCTGCCCATACAGCGGGGTCCGGTAGACGTTCTCGTAGGCCGTTTCGGGTTCCGGTTCGGGGCTCTCACGGGCGAACTCGATGGCTTCCTGTACTTCCGCGCGGATGGCCTCGATCATCTCGTCGATGTCCTGTTCCGTGACGACGCCGTCGTCGAGCAATTGCTTTCGGTAGTTCTTGAGTGGGTCTTTCAGCTCTCGCTCCTCTTCGAACTCGGTCTCGTCGCGGTACGTCTGCTTGTCACCCTCGAAGTGCGGGCCGAGCCGCGCGACGCGACTCTCGATAACCGACGGCCCTTCCCCGTTTCGGGCACGTTCAATTGCCTCAGAAACGGTTTCGTAGACCGTCTCTACGTTACTCCCGTCAATGCTCTCGTTAGGGATCTTGTGTGGAATCCCATAGTCTGAGAGGTTGTCGGGTGACAGTGCCGACGATGGGGTCGAAATCGCCCACTGGTTGTTCTCGATGACGAACACCACCGGGAGGTCCCAGTAGGACGCGAATACCAACGCTGTGTGGAACGATCCCCTGCTGGTCCCGCCGTCACCGATCGTCGTGACCGCGACGTTGTCCGTCCCTTTCATCTCCTCGGCGAACGCCAGCCCGACCGCTGGATTCTGCCCGGACCCGATCGTCGCGGCGTGTCCGTACAGCTTCCGCCCGACGTCCGAGACGTGCATCTGTCCGCCGTACCCCTTGTTCGACCCGCCGCTCTTGCCGTACAACTCGGCCATGATCTCACCGAGCGGGACGCCTTTCGCGACGTACTGGCCGACGAGTCGGGCCCCACCCACCGCCAACCAGTCGTCGTCCCGCATCGCCTGACTCATCCCTACGTGCGTTCCTTCGTGTCCGTAGTCCAGGTGGACGAACCCCGGAATCTCTCCTTCCTGAAACCGAGTCTTGATCTCGTCTTCGAACTCCCGAATTCGGAGCATTTCTCGAAGGAACCGTTTCGAGGTCTCCTCATCGATTGCCATTATCTATCACGGATTGCACTCCTCCGTGCCCCGCAATAAAAGTATCTCAGAACGGAGGTAAGAGCCCTACTACCCTGCACGGTATACAGTTCGGTTCTTCCCTATGCGTCGACGCCTGGGAAATATTTATACGGTAGATTAGTAACCACGGTTCATGGAGCTTGTTAGCAATCACGCGATCGTCACTGGTGGGGCACAGGGAATCGGTCGCGGTATCGCCGAATCATTCATGGCTCACGGGGCATCCGTGGCGCTCGCGGACATTGACGATGCGACTGCGACCGAGACGAGTGAGGAACTGACGGCCACACACGACGGCGAAGCGATCGCAGTTCAGTGCGACATAACGGACTCCGAGAGCGTCGAGGCGATGGTCGACCGCACTGTGGACCAATTCGGCGATGTCGGAATCCTCGTGAACAACGCTGGAGCAGCAGAACTCGCCCGGACGTGGGAGATGTCCGAGTCGGAGTGGCGGAAGACGGTTGATGTCTGTCTCAACGGGCCGTTCCTCTGCACGAAGGCCGTTCTCAACCACATCCTGGAGGTGGGTCACGATGGCTCCATCGTCAACGTCAGTTCCCTCAATTACATCGCTGCGACGGACGGCCTTCCCCACTACTCCGCGGCGAAAGCGGGCGTTAGTCAGTTCACGAAGGTCGTCGCCGCGGAGGCCGGTCGGTACGGCATTCGCGTTAACGCCGTCGCTCCCGGCTCAACTCGGACACCACTGACGGAAGGGAACGGCCTCTTAGAGGGGAAGATTGGCGAGGAGTTCGTGGATCGAACGCCCTTGGGCCGCATCGGTGAACCGGACGATATCGCCAAGGTAGTCACCTTCCTCTGCTCGGACTACGCACAGTGGGTAACGGGCGAGACGATCTGCGTTGACGGAGGGCAACACATCCGAGGACTCCACAGCTACTGGGACACACTCAACGAGATGGGACTTCTCGAGGAGTGACGCCACGGCGGTGCCGACATAGACTGATCTACGTCTCCCGCCGAGCTCGTAGAGTCCACGATAGAAACGACCGGATACGCGTTGAGCTAAGCGAATTATAGGTGCCACCTGGTGCGGTTAGTTCGACCGGGCGCAGTCTTCATTAGAGCGGGCTACGCGTAGGAAGCAATGGTAGCCATTGTCAGGATTCCCAAGCTAGGACTGAGCGATTCCGGTGAACTCGTCTCGTGGGAAGTCAACGTCGGGGACCCTGTGTCGGAGGGGCAGCTCGTCGCGGTGCTCGAATCAGAGAAGGCGAGTGCTGAGATCGAAGCACCGTCTGACGGCGTACTGCTGGCGACGTACGTCGACGAGGGTGAAGAGATCGCCATCGAAGTCGGTAGACCGCTGGCCGTCGTCGGCGCCGACGGTGAAGCCGTGCCCTCACTTGATGATATTGAGGGCGAGAGCGACGATAGCACGGAATCGGAAGCCGCGAAATCGGCAGTCACACCGGTGAGCGATGATGGATCGACGGATACGGAGAACGCGGACGTCAAAGCCACGCCGCGCGCACAACGGCGTGCGCAGGACGTTGATATCGACCTGAGTACGATAGAAGGAACGGGTCCACAGGGGGCGATCACGGAAGACGACATCGAACAGTATCTCGATGCGGGAGGAACCGAGGCAGACAATCAGGCCACTCCGGTTGGCAGGGAGCTGACAGTTACCGAGTCACGTGAACTCTCCGGCATCCGAAAAACGATCGCCGACCGTCTGAGTCAGAGCGCACGGGAGAAACCCCACGTGATGGGAACCCGGGAAGTGAGCATTGAACAGCTCGAACACGTCCCCAACCGCCTTAACGAGAAGTACGATGTTGCCATCTCGCTGAACGACCTGCTCCTATACTTCATCGGGGAGGTTCTGGAGGACCTCCCCGAGTTCAACGCCCATTTCGAGGACGGTACTCACAAATTGATCGACGAGATCAACGTCGGATACGCCGTCGACGGCCCGCGTGGTCTCGTCGTCCCCGTCATCCACGAGGTGCCGGATCACTCGCTCCCGGAGTTATCCGCGACGAGGCGAACGGTCGTCCAGCGCGTCCTCGACGACGACTTCGACTCTGCCGACCTCCAGGGGGGTACGTTCACCGTCACGAACGTGGGCGTCTTCGACATGGACGTCTCGTACTCGATCATCAATCCACCCGAGGTCGCCATTCTCGCACTCGGGCGGCGGAAGCACGCACCAGTCGAACGCGACGGAGACGTGAGCGTCGAGAAAGTGATCACGTTCAGCCTGACGATCGACCATCGAGTGCTGGACGGCGCTGATTCCGGTGCGTTCCTGGAGCGATTGGCCGAGTACGTCGAGTATCCGGAGGCGGCGCTAGACGCCTTCTAACTCGATGCTCCTCCCTGCTTTGCGAAACCACGTTACTCGACCCTACAACGGTTTATTAGAACAATACGCACCTAGCGGGTTTATCGTCGGTCACTCCGAGCACGATGTGGTATGCAGACGATCGACAGGGACGCGGCAACGAAGTACGAGTTCGGGCGGGACATGAAGCCGCTGTTGACGGTCGACCCCGGCGAATCGTTCCGGGTAGAGACGTGGGACGCGTTCGAGGGGGCGCTGTTCGATCACGGACTCGGCGAGTTCACGGCGGACGACGTCCCGGGACTACAGGCCCCGCCGCCGGCGTTCGACGGGAACCCGCTCGCCGGACCGGTTTACGTCGAAGGAGCAGAGCGAGGTGACACCCTGGCGGTAACCGTCGAGGCGATCCGTCCGGAGCGGGGGATGACGACGACCCTCGAGGAGTTCGGCTGTCTCGTCGGTCGAAGTGAGTGGGAGGAGTGTCAGGTCAACCTCGCCCACGAGGTCGACCTCGAACCGGGACCGAGCGGGACGACGGCCGATGGGAGCGCGCGAATGGACCTCGGCGAGCACGAGTGGACGTGGGATCTCAACCCCCACATCGGAACGATCGCCACAGCGCCCGGTCGAACGGTGCAGGATTCGGTCACCTCGCAGGGACCGTGGGGCGGAAATATGGACGTGCGGGATCTCGATCAGGGCAGCACGGTGTATCTGAACTCGTTCAACGAGGGGGGCCTCCTCTTCGTCGGCGACGTCCACGCCTCACAGAGTGACTCCGAGTACACCGGGATCGCCGTCGAGTCCATCGCTGAACTCGTCCTCAGCGTCGATATCGTCGACACGCCCGTCCCCGGCGTCTTCCGGATCGAGGACGACGACGCGATTATCCACGTCGACTCGGCCGTCAACGCGGGCAGCATCGAGGATGCGGTCAACGGCTGTTTCGAGGCGATGATGACCGAACTGGGGACCGACTACGGGGTGGGCAAGCGCGAGGCGTACGTGCAGATGAGTCTCAACCCAGCGATCACAGTTCGGCTCTACCAGTTCGTTCACCCGGGATTCGCGACGGTCGGCGTCAAACTCGATAAGACCTTCCTCGATCAGTTCACGGACACCAGAACCCCGTAATCGTTGCCTGTTGATAGCATGTGCGATTAGACGCTTAAAAGGGATTAGCCGGCTTCTTCTCGGCGCGCGCTTCAGTCGAAGCGGTCAAGTGAGCCAGAGCGCTCCTCGTTCAGGATATGGGTGTAGAACTGCGCGCACACAGCCGACAGCAGTCGATGGTATCAGTGAACGGCCGGACGCTCGTGTCCTAGCATGCACTGATCTGAGCATCACACTCCGCACCGACGGTTCGGTCGCGACCATCATCCGACGTGTGCGCTCTGGTGACGTGGCCTCGGCCGCCGGCCCTTGCATGCCGTCGCTCGACAGCAGGTCCTCAAGGACACTCCCAATCTCGATACTGACACCGAGATCGTCGCCGACTTGTGCTGTCGAGACTCATCCAAATATTAAAATAAACTGCAAACATGGTCGGCTCATGCTCGACAGAGACACTCTCCCAAGCCATTCTGACGTAGTGATCATCGGTGGCGGGATTATGGGTACTAGTACGGCGTTCTTCCTCTCTTCAGAGACGGATCTTGACGTCACGCTAGTGGAGAAGCGTGGAATCGCGACAGGGTCTACGGGTGATTCGTCTGCCATTCTCCGCCATCATTACGGAGGACAAGATATTTACAGCAGAATGGCGTGGTGGAGTCACCAGTTCTATCGGCAGTTCGAAGAACAAACAGGGGAAGTGATCGCCCACGAGGAGAACCCCTTAGTCAGGTTTGGGAACAATGACAAGGAAGGAGGCGCGTACGCCAAGGAAGGATACGAAGTTCTCTCATCTCTCGATATTCCCGTGACCAAGTACGAGAGCGAGGAACTGCCGGCTCAATATCCGATGATTGCTGACGTAGATGCGTACGATTTCGGGGTATCGGATGACACTGCCGGGTACTCAGATGGGGCGGATGCCGCAAACGGCTTTGCCCGTGCAGCACGGCAAAACGGAGCCACTGTGATTACTGGAACTAGCGTTGAATCAATCACCGTTGAGGAAGACTCCGTCGCCGGTGTTGAAACGGATGAAGGTGACGTAGCGTGCGATACAGTCGTCGTTGCAGCAGGACCGTGGACTCCTCGATTTGGAGCAGACATTGGCATTGAAATCCCGATTTCAGTGACGCGCGAGCAAATCCTCATCTTGGACCCACCGGGAGAATACAAAAACAAATACCCGTCATTGATTCCGACCACGGCCCTCCCAGGTGGCGAGTGGTATATTCGTCCTGACTTTGGCGACGGCATCTTAGTAGCAACGCATCATACCGCTGAAGAGGTCAACCCAGACTATTACGACAACAGTCCTGACGAGGATACGATCCTCGAACTTACTGAGAAACTCGGTGAGATGATCCCGGAACTACGAGACGCAGGAATTAGAGGTCAATACTGTGGCGTCTATTCATCGACCCCCGATCACGACTTCATTCTCGATCAGATCGGCCCTGACGGATGTTACTTCGCTTGTGGGTTCTCTGGCCACGGATTCAAGCAAGCTCCTGCGGTAGGGAGAATATTGACTGATCTTATCACCGAAGGCTCGACACAGTTGGTCGACGCAAGCTTCTTCTCATATGATCGATTTGAGGAATCACCCAGCGGCCATGGTCGAGCCTCGGACAACGTATAGACTCGTAATAACCAGGAAGAGACGATGCACGAAGTTAATGTAATTAAACCGAATCATTCCCTCGAACAGGTATTAGATACACACGATATAGCGACACCAACAGACCAGATCAGGGTTATTGGATTGCCTAAGCTGATATCCCAGCATGATGTCGAGATTGAACGGAAGATATTCGAAAACCGTGAAACCACACTGTCTGTTACCGTAGATCTCCTCACAGGAACGTGCGTAAAAAATGATATCTACCCCGAAATTGAGAGCCAGTCCTTCAATTCTACGTCTCTTTTGAATCCCCGAATAGATAGACAGACAGCCATGGAGACAGCACATTCGTATGTCCGACGACAAATAAATACATGGTATAAGTCGTTGAAAACCCCACAAATTACGGCTACAAACGACGAGACTGTCTTCCGACTATTTTGGATCGTTCCGTCAGCGACGCCATCAATCATACACCTAATTGACACAATCACTGGCGAGATCACGGCACGTAACGCTACAGTCGGTGCATATCTGCCGAATTCGTCCTCCAAATAGAAATCCAAGCACGCTCTCCTGGACTTGGCAACACAGTACGCGAATTAGTCTATTCCCGTATATTTTTGCTCGAGATAGGGGACTCGTTTGCAATAGAGAGTGATTCCAGTTCGACGTTCGAGAGATAGGTCGTAACGATGTTCTCCTCCGTTACGGCTAAAATCCGTTCTGCGTCTCGCTGTTCAAGGGCCGGAGTTGCCGAGGAGTGGCGGTCTCGTACAATATCAATCTCCTCCTGGAGGGGTTTTGCGATCTCGTTGAGTTCTCGCTCAATTTGCTTTTCGCCTCGCTCTGGTGGGCCAGACAGATAACTCCCGATAACGACGGCTAATAGCGCCAACGTGAACGCCGGTAATAGTTCGTAGATATCGAAGACCATGAATGGCCCACCCGACAGTTGATTCCACACAATCGTCGTAACGAGACCCGTCACCATCCCTGCAATCACACCTGTGCCCGTTGTTTTCTTCCAATACACAGACATCACGAGGGCGGGGCCAAGTCCTGCGCCGAGTCCTGCCCATGCGAACAATATCGTCGTATGAACTGAGCCAGGCGTGATCCACGCCCATGCTGCGGCGAGTACACCGATACCTAGGACGGCTACCCTATTCGCAAGGAGAACACTCTGATCACTGGCGTCCTGATTGATGATTCCACTATATACGTCTTCACCGAACGCACTCCCCGCAACGAGCAATTGGGAATCAGCAGTGCTCATTATAGCAGCAACGCCTCCTGCGAGGAGAAACCCTGCAAGCCACGGCGGAAGTGTTTCGAGAATCATCATTGGCGCAATCAAGTCCTGATTCTCAACACCGGGGAGCATGACGACACCTCCGAGGGCGATTATCGGAATACCGATCAACGCAATTAACATAAACACAATGGCGACGACCATCGCATATCCGGCTTTCGAGGGGCGTGCCATTCCCATGTATCGTACAACACCATGAGGTTGACCCAGTCCACCAAGCGCAATCACTGCGATAGTTGAGAAGATCAGGAACTCATACGGTGTTCGTCCACCGGTGAACGAGGTCATATTTTCTGATGCAGCGTTATTGAATTGGGTCATCAATTCGGTTGGTCCGCCAACCGCAATCAGTACGGCTATAGGAACGACGATGGCGAACGCCGTCATCAACAGAGCTTGAAGTACGTCCGTGTATGAGGAGGCAGTGAACCCGCCCATGACCGTATAGATGACAACGATACCGAGTGCGATCAGGAATCCGACATCGTAGGAGAGATCAAATCCCACGGCAATTGCACTCGCTGCAGCAAGTAGCTGTCCAGCGATATAACCCGTCATGAAGATTCCAATGACAAGTGTACTTGTTAGCCGAATAAGATGACGACTATCTCCGTGTCTTGCTGATAAAAATCCAGGTATGGTTAACGATTTCAGAACACGTGAATACCGCCCGATACGTTTCGCCAGAATCCCCCACGTTACAATGCCGAGTGGAATCTGCCAAACCATCCACCAGAGTGACGAAACCCCGTTTGCGTAAATTAACGCCGGGAATCCTACAACCAACCAGCCACTCCACAAACTCGCTTGTTCGCTGAGCGCTGCACTGAATAGGTTTAATTTCCGTCCGCCAAGGAGATAGTCCGATGCGGTCTCAGTAAGTCTCCCCCCATATGCACCAATGAGAAGGAGTGCGATCAGGTAAATCGCAAACTCCACATAAATAATGGTGCTAACCATGATCGGCACTCCTCTCGGAACTAGACTCCTCTTGGGCACTTCTTAGAACCGTTTCATCAGATTCGTGGAAGTAGTACACGTACAGCAATGCAGTGCCAAGCCACACTACGATGTTCGCTCCGAAGAAAAGCAGTAGTTCGGTCCATGTCAGCATAACTCGGACTATCCATTAGACCACGAAATAATTTCGGGTCGAACAGAGAATATTCGATTCTGATGGATTAACAGACGGGGGCTCGATCGACTCGTCTGAATGAATAGGGCAAAGAACGGCCGACACCCAACATTTAATCATCATCTATCAGAGGGACGTACTGCCAGCTAAAAACCACAATGAGGTCGATTTGAATTCGATCATGTTTTTCGCAGCCCAATCCCTCTAATCACGGACCTGATAGCGATCGTTAGCTGCAGTATCCTGTAGGGAGGGTTCAATCTCCGACCTAATGAATCGGGATACGAAACTATCCCGTGGAGACCCACCGCCGGGATGAAAGCCACATCGGCTACTCGGAGAACGGTTCGTTGAAGGCAGAGACCGGTTTGTTTCCGAGATTCAACACCATCTGTGCGAACGCGGTGATCTGCGCCCGCATCAGTGCGTAATCGTGGAACTCAGTCGTGACTACCTCGTCCGGGAAGCCGTAGCTCAACAGATAGTTCTCGCCGGTGATATACTGGATGAGTTCGGTCAGTTCAAGCCACTGATCACCAGCACCGAAGTAGAGAACCTCACTTGGAGGCACGAATAGGTGCTCGAACTGTTCGCCGAACGCGATACTCTCTTCGACCACCGCCTGACTGGAAGTGGTTGGGAGCAGCTGGAGCCCGGCATCGCCGGTCTGCTCAAAGGACCCGTCTGGCTGCTCGTTTCACTCCAATGCACCGAGATGCTCCAGCTCGATCGCCGCGAGTACGTTCTCCTTCACCTCGTCTTTATGATCGTCAAGGTATGCCCGTAGTCCAGCGTTGTGTCGGGCGAAGTGACCACCAGTGAGGATGACGCGAATCGTCACTGGTCGCCGTCCACGCGGCAACTGCCGGAAGTACTCGGCAAGCGCTAAAATTGCCACCGGCCCGTTGTCCTCGTTTGCGTTTGTACCGTCCGTATGCGTGCACAGGACGAGTTCCCGATCGGTAGGTGCAGGGATGACGCCAACGATGTTACGTGCGGTCGCCTGCTCGTCCACGGTTGCCTCAAGCCGGAGGCGTCCTGGAAGCGTCCCCCCGGCAGTGGCGAGCTCCTGTTTGAGCTGTCGTCCGGTGAATTGATCGACATACAATCCTGGGAGATCGGCGACGACACCTTCGAAGGGCGCATAGAGGTTGTTTGCAGCGTCCGGGCCGAACGGGAGGATCCCAACCATCCCTGCTGCATTCTGCGTTTCTAATGCGGCATGAATCTGAGGCACCGCGAGAAGTCCGGTGAACAAGGTCGGTGCGAGTGTCTCTGGAATCGAATCGTTCACGAAATAAAATTGCTCACGGAGGGACGACAGGGAGATCTCCGGGAGGGGGACATCGACAACGACGATCTTGTCCGCTACGTCGTATGCCGAGATGGCCTCACCGATTGGCACCCCGTCAAGTACGACGGTCGTCCCATCGTTCGAGAGCCCTGGTAGATACGTGACTGGTGCATCGTGACCCTTAGGTCCGGTCGTTCCGGAATACGGGATATACCCTGCCACCGGAAGCGGAGCCGAATCGTCCGTTGGATCTAGGATGAGCGACCAGTCAGTTGGTTCCCAGCGAGTGAACGTGAACTCCTCGAGCGTCACATCGTCGACGCCCACCTCTCGCAGTCGCTGTGCTAAAAGATCAACGTAGTTCTCGTGTGCTCGGCTTCCAGGCGGCATGAACCCCTTGTTGAATTGTGCTTTCTCCGCGACCCACTCCTCTAGCTGTCCACTAGTGCTGCTTCAGTCGTGAATCGCTAGTTTCCAGTCCTCCGTGTCTCCCGTTTGAATCTAGCAGTTAACGGCTGAAGGCCCACTAGAGACGATCTGAGATTCGTCGACCGTCTTCGGGGCGTTGGTCTTTCTGTTCTCACTGGGGTTCGAGGCGTGGGCGGTACGAGAAGGAGGAAACCGCTCGCCGTCACCACGCGTTGCGAGATACGGCAGACCAGCGAATGCGCCGGTCTTGAGAACCGACCGTCGGGAATGAAGATCGTGTGGAATCGATTCGTCGTCGATGTCATACTCGTCAGTCGTCATCGGACGATTGTTAGTCGGCAACACATAACAAATAGATTTGCCTGACCGGACGTATCCTCGGAGATTCTGTAACGTCCAGTAGCACCGCAAAGAACAGATCACTGTTCACAAGTACCGATCGACCGAGACGGATCGTGCCTACTATTTGTCTCCGGTGCTCTCGTTCGTCTCATTCCCCGAGGCAACACTGAACGATCCCGCGAGTGAGGGATCGCCCTCAGACGCACCCGAGAAAGAAAGGTACGTCACGAACGAGGCGACAACTCACATCGACAACCCACGTGGACAATCTATGTGCGGTTAGACACGCAGGTAGGTACGGTGTCCATGCCTTCGATAGCGGACTATGAAGGAAACAGAGTAAGAGGGAGAGACGGCCGTCCGAAACATCAAGACGTGTTGCCCAAAGAGTAAACCATCGCATCACCTGGCTGATCTACCCCTCTCCCCACGATCGCTCATGGACCCCACTTCAACCCGACAGACACCGCTTGGCTCACTCGCAAGCGACGCACTTGCACACCTCGAATCACCTCTACAGATGACCGAAGGGATGCGCCCAGCGATTGCACGTGAAATGCTGCGGGACCACGGATTCACCGAGGCGGAAGCGGATGTCGCGCTCACGCAATTGCTCAGTCGGGGCTATCTCTACGAGGTCGACGACCGCCTCTATCTCACTCCGGGCTGATGCCCGCGCCCCATGGACGGCGTTCTTACGCTCGTGCTCATCCGGAGGTTCCACCGACGCTCACCGACGATTTTTCGTTAGAGGGTGCAGGCTGATGTGAGCAAGTGCGGCGCGGGGAAACCTCCAATCTTGACACAGGACGTCGCTTTTACGTGACTGCAGGCGAGAAAGTCCCGCCCTTGAGGGCGGGGATGAATCGCCGTCATCGTCTGTTTCCGCTCGTCCCAACCGCTTACTACCCTGTCTGGCTGATGGGGTAGTAAGGCGGTCGGCGTCTGCCGGTGCGTTAGAGGGCAAGAACACGCCTGCGCAGGTGGCCACTGACGCCATCAGGACCGTCGAACAGGTAGGAAGGGGACGGTCCGAACCCAACGCCTGTGGAGACTGCGCTCTCTATGCCACGCACCGTGGTAAAAAAGCGCGTCGTGGAAGCAGGAAGCTCCGCCCTTCAGGGCGGGGTAGTTCACAACGTCGAACAAGCCGTCAAACAGTGAAATCAGTCGCCCTCCGCGGATTCAGTGAAACCGTCGATAACCGAAACGCCCACTACACGTTCGCCGGCTCCGGTGCTCGCCACGCTATCGCAATGCCGCAGAGAGCGAGGCCTCCAGCGAGCGTGAACGCGGTATCGAATCCAGCCAGATCAACGACAACGCCGCCCGCGATCGGCGCGAGAAACGCTCCCGCTAGTCCGATACTCGTCTGGAACGCGACTGCTGTGGCGGCGACCCGCGGGTCGACGACCTCCCGGACGTACGTGAAGGACAATCCCAGCGTTAGCTGGACCGCAAATCCGGCGAGGAGCAAGAGCGCAACGAGAAGTGGGAGTGAGCGAAACCGAGTAAAGGCGAGCACGAGCGGGGCTGCAACGCAGAACGAACCGAGGACGAGGGGCTGGCGGCGACCGCCAAAGACCCGATCGGACAGGAGCCCGCTACTGACCCGCGAGACGACACCAACTGCGGGGAACACTGCTACTAAGAGGCCACTCACTGCGAGCGAGAGGCCAAGCTCCTCGGTGAGGTACGACGAGCCCCAGCTATTCACGAACAGGTACAGCGCGTAGCCGAGAAACCCGAGGAGCCCGACCAACCACACGTTCCGGTTTCGGAGTACTGCGCCGAACTCCGAAACCGAGGGCGCTTCTCCCCGACTCCGTCCAAGTCCCCGACTTGCTGGCCAGAACACGACCAGCCCGACCAGTACGACCCCGGTAAATGCGAGAAAGATAGCGGGCCACCCGAACTGCTCGGCTATGAGCGGGCCGAGTCCCTGCCCAAGAGCGAATCCGATCGGACCACTCGCGGTGAAGATACCGACTGCAGTCGCCTGATTCGCAGCGCTCACAGCCCGGCTCACCAGATCGATGCCGGCGTTCCAGACGACGACGTACGCAACGCCACCGAGCGCTCGCGATGCGATCACTGATCGATAGTCGCCCTGACGACCTGCGATCCAGCCCCAGCTCCCAGCGACGAGGAGCGTAAGCACCGCAACTGCCATTGCGGTCCTGGAGTCCGTTCGATCGAGGACCGCGCCAGCCGGGAGGCTCGTAACGACCGCAGTACCGAACATTATCCCGACGAGGAGGCCCGCGATGGTCGGACCGATGTTCAACGAGTCACGAATGATGGGGGTGACACTCGCCGGAACGATCTCATAGGCGGCTAGGCCCGTCGAGATGAGGCTCGCTCCGACGACGAGTCCCCACGTCGTCCGGTTATCCTGTGACGGTTCATCAAGGCTCGGGTCTACCGATCGGGTGTCGTTGGTCCGATGAGTCATTAATCGAGAGGGGGAGTATCTGGTACGGAGGAATCGGGAATGGCTGTTTCGACCGCGACGATTCCCGATGATAGCGGTTCCTAGGTGTGCATCGGCAGCATTGTCCCTGTAGGTTACATAACGAACCTCTTTGTCCTTTGGCGGTTTGATAATAAACCGACCATGCCCGTACGTCTCCACCTAGTACAGCAGATACGGATCAGATCTCGAAGCGACACGGGGGAGAACGTCCACCCGACACTAGCGTTCGAATAATGGTGTCTTCTCCTACTATACTCGATTCGTCCTGTGTCTTGCTTGTCGGGGGGCGCGAGTGGATCGGGAGGTTCGCAGAGACGCTCGAGACCCGGACTGACGCGACTGTGCAAACGGTTAGAACCAAAGCAGAGGCGCTCGACATCGTCCGAATGAGGACACCGGACTGTCTCATTACAGAGTATATACTCGATGGGGCAACGGGCTTGGAACTCCTCAGAGAAATTCGCGACGAGACGACCGCTCTTCCCGTGATAGTTGGTACCGCCTCCGGAAGCGAAGCGATCGCCAGTGAAGCCATCGGAGCCGGCGTTACCGATTACATCGCACTGACGGAATCGGCCCAACAGATAACCGAGGAGCTACTGGACCGGACCGCACGTTCGATCCGGTCTGCACGGCGGTCGGCCACCCAGCGGGAGCGCGCCAGACAGTTCGACGCGATCTTCAACGATTCGCGGACGGCGATGTGGGTGCTCGATTCGGATGGCTCACTCGCCCGTGTCAACCAGACGGCGCGCGAGATGATCGACGAGAACGTCGAAACGATCGTCGGCGAACCCTTTTGGATGCTTCCGTGGTGGTCGCAGGCGGACGCAACGAAGGCGGACGTGCGCCACCTCGTGGAAACCGTCCTGGACGGGACGTTCGGTCACGCTGTCGTTCCACAGTCGCCCCAGATCGAGAACGCTCGTATCATCGATCTTTCCGTTCGTCCCGTCGAGAACGAACGCGGGGATCTCGTCTCGATCCTCGTCGAAGGCGTCGACATCACTGAACGGGTCAACCTCGAACGCGATCTCCGCCGATCCGAGGAACTCCACCGCGTCACGCTCAACAACATGGCCGACACCGTCCTCATCACGGACGAGGACGGCGAGTACACCTACGTCTGTCCGAACGTGCACTTCATCTTCGGGTACACTGTGGACGAGATTCGAGAGCGGGGGACAATCGACGACCTCCTCGATGAGGATCTCTTCGATCGGGCGGAGCTTGCGGAGAAGGGCGTTTTGAAAAACATCGAGTGTACGGCGACCGACAAAGCCGGGCGCGAGCACACACTCCTCGTCAATGTTCGTGAGGTGGCGATTCAGGACGGGACGCTCCTCTTCAGCTGTCGAGATATCACAAAACGCAAACAACACGAGGAGGCACTCGCGACACTCCACGAGACTGCCCGCGATTTCCTCTACACCGAAACTCACCAGGAAATCGCTCAACACGTCGTCGACGACACACCCAGCGTGCTCAATCTGGATGCAAGTGCGGTCTATCTCTTCGATGCCGATACCAACGATCTCCGACCCGCGGCCCACTCTGTGACGATGAGGGAGTTGAACGGCCCGCTCCCAACCGTGCACGCCGACGGCGAAACCCTCCCAAGCTATAGTTTCGTTGAGGATGAGCCACTGTTCTTCGACGATGTCCACGACGCAGATAGACTCGAAAACAGAGCGACTGACCTCCGGAGTGCGACCTACATTCCACTCGGCAATCACGGTGTGTTCATCGCGGGCTCGAACCAAGTCGGTGCCTTCGACGATGTGACACGGGAACTGGCCGACCTGCTCGCGGCAACCGCTGAGGCAGCCCTCGACCGCGTCACGCGGGAGACACGACTCCGCGAGCAAGACCGAACACTCCAAGAACAAAACGAGCAGCTGACCGCCTTGAATCGTATTAACGAGACGATTCGGGAGATCGATCAAGCCCTCGTGCAAGCGGAGACGCGCGAGGAAATCGACCACACAGTCTGTGAGCTGTTGACCGCCGATGATCGATTCCGATTTGCTTGGATCGGGACGGTCGATCCAACGACCGAGACCGTCGACCCCCGAACCTGGGCAGGAACTGAACAGGGGTATCTGGACAGCCAGTCGTTCCGAATTCAGGCATCAGGTACAGAACCGGCCGGCCAAACCGCGGCCACTGGCGACGTGACAATGGTATCGAACGTCGCCGCCGGTCTCCGCGACGAACAGTGGCGGAAGGACGCCATCTCTCGAGACTACCTTTCTGTGTTGAGCATTCCGCTCGTGTACAACGACCTCACACACGGTATATTGACGGTGTACGCACCGACCCGAGACGCGTTCGATGATACAGCGAAGGCAGTGTTGGCTGAACTCGGTGAAACCATCGCATCTGCGCTCAGTGCGATCGAGCGGAAGAACGCGCTGCTCACGACGGCTGTGACTCGCGTCGAGTTCGCTATCGACGACCCGACGTTCGTCCTCTCACGACTGGCCCAGGACGCAGCATGTACCATCTCGTATCAAGGAGGGGTCCAGCAATCCACAGAAGGTAGCTATGTGTTCGTGACCGTTGAAGGCGCGGCGGTGGATGATGTTACAGAAGCCGCCTCGCAGCTGGTCGCAATCGACGAGGTACAACGAATCAGCGCAGACGGTGAGGGTGGCGTCTTGCGGCTCCGGCTTACGCAGCCGTTTCTCGCCTTGGAGCTGGCCGATCACGGTGCCGTCTTTCGGGAGGCGACTGCTGATCCGACCACGACGACGCTCGTCATCGATATTCCGGACAGTATTGACGTTCGAACGATCATGCAGCTCGTCCGCGAGACGTTCTCCACTATCGAACTCCGCTCGAAGCAGACACTCGATCAGTCGATCGATCGTGACATCTATTCGGAGTTCCTCGAGAAGCTTACAGAGCGACAACTCGAGGTAATTCAAACGGCGTATTATAGCGGCTTCTTCGAGTCACCACGTGAGAGCACGGGTGAAGAGGTCGCGGAGACACTCGGAATTAGTCCGCCCGCCTTCTACAAGCATGCTCGCACCGTCCAGCGCAAACTGTTCGCCACGCTCTTCGAAGAGAACAACCTCTCGACCGCTGTACCTGCACAGACTGGTTAAATAACGAACCCACATAGCGAGTAGCGGTTTGGTAGTTAACCATTCAATATTCCCTTATACAGTTATTACGTTATGGTAGAGTGCCCTAGACAGTCTGTTGGCACTCAAACCAATCATGAGAGACGTCAAAATTGCCCCCGACGAGGAACGTCCATACGAGTGCTTCGAGTGTGGCAGCATCCTCATTGCAGAGAGTAACCCCGGCCAGTGTCCTGACTGTGGCGGACCGATGCGAAATCGACAGATGCCGCTCGAATAATCATGGCATCAACATCCGAGAGCAGCCATGGCGAATCCGGAGACGCCCCGACTGACACGACTGAATCAGAATCAGCGCTTGAAACAGCTCGACGCCAGCTCTACCATGCTGCGACTCACCTAGAGATCGACCCGAATATCGTCGAACGACTCCAGTATCCCAAGAAGGTCCACGAGGTAACGGTCCCCATCAAGCGGGATGACGGCACAGTCGAGGTGTTCACGGGCTATCGAGCGCAACACGATAGTGTCAGAGGGCCGTTTAAGGGGGGACTCCGATACCACCCCGATGTGACCAGAGATGAGTGTGTCGGGCTCGGCATGTGGATGACCTGGAAATGTGCCGTCATGGACCTCCCATTCGGAGGGGCCAAGGGAGGCGTTGCTGTCAACCCGAAGGAGCTGAGTTCAACGGAAAAAGAAAGGCTCACTCGACGGTTCGCACAGGAAATTCGCGACGTTATTGGCCCGAACCAGGATATTCCCGCCCCTGACATGGGAACGGACCCGCAGACGATGGCGTGGCTGATGGACGCGTACTCGATGCAAGAAGGCGAGACGACACCGGGCGTCGTCACCGGGAAGCCGCCGGTGGTCGGCGGCAGTGAAGGCCGTGAAGAGGCTCCGGGACGAAGCGTTGCGATCGTCACGCAATTGGTCTGCGAGTATTATGACCGCCAGCTCGAGGAGACGACGGTTGCAGTACAGGGCTATGGGAGTGTCGGTGCAAATGCTGCCCGTCTGCTCGACGAGTGGGGCGCGACAGTAGTCGCGATCAGCGACGTGAACGGAGCCATGTACGAACCAGAGGGGATCGATACGGCGTCTGTCCCGTCACATGACGAAGAACCGGAAGCCGTTACCAAATACGCGGACAACGTCATTTCGAACGACGAATTGCTCACGCTCGATGTCGACGTACTCATTCCAGCAGCACTAGGGAACGTGATCACTAAGGAGAACGCGGAAGCGATTGCCGCGGATTTCGTTGTCGAGGGTGCGAATGGCCCGACGACCTCGACAGCCGATTCGATTCTCGCGGAAAGGGATGTCGCCGTGATTCCAGATATTCTCGCCAACGCTGGCGGTGTCACTGTCAGCTACTTCGAGTGGCTCCAGGACATCAATCGGAGAGCGTGGTCGCTCGAACGGGTGAACGATGAACTCGAGGCAGAAATGCAGGCTGCCTGGGATGCGGTTCGAGTAGAGTTCGAGCAGCGTGATGTTACCTGGCGTGATGCAGCCTACATCGTCGCTCTCTCGCGGATCGCCGAAGCCCACGAGGCACGGGGGTTATGGCCGTAACAGATGAATCATCCTCCCTCTAGGCGAACACGGCAGCCATCCACTCCACTTGAACGAGGGTTCTATCGACTGTACCGGCTGTCGTCGTTGGGAAGTGCAGCCGCCATTATGTGCTTCATCGGGTACGTATTTGGAGGCTTCGGCCTGAACGTAGCTGGAGTCTACACACCTTCGTTTCCGGTCATGAGTCTGGCGGACCCAGTTTTTACGAGTTTGAGCTTCCTCGCCGGAGGTTCTATCTGTGCACTATCGGGATCACTTGCGGTTCTTACGATGTTGGTCGATTTGAATGACGCAAAGGCGGAATTCGTTATATTACTGAGTTTCATTGCTTTTGGATTTGGCGCAGCCACCATGCGAATCACGTTCGGCCACGTCCAAATATTCCTTGCCGGACTGACCGGGTCATAGCATATCGACGGTGAAGGCCACAAAATACGTCTGAAACACTCCTCATGTCCGATTGGAAGACGCGTGTCCGCCTTATCGAGGATTCCGAGCCGAAAACGACCAATACAGTGCTCACGGCGAAGCGCAACCTTGGGTCAAATCACGCGTTGAACGCTAGCTTGAATATCGAAGATGGGGCGTTATTTCAGCCTCATCATCTCAGTCTGTTCTTCATATCGGTTTCG
Organism: Halomarina pelagica; assembly: GCF_024228315.1. Lineage (NCBI taxonomy): Archaea > Methanobacteriati > Methanobacteriota > Halobacteria > Halobacteriales > Natronomonadaceae > Halomarina > Halomarina pelagica. The sequence goes on from NZ_CP100454.1 coordinate 205,942, forward strand.
AATAGTCACTTCAATTACTTGCGCCACGTCTGTCACCTCTTTTTGTGTTCGTTCTCGTTATTCCGCTCACCAGCATCCTTTGTCCGGATCCGCTCCTGCCATTTTCGCAGGCGATGCATCTGCGATCGCTTTTTTGACGAGATCGCGCGACCATACGCGTCTTTGTCCTTCCAGTCGATTTGGGTGGTCAGGCCCTTATCATGCATCGTGTTGGTGGTTGGAGCACCGACCCGCGACTTCTCCTGGCGTTCTTGGTGGCTGAATGCTCGCCACTCTGGGCCAGAGTCCACTAGCTCGTCTTCAATAACGAGTCCGCACTCCTCACAGATCCGTTCCCCTCGGCTAGACTGGTGGACGATCCTATCAGATCAGTATCCTGAACAGGTAGTACTCTCAGTTTAGTCGTCATATTGCTCTGTTTCGTGCGCTTCGTCGTCGAGCTGTACAGACCAAACCATCGGTTTTTAACAGAGAAGCCGCTGGGGCATGAAGTTTGAATCAAGTCTCTGATAACTCCTAATTGGAGTTGCCAAGACCAGGACGGCGGTTATCTGAAAGCTCCGGCCACAAGCAATGGGAAGACCAGTGTCGCCTCTGCTTCGACCTGCGTATAGTTCGCTCGCTCTTCCTTGATTTTCCCCCATGAGACTGCCTCGTTCGGCGGTGCGCCCGACAGCGACCCATCACCCTCCATCCCCGTCGAGATGTAAACGACGTAATCCGCCCCGCCGCGGAAGAGATTCGTCATGATCGCATGGTGTTTCGGGACGCCACCGCCGACAGCGATGAGCCCCGTCGTGTCTGCAAGCAACCCGTCCTCGATGAGTGCGTCGTAGTCGTCGAGTATCTCGATACCGACGTCTGAATCGTTGCCTTGGCGATAATAATAGAGGAAGTTCCCGACCTCAGCATCAGTCAGCGCCGGACAGTACACCGGCACGTCGTTGTCCGCTGCCTGCTTCAAGACCGAGTCCTCGTCGTCAATCGTCTTTCCTAACTCCCGTGCAAACGCCGTTGGTGTTCGGACCTTCTCATCCGCAAAGAAGTCGTCGAAGAAGTCGTTCAAATACTCCTCTAGCCACACATACCGATCAGATGGGACGAAGAGATTGCCGAGTCGATTGATGCCGCGCTCACGAAGTGCTGCCTCGTCTGCGTCCCATTCACCCATCTTGAACGGTTTGGCAGTCTTAATGACGTCTTCGGTCAGCGAACCGGATGTCGTGATGAGAACGTCAACGTATCCTTCTCGCACGAGATACGCGACGATTTCGCGCAGTCCCGAGGAAATGATGTTCGAGGTGAACGTGAGATAGACAGTGGCGTCCGCCTCCTGCATGCGGTTGGCGATATCGATGGCTTCCGCGAGTTGTGTCGCTTGGAATCCCGTCGTTGCGTAGGCATCGAGCATCTCGTAGAAGTCAAACTCGCCGCGAAAGTCGTAGCCTCGAACGTCAGGCGTATTGAGTTCCTCTTCACTCCCAGGGACGACATGGTCGTGCGAGTCGTCGTTGTCCATGCACTTGGATAACCAGACCGATGATTTGAAGAACTCGGATTCGGTCGCGCGATTCTCGGTACATCCAAGGCCATCACCGACGGAACATCTACTATGCCCAAGCCGACGGTGGCTGTCCTCCGCCCTGATGACACTCGTATTGAGGAGGCGATCCGCTATCTTCAATCACTGGGTGTTACACCAATCGCAGATCCGATGCTGACCATCTGTCCGACGGGAATGCAGCCTCGTGAGGCAGAGTATTGCATCTTCACCAGTACGACTGGAGTCGAACTCGCTGTAGAGCGTGGATGGGAGCCAGATGGGGAGACAGTGTGTGCAATCGGTCGACAGACCGCGACCGCACTACGAAATCGGGAGTATTCAGTCGATGTGGTCCCCTCGACGTTCACTTCCGCGGGACTCGTCGAGGAATTGGCAGACGAGGTTGAAGGGAAGACAGTCGAGATCGCTCGGAGTGCACATGGAAGCGATGTCTTGGTTCGAGGGCTGGAAGAAGCTGGTGCAGCTGTCCATGAAACCCAGTTGTACCGATTGGAGAGGCCGAACACAGCTGGTCGATCAGTCTCGCTCGCAATTGAGGGTCGATTAGATGGTATACTATTCACGTCACCGAGAACTGTCGATCACTTCTTTGAGATTGCTACGGAGCAAGATGATGCGGCGGAACTCAAACGTGGGTTAGAGGAAACTGTTATCGGAGCAATCGGCGCTCCGACGGCACGTGCGATACGTGGCACTGGACTGGAGCTCGATATCACACCGGAATCGGTGGACTTCGAGCAATTAGCTAGACTCACGGTCCAAGAGGTTAGAAATGAGGCATCAAGCAGATGAGTGGACTTGCTGACCGTGCACAAGAGATTCTTGGATTCTCTCGATGGTGGCAGATCGTCGCAGCAGCTGTCATGATGGCGCTGGTTAGCCCGTACCAGTACGTCTGGTCCTCCATTGAGGGACCACTAGCAGCGGACTTGTCCATCCCACTCCCAGCACTCGGACTCGTTTTTACGTTGTTCGTCGCTTTTCAATCACTCTCCCAATTCCCGGTCGGATGGTGGCGAGATAATCACGGTCCCCGTCGAATTAGTCTTCTTGGCGGCATTCTCGCCGGCGGCGGCTACCTCGGGCTCGCGTACGCGACTGCCATCTGGCAGATATATGTGCTGTATTCACTCGGCGCCGTAGGTGTCGGCATTGTATATACAGTCGCGATCAATTCCGCGCTGAAGTGGTTCCCCGATTATCGGGGACTCACGACGGGAATCGGAACCATGGCATTTGCTGCTGGAAGTGCCGTGTTTATTCCCTACGTCCGTGCGAATGCGACGTCAGCGGCGTATTCTAGCGTCCTCAGAAATATGGGCGTCCTCATCGGAGTCGGCGTTATCTGTGGCGCGGTCGTCCTCCGTGACCCACCAACTGGCTGGAGCGAAGAGACGTCGACCACGGCTGCGACAACTGAAGACCCAGTAACGACGGAGAACGGAGGGTTCACCTGGCGTGAGATGATCCGAACGTGGCAGTTTTGGACGTTACTGGGCATGTTTGCCTTTGTGAATACGGCGGGACTGATGCTGACTGCAAAGGTCGTTTCGTTCGCTCAGCAGTTTGGACTCACAGCAATTGTTGGAACTGCCTCAGCAACGGTACTCGCTCTTGTCGGCGGGATCAGTCGAATTGTAGTGGGCGGTATTTCCGATTGGGTCAACCGCAAGTGGGCGATCGCCGTTTCGTCGATCTTGACGGGAGTTGGCTTGTTCTTGCTCGTCTGGTTCGGACAGATTGGGTCCGGTCTGGGGTTCATTCTCGCCGTCATCATTGCGACGTTCTTCTGGAGCCCGCAGTTCGCCCTCTTTCCGAGCATCGTCGGTGACTACTACGGCCAAGCACACTCTTCGACCAACTATGCGCTGGTCTATCTCGGGAAAGTCGGCGGGGGCGTCGCCGGCGGTGTACTCGCTGGCGTCCTCATCACGATGACATCCTGGTCGATGACGTTCCTTGTAGGCGGTGTATTGGCGGTCGTTGCGGGATTCAGTGCATTTCTTCTTCGACCACCATAAGATGCGAAATGAATCAGATTCAGTGGGTACCGACGTGAAAGTAGTAATAGAAGTCTCCCAATACTACATTTCCAAACAACACCGTTCAGGGTTGGAATAGAGTTTCTCGTCTACAGGTGAACGAGTAGGTGTGAGAGAGATTACAAACGATTGACCGTGAACCAAGTTATTCCAATGACAAAGGCACCGGCGCCGGAAACCAATAGTGTTCGTTGATAGCCGAAGACGGCTGCAGCCCCGACACTAAGCGGCGGGCCGACCGTCGTGCCGAGTCGAAGCACGCTCGTTCGAACACTCATGATACTCCCGCGAAAGTCGTCCGGTGCTCGTTCGTTGAGTGCAGTATCCGTAATCGGTTCTGCGAGGCCCTGGCCGAGACCAAACAGTAAGAGTGCGCCAGCGACCACATAAATAGAGTCCGCGACGGCAACGATGACGAGTCCGACCCCGTAACTGACGAATCCGAGTGCAATCGATTGGAAGCTCGTGAGCGACCGAAGTACACGGTCACCTTGCATTGCAGTCAGACCCATCGTGACCGCAGGCAATCCTACGAGAAGGCCGATTCCGGCTGAAGAGAGGTGATATTCGTTGGCGAGCAGGAACGGAACAGCGGTGAGTTGCGCGCCATAGAGGATGACGAAGATCCCGAAGATTGCCAGATAGAGCACGACGAAGGGAGTCATCGGTGTAGGCCCAGTGAGGAACGCACGGATACTCGAATTTGAAGTATTTTCGTCCCGGTGTGGCTCCTCGAGTAAGGTAATGCCGGGAACAGCCACGAGCAGCGCGAGGAGAAAACACGCAAAGGGAGCCGACCAAGCGACTGTTGCGAGCGCACCGCCGAGTAGCGGATAGCCAGCAGCACCCACCGCGAGAATCGCCGCATTGGTCCCGATCAACACTCTTCGTTGTTCACCGGAATAGAGGTCCCCGAGGAGTGTGACCGTAAGCATCGCGATTGCACTGCTCGCCGCTCCCTGAATCGCTCTCAGTACCAAGATCAGGGTGAAATCGGAAGTGAAGATGATGCCGCCCCCACTGAGTCCGAAGACGACAAGCGCGGGAATTAAAATCGGTTTCCGACCGATTCGGTCGGTCAGCAATCCAATCGGGAGGGTGAGAAATATGCCGGGGAGCGTGAACGCCGACAACAACAGGCTGGCTTGTGCCTCCGAAATGTCCCATGCCTCCTGGACCGCTGGAAGTGCAGGACTGATAAGTGAGACACCCATGACAGCGACGAGCGTGCTCGCGAAAATCACGGCTGCTGCTGGCGAGTTCCGGAGTTTACGTATCCATTCCATTCGTTCTATTAGTTTCTCGGGAAGTGCGCCCCGTAAGTCATCCGCTACTAAGAGGTGGTCACGCTGAATCGGTGTTAGATGATATACTACTTCTATTCCATGTACTGATTGAGTGAAGTAGCAGCTTCCACCGATGGAGCCGATGGATCTCAATTCGATATACGATACGACGAATCAGGCAATGCTGAGAACGAGTTTCCCTTGGACGTGCTCTGTCTCACCTATTTCGTGTGCCTGAGCTGCATTTTCGAGTGGGAATTCAGCACTGATAGTGGGCCGCACCTCCCCAGCGTCAATCAATTCGCTAATGGTGGTTAGGAGCGATGGTGAATTCGAACGCCCACTTACCACTTCCACGTCGATATCGTGGTTGGTGGTGAGAGCGTCGGATGGTTGTCCAACAACTGAGACGAATACTCCCTCTTTCTTGAGTACGTCCACTGAGCGTGCGGGGATTTCACCCCCGACTGTATCCACCACGATATCGACATCGTCAATCACTGATTCGAAGCGCTCTTCGCGGTAGTTAACGAACTCATCGACGCCCAATTCTCGGAGATAGTCTTCACTGTACCCCGACGCCGTGGCGATTACGTCGGCCCCCTTCCATTTCGCCAATTGGACGGCCATGTGTCCAACACCACCGGCTGCGCCGTGGATGAGGACTCGCCGGTCGGCCGTGCAATCAGCATACTCGAATAGCGCTTGCCAGGCGGTCTGCGTGACGACCGGCACGCCAGCTGCCTCCTCGTGGTCGAGCGATTCAGGTTTCGGGGCTAGTTGCTCGGCAGGTGTGGCCGAATACTCTGCATAGGAACCTAACTCCGGGAAGCCATTGACACCGCACACGGCATCGCCCGTCTCGAATTCAGTGACTGACGCGCCAACTTCCTCAACGACGCCAGATACGTCCATCCCGAGAATGAGGGGAAAGGGATTCTCCGGCAGCATCGACACCAGCTGCATTCCCTGACGAATCCGCCAGTCGACTGGATTGACACCCGCTGCGTGAACTCGAACAAGAACGTCATCATCGAGCGGATCCGGACGGGGAGCATCCTCGTACCTGAGAACATCCGGCGAACCGAACTCGTGCATGCGAACAGCCTTCATCTCATTCAGAGTTCACTCCACCGCTCCATTAAACGCTCGAACAATTCCCCCTATCTATGCAGATGGAGATCGAAACGAGAAATCTCAAGGCAAGCGTCGAAGTTCTGGTTGGAATCGTCACGCTGACATCCGGTTCGTGTCGTGGTCAAGCGACTGCATGGGAAATTGAATTTATACCATGAGCGTGACTCTCATGACAGGATGTCATCCGATCAGATCTCGTTAGGCGAAGCACTCGCAATGGCGATCGGTGGGATGGTTGGAGGTGGGATTTTCGCGGTACTTGGTGTTGTCGCTGTCGAAGCCGGGCCTGCCGCATGGCTGGCGTTCGTCGCTTCTGGCGTCATTGCATTTTGCGCTGGTTACTCTGCGCTGCGGCTCAACGCACAGGCCGACGGGCAGTTGAATCCGATCGCCTACGTCGAGCAGTTTACCGGGAGTACGACGCTCGCTGGCATGACCGGCTGGACGTTCATTGCAGGGTACGTGGGAACGATGTCGCTGTACGCCTACGCCTTCGGCGGGTATTTCGCTGAATTGGTGGGTGTCGAATCGGTCGTCGGGCTTCCACTTCGCTCACTTATCACGCTGCTCGCTATCATCGTGTTTGTGGGTCTCAATCTCGCGGGGGCACACGCGTCAGGACGAACCGAAGACGTACTCGTCGGTCTCAAGGTGCTCATTCTGCTTGTGTTCGGTCTCGGCGGACTCTACTATGGATTTCAGCAGGGAATGATTCGGTCTGGGCTCGGAAACCTGGAAGTGAGCGCATTGCTGGCTGCTGCCATCGGATTTGTCGCGTTCGAAGGCTGGGAACTCCTCCTCTTTGATCAAAACAGCATCGAAAACCCCCAACAAACCATCAAGAAGGCGATTTACGGCTCGATTGTGGGGGCAACCGCACTCTACGTCATCGTCGCCGTCGTGACGACAAATCTGGTGAGTACACAGGTCATCCAGCAGAACTCTGAAACGGCCCTCGCAGTCGCCGCCGAACCGTTCCTCGGCCAATTCGGCTTTCTTCTGATTTCCGTAGCGGCGTTGTTTTCGACCGGGAGTGCGCTCAACGCGACGTTGTTCAGTGCCTCGCGTCTCTCGAAGATGCTCGTCGCGGACGATTTGCTCCCAAACGAACTCCATGGTAGCAATAGCGACGAGCCAGTCCGGCCACTGCTCGTACTCGGCGTACTGACAGCGCTGCTCAGCAGTTTGGGAAGCCTCAACGCAATCAGTTCGTTCGCGTCACTGTCGTTCATCAGCATCTTCGGCGGCCTCAGTCTGTTGGCGTTTCTCGAACGAGAGTCGTTCGTAACGGCCCTGCTCCCGGCGATCGGTTGCCTGGGAGCGAGTGGGGCTATCGTGGGCCTCCTGTACCACCTCGCAACGGCCGAACCAGCGGTGTTCGTCACAGTACTCGCCATTGCAGTTGCGGTCATCACCACAGAGTTGCTGTATTTCGAACGGTCGTCGATTCTCGCAGAAGCCCACGACCTCGAGCACCGTCTCTGAGTGGCAACCACTATGTTCTGTGTCGATTACGATATCAATCCACTAATCGGTAGGACAACAATCCCGCTACGTGACTGATTCATCTGCGAAGAAGAGGGACGTGAGCCTTCTTTAGGGTACACTTCCCCCGGTGTCGGTCAGTTCCTAAGGGACGTGCGTTTACCCTTCTCGATCGGTGCCCCCACGGTATTCCCCCACTCAACCCACGACCCGTAGTAGTTCCGGACATCTTCGTATCCGAGTATCTCGTGGAGAACAAACCACGTGAGTGCAGACCGTTCACCGATACGGCAGTACGTGATCACGTCCTCATTCCCGTCGATATCGTGTTCCTCGTACACCGCACGAAGTTCGTCTTCGGCTTTGAAGCAGCCGGTACTCTCGACGACCTGATTCCACGGAATGTTGTATGCACTGGGAATATGTCCACCGCGCTGGACACCCTCGTTCCACCCGGGCGGGGCGAGTATTTCACCACGATATTCCTCGGGCGTTCGGACATCGACAAGCGTCGTCTCCATCTCGAGTGCATCCATGACGTCAGGACGGTCAGCTCGGATCTCTGGTTTCCGAGCATCGACGGTATAGGACTGCGATGTGAACGACGGTACCTCTGTCGTGAACGGTGCATCGCGTTCTTCCCAAAAATCCCGTCCTCCGTCGAGTAGACGGACGTCCGCGTGCCCGTAGTACGTGAGGAGCCAGTAGGCGTGCGCGGCGAACCAGTTCATCATATCGCCGTAGATGACGACCGTCGAATTGGGGCGAATGCCAAGCGCACCCAGGAGTTCTTCGAACGCCGCTTCGGATGGCACATCGAAGGTCGTCGGGTCCTGAAGGTCGGTTCGCCAGTCGACCTTGCTCGCACCGGGGATATGTTCGTGCTCGTAGTTGCTGGGATCGATGTCGACTTCGAGTAAGCGTATCGACGGGTCGTCTTTCTGCACCTCGTCTAATCGGTCGACGAGCCACCCGGCAGAGACGACCGCGTCGGTGGGAGAAGTAGTCATATCCGGGGATTAGTCGGCGCACGCATTAATCTCCTGCTGTCACACACCGACGTAGCTATTCGAGCCACCGCGTGGTTTCGTCCCGATCGACGTATCGGTGGGTCAGGGTCGACTCAGCTTGTCGGAGCCGATAGGAGAGTGTCGACCGGGGGATGCCGAGTTCGACAGCGAGTTCGTCGAGCGTCGTTTCCCGAGGTGGGTCGTAATACCCCGCCGAAACGGCTGTGCGGAGTGCAATCTCCTGTTCTTCCGGAAGATTGACGCCCGCCATCTGCTTCCGTCGCCATTCGCTAGCATCCCGGAGGTGGCCCATTCTGAACGAGAGCCCGTTGTGGAGTCTCGCTCCGAGTTCATCGTAGAAGATGCCGATTTTCTCGTCCGAGCGCATGAGAACGCGCCACCAGCACGACTCTTCATGCCGCCGGGTCTCGAAAATCAGTCCATCGGGCAGATGTTTCCCGGCGAGCGTGTGAACGGACTCACACTGACGGATATCCGCCAGGTACGAGTACAGAACGAGTTCGTTCGTCGAATATTCTACGACGTCGTGATGGCGTTCAGCCACGCACCGCTGTTCGGTGATCGCTTCCCCGCAGCAACTGTCGTCGAACCGCACATTTTCGAGATGGTCGAGAGCTGTCTCGGGGCCGGTAACGTGCTCCATCCGCCAGAAGGCGTGTTCGTCGACGACCGCATCGAGCGAGTGCGCAGTGAGCGTCGAGTTCTCGATAAAGACATCCATGATAGGATCACTCCCGTGCTCATAGTCGATAGCGAACGTGAATTCCCGCATTACGTAACGATAACTGTCGTTCGACAAAACCGTTCCCGGTTTCTCAGAACAGCGCCTGTACGACGAAGAGCATCACCGTCGCGACGATCACTAAGCCGGTTAGCACCACGAGAATTGGCATGTATCCCGTAGACTGGAGATCGCTGACCTGGATTTCGAGTCCAAGTCCAGCGAACGCGATGAGGAACGCCCAATCAGAGAGATTCGACAGCGACGCGACCTGGGCGCTGCTCAGGACTCCGAGGTTCGCGACGATCATTACGGCAATAAAGCCGAGGACGAACTTCGGAAACGTGTCCCAGAGAAATCGCCACCCAACGGCGCTTTCAACAGTCCCACCGTCCGTTGTAGCCGTTTTCGATTCAGTGTTATCGGTCCTCCGGGCGTAGTAGAGGGCATAGGCGATGGCGACGAGACCGATGAGCGCGTTCCGGGTGAGTTTCACGAGCAACGCCCACTGACCGGCAGTGTTCGAGAACGCGAAGCCAGCGGCAGTAACAGGGCCGGTGCTGAACATCGTGAGACCGGCCCAGATTCCGAAGACGGTATCAGAGAGTCCAAGGACGTGGCCGACAAACGGATAGACGAAGAGGGTCGTCGCGTCGAAGAGGAGAACGGTCGCAGCGGCATACGCGATACGGCTATCGTCAGCGGCAATGCTCTCGGCAATCGCCACGACGGCCGACACGCCACAGACACCCGAACCGGCGGCGAGGAGCGAGCCGGTTTCTTCCTGAATGGCGAAGACGGTCCGTGCGAGGACCTCAACGGTGATGATCGTCGTCGCGACGGTGGCGACGACGAGCAGGAGGATCGTCGGACCGGCCGCGATGACGCGGTTGAGCGCTACGCTCGCCCCCATGACGACGATGCCGAGTTCGAGCCAGAGTTTGTGGGTTCCGACGGCGGTCCGCGCCCAGTCCGGAATCCCGTACAGATTCCCAATGACGAGCCCCAGACCGATCGTGACGATGAGGTGGTTCACCGGGATGATGGAAGCGGTGAACCGTCCGGTGAGTCCGATCACGAGGAGGAACGCGAGTCCAGGGAAGAGTGTTCGCTTCATTCGGTCACCAGGGAATCGGAACGCCAAGATAGACGACGATGAGTGCGAACAAGCCCAACAGAACTGCCTGCCAGCCACTCTCGAGGGTTGTCCACCACTGGGCAAGCGCTTCGGAGATGTATTTGCCGTCGATCACTGTATCACTCTCTCGGATGAGAACCAGAATGAAAATTCGGTTGTCGTAGGACAAATATTGTCGCACGACAAATGTAGACGACTGTTCGGTTTTGTTCGGGTCGGACAACCCGAGAGGTAAGAATAAGCCAAGCTCAATGGGATGATTGAGCACGGTCGGACTGGCGTTTCATTATGCTCTGGCGCGCTCCGACTCGCCGCCACGGCAATCGTCGCGTGGTTCCGCGAAAGGACACCCACGATACATGATTTCTGGAATCACGGAGGCGGTGACCGATAATTTGAGCAGATCCAGTTTCTGAAGGATACGGCAATGCTTGGAGCGGTTATTAAGCTCCTCACGCGAATTCGATCCGGAACCATCGGTGACGAGGATACGTAGCCAGCGAGTCACCACATATTTCGTTTTTGTTACGACAACCAACGACATCACCTCTCGAAGGATGGCCGCCCGACAGAGACTGTCGGCGGCCAAACGACACTTGAATTGCCGTTCCGAACAAGTACTTCATCCGGAAAGACAACCATCCAACTATGACAGCTCCCGAATTCGATGAGTTCGATCACGACGCACATATGCGCGAAACTTTCAAGCTTGCGCGCGAGGCTACCGCTCGTGGCGACAAACCGTTCGGCTCCGTGCTCGTCCGCGACGATACAGTCATCATGAACGATTCGAATCGTGAGATTACGGACGACGATATCCGGCGTCACCCCGAACTCCATCTCGCGTACCGTTCATGCCAAGAATACAGCGCTGATGAGCGAGCTGCGATGGTGATGTATACGAGCACTGAACCCTGTCCGATGTGTGCTGGCGGAATGGTGACAGCTGGGTTCGGGCGCGTCGTATATAGTGTCGGAAGTGATGAACTCACGGCGTTTACAGGGGTTGAGCCAACAGTCCGGTCCGCAGAAATCCTGGATGGTGTTAGTGACGTTGTCGGGCCCCTGTTGAATGAGGAAGGTCACCAGATTCATCAAGAGTACGACTGGTGACTAGGTCAATCCATTCAGAGGGATCGTCCTAGTGACCTCCGGAAACGAGGTGGAGGCCGACGATCCCGAAGATAATCACTGAGATAAATAGGAGGCGAGCACTCGTTGCTGGCTCGTCGAATAGCACGATGCCGAGTGAAGCAGTTCCGACAGCTCCAATGCCCGTCCAGACAGCGTACGCGGTTCCAATCGGCAGATCCTGAACCGCTCTCGCGAGCAGTACCATGCTAATGATGAGCGCAACGACTGTGCCCACTGTCGGTAGCGGTTCCGAGAGACCGTCAGAGTACTCCAGGCCAATTGCCCAGGCGATCTCGAACAGGCCAGCTATGAAGAGAACGACCCACGACATTAGGCGACTGTTGTTCCCTGATGGGACTATAAATTTCGAAATCACGTCGGACTGGTTCTCGCTCTCAGACGGCCGGTTAGGCTAATCGTTCGCCGAGGAGGGGAGCACTCACGGTAAGCCCAGTGGCCATGGCAGTTCCAAGAAAGGTGAGCGGATACGGGAGTCTAACTGCGTACGTGGCCCCAAAAATCACAGCTGCAAGCACTGCCACGACAAGTGCGACGAATACCTCATCAGTTTCTGTTGGATGAGTCGGTGTTGCTTCGGCGATTCGTCGCCACACCACCCACGCACCGACTGCACCGCCGACAGCAGCGACACTATCGAAATTCAGGTTCACAACGAGTCCAAGTACCCCAATCACAACTGCCACGAGTAAGACCCGTTCCGAATCAGCTCCGTGGTCAGCGAGCACATAGAGGCCGCCGAGGATGACAATACCGAGAAGGACGCCAGTGAGCACATCGACGACATAGTGCACACCGAGAATTAGCCGGGATACCGAAACAAGAGCAATGACTATTCCGGCGATTCCGACCCGGGTTCGAACTCGTCCACGGTCAATAACGAGTGCCAGTCCACCCCAAACCATCGTCGTTCCCAGCGCGTGTCCGCTCGGGAAGCCGGGGCCCTCTGCAGTCGTGATACTTCTGAAGAGTCCAGCAAATATCGATGGCACCCATCGAAGTGGCGGTGGCTCGGTCGCTCCCGGAGGCCGCGGAAGCAACAGTAGGTCTTTGAGAATCCCGATAAGCGCTAGATACGTGATGATCAGAGAATGATGAAGAGGCCTTCGCTCCGCTCGACTTGCAACCGCGGCAGGGCCTCGCCACCAATGTAGAGAACGCCTCCGAGGAGAAACAGGAACCAGACGTCACCTAACTGCGTGACGAGTGTGAATGAGACGATCACTATCCACGGCGCTTGGCCGTGCAGGAGTTCGGTAATCCCTATCCCTCGACTGATACCGACCAATGTCTCAGTTGTGGTAGTTCGCATATTTCGGGGTTTCGACTGCACCGCATCTCGCAAATAGAGTTCCGTCAAACGTGTGAGCAGCCGAGACGGAGGGGCGCTCACAGGTGCTTCCGTCCTGCTGCATCGACCAGTCTGGTGTTACTAGTGAGGTTTCTCAACAACCCTCTTCTAGCTGACTGATTCGACCAGACGCCTCGCGAATCGCTCCGATACGATCCAGCTACGCCAGCCCTCCTCACAGTCTCATACTATCAGTGAAAGTCAGCTGGCCGAGGACATACTTGTCTCCCGGTGGGTTGACTACGCTGGGCATCGAAGACTCAAGACAGTAATCGTGACTCCCTCCAGTCTCCTCGAGGATACGTACGTCGCAGGGCTACAGCATGACCTCGTAGACATTTCCTCGGAGGCCACGCTCGTGGGTGTAGTTCGACGGCCAACCGGCTGGTTCAGAACGGCGATTGACGAGAACTGTTCTGCACTCGGCCCTCCGGATGATCTCCTAGACGAGTTCAAACAGCGTCACGAGGATTTCAAGATGCAGGGGCTGTGTGACGAGGGAGCACATAATGCTGCCTGGGACGAGGTCGGTTTCGACGAGCGGTATCGAACACATCTCACCGAAGCTGCGGAAACCCAATCCGCAGTCGCTGAACTCACCGATCGTCTCCGTAACGAGGAACACCTCGTCTTGGTCTGTTTCGAGAACACCGACCAGAAACGGTGTCATCGAACGCTTCTCAAAGACTACATCGCTGACCAGCTGTAATCGCCAAGTCGATCGTGTGGCGGAACTCTCAACGCGTTCCGACGACGAAACAGCACATGAGGAGACCGTTGAAGATTACATGGAGACGCGAAAGGAACAGAACGCGCATGAACCATCTCAGTTGAAACAGGCCACCCACGACCGCAATGGAGGTGAGGCAGTTTTCCACACTCCAATCGAAAACGTTGACGGCCTAAATTACTGTCAGCGCAAACGTCATGAGAAAGCCAACGGCGGTGGCGACAGCGACCGCAGGGCCACCCTCTTCGAATGCGTCTGGCATCGTGGCGTCGGCAAGTGTGGCGAGAATAGCTCCGCCGGCAAACGATCGAACCACTGCGAGCGTCACAGAGGACACGCCTTGAAGGAACACGTTGCCAGCAACGACCGAGACGAAGAGTACGACCCCCGTCGCCGTCCAGAGCACGAGGATAGATGAGCGCGAAGAACCGGCCGACTGCATCTCGGAGGCCCCACCGATTCCCTCAGGGACATTGTTGACCACGATAGCTACAAACAACGGGAGTGTTTCGGTTCCACCGATGAACGTAATCCCGAGGACTACACTCTCGGGGATCCCATCGAAGAGTGAGCCAAGAAAGAGCGACATCCCATCGCTACCGCGCCCGATACGCTCTACGAACAGGATGGCGACGACGTAGACGATCGCTCCGGCCAGCAAACTTGCCCCAGGAAGGACAATACCTGCCGTCTCAACCGACTCAACAAACAGATCCGTAGCGAGTGCTGTTATAAACGCGCCGCTAGCGAATGCGAGGATCGTGGCTAACAGTTGCTGCGGCGGTATCCAGACCAATCCGAGGACGGCCCCAAATGTGAGCGAGCCCGAGGCGAGGGCCGCGATAAGGAGAAGCAACAGATCCATGTATGATGTTCAAAGAGTACGGTACTTGGTCCTACCGCGTGGGAATTATCCTGGTCGTACGGTCAATGGTCAGTTTTCCAGTCGTAGCGGTTATTTGGAAGTATGGGTCCGGTGAGTTCCTCCACCAGATCGCGAAAGTTCCCGATCTGGGCGGCCTCATTGAAGTACGTCAAAGACGGAAACGACTGGCCCAGGAGTGGAATCAGACCGCGAATACCGGCTGGTGCGACAGTAATGGAACCGGACATCAGGTAGCCAAGAAGGACCTTCCAAGCATCGCAACCTGTTGGTGGTACTTGCTTTGGGAAGAGCGATTGCGAGATATCCGCCTACACGATCCGATTGACGAATTCCTCGCCGGCGTCGATGCGGGCGAGGTTCTTCCGGACGAGTTCCGCGACGTTCCGATAGTAGTCCTTGGTAAACCCCGCACAGTGTGGTGTGACGAGAACCTCCTCGAACTCCCAGAGTGGGGACTCTTCGGGCAGCGGTTCCGCCTCGAAGACGTCGAGTGCAGCGCCACCGAGTTCCCCAGCTTCGAGGGCATCAACGAGCGCCTCCTGGTCGACTACAGGGCCACGCGCGACGTTGATCAGAATCGCGTCGTCTCGCATCGCGGCGAGTTCCTCGGTGGAGATAAGATGGCGAGTTTCGTCGACGAGCGGCACCGCGAGCACGACAAACTTCGAATCCCGGATCGCGGTATGGAGGTCGTCCGGTGGGTAGACTGTTTGGACTCCATCGAGCGGCTCACCCGTGCGACGAACGCCGACGACGTCGAGTCCGAGCGCAGACGCCCGCTCCACGATTCCCCGTCCGAGTGTCCCTAACCCGACAATGCAACACCGCTCGTCTGCCAGCGTATAGGCGTCGTCCCATACGGGTGGCGACCACTCCCGCTGGGTCTGCGATTTCACGGCCGGCAGCAGCCGACGTGCGAACGAAAGCATGTACCCCACGACGGTCTCGCCGACCGCCGGACCGTGGATGCCACTGCTGTTTGTAAGGATCACGCCGTGCTCGCGTAATTCGTCGAAGGGGAAGCGATCCACACCCGCCTGAATCGAGTGGATCCAGTTGACTCCCTCGAGGTAACTATCGTGGTAGACCATCGTGACGACGGCATCGTACGGTTCGAGAGAGTCAGCGCCAGCATCGATTATTCCCACGTCGACAGCATCCCCGAGGGCGCCTCGCAACTCTTCGGGGGGAAAGACGGCCGAGACGGACTCATCGACTGCGATGCTCGAGATCTCCATACTCATCGTGTTCGGTTGTACGCGTATTCAAGCGTCCGAAACCTACCGGAACAGGATTGTTCCTACAATCCAGTTCAGAATCCTACTGACTCCGGCTCTACTTTTCATCGAATTCATCGGTACGTGTCTTCAGCATCAATCGAGACGCTGACTATCGAATAGAGTTTCTCAACGTATCCGAGGTCATAGCAGGCCCAGCTCGGGTATCAACACAGCTCCGCTGGAGTGGTTGGAATGGGTTCACAACTCCTAGATGAATTTCACCGGTGAGATGATTGGTCACGGATTCGTCGCTGCACGCGTATCGCGGACGAATTGGATTACTGCGGCGAGGAGGACGAGACAGATGACGATCATCGCGCCCTGAGAGACGGCCGCGATAACCGAGTCGACTGAATCGCCAATGAGCAATGCGATAATCGCTGGAATCCCTCGCATCGAACCCAGCACACCGAGCACTGCCAGGAGCCCGATTCCGTAGGCAGCGAGCCGTTGCCGAGTCGGCTGCTGGCGTCCCACCACGCCCAAGATGGCGATGACACTGCCGAAGATGGCCGGAATGAGTGCCGTGATGCTTGCGAAGTCAGAAAGAACGTAGGCACCGACACCCAAGACGACGAGTACGATTCCGAGGACAATGCCCAGCATGAATGTGGGCGGACTGGAATTCGCCATATTTGGAACCCTGTGTGGGAGAGGCGTATAGGTTTCCACTCGTGACGAGCTGGCTCACCGCTCTTCGCTGTTTCGGGACGGATGGCAGCGACAGTTCGCAGTTACTCGTTGTCGACCGTCGGAGCGGGGATTCAGTTGTTGATGGGGTTAATCGGCTGGAGTGATCGACGAGGATTGTCCGGCCTGTTGTGCGGATTCGACTGAATAGATCAGGCTCCCTGCGAACAGCACGACACTCCCGATGATGAACAGGCTACTGACCGGGGAGGCGGAATCGACAAACACCCAGTACAACGGCGCGGCAATCGATGGCCCTGCCGCCAATACCGCAATTTTGGCAACGAGCGGCCCACAGCAACCACAGGTACACGAACCGACAATCGCTGCGCCTCCCGCAGTGCCTTCGGTCAGGCCTGCCCGTTCTTCGACTCGCCAGTAGCGGGCGATGAGCGCCGCATTCAATCCGATAAGCGTGCTCAGCATTCCGACGACGATGAGTTGCGCAGGTGAAATCGCTACGAAGAGAGGGATGTGGGGGAGATAGACCTCGAGGACGGGCCACGTCACGAGCTGGTAAATCGTCGGAATGACGACGACAATCCGCTCGTGAGGGAGGCCCTCTTCCGGGAAGAACGAGAGATAACCGGTGACAGAGACGAAGAAGAGCGTCATGACGACTCCCACACCGATTCCAAACCGCCGGACAACCGGATCCTGCAGAACCGAACGAAGCACGCTTCCGGCGTCCGTCCAGACAACGTAGCCCACGAGAACTGGTGTTCCCAGAACGATTGCATAGCCGAGCGGGTGTGAGTCACTCGCTGGCCCGGGGATGAGGTAGGGGTACGTAATCCACAACTCCATCAGGATGCCGAGGAAGGTATACCGTGGCCGGGTCGGCCAACGAAGCCACCCCACGACCACACTCATCAGCATGATCAGGAACCCGGTTGTGACCGACATCAGGGGATACCATGATCGCGGAAACGGCATCGAATGCGCCGTGTATGTGGGATCCGGTGACAACCCCTCGAAGAGGACAGCACCAAGCGCAGTCGCGGTGATGCCGACGAAGACGCCGTAGAGGGCGACTGTTGGTGAGACGTGATTCGTTCGTTTGAGCACGCTGGCTCCGCCGAGCAGTCCGACGCCGACGATGGCGAGAACGACGCCATGCCCCTGAGAGAGGCCGCTAGTCGCCGTCGACCCATGGGCGGATACTGTGGGCACCTGCGTCAGTCCGACAAGTACGCAGAGCAGAACGGAGAGCAGCCGACGAGAGCCACGAAGGAGGGGCCGTTCTGGATCCATTAGTGAACGTTGGCCGAGGAGCCATTTCTACCTGACTGATTCAGTCGTACCCGGTGAGGGTCGCGGATCCACATTGGGGTGCCTCAACCGGAATCAGTGTCTGAACGCAGTTCGTGTTCGATCCATCGTTTGATGAGTTCGTTCACGTTGTAGAAGAGAATCCCAAGTGAGAGGAGCGTCGTGACAAGATAGACGATCAGGCCCGGTGGACCCCCGACAGAGGTCCCAAGGACACCGCCTGTCAGACCGACGACCGTGACTTCGATCCAGGTCACGAGAATTCGTGACAACAACTGTGGCTCGGTATCGGATCGTGACGACGTCATTAATCCCACCCTCTCCCTCGCACAGTTCGGCCCCACCCTCCTCCGTGAACGGGTGTGAGAGTCAAGCGAACGGCGATTCTGAAACTTGGTTTTCGAGGCATCAATAGGTCTCACCGGCCTCGACAGGCCCACTGAACGCTGCGTAGAGTACGACGAAATACCCGAGAACGATTGGGATGAGCACGCTTGCCATGATCGACATGAGATTGAGCGGAAGCGTGGAGATGATCGCGTCCTGAACGGTGAGGCCTGCTGCACGGTTGATGTACGGGAACATGAGCGTGGCCACGAGCCCGACGAGCGCGAACACGAGCGCGGCCGCTGTGACGAATGCCACATAGAACCGACGCCGACGGAAAGCGACGACGTAGGCGCCTGTAAGGACGCCAGTTGTGATTACAAGCAGACCGACGAACGGTGACCGGAACGACGCGCGTAGGCCCGGTGTGGTCGCGTACGCGGTCTCCAATGTGAGCACGGCGAGTCCCAGATAGGTCAGCGCAGCACGTACGCCATACGTACTGGCCTCTGCACGGAGGCTTCCGCGGGTCTTCAGGCCGAGAAACGCCGCCCCGTCGACGACGGTGAGCGCGACGACTGCGAGGCCACCGAGGATACCTGCGGGCGTGATGAGGCCGGAGGCCCCGAGCAGCCAGTTCATCACGAACAGCCCCAGCAGGAACGGCGTCATCGCACTTCCGATGATGAACGCGGACCCCCAGAATCGCCGCCACCGGGTGTCCGCACGTTCTTCGTACATTTCGGGAGCGAGTCCTCGAAGTCCGAGCGCAGCGAGAATCGCGAACATCAGCAGATAATACCGACTGAAGAGATTCGCATACACGGCCGGGAAGGCTGCGAACAGGGCCCCACCGAAGACGACGAGCCAGACCTCGTTGCCGTCCCAGAACGGCCCAACGGCTGCGAGCAGTTGTTCTTTCTCGTGGTCGTCGTCGCGGGTGGCGAAGAGGATGCCGACGCCAAAGTCGAAGCCGTCCAGGAAGAGGAACATCCCGAAGATGAAGAACAGGAGCGCAAACCAGAGGTCTGCCAGCGGTAATCCAAACAGCGGCTCGGCGGCGAGCGCGTCGATGTCAACCACTGGTACTCACCTCTGACGTGGACGATTCCGCGTGGTCGCTGAGTTCGAGGTCGTCACGTGCCGGCGGGCCGGCTCGAATGATGCGACCGACGACGTAGGTGTACAGGCCGAGCAGCAGCGCATACCCGGTGGCGAATCCAAGGAGTGTGAAGGTCGCCTCCGTCGCCGTCAGCCCTGGAGAGACACCGGCTGCCGTCTTCATGACGCCCTGGATGACCCACGGCTGGCGACCGACCTCCGTGACGATCCAGCCGACCTCGACGGCGACGAAGCCGAGAAGTGAGGATGCCATCAAGGCCTTGTGGAGCAGGTCATCGTCGAACAGTTCACCACGCCACCAGCGGTACGCGCCCCATCCCGCGAGCAGGATGAACCAGAATCCCAGTGCGACCATGATGCGGAACGCCCAGAAGACGATCGCGACTGGTGGTGCCCGTGTGTCGAATGACTCGAGTCCGCGTATCGTCGCCTCGGCATTCCCGCCGCTCGCGAGCCACGAAGCGCCACCTGGAATTCCGATTCCGAAAAGATCCTTCGTCCGTGGATCGAGCAGATCGTTGAGGTCAGTCGGAAACGCGACGATGTACTCGGGAACGTACGATTCGGTCTCCCAGACGGCCTCCATCGCAGCGAACTTCTGGGGTTGGGTTTCGGCAACGTGGCGCGCGTAGGCGTCGCCCTGCAGAACCTGGAGTGGTGCCGTGATAATGAGCGCGACGAGCGCGATCTTGAGTGTTTTCTCCCAAAAGCCGATGTGTTGAATCGGGTAGCCCCAAACGTGGTGGCGGAAGACGTAGTAGGCGGCGACGCCGGCCATGAAGAGGGCGACCGATTCGACTGCAGCGTTCTGCATATGGACGAACATATAGGGGAAGCGTGGGTTGAGGTACGCCGCGAGAGGGTCGGTGAGTTTCACGACGCGGTGGCCGTTCTCGACGACGATCTCAAATCCACGAGGCGTCTGCATCCACGAGTTCGCGATCAAGATCCAGACGGCCGAGAGCCACGTTCCGAGGCCGACAGCGAGACTCGAGAGAAGGTAGAGGCGGTCCGAGACGCGGTCTCGACCGAAAACGAAGATCCCAAGGAAGGTCGCTTCCAGCATGAACGCCATCATGCCTTCGAGCGCGAGTGGGCCGCCGAACAGCTCCCCGGCCGTCCGCGAGAACGCAGCGAAGTTCGTCCCGAACTCAAACTCGAGGACGAGGCCCGTCACCGTCCCGACGACGAAGCTCACGGCGAAAATTTTTGTCCAGAATCGGCGCAATTGCTCGTAAATCGGTTGTTCGGTGCGGATCTCTTTCCACGTGAAGTAGATGAGGAATGGTGCGAGCCCCATGCTCATCACCGGGAAGATGATGTGAACGATTGTGGTGAGCGCGAACTGGAGCCGGCTCGCGATGACCGGATCAACCATCGACATCACCGCCATACAGCCATCTGGTATAACGTCTCGGTGGCGTTGAGATGATAGAAAGTTGAAGCGGGTCTGCAAACCCCACTTGCCCTGCAGACGATTCCGTAACACAGGGACGTACAGAGACGATTGGTATTGTCATAGGTAGCCTTTCGAGTGGAGTAACAGTCAATCGACGGCGGAGTCCCGAGAGTTGGGAATCCGCCAAAGTGGCCTATCACTGACGTGCCGAAGTACAAGTATGGAGCGCCGACGGGTTCTGAAGGCAGCTGCAGTCGCTTCAACTGTCGGTCTAACCGGCCTCGCTGGCTGCAGTAGTTCGAATCCAGATGGAAACAATGATTCGGATTCACCATCGAACAGGCCCACGAACACGATCCTGATGGTCACAGAAGGAAGTGACTACTACTTCGATCCAATCGGACTCTTCGTAGAGTCCGGCAAAACTGTCACGTTCGAGATCGACAGCGGAAGCCACTCTGCAACTGCATATACGAAAGGAACGGGTCAGGCATCAGTCACCCGCATCCCCGAGGGTGCTAAAACGTGGGACAGTGGGATTCTCAGCGAGCAGGGCGCAACTTTCGAACATACGTTCAAGACCACAGGAACGTACGACTACTATTGTACGCCTCACAAGAGTCTCGACATGGTCGGACGAATTGTTGTCGGCGAGCCCGGCGGACCCGCTGAAGGCAGTATGCCGCCCGATGGAGACGTACCTGAGAGTCAAACGATTGTTGACCAAGGCGCAGTTTCGTATAGCAGCTTTTCTGAGTGAGGACGTTCTCTCACTCGCTAGGTGATGGATTTCCAGAGGAACACGTATCAAATCCTAATAGCACGAAACTTCGTTGCCTTCTTGTAAACCACATTGACGGATTCCCATCCGTTGGGAATGCGCCATGTATTCTTCGGGAGCCCCGCCCCATCATTGCTAGAGACACCCACTCGGAGCGATCAGAGGAAGAAATCCGAGTCCCAGCACTCATGAGTAATACGCAGCTCAATATCGAAGACGGTCGTCCCGATGAATCGCAATCGGTCACCGAGTCACAGCCCCGTTCATCATGTCCAGAATGCGACGGTCAGATCGTTCGAGACGACGAGCACGGTGAGACAACCTGTGAGGAGTGTGGATTGGTTCTTGATGAGGCGTCCATTGACCGGGGGCCAGAGTGGCGAGCCTTCCATAGCGACGAAAAAGACGAGAAAAGCCGTGTCGGAGCGCCGACGACCCACCTCATGCATGACAAGGGACTCAGCACGACGATCAGCTGGCAGAATAAAGATGCGTACGGGCAAGCAGTCTCCAATCAAAAGCGAGAACAGATGCAGCGCCTGCGAACGTGGGATGAACGGTTTCGGACGAAAGACGCTCACGAACGGAATCTCAAACAAGCACTCGGGGAGATTAGTCGCATGGCTTCCGCCCTCGATGTGCCAGAACCGGTACGTGAAACTGCGGGCGTGCTCTATCGGCGAGCAGTCGATGAAGACCTCCTTCCAGGTCGATCCATCGAAGGAATGGCAACAGCTGCACTGTACGCCGCAGCCAGGCAACACGGGACACCACGCCCGTTGTCCGAATTCGCAGAAGTCAGTCGCGTAGAGAAAATCCGCATACAGCGTGCATACCGGTATCTCTCCCGAGAACTCGGCTTGCAAATCGAGCCAGCGGATCCACTCGAATACGTCCCGCAATTCGCATCAGCGCTGAGTGTGAGCGACGAGGCGACCCGCCAAGCTCGCGATCTCCTCACGACTGCAAAGGCACAGGGTGCCCATAGCGGGAAAAGTCCCGCTGGCCTCGCAGCGGCCGCACTCTACGCGGCAACGCACCTCACGAATGAGCAGCTGACACAGGAGACGGTGAGCAACGCCGCCCACATAAGCAAAGTAACCATTCGGAATCGGTATCAGGAGCTGCTTGACGTCTATGCTGAGGAGGGTTATGCATGATGAACGAGCCAGCAGAATCGCGCCGCGAAGAGTTACCGGCTGCTGGCCGCGCGAGGGACATGATGGGTGAGCTCAGTCGCGAAACCGATCAGGAGATACTCGAGATACTCGTCGCGGATTCGCCACTCTATGTGATGGAAATTGCCAAAATTGCAGAACGCCATCCGATCACCGTAGACCAAATATGTGCGCGGCTTCACGAACACGGGCAGATTCGTCCAGTCGGTCGAGGGCTCTATGACATCACTGAGGAAGGAAAACGACGGTTTGGAGAAGGTTCAGATTCGTGATGCCGAGGTTCTGCTAGCGGGCAAAGCTGGATCCACTCTTTGTCGGTTGGGTCGTAACCGGATAGCCTTTCCCGAGTACCTACCAAATTCAAACAATGGTGCGCAATTCAGCGTCATCTGAGGACTCTCCGTCGCTGCAGGCGGTCCTTGATGCGCTGGATGACGCCGACTGTCGAGCCATCCTCCGTGAAACAGCTGAACCCATGACCGCAACCGAACTCATCGACATCTGTGACATTCCCAAATCAACGTTGTATCGGAAGCTCGAACTCCTCAGCGACGCTTCGCTCGTCCGCGAGCAGGACACAATCAACCCCGGCGGTGGTCGAACCACAAAATACGAACGCGACTTTGACGACGTGATGATCTCCATGGACGATGACAACGACTTCTCGGTGACGGTCGAACGTCCGCCACGGAACGCCGATGAACGGCTCGCCGATATCTGGTCGAAGATGGGTGATGAGCTATGATTTGGGTTGAAACGGCCATCATCGTCGTGAAGACGGTGATTTTACTCCTCGGAAGCGGAATCACATATATTGCGTTTAAAGCATATCGGCGGACTGGGACCCCGTCGCTACGTGTTCTTGGAATCGGATTTGGCGTCGTTACGTTTGGTGCATTGCTTGCAGGAATCGCCCATCAACTTCTTTCGGTTTCGTTCCAGATGGGCATCTTGATCAATAGCGTACTCGTCGCAATTGGATTGGCTATCGTTATGTACTCGCTCTACCTTGAACGTGGATAATTCTTAGAAATTTCTACCCTCTATATCGAAGTGCCGCTCAAAACACGCCATTAGGTGAGGATAGATCGACTCTATCGGACTTCTTTGATACATTCATCTGCAGGGGATAACCTCACGCCGGTCGCATCGGATAAATGTGAAAACTTAGTGTGGCTGGCGTTACCATTAAACACATGAAAATTTCCCGACAAACAATTGCGAAAGTACTGGTGACTGTGTTCGTCATCAATCTGATCGTGATGGGAGTTGGGGCATACTATTCCTCCCAGCAGGTTCCCCCGATCCCACAAGAAGTAGTCGGACCCGATGGAGACGTCATCGCGACTGAATCGCAGGTCCAAGCCGGGAAAGTGGCCTTCCAACAAGACGGACTCATGAATCATGGGTCAATTCTGGGTAATGGCGCGTACTTCGGTGTCGATTACACTGCCGATACGCTCGATTTGAAAGTCGAGTTCATGCAGGAATACTACGCACAGGAACGTTTCGACGAATCCTACGCAGCGCTCGGATCTCCCGAGAAAGGCAGTATCGACAGCCTCGTCCGTGATGACCTGGATGCGTCGTTCAAGCGGGGCACGGAGACCGTACAGTACTCCGCTGCAGAGGCGTACGCCCACCAGCAAGTTCGGGAGGTCTATGTCGAGCGGTATCACGATGGTGCGCTCGACCGGGGCGTGCCAGCGAATATGATGGACTCCGAGGAAGACGCTCGCCGATTCGCTGACTTCGCCCTCTGGACTGCGTGGATTTCCCATACTGACCGCCCGGGAAGTGACCACAGCTTCACGAACGAGTGGCCCTACCAGCCGGCGGCAGGGAACACCCCAACCGGGTCGACGATGATCTGGAGCGTCATCAGTATGGTGCTCCTCATCGCAGCTGTCGGAATCGGCGTGTTTGCGTACAAATCCGTCGAACTTCCCGAACCGAAGGTCAACAACCTCGAGATTCCGGCCCCCGATGAAATCAGTTTGACGCCCAGTCAGCGTGCTGCGACTCGATTCATCCCCCTTGCAGGAGCGCTGTTCGCCCTACAGGTCCTTCTCGGTGGCTTACTGGCTCACTACTACGTCGAGCGGCACGCATTTTTCGGTGTTGAAGAGGTGTTCGGCGTCAACATCGTGCAGGTGTTCCCGTTCGCACTGGCGAAGACGTTCCACCTTGATCTGGGCATCCTCTGGATTGCGTCGCTCTGGCTCGGTGCTGGACTGTTTCTCCCGCCACTGCTGACCAATCACGAACCCGATCGGCAGCGGACCTTCATTCACGTCCTCCTCGGTGCGCTCATCGTCGCCGCAGTCGGAGGTCTCGTCGGGATCTGGCTCGGCGCTCAGGGCTACATTGACGGCCCGCTCTGGTGGATCATCGGGAACGAGGGCCTCGAATACCTCGAAGTCGGGCGGCTCTGGCAGGTTGGCCTCCTCGTTGGCTTCGTGCTGTGGACGGCCCTCGTCTGGCGGGGATTCAAACCCATGCTGCGACGGGAAGCGCGGTACGGTCTCGCGCACATGATCATCTACGCTGGCGGCTCCATCGGGCTGCTGTTCACCGCCGGAATGCTGTACACTCCCCAGACGAACATCGTGATGACGGAGTTCTGGCGCTGGTGGGTCGTCCACATGTGGGTCGAGGGTGCCTTCGAGTTCTTCATCGTCGCGGTGGTCGGCCTGACGCTCGTGAGTATGGGCCTGCTCCGGAAGTCCTCGGCCGAGAAGGCTGTGGCGTTCCAGGCGCTGTTCGTGATGGGGTCAGGTATCATCGGGGCCTCCCACCACTACTGGTGGGTCGGCCAGCCTGACATCTGGATTCCGTTCGGCTCGGTCTTCTCGACGCTCGAACTCATCCCTCTCATCCTCATTCTCTTCGAGGCGATGGGGCAGTATCGCGCGCTCGCGACAAGTGACGAGACGTTCCCGTACACGCTCCCGTTCATGTTCATCATCGCCAGTGGGTTCTGGAACTTCCTCGGCGCCGGCGTGCTGGGGTTTTTCATCAATCTCCCACTCGTCAACTACTACGAGCACGGCACCTACCTGACGGTTGGGCACGCTCACGCCGCGATGTTCGGCGCGTTCGGCTTCCTCGCGCTCGGGATGGCGACCTACATGTTGCGTATCTCGACGAAGCCCAGCGAGTGGACCGAGCGCCGCCTCCGGTGGGCATTCTGGCTCTGGAACGTCGGCCTCGCCGTCATGGTGTTCGTCTCCGTCCTTCCCGTCGGATTCCTCCAGCTGGAGACGGCGTTCACGCAGAGCTACGCCGCCGCACGGAGTCTCGCGTTCTACAACAGCGACATCATCCAGTTCCTCTTCTGGGCGCGGCTCCCCGGAGACACGATGATCATCCTTGGGACGTTCGTCTTTCTCTACGATATGGTGGCCAAGCGATTCACGTTGCGCTCGGTCTCCATGCCAAGCGATACACCCGGTCGGGGGACAATTCCCGACCGAGTGATGGCTGAAGACGACGATTGATCGCGAGGAAAACCAGCGACGTCCTCACGTCCGAATCGTTTTCCGTCCTCGATTTCACAACTCCCTTGGTCGCCTCGCTAGAAGCCAGTCACGGAATGAGCGAGGTCAACACAGTGTTCGATCGTCTCGGTGGTCACGAGGCAGTCGAAAGCGTCGTGAACGACTTCTACGACCGTGTCTTGAATGACGAGAGCGTCATTCACCACTTCGAGGATAGCAACACGACGGAACTCCGGGCGCACCAAGTACAATTCATCTCGGCAGTAACCGGCGGTCCGGTCGAGTACTCTGGAGACGATATGCGCGACGCTCACAGGGGAATGGGCATCACCGACACCGAGTTCGATGTCGTGGCAGGGCACTTGGATACTGCACTCGCTGAAAACGGGGTCTCCGATGAAGACCGTGAACAGGTTCTCGAGACGGTTGAGGAGTTGCGTCCCGAAATCGTAGAGACCACGGAGAATGGCGAAACGAGTTCGGCGACCTCGTGACTACTCCCACGACTGAACAGTTATAGAGTCGTCACTCACCATACCGCTCCCGGAAGAGACTCAATAGCAGGTACGCGTACAGACTAGCACCGATAAGGGCGAGAAATCGCCCGGTCACCGTGGCGACGTCAACCCCGACGAGTGATCCGTACGCCTCAAGACCGACGCCAGCTGCGAGACCCCCCATCGAGGCAAGCGCCGTTCGGTCGGTAGCGCCTCGGAACGTGCCGACCGCTGGCGGGTAGAACTGATAGGCGACGCCGACGATCGTGAGTCCGAGGAAGCCCAACAGGTTCAGTCGGTAATGAGCAATCGACCAGCCAGGAGACGCACCGACGAATGCGAC
Source organism: Halomarina pelagica (assembly GCF_024228315.1). Taxonomy (NCBI): domain Archaea; kingdom Methanobacteriati; phylum Methanobacteriota; class Halobacteria; order Halobacteriales; family Natronomonadaceae; genus Halomarina; species Halomarina pelagica. The sequence goes on from NZ_CP100454.1 coordinate 232,854, forward strand.
GTGAGCGCCCAATGCAACGCCCACACTTCCCAAAATGACTCCAACCAACGGCCCGTAGAGGCCGACTCGGCGACGCTCGGAGCGAAGAAAGAGGGAGACGTATGCGATGGCGAATCCACCAACAGCGATAGATTCCGCGACGGCACCAACCTGGAACCACGTCCCTCCCCAGAGGTTCCCGGCGACGAGTACGGGGCCGACTGCACCCGTGGTGAGGACCGCGATAACGAGCACCATCGGGGGCGAACTCACAAGAAACCGCGGGAGGAGGCGGAAGCCGACCGCGAACACCAACAACGCACCGACACCGGCTGCGAGCAGGTGGCTCGCACCGGCCATCCCTCGTCCGGTGAGCGTCGGAAGAGCCGCCGAGACGGCGACCGTTTCGTAGGCACCAGCAACGAGGTAGGCGAGAACGACCGGGACGAACACGTTGGCGGCGCGGTCGACCCATCGGCGGTCGGTGTTGACCTCGCCAGTTCCCGTCTCGCGACCGGTGAGGTTGTCCCGGACCGTCCAGCCGACTGTGCCGACGAAGACGAGCGCGCCGAGCGCCCAGGAAACGGCACCGACGACGCCGACGACGGAGGGAATGTCACCGAAGGGCGCCACGGCAAGACCGACAGTACCGAGTGACAGCAGTGGGAGGCTCATGGCTGGCGCCCCGGGGTGCGTAAGCGTCCGGTCAAAGTATGAGGGGATGAGCGCGTACCCCTTTCCAGCGATGGTGTGAAGGACGAACCCGTAGAGTCCGAGGACGACACCCGAGCGGTGGGGAGCATCGACGAGCGCAGCGACCTGCCACGCAACCAGAAAGAGCGCGGCGACAGCTACGTGTCGCCGGGCTCCCTGGGAGACGCGTGCTGCACTCATGTACCGACATAGTCGAAACGACACCCGCTAAGCGTTTCCCTGTCTCCAAAGCCAGCAACACCCACAGACATCGTTGTCACGTTGGTCTGACGATTTCGCGTGCCTGCTGTCGGTGGTCATGGAATCAACCAGCAACGAACACCAGGCCAGCTAGGTGGAGGCGTTTGCAGGAAAGGCGGATGGGATCCAGACGTAGCTTTGGGAATCGGAGACAAGCAACCCTTTCGTGAATCATCATCCATTTCGAACACTATACTGGCATCGTGACAGAATCCACAAGACGGAGCGACTAATGGGTAGGTCAATCTACTGAGTGACAAGAGGAAACACACTATGCGAGTCGAATTCGATCGCGATACCTGTACAGGTATCTTCAACTGTGTCCATGAGTGGGAGAAGTTCATCGAGGACCGTGATGCAGGCAAAGCGACGCTCGTCGGGAGTGACGAAATCGAGGACGACCTCTATGTTCGAGACGTCCCCGAGGGCGAGGAGTTCGATGCGGAAATGGCAGCTCGTGTCTGCCCAGTGGACGCCATCACAGTCTATGATGATGAGGGCGAACGGCTGGTTCCGTAACTCGGTCACTCGATGCGGTCACGACGACTAGAGTGTACGAATCGAGTGGAAGAGAGAAGCCGACGTCCCACCGTTCCGATTACCAGAATTTGAGATTTCGCTTGATAGCCTCGCGTTTCATCTCCTGAATCTCTTCGGTGATCGGGATGTCCTTCGGACAGACCGTTGTACACGAAAACTGCGTATGGCACTGCCAGACGCCGTGTTCTTTGTCGAGGAGTTCCAGCCGTCGTTCTTGTGCATCAGCCCCTTCGCGTTCGTCCATGTAGAACCGATAGCCCTTGACGATCGCCGCCGGTCCAATGTATTCGTCGTCGGTCTGCGCCGGATTGCACGACGATGTACAGCAGCCACATTGGATACACCGGGAAGCCATCTTGATCTGCTCGCGGTTCTCTGGCGACTGCCGCTGCTCTTCTAGCTCACCGGTGGGGAGGTCGTCGGGCTGGAAATACGGTTCGACGGCCTCCATCCGTTCGTAGAAGTGGTCCATGTCGACGACGAGGTCTTTGATGACCGGCTGGTGAGGCAACGGCTCAACCCGAATGGGTTCGTCGAGATCCGAAATCTGCGTCTGACAGCCCAGTCGCTGTCGTCCATTGATGAAGAACCCGTCACTGCCACAGACGGCCATTCGACAGGAATGGCGGAACGTGAGCGACGAGTCGTACTGGTCACGCGCGTAGATGAGCGCATCGAGGACTGTCATGCCCCGTTCGTAGGGGACGGCAAAATCGTCGAATCGGGGTTCCTGTTTGGCCTCGACATCGGGGTCATACCGAAACACTTCGAGCTGGATCGTGTCAGTGTCGGCATCGACAGCCCGCTCGGCTTCAGCCTGGGACTGAGCAGCCATCGCCCGCTCTCGTTTCCGCTCAAGCCGTCGCTGCTGGGGTGTCTCTTCGTCGGCAGATTCGGGCTTCGTCGGAGAGGATGACCGTTGAGAGCTCATAGGTTTCCTTCTGGGGAGTCAGGACCATCCCGTTTCGCAGCGAGAACGAGCAACGCAGTACTGTCTGCCTTCGCAACTGGAGAGATCTCCTGTGCCCCATCGAAGTGAACTACATCGCCCTGATTCACCTGATATGGTTCCCCATCGAGCTGGAGTTCGAGGCTGCCAGAGACGAGGTAAAGTACGATTTCTCGATCCGGATGCGCATGCGGTTCGACATGCTCTCCCTCGGAGAGGGTTAATCGGATCGTCTTCGGTTCCTCACTGGGAAAGGCGTTCGCGTGTGGTGCCCCTTCGAGTTCTGATAGCGATTTGATGTGAACCATAGTGTTTGAATCGATGAGTGGACGGACTCACAGCCTGCTGCCGCCGTTCGCTGCGTTCGTGACGTTATTCGATGTGAGCGCGGACGACGTGGCCGCCACAGCCACATTGTTCGATATACTCCCAACGGACGTCCTCCGCCCCGAATCGCTCACTGAGAGCGTCATAGAGGTACGTCTCCGGGTGGCCATGCGCTTCGTGGGTAACGAGATTGACGTGGTGGCCACTGGTCGTGTGTTCGATGGCCTCGATCGCGTGTCGTTCGAGCAAGGATCGATCATCTGCGTACTGCGGCTTCTCGAGATTTGCCGACCACGAGTTATCGTGCGTGCGGTCGGTGACTGGTTCCGTGTCGCCGTGGCCGTGGTCGTGATCATGGGAGTGGCTTGCCATATTCGTCTGTAGGTTCGCTGGTATCAAAAGAAGTCGGGTGACGAGTCTCTGGCTAGATGGTGTATTGGGGAATTCTTCTCGTAGGTATGGGCATGCTAGTTGGCTGTGTCGGATAGCTCCTCTTACAGGTAGCCCCGGGATGCAGACGACGCTCTTGGTACCAACGAGCCGTCCAACTCTTGCTTTTGATCGCTCTTACGCAAAGCTACGGAAAAGTCAGTGCATTCCGCCGACATCTAGCGGATATGTCTAAAACCCAGCCAGCCTTCGGCGGAATGCTTCGAAACCTAATCGACGACGGTATCTTAGAGCTTCGGACCGAGCCGCTCGACGCCCTCGTCGAGCGGCGTCTCAAGCAACTCTGGGAGCACACACCGTGCCCTCGCTGCGGAAATCGGACGATCAGAACGTGGGAGCACTCCGATCGTGTCTGGTGTCGCAGCTGCCAGTTCAAACCCGCCTACACCTACGGCACACCCTTCAGCGAGAAGGACCTCCCCGCAGGCGAGGTCCTTCTCGCGTTCATTCTCTATGCAGATACCCTGCTCAGCATCAATCAAATCGCGATTGTGCTTGACCGCGCGTACAACACGATTCACACAGCAATTCGTGACCTGGAAGCCGCGCTCGAGCGCGGCTTCCCAATTGTCTGGAACCGTCTCAAACGACCGCACAGCGGCCCGTTACAAATCGATGAGAGTGGCAAAGTCTGCTCAGGATACAAGGGCCAAGACCCGCCGCGGCCCGGACGGGCTCGCGGCGGGTCGTCTCGAACTGGACGCACTCGATGGCAAGGACGTCACGGTGACCAACTGACGCTCGTCGCGGCCTGCCGCGACGAGCTCACTGTCATTCGCGCGAAGAAAGGAATCCGCTACGAGGGTGATCTTGGACCGGTAATTGAGGAGGCTGAAGACCTCTCCCAGCCACTGGGAGAGGTCTGGACCGACGGTCTCCAAGCGTATCGCTGGATGGAGTACGACCACCGGACGGTCGTTCACAAGGAGCGGTACGTTTCGCCGGACGGCGTCCATATTAATCAGGTTGAGTGCCTGTGGTCACTCCTGCATCCGTGGCTGCGGAAGTTCCGCGGCCTGTCCAAGCAAGGCTTGGAACAGGCCGCTCATACCTTCGGCTGCGTTCGATCCTTGAACAGGATCGGCGCGTCGCTGTTCGCACTCATCGATTGCTTCGCCCTCCACCGTTTCCGTAGCTTTGCGTAAGAGCGATTCTGGTGTAGGACTCTGGCGGAGGCATCAGTGTACCCGCCTCGTTGTGGCGGAAACGATCTCCTATCGGCCGACGGTTGAGTCCACTCGCTCCTGGGCAAACAGGTCAAGGACGACCTTCGAGCCGCCGAGTATGACGGGGCCGACGAACAGGCCGATTGCCCCAAACAGAACGATTCCTCCGAAGATTCCCACGACGATGGTCGCGACGTTGAGCGCGCCGCTCCGGTTGATGATCGCCGGGCGAAGATAGAGGTCCGAGGCGCTGACCAACGACCCGTAGACGAAAAGCAGTACCGCTGCGGTGGGACGACCGATTGCGAACAGGTAGCCCGAAACCGGAAGCCAGACACCGAATGCCCCAACGAGTGGGAGCAACGTGAGGACAAACGTCGCCACGGTCAAGAACACAACCCCCGGCATGCCAACGAGCGCCAATCCGATGCCGAGCAGTAGCGCCTGGACCCCCGCGACGGCGACGTTCCCGATAACGGACGCCCACATGAGGGCGTCGAGTTCTCTAAGCAGTTCCCGCTCCACACGATCAGAGAGCGGGACAATCGACCGCAGCCATGTGACGAACTGTTCACCGTCTCGCAATAACGCAAAGAGTACGAAGACCGTCACGGTGAGTCCGATCAGCACACCAGGGAGACCGCCGATGACGGTTACCGCACCGGTTGCGAGACGCTGCAACCCGCCAGCGATTGGCTCTTGATATGTCGCATACAACAGATCGAGATCAACTACATAGCCAATGGTTTCGAGTCGATCCTGAAGGATGTCAAGACTGAGTCTCCCTTCTTGGAGGGCGGTTAGCAGCCCTAGTCCCTGCTGAATTGCGACTGTGAGGAGATATGCGACCGGGATGAAGAGGACAAATACCGAAAGCGAAATGAGGGTGAGGGCAGCCGTAACTGCGCTCGTGTAACGTTCGAGCTTCCGTTGTGCGGGTGCAAGGACGTATGCGAGGACGATCGCGAGTAAGATATACTGAAGCTGTGTGAAAACGAAAAGTAGGCCGAGAACGCCGCTCACTATCGCCAAGACCGACAGTACAAGATGGTCCGAAAACCAATGCTGACGGTCTCCCTGTTTAGTCATATTTGATATAAAGACCCCTTCATTCTTGACTTATGTGTACAGAATCGAGCATCTGTGAATGGTCGTCATTGGCTTCGAGCACTGCCACAATTAAAACGGGTGCAATCACATCAAAGTGTGACTCAGCGACATTCAAACGATCGTACGATACTCCCTCGTGACATTGCAATCGAACGCCCTGTGAATCGCACGTAAAGAATCTACTAAGGCGCGGATGAGTCGGTGTCAATACCAGTCCTTTTCCGTTATTAGCGTCTCTTTTCGGTGTGTCTTTCTCGTTGAATTCTCTGGCAGTTCAGGGTTTGGCCTCGACGGCTGTGACGGCCGAGATGCTCGTCGTCTTCGCCCTCATTCTCCTCGCGCTCGTGCTGTTTGCGACTGAACGGTTCCCGATTGATGTCACCGCCATCTTGGTGATGGTTCTGTTGATGGTGCTCGAGCCGTGGACGCAGATTTCCCCGCGGGAGGGAATTTCGGGGTTTGCTAACCCAGCAACGATCACGGTGCTGGCGATGCTCATTCTAAGTACGGGGATCAACCGAACCGGCCTCGTTCAGTTGATCGGCCGGAAAATGATCGCATTCGCCGGGACTAATCGGCGCAAGCAACTCGCCGCGACGATCGGCGTCACTGGGCCAGTCTCGGGATTCATCAATAACACGCCGGTCGTCGCGATTCTGGTCCCCGTCATCGCCGATCTCGCACACGAGGGGAAAACCTCGCCCTCAAAGCTGCTGATGCCGCTGTCGTTCGCGTCGATGCTCGGGGGGACGCTCACACTCATCGGGACGTCGACGAACATCCTCGCGAGCGATATCGCGGCGCAACTCGGGGCGGAGTCACCTGGCCTAGGGCTGCACGCGTTCGGGATGTTCGAGTTCACCAAACTCGGCATCATTGTCTTCGCCGTCGGTGCCCTCTATCTCATGACGATCGGCGTTCGACTCCTTCCCGAACGAATCCCAGCCGACGAGGACCTTGTCGAGGAGTACGCCCTCCAGGAGTACCTCGCCGACGTAATCGTCCCGGCAAACTCGCCACTGATCGGCCAAACTGTCGGGGAGGCGCTCGGCGACGACGACCTCGATATCGACGTGTTACAGCTGATTCGCTACGGTGAACGGTTCGACGAACCCCTTGCTCGAAAGGAGATTCACGAAAATGACACGCTCCGACTCAGGACGAACCGAGAGACACTCAAGTACATCATAGATGCGGAAGGACTCACACTGTCGGGCGGTCCGCGAACCGAAGACGACCTGCATCCGGAGGAGGAAGAACCCATGCTCGTCGAAGTCGTCATCCCGTCGGGATCGTTCCTCGTCGGGGAAACGCTAGCGAGTTCGTCGTTCCGACAGCGCTACGACGCGAACGTGCTCGCCTTTCGCACCCGTGGTGACGTCGTCCGGGACCGATTCGAGGACATCCGTATTCGAGTCGGAGACACGATTCTCGTCCAAGCACCGCCCGACAGCCTCACACGACTCGTCGAGAACGAGGATTTCATCGTCGCCCACGAGTTCGACGAGGTGACCTACCGGAGCGAGAAAATTCCGTTCGCGGTCGGCATCATCGCCGGCGTGGTCGCACTGCCGGCGTTGAACATCTTCCCGATCGTCGTCTCAGCACTCGCTGGCGTCGTGGCGATGATCTTCACCGGCGTCCTCAAGCCGACCGAACTCTATTCATCCGTCGAGTGGAACGTGATCTTCCTCCTCGCCGGCGTCATCCCGCTCGGTATCGCCCTGCAGCAGACGGGTGCTGCGGCGCTGCTCGGCGATGCCGTCGCGTCGACGGCGACGTTCCTGCCGGCGATCGGCGTCCTGTGGGTGTTCTATCTCGCGACCGGGCTGTTGACGAGCGTCATCAGCAACAACGCGAGCGTCGTGTTGATGATTCCGGTGGCTGCCAATGCTGCCCAGTCGATCGGGGCGAACGCGTTCGCGTTCGTCCTGGCGGTCACGTTTGCAGCCTCGACGGCGTTCATGACGCCGGTGGGATACCAGACGAATCTCTTCGTCTACGGTCCCGGTGGGTACACGTTTTCTGACTTCATTCGGGTCGGCGCGCCGTTACAGTTCCTCCTCTCGATTGTCACCGTCCCCGGGATCGCGTTCTTCTGGGGCGTCCGCGTGTGAGACGAACCGTCCTGCCCGAGATAGTCCGCCAACGTCACCACCTCCGACTGGAGGTGTTGTACGAACGTTGATTCACCTGGCCGTCGTGCTAGATGTATGGCCGAGTTCCCAGACGAACGACAGCTCGTACTACGGGCGCGTTCCCAGTTGGACCAGTGGACGAAGAGTGCCCGGAGAGAGGCGTACGCTGAACTGTTCGAAGGCGACGATCCAATTCTCTCCCCCGAAGAGATACAACTGGTTGATGCACTCGACTCGGAACTGGAGCGACAGGGCGGCGATGGTGTCTGGGGGACCGATCAGTACGGAATCCACACGGCGGGAACCTCAAGCTCAGCTACCTCACTCGGTGTTGTCTGTGTCTATCATCCACAGATTACCAAGGACTCTGTCCTCCGTGGCGGCGACGAACTCAACGACGAGATCGAAGAGCGACTCAACGCAGCACTCTGGAAATACAGCGAGCGCGTCGCAACACTCATCGAAGCAAAACTCGACGAGTTCGTCCGTCAAACCCCACAGTAAGTCCCAAGCAGATCCACTCTCAGTTGATCGCCAGCTTCTATATTAATTCAGCAAGAGAATTGTATTTCCAGACGTTCTCTCCGCCTATGACTTTGTTACTGATACTGTCCTTATGGAGTGATGCAGTGCGAACGTTACAGCCCGTCTCTCGGTGGCTACTCAATCGTCAAGGTAAGGATCCTCAATGTGTTGGTTGCCACCAACGAGTGTCGTAAGCCACCGTGTGACGACATCGAACAGGGCAACCAGCGGGCCGAGCGCTCGTTCGACGTACGAGACAGGGCGAGCCACCCGTAGACTCCGGGACTGTGCGTGGCCGAGACCATAGGACTTGGGAACGATTTCTCCGAAGACGAGGATGAGTACACTCATGCCGAGGGTCGCAATGACGACAGCGAAGCCAGGGGGGACGAACTGAGCAACGAGTACTGTGACGATACTGGTGATAGCGATGTTAACAAGGTTGTTGCCGACCAAGATCGTAACGAGGAGTCGATGTGGGTTCGCACGTAGTTCTTGGAGTGCGAGACTCTCCGGCGATCCGTCCGCTGCAACGGACTGAATCCATTCATCTGGACGCGAAAAGATCGCTGACTCACTGCTGGAAAAGAATGGGCTCAACGCCAGCAGCATCCCGACTGCGATAATCGACGGCACCACTACTGATAGCGTGCTCATACACTTTGCGTTGGTTGGCGTCCGTATGAATACGGCTTTTGAAGAGCGTCAAGGTCCAGTGAGCATCGATGTTCCTTACAGAACCGCGTATGCCCGTACAATCATACAGTTCGATGAAGATACAGGTAGGAACATTGCGAATGCCCGGTCATCCCAGTAACTACCACAATAAGGATGGGGATGACCATGTAGGGGGCTTCGCATACAGTTTGTACAAAAGTCGCATTACCAAGAAGAGTCTCACAAGAAGTAATGAGTGAAAAAGGCACGCAGCCACACTGGTTTCCGGATCGTATTGGGTTATCGATGATGGCGAGTGTCGGCGGAATTCTCGCTGGTCTCATCGTTCTCACATAGCTTCAATACATTTTGTTAGCTATCGTACTGGCGTACGTTCTTGTACCCGTACAACAGCGCCTAGAGCGGTATTTGAGTTCGACGATGGCTGCCATTACGCTCATCGTGATTTCGATTGTCGTGATTCTCGTCCCAGTCGCCTACATCCTCACGATCGCAATTCAGCAAGGACTGGGGCTCCTAACGGTCATTCAAGATGGAGAACTCAGTCTCGACATCATTGAGAACCGGATCGAAAACATCGGATATGTGATCGATTTAGATCTGTTATATGCTACGTATCAAGAGCCGATCGCTACGGGATTACAACGTCTCGCTACCGGCGCGCTAACCGTCATCAGTGGCCTCCCTGGACTGCTGATCGGGCTCACCGTGACGATGTTTGTGCTCTTTACCCTGTTGCGAGACGGCGAACAATTCCTTTCCTGGCTGCAAGCAGTCGTTCCCGTCTCGGAGCACGTGCAGCGGGAACTGCTCAGAGAACTCGACGCCCTCATGTGGGCGTCCGTTATCGGGAACGTCGCCGTCGCGGCGATCCAGGCAGTACTCCTCGGCATCGGATTGGCGCTCCTTGGAGTTCCCGGGGTCGTATTCTTGACCGTGGCGACGTTCATCCTCACGTTACTTCCCCTCGTCGGCGCGTTCGGTGTCTGGATTCCGGTTTCGCTCTACCTGCTCGCCATCGGTCGCCCCACCGCAGCGGTACTCCTGTTCGTATTCGGATCCCTGGTTAGCGTCTCGGATTTCTACCTTCGTCCGGCCATTATCAACCGGAGCGGCGCGCTCAACGTAGCAATCATCGTCGTCGGAATCTTCGGCGGCATTGTCCTGTTTGGGGCGATGGGGCTGTTCGTTGGGCCTGTCGTGCTTGGTGGAGCAAAGGCCGTCCTTGACCTATTTGCCCAGGAGCGAGCAGAATCGTCCAGCTCCTAGGCTTGTGACTCGCTTAATCAAAAGTCCGAGGCGTGTGAATATGTAGCATCTTGATGAAGATAGGGGTGCGTTACTAGATACTATGACAGAACGCAGTCTCGACACGCTTCTCCAGCTTGTGGCTGATCGACGCCGACGGCAGGTAATTCATCATTTGCGGCACGAAGCAAACGGCAAAACGACGATCGACGACCTCGTCGATCGATTGCACAACGGTGGATCGGATGCCGTTGACCAACCGACCGACCGGAAACAGCTCGCCATCCAGTTGTATCACGCTCACCTGCCAAAGTTAGCTGACCAAGGCGTTGTTGATTTCGACCCCGAAAACGGGGCCATCCAGTATCGGTCTGACGACCAGTTTGAGACGATATTGGATTCACTCCCCGACGAACTGTCGCTAGCCAGCCCCTGAATGGTCACAACGAATCGTCGAATTAATGTCTGGAGTCAGCAAACTGAATCATTCGGGACTCTGTCCCGTTACCCCGACTCCGCGCGTGCCTCATCTGGTCGAACGATAACCGTACCGTCACGTTGAACCGTTACCCCGTGGCCATCGAACGCGAACGTAACAGTCGCGTCACCATCTGTTGAATTGGCCCCCCCATAGAACGAATTAGCATATCGAGGGCATCTGGGTCGATAGTTTCGGACCGTGGTTCGAGCACCGTTGGTTCACGGTTTGCTGCGATGGCGACCATCTCGACAACAGCCGTACTCGGGGTCACTTCTGACCAGTCAAATTCGGCCTGAATCGCTCCCCTTGTATCTGAGGTAGGTCCATCCTCGCCTCGCCGGTTCGACTCAGGCATTAAAGATACCACCAGTATTGGACCCCGGTGTTTGGGATCGTATGGTCATATAAGCGCGTCTTGTGTGATTTACTACTTCATTCATCCGGTTCAATCGTATCGAGTCGCCACGTGAAGATCGTCTTCAAAACCACGACCAGACTGTTCGTCTCGCCTTCCCCCCAGATGGCTGTCTCCGACCGCGGATCGGATGGGCTCGCGTTCTCGCCATTGACGAGGGCACTCACGAGAGTTTTCCGCCCGTCCACCATCATGAGCCGACCAGCCGAGGTGTCCGACCAGACCCAGAGCGATTCGAACATCGTCGCGCCGGGGATGGCATCCTGAATGCGGTCCTGCACCTCCGTGGAAACGCCCGCGAGCTTGATCGAAACGCCCCGATCCCCCGCCTCGCTTAACCCCTCGATGAGGTCCTCAGTGAGGAGGTCCTCGACGGTCATGTAGACGATTTCCTCCTCCGCGCTGGCGAAGAACTCTCGTACACGCTCCGTGACCGCGATCTGTCCATCGACGGTCCAGACACCGCGCTGTTCGGCTCGTCGCTCGACGGGTTCGAGTTCGCTCAGGGCTGTCCGCAGCAACTCCGTGCGAGACTGGAGTTCGTGTTCGAACGTTCGACTGGCGGTTTCGGCCGAGATGGCCCAGAATTGCTTGGGCGATGACTGCAGAACATCGACGAGTCCGCGGTCGTGTAATTCGTCGATGGCGTCGTATACTCTGGTACGGGGTACCTCCGACACCCGGCTTACATCCCTGGCCGTTCCCGTCCCGAGGCTGGCGAGCGCCACGAACGTCCGGGCGGCATATGTGCTCAGTCCGAAGTGTTCGAGCTGTTCGACGGCGGTCGCCTCTGGGTGTCCGGTGGGATCGCTACTCATCAAATTTCTGGTTTGCCTCGTCCTCTCGAACCTGCCGCGCGAGGTGGCAGGTCGGCACGCAAAAGTAAGGTGGTTGGGACACAGTACTCGGCTGCGTGCCAGTGGAGAGATAGAGTCCTGCAGGGTTATACTTTTTGTGATTAAATGGGTTACAATCTAATTCACCCATTTACGGACCTTATGTGACTCGAATATCCAATTCAGATGTTGTCACGGGGAGAGTCACAACGAATTGGTCAACCACTGTCGTATCGTTGAATTCAACCGATTTGACCAGTTTTACGCGCATCAACATCGCGCAGCGTTATGGCTTCAGTGACAATGCCTATCTGTCCCGGTGCCTAACGCCCAACCAATTCCCGGGCTGTCCGGGGAGTTGGGACACATGGATACGAACCAGAAGTTGGAGGACGCGGTTGAAGTCCTCCAGCAGCTCGGGTTGAAGGAATATGAGGCGCGATGTTTCGTCGGGTTGTCGCGCTTACGTTCAGGGACGGCAAAGCAACTCAGCGAGATGACCGAAGTGCCCCGGACGCGCGTGTATGATGCGATCCGGATGTTGGAAGCGCAAGGCCTCGTTGAGATCCAGCATTCGAGCCCTCAACAGTTCCGCGCCGTCCCCCTTGAGGAGGCGACCGAGACACTCCGGGATCAATACGAGGCTCGCGTCGAGCGACTCCACGACGCGCTAGACACCGTCGAGATCGTCGATACGGATGACGAGTCCCCCGTCCAACAGGTATGGGCGATGACCGGCCGGGACGCGATCGAGAATCGGACGAACGACCTCGTCGAGGAGGCCACTGACGAGATCGTACTCGTACTGGGCGACGAGTCACTGTTGACCGCGGATCTCATCGATACCCTCAACGAGGTCGGCAACGGGGTTGATCTGCTCATCGGCGCGTTGACCGAGACCCTTCAGGACAGGATTCAAGCGGCCGTGCCGGACGCCACGACGTTCATCTCTGGGCTGGAGTGGCTTCACGGCGAGAATGCCACCGAAGACGAGACAGCGATCGGCCGGTTGCTATTGATCGACCGCTCGACGATCCTGGTGAGTTCGATTATGCCCGAGACGAAGGAGGAACAGGCGATCTTCGGTGAGGGGTTCGAGAATGGTCTCGTCGTGATCGCGCGCCGCCTCATGGCACAGGGATTGTTGACCGTTCGTGATCCAAAGCAGTGATCTGACTGGCTGCAACTATGGGCCTAATCGGCAACCCCGCTACCGTGCGATTGTCCGTCGGTAGATGCTCGGGGGGGGGTTTTCGAGCGGTTCGATGGTGAGATATTCGCCGTTGTCGATGGAGACGCGACAGCCGCAGTAGATGAACGAGAGACAGCCACCAGTCCTGGGTTGTCCGTTCGACTGGGGCTCGAATAGCGCATCCAGAGCATTCGGGTTGAGGACGTACCCCAGCGGTCGGAGGGAACCCAGTTCCCGTCCTTCCACGGCGCTTACCGCGCGCACGACGGCCGTACTCACCGATTCGTTTGCTCCGATTTCGTACTCCACAACCCTAGTAAGGTGGGACGACCAAAAACTCGTGAGTTTTTCACCCGAATAATCAAAATCCGCCCCGCTAGAAAATTCGGGAATACTATCCACCTGACGACCCTACTTACCGGCAGATGACCAACCTCGTAGAGCGTATGAGAGCAACGGCTTCGGAGCGTGAATACTCGGACATTGTCGCGGTGCTCGATAGGATCGAGAGTTGCGTCGAGGACATCAGTCGCGGGTTCGAGCGATGGGACGACCCCTACGCCCGGGGACCGGGTCTCTATTTCGTCATCGAGCGTGATTCAGTAGTCGGGTTCACGGACCCGATGGGGACGAACCGCTGGCCGGTCGAGGACTGTGCGAGTGTATTTGATGAACCCGATGCACTCCTTGAGACGGCACGAAGAGTTGCCTTTTCCTGCGACGGCGCAGTCGTCATCCACAACGACGGTACGATCCAAGAGGAAATGGTCCGGGTCAACCAGTTATCACCGGCCGAACAGGCACGGATCGACGAACTTCCCTATGCGGAATGGATGGGTACCCGCCACATGAGCGCGCTGGAAACCGCGCCCCGCGAAGAAGTTGTCGCAGCGATCACGCTCAGCGAAGAGGACGGACGAGTGACGATTTTCACTAACGAGGGATTCGAAGACTATCTAAGGACGATGGATGAGGAAGACAAATCTGTGACTGACTGAGCCACGGGCTGTGACTATATCCATGGCCGTGGAGTCGGGTTGGTTACTCACGTTTCTCGCCAGTCTGACCCTCATCTTGGCCGCTGCGCATACACTTGGAACGATCACCGACAGACTGGGGTTCGCACTGGTTGTCGGTGAACTTCTCACCGGGCTGGTCTTGGGTCCGTCACTTCTCGGACTCGTCGCTCCGAACGTCACGGCTATCGTCGTCCTGGTTCCCGATCGGCTGGCGGCTCTCGCGTCGCTTGGGCTCATCCTCCTTCTCGTACTGGCTGGAACTGAAGTTGACGTTCAGACGGTCCGTCGCTATATCCGACCGACGATCGCCCTTGCTACAGGAGTCTCGGTTGTGCCGTTCCTTCTGGGGTTCGCCCTGGGATGGTTTCTCCCCGCGAGATATCTCGTCACTCCCGAACAGCGATTCCCGTTTGCGCTATTCCTGGCGACGGCTCTGAGCATCTCGGCGGTTCCCGTCGCCGTTCCCGTGCTGATCGACCTCGACGCGATGGACCGAACGGTGGGACAACTCACCCTCACTGTCGCTGTCATCATCGATGCGGCGGGGTGGATCGCGCTCACCATCGTGTCCGACATCGCAAGAGTGGGCCAGATAAATCCGCTAGTGGTCGGTCGAACACTTGGCGTCCTCGCTGTGTTCGTTGTTGTTGTCGTCGTTCTCGGCCCGCGAATTGTCGGTACACTCTTCGATGTCACCGCATACGTGCGATCGCCCGTATTAACCGGATTTTCGATCGTCATGGTCGTCGGGCTCGGGATGGCGGGTGCCTCGCTCGCACTCGGGCTGGAGGCCGTTCTCGGCGCATTTCTCGCAGGGGCCTTAGTGAGGAACCGACTCGACACGGAGACAGAACGAGTGTCTCAAATAGTGACACTTGGGCTGTTCGCGCCCATCTTCTTTGCGATGGCCGGGTTACGGGTCGATCTGAGTGGGCTGTTCACGCTGGATACGCTGCGGGTCGTCGGGGTCATACTCATCGTTGCCGTGCTCGGAAAGGCACTCGGCGTGGTACTCGGGGCGACGTTCACGGATCTCACCCGAGTAGAAACCATTTACCTCGCCATCGGGCTCAACGCCCGCGGGGCGATGGAACTCGTCGTGGCGGCCCTCGGCTTGGCAATCGGGATTCTCACGCCCACCATCTATGCCGTCATCGTACTCGTCGCCATCGTCACCTCTGTGATGACGCCGCCACTGCTCCGGCGCGCCCTCTCATACCTCCCGGCCAATGGGGTGTCCGAGACGTCGTGACTTACCGTGTTAATTTCGAGATGAATCCGTCAATTCTTGTAGAATGGCTCTGTTGAAACCCTCATCAGTTGATACGAACTCAGTGCTGAATACAGAGAATGGGTTCAGCACAATGACATTCTCCTCGCCGTAACCGGCGAGGTTTCCCCGTCCGCACGCTCGGAGTCGAACCGGCCATCGCACCTCGCAAAACGGTGCGTGGAACCTGGCTCGTCCGACGGGGGCAACTCCACCCGCTTGCGCGGGGTGTCTCGGTTCGTGCGCCGTACGTGAGTCCCGTGAGGGATGTGGCGGGTTGCGCGTCCGACCGGACACGCGGTATCTCCTTGCACCGTGCATCCCCGCCGTCCCGAGGGAGTTTGGGGATACCCCCAGACGCTCCTTTCGGCGCGTCCAGGCACGGGTCGTGCCATCGACCTGCGTCACCTCTCTGCCACGTCAGTGACGCTCAATCGCGGGAGGCTCGCGTTTTTGATGCCCACCTTTCAGCGGGTGCGTCGGTGGACTCACGTCCGGTCGAAGGTGTGTTATCGACCACGTCCCCAGAACGCGGAGCATTCTGGTGTGCGAACGAGACGCATTGCGTCTCGTTAACGCCGTGAGCGGCGGGACTCTCTCCTTGATTCAGGTAGTCGTATGTACTTGACCCGTTGATTTCCGCAGTCTGATGTGATACCTTTCCTTGGACCGTCACGGTATGGATGCAAAAGGGCCGTTAGTCGCTGGACCTGGGCAAATCCGTCTTCCTATGGTCCCGGAATATAAGTCGTTACGCGTCTCCTTCAGATTGATATGGTTCCCCGACCGCCTCCCGTGGGAGTACGTTGTGGAGCTCGGATTCAATATCGGCAGCCGATTCGAACGACTCACGGGAGGTCTTGGAAACCAATTTGCCTAGATTTGTGTCACCGTCGGCCAGTATCAACCTAACATCGGAGAGTTCTTCCGATGCTGTAGTCCGTCTGATGGGATAATCAATTTCATCAAGCAAGGTCGAAATGTCACTGAACTTGATTTCACGAGCCATATTCCCAACTACGTCCGGGAAGGCAATAAGTGACGTAACCGGTGTGACGAACATTCTCCGATGGTTGGGATTCTCGCAGTGCTTTTCGTCAGCGAAATTTGCGTTATCGACCGATTCGATTGGGCTCCCGAGTATATTCAAGAAAGAATGTTGTTCCACGGAAATTCCGCGAGCGATCCACACATGAAACTTGGGAGGTCGGCCACACGTATTTTCCCCACAATCGGACGAGTAGGCTAGCAAGTAACTCGATCGTAAGAATGACTCACGTGACATATGTGCCTACCGTGCGAGACTTGCGCCCTGTATTCAGCACGGACACTGAAACATATCACCGGTTGAGGGTTCCAACAAGGCCTGTAGAATCTATCAGTGGCTAGCTGCGGCAACGCCCAGAATCACGACGTGATAGATGACGACGATGATGAACACGACACAGAGAAGACCGGCGCGAGGAACGGAACTGGACGCATTTGATTCGTGGACATGAACTGAGTCCGGAGCAACAACATCCCTCCACCGATGAGCGCGAGGACCGCTGACAGTGTGTTCAGAAATCCAATAGTCCCCCACGTGACCCCGAGATCCCACGTGGTGAACAGAATACCGAGAGTCACAGGGAGCGTGCCCTAGAACACCATCGCGCCCGTGATATTACCAATTTCGAGTGTATCCTTCCCCTCACCGATCCAGATTACCGAATTGTGCCGTGTTGAATAGATCCTGAGTCACAGTTAGAGTGGTTCACAGAGCTGTTCTATGTTCGAGATAGCGAACATCAGGACAATTTCACGGAACTGCCGATACCAACCGAGCGCTCGCTCGGCGATGCCGTGCGAGCGCTTCGTTGTCGAATACGACGTTTCAGCCATCGAGCGCTGAGAGTAGCCCTTTGCCCGGATGAGCGCGTTATGTCCAATCGTAAGCGGCTTTGATCCACGCTGTAAGATGAGTGGCTCGACACCGAGTGCGTAGCACTCGTATTTCGTGACCCAGTTGTGGAACGCTTTGTCAGCAGCCACAGACAGCAGGTCGTCCGCGTTCCGGCGGACGACCTGCGGCCCGGTCTTCGTATCGTGGTTCCACCGGGCTGAGATGTGGACGTCAAGAACAGCGAGAGACTCTACATCGGTTAACGTCGTCACTTTCAACGTCTGTACGGTGCTTCCGGATCGCTGGCGGTAGTACGACGAGGCAGAGCGTCGGTCGAAGAACGTGCTGTCGAGCGCTGCGTGTCCAGACTGCGGGTGTTGCTGCGCTGAAACGCGCAGCAACGCCCGCCACACCCACATCTTCAGCCGGTCGAACGATTTGTAGATCGTGGTGTAATCCGGGAGCTCGTCTCGGTCAAGTTCTAGGACCTCACGAATCTCCGCCATGTACTTCAGCCGGTTTTCGGTCTCACGGAAGCTGTGGTCTTCTTCGAGCCGGAAACAGTGAAGGACAATATGAACCCAGCGGACGAACCCGCCGCTGGCGGGTTCGCCCGCGTGCTTCCCCAAAGCTTGTTTGGCCAGGCGCTTACACTTCTGAACGAAGTCGAGGAGATCGATTTCCATAGGATAGAGCCGAATTCCTCGGCTTCATCCTTCTAAACCCGTGATTTCGGCTGATCCAATCGCTATTCAACACAGCACTATATTGGACTTCTTGGAATTGCGTTCTGGCCGGGCAAGCGCAAGGCGAAAGGAGAAATCCACGACGTTGAGTCCGGCCAGTGGAAAGAGACCGACGGTGAACAGCGGTAGCCCGAGCTGGAATCACCGTTCTGCCCGAATGCGCGATGACGATCGAGGTTGCCTTGCAGTACGCAGATCTCCAAAAACGCTGTAACGAACTGTAGACCGTCCGCAAACATGACTGAGCGATCGAGTACGTCGATGTTGTCGCCCGAGCGACAGGTGGCACGCTAGGGGAGGACCATCAAAGTGATCGGCGACGAGCGGGGCCAGAGATCTACCGGAGACGGTGGATAGTCGCACTAGCCGCGGGGGGAGAGTTGCGGCCAGAGCCACCACAGGTCGAGTAGGAGTTGACGACGGCGATCCCGGAGGGGTCACTCCGAATCGAGAGCTGATCATTCTGGCACCAGCTGATGAGTTCAGACTAGTGTGATGATGCAGCGTGTATACAACACGCTAGAACCTCGGAGAGTGGGGCCCGTAATCTGTCAATACAGGGTCGGAAGTTACAACCAGTCAGCAGGGAGTTTGTCTTCGTGGGCTTCCAGCAATTCAAGCAATGGCCTGATTTCATCGAACTTCGGCCCTTTCATGACCTCGTGGGTATTCCTGTCCCATTCAATGAACCCGTAGTCGGCCAACTTCGGGAGGTGGACGGCGTTCAACAGCATCAGTTTCACTCTCAGAGTCAGCAATATCGACAGGTGCATCGTCTTGTGGATTATGGTCTAACAACGCTATCAACAGTTTGTGGCGCTGAATGTCAGCCAACGCATCTACCTTGTCATCGAAAGAGAGGGTTCTACCGTCTTATCCATAGTTCATCATCGGGCGCTACAGGGATAACATCCCGACTATTTCATTCTCCAGTGACGTTTGATTAACGAGTAACAGTACTCGATAGAAGGAAGATGACCAACGGCTGCGCAGGCAACTACGACGAGCACGAACTACGGCTACTGTACTCCTTCGATGGTCAACGCCGCCATTGCTCCACATTGGGGTTAGTGGTGCTTACCACGGGTTCAACCGGATAGATACCGTAGCATGTGTATGTCCACGGTTCGCTCCGTCAGTACCCTTGTACGAGAGAAGAACATCACACATCTCGCTGCGGGGATCGCCTACTACGCGTTCGTCTCGATCATTCCGATGATGTTGCTCGCTGTGGCAGTTGCATCGTTTGTCGGGGGACAGGCGCTAGCCGACCGTGTGACCACCATGCTCGGGGAACAACTCACGTCCTCGGGCCAGCAGATCGTGACAGAGACGCTCACCAACACTACCGGCCGAGGGGGCGCCTCCATAGTAGGTTTGATCGCACTCACATGGAGCTCTTTGAAGCTCTTTCGCGGGCTCGATCTAGCGTTCGACGAGATTTATACAGACGATATCGAAGCATCACTACTCGATCAAATCCAGCATGCACTCGTCGTGATCGTGGGGATTGGTATTGCCATCGCCCTCGTCGTCGCCGTCGGGATCGCGCTTTCGGTACTGCCCGTGGGGATTCCGCTGATCAATGTGTTCGGGCTGCTCGTACTGGTCGTCGTGTTGACGATCGCGTTCCTCCCGATCTATTACGTGCTCCCGCCAGTTGACGTCTCCTTACGCGAAGTGCTTCCAGGAGCTGCTATCGCTGCAGTCGGATGGGTACTTCTCCAGATCGGCTTCCGGATTTACGCAGCCAATGCCGATCGCTACGCGGCGTACGGCCTCATCGGCGCCGTTCTCCTATTCGTCACCTGGCTGTACTTCGCAAGCATGGTCGTGCTGCTCGGTGCGGCAGTGAATGCCGTCCGCAGCGGAACAATAAACAACCTCGCGTAGACGACCCGAAGCACTCCCGTCGTCAGTGTTCGACATCAAATTCTCCTCGCTGTGATCGGGATCATCGACGGGATACTCAGCGAGGAAGAGGAACAAGGTAGCGGGTTTTCGACGTACAAATAGATGGATCTAGAGAATATTTCAGATGTTCTGAACCGGGTGGAGTGGAAACAGCCAGTACCCGATGTAGGAGCCGAGTTGCTCTCCTATTTCATCTTAGCTCATCCAATGCCGAACACAACCACCGGACAGGAATTGGACTTCTCAACCGCTACTTCACTTCTTACAATGAAGACTTCACCGTGCCGGACACAGGCGATTGCCATCGATATCGGGGTCACAGTTGTCCCTGAACAACACTGAGGCGATCCTATGCAAATCTTGTTTAGGGGAACTCACTTGCTCGTCGGTCGCTCTCCCTGGTAGGCGTCGAACCAGCCTGGGACGGCCTGTTTGAGCGTGCCGGTCGTACTCCCGAGGTTCAGAAACTGGTCCCCGTTCGCTGCCTTCTCGTTGACGTCATCTACCCCGAATCCGAGACCGCCGACTGGAACACCTGCATCGACGGCGGTTGAACGAACAGTCTCGCCGGCGTCCTGCACATCCGGATGGTCGGTTTCCCTGGGACAGCCGAGCGCGACGGAAAGGTCGGGTGGGCCGATGAAGACGAATCCCAGTTCCGGGATGTCCAGGATTGCGTCGAGATTCTCAACGGACGCCTCGGTTTCAATGGTCACGCCGACGATCGTCTCCTGGTCCTCGGTGGCGATGTAATCGTTGGCGAGCCCCTCAACGGCTGGCCCGGGGCGACCCGAGCCCCCGATCGCCCGGACTCCCGTCGTAGCTGAACCGAGCGGATTTGACCGCCTCACGGACCTCCGTCGCCGTCTCCACGCATGGAAGAAAGACGTTCCTGGCCCCGAGGTCCAGAGCCTTCCGGACCAGCGTTGGGTCCATGTCGGGGAGTCGGACAAGCAGTTCGAGGTCCGTCCGTTCGGCTGCGTGTAGTAGGTCCTCCATCAAATTCGCGTCCCACGGATCCGGCCCACCATGTTCGAGATCGATCCAGACGAAATTCAAGTCGAGTTCACCGTAGAACTCCATGAGTGTGGGACTGTACGTGTTGTCGAGCAGGCCGAGCGCAACGCCTCCGCTCTCCAACGTGGCTGCGAGGTTGTTCGTCAACGCTGGATAATCCATTGGTGTATCTTCTGCCGCGGACGGAAAAATCTACTGCACAGGTTACGGAGACTACGTTCACCACTCATAGCAAGCGCAGCACTGAGGAACATCGAAGGACCCTGACGAACGAGATCGAGCAGAGGAACGGCTCTCACCGACTGACGAAGTGACGGATCGTCGTTCGTCTCGAAAGGTGGAGGATATTGAGTAGGTTCGACGAAGCTGCCACTCCCTCCACCACGTACCCGAGGAGTTCACACCGACGAGCGTCCACACAGTTATCCGAATCGAGCGCCTATATTAAAGGATGCCAGACGACAAACGGGGCCGAGACGAGAACCCAGACGACGAACAGCGACAACCGCCAGAGCGGAAGCGAGAGGATGTACGCGACCGCGCCCATGAAGACCGAGCGATGAGCGGTGACCCTGGTGGAAGGCTCGGTGACCTTGATGAGGTACTCGAAGCCCAAGACTATCCAACTACGACGGATGGATTGGTTGAGGCCTATGGCGACTACGAGATCGAAACGCAGGGCGGGACAGAATCCCTCGAAGAAGTGCTTGCCTCAACCGATAATCAAACGTATGATTCCGTTGACGACGTTAGAAGCCGGATACTGGGACTGATACATCGATAACGAATTAGCTCGCGGCGTACGTGAATCCTATTCTGCTGGCTATTCGGTGGGGCTGCTCGTGTGGACACGCGCGTCTGCCCTGTTCTCGCCCTCATGAACCGTCTTTCCTTATCCGCTGTCTCCACCGGGTACCAGCACGTCATCGTCTGGGACGGGCTCCATGGATCGATTCCCATTGCATTGGTACTGGGCCTCCGTCCGGACCAATATCCCTAACAGCCAATTTAGAGCTCCGGTCGATAGTATTGTCGAGTGGACCCGTCGCTCCCGAGGAAAACCCCCCGAACGAATCGTCCACACAGACTTCGGGTGACATAGGATTCTCGTCGCAATCGAATCGAGCGGCGACAGGAACTGGCGACGCTCGTATACGACCCACACCCAGTCAGAGGAGCACGACCTGCGCCAGACCAAGGAAGATGAAAAACCCGAGGACGTCAGTCGCGGTCGTGATGAAGATGGTCGCAGACGTGGCCGGATCGTAGCCGAACCGATCCAGTCCGAGCGGAACGAGTGCGCCGAAGAACCCGGCGATGATGAGATTCAGTACCATCGCGATGCCGATGACCAGCCCCAACAACGGACTCTGGTTGAACAGGGTGGCGATGGCGGCCACGATAATACCGGTGATCACACCGTTTGCACCCCCTGCAAGCACCTCGTTGCCGATGGCGCGCCTCCCTGTTCGAAGCGAGATCTGCTCTAGTGCGATTCCGCGGACCGTCACGGCCATCGACTGCGTGCCGGCGTTCCCACCCATCCCGGCGACGACCGGCATGTAGATTGCCAGCAGCGTCAACGCTGCGATCGTGTCCTCGAACAGCCCGACGGTCGCCGCGGCGAGGAAGGCCGTTCCGAGATTAATGATAAGCCACTTGTACCGCCGGCGGACCTTCTCGAGGGCGCCATCGAGAACGCTCTCCTGCTCGTCGACACCGGTGAACTCATAGAGCGTCTGGCCGGCCTCTTCCTCGATGGCCCGCAACAGATCGTCCGCGTAGATGACTCCGAGAATGCTATCGTCTTCGTCGAGAACGACGATTTTACCCTGGGGGTTTGCCCTGAACACTTCGATAACCTCCGAGTCGGGCTGTTCGTATCGAACCGTTGGGGCGGAGCGAAGATACTCGGTGATGTCCGCCGGCCCGTGACCAGCCAGGGCCAGGGTATGGCCAGGTAACTCTCCCACCACCTCGTCGCCATCGGTGACGAAGACGGTAGGAAAGCGCCCAGTTCGGGCCTCGTACCGTCGGACGAGCCGTGTCACCTCCTCGAATCCCTGGTCCTTGTCCACGGTGACGTAGTCGAGATCCATCATCCCAGCGGCGCTGTCCGGACTGAACTTCAGGAGGAACTCGATCCGCTCTCGTCGATCTGCACCGAGTTGACTGAGCACGGCCCCCTGAGTGTCTCCGTCGAGCAATCCGACTACGTCGGTTGCATCGTCGGGGTCGAGCCGCCGAACGAATCGCCGTACTTCCTGGCGATCCATGCCGTCGAGTACGTCTCGCTGAATCGACTCGGGTAGCTGGAAGAACACGACCCGTTGTCGTGTCCACGGCAGTGCTTGGAACTCCGCACCTGGTGTCTCCGAAATGGCTATCTGCTGTTGGACATCAATTGTGGATTCTCGCATACGGTTACCTCACCTCGCGTCGCATAAATCCCGAGAATAGACATGATGTGGCGTGTTCTGAGAGGCTCGAACTCATATCTACACTAACGCCCGGAGACAGATACGTCACTGGTCCCAGTCATCGGCATAGACTGATCGCGCTCGCCAACCGTACCAATACCCCGCCGTAATTCGAGTGCGCTCGTGAAATCGGTCTGCGAGAGGATCCCGACGATTGCGCCGTCCCCCTCGACGAGGGCGTACGACGTCTTCGTGGTGCCGAGTTCGACGAATGCATCGAAGGCATCCGCCGTCGCCTGCACGGTTAGCGGTTCTTCGGCCATTACGTCGGCAACCGGAGTGGTTGCACGGTTGCGCTGGTCGACGTCTTGCAGGTGTCGCAGTGAGACGATACCGACAGTGGCGCCTGTCCCGTCGGTGACGCCGAACTCGGTTCGACGGTCGACGAGCATCTGGTCGACGAACTCCGCGACCGTCGAAGTGGCCGAGATAGTTCGTGAATCGGGCGTCATGATGTCCGCAACGGTGACTCCAGCGAGCAAATCTTCAAGTGCCGTCGTGCGTGATTCGGAGGTCGCCGCTCCGTAGATGAACAGTGCGACGAACAGGAGGATGATGTTGAACGAGAACACGCCGATCACGGCGAACAGCAGGGCGAAGATGACGCCGATACGTGCGGCGATCCGGGTGGCCTGCCCGTACGGGCGTGTCCGAGCGAGCAGCGCCCGAAAGACCCGCCCACCGTCCATCGGGAACGCCGGAACGAGGTTGAAGATGGCGAGCGTTACGTTCACGACCGCGAGCCAGCCGACGACGAACACCACGGTTGGGAGCGACGCTGGGATGATCTGCAACAGGACGTAACAAACTACTCCGAGCAGGACGCTCGTGATAGGGCCAGCGATGGCGATCCAGAACTCGCGGTTCCACTCGCGCGGCATGGACGTCATGCTCGCCACACCGCCGAAGATCCAGAGTGTGATCGACTCGATGGTCAGCCCGTACCGGAGCGCGACCCATGAGTGGCCCAGTTCGTGAATGGTCACGCTCACAAACAGACCGAGCGCCGCCACAGCGCCGATCAGCCAAGGCGTCGCGCCCTGGCGCAGGACGGCAACGTCGAGTGTCGACCCTGCCAATCCATCGATTATCCCAGCGTAGAGGGCAATCTGCTGCCCACTTCCGATCAACCACGCCAGGATCGGGAGAAAGACTATCAGCGAGATGTTGATCCGGATGGGAATGCCCCAGACGCTGGTGAGTCGATAGCTACGCATTACTCTCCGCCGTCGGGTTGATTCTGCTCACCGCCGTCGGCCTGGGGCGAGTTGTGCGGAGTCGGCGTCCCGGCGGATGCGCGCCCCATCCAATCGTCAATGTTCTCCGCAACGTAGGTGTGGCCGCCCCAGCCCACGGCGATGCCGACGCCGATCGCGACGGCCGCGGCGAGTCCCCACGCTAACGCGTTGGCGAAGACGAATAGGATGCCGACATCGACGCCCATCGTGTCGAGCCCGATCACGATCGCCGTGAAGTAGAGGAACATCCGCGTGCCCTTCGCGAACCACGAGGTGTACTCGGTCTGGGTGGCTGCCCGGGTCCGCATGATGGCGTCACCGATGAAGTCCGCGACGACGAACCCGAGGACGACGACTAACAGTCCGGCGATGAACGCCGGCAGATACGAGACCGCCGTCGAGATCCACTCCGACAGCAGCGAAATCGCGAGCACGTTTGCAGCGGCGAGGATCGCCAGCGCATTGACGAACCACTTTGCGAGCGTCCCGAACGCGTTCGAGACGGCGGCCTCGGTTCCCCCGAGGATGCGTCCGATCGGCGTTTCGAGCACCATCCGGTCGAGCTCGACCCGGTCCGCTACCTTCCGAACCACCTTGGCGGCGGCAACTCCGAGGACCCAGCCGATCAGGAGGACCAGGAGCGCTCCTACCAGACGGGGGAGAAACGCGACGATCTCCGCAACCGTTTCCTCAAGGAACACCGGGACACCTAGTTGGAGCACGTACGATTGTAGCATGATTAAGATATCGCCCTTCAGAGCCATGAAGAGGCGACATTTTCACATTCCGTGGGTTTATCATTATGTGGGTTACACTTCGGGCGTAGCACTTCCTACCGCCGATTTCGCTCGTGTTCTGGCCCGAGATTGAGAAACACGTCGTCCTCCGCACCGCACCGTGGGCAAGTATGCACGAAGTGGAGGCCGTCCTCATCGCGCTTTTCTATTCGCCACTCCGAGCGGGCGCGAGCGACGTTCCCACATGCCGGGCAACGTTTTGGATGGTCCTGAAGATACGTCTGCATGAAGTCGATAAATGACTGCGTCCCATGACGGTGCGTCCGCATTGGTCAACCGTACGGGAAGCTCACGTATCAGCGTATTCCACCCGTTAGTTCTTCACCAGTACAGATCACACGGTCCAGACTCTCTTTGACAGGCAGTGAGTGTGCCAGCCAGCAACGGGTACTCGTCTGTTTGTGGATATTAATCCGGTTACCCGCCAAGCCACCAACCATAGAGCTGTGCCTGCTCGTCAGTGTCGGGATGCTTCTTCGAGTGGCCGTAGGTCTTCCCCTTGAGCAGCTGTCGTTCGACCGCGTTCGCGGCGAGTCGAAGGGCGTGAGAGGCACCGTACCCCTCCCCATCGGCCGTGAAGTAGCCGCGGTCGGTGACCAGTCGGACCCGTGCCAGTACCAGCGGCACACCCCGATTTTGTTCCTTGTGCTCCTGCAGTTCGATGCTGGCCTTGAGCACGCTCATCTCACCGTACTTCGAGGTCATGCGCTCGATCAGTGCGGAGACATCGTCGTAGTCCATCCCCTCCAAAAGGTCGAGCCCGAACACCTGCACGGCGTTCCGGTCATCGCGCTCCCAGGTGAGCGCCTCGATGACATCCGTTTTCGTAATGATACCGATCGGCTCGTTGGTGTCGTCGGCCGTAACGACGAGCGAGGAGATTTCCCGGTCAAACATCGTCTCGACGACCTCGTCGAGTGGTGCGCTCCGCTCGACGGTCACGACTGCGTCGGACATCAGGTTCCGTACTGGAAGATCGAGCATCCGGTCGGCATCGCCCTCGCGCGCGCCGAACCCGCCACGGTTCTGCCCGCCACCGCCGCGGCCACCGAAGCCGCTCGACGAACCGCCCTGGCTCTTGCTGCCGCCTCGCGTCGTGAACTCGATGACGTCGTACAGGCTCAACATTCCCACGAGGTCGTTCCCGTCGACGACCGGGAGATGGGCGATCCCGGCTTCTCGAAGCATATTGAGCGCTTTCCCGATCGTGGTTTCAGGGGTCGCACTGATCAACTTCACCGTGTAGGCATCCTCGACAGTGGCGGCGTCGAGAAACGGACGCACTGCCTCGAGGACGGCATCGCCGGTCACCACACCGACAACACGGTCGTCATCAAGCACGGGGAGCGTTTTGGCGTCGCTACCGATCATGAACCGGGCGACCTCGCGGACGTCCTCGGTGCGGTCGACCGTCGGGACGTGCTGTACCTGTGAGCCGACCTTCGCAGACGGCTGGTTGGACGAGGAGGCCAGCTGTCGGCGGCTAACAACGCCACGATACTCGTCGCCATCTGTTATAATGACGGCATCCAGTTCCTGATTCTCGAACGCTCCAGCGACCTTCGAGAGCGGTGTACCGATGTCGAACTCCGTGAATTTTGGGGAGAGAATCTCAGATATATCCATGTGTGACTTCCTAATAGGAGGGTCGCTGGACGGTTATGCTTGTTCCACTTTCTACAGTCTGTGCGAGCCAGTTTGAGTGACTATCTCCTGATTTGGAACTACCTGAATCTACGTTGGAACTGGTGATCTAATAGCCAGCATCGCGTTCTTCTGGGGGACTGTGAATTAGGAAATCGCGACCGATACTGGCACTAATGCCGTACAGTAGGAGCCGCCCCCTACAAGACCCTCACCCGACAATGAGGGTGTATGGTCGAGTTAATCTCTATTGGTGGGTTGTTCCTCGCCTTCTTCCTCGTCATCATGAACGGAGTATTCGTGGCCGCTGAGTTCGCGTTCGTAAAAATCCGACCGACCCGGGTGAACGCGCTCGTCGACCGTGGGAAGCCCGGTGCGGGGCTTGTACAGGATGCCATCGAGAACCTCGATGGCTATCTGGCAGTCAGTCAGCTCGGGATTACGCTCTCCTCACTTGGTCTCGGGTGGATCGGTGAGCCGGCTGTCGCAGCACTCATCGAACCCATTCTCGGGCAACTGCTGCCTGCAGGAGTGATTCATCTCGTGGCATTCGCGCTGGGATTCGGCTTCATCACCTTCCTCCACGTCGTCTTCGGCGAACTGGCACCGAAGACGTTCGCCATCCAGGAGGCCGAACGGGTAGCGCTCCTCGTTGCGCCGCTCATGAAATTCTTTTACTACCTATTCCTGCCCGGCCTCATTGTCTTCAACGGCACTGCCAACTACTTCACCAGCCTCGTCGGTGTCTCGCCAGCGTCCGAAAGCGAAGAAACCCATTCCGAGGAAGAGATCCTGATGATCCTCACGCGTTCGGAGGAAACGGGACACGTCGACCTCGACGAGGTCGAGATGATCGAGAGCGTCTTCGAACTCGGCGACACTCTCGCCCGCGAGATCATGGTTCCACGCCCCGATGTAGAAACCGTGTCCGCCTCGATGGCGCTTTCAGACCTTCGTGCGGTTGCCGCCAGCGGGACCTACACTCGCTACATCGTCCTCGACGAAGACGGAAACCAGCCAATTGGGTTCGTCCACGCGAAGGATATCCTCCAGGCGAGCGAAACCGAAGCCGATCACGACTCAATCACTGCACGTGACCTCGTACGAGACATCCTTGTAGTCCCGGAGACGCGACGGATCGACGCAATTCTCGCAGAGTTTCAGACACACGGTGGTGGACAGATCGCGGTTGTCATCGACGAATGGGGCGTTTTCGAGGGGATCGTAACCATCGAGGACATCCTCGAAGAGATCGTCGGCGACATTCGAGATGAATTCGATACGGTACCGCAGGGCCCCGCTATCGAGCAGCGAGACGACGGAACGTACGTCGTCGACGGCGGCGTCCCAATCCAAGACGTGAACGAACGACTCGGCGCCACGTTCGAGACCGACGAGGTCGAGACGATCGGCGGATTCGTCTTTAGCCAGCTTGGACGAGAACCTGAGGTCGGTGACCAAATCGACCAGCAGGGATACGTCCTTCGCGTCGACGCTATCGACAACGCACGAATCGAACGCCTCGTGATCCAGCCACCAGAGACATCTCAAACGGAGGCTACTGAGGAATAATCGGGTCGCAAGCGGTGGTGTATATGACGGGGCACAAGAGAGTGGCCCGGCTGAGCCGGGCATACTCGACAATGAGTCTTGAAATCGTTGACCGACATAGCGAGGCACTGTTCGAGTACCTCTGGTATCCGGTCTGCGGGCACGAGATATTCAATCACATCCCCTTCGAGGGGATGTTCTGCAAGAACTGCAACACACAGGTCGAACTCCAAGAATCACAGGAGGATCGTGGCTACGAGGAAGCCGTCCTTGCCTGCTTCGATACCGACACGACCTGGAATCTCCACGTCGACGAAAAACTTCGTCGTGACCTGCCTGACGGGTCGGCTCGGGTGAAGATTCTCGGCGCACCGGGTGCCTACGAGATCGACTGGTGGAGTCCCGAACCCGGCGACGGCTGGGAGCCGGTCGAGCGCGGTGAATTCGCTGACATCGAAGAACTTGCTGAGGTGTCTCACTTGGCGTAGGAAGAGGTGTTCGTTGGGGGAGTTTTTCACCCCCTGAGGGGTGCGGGGGTGTTCGAACGAGCCCCCCTCGAACAGAACTATGAGTGGAATTAGTGATCCACAGCCAGCTGGAACGTCACACACTTTGGATGAGACCGACGTCATCTACGTCGGCTACCGTCGTCGAGGCCGCGCCATCGTCGAGAAACAGTCCGACCAAGAACAGCTGACGCCGGAGCGGAGTCTCGAGGTGGCGAATCACAGTCCGAGCGGATTCAGCTGGGGATACGCTGGCAGCGGGCCGGCCCAGCTCGCGCTCGCGCTCCTGCTCGATTACACCGACGACGAGGACGTCGCCCTCAAGGAGTACATGGAATTCAAGACCAAGGTCGTGAGCCAGCTGGAGTGTACAGAACCAGACGGCTGCTGGCGACTCACCGGGCGTGAGATCGATGCAGCCCTTCGTGAGACAGTCGACGAACCAGTCGC
The DNA here is from genome assembly GCF_024228315.1 of Halomarina pelagica. NCBI lineage: Archaea > Methanobacteriati > Methanobacteriota > Halobacteria > Halobacteriales > Natronomonadaceae > Halomarina > Halomarina pelagica. Next base: position 262,356 of record NZ_CP100454.1, read on the forward strand.
ACCATCCGTCAACTAACGTTCACAGAGAGCAATCCATGTCAGAACCCACCCAGCAGTCCCGTACGAACGCAGAATCGACCGACAACAGTGCGCAACAGACTCCTACTGAATACGTCGAGCGAAGCGATGTCGGCGTCTCACTCACCGTGAAGCTCACTCGCGGCACTGGTACCCGCGATCAGGACAAACTCACGGCCAAAGTGAAGGCGAAAACGCTCGAAGAGGCCTGTGAGGACATGGAGACGCTTCGGGAGTACATCCACGACCTCGCCGAGGACGCTCGCCAAATCCAGCCAGGAGACGACGACGAGTAGCGGGCGGGTGCTGTTTTTCGTCGCCTCAGGAGGCGTGGAGGCGACCAGGAGTGAGCGACACAGGAGAGCACGATCCAGATTCGAGCGATCTATCCCCGGAACAGCGCCTCGACCCACCGAATTCTCGGCTCATCAACGCCGGTATCGCGACGATCAACGACATGGAGACGCTGCGAGCGTGCGTCGCCTACGAGAACACCCACCAGCAACGCGTCCAGATCCTTCGCCGGCTCGAAGACCGGGCCAGCGAGCTTCGGTCAGAAGACACCTAAATGGCCGATCGCGGGCTGTTTGTCGGCGCCGTCAGGGGTGGAGGCTTCGAAATGGATGAGCGACCGACCCGAGATTGAGATTCAGCGACAGACTGCGTTCAGTGAGGACGGCCAGCTCGAACTGGCCGAGACGAGCGTCGAGACCTCGCTCGAGGACTTCGGTGCAGACGTCGATCATCGAGACCGAGACTCACGGCTCGATCGCCCCGAGGCGAGTGACTTCGGCGTCGACGACCGGCCAGAAGTAACGCAGTCCTCAACAGGAGATCAGTCGACGCTCTTCGCGGATACTGACGCCGACCAACAGACACTCACAGGTGACGAGGCAGCGATGCAGTGCCTGTTCGGAGATTAACCAACACGCAGTCCCAATTTCTACTTCCGTTGGTTAATCCTAGCGAGGTCTATCTTGCCCCGGAGAGCCCTGCGGGGCGACGGAGTCCCGCAGGAGACTCCTCATGGCCATTCACGACAGCGCAGACCCAGTTAGCAACAGTACTACTGAGATACACACTGACGCCCGGCAAGCGGCGTACGTGGCGTTCCTCCATCGGGTTCCGTTTGCGATCGATGCGCTGACCCTCGGCTTCCTCCCTGGGTTTCGCGAGGACTGCACGTATCAGCAGTCGCAGTTCGATACCCTCGAGTGCCCGGTCGGAATGCTCGATAACGATTTTCGGAATCCCGATCTTGATCGGTACGTCGATCGAGCGCTCGAGTACGAGCCCGACGTGGGTATCATCGGTGACGCCTACGACGCTGCAGAAGCACAGTCGTACGTCGATACGATTCGAGAGCTCCAAGGGAGTCTTCCCGAGACGGAGTTCATCATCGTCCCGAAATGCCGGGCCGCCATTGAGGCGATTCCCGACGATATTGTGCTTGGTTACTCACGAGGCTACGCGGAGACGCTCGCACACGAGTTCTCCGACCCCGTCGATTGGCGGGGACGTCGCGTCCACATCCTCGGTGGCAGTCCACCCAAGCAACTCGAAGTCGTGGAGCAGCTCACCCAGCCAACGCTGACAGGTGACCCACCGGCCGACATCGTCGGCCTCGACTGGAATGGTCTGCATCGCGGGGCGCAGTTCGGCGAGTTCTGGACGGCCGACGGCTGGGACGACAGCGGTCGCGACGCCGACCACGTTACGGTCCGGAAGACAGTCCGGCATAGCCTCAGCCGGCTCAAGGGGTTCTGGCAGGACCACGGCGTCTGGCCCGATTCGACACCCCAGGCGGACGAGACCGAACTCACCTATTCCGGGCCCACGCCAGGCGATATCGAGAGCGCGGCGTGTACCGAGTGCTGCGCGAACGTATGGACAGTCAAGCGGGGTCCGTATGTTGCCGAGTATGATACGGGCGAAGTCTGTGGGTACTGCTGCTATGAGTGCTACTTCTCACACCGGCATCGGAACAACCTCGAGGAGATCGCCGGTGATCGGAGCGTCTACCTCCCGCCTGCGTGACGCCGCGTCCTGTTTTTCGCGCCCTCCGGAGAGAACGAGGTCGTGCTAGATCAGGCCCTCCGAGATGGTGATTTCCGTGAGCCAACAACAGCAGTCGAACGACGTCTCGATCGATGCAATTCCAGTCGACGTAGCGAACAGCCAGTCAACCGGGGTCGAACCAGAAGATGTTCCCGAGGAGATTCGGTCGATTACGCAAGCGCTCGCGTCCGAGCAGCCACCGACGAATCCGCTCGTCGCGCTGAAGGCCGCCCGCTGGTGGTATATCCATGGGAAGGGCGGCACTGATCCGGTGTTTCAGTGGGCCATCGAGTGGACGCGGCACCTCGTGACCGACAGGCCCAGCGACGTCGACCAGTTCGATTCATTTCTCGACTACCTCGTCACAGTCGGCTTCGCTGACGAGAAAGCCGCTCTTCGGTAACCGCCGTCGCGAGTTTTTTATGCGCCGTCAGGGGTGCGGCGCGGGCTGAATTGAAGCGATCGCAGTAAGGCGAATCTCAGAACATCATGGCTACGACTAGCGACTCGTCGGCCTCCTTCGAGGAGACCGACACACGAAAAGACGAGATGCACAGTACGATCGAAGCATGGATCGACGACCTCGTTGGCGACGTTGATGCGGTGCAGGCCAGCGATGAGTTCCAGGAGTGGCTCGACGTCCAGAGTCGGTTCCACGACTACTCCCATCGCAACACGCTGCTCATCAAACTCCAGTGTCCCGAGGCGACGAAGGTCGCTGGCTTCAACACCTGGCGGAATGAGTTCGACCGGCACGTCCAGGAGGGCGAACAGGCGATCTGGATCTGGGCACCGATCATCACGAAGCAGTGCCCGGAGTGCGAGAACTCGCCCAGTTACCACGAGAACAGCGATTGTGAATACGACGAGACGCCACCCGAAGAGTGGTCGAAAGGGCTCGTGGGATTCAAACCGGCCGCTGTCTTCGACGTCTCTCAGACCGAGGGAGAGCCGCTTCCCGAGCTAGAAACTGAGGCGACAGGCGACGCTGAGGACCTCGTACCCGCTCTCACAGACGCAGCGGATGATCTCGGCGTGACGGTTCGCATCGTCGACGCTGACGAGTGGGCGCACGGCGACGCAAAGGGGGTCTGCAAACAGCGGGATATCCATGATTTCACGCCGATCGTTGAGGCGAAAGCACGGACGAACCAGGCCGACCTCGCGGTTACGCTAATTCACGAGTTCGCGCACGCGCTGCTCCATTTCGACGTCGATGACAAGGCCGAACGGTCAAAGCGCGAAGTCGAAGCGGAAGCCGTCGCGTACATCGTTGGTCGGTATTGCGGCCTTGAAACGAGCGGCTCAGCGTTCTATCTCGCCGCGTGGCAGTATGACGAACCAGAGTCGATCCAAGATCGTTTCGGACGGATTAGCAGCACCGCAGAGGAGATCATCGACGTGATCGATGGGTAGGTCAGTGTAGCGCGTCGATGAACAGCTCTCCACGTCGCCGTGAGTTTCTATTGCGCCGCGGAAGGGTGGCGGCGCGCGTGATCGTGCGTCGACCGGGATAGAACGAATCCATGACTGAACAGTACCTCACGACGGTTCTCGACGAAGCCCGCCAGACAATCGAAAGCCATCCGCAAGTCGGCTACGGAACCGAACAGCCACTCCACGAACACCTGCGTTTCGCGGTACTCCGGCTGCTGGAGAACGAGGCTGAAGACACCCATACGGGCGAATCACGTGTTCCAGGGATCACGGTCGGGTACGGGAACGATGCGGCGATGTTCGATCACTGGAGAGACGAGGTTGAGTGGTGGACCGACATCGACCGCAAGAGCACTGTACGCGGTTTCGCATCTTCTACGAGCAGTCAGCCCAAGACGAGTTGCCGCGACGGGCGTTGGAGGTGATGACGGCACTCGGCGCGTGGCGCGTCTGGGAGGGGCCAGCTGCAGCGTGTGGCTCCTACGATCACCGCGGTCGACGCGAAGCACACTTTCTCCTCCACTACAATCACCCGATTGAAGAGCACCTGGCTCGCCTCGTGGAACCCAACGACCCCGCTCTTGCCCCAGACGGTGGATGGGTGGCAACCAGAGACACCCAGAGCGCCATCAGACCAGAGATAGATACGGTTTCGGCAGAACCTTCAGCCGATGAGCTCGCACCGCGAATGCGGCGAGCATGCGACGAAGAGATGGACGTCTCACTCTTGAAGAAGGGCGGCGTGTACGAGGTTCATTCAGAGTCCGGGAATTTCTACGATGTCGATGTCGCCGCTGAGACGTGTACATGTCTCGACTGGCAGCGACGCGAACCTGAAGGGGGCTGTAAACATATGCGCCGCGTCGATATCGAAATCGATGCAGGGAACGTTCCCCGACCAGACGGACGCCTCCCTCGCACAGAATCGGAACAGCAGCCAAATTCGACACTGTAGGCTGTCAGCAGCCACCTAGACTTAATCTTATTCTTAATATTAAGAATGGGCTAGACCAAGCCCTGGGAAGCTAGCTAACGGAACTCTCGTCCACGGTGAATTCTGCAGTCATAAGTACCGACTCGAGGCGCGCGATTTCATCGGCACACTCCAACTCGCCGGTCCATCGATCGGGGAATGCGTCTGCCCCGAACCGAGCCCCTGCGACAGCTCCCGTAACTGCACCGACGGTGTCGGTGTCATCTCCCATATTTACAGCAGAGACGATGGCATCCTCCGCCGTGTCCGCTGTAAGTCCGTGATACAGCGATGTTTGCAGCGTATCGACCACGTAGCCGCTTGCACTGAGCGTGTCGGGATTGATACCGTCCGGAACCGAGCGTAACGCTGTGAGGAGTTCCTCGGGGGCATCGGCTTCGATATGGTCGAGAGCGTCTCTGAGAGGGGTTGGTCGCTGGGCTACTAATCCTGCCAAAGTGAGATTGAGCACGATACAGCCATACGTGCAGCGCGGATCCGCGTGCGTGATCGCTGAAGACGTCGCACTCACACGTGCAAGGTCACTCCACTCGTCCCGAAAGGCGATCGAATACGGCGCACAGCGCATTACGCTCCCATTCCCAGCATTGCTCCCTTCGGCGCGGGACTCCCACACCTGCTGGCCAGCATCACGCCAGGATGTTCCGTGTTTGATGTTCTGGAAGGCATCGCTGGTCATCAGGCCAATGTCGAACGGACCACTGTCGTACCAGGCGACGAAGCGCTCAGCGATATCGTCCGGCCTGAACGCGTGATGCTCGGCAAGGCTTCGGGCAATACAGAGCGCCATTTCGGTATCGTCAGTAATGGTCCCTGCAGGCTGATTGTGCGTCCCGTGGCCCAGCATCTCTGTAACCGTTCCGTGCGTCTGCGAGATCTGGTGTGAGGAACGGAATTCGATGGGACGTCCGAGGGCGTCGCCACAAGCAAGTCCTAGAAGAACGCCAGCCTCAGCAGCTGTTGACGACATATCCCCTTCTTTGAGATTCGGTGATAAAACTATTAATCAGTGACAGCAGTGGTATCAGCAATCGCTATGGAGAATACGTATGCTGATATTCGAAAAAAGCAGCATCTCGATATTACAGTCAAGGTTGTGACGTGCAGACCGGGTTCAGGTTCTCGACGCGCCTTCGAGATGACTGTCGAGGACGTTGACGGGACTTCATTCTCATTTACAGTTTGGGTGAAAAGCTCGAACGGGCGGGACTACCCGTGGCAGGAAGGGCATTGGTATCGACTTCACTCTGCATATGGGGAGGTGTGGCCAGCTGGCCGAGAGCTGCATGGGACGGGCAAGCTCGAGATCGAACACAAAGGCGTTCGCCCGACCGACCGCCGTGCGAAGCTTCTCTACCTGACTGATACCCATCTGGGAAAGCAAACAGCCGGTCATAAAAACAATTCTTGGAAGATCGACACCGTCGCTGGATTCAACGCTGCGATTGGCCTCGCGATTGAGCATCGTGTCGATGCCGTTGTTCATACTGGCGACGTCTTTCATAACGATACCAGGAACGGGATTCCAGATTCGATCGAAGAAACATGCCATGATCGTCTCACTGAGTTGGCGAACGCCGGGATTCCGTTTTATTTCATCTACGGCAACCATGCGCGGAAAAAGGGGAAAGTCTGTCTCGAACAGTTCTGTGACGCAGGATTGGCTACGCATCTCCGCTCCCGTCCTATTGTGATCGGTGATGCCGTCGCACTCTATGGAGTCGACTATCAGAAATCGTGGGACCACGGTCAGCTAGGCTTTGAGCGTCCACCAAGCGGAGTCGCGACTCTCCTCTGTATGCACCAGTCGGTTGCACCGCTTACGGGAAGTCCGAACCCTGATTGCCACTTACAGGAAGTACTCGAAGAGAGCACGATTTCGATTGACGGGCTTGCTCTCGGCCATCTTCATACGAACGCTGAGAAAACCCTGAATGGCTGCTCCGCGTTTTGTGGTGGGGCGACAGAACGACTAACCAACGACCTAGAGCCAAGCGTAGAAACCATCACTATCGAGAAGGGAGAGATCCGCCGTCAACGACATCTTTTGGGCGATTAGAGAGCCGCTTAATCTTACCATTAATATTAACATCTTGCCGAGCTGGGATCGCTACTGAATTCTCGAGGCAAACATATGCCAGAGAAGGAGAGATATCAACCAATACCTATATCATGATGAGTCTCCCGTCGTATTAATAGATTGGCTTATGTCTGGAAATTCAGAAACCCCACTCGACGTAATCGACCAGTACACGGGGAAGGTCTTCCGGCTTTCCAGCACAGCGGGAAGCCTTGACCTCGACCGGTTGCCGGATATGCTGAGTGGGAAGCGGATTTTCCTAGACCCTCCAAAGGAATATCAGAACGAGGAAATCGAGGTACCAGAGATTTTCAAGACCAATGGCGAAGTTCGAATTATGACTACTGTGGAGAACGTAGAGAGAGTTTCTGATGGGGATCTTGACATCGTTACTGGAGATATCATTCTGGATGAGACCGGTTCAGTGATGTTTCGTAATCAGCAAGTTCTTCTCCTCGACACAGAATCAGTTCAATTTGTTGTTTTCGAGTATGAAAGCATGCACTACATCTCGCTTATTGCCGGGCGCAAGCTCGTCGATAATGTACTGAAGATCCTTGGTGATGACTTCGAGGATGAGAACCTCTCTCTTACAGAGATTCTTCTGAGTTCTTCGGATATCGATAAGGTGGCGGACGATCTCGCCGATGAACTTCTGAACACGACGTTCCAAGACTATCCGCAATCGTCAATCGATAAGAAATACATCTCTGGACGTGGCTATCAGAACGAACCTGAATACCAGGAAGAGAAACGTCGCGGTGCAGTTCGAACCCACATGATGGCTACTGAAAAGCTGATTGACGGAAGTGAGAAAGTGGTGGGCTTGTCAGAGGATGCTCTGGTGAGGAGCTATTCTAATCTCGCTCTCCACACGTACTTAAACATGATAAGAGATTATATTCTTCCGCCCATCTCTACGCAGGCAACAGTAACTGACTTCCAATAGCTCTCTGGGCAGTCAGGCCTTTGATTTATAATGGACATATCCCTCATCGCTCAACTGCTCGATGCGCTCGGAGATGCGTCTCTACTTTTGATAGGTGGTTACGTTCTCAAGAAAGTTGGAGACGCAATCTTAGTCCGTCTCATTGGGGATCGTCTTATCGACAGAGTCGTCCGAAAGGCGACGAAACGATTCAAGGCGTTCACAACTCGGTTCAAGAAAATCAAGACGGACTTCGAGTTCACAGCTTCCATCCGCGATAGCCCAAAAATCAGTGAAGCGAAAAGCTCTGTTGAGTCCACTCTAAAGGCCACTCAGTCGTTCAGCAAGGACAATATCCACATTGAGCGTGTTAATTGGATTGATGAGCAAACCATAGAAGGAAAAATTCGTTACCTAGAATCGGATCCGTTGACCGTCTCAATCCATCTTCTTCAGGACAACGACTCGTTCTCGAATCCCGGTGTCGATACTATCGAGGACGCTAACCTGAGCAGTATCAGTGTAAGTATTCGATTCGAGTTTCCCTTTCACGATTTGAAAGGTACACTCATCAACCTCAGCACCTTCGCAGGGTTCCTTCGTCAAGGATTGAACCAAGAATTCGATATTCGGAGATTCACCCACAGTCGCTTCGTTATTGGGTCTCTTGAGAACGACCTAACGCTTGACGAGTGGATTGAACAGGAGCGCTTCGAGGTTAGCCTACTCCTCCGCGACGATAGTAATGAGAGGTCTGTCGAATTTATGGGAGATAGTGCAATCGTGACCTCTCCCTATTCAGAAATTGATGACACCACGGCGGAGTACATTAGGGCGACTCTTCTCAATTATTACCTTTAAATGGCGGCTCTCAAATCGGCGCTATCATCCAATCGGGTCAGCGTGAGTGAGCGGCTCGTTGTATGTGTATTATTTCCGAAATAAGGGAGAATATTGAAGCTGGATCACAGAGCCCTCACACCCTCATATGACCAACAAATCCTTCAGAGTTATATACTGATTGTACTCATGTATTCTCAATATCATCAGACAGAGTTTACAATGGCTACTCAACATAACCCCTCCAGCTTACCTCCAAGACAAGATGTTAGACAAATACAGGCCTGTCTCGGGCTATTTAGAGAATACGGGGTGAGCTGCGGTTCTACAGGGCCACCTGGTGCATCTGAGGCTTACCAAGCAGGTCTCAATTCAATCCCGTGGCCAAGCCTCCAAATTATCTGCTTATTGCTGGAAGCAGATAGAGAGGTTCTGATAAAGTCCAAGGGGAGTAACAATGACTGAGGATCGAACCTACATTTCTAGCCTCTCTCTTGAGAATATTGGGAAATTTGAAAGGCTCACACTCAAGATGAGCCCGTTTACGCTCCTCGTTGGTCCAAACGATGCAGGAAAGACGACAGTCTTGGAAGCCTTACAGACGGTATGCGGCCATTCTAAGCTGGATTTACAGCGGGTCCGACGAGATAGGACAAGAGAGACGAGAAGAGCACCGCACGCATCAATTGGAGCGGTTATCGAGAACCCGCCAGATGACCTGGTTGATCGTTCCAATCTTAACGACGGCGATGCTGCAGGACTCAGAATCAAGTGGGAAGTCACAGGAGATGCTGAGTCAAATGTCAGTTTAGAAACCCCGAGTTACTATCTCAGAGAGCGAGTTCCAGAAGATGACCGTCTTCATGAATGGGACTACTATGCAGACGAAGAGCGGGAAATCCTGGAGGACTACGAAATTGATCCTGGCAGCAATGGCGAAAAGCGGGAACAACAATACAAGGAGCTGAAGGCTGAACTCCTCCAGGATCCAGAGAACACTTGCCTCAATTGGGTCTCGTGTGGAACACGAGAATTCCGCAGGTTTGCTCCAGCAACCGAGCAGATAGATACTGAAGACGTTGATAGTCCACAGAATTTGCTTTCGAAATTACTTCGACAAGAAACAGAATCTTTCCTCTATTCGGACGATGACGCGGATGAGCCGAGACGAATCGATGAGCTTCTTGAGATTGAACAGCGGGCGACAGAGGCGCTTAATGAGAGGCTCCAAAGCCTCTCCGACAGAATGGATCGTTATCTTCCGGGGTTAGAGGAAATTACAGTCGATCCGGAGTGGAGCTTCGTTAACGGTGCTGACTTTTCTGATATCGTTCTCCGTCGACGCGGTGAATCAATTCCTCTCCAAGAACTGGGCGGTGGAACGACTGCCAGGTCTGCTCTCTCAATGCTTGAGTGGAGCACGGAGACCAATGATGGAAAGCAATCGGTAATTCGAACTATGGATGAGCCCGACCATCGCCTCCACTTCGACGTCCAACGGAGATTAATCAAGCTGCTCCGAAATGACATTCCTGATGAAGAAAGCTACCTCTCTCAATGCATTGTCTCGACACACAGTTTGGTTATGGTCGATGCAACTCCTCTACATGAGGTAGTATATCTCCCGGAAGAAGTAGACTCGGAAGAGGAAAGAGCCCCGCTACTTACGAGAGACGAGGCTGAGGCTGGAGAGCTTATGGGGAATATCATGGCTGGGTTGGGTCTATCAGCCAGCTGGGTCTATCTTGAGCGAGCAATGATCGTTGTGGAGGGGGCAACCGAATACAACTACATCACTGAAATATACCACCGGATAACCGGATCTACCCTAGTAGAGGATGGAGTACAAGTCTGGGATTGCCAAGGATGCGGTCACATCGTTAGAACCCTTGAACGCCTTCAGAAAGCGGGCCGGGTGCAAACGTTCGTTATGCTAGATGCCGACGCGAAAAGCCGAGAATCGTCGGATGAAACCCTCGAAAGCGTTCTAGATGACATGTACGAGGCTCGTGGGTCGGAACCAGAGCTTGTTTGGATCGGTGACAAGGAATTGGAGGATGTCTGGGAAAAAGACGATATAATGCGTCTCGCCGAAGAACACTGGCCAAGAGCGGATGGGAACGACTGGAGCGTAAATCATTTTAACTCGGTCGATGAGGCAGAGAAACCGAGTGGGGAGATTGTCAACGTAGTAAAACAGGGCTGCGCAGCGAACATGCAAACCTGTCCCAAAGTTACCAAAGAACACATAGGCCTTAGAATGGGACGGTTAGAGGGCGTGAACCATCCGGACAAGATTGTCAATCTTCTAAATCACGTTCATGAGTGTTGCAGTCGTGATCGGGAAGTTATTCCTGAATGACTCTAATCTGCTGAGGAGGTCAACTAGCAGTATCTTCGCCCCTAACTCACCTAACCACATTATTCGCATGCTTATAAACCTACAAATGAAACTAGGAAATTCACGAGTTGGTGACTCCAAATTCGGTACGAAAATCGGATGAGGCCAAATTAGCAACTGCGAACTATTCACATATGTGACAACTAGTTCAAAAATCCGCGAAAATCGACAGAGCAACCGCTACCGAATTGGTGAACCCGGAGTGAGAAAAGCGTTACCCGAACTCCCGTAGGAAGTCGCCCAACGCTCGCACGAACGTCTTCGCCGTGATCACTGGCGGCGACCGAATCGGCTCGTCGAGCGCGACCTTGATCAGATAATCTGTGAGCCGCCACAGATTATAGATCAGCGTCGACAGCACGAAGTTGCACAGGCGAAGTCGGTAGTCCGTCGACGACGTCTGTGGCATGAAATCCTTGATCGACTTGTACTGGTTCTCGATGTCCCACCGCCGACTGTACCCGTTCACGACACTCGAGATCTCTTCGGGTTCGACGCAATCTTGGTTCGTTACGAACACCGCGTACTTTCCATCGGCATCGTCGCTCGTACTCGGGGCATAGAGGAACTCTGCCTTATGGTGAATTTCGCCGTCGATTCCGAACGGGACATCGTGCTTGACAGCTTCGTCCGCTGTCGGATGCTCCTGAATATTCTGGATCGCTGCTAAATCATTCTTATACGTCGGAACCGGCGAGAGGTATGTGAGTCCGCGCTCGTGAACATCTGCGTACACGCGATTGACGTAGAATCCACGGTCGAACATCACCGTATCCAGGTCGACGAACTGCTCAGCGCGGTCCAACAGTCGACTCACTAGGTCAGCCTTCGAGTACGATGGCGAGTCGTCGGGCTCCCACGCAGAATCCTCTTTCACTGGCTCAATACCGAGAACGATCGGTGCGTGGTCGCCAACCAGCGTGATAGTGGCGTACTTGAAGCCGCGTTTATACTCACCGTCTTTCTTGTACCCGCTCACCATCTTCGGATAGTCTGGCTTTGCGATGCCCGCTTCCTTGTCCTCCCAGGGCCAGACGTGGAACTGCTCGTGGGTGATGTCGATCGCTGCGACGGTTTCGCGTGAGTCGAAAGGATCGTCGCCACGGATCGAATTGATGATGTTCTCCGTGGCAGCGTTGAACGCTGTCATAATCGCGTCCCGAATCTGGTCGATCCCGGGCATCGAATCGTCATCCTCGAAATCCTCGAATGTGAGCTGCCCGTCGGACTCCTTCGGCGTGGCGATCTTCTTGATTGCGCGTAGGAACGTCGAGTCGTCACAAATCAAGTCATCATCAGTGAGCCAACCGTACTCAGCCTCCGAGTGGGCACTGCCCTTGTTCGCGCAGATACTTGCGAACATATCCAGCATTACCTCGTCGGAGTACGTCTTGTGGGCCGCTCGGTGGGTGTCGAATTCGGGGATGACGTGTTTGCGAGCAAGAGTTAGTGTCTTCTGGGCTTTCTCTTTCTTGTACTCGTTTGTGCTCGGTGACTCATCCTCAACGTCTGTTGGGACTGCTGGAACCAATCCCTCTGTGAGAACACCGTTATCTAGAGCCACCTGCCGGACGCCAGCAACCGTCCGATTGAGGGTTTCCTGGGTGTCCTCGCTGAACTGTGCGTGCGTGTACGAGAGCTGTTGCTGGGTCGGCGTATTCGAGAGATCGGTGATATCGAGGTGGAAGCTCTTGACTAAGCTCGGCTCCCGCCCAAGTCGTTGCGCTAATTCGTTCTGGGAGATGCCGCGAATCCCCTTGAACAAGAGCGTGCGGAACATCTCGTCAGTTCCAAAGGTCACGCGGTTCTGATCGCGGGTATCTTTGAGATTGTCGACGGGAATTGATAGCTGGCGAATGACGTCCCAGAGGTGGTCTTCACGCTCACAGAGGGTCTCCGCGTGGACAATGATTGAGTCAGCGACAGCCGACGGGTCAGTCGGCATTGAGCCACCTCCAGGGCGAACCACTCTGCTTCTGAGTTGTGGTCGATCCAATACTGGAGTGATTCTGTATAGACGTATCTGCTGAGTAGGAGCGAAGAACAGTATAGAGTAGAGTAAAAAGATAGTTGAGCATTGTCGTCGATGATCTGCTCTAAGCTTGCAGTGAGGAACATATCAAGGGGTATGAGCACTGTACTTAGAGAATCGGTCGTAGCCACAATTCGATATAGGTCAAAATTAGTTCGAATCAAATTTCGGTTGGGTTTATACTGATGTGGGGAGAACAGGGTGTACGATGGGCTTGGACGAACTTGAGGCCTTTCTTCGGAAAAAGGGCGCGGCGGAACTCATTACGGAAATCGGGACGGGAACAGCGACATTCAAAGCGCTCGTTGACGCGGTTGCGGTAAGTGGATCGACGGTGTCTTCACGACTCTCAGAAGGCGTTGAGCGCGAAGTGTTCAAGGTTAGCCATAGACCGACCGAGCATGGAACAGAGAAGCGGTATGCACTCACGATTCTTGGACATCGTATCTATGATTGGGCAGAGCAGACAGAGTTCGAACGGAAAGTGCGGGAGCTCCGGCGGCGTCGCCACGAGCGTGATACGGCGTTCGAGCGGATGGTTGGGAAGATTAATCGAGATATGGAGCTCCGCAAGATGGTCGCCGATTCGGAACTCGTGGAGGATCAGGAGGTTGACCTTCCTGAAGGGGCGTATTTAGTGCCGAAGATGGCGTCAGAAAAGAAGCTTCGTGAAGCCAAACACGAACGTATGGAAGCGAATCTCAAGCCAATTGAAGAACTTGATGACGCCGATGGAACAAGCGAGGACAGCAACTGAGTCAAACGATCTAAAGCGACTCGGCTATTTCTTGTGAAATCCTCAGTCACAAATGGAAATGTTCCAGCTGACGGTTCAGAGTAGAAGCACTCCAAACGCACTCTCCACCGTCTCATGGCTCATGAGGCACGAGATGACCTATACTTTAAATAGTTTATTAGGAGATGAACTTCTTCTTAAAAATCAAGACTTAGTCATATGGTATAGGGAGAAGATTCTCAAATGTCTTTATTGAAACCTTCAATAGACAATAATTTCTATCTCTCGATCGCTGTGGACAACCTAACAGTAATCACGCACACTCATGGGTGGGATCCGTGATTGCCTTACGGCCCCACACACGTGCGGGCTTCCTCACCAGTTCATTCCTGGATTGTCTACGGCTTGCCGGATCCAAGAAGCGACTTGCTTCTCGTCCAGTGTGTCTGTCTCCTTTATATCTAGAGCCTGTCGCTCCGGAGCTGTCCCGCTGGGCGGCTCTGGCTTAAGGTACGATTCACACACAAATGTCAGTTTCACGTGTTTCGAGAACGCGCTGAATGACGCGAACCAACCTTGATCCTTGACCCCATAGAACGGTTGGTGATACTTCACCGCGCGGCGCATATTAGGGACTTCGCGTTGGATGATCTCGTCAAATTGTGTTGCGATCTCACGCTTCCATCCCGGCAAGGCTGCAATATATGCCTTTACTGCAGCCGATCCATCGGTATCATCGTTCCGCCGCGCCTTCTGATACTGTTTTTCCCGGTCCTTCCATTCCTGCTCCGTCGGGACCTGGTCCGGCAGTTCGATTTCCCCAAAGTTTTCGTCCATAATGGTTTTCTTCCCCTCTCGGCCTGCTATCGCGGTCACGACTATGACCGGGTCCGACGCTTCAGGTTCAGAAATCAGGTCGAAGTCCAGCCGCAATGTCCCGCCTCGCCAGTGGAGAGCAAAGCCCACCCAGCCGTCGGGGTAGTCCTCCCGAGTGTCTTGCTCTACTCGGAACAGGCCTAGCAAGGCTGGAATAGCATCGGCACCCCACTGGAGTCCCTTGTCAAGATCCGTGAAACGTACCCCCTCGTCCTGGTCTTTACTGTAGTAGGGTGCTCTGATCGCTCGGTTGGCCATCACGAGTTCGGAAACCCGCTGAGTCGTAAGTGGGCTGGACACACTCATACTCTCCAAAATGTAGTATTGAATCATCAATATTCCGTGGTCCTCTGAAGAGTGATGAACCAGACTCCTTCTGTTGTGGCAGGGCGTCGGTGCTTCACACGATCTCAATCGGCAAGCGATCCCGGTGACGAGGCGGTAGATAGTCGTTCTCCGCTTCAGAATGCTCTAAACGACTATTTAACTAGAGAGTTAAATAGTAGTGGGTCATATACTTAACCGGATGGTTGAACAGAAGCCAGACGACCTGGACCTCGACGCGGTTTTCCAGGCACTCTCTCATCCAATTCGTCGGTCAATCCTCGAACAGTTGGCTGATGGCCCAGAGAGTGTGAGCGACCTGGCCGAGCCTCACGACGTTTCCCTGCCAGCCGTCTCTAAGCACCTGCGCGTGCTGGAGGATGCTGGTTTGATCGACGTCGAGAAGGACGGTCTCGTTCGCCGCTGTCACCTCGACGCTGCACCGCTTTCCGCGGCGTTCGGGTGGCTTACACAGTACCGCGTTTTCTGGGAGGACCGGTTAGCTGCGCTGGCCAACCATCTGGAGAACGAAGACCAATGACAGACAACGCCACCAAAGACGATGCATCATCGACAGAGAACCCGGCTGGCGAGGGGCAGAGCATTACCGTAAATCGCGTGATTGAAGCGCCGACGGAGCGGGTGTACGAGGCATTTCTTACCCCTGAGGACATCGCGGTGTGGTCGCCCCCGGAAGGATTCCGCGCTGAGGTTCAGGAGGTCGAGCCCGAAGAAGGCGGTTCCTTCCGCGTTGAGAACATCGGCGAGGCCGAAGGGATGGAACAATACTCCCACACGTTCGAAGGCACCTACCAGGAACTGAAACGCGGTGAGAAGATAGTCTGGACTGAAGAGTCAGGAGAGGGTGAGGATTTTAGTACTGTCACGGTCACCTTGAATGCAGTCCCTGACGGGACTGAGGTCACCCTCCGGTTAGATGGTATCTCCGAGGATGTCGCCGAGGAATACGGCGTCGCGGAAGCGTGGGAAGACTCCCTCCGGAAACTCGCCGGTCAGGTGGAGGACTGACCATGTCAGCTGACGCCACTAGTGGAGAAGCACCCACAGAACCCACGACGAGTGAGGACCAAGATTGGGGGAGAGTCGCCCTGTGTGTCGTGGTCGCCATAATCGCGGCCCTCGGTATCCACTACGTCCTCTTTGAGGTCGTGATTACGGGCATGAACCTTTCCCCGACCGTGCACGCGTTCGCAGGAATGGTTCTATTCTTCTTTGCTGGTTTCATATCGTTCAGCACGATCTATTGAACCTCTTCGGGTTTTATTTTATCAGCGGCACTATCTAGTTAAGCAAAACCACATGAAAAAGCGCGTGACGAACCGCGGATGCTCTGGTGACTTCCCAGACTGTTCGTCAATGGAGCTTGAGCTGGATTGACGGTGTCCACAGTTCTATCCGCTCCTTGTCCGAAAAACAATTGGATTCAATCAGTTATCTTCTATTGAGCGAAGTCATTTCCATTATCTAATTTGTTACTCATCATCATCGAGGAGCTCGACGATCCCTTGTGTCCCATCGATTCGTACTCGTTGACCCGTTTTAATGCGGCGGGTCGCCTCGGACACCGACACTACCGCAGGAAGTCCGTATTCACGCGCGACGAGCGCGCCGTGGCTCATTTGGCCGCCGACCTCCACGACCATCCCTGCCGCGTTCAGGAATAATGGCGTCCAGCCTGGGTCGGATGACGGAGCGATGAGAATTTCACCCTTCTCAATCGTTTCCTCGGATGGATCACGGACGACCCGAGCGACCCCTTCGACGACGCCACCAGAGACACCGGTTCCGACGAGTGCCCCCTCGGGAACGTCTTCGCGCTCGATGCGACTACTTGGCGCTTCCCCCTCACTGGTTAACACAGGTGGAGCGTCCACGGTTTTGTGCCGCTCGAACTCCGCGCGCCGAGAGGCAATATCGATCTCAGGTGGGTTGCCCCCCAGTGCGGCGAACAACTCCTCTCGTCGGAGGAACCAGACATCATCGATTTCGTCCAACTGCCCTTCGTTGACGAGTAACTCACCAGCGTCGCAGATTGCGTCGTGCCACGCCGCAAATAGGTGGGCAAGACCCTGTTTCGGATGCTCGCGCGTCTGGATGTAGCCGCGATAGGTTCGAATCAGCCGCCGGACAACTCGTTTGCGAAGCGGGCCGAACACCCCGCGGTCGGCCCGTTCTTCGAGGGACATCGCCGCTGCGGATGCCTGCTGTTCCATTTGGCGGAGATGCTTACGGTGTTCACCTGCTTGCTCGTGTTTGAGGTTCGCCCGAACCGTCGCGAGTAATCCGGAGGGTTCATCGCGCCACCGAGGACGGCTGATATCGAGTTCTCCGGTCGCACGGTGGCCGAACTCCTCGAGAAAGCCGTCGAGTTCAGTACGGAACGCCTCGCCTCCCTCGAGGGATTCAATCTCATTGAGCGATGCACCCTCTCGAAGTGCTTGGGCGACTGCTGGATGGTCACGCGCCACGTCAGCGAGATCCCCTAGACCAAGATTGATTCGCGTCACTAATTCATCTGGGAAACCCCTACCAACATCGTTCAGTTCCTCGGGAGCATCTGGGACGAGCTGCTGGAGCAAGACTTCTGCTAGCTGGGCAGCATACAACGGTCCGAGACGCGGATAGTTTGTAAGTGCGCTATTATCACTATCAAAGACAGCACGAGCGCGTTCAGCAGGTGTTTCGGGGGTACATACGGGGGCAGCAGCGTTCCATCCCCACGTGTTCCACCGAGCTTCCTCTTGCTTCGGGGTAGGTTCCCCGATGAACGCTCCGAAGAATCCTCTCACCACTGCCGAGATCATCGGTCGCGCTTGTGTCCGAACCGCGCTAGCGACTTGATTCACTAGTGTGAGAATCTTACGAGCTGTCCACTTCTCTTGGAACTCATCACCACGTCGAGCCAACAGATCATCGACGGCAATACCAAGCGGTTCACTGGTCGCTGATAGCCACTTCGGGAACCCACGGCGAACAAAACCGATCTTCAAAAACGGCGTCATATCGATATAGACTCGCCCACCGGCCTCAACTGCCCACTGCGCAGTGGTATCCATTCCTAACTCCACCATCCAGAGGTTGCAGAACTCAATCCAGACATCTCTGACTAGCGGTGGCATCGCTTCGGCAAACGCTTGAACGTGCCCTAAACTGAAGTAGACATGTAGGCGATCGTCATCCGGCAGAGGCGATGGCAGGGGGAACAGTGACGTGATCGGGCGGGACTGCACGACGTAGAACTCTCCCCCATCCAGACACCATTCGATGTCCTGAGGACTTTCCAACAACGCTTCGATGTCCTCGCCTAACTCCACCAGAGTCCGAATCTGCTCAATCGTGAGCACACGCGAGCTGCGTTCGGTCGTGTTTAGTTCGACCGTCTCGATTCCTCCTTCCGGACTTGGTCGAACTGCACTCTGTTGATCCCCCACCTCGTAGTCGAGCACTTCACCAGTCCGCGTCTCCACGCGAATGTTGTCTGCGGTCACCTCCCCAGACACCAACGCCTCTCCAAGTCCTATCCCGGCCTCGATAGATGCGATGCGGCGGTTGCCCGTTTGTGGATCGGCGGTGAAGAGGATTCCAGAGACGTCGGGTATGACCATCTTCTGGACGACAACCGCAATCGAAACCTCCTCGTGAGCGACGTCGTTTCTATCTCGATACGCGATTGCGCGATCGGTGAACAGACTCGCCATGCAGGCGCGAACTCGAGCGATAATCTCATCTGTGCCACGAACGTTAAGAAACGTCTCCTGTTGGCCTGCAAACGACGCCTCTGGCAGGTCTTCGGCTGTCGCGCTGGAACGAACCGCATACGCCTGCTCTGGATCGCTCGAAATCTCGCCAAGGGCAGTCTTGATTGCGTCTCGGATCTCCCCCGGAATACTGCGGTTCTGGATTCGAGCGCGCAATGCGCTTCCCGCATCGGAAATCGCCGCTGTGTCTGACGGATCGATTCCTGCGAGCTTGTCGATAGCCTTCTTGATGGTTGGATCGTCGATTAGTTCCTCATATGCAACAGTCGTCACACAGAAGCCCGCAGGCACCGATAGTTCAGCTTCAACGAGTTGAGCGAGGTTAGCGCCCTTGCCACCGACAAGCGCACGATTCGTTGCCCTAGTGTCGTCGAACGGGACGACGTACGTACCGGCTGCTCGGGCGTCTTCAATATCACTCATGAGTGTCTCCCGCAGAATCAGGTTCGTTCGTTAGCCCGTCTGCAACGGCGGCGATGAGTGTGTTTCGAACTGCTGGGTAATGTTCCTCACCGATATCGTCCTCGTGGAGCGTGATGTATGCTACTGATTCAATCACACGCCCGATTATCTCCGGATCAGGACCGGACATCCGCCCGTCATCGTACCATTGTTCGATATACGGCAGAAGATACGCAACGTTGTGTTCACGCTCTGCTTCTCCTTTTTGCTCCGTGTACTGGGCCTGAATCCGGTCGAATTCGTCTTCGACGATGACCTTGTGGATAAGAGAATTTGATTCGAATTCGTCGGTGAGAAGTTTGAGAAACGCCGCAATCGCGTCCTTTGGATCATCGTGTTCTTCGAAGGAATTCCTCAATAAACGAGGGCCAAATTCCCTGCTGTACTCTTTCAAAATCTCGATATAGAGCTCTTCTTTCGAGTCGTAAAATTGATAAAACGTCCCTGTAGCGATTTCAGCGGGTTCTGTGAGTTCCTGTAGCGTGGTCTTGCGTAGTCCATAGCGGCCAAACAATTCACGCCCAGTCTCGTGAAGTGTTTCGCGAACCCGTTCTCGCTTTGCATCAGTGAAGCGTGGCATGTGTGGTAATAGGTAGTGTGGTGGATGTTTGGTTGGGAAGTCGAGCATAGGCACTCGTCTCTGAATGAATGGCGATGTCCGTTTTACCGATCGAGGGGTATCTGTCGTAGTTGGTTCCCTTGGCCTCTCCTACCTGCTTCTGACCAGGAAACGTACGACGACAGCGAACGACACCTATTCGGATTCTCCTCTCCTTTGCGCTGAAGTATCCGATGGCTTCGTTCTGGCTACCGGCATTTATGCGATTCTCGCCTTCGCTGTCATCTGGTGTCCAGAGGTTCAGTCGGAATGCTTCCATCAGGTATCCTATGAGTTCGTCTTCGTGGTATGATTATATGAATATTTTGTTCAAGATATTCATGCAGGCAGAGACGGCTAGAGATAGGCAAGGCTCTGTTGAATGCTCAATTCACTATACGGGCTGAGACCCCGATATTTGCCCGATCTACTTTTGAGAGGAGGTGTCGACTAACTCGAATAAAGCGCTGAATTAGTTCGGAGCCTGGGAGAATTGATATTCAGTTGGTGATTTGTAGAAATTCAAACGCAGAATCTGTGCCTAACCGGCATTGAAACTCTGTATAGCCACATACAATTTATAAAGTAGAATGTTGTCGTTATAGCCTGTGTATCCTTCGATATAGGGAGAATTCGAGAATGCAGATTCACTGTGTATTATCCCAGTTGTACACAGTAGATTTACGTGGGTCGCCGCCGTCGGTCGAGCACGAACCATGGAACCCGACGAGGGCGACGCTACACCCAGGAAAACACCAGTCGAGACGGCCATCCAGCAGTACCTCGACAGCGTCGAAGCCGGGAACTCCCGGAAGAACTTCGCGTCGACCCTCGCGACGTGGCGAACCTGGCTGCGCGAGGAGCGCGGTGTGACGGACCTCGAGGACCTGGACGTCCTCGACTGCCGCCGATACGCGCGTCATCTCAAAAAGCAGGCCCGCGACGGCGATTTGAAAGCGAGTACCGCGACCACCTACTACGCGTACGTCCGCGCGTTCCTCACGTTCTGCGTGGCCGACGAGCTCCTCGATACGAATCCGGCCAAAGCGAAGCGTGCCACCGACGAGCTCCCCGAGGATCTCGGTGACGCCGACCGGCAGTTCTGGCGGGAAAAGGAGCGGCGGGCGATCATGCGCTACGTCGACGAACGTGTCGATCACGCCCTTGACGAGGAAGCGGACATGAGTCGTGAGCGGGCCTTTCGCGACCGAGCAATCGTCTATCTCCTGGGACTCTCGGGCGTTCGCGGCGCGGAGGTGTTCGCTGAACCCTCGGACGACAAGCGCAACGGCATCACCTGGGGAGACGTCCAACTCGACTCCGGTGCCGTCCGCGTCCTCGGGAAGTCACGAGAGTACGAGTACGCACAGCTTCCCGAGCGGGCCGCCACGGCATTAGAGCGGTACAGGACGGTCCTCGATCCACCGACCGACGAGTGGCCGGTCTTTCCCAGCGGCCACATCCCATCGAAATATCGCGCCGTTCGCGAGCAGCTGACCCGCGAGGGAGTTTCGGACGACGAGATCGAGACCATTCTCGAGCGCAGCGATATCGAGACGGTGCTCCGAGAACATGAGATCATCCCACCAGCGCTCTCGACGAACGGTGCTCGCAACCTGATGAAGCGGCTGTGTGATGACGCTGACCTCGACGTCGACGGTGACTACCTGAAGCCACACGGTGCCCGTCGAGGGCTTGGTCACGAGCTCTACGCGAGCGGCCACGCCGAACTTGCCCAATCAGCACTCCGACACGCGAGCATCGAGACAACCCACGAATCGTACTCCGATATCCAAGCAGCAGAGACCGCGAAGCAAGTCGACGATCTCCTCAAGGACTGAATTAACCAACACTAATCCAATTGTATGGAGACTGTTGGTTAAAGCAGAGGGGAACTCCCCTGACCATTCATTAATCTTAATATTAAGATTAATTCTAGAATCAACCGATCAGCTGTAGTGACTCAGCTATCATTGGTTAGGATGGAAGCATGAGAACTCCCAGGCTTTGTTGAGCACTTGAGGTCTGATAGGTTTCAGGAGTCGTGCTGAACGTAGAGCGCGTATCGTGTATTCGAGATTGATCTGTTGTGTGAGAGCGTGATCCGACTGAACAGCTTCATCCGCTGTGAGTCCGATTTAGCGAGTTCTAGAGTTTCTGCTCGGTGTCATTCAACTGCTTGAGAGAGTTTTGACTGCCTCCGGTAACGAGACACGAACGATACCGCGTATTGATTAGGTATTGAGAGCGGATTTAGATTGAGGGATTGCAGTCATCAACAAGATGAGTCCGGAGATCTGTCGCTATCGTATTGCCGCAGAGAGGACAGCTTTGCTTGACGTTGATTCGAATTTGATTTGTCAGGAATTGGAATCGCAGCGTATGTTCTGTAAACCAGAATCCTGGTTCCCCGATTTCGTAGTGTAACACCAGTTTCGGTGGCGTAGGGCCATCCGCTCCGAGATCCAACTGCTCGAGGATCTCTTCCACCTTGGAGGAGTGATCGCTGAGAGCCTCGACTAAGTCCTCGTATCCTCTGGCCACCACTTGGAGATCCTTTCCTGGGTCACCCCATTCCTCTTCGAACTGTTCTGTGTGCTCGTCCTCGTAAAACTCGATATCAGGGATTAGTTCGCCCTGTATCTGGCAGACAGGTTCAGACTGGAGTGTGCGGCCGTCTAAGGTGACTAAGTCGACATGGACAGTAGTCCAGTGATTCTTTTCACCAACTGTTTTCAGCTCTTCTACAGCGGCTACAGCATCGTCTTGTTCCAGGTCTGATTCGATGCACTCGTTGATGATGTCTCCTTGTTCCTTCGCAACGTTCAGAGGAATCGGGATTCGCTCGCCGCTGATCTGTTGCAGCCAATACAGCTGTTTCAACTCCTCCCACTCCAGGAAGTAGTCCAGTTCCTCCGGGATGTCGAAGTTCTCTGGGGTTCCGGTGTCGATCTCTTGATTCGCCTGTTCGTCAACGATGATAATTCGGTCAATTCCTTCGCCGTTCAGCTCTAACTCCTGGAGATTGAGGTATTCGAAGTACTGGTCGACGTCGAGTTCGTCGACGATGAAGTTGAAGTTAACACCGAGTAACGGTTGCGGGGTAAGACCGACGACTCCGCGTTGTAGCGTTGTAACCTCCAGAGGGTACTCTTCCGAGGTTTCCTCATCGTATTGGGTCTTGATGTAGAGGGTGCGATGATCTAGTTCGATCCTGCCCGGAAATTTCACTTCCTGTGGCTGCTGTAGTTCTTCCAGTTCCTCGATTTTAGGGAGGATGATGACTCCGCTCTTGCTTGTGGCTGTAATCCACTCCTGTTCATCCTCATCATCGGCTTCCTCGAACCGAAAGAAGGAGAGGTCGATTTCCTCGCCAGAGGTTTCTGCCCGGGAAACCTTCTTGAGGTAGCTGAACACTCGGTGTGTCTTCCCAGCTATTTTCAGCGAGTGGTCAATGAGGTAGTCGATAGGGACACCGGCGAGGAATGGCTTCCAGTCCTGGGTTCTGCATAAGAACAGTACGAAGTTCAGATCAACTTCGAGTTCCGTGTCTTTCTCATTTTCCCGGGAGATCTTGAATCCGTTCTCCAATTGAGGTAAGGCCCTGTTCCCGTGCTTTACCGCGTTGTAGATATCGTGGAAGTACAGATAGAACTCGCCTATGCGTCGAATATTGGCGTCTAAGACTTCGATGGACTGGTCGATTGCCTCCCGCAACTCTTCTTCAGAAACTTCTTCTCCAACTTCGTCGATGAAGGCGTAGCCAAACAGTGACTCCAGGACGGCTTCATAGTCTTCGTCGATTCCCTGGTTCTGCAGGTATTCGTCTTCTTCTCCATCCTGGAGGCTTTCGAAGAAGCGGTGGAGGTGTTTGGGTCGGATTTCAACGAGATGGTCGACGAGGTTCTCTTTGCCTTTGACGTAGGAGAGTAGGTAGATTCCGAAGGCTTCGACGTACTGTATGGTGGATTGGAAGACTTCGACTTGGGCGTGGGTATTGATTTTCTCTTCCTTGCCGTCCGCGTCGATTTGTATTCCTGATTTTGTTTTCTCGTAGGCGTCTTGGATGTAGTAGTAGAGGATGTCCTCATCGTGGATCGTGTCGATGAACTCTCCTGCAGTACGTTCTTCAGACCCGGATGAAAATTCCAGGCCGTCAAGAGAGTCTTCTGTCATTAAGTTGGTTCAGTTGTTCACTGCATATAGTCCTACTCTCAGCAATAATTCGAGGCGCTCGCTTGCGGGGTCTCTGACTTGTACAGTGAAGGGAAGACGCGTTTAGTTGTCTCGCTGTACTTAGCAATTCAGCCGTCTCACTCTGGGTACTCCGCTGCAAGATACACCTCTGTATCTTGCACGAGGGTTGTATCAGCTATTGAGAGCTTCAATAGAGCCAACTCCCAATACAGTACTTGTACCTATGAGTTCCTCAGAAGATGTTAATATTAAGATTAGAGTTGAGGGCAACACAGCCCATTCGTGGTCTCACAGCAAGGAGCCAGGATAGCGGTAGCTTAGAGCTACCATGGTAGCTCTGAGAGAACATTCATCGGGGAAGACACCATGAATACACTCAGATGAAAAGGCGCTCGCAGCCATTAACCATCGCTTCCAACAGTCGCAGCGACGGATATGGCGTTCAAAGTACCAGCCAACTTGGAGGCAGCGAGAAAGTGCTCTCCTCGAAACCGCCTGACGAACCCTAGGAAGCCTCAGCCGCTTCCACATTCGGTTCGTCGAATTCGAGGGCCTCTCTAACGGCTTCGGGAAGCGTCGGTCGCGGTGCGTCCTCGTGGCGCTGCACCCGCTCGGATTTTTTCGTCTCCTCGTAGACAGCGCGGGCAATCGGGACGCCCCGCAGGAAATTATGCTCGTAGAGGATCTCAACCCCGCGCTCGGTCGGTCCCCAGAACTTTGACGGGAGGTCTCGCGTCGACACGTTGGGTTCGTGCACGTAGACGTCGAGGATTCCTGCCTCTTTGAGTGTCTCGAGCTGGTCGAGGATGGCTGCCTCGTTCTTCGGAATCATGTAGTCGAGCTCGGCCAACGACGCGAGGTGTGCTGGATGACCGAGAACCAACTGCAAGATGAGATGGCGCGTCTCCTGGGAGAGCAGCTCACGCATCCGCTGCTGCTCTGCGAAGGGATCCTCGAACCCTTCCGGGGCCGTGTCGCTCATACTGTAGAGTAGTGGGCTCGACTGCATAACGGTTTGGGTTGAACAAGTCAATAGAATCACCGAAACACTGAGTTAGTTAGAAACGCCTTTTACTCAGCCAGTATAGTTCCCACTTATGAGTGCTCCATCTGTGCCCCCGAACTCGGGCAAGATCATGAAGGCTGTGCAGCAGGCCTTACGCGGGCTCGACGTCGGGTCAATGGAGGCCGTGCAAATCCTCTCGTGGGCAAACAGTGAGACACCAGCAATCTACGACCGGGATCAAACCGCGTATCTCGTCCTCGGAAGCTACCGCGATCCGTATCTCCGACGCGTACGGGCAGTCAGTGATCGGCTGAACCGCCGATACGGAACATATGCCTTCCTCATTGGAGACCTCTCAGACATCGACCTCCCCCGACTTCCGGAGTTCCGCGTGAAGTTCCATATCACGGCGACACTCTGTGATTATGTGGCTGCTGTGTTCGAGCAAGATGCGGGCGGTGAGATCAACGAACTCGGCAAACTGGGCGAAACAGAGTACTTCGAGAAGGCGTACGCCTTCCCGCGCGCATACCAATGGGAAACGGAGGACCACCTCACCGACGAACGTGATGTAATCGCTGCTGCTGCGCAGATCAGCGCTGCCACCGGCATCGATGATGAGACGAAGACTGCAGAACTCGAGGCCCTCGTCGAACGAGCGGACGACACTGGGATCGACATATCGGTCGATGCGGTGAGAACCACGCTTGAGGAACACGATATCGAGGTTCCGTCGTACAGCTGGGTGCATCTGAATGACTTCCGTCTCTTCGAACTCCACGGACGATGTTATCCCTGGACGACTGTGGAAGAGTTACTCGGCGCTACAGATGATCTTCCAGGGTCACCGAGACCAGGGTGGGAACAACGATAAATCCAGTTTTAATATTAATTCTAATCTTAAGGGAAGGTCTTCCGTTGTTGTTCGACATCAGCGTGCCCAATCGAAAGTCCTCTTGCCTGAGAGAAATGCCGAAGTTTCTACTAATTTGAAGAGATCCTCATTGAAACGGCGCTGTCTGTGATCGGGACCAGGGCCGCCATTAATCTTAACTCTAAGATTAAACCAGAGTTGTGACCTGTTATCAGGAGACTTGAGAGGAAACTTCCGCTCCACTGTTCGGCTTAACGGGAGCTACCTAACGGAGATGGAGCTTGGAGCGATTCCATATCAGACACCGACTTTACGATGTCGACCAGGTCGTCTCGCGAGAGGGGGTCGATCTCTTCGCGAACGCCGTCGACTGTATAGAGAATCGACGCCGAAATCTCACGCTCAGGATACAGCTCCCGAAGCACGTGATAGTAGACACTGAGTTGTTTTCGGTACTCGGCTTCCGCATGCCGACCACGGTCGGTCTTGTAGTCGACCACTTCGATGCGGTCAGCTCGAACGTGGACGAGATCGATAATCCCGGAGATCATCACGCGAGTCCCGTCGACGTCCAGCGGAAGGTAGGCGTCCTCTTCGACGAGCAGGTCGCCCGACAGGCCATCGAGAAACGACATCACGTGCTGTTTGTCGTCCCATCCGGGGTCATCCTGATTCAGTTCTACATCATCGCCGCGCGCGTACGCTTCCGCAAAATCGTGGACGTCGGTGCCGAACGACTTCCCCATACCATCGTCGACGTCCTCGAAAACGTCCTCACGCATCAGTGAATGCGGTGAGTGTCCGACCGGTCCCTCCGGTGTCGGTACCGTAATCAGCAACTCTGTCTGCTCGGTGTCGTCGACGGTGTCTGCATCGGGTTCAGTGTCCCACGCTTCGATTTCAACCGGGAGTTCTTCGAGGAACGTGTTTGGGTCCTCCCCGGCCGAGAAGATCACGTGGCTCTCGGCGCGCGTAATCGCCACGTAGAGCAGTCGGCGCTCCTCGTCGTACTCCCTGGGCAAACACCGGCGGAGGACGTCAGTCCGCCAGTCATCGTATACGTGAGGAAGGCCGTCAGCCTCGGCGTAGCGTTTCCGCTGTCGGAGTCCGACCGGATCCTGAAACGTAATCGTTCCACTCCCGCCGCCCGATGGCGGGAATCGCCCACTGTTCATGTTGGCGAGCACGACGATAGGATGTTCGAGCCCCTTCGCTGCGTGAATGGTCTGGACCGTCACTGAGTTTGCACCGGCGTTCGCATGAACATCGTGGGTACTGCCCGCTTCGATGCCGCGCTCGATGAACCGGATAAGGTCTCCCCGAGTCAGTGTCGTCGCGGTGTGTACCGACTGAATCGTGTGGAGTACGACGTCGGCTGTAGCACCGTCGTACCCGTACCGCGAGAAGACGCGTTCGGCCACCCCGCCGAGCGTCTCCAGTTCTGCCAGCTTCTCGCGGAACGAGCGCATGTTCTCGGGATACGCCTCGGTCTCCAGGACGTGCTTGATCTCATCGAGTGTGTAGCCTGCTTCCTCGAGGACGACCGCCCAGCCGCGGTCGGTGTCGGATTCGAGGATGCGGAGCCACGCCAGCAGTAACTTTGCCTGGGGCGTGCGGAACAGCTCGATCCCGCCCTCGTACGCCATCGGCAGTCCGTACTCTTCGGCGGTCTGCAGCAGGTCGCGGCCGAACTCTCGTGTTCGCGTGAGAACTGCGACGTCTCGATACTCGGGCGTCCGAAGCGACCCGTCATCGGCCTCAACCTGGTAGGCGTCGTTGCCCACTAGCTCCTGTATCTTCGCGACCACCGACTCGTGTTCCTCCGGGCTCGTGATCGCTTCGATCTGGGTGTTCTCGTGTTCGGTGTTGGTCGAGAGTGAGACGATTCGATCCTGAATGGCCTCGACATCGACATTGTCCCGGTTCGCCGCCGGAACGAGTAGCCCGTGCTCCGAGAAGTCAAGGATCTCCTGGGTGGAGCGGTAGTTCTCGATAAGCTCGATGGTATGAATCGGCCGAGTGTCGAAGGTAACCCGTTCGTGGTCGGCGTTCAGTTCGTCGACGAACCGATTGAGGCGGTCCTCGAAGGCAGTGATGTTCTCGACTTCGGCGTACTGGAAGCCGTAGATGCTCTGTTTCCAGTCGCCGACGACACAGAGGTTGTTCGTGCCCGCGAGTAGCAGCGTCAGCTTGAACTGGATCTCGCTGGAGTCCTGGAACTCGTCAACCATCGCGTAGTCGAACGCAATGGACTCACGAAGCGCGTGATCCTCACAGAGCAGGACGAACGCGAACAATTGGAGGAACCCGAAGTTGAGGTAGTTCCGGCCGAGCGCGAATTCGAGATACTCGTAGTAGACGTCGTGAACGAATGCCTTGAGTCCCTCGCGGTCAGCGTCGAACACCATCCGAGCGACAGCATCGGGGACGCTCTTCGTGCCCTGCCCGCGAATCTGGGCCTTCTCAGGGGCGTCTGGCAGGTAGCACTTGTTCTTCCCGTAGCGATTGAGCTTCGAGCGAAGCCGTGACTGCTTGCTCCCGCCATTCTGTGGCTTATTTACCTCGTCGAACAGCGATTTGAACGCCTCAAAGTCGCCATCGAGATACCGTTCGCCGTTTCGATACCAGCCGTTGGCTGTCGGGAACACGCCCTTCGAGGCGAGTTGTGAGACGAGTCCGAGGAGTTCAGTCGGCTTCGAGACGATGCGGAAGTAGTCATCGTACTCGGGGTGGTCGTCGCTGAACCGGTCGATGAACTCCCCGAACAGGGCTTCCTCGACGAGGTCGTCCTCAACGATGCGTGTCGAGCCCGTGATGCGGTCGTCGATCCCGAGGTGCGTCGGCGCGGCATAGCCGTGCTCCTGGAGGAGATCGTGGCAGAGCGAATGGAACGTCTGGATCGGCGCGTCCGCGAGATCGCGCATTCCGTACTCGCAGTGGCCGACGATCCGGTCCTTCATCTCGGCTGCAGCGTTGTTCGTGAACGTCACCAGCAGCACGTCCTCAGGAGCGACGTCGTCCTCGTCAACGATGTTCGCATAGCGGCGCGTGATGGTGAACGTCTTCCCCGTGCCTGCGCCGGCGTCAACGAGGTATAAGCCGTCGGTGCTGTCGATGAGGTCCTGCTGTTGAGGGTTGGGGTCAGTCATGGTCAAGAAGGAGGTCGCGGTTGTCCACGCGACGGTAGTTCGGTTCACCGGCGAGTCCGTTCACAGGGAAGCGTTCTTCGCCAGCACGTCGGTGGTTAAGTTCCATCATACGCTCGGTGACGAACGTCTCGAAGGCGTCGAGATCCTCTTCGAAGTAGTTCTGACTCCGAACTCGTGCCAGCTGACGAAGCAGCTGTTTACAGCCCGACGAGACGTATTTGTACTCGCCGACACACTCCTGGAGTCGGGTTTGCATCGCCTGCCCGAACTCGGAGTCGATGAGTTCGTCACTATCGCGTGTCGCCGGTAGCGGGACCGACTCGAACGCGGCTTGATAATCAGTGTACTCAATCTTCGAGAGCGTCTTCTGGCAATTCTTCGCCCCGTCATCGCGGAGCTTCTCGAACGTCGCTCGCGACCGGGCGTGCTCCTCGAACTGGGTCGGATGATACTCAACGGTCGTCAGCGTCTCATCTAAGTCCGCCTCGCCGGCGACGACGTCGTCGAGCGTCTCGAGAAAGTGGAAGAACGTGAACTGTAGGCGCTCGCCTGGGCGCTCGCTCCGACGGTGGGCGAGATAGAGAAGTGCCTGGAAGTTCGGCGTATCGCTCGGTGGATCGAGCGCGGAGTTCTTGACGACGCGAGACGCCCGTTTCCGACTCCCACTCTTGTAGTCGAGGAGGTGAGTCGGTCCATGAACAAGGTCGATCTTGCCTTTCAGTCCGAGGTCTTCGTTCTCGAACCAGCGCTCCGTGAACGGCGAGTCGACTTCCCTGTCAAAATGGGCCGCGAAGAAATTCTGCCCCCACCCACTGTTCGGAGTGAGCAGGTCGTCACCCTCCGGGGTGCGTTCGTCGAGCAGCTCGACGATGGTTTCGAGGCCGACCCGGTATTTGGTACGGCGCGTTGGACGGTCGACGCGCCGCACGAACGGACCCGCCTCCTCGAGCATTACGTCTACAAGGTCTTCGATGGTCTCCTCGTCGATCAGGTCGGGGTGGTTGACGTAGAACTCGGCGAAGTCGTGGAAGAGATTCCCCTCCTTGAAGTAGTCCTTATCGGGGCCATCGACAAGCCGACTGAAGAGGTAGTCACGCGGGCTGTTGACGTACGTACTCAGACTGGACTGGCTGACAGTGTCGATTTGCGTCGGTGAGACGTCGAGTGATTCCTTCTCGAACCCATTCTGGGCCGCACTGAAGGTCCGTCCGTGAGTCACCGTGTCGAGATCGCTGAACCGTTCGAAGTCGTCATCAAGGAGGTCCTCGAAGTAGAGACACGGCGTTGCGGGTGAGCCGCCGATCGTGTCCTGAACGAGGTAATACTGTTCGACGCCGTTCTGGAGGAGGAGCTGAAACTGCGTCAGGTTCCGACTGAATTCAGCGTCACGGTCGACCCACGGACGACGTGGTGGAGAGTGAGTCCACGCTTCGTCGAGGCCGAGGTAGAATACGACGGGGCGGTCCACGTAGGCTGCTGACTTTGCGTCGGCCAGGAGAACCCCTTCGTCTTCGCGGTCGACGGGGACCTCGTAGCTCTGAAGGTAGTATTCGAGCCGATCAATGCCCTGTCTAGTGACGTCGTCGGTAGCGATCCCGAGCGCCTCGAGTTCATGTCGGAACGCATCGAGGCTGATTCCGGCCTGTCGTTCGTATGCAGTAAGTGCTCCAGCGAACGTTGTTTCGCCGATCTCCGCGCTGAACTCCTGAAACCACGTCAGACTGGCAGCGTCGACATCCTGTAGCCGCTTGTCGTCGTGTTCAACGTCGACGGCGATCCCGAGGCTGGAGAGAACAGAACGAATGGTCTTCACGCGCGTCTCCGTCCCGCGAGTAGCAGCGCGAAGGAACTGGACGAATCCACGGTGGTGCTGTTCGTCAGCGAACCCGGGGCCACCGATAAACGGAATATCGGCGGCTTCGAGCGCGCTCGGAACGAGCGTTGCATATTCACTCCCGCGATCCGCGACGACCGCGACGTCCTCCGCATTGTCGGCGGAGACGATGCCGAGCACAGCGTCGACGATTGCTGTACTTGAATCGAAGATGTGGAACGGCGGTCGGTCGAATGCGGCATCGGTGAATGGATCGAACGTATCGTACTGCGTTGGGAGAATCGATCGTTCGAGGGTCGTGAATTGGTCGTGGCCGACGACGGCGACGTCTTTGCTGTCGTCGATTTGGTACTCGTCGAGTCGCCGGGAGGTCGTATCGAGCGTTGAGAGCTGTTCGACGGTGGTTTCCGTCGCGGTGTCGGCGTAGGCGTCGTAGTCGAGAACGGCATCGACGCGTCCCTGGTGCTCCCAGCATTGGAGCGTGTTGCCGATCGCGTATGCAGCCTGCTTCCACTCGAGGTCGGTGGTCGTAACGAGTTCGAGAAAGGCACTCCGGTCCTCGGCGCGTTCGCGGCGGCCTGCTGCGAGTCGGCGCGGCGTGATGGCAAATATACCGAGATGAGCGCGATCAAGACGTCGGTTCAGCCCACTGGCAAGCGGCGCATCAGGAACGATGACGAGGTCATAGTCTCGGACTTCGTCGTAGAGGGAGTCAAGTGGTTTCGCCCGCGTAACTGGCACGGTAACAACAACTCAGCCAATAATTCATATAATTATCGCCAAGTGTCTATTTGATAGCGATCACTTGGTATCGGTGAGAAAGAAGTCGGCGGCTAAGACATCAATCCCTTCATTTGCGGAGGGGTGGGTTGGGAAGCGCAGGACAGTCGTAATCGAAGGCCCCCTGTTTAACCAACAAAATTAAGCTTTAGAGCCCCATCTGTTGGTTAAAGTGCTCCCATGTCGTACACAGAACCAGCAACCCCACCCGAGGTTCCCGAAGAAGTAGCGTCCTCACTCGAGGAGTGTAATGCGGAAACGCTCCGGTCTATCGCCAAGTATGCTGATGCACTTGCGGAGTATCGAGAGCGAGAGGCACGGTTGGATGAGGCTGATGACGACGAACCTCAAGAACGCCCTGAGGACCTACCTGAAGAAGTCCCTACCAAAGCCACACTGACAGAGAAGGAAATTAACGGGAATCAGTATTACTACTGGCAGTGGAGAGAGGGTGACAAAATCAAATCTCAATACAAGGGGCCAGTGAATCCGAGCGAGTAAAGATCGCTCTTACGCAAAGCTACGGAAAAGTCAGTGCATTCCGCCGACATCTAGCGGATATGTCTAAAACCCAGCCAGCCTTCGGCGGAATGCTTCGAAACCTAATCGACGACGGTATCTTAGAGCTTCGGACCGAGCCGCTCGACGCCCTCGTCGAGCGGCGTCTCAAGCAACTCTGGGAGCACACACCGTGCCCTCGCTGCGGAAATCGGACGATCAGAACGTGGGAGCACTCCGATCGTGTCTGGTGTCGCAGCTGCCAGTTCAAACCCGCCTACACCTACGGCACACCCTTCAGCGAGAAGGACCTCCCCGCAGGCGAGGTCCTTCTCGCGTTCATTCTCTATGCAGATACCCTGCTCAGCATCAATCAAATCGCGATTGTGCTTGACCGCGCGTACAACACGATTCACACAGCAATTCGTGACCTGGAAGCCGCGCTCGAGCGCGGCTTCCCAATTGTCTGGAACCGTCTCAAACGACCGCACAGCGGCCCGTTACAAATCGATGAGAGTGGCAAAGTCTGCTCAGGATACAAGGGCCAAGACCCGCCGCGGCCCGGACGGGCTCGCGGCGGGTCGTCTCGAACTGGACGCACTCGATGGCAAGGACGTCACGGTGACCAACTGACGCTCGTCGCGGCCTGCCGCGACGAGCTCACTGTCATTCGCGCGAAGAAAGGAATCCGCTACGAGGGTGATCTTGGACCGGTAATTGAGGAGGCTGAAGACCTCTCCCAGCCACTGGGAGAGGTCTGGACCGACGGTCTCCAAGCGTATCGCTGGATGGAGTACGACCACCGGACGGTCGTTCACAAGGAGCGGTACGTTTCGCCGGACGGCGTCCATATTAATCAGGTTGAGTGCCTGTGGTCACTCCTGCATCCGTGGCTGCGGAAGTTCCGCGGCCTGTCCAAGCAAGGCTTGGAACAGGCCGCTCATACCTTCGGCTGCGTTCGATCCTTGAACAGGATCGGCGCGTCGCTGTTCGCACTCATCGATTGCTTCGCCCTCCACCGTTTCCGTAGCTTTGCGTAAGAGCGTCACGCCTTAACCAACGCTCGCCATCTAAAGCGACTGACCGTTGGTTAATCCGAGCGATTCGCCTTGGCTCGCTTCCAAGCAAGAGCAAATCACTCGTCGAGCTCGATGATCTCGCCCTGCTCACCGTCAAGGCGGTCACGAAGTGCAGCAATCCGCTCGTGACCGTCCGCGAGGAGGGTCTCGCCCTCGTCTAGAGAGAGATCGTCGGACTCCAGGTGGTCGATGATTTCGTTGACGTGGTCGATGGCGTCCGCAATGTCGGTATCCTTCGCCATTTAGACCACCAACCAGAGGAACACGACGATGCCGAGCAGGATGAGCAATCCGGCGATCGCTACCTTGTAGTAGATTGTCTGCACGCCGTCATGAGCCTGTGCTTCCTCGACCGCCGTAGAGAGTTCTTGCTCGTGTTCGTGCTCACGTTCGAGTGCTTCATAGGCTGCATCGAGATTCTCTTCGAGCGCTTTCAGCTCACTCGTTCGGAACTGTTCGAGTGAGGTGACTGCGTATTCCCCAGCTTCGGTCGGCGTAATCGCGTCGACGTCCGCGATGCGACCGGCGATGGTTTGATCTTCGGTGTGTCCGACGGCGGCAACGACCGGTGTTCGCGCCGTAAAGATTGCTTCGGCGACGGATTCGGTGTTAAACGCCATCAGGTCGCTATCGCTGCCGCCGCCTCGTCCAACGATGATCGTATCCACCTCATCGTTTCGGTCGAGGAAGTGGATGCTGTTCGCGAGGGACGTCGGGGCGTGGTCTCCCTGCACGGCCGCGTGCTTCACCACGAGGTCGACGGTCGAATTTCGGCTGTGAATTGCGTTCTGGATGTCGTAGCGAGCGTCACCGTTGAGTGAGGTGACGATGCCGATCCGGTCGGGGAATCGTGGCGGATCGGTCTTGTGCTGCTCGTCAAACCATCCTCGATCGTCGAGTTCTGCATGTAACCGCTCTAGCGCAGCCGCTTGCTCTCCCTCGCCGACGACGGTGACTTGCCAGGGCTTCAGACTGATACGTCCACCGTCTACCCAGAAATCGATATTGCCCTCGAGGATGACCTGCATATCATCGTCGAGGTCAATGTTCATGTTCTGGTAGCGATTCCGCCAGAGCATACAGGGCAGTTCGCAGTCGCCATCAGTGAGTGAGAAGTAGAGGGCCGATCGGCTCTGGCTAAGATTCGTAACCTCTCCGATGCACTGGACACCATGAAGCGTATCGGTAGATTCTATGGAGTAAGCGATACGCTCGTTCAGCTGACGGACGGTGAGAACGTCGCCTCCACCAGAAGCTATTGATTCGGTGTTCGCATCTGTTGTCTCACGTCGTCCACTATCCATATCTTCTACCGAGGAGATTCCAGGGATAGCCACTTCAATCCCTATCCTACCTCGAAATTCACCGTACTGCCGGGTAGAACTGCCCGACAAAGGTTTGACGAACACATTCGGCTATTCCTGACCTCTGAGAATCATAGAGGTCCCCATATCTCCTCTACTAATACATCCACATGTAATGAGCCCAGGCCTGCACACCGATCGACGGAACTTCCTGAAGACAGCGGCTGCACTGACCGTTACTGGCTCACTCCTCGCTGGCTGTACCAGTAGTGGGACACCTGGCGATTCCGATAATACCCCGAACGCCGATAGCGGTGGTCAAGCGTCATTTGATGGGTGGTTTGAAAACACCGCAAACTACCAAGAAGTCATCGACAAAACTGACGCGAGTACCGTAACTGTCCAAGTCGGTGCCGACGGGAACAATGGTGCGTACGCGTTCGCGCCGCCGGCGATCAAGATCGCCTCGGGAACAACGGTCACCTGGGAGTGGACCGGCATGGGCGGATCCCACAACGTGGTTGCAGATGACGGAAGTTTCGAGAGTGAGATGACCGCTGAGCGGGGGCACACCTTCGACCACTCGTTCGACAGCGCCGGGACGTACAAGTACTACTGCCTGCCGCACAAGGCGATGGGAATGAAAGGCGTCGTTGTAGTTGAGTAGCGTCGTATCCTTCGAAACTTCAATACGTGATCTCATGGGCTCTGTCGGACATGGTTGTAATATTAATCCAAACGTAGAGTACTATACCAACAGAATTAGGAGTACTATCGCACTACTGTCATCCGAGAACGCATGCAATTTAACACGACGATAACGGCGGTAACATTTCTCGTCCTCTTTGCGGTACTCATTGGCGGAACTGCTATGAGTCCAATGAGCACGAGTACGGTGGCAATGGTTAGCGTCGGCCTCTTCGTATTCGGTATACTGTCGCTCGTGCTCGGCGTGAAACACGGGGAGTATCGCGCAAAAGGACAATAACCGTCATTGGTCGCGGTCCAGTTCCTCCAATCGCCGATTCATTGGACCTATCCGGAGTGGCTCACGTCTGAGCAGACGAGCTAGATCCACTGGAGTCCCCGAAAAACCCTACGTCACTTTCCTAAGCTCCACTTCTCACTCCACGTACAATGAATACAAGATGATCGCGAATCCTGCTGTCGTGAAGATGCTCTCGACGATGAGTGCAATGCTCGGATCGACGGGGATGAGCTGATCCACGATACCCGCGAGAAGGGCACCTACCGTAACGAACCCGAAGCCGAGCGCAAGCGCACGCAGTGCGGGCGATGCCGTCCGTCGGTATGCCGTAAATGAGTGGTAGGTAATCAGTCCTCCGAGTAGCAGTGTGAGTGTCTTGAGTACCGTAACGGCGGTCGTAATCTGTGGGCTCATATTTCCTTGCGTACCTCCGACCAGAGTTCAGACAGCCGCCGATCCGGCGTCTGTTCCCGGCGTTTGATTGCTACCTCGATCGATCGATCCTCATCGAGGCCGACTCGGACCTCCTCGAAGCCGAGGTCGTATCGTGTTGTGTGTCGGCCATCCGTTCTGACCTCGATTCGTTCCTCCAGTAGCGAGGCTTCGCTGAGAAGTTCGAGCTTTCGATACATCGTTGAGAGCGGAATCTCGCAGGTCTCAGCGAGTTCGCTCGCGGTCATGGGTTCCTCAACATGTTTGATGATGGTCCGGCAGTCCGGGTCGTCCAGCGCGTCGAGGACGTCCTGTAACTGTGGGGTATCCACAGCGAATGGATCACGTACCATTGCTAGGCCTTTCAGTGATGTCCAGTGACGGTCGATCACTTCCTCGGACATTGCTTAGGTGATCATTTTGGTCTCCAATGGCGTACTCCACCATGGTTTGCTGCGTCTCGATCGAGGGGTCGCCGCTCCTCTCCGTGCCTCGATCCAGCATTTCATGTGGTCTCCGTCTCAGGGGTACCGTCGCCCAAATTCTCGACGAACTCTTTGACGATTTTCTCCTCGGCGCGGTGCAACGTTTCGCTACACGTGGATTTCGCGATGCCCAGCTCATCCGCGAGTTCGGTTAACGAGCAACGCCGCGGGGTGTCGTAGTAGCCGTGTTCAGCTGCCGCCCGGAGGAGCTGTAACTGGCGGTCCGTTAACAGCTGCTCAGCCTCGATCTGCTGGTGGATCTCATTGACGGTGAATGGAATCCCAAACGACTCGAGCTGCGTACCGAGTTCGGAGAGTCGACGCTGTGGCGCCGTGACCTCCCATTCGATCTGGCCGTCGATCAGGCGGAACGGCATTTCGAGCGGAATACCCGCTCCTTGCGCAGAGAGCAATAAGAGCGGCATCGTCGTCTCGAACTGGATCAACGCCGTGTCGTCGTGCCGTTGGAGGATGTCAAGTTCGATGACCGCTTCGCTATCCGCGAATTCAGCGAGTATGGTCTCTAACTCCTCGGCAGTCACCTCGGTCAGAGCAACACCAGCATGGTCACTGGGAAACGCCGCCAGAATCCGAAACAGTGCATCAGGATGCGTACGGGAAATATCTCCGATCCAAATTCCGTTCGGGATGGTGAGCGTGAGGTTTGCTCGTGGCATTGGTGTTCACGTGAACATATTCGGTCGTTGCCCCAATTAGTATTGCCGAACATATTCGGATAGCCAACCACGACTACTAGATTTGCTTCCGAACATCATCGGCGGAACGACCATTCACCTCGCTACAAAATGGATACTCGATGAGTGTAGAAGCCATCGACGACGGGACGTACGAACTCGACGCGCGCGAAATCGACGGTGAACCGTTCGGTGACATCATGGCCGCGCTAGAAGGCCTTGATGATGACGAGACACTCGTCCTCATCAATAGTTTCGAGCCAAAGCCACTCTACAACGTCCTCGAACAACGCGGATTCACGCACGAGACGACGCAACGGGCGGACGACGAGTGGCACGTTTCGATCACTCACGTATAGCCGAACACGTTCGGAACAATACCTTCACAGGGCGCCATAGTATACACGTACGCATGTCTGATCAGACCCTCGATCTCCGTAACATCCCGCCTGCTGAGCGGCATCCGATGATTCACGACAAGTTTGCCGAACTAGAAAGCGGCGAGGCGCTGACGTTGATCAATGATCACGAGCCGAAGCCGCTGTTCTACGAGATGCAGGCGGAAGTCGACGAGTTCGACGCCGAGCGGTATGAAGTCGAACAGCGCGACGTCAACGAGTTCGTCGCGAAGCTCCCCAAGAAATAGGAGTTAGTCCCGAGAGGTGCTATCGCACGACGACTTCTTCGTCCCTGCTTTCATCAGTGTCCTGCTCTGGCTGAAGCTTCTGACTGCGCTACGATCGGTCAGCTGGGTAGGTGACCCGTCCATTGGATATCTCTGCGAAGCGAGTCAGCTCGTGCTCGTCAGCGCGGCCAGCATCATAGATGTTGACGACCTCGCAGCCACGAGCGAGGAGCCAGTCGGCGACGATCCGGCGGTGACACCGCCAGTAGACGGCCTCGGCACAGACGATCACCGGTACTTCCGTCTCTGCGAGGGCGACCAATTCGTCGAGTGCGGTCTGGAACTCGTCGGTGAGCGCGTAGTCGGCGTAGGCCTGAAACGAATTGTTCTCCCACTCATCGTTCGGTGAATCCGCGGGCGGAGCCGAACGTCTCCCTCCAAGCGCTTCGAAATGGCGATACTTGATGCCGTGCTCGTCGAGGGCCGCAGCCAGCGCGTCGGCACCGAACTGTGGATTCCGTCGCGAGCCCGGAAACCGACGAATATCGACCACGATGGTGATATCGTACGCACGGAGTGCCGAGACGAACTCCTCGATCGAGCGTGAGGAGTGGCCGAAAGTGTACACGCGGGTCATACTGGTCGGTAGGGCAGAGATCTACGTATGCGCTGGGGGACGACCGTTCGTCTCAAGATATCCTCTATTCGAGTACCTGATACTAGATCCAGTGATCGGTAGAAGTGAGGAAGAGAGTTCATGTTCCAGAACGTCGGTCATCTGCCGGAGTCACTATCCGAGCTTTCGCCCATCACTAACTGGGTGTCGTTTCACGGGACTCGGAACGACCGGAGTCCGACGAACCGGGGCACCTGCTCGTAGTACTGCTGGTACACTTCGCCGAACTCCTCGGTGAACCACGGTTCCTCAGCAAAGGGAAGCAAGAACACCCATGCGGCGTTCAGTACGCCGAGAAACGTTACGAGGGCAGAATTAACCAGGAAGATGAACCCAACCATGCCGACGATCATCCCGACGTACTGCGGATTGCACGAGCGAGCATACGGCCAGTCCGTATGCAGGTCACCTGCGAGCCCCATGGTTTCGTCCGTCTCGAAGTACCGCTCACTATAGAGGAAGATACCCGCCCCACCGAGTGCGAGGAGACCGCCAGCGATGAGGCTCTCTGGACGGGGGAAGAGCCACGTATTCCAATCCAGATACGCTACGATAACGAGTGATAGGTTAAACAGGGTGACGAGGCTCCAGTGGAGATAGTACTTCCAGGACTTCTCGCCCGGCGGCCAGAACTGCCGTGCTGGGAGCCAGATGGTAACGAGGAGTGTGAGCAGTATCATGCACGCAGCGAAACCACCAATACCGAAGGCGAGATACTTCATCCGATTGGGTCGTTCTCTCGACGGGAGGCGCTTGGAACTACCGGTGCATCAGCGATGTTCTTCGTTCCTCAAGAATGTGTTCGTGTTGTAGAAGCTATTGAGGTCGCCAGATGACGGTGATGATACCGAGTTCGGTTTCGAGCGTATCGTGCTCGTAGCCGCGGTCGGTGAGCTGGGGATACAAATGTTGGGGCGCTCGGTCGTTGAGTTGCACCAACAACGTCTCGTCGTCCAGCTCGACGAGTCGTTCGAGCGTCTTCTGAAGCGGTTGTGGCGGCGGGAGCTCCCGGGCGTCGAGCACTTCTCGCGGTTGGTCGGCGGGCGCATTCGTGTCCGAGACGTAATCTTCGACGGCAGCCATGTCTTCATCATCGCGGCGAGCGACCACGGCCGCTTCGCCGAAGATGTTCGTCACTCGTCGACTATTTCGACGGTGAACGGACTGTTTGGCCCCGGCGAGGCGTCAAGCACGCGCTGTACCCGGCCATGCCACCCGTCGTAGAATTCCTGGCGCTCCTCGTCAGAGGCCTCGCCAGCGACGAGTCGTGGAATGAGATCGGCTGTGCTGTCGCCTCCACCCGGCGGCGCAACACCGACGGTACCGGGCGAGAACGAGACTCGTACCGTCTCATCCGTATCCATCCGTGTGAACGCAAACGAGCGGCCTCGGCCGGACGATTCGCTGAACGAGAGCAGATTCTTCCGCCCGCCGTAGCCGCCGAAGCCGGTGAATCCAGTCTCTCGCGCTGCACCCGTGATGTGACTGATGACGCTCGCCATCGGACCGACACCCATCGCTTCAGGGTCGTCGTCGACGATGACCGCGATGTCGCTTCTGACGGGGTACGCGTTCGGGTAGAGTTCCGCGAGTGCCAGCTGCGTGCTACGGTACGCTCCGGCGACGGCGGGGCAGGCGTGCCCGGCGTGTTTCGCGGCGTCCGCGAACGTCACGACCAGCGGTTCGCCGGGTGGCACCATGCCGAGTAGTTCGGCGAGCGGGTCACGAATTTCGATCGGGTCGGCGTTGGCTAGGCGCTGCCACGGCGTGCCGGCGTCGGTTGAGGGAAGCTGTGCGTGCGTCGGAGTCTCTGGTTCGGTTGTGGGTTCACTCATGATGGATTCTGAGGTAGGTCGTGTACTCCTTCCGGAGCAGGCCGGTTCGATCTTCCTTGATGCCGAGGAGTTCGTGTGCGGTCTGGGCGGCGAGCTGTGGATACTCGACCCTGGCTCGCCGATCTGTACTTCTGATTTCGAGAATGGCTCCGTCAGGCAAGTCTTCGAGTGCTCGCTGTACTTCGACGATTCCGCTCGCGCAGCCCTTGCCCCGATTGTCGACGGTCATGGCTGGTTCGACGTCGGGTACCTCCGCGAGTGCATCGAGGTCAGTCATCGGTTCCTCCCTCTTCAGGTGCGGCTGGCGGCGATGAACGCTCGAGATCTGCGAGATCGCAGACGCCGTCGATCGGCGAACAGGCCCGCCACATCGGACAGGTGAGGAAGATCACCATGAGCAGGGCGATGAGACCAACCTTCGTTAGGACGGCTTGTCCAACGAGCGTTCCGAAGTACGTACTCGGTTGCGTGCCCAGTGCGTCGACGGCCTGGTAGATGCCCGTGAGAACCAGGGTGGGGATGATGAAGCGAACTGCCCAGCGGAATCGTTCGAGTTGCTCCCCTGCTGCTCTGATGACCGGTACGGTGGGCTGTGCTTGACCGCTCGGGACGGCGACGAAGATGTTCCAGACGGCACCACCGACCCAGACGGTGAACGCCAGAAGGTGGACTGCGCGGACGCTCGCAGCAAGCAGTCCACGGCCAACGAGCGCCACCTCTGCGCTCGCCGTCAGGATTACCACCGCAATGGCGAATCCGAGTGCTGCTACGCCCGAAACGGTGCGAAATCGCTGCTCGATCGGATCTGCTCGAAGGACGTCGACGAGGGTACACACCACGAGCCCGATGACAAGCACCCCGAGGACGCCACGAAACAGCGGATTCACTCGAGATGAATTGTAGACGAAGCCGAGCACGATGGCTGTACTCGGGATGAGGATGACGACCGCGGCGATGGCGAGCCGGTCGAAGCGGTCGTACATCTGAGCGCAGTATTCCGCGGCACCGGTCCCGAGATCCGCTGGGCGGACGAATCCGTGCTTCCAGAGTAGCCCGCCCAGAAGAACGCCGAGCGAGACGAAGTAGCTGCATTTCAGCACCGCAAGGGCAAGCGCTCCGGTCCCAGCGAGGCGGGCAGAGAGTACCGTTCCAATGAGTGAGGCCGCGAGAATCACCACCAGTGCGGCTTTCGGGAGGAGATACTTATCGAAGAGCTCGTCGGCAACTGTATTGAGTGATTGGTGGGTTGATCCTGCCATCGCGGGCGCTCACCTCATGCGGGTGTTTGGTTCACCTAAACTAAGGGATAACCGCGTACATGTTCGCTTGTCAGATGTCGGTGGTCGATTCCATCATTCAGAACTGAACGTGAAACAACCGCTTTGTACAGGACATGTACCTGACGTTGTCCGTTCGGTGTACTCTGGGTACCGCAATAGCCGCTGCTCGTGGTTGTTCAAGAGAAGGGGCAGGCCAGTCAACGGTGACAACACGTGTAAACTACGTGAATTGAAAGGTGCTGGTGACCGTGCCGTCTACCTGTCTCCTTTTTGTTTCGCTACAAAACACCTCCGGTACTCAGGTCTGGCGAGTGTCGGGTCTTTTGAGGAACATCGCTCTGCGAGCTACGTGGTCTGTTCTGACCGATGGCGGTTACACGTCGTCAATCAACTTTGTCCGGACATAGTACGGTCCTTCCCAGTCTTGGACCCAATCGGGAGCTGCCGGATGGGACCGAAGCTGATTTGCTTCGTACGATTCGTCTGGAAAAACGGTTCCCTCCTCGTCAGTCCCGTCTTCCCACGGCACTACGAACGTCACTGGGTCTCGATTTTCGGCAGGGTTCAGTTGTTTATCTGCTCCATCATCTAGATGGTACGGTCCATCGACCCATTCCTGTGGATTGAACGTGACCGCTATCTCTAACTTTTTGTCTGCCATGTCTATTGGTATTCTGTCAATCTACTGTATTCGAGGAAGGCTTAAAAAGAACAGGGCAAATCCCACGTTTTTAGATGCAGAGGAGTTCATTCCTTCTAACAGATAGTGACTCTCCCGGAGGGAGGGAATCCCTATGACCATTGTGTAGGCCCACGTATCGTTCAGTATCCCTGCATATTCTGACCAAAGAACCTGTATTTCCAACTGCTATTACGTAAATATCGATAGGATCCGAACATATTCGGGGACGTGGTCATTCTGCTTGTACCGAACACTCGCATATGAACTCCGTGTCGGTCACTCGCCAACTGAACGCATCGCCTGCGGCACTCCGTGATGCAATTCTTGATCTCGAACCGTTCATGCGTGCGGCGGGGTTCGACGAAGTCGAAGTTGACGGCGACACGATTCATGTCGCAAATCAGGTTGGGCCGATCCAGATCGAACTCACGCTTGCCCTCGTTGACAACCTCGACGCAGTCCTCACCTACGAGCAACGTGAGGGGATCTTCGAGACTATGCGAACGACGTACATGCTCATCGAGGATCCGGAAAAAATTGAAATAGTAGCGACGACCGACTTTGCGCTCGATCTCGCCGTTGTCGGGAGTATCCTTGACGCAACCGTGATCA
This sequence comes from Halomarina pelagica, assembly GCF_024228315.1. Classification (NCBI taxonomy): domain Archaea; kingdom Methanobacteriati; phylum Methanobacteriota; class Halobacteria; order Halobacteriales; family Natronomonadaceae; genus Halomarina; species Halomarina pelagica. The sequence continues at coordinate 304,950 of NZ_CP100454.1, forward strand.
AGCGCCAGCGACGGATCGAACTCGAAGCACAGTTCGACTACCTTGAATCGACCACTCGCTAAGATGAGGTGAACACGTTCGGAATTTTTTTTCTGCCGATTGTGGCCGACCTACAGCTATGGCGAGCGTATCACACGAAGACGCCGAACCAGCCACAGATCGCATCCGTCAGAACTCATCGGCAACGAACCTCAAAGACTCAAGCACGCTGACGACCGCCACCCCGTCATCGCACAGGCGATCGACGCTGTGAACCACACGGCGGTAGGCCATCACGTGAACGTGGTCATGGACGCGATCACGGCCATCCCGGTGAGTTCCCGTTTCAGACGCTCACTGACGAATTTGGTGACGACCTCGAGTACGAACACATCGAACAGTGTGGTTGTGGTGGACACGTAACTCGAGTCTACGTCGAGTAGCTCACAATTGACTAGAGGACTACTCGTGAAATCGATGGGATCATCTATCGATGCATCCTGTCCATTACAGCTGCTGCCTGCTATTCAGCAGTCCGAGGTCTGAGCGGGACCGTAATAACGTGAACCGGTGCCGCTCGAACGACGCGTTCGGTGACGCTGCCGAGGTGAACCAGCCGGTCAATACCAGTCCGCCCATGGGTCCCCATCACGACGAGATCGATATCATACGCCACGATTGCGCCGAGAATTTCCTCGTGAGGGATTCCAGTTCGCAAATGCTTCTCGATGGGAATGCCCTGTTCAGCCCCCAATTTTCCGACCCAATCTAATGCCTGTTCGGCCTCGGATTCAGCCTCTTCAACCACGGGATCATAGTCGGTAGCGACGAACCGTCTATCAATCACATACAGGGCATGTACTACCGAATCGAATCGCTGTGCAATCTTCAACCCGACTTCAATCGCCTCCGCTGCGCCTTCGCTCCCGTCCGTCGGAAGCAGCAGATTTGAATACATGTCAGCGGGTTCTATCGCTGGACGACATAACCGTATTGTTCAACTACTGACACATCCTCCGAACATATCCAACTAAATGATTCAGGCAAAGTTCAATCCGGGAATGAGAGAACAGCTACTTTGTGCCTCATGACGTGTCGTTCTGCATGAAGCACGTTGAATATGTGTACACGACCGGGATGGACGAACTGGACCTTGAAGAGCACCTGCGAACCGGTGAACACGGTGTCCTTGCTCTCGCCGACAATGATGATGCGTACGCAGTTCCGTTGAGCTACAACTACGACGGAAACCAGTTCCTCTTCCGGGTGAGTGGTCACGACGACAATGCTGAAAAGAGACGGTTTCTCGAAACGACGGACACTGCGACATTCGTGTGTTACGAGGCGTCAACGACAGAATCGTGGAGCATCCACGTTCGTGGGCCAGTACGCCAGTGGGACGGAGATATCGACGAGACGACGCTCAACGAATGGTTTGAACCGTTTCGGCTGTTCGACGAGACGGTCGAATCCGTCGAATTCATCCTGTACGAACTCCAGATGGAGTCAGTTATCGGTCGGAAAACGGTTGAATAATTCCACTCTGTTCACTGAATCGGTAGACTCCGTAGCAGTCACTTTTACTGTCAAGGCTGCATTTCTTCATCTCTCCTTTATCGAATCCTCGAAGAGAGGGTCCCGAACACATTCGGGAATTGACTTTCCCTCGCAGATCTCGAAGCTGACTCTATGGTGAGCGTATCGCAGTACGATCTAATCTTGGAATCCGACGAACAATCTAGTGGCCATGTTGCGTGACGTGGCCAATGACCCCGACCAAACGTCCACGAGACGAGACACCTCAACCGCAGGTTAAATATGGATACGTCCTCACCTTACCCACCATCCATAGTGCTCTCGAACCCTGACGACGAAGATCCTGAAGCGGTTCGCCGAGCGATTCATCGTCGTAGTGAAAAGCTGAAACAGCAGGAGTTAGAGCGAGCGTTCAACAGGCTTACCGCACGGAGTGACCTCACGCAGGAACAGAAAGAAATCCTTACGCAAATGGCATCAGAAATCGTCGACGGTATCTTGGCTACGCCGGATTCGATGCTGGAATGCGCATCAGAGTCCGACGGTATCTCGGTGCAGACGGCGATCGAACTCTTTGATCCTAATCGATAATCACTCCATAGGGCGGATATTCCACTAGGAGAAAGCATGTACGACAACGTACTCATTCCGACGGACGGTAGTGACGGAGCGACAGTCGCGTTCGATCACGTACTCGAGATCGCTGACACACATGATGCGACGGTTCACATCCTCAACGTGGCAGATACGACTCGGGACAGCGTCATCCAGATACAGGGCAACGTCGTCGACGCGCTCGAAACAGCGGGTGAAGAAATCGTTCGTGACGCCGCTACCCGCGCTCAACAGCGTGGGATTTCCACGAAAACTGACGTTCTACAAGGAGAGCCCTATAGCACGATCATCGACTACGCCGAGTCACGCGATATCGATCTCATCGTTATGCCGACCCACGGACGTCGGGGGCTTGAACGATTCCTGCTCGGCAGCACTACCGAACGTGTTGTTAGGCGGGCAGAGGTCCCCGTGCTTACGATTCGCTTGGGCGACGACGTCAGGGTTACGTACCCGTATCAGACGGTGTTGCTACCGACCGATGGAAGTGACTGTGCGAGGGGAGCACTCGAAACAGGAGCTAATGTGGCGAAAGCGGACGGAGCCACACTCCAACTTCTGTCCGTCGTCGATGTCACGAGTTTCGGGGCGGATGTTCACATCCAGATGCAGGTCGAGTCCTTCGAAGAGCGTGCGAACGATATCATCAAGGAGGCAACCGAAATCGCAGAGGATACTGGCGTCGAATCCGTTGCTGGCTCAGTCGAACTTGGCACATCGATTCATCGTACGATCCTCTCGTATATCGAGGATACCGATGCCGATCTCGTCGTCGTCGGGACCCATGGGCGAACTGGGTTCGAACGGTACATGCTTGGAAGTGTTACCGAGAAACTCGTACGAACGTCACCCGTTCCCGTGTTGACCGTTCGAACGCCGAAACCAAAGTAATGTACGTGCCGTAGAACTCATCCGAGTATCGAGTGACCTGTCTCTTTCTGTTTGCAAACGACGAATCCAGCGCATCTAGAATCCTGGATGTTCTAGGCCAGGATTCGGCGGAGTCGATCGACGCATTTCAAAAGCGATTCGAGAATTGATCTGTTCTCCGTTTTAATTCTCTGAAATTACCTGCCACCGAGTTTTCAATGAACACCGAGGGCCTCGATCTGTTCCTGATACCGATTTCGAATTGTAACCTCCGTCACCTGAGCAACAGTGGCTACCTCGCTCTGTGTTCGTTTCTCATTACACAACAGCGAGGCTGCATAGAGAGCGGCCGCGGCAAAGCCAGTCGGCGATTTCCCGGAGAGCAATCCCTTCTTAGCCGAGACATCGATGATTTCTCGTGCTTTTACTTCGACCTCTTCGCTGACCCCGAGTTCGGAAGCAAATCGTGGCAGATACTGTTTCGGATCAACGGGTTTCATTTCGAGTCCGAGTTCCTGTGCGAGATAGCGATAGGTACGGCTAATTTCTTTATACGGGACACGGGATACCTCAGCTACTTCATCGAGACTCCGTGGAATGTCTTCCAGGCGGCACGCTGCATAGAGAGCGGCCGTCGAGACGCCTTCGATCGAGCGCCCCCGGATGAGGTCCTCGCTGAGCGCACGCCGATAGGTGACGCTCGCAACTTCTCGAACCGAGCGTGGGACGCCCAGCGCGCTCGCCATTCGGTCCATTTCTGAGAGCGCGAACTGAAGATTTCGCTCGCCGGCGTCCTTCGTGCGGATCCGCTCTTGCCACGTCCGTAAGCGGTGCATCTGACTCTTCTTCTCTGAGGAGATCGTGTGGCCATAGGCGTCCTTATTTTTCCAATCAATCGTCGTTGTAAGTCCACGATCATGTAGCGTGTTCGTCGTCGGTGCCCCAACACGCGACTTACGGTCGCGCTCTCCCTGATTGAACGCCCGCCACTCCGGTCCACGATCCACCGTCTGCTCACCAACCACGAGACCACAATCTTCACAAACGAGTTCCCCCTGATCAGCATGGAAGACGAGTACAGCAGAACTACACTCTGGACAGGTATCTGTGCGGGTTTCCTCGTCCACTGACTCGTCTCTTTCATAGGCCTTTTCTGGCTGCCGAGACACGCGCTTCATACGATCCATTTTCTTAGTGGTATTATCAAGGCTCGGGCGAGGGCATCAACCGGCACTCCAAACGGTATTGGTGGCGTGATTCCGTCTTCGGTGAGATCTGTGGGTCGGGAGCGAATGGATCATCGTGTACGGTGAGCGTACGTAGTCGTGAAGCGCCACGGCAGATGTCCTTTGCGTACCACGCAAACAATTTTGTCGTCTCTTCGTAGGCGATTTGAGCAGTGGAAGCGGACACGCTTCCAACGTGGTGGAGCGTATCGGCCTCACGCTCTCGAACGAACACTTCCCACCGGTTTCGATAGTATTACGTGGATACTCACTGACGCGATACTGGTCCGGTTTTTCCACCATAGAGGATGTGTGGAAGATGGCCCGAACACCCTTCTCCCGATGATGTTCGGTCGAGAAGCTACAGGATTGCCGCGATATCTTCAACGCGTGGTGTCTGATCTGATGACTGCGACGCTTACAGTCGGGATACTAACGGTGAGTCTCGGCTTCTATCTCTACGGGTCATGGCTCATCATTACTGCATCACCCGTGACATGGACGATTCTCCGCCGACATCTCTGGTACATTTCCATCGGGTTGGCCCTTACGACTATTCCGCTACTCAGCTGGATGCTGCCTCGATTATTCTTTCGATTCGGAGGAATCCTCACTGTCCATGGGTTTCTTGGCCTCCAGGCGTACGCCTTTCTCCTGTTCGCAGTCTGTGGAATCGTCCCGATCGTTCAAGCGAAGTGGCGTCACGATCTATACGCCGAATCCAGCTCGGAAGTGGCGTTAGACGACCTGCACGAGAATATGAGTGCGTGGCGGCTCCGACTGCGCATCGGAGTCGTTGGATACCTCTTGTTTTGGTTTCTCTCGTACATTCTCGGTCTTGCGTACTACATTAACCGGTATCTGCTTTGGCGGTTGTAGCCGTCAAACTATCACTCAGAGCAGCCGACCTGACCTCAGACCCCGGTTTCGTGGGAAGCTGAGCGTACACCTCACATTAAACGGCAGAGGCCGTTCAGTCCTCGGTCCAGTACATGATATTCTCTTTTTCGATCCCACAGTTCGGACAGCTATCCGGGAACCCCTCGTCGATCTCACCCATCTCGCCACAGTTGGTACACCGCCACATAAGCTCGGCCTCGCCGAATCCGTGCCCCGAACGGGCGTGTTCAATGCTCAGACGCTCCACTCCCTCTCGCGTCGAAACGAAGAATCCAGCCTCGGCGATACCTCGGGCCTCCCCGAGAACCTCTCCATCGCTATTGTAGACGGTCTCTCCCAGTCTGACCGCCACTGTTTGTTGCTGACTCTCCTCATCTTCGGGTGTTTCACCGTGACCACTCATACCGTGTGATTCGGACACGAGACCTTTCAAGGCTTCTACCTGCTAGAATTCGGTTTCGGATAAGCCAGCAGTGTTTCGTAAGAGATCAACTACTGATAGAGCCTCCAACAGCGGAATCGGAGAGGATAGGTTGGAGTTAGTTCATCACTCATAGTTCTCAACACGAATATGTTCGTACTGATTCCCGTCTTATAGGAAACAGCTCAGCCTGCTATATCTGCTGTATTCGTAGGATTACCTGTAACCATGACTACGCGACAACCAGCAATGAGTCAGGGTGTTTCACGGCGGGCAGTACTTCGCGGCGCCGCAGGAGCAGCGACGACCGCGGTTGTTCTCAATGCTGCAGCGCCTGTCGCGGCGCAGACAGGCACCGAACCTGATTACGGTGGCTGGTTCGAGAACGTGGACAACTACGACGGTACGATCGACAAAACCGGCCAGAAACGGGTTACCATCACGGTTGGTGCTGAGGGCAACGGCGGGAGCTTCGCGTTTAATCCTGCCGCCGTCCGCGTTGATCCTGGGACGACGATCGTCTGGGAGTGGACTGGAAAGGGTGGCGTCCACAACGTCGTTGACGAGGCCGGCGCCTTCGAGAGTGAGATGGTCGGTGAGGCCGGGCACACGTTCGAGTACACGGTCGAATCTAATGGCATCATCAAGTACGCCTGTCAGCCGCACAAAACGATGGGGATGAAGGGTGCGATCGTGGTCGGAAATCCTGCCGGTGCTGGTGGAGGTGGGAACACACCAGCAGGTGAGGTAGCTGAACCAGACTACGGTGAGTGGTTCAACAACGTGAGTAACTACGAGAAAACGGTGGATAAGACCGGACAGCAGGAAGTGACAATCACCGTCGGTGCAGAGGGGAACAACGGGAGTTTCGCCTTCGATCCGCCCGCAGTCCGGATCGATCCTGGAACGACCATCGTCTGGGAGTGGTCCGGAAACGGCGGCGCCCACAACGTCGCAGCGGAAGACGGGAGCTTCGAGAGTGAAATGACTGGCGATGCAGGATTCACATTCGAACAAACGTTCGAGGAGACGGGAATCGTAAAATACGCTTGCGTTCCGCACAAGACGATGGGGATGAAAGGTGCCGTCGTCGTAGGCGGATCACAAGCAGATGGAGCAGCAAACACGAGTTCTGATACCGGTGAGATCCTCGCCATCGGTGGCGGTCTCGGACTCGTCGGTGTGCTGATGGCGATGTTCGTGTTCGGAACGCGCAGTAAATCACGCAGGTCGACGCAGAAATCTAATCGCTAGGACATTACGTCCTCTTGGTCAGACTCTCCGGTCTGTATGATACTCAGACTTCTGGTTTGTCTCAATTCTTCCGAACATATTCGGATAGAGAGGTCATAAACTGCAGGATGAGTGACGCAGGATATCAGGGTGTGGATTCCAGGACACCGCCATCGTTAGGATCGGAGGCAGCGGCGAAGATGTTCGGAGGAACCATCACCCGTTCTCGACGGCTATCGGCTAGTGATGCCGACGGTAGAATACCTCAGTCAGTCGAGATCAAGATCAGATATAGCGCCAAGTACCTTGACCACTTACAAAACCGCGTAAGTTGAGAGAGTAGATCATGCGCGTCGAATTCAATCGAGATACGTGTATCGGGATATACAACTGCGTCGCCGAATGGGAGAAATTCCAGAAGGACCTTGAGGAAGGGAAGGCCGATCTCGTGGGAAGTGAGGAAATTGACACAAACATCTTCGTCTTGGAAGTCCCCGAAGGAGAGGAGTTCGAAGCGGAGATGGCGGGACGCGTTTGTCCCGTGGATGCGATTACCGTTTATGACGATGAAGGGAATCAAACCGTCCCTTAAAAGCGAAATCGCAGTGACGGCCACCCTCAAGCAGACAAACTGACAAAACACAAAATGATTGTCGTCGAAAACCGAGTCCAGATCGCCGAATCGCACGCTGAGACGTTCGTCCAGCGACTCAAAGACAGCTTCGGGATCGAAGAACTGCCGGGATTTCTCGGACTCAAGCTGCTCGCCCCCGTCGACGCAGAGACGTATATCACGATGACCTTCTGGGAATCAGTGGAGGATTACGAAGCGTGGAAGGATGGCAAAGCGTACGACCGAGCTCATACCGATCGATCACCGGGAGAGGTGTTCACTGCCCCAAACGAACTCGAAATTCACGAAGTCGTGGTTGAACGGGGCCCAGAGTAGCTGAAAGCGCGTATGTCGACGCCGACGGAAGGCGAACAGGTTCGGGATGAAACCTACGCTCCACGACATCGAACAGATCTTTATGTCAGGCTTCCCGTCACCGTTCTCCGGTTCCGGCGACGACATCTTCGACGAGTACGACGAGTTCGTTCCTGAGCATATCCCCGAGTTGGGACCGTTCATCGAAGACCACGACGTTCTCACTGACGAGTGCCACATCTCGTTCCACGAACTGACGAAAGAGTTGTTCGAAGAGCGCGGCGTCTACGACATGACGTTCGGATATAATCTCGCCCAGCTCAACCTCGACCATCGGCATCCGGGCGCAGGGTATCGATATGCCGAACAAACCGATGAGCCGGCGGTACTCCGAGCGGAGTTTACGCCGACGACGCCGTTCTGTCCGCAAAGCCACACGCTCACTATGGGTTCGTTTCGCGCATGGAATGGACTGAGTGAGCGACACAACTACGACCTCGTTCGGGTGCGCGTCCATCCTATGCATCACAAGAGCGCGGCGATCAACGCCCAACTCGAAGAACTCGAGGAGAAATATCTCGAGACCGGCTCCGTAACGGTCGTTCTCGAGAAGGGTGATGAAATCGGCTCGAACCCGATGGAACGGGCGATGCGGGAAGAGGGGCCGAGCCGAGGTCCACAAGCCCCGTTCTAAGGAAACCGGCTCATTGCTTCCGTGATTTCACGTGGCGAGGCATATCTCCGCTGGATGAGCTCGTACCTCACACTGATGCACACACGGATCGTCAATGTGCTCGTATAGGCGACGAATACCGTTTTCGGGGAGCTGCTGGCCGATGTCGTACGCGGTTTCTCGATCGAGTTCGGCCCCTAGGACCGAGCAGAAAAATTGGGTCACGATGCACTGTCGCCGAGCGAAGCTGGTTGCAACCAGTTCGCCGACTTCCGTGAGCGTGGCACCGCAATGTTTCTCGTACTCGATGAGCGAATGGTCGGCAAGTTTCGAGAACATTTCCGTCACGCTCGCCGGGTTCACGTCGAGGTACGCTCCCAGGTCGCCGGTTCGCACAGGGCCACCATCCGTTCGAAACAACCAGTAGATGCCAGTCAAATACCGACCCGCCGAGGGACTTAGGTCTACCTCGACCGTCCTGATGGACTGGTGTGAATCTACACCATCTGTAAGTGAGGACATTGCTGAACGCGAATTGGTACTCACCTGTACGTAGAAAGCTTCGCTCCGAATGTGTTCGCCTGGAATACTATGCTATTCATCAACGGACATCCTCCATACGGAGTCGACCGATGAAGTCTCTGGGCCGTAGGCCGTTGAGAAATTAATTTTGTCAGGAGGTCGAGTCAATCCCGAAATAGGGTACATTGCGTAGTGCGATGGCCCTCTTCACTCAGAACGCTTCGACGTGTGGTCGAAGGTCGAGTTCGAGCGTCCAGGCGCTCGAGTCTTGCTCGACGAGGTGCCAGTAGTTCTCAGCGATCGCAACGGGATCGAGATATGCCGCCGAATTGGTATCCTCAACGTCAGGAGTGCGGATCTGGCCATCGATGACGACGTGGGCGACGTGAACTCCCTGTGGACCGAGTTCACGCGCCATCGACTCGGCCATACCGCGGACGGCGAACTTTGCCGCCGAAAAGCCGAGTGCACCCTCACGGCCCCGCATGGCAGAGGTCGCCCCGGTGAAGATGATCGTCCCGCCCTCGTTACCGAGCATATCTGGGACGGATTCCTTGGCGCAAAGGAATCCTCCGCGCGGGCCGACCGTCATAGCATTATCGAACTCCTCTACTGAAAGGTCGATTATTCCGTTCCAGGCACCGCCGCTTGCGTGGTTGACGAGCACGTCGACCGGGCCAAACATCTCTCGAACCGACTCGAACGCGTGGGTTACGTCTTCAGCATCAGTGAGATCCGTCTGGACGGCCAGTCCCGTCCCCTCGGTGTCGTCGAGGTCAGCCGCGAGGTTCTGGATGTAGGATTCCGTACGGGCCAAAAGAGCGACCCGACAACCTTCGTGGGCGAACTTCTGTGCAATCGCCGCCCCAAGCCCTGGACCGACACCAGCGATAACTGCGGTACGTGGCATATCCAGAAGGTTGAACGCCGGCAGGATAGTCTTTGACGACAATCGGGTATTATTCCTGTTCGATTCAAGGTACGGAACGATAACAGGTACGGGGTGAAACCGCGACAAAACCAGAACACGTTCGGGTGAAGACTACTCAAATTCCCAGATACTAGTATCGGTCGAGGGTATAGAAATCCGATGATTTTCCCATATACGTCGTCCAGCCGAATACGATACGAACGACCCGCGGCGTGGAAATCCTACAACGGAGCCACCGACACGCTCCAATTCTATATCAGAATACAAGTCGGCGGGGCGTGTCGATGACGGCTGCGACGGTATCGCGATGGGCACGCCGATACGTCATCGTCAGTGCTCTGTTCCTCGTCGTCTGGCAGGGAGGGGCACTCGTCGGTTTCCCGCAACGGACGGAAGTGCTGCTGGGAATCTTCGGATTCGTTCTCCACATGGTCTTCGGGAAGGCGTACTCGCTCATCCCAACGTATTTCGATCGGCAGCTAACGGTTGCTCGCGCGCCGATGGTGCAGTTTCCACTTACAGTCGTAGGAACGGGCTGTCTCGTCGGTGAATCACGTGGAATCGGGCCGAATTGGATCGGGACTGTCGGGGCAATCTTGTGGGGCGTTGGCGTCGCAGTGTTCCTCGGTGCGCTCCTATGGACGATCCGTGATAATCTGACCGGGCGTGAATCCGCGACGGGAGAGTCAAACGCAGACCGACGACCGATCGATCGCCTCGCAAATGGCTTCGTTCCTGTTGCTCTCGGTTATTTGGCCTTCGGCTCGTACGAGACTATCGCAATCTACACTGGCCTTCCAGCGCTCTTTGACGGGTACTTCCCGCGCGTATCACACCTGCTCGCCGCGGGGACAGCCGCAATGCTGATCTTCGCTCTCGGATTCCGGTTGCTCCCTCGATTCCTCGTTGCGTCACCACCGAAAGCACTCGTCACCGTCATCCTGCCCGCTGGCGCGTTCGGCCCGGCGTTACTCGCGGGGTATCTCGGTGGCGGTCGCTGGTTCCAGCTCGGAGCCGTCACCCAGGCAACCGCAGTAGTTGGCTATGCTCTCACGTACAGTATCCTCTTTGCGCGTTCGGATCGCCGACGCGTTGGTTTCTACGGCGTGCTTGCGGGAGCGGGAAGCGGTGTATTCGGTGTAGCACTCGGATTATCATTCGCATTCGGCCATTCGACGTCGTCGCTGGTGCTCACGCATTTTCGGCTAAACGTACTCGGCTTCCTCGGACTGACCATCATTGGCGTCGCCTACCAATTCTATCCCCCGGCTGTCGGAGCGCTTCGCGGAGCATCTGATCGAACCGCACTCGGTTCCATCGGGAGCCTCACTGGAGGCCTTCTGCTCCAAGTAGTTGGCCTCATCGGGCAGCTGGCGTCCATACTACAAGTCGGTGAGGTACTGACGTTCATTGGCGCGATGATGTACGCGTACGTGATCGTCGCCGTGTTCCACGCGCGCTAATTCAGGAAGGCGAGCGTCCGCCTACTCTTCGACTGGTGCGAAGACGACGACGGCCGTACTATCCTCGATTGCGTGCGGTGAAATTCCATGCTCACCGCTAAATCGGATGAGATCTCCTGGTGCGAGGGAATACGTTTCGTCGTCGAGAGACAGGTCAATCTCGCCGGTGAGAAGGTGGAGTACGATATTGGTGCCGGGATGCTGATGTGCCGGGATTTGCTGATCGGCTTCTAGCTGTAGCCGGACGGTTCGAGGCGAGCCGTGGTCGAACACCTCCGCGTGTGGCGTCTTTTCCAAGTCGTTGAGGTTTGTGATCTCAGGCATGGGTGATTCGAGTTGAACGGGTATGGTTTCTGGCGTCACTCACAGTTGATCGTTCACCATATGCCTGCCTTCGCCTTTCTCCGAATATGTTCGGCAGATACGTTGTCACTGTCCCTCGGATGGTGGTTCTCGTGGCTCAGGTGCACGGTTCTGTTCAACCGGTCCAGACGTAGACATGAGGATGCCTCGAAGCCCGTACGGGCTGTGATCGCGGATTACGAGCAGCATGTTGACGACGAAGAGGCCGAAGCCAGCCGTCGCCGAGAATCCGCCAATAACCAGCACGATGGCCGGGAGTGTAAACCAGTCAGCGATGACAATTAGCCCCGTCCCGATGACAATCGCACCGAAGTCAATTGATGCGATGCGTGCGTTGTAGAGATCGTCGATCATCGGCACTGGTTCGTAACCGAGTAGGTCGCTGTAGCGGTGGACCCAGATGATGAACGGGACGATGTGGTAGAGCGTTCCCAGTACGACGAAGCCGATGATACCGAGTACGAGCAGGTGAACGGCTCCAGGCGCGCCGAATAGTGTTGCTCGGGTAAGCGGGTCAGTGAGCCACGCCGACGCCGTGAGCAGTGCCCAGATCGCCATCACTGGAGCGACGACCGCGTACCGCGATAACATCGGCGTCCAGTCGACCTGCGTCTCATAGAGGCGGCGAGCCAGAATCACACTGAATGCGAATAGACTGATGACCACGAGAAGTCCCCCGACGCGAGCGAGCATTTCCATGGAGAAGAAACGTCCGAGTGCCAAGGCGATGACGCCGATCGGGTATCCGACTTCCTCAATCCGCTGGAAATACTCGTCGATACCGTGCAGTTTGGTCTGCGTGAACATCGTTCCGAGCTGGTAGAGCGCCCCGAGCACGGTAGTCAGAACAGCCCCGAATACGGCGAGTGTCGCGTGAGTCATGACAACGGTTGACCGAGAAATGTCGAGCTGACTGAAAACGGGGTACGTGAAATCGATTGCGAGGAGGTAGCCGAGCACAGTGAGCACTGCGAAGTAGCCGAGTGCAAGTGCGAAGTGACGTTCGGTGACGTCGAGCGAGTCGATCGTGAGGAGCGTCCGACCGATGTTATAGACGAAGACCCAGAAGCCGGCGACCATGAACCCGCCAAAGACGATGAGCCACGAGAGGGAACCCCAGAGCAACGTGGCGGCGAAGCCGAGCAAACCGATGGCGACGAGCCAGAGTTGTCCGACTGCAAGTCGGCGTGAGTGTAACTCCGCGCCGGACCAAACCGGAACGAACTGCGTCATCGCGCCCATAATGGTAATACACACCCACCCCGCGAGCAGTAGGTGGACGTGGGCAAGTGTCCCGAGTCCGGGAAGGAGATTCAGGGCTCCGAGAACGCCGGCGACACCACCGAACAACAGAAAGCCGAACCCGATCACGAAGTGTCGAAGCGGAATCGTCATCGGCGGCTGTTGATCAGTCTCTAACCCACCCGGGATAGCGCTCATAGCATTCGGTACGGGTCGTGTCCACCTCTCCCTAATTCCGAAGATGTTCGGGACGACGTCCGCCCGAACTGTGCGAGGTAGTTCGAGAGACGCCAGAGGCGTCTCTCGTCATCACGAAAATCTCCAATTTTCGGACAACCGGCCTCGGAAGAAGAACGAAGTGAGTATGCCGGCGCTGACCGTCTCTACGTACATACCGTGTGCACTCAGCCGAACATCTCCGGACGTAGTCCTTTGCGATTCGCGTCCGTAGGACTAGCTGCCAACAGAACAAATGAGGGACGAATACGACGAGTTACAGGAGCAAACTCACAGGAGGTACTGGGAACGCGTTTCAGCCGACCAGATAGAGCCTCCGATTCAGGTTGGACTCCCGTACGTCGAACTCAAGCTTGAACATCCGGATGTCGAGCCCACCCAGTTTAGTAATTCGTTCTTCCCTGATGTGGTTCCCTATCAAATTGGCGCGGAACATCGTATCTTCTACTGGCGATCGGCTCTCTCTGCCGGTCATGCGCCTCTTGCGCAATGGGCCGGAGTCTGCGCGACGGCACATAGAGTAGAGCCTATCACGACAGGGAAATCGATGGCTCCAACGCTCGTGACTACCGCTGACGCCACGCATGTGGTCGTCGTCGACGGGATTATTGGAGGCGAGTCCACGGAAGCTATCCTTTCACAGTACGAGCCACCGAGAATTTTGGTCGATCGAGTAACTGCCGATGCGGTGGTACTCGATACACCGGCCGGTCGACGCCGAGTTTCCAGCGGGAACCGCGAGCAGATTGAACTCCTACCGCAACGCGTACGTGTCGGAGACAGCAAGAAGCGGATCTGCGTTACCCCACAGCTTCATATTCGGTATCCGGGGCAACGAGTCGTGTATCATCCAGCACCAGACGCAACGTACGCGTTGTTTCCCTCGTTCGGATTGACACTCGATGACGTTCCTAATCCAGTTTCGATTCCGCAAACGGGAGACGATCTCGATGACACTGCACTCACGGCAGCATTCGGTGTCGATCTGTCAGCACGACCGTATGCCGAGCGAGTGCTCTGGCAGGCATTTGCGTACACAAGCTTTAGCCCCCACCGAGAGTCGCCGCCGCAACTCGCTCAGCTCGACTCCGGGCTACTCGCTGTCCTCAATCCAAGCTGACTGAAGACAGACGTACTCAACTAACCAAACCATTCTAGGAACGAGAACTAGCATCATCAAGAAGCTGCGTTCCTGCCTCCGTAAGTTCGTATACGCCGCCACCGAACATGGCAATGTAGCCCTGATCGTGAAGAGAACTACACTGGAGGTCGACCTCAACAGGGTGCATCTCGAGTCGGGTGGCGATCTCCACTACCTGCAGTGGTCCATCCGTATCGAGGAGATCAAGAACGGCCGTTCCTACGCCATCCATCTGTATACATTCAGTTTGTCGTGGGTGTCGATTTGGCATGGTGATCGAAATTAGCTGAATTCGGCGTTTGTTGCATTTGTTCCGAGGTCAGGCGAATTCATCATCAGCTTGCGCTTCGAGGAGTTCTTGATAGCGATTCCGGATTGTCACCTTGCTCACTTGCGTTACGTCGCTGACTTGCTGTTGGGTCACGGACTCATTCGTGAGATGTGATGCGGCGTAGACCGCGGATGCAGCGAGTCCGACGGGACTTTTACCACTGTGCAGGCCCAATGACATCGCTGTTTCGAGGAGATCCCGTGCGACGCGTTCTGATTCTGCACTGAGTGTGAGCTCCGAGTTGAATCGACTGACGTAGGTTGTGGGATCAGTTGGCTCGATTCCCAGCTCCAGTTCTTGGACCAGGTACCGATAGGCACGCTGGATCCGGAGCTTCTCGACCCGGCTGACGTCGCTTATCTCGACCAGACTTCGAGGGATACCAGTTTGGCGGGCCGCACCGTACAGACACGCCGTCGCTATGCCTTCGATCGAGCGACCGGGCAGGAGTTCTTCCTCGAGTGCTCGTCGATACAGGACGCCGGCGGTCTCCCGGACGATTTCCGGTAATCCAAGTGCCGCGGCCATCCGATCGATCTCGCCGAGTGCCTGTTTCAGATTCCGCTCTTGGTTACTCTTCGCGCGGAAGCGCTCATCCCAGACGCGGAGTCGCCCCATCAACTCACGTTGGCGTGTATTCAGCGACTTCCCGGATGAATCTTCATTCCGCCAGCCGATCGTCGTGCTCAGTCCTTTATCGTGGAGACGATTCGTGGTCGGTGCACCAACGCGACTGCGAGATTCCTTTTCCTCTTGGCTGAACGAACGCCACTCAGGTCCGCGATCGACGAGTTCGGCGTCGACAACCAATCCACACGACTCACAGAGCTGTTCGGCGCGCTCGGGATCATAGATCACATCGGCGTCGCACTCCGGACAGACCAACTCGGTGACCCCATCCTCTGATGCGGTACCACGTTCGGTAGTGTCCGTCCGATCGTGACTACGGATTTTGTACATTGATCTGATGGTTCACGGATTGCTGTGGTGGCTTTCTGCATCAGGAGACGATGAACGGTTCCTGACGGAGCAGTACTGTTTGGTCATGACTAGCACGGAATCTGTGAGCGGAGGGGAAGTAGTGCCTGTCCGATTCCCAACTTCTGGGAATCACGTACGTAGAAACCGAACATGTACCGGAGAACCATCATGGACTCCTACCAGTAACGCTCAGTTATGGCGACGGTTACGGTTCAATTCGCGCTTACACTAGTAATGGGTCTCCTTCTCGGAGGGGCAGTCTGGTGGCTCACGTCGGTCGAAAACTGGCGGTCGTATACTCCGGCCGGTGGCGGTACACAGCAACAAGGAGAGGAACACCAACACGTGGAAAAACCGGGCGGCCTCGTTCGGTGGCTCACCACCGTCGATCACAAGGACATCGGCCTTATGTACGGCGCGTTCGCGCTACTCTCGTTCGCGTGGGGCGGCATCGCGGTCACACTGATGCGAACGGAGCTCACAACACCTCCAGCCGACCTCCTCGGAGCAACAACGTACAACGCCCTGATGACTAGCCACGGGATTACGATGCTGTTCCTGTTCGGCACGCCTATGCTCGCTGCTATCTCGAATTACATGATCCCGCTCTTGATCGGGGCGGATGACATGGCGTTCCCGCGGATCAACGCGATTGCGTTCTGGCTGCTTCCACCAGGGGCACTACTCATCTGGGCAGGGATCATCCTCGAACCGCTCGGAATCGGGGTCGAAGGAGCCCAAACTGCATGGACGTTGTACGCACCACTCTCGATTCAACAGACGAATCCCGGTGTCGACCTGATGATCCTCGGACTGCACCTCACTGGAGTGAGTGCGACGATGGGCGCAATCAACTTCGTGACGACAATCTTCACTGAACGCGGGGAGGAGGTCACGTGGGCGAATCTCGATCTCTTTTCGTGGACGGTACTCGTGCAGTCGGGCCAGATTCTATTCGCCTTCCCACTATTGGGTTCAGCCCTCATCATGCTCCTCCTCGACCGCAACTTCGGCACGACATTCTTCACCGTCGAAGGTGGAGGGCCGATCCTCTGGCAGCACCTCTTCTGGTTCTTCGGTCACCCTGAAGTGTACATCCTGGTCATTCCACCGATGGGCCTCGTGAGTTACATCCTCCCGCGCTTTGCAGGCCGGAAGCTGTTCGGGTTCAAATTCGTGGTGTACTCGACGCTCGCACTCGGCGTGTTGTCGTTCGGTGTGTGGGCCCACCATATGTTTGCCACCGGCATCGATCCGCGAATTCGCGCATCGTTCATGGCGGTCTCCATCGCAATT
Source organism: Halomarina pelagica (assembly GCF_024228315.1). NCBI lineage: Archaea > Methanobacteriati > Methanobacteriota > Halobacteria > Halobacteriales > Natronomonadaceae > Halomarina > Halomarina pelagica. Next base: position 321,838 of record NZ_CP100454.1, read on the forward strand.
GCGATTCCGAGCGCGGTGAAGACGTTCAACTGGATTGCCACCATGTGGAACGGCGAACTGCGGCTTACCGCGCCGATGTTATTCTGTGTCGGGTTCATTGCGAACTTCATCATCGGCGGCGTCACCGGCGTATTCGAGGCGTCTATTCCAGTTGACCTCGTCCTCCACGACACGTATCACGTCATCGCGCACTTCCATTACGTGATCATGGGTGCGATTGCGTTCGCCATCTTCGCCGCCGTCTACTACTGGTTCCCGCTCTATACGGGGAAGTGGTACCAGCGTACCCTTGCGAAGTGGCATTTCTGGCTCACCATGATCGGAACGAACGTCACGTTCTTCCCCATGATTCTCCTCGGTTACGGTGGAATGCCTCGCCGTTACGCCAGCTACGAGCTTCCAGTCGGTCCCGAGGCGTACTTCGCGTTCCTCCACCAGCTAGCGACCTTCGGAGTCTATATTCTCGCTGTCGGACAGCTCATTTTCGTCTGGAACATCGTCCAGTCCTGGCTTGAAGGACCGGATGTTGAAGATGGAGATCCGTGGAAACTCGGAGAGCGTGGACTGCTAACGCACGAATGGGACTGGTTTGACCGAAAACTCGAGACAACGATTCCCGACGGCGGTGCTGAATGTGGTGATGAATGATTGACAAGGTCATTGTCGTCTACTACGCGCTCGGTTGTGGTTACTCGCCCGCAAAGGCCCAAATTAAGCTCTGGATCGTCTTTCCGATGAAAAATCCCATTACGGACCCGAGCACCACTCCTTCAATACTGCCAAGCAGGTAGCCGATCATCGCCCCCATAGTCGTAAGGAAGTACTCTGGATAGGCACGAAGCAGCCGTAATCGGGTGAAAGGTGGCTCAGTCGTCGTCATTGATTCGGTGCCACAGGGGATCGAACCTCGGCGATTCGGTTGAATCGAGGGCCTCCGTTCGATACCGCTCCTGGAGCAGATCAGAACAGAGGATGCACTGACTCGGACATCTTGTGCCGAAGGTGTTCGGCTCGCTTGGATTCCTCTCCCCGTGTATGGAACGTATATCTTATATGCCGTTTTCAGGGGAGGGAGCTAATGTATTTTTCAAAGATTGTCATGAACGGTACGCTCTCACTATTAGTCGACGTAGAGCGAGTAGAGGATAATCGCAAACCCGATCGTAGTCAGTGCACTCTCGATGATGAGCGCATACTGCGTCTCGACGACGATGAGTTGATCGGCGACACCTGCGAGGAGCGATCCCAAGGTAACCACACCGAATCCGAGCGTCAAGAGACGGAGTGCGGGCGCACCCGTTCGTCGGTACGCTTTCAGCGCGTACAATGTGATCAATCCACCTAACAGTAGCGTCGCGGTCTTGAGTACGATGACCGCGACAGAGATGTGCGAACTCATGTTTCTTTACGTATCTCCGACCAGAGCTGTTCAAGCTGTTCGTCCGCCGATCGGGGCGGTCGCGTAATTGTGACTCCGAACTCACGCTCCTCGTCAAGCTCGATCTCGAGTGATTCGAAGGCCAGTCGATATCGCGTGGTATGATGCCCATCGCTACGGATCTCGGTCTGCTCATCAAGTATCGAGGCGTCCGTGAGAAGCTCTACCTTCCGGTAGGTCGTCGAGAGTGGCACATCGCAGTGTTCGGAGATCTCACTTGCCGTCATCGGTTCATCGAGGTGCTTGATTATCATGCGACACGTTGGGTCGTCCAGCGCGTCGAGGACGTCCTGTAACTCGGGCACGCTCTCCTGTAGAAACGGATTGCGTACCATTACCTGGTCCTCGCTGTGTGACCACGATAATTCGTTCGATATGAATGACCGATCCTCCGATTTAAAATTGAATTGAATCTTCTCTACATAGAGTCACGGGATACACTGTCCAGAAACTCGGAAGCGAACAGTAGAAATGTAGGCACATTCCCGAACATATTCGCTCTGGTTCCTACAAACCGGGAATCAGCGTGCCGGGCTATGTACGTTATCTTCCTACCCACAACCAGAGACCAGACCATGACTGAACACACCGGCCTACCCGGCACTGGCATCTCACGACGGAAATTCTTAGCAGCGACGGGGAGTGCTGGTGCATTAACCCTCGCAGGGTGTACAGCCCCGACCAATAGTGCAGGAAGTCCGCCACGATCACCCACAACCCACCAGACAGAGACTACACCACAATCCTCCGCAACTGCGCATTCGTCACCTGAGCTCGAAAAGTGGGTCGACGAAGTCCCCCGTCCAGGCGTCATAGAACCGGTGGGGACGAAGGACGGAAGCCCCTATTACGAGGTGGAAATGCGGGAGGCAACGCAGAAGATCCACCGAGACCTGCCACCGACGACCGTCTGGGGGTACGACGGCCAGTACCCGGGGCCGACGATCGAGGCGCAGCAGGGCGAACCAGTCTACGTGCGCTGGAAGAACGAGTTGCCGGACGAGCATCTGCTGCCGGTCGATACGACTATCCACAGTAGTAAGATTCCCTACGACAGTACCGGCGTGCGAGTCGTGACTCACCTCCACGGCGGGAACGTCGAGCACACGAGCGACGGCAAGCCGACGGCGTGGTTCACGCGGGGCTTCGAGCAAACCGGCCCGAAGTTCGAGAAGAAGGACTACTACTACGTGAACGACCAGCCACCGGCCACGCTCTGGTATCACGACCACTCGCTCGGTATCACTCGGCTGAACGTCTACGCTGGTCTCGCTGGCCTCTATATACTCCGCAACGACCACGAGGAATCCCTCGGATTGCCCGCGGGTAAGTACGAAATCCCGCTCGTGCTTCAGGACCGCAGCTTCAATGAAGATGGGTCGCTGTATTACCCCGACGGTGTTTCGGAGGTGGATCGGGAGGAATCGACCCCCAAGCCGAGCATCGTCCCACAGTTCTTCGGCGACATCTCCGTCGTCAACGGGAAGGCCTGGCCCCGTCTGAGCGTCGAACCCCGGAAGTACCGCTTCCGCATACTCAACGGGTCCAACTGCCGCTTCTACAACCTCAACCTGCTCAAGTACGATGAGGCGTCCGGGATGACCGGTTCGGACGGTCCGCCGTTCACGCTGATCGGCAACGACGGTGGCCTCCTCGGGTCACCCGTCCAAATCGACGACGGGCTCGAAGTCGGAACGGGCAAACGAGCCGATGTCGTCGTCGACTTCTCGGACTACGCTGGCCAGACCCTGTTGGTCCACAACGACGCGCGTGCGCCGTACCGAGCAATGCCTGACCGCGACATCGAGGATCAGCAACCCCTCCCGGAGGTGATGCTCATTGACGTCGCGGACGTGGGAGATGTGGATGATCCGAGCCAGGTACCCGGTACCCTGACCGAGGTTCCCGAAATCCCGGTCGATACAGTGGACCGCGAGCGATATCTCCCACTGACCATGAGCACTGACGACTTCGGACGGCCCTTGCACCTCCTGGGCTCGGAGGAGGACCCGTCGGGTCACAACCTATACGACCCGGTGACCGAGGACCCGAAGCCCCACGATACTGAAATCTGGAGTTTTGCTAATCTGACTGGTGTGTCCCATCCGATGCACCTGCATCTCGTGCACTTTCAGGTGCTGGGCCGACAATCCATCCAGGATTACAACGACTCGTCAGACTCCATCGACGTGGACGCACTTGAGCCGCCGGCACCGTACGAACGCGGGTGGAACGACGTCGTCACCGCGAACCCGGGCGAAGTGACGCACGTAATCGCTCACTTCGGCGAGTTCGAGGGACTGTTCAACGACCAGACGGGCTGGTACATGTGGCACTGCCACATGCTCGAACACGAGGATCACGATATGATGCGACCCTTCACAGTCCTCCCGGATTCTGACGACGGCGGGCACTGACGACGACGGGCACTACGATTTCCGTGCGGACGAGGCGAACGTCCCGGGGCTTGACCCTCGTACCTCCCGTAACCGATGATGTTCGTGATTGATTCTTTCCCTCCGCCGGTCGCATACCGAACTGATGCTCACGAATGGAGATACGGCGCCGACGTTTTCAGGCACGGTCGGAACGAGCGACCACGAACCCTTCGACCTAAACGACCACCTCGGTGACGGACCAGCTGTCCTCGCGTTCTTCCCAGGCGCGTTCACACCTCCATGTACCAATGAAATGGTCGCCCTCCAAAATCACCATGAACGCTTCCGAGATGCTGGAGCGATTGTGCTCGGAGTGAGCGCCGACTCCCCGTTCTCTCAGGGCGCGTTCCGCGAGGAATACGGGATCGAATTCGACCTCATCAGCGACATGTCCGGCGACGCTATCCGGGCATACGACCTCGAAATCGACATCGAGCCGCTCGGGCTCTATGGCGTCGCGAACCGGGCAGTGTTTGTCCTTGATGAGGACGGAGCAGTAACGTACAACTGGGTCGCTAAGGACCCAACGAACGAACCGGACTACGATGCCATTCTCAACGCGATCGAATAGAGGATAATGTACTTCATTTTGGGTTGCTATTCTCTCATATTGGGCAGTCAAAAGGATATCCCAGCCCGAGATGCTTCACCAGTCGCCACCGCGAACGTGCAGGTAGCTCCAAAGCGTCACCTGCAAAACGACCGATTTGAGTCATACAGGATACAGGCGCCGACCTCGTCGGCACTGTAATCGTACAATCGCAGTCTACGATGATGGAGGCGACCACCTACTGCCCTAACGTGACAATCATCTCCGCAGCGTTTCGACTCCTGTAATCTCACTCGATCAACCCAGTGAGAGCGTTTTCGATATGAACAAGGGCAAGGACGAAGAGTTCTTGAGATACGCACCTTGCATAGCCGCGAACTCTATTGTTTGACTGAACAGAGTAATGAACCTGTAGTTGGAGTCCGATGATAGGGAGAAGACAAGAATGAAATGGGAACTTAGAGAGATTGAATGGGATGCAGTGGCGGGAATCCTAGCTGCGCTTCTCGCACTGATTCTCCATTTTCTACATATTGTGGATGAGGGTGTACTTTTGATGATCACGCTCGTTCTAATGGCCCTCCTCTTTCTCCGTGATCTTCGGTTAGAATCGGACACGGAACAGATCACTGAATCAGTGACGCATACCGAACGTACTGTCGACGAAATTCGGTCTGCGATAAATCCATCCGACCTCGAACTGATCGGCCCCGGTGCGCTCAGACAACGAAGCAAACGCTTTTGTCAGCATGCCCGGGGCGATATGATCTGGTTCAACGTCTGTTTGCTCATGTTCGTGCCGCAGGACCTTTTCGATTCACTACTTCGGCCGGCAATCGAAAACCCGAACGTCACGTCAATACAATTCATCCTCGACGAGAGTGAGAAGGAACGCTGGCGAACGGAGGTTAAACCCAAAGTGGAAAATTGTAAGCGTAGTCAAACCGTGCGTGAACCGATCTGGCGTGAGTTAGACGAGAACGTCTCGTTTATCCTTGGTGAAAAGGAAAACGAGAGGACAGATGCCCTGTTGAGTTTCTGGGGCGAACCGTTCATGGCACGGACGACGAGGGACGTCCCTCGGTATATCATCTACGTCACGGACGAATCCGAGTTAATTCCACAGTTGCAGGATATCGAACGCGAACACAGGTTGCGGCGGTCTTGAGCGGTATATTTTTGGCCACGTTTCTCCACCAATAGAATACGGCGATACAGCTCCATCGCGTATTATATCGATGAATATGCGATTGAGCAGCCGTTCGCACCCACTACGATACAATGAGACTGTCAAAATTACCCGCCTATCTCGAAAGTGAGTTCGAGTATCCCGTAGACCACGAAACGGTACTCAATCAGATTGGAGATGCAACGGTTGATGCTCCCGATGACACTGACTCCGAGACGATCAATGAAGTACTCGCCTACGACAACGATGAGATATACGAGACCCCCGATGATCTCTTAGAGTCGATCGTTGGGAATTTGGATGACAACTACATCGGACGCAAGTACTACGACGATCGTGGCCCGAATATCGAGGGAGGGGATGGAGAGTATCCCCACGACGAACGCGACCAGTCGTTCTAAAGACGAGGAGTAGGTAGCCGACTCGAAGAATGGTGTCCGGTGTGACTTCCGGCCAGATATCGATCGTGCTTTCGAAGCTTACCCGTACTTGATCACCAAAACTTAATATCGCGTTTTACTGCTTCCCGTTTCATCTCCTGAATCTCTTCGGTGATCGGAATGTCTTTTGGGCAGACCTCGGTACAGGAAAACTGGGTGTGACACTGCCAGACGCCGTGTTCTTCAGAGAGGAGATCGAGCCGGTGGTCTTGTGCTTGCTCACCTTCTCGTTCGTCGAAGTAAAATCGGAATCCTTTGACGATAGCTGCAGGGCCGATGTACTGGTCATCGGTTTGGGACGGATTACACGATGACGTACAACACCCACATTGAATACATCGTGATGCGATTTTTATTTTCTCACGGTTTTCGGGAGACTGTCGCTGCTCTTCGAGTTCGCCATCGGGGAGTTCGTCGGGTTGGAAGTACGGTTCGATGGACTCCATCCGTTCGAAGAAGTGGTCCATATCGACCACGAGATCCTTGATAACGGGTTCGTGAGGGAGCGGTTCGACCTGGACGGGGCTATCCAAGTCGGATATCTGCGTCTGACAGCCGAGCCGCTGGCTACCATTGATGAAGAAGCCATCGCTCCCACACACCGCCATCCGGCATGAGTGTCTGAAGGTAAGACTCGAATCGAAGTGATCACGAGCATAGATAAGTGCATCGAGGACGGTCATGCCCTTCTCGAGAGGGACGTGAAAGTCATCGTATCGAGGCTCCTGTTTCTCTTCGACCTCAGGATCGTACCGGAACACCTTCAGGTGAACCGTCTGCTCATTGGAGCCAGACTGGTCTTCTACAGCTGCCTGTTCCTCACGTTCGACTACCCGCTCGTATTTCTTTTCGAGCCGTCGTTGCTGTGGCGACGATCCAGTATCGGACTCAGATTCCGGGTCGGAGGAGGTCTGTGGTGAGCTCATTTGTGTTGTGGCAGATATGCGGTCAAGCCTAATGTGGATATCCTTCTCAATGCTGATCTGTGAGAGTTGCTAACGGAGCGACCATTCAAATAGCTGACCCCACGAAGGGGAACCTTGCAGGCAATTCCCTAGGAACCTCGATGATCCACAAGTTGTGAAGGGCCGAGCACGTGCAGAATACATATGCCAGCTCCAGCCATACTACTATACACGTTGCCTGCTCCCCACGATACCGACTATCGGCGTTGGCGATGGCCTGCATTATGGAAGTAGATGGTGTCGAAGGGTGAGATAAGGTGAGCCTCACCCAAACGGCCAGATCAGGTCGCCCACTAACGTTCTCGTACGTGCCGCCAGATATTCCTACGATACGCACAATCAACGATGACCGAAGAAGAAAACTTCACCGTTACACCATACGCTGTTGAGGGAGCCATTGATTATGAGAAGCTCCTTGCTGAATTTGGAGCTGACAAGCTTACTGACGAGCAGATTGCAACATTCCCTGATCCAATCCATCCATTAGTCCGGCGGAACGTCTTTTACGCAGAACGCGACGTTGATCGATTTCTTGAGGCTGCAAATACGGGGAGACCCCATTCAATCGTCACGGGGCGTGGTCCGTCTGGACCGATGCACATTGGCCACGTTTTCCCGTTCTACTTTGCAAAGTATCTACAGGAGCAAACAAACGCCCTGGTGTACATCCCGATATCTGATGATGAAAAATATCTCCTCAAAGAGATGTCTCTCAAAGCGATCGACAGGCATACTCGGGACAATTTACTGGATTTACTAGCCGTTGGATTCGACCCTGATCGGACGCGCATTATCGTGGATACAGCCGATGCAAACGTAGTGTATCCCCTTGCAACCGCCTTTGCGAAGGAAGTGACACAATCGACAGTTGACGCAACGTACGGGACGCCAGCAAACATCGGGATTTCCTTCTACCCCGCTGTACAGGCGACGCATCTTCTTCTCCCGCAACTCGTTGAAGGCCGACACCCGACGCTCGTTCCAATCGCAATTGACCAGGACCCCCATGTTCGGGTATGTCGCGATATTGCGAGTAAACAGCGGTACAATGTCGAAAAACCAGGTGCGTTACTCTCGAAATTCCTCCCGAGTCTTGGAGGGCCAGGCAAAATGAGTTCCTCGGACGATGTCCCCAGTATTCTTCTCTCCGACGATCGAGAGACAGTGTTCAAGAAGATTCGTCGGTACGCCTATTCTGGCGGTCAGTCAAACATCGAAGCGCACCGAGAACAGGGTGGAAATCCTACGATAGACGTCTCGTATCAATTCTTGGCGTACTTTTTCGAAGAGAATGATGAACGACTGGAACGACTTGCTCGTGAGTATCGCGATGGATCATTACTGAGCGGCGAACTCAAGGAGATAGCAGCGACACAGATTGCAGATTTTCTCGAGAATCATCAAGGACGGCGGTCACAGTTGGGCTCACTCGCGAACGAATTAGCACCGTACCGATTGAATAGCGATGAGCGTACCCGAGCCCGAGAACGAGTCGGATATCCGGATGATGCATTGAGTCAGTGGTAATCGTCTCCGTGAAAACCGATCAAAAAGTTAGTGTGACCTGATGAATAGCGGAGATGTAGGGATTCGACGAGGACCCTATTCTTCCACTTCTGTCTTTATCACAACCGTCGGTCGAGTCGTCAGTCGAAGCACACGGTCAGTGACGCTTCCCAGGAGAGCACGGTATTCTGCAGGCCGGTGTTTCGTTCCGAGCACGACCATATCGATGTTTTTTCGATCACCATAATCGAGGATTGCTTCAACCGGGTCGCCGTGCTCGATTGCTTTGATAATCTCGACTTCGGCATCCTTTGCAGTCGACCGGACGTGTTCAACCGATTCTTCACCGAGTTCTTTTAATCCGTGTTCCGGTCCTTCTGCTTCATCCACGTACTCGTCTCCGCTGTAGGCCGTATAGATGCCCTCATCGACGACAAAGAGTACGTGCAGGGTGGCAGAGTGCTCCTGTGCCAGGTCGATCGCGTGGGATTCAGCGTTCTGTGATGAGACGGTGCCATCAGTAGCGAGCAGAATTTGGTCGTACATTCGCTCGAGAGTTTATCCCAGTACAAAATAAGGTTACTCCACGATTCCAATATATCGCAGAAATTTTTGGTAGGATAATGTTCTTAGCAGAAAATAGGCGCTAAGCCCCCTTCCTCAGCGAGCGACCAACGGGAGCGAGCAGGGAGGGGATACAGCGCCGCACAGTTCTCATACACGTTCGACACTCGGCCCACAGGCCAACGTCTCAACCAAATCATTATACGCGTAGCGTGCATAGCGTGCATTACGGTGAAGCGAAAGACAATCACTATTCGGGAAGACCAAGACGAGTGGATTGAGGACCAACACCTCAATCTCTCGTCATTCGTCCGAGAACAATTGGACGAACTAATCGAGGAGCGAGAGTAACGGATGTACTACGCCTACAAATACCGTCTTAAACCGTCTGACGCCCACCGCGAGGAGTTGGACCGCTACCGAGACATTTGTAGGCAACTCTACAATCACGCACTCTACCGCCTCAACGAGTACCAAGACGAACACGGTGAACTGCCGTCCATGACCGCCCTACGGTCGGAACTCCCCGACCTCAAGACGTGGTGGGACGGCCTCTCCGACGTGTACTCGAAGGTTCTCCAAACCGTCGTGGAGCGTCTGTTCAACAACCTCAAAGGACTCTCGGCGCTCAAGGAGAACGGCTACGGCGTCGGCCAACTCAAGTGGAAGCCGCCACGGGAGTTCCGCAGTTTCACGTACAGTCAGTCCGGCTTCAAGCTCGACAAGAAGGGCGGTCAGACTGTCCTGTCACTCTCGAAACTCGCGGATATACCGATTCAGCTTCACCGTTCCATCCCCGACGACGCCACCGTGAAACAGGTCACGGTCAAGAAGGAACCGACGGGCGAGTGGTTCGCCACCTTCGGCGTCGAGATGGACCGTGAACCACCGACGAAACCCGAGAACCCCGAGCGGTGCGTCGGTATCGACGTGGGGATTCTCAAGTACGCCCACGACACCGACGGCACGGCGGTCGGGTCGCTCGACCTCTCGGACGAACGGGAGCGGCTGGAACGTGAACAGCGGTCCCTCTCACGGAAGCAACACGGGTCGAACAACTACGAGACGCAACGGCGTCGAGTCGCGGAGTGTCACGCCAACCTCCGACGGAACCGCCGCGACTTCTTGCACAAACTCTCGAACTACTACGCTCGGGAATACGACCTCGTGGCGGTCGAAGACCTGAATGTGAAGGGGATGATGGAGTCGCCGTCGAACAGCCGCAACACGGCGTCTGCCGCATGGCGAACGTTCCTCTCGTTGCTCGAATACAAGTGCGAGCGTGAAGGAACGCACTTCGTTGCGGTCAACCCGAGAGGGACGACCAAGGAGTGCGCGTCGTGCGGCGTTTCGACGGACAAACCGCTGTGGGTCCGTGAACACTCCTGTCCCGCCTGCGGGTTCGAGGCGGACAGGGACGCGAACGCGGCATGGAACATCCTTTCTCGCGGCCTCGAAGACGTAGGAGTGGGATACTCCGAATCAACGCCTGTGGAGACTGCGCTCCCTGTGGATACGTCCGTATCTGCAAAGCGCGTCGTGGAAGCAGGAAGCCCTACCTTCAAGGAGCGAACGGCGTCAGCCGTGAGCGAGTAGAGTAGGGTAGTTCACTAGCGCTCAAACTCTCTAGGCCATCCTGCCCTGGACGATGAGGTAGCCACCGATACCGACTGCGAGAGCCGCGAAGACTGCCAACACGGCGAAGAGCGCGGCGGTGTTGGCGTAGGTCAGCACGGCCCCCGCGACCGCCGCGCCGAGTGCGCCCACGCCGAACGTCCCGAGATACGTGTAGCCGAATGAGAGCCCATGGACGTCGGACGGAGCGTACTTCGCGATGATCGCCTGGTTGATGGGTGCTTCCATGTAGACGAAGAAACCGAGCAAGGCACAGACGACGAGCAGGGGGGCGAGCCCAGCGTTCACGGCGGGTACGAACGCGAGCGAGATGAGGACGAGGACGGCGAAGGTGCCGACGAGCGCGTACTCCGTGGTAACGCGGTCGCTCAGCTTTCCGCCGACGTATTGGCCCACACCCCCGAGCATCAACAGTCCGGCGTAAACGTACTGGCTCGGCAGGAAGGACTCGCCCGCGATCGAGACGGGCTCGAACAGCGGCACGCTCGCGAGGATGTCTGGCAGGAAGGTGAACACGCCCCGGTAGTACAGCCCATAGAGCATCGCGATGAGAAAGACGAACGCGAACCCGCCGGTGAACAGGAGCTTCGACTGCGCGAGCAGCTCGGTCGGGCTCGCCGCGCCGCCGTCGGCGACGGTGGCCTCCTCGCTCGCGTCGACGCCGGCGGTCTCGTCGAACTCGATACGCCAAGAGATGATCGCCGCCAGCAGCGCGGGGACGACCAGAAGCAGCGCGACGGTTCGCCAATGAAAGAACGCAAGGAGGATCGCGCCCAAGAAGGGACCCACCGCGACGCCGAGGTTCCCGGCCAGCCCGTGGTACGCGAAGGCCGTGCCCCGCTCTTTCGCCCCGCGGCTGATGAGCGAGAGCCCAGCGGGGTGATAGACGCTCGCGGCCAACCCCCAGAGCAGCAGGCCGAACGAGAGGACGACGACGTTCGGCGCGATACTCAGGAGGACGAAACCCCCACCCATGCCGAGCATCGCTCCGATGATGAGCCGCTTCGAGTCGTATCGATCCGAGAGAATCCCACTCGGGAGCGCGCCGACGCCGATCAGGGCGAACCCCGCACCGACGATCAGCCCCAGCGTGGCGGCCGTGACGGGAAAGACGCCCAGCCAGAGCGCGACGAAGATCGGGATGACGAGTTCGTAGGTGTGAAACATCGCGTGTCCGATCATCGTGAACGCGGTGAGCGCCCTGTCGTTGGAGTCCATGGTGTTAGTTAACAAGTTATATTATCGAACAGCTTTTTCGGTGTCGGAGCGCTGTTCAGATAAGCGGATGTCGCGTGATCAACCGCTGCGAGTGGAATGGGAGGCCCGACGACGGATGACGACGTCTAATACAGCAGGAACGCAGTAAGCAGGACGAGATTGTCTCTCATCTCGCTTACCGTGCGTACGACTACGTGAGTCGCCCGTACGTCGACGAAGGCTGCAGTGAGTGGCCCAATCGAGACGACAAGAGGTGATCGAGGCGGTCTTAGTCAATTATTCGTCCAGTAAGCCACTTATCTGAGCAGTTCCCAGAGTAGATACCCTAACCATTTTCTGGAGTTCCTCTTCGTTCACTCGACCTTCTTCGAGAGAACGATTAACGCCATACTGTCCGTCTTGGCAGACGACGTGATATCGTGTGCTCCGTCGAAATGAACGACATCGCCTGCTTCAAGCTGATGTGATTCCTCATCGAGTTGTAACGAGATCTCGCCCGAGATAAGGTAGAGAATCACGTGGCGATTGGGATGATCGTGTGTCTCCGCACGCTCGCCAGCAGAGAGCGTTAGTCTGAGGGTTTTCGGCTCTTCGGTTGGAAACGCGTTGGCATAGGGTGTGCCGTCGAGGTCGTCTAATGATTCGATCGTTACCATCGTATCAGTGTGCAGTTGGTCTTTCTCATTATCTGTAGTGGGAGCATTCCCTCGGTGGATTGAATCTACTCGACGTGGACGCGTACGACGTGGCCACCACAACCGCACTGTTCGATATACTCCCAGTGGACTTCCTCATCACTAAACCGCTCGTCCAGCGTGTCGTACAGGAACCCCTCGGGATGGTCGTGTGCCTCGTGGGTGACGAGATTCACATGGTGACCACTGGCTGTATGTTCGACCGCTTCGATCGCGTGGCGTTTGAGGAGCGAGAGATCGTCCTCGTATTGTGGTTTTTCGAGGTTTGCCGACCAGGAATTCTCGTGAATTCGATCGGTCACCGGCTCAGTTTCGCCGTGAGCGTGGTCGTGATCGTGGGAATGACTTGCCATCACACTATGTTGGTCTGCAATTCTCATAAGGGATGTGGTGCCTGCGTCACAGATGCAAAGAGAACGATGGAACGTCAATCGTCGTCGGATCCGGAGATTCACCCCTTCCTCGGCGAAGATGCGCCGGAAAATAATTGCCCCAGCGGAGACCGTATCGGGTATCTCGCGACGAACAAAACGCTTTTTCACGACCTCATAACTGAACACGCCAGCGCCGAGGATGACTAAGATGTCGCGAGGTAGGCGTGCCCAGAACAGTAGATACACTCCCCGACAATTATGAGTAGGATGAGTTAGTTCTAGTGCCGCTGAACTAAGGAATCTCGGCTGTGCAGGAAGTCATCAGAAGAACGATCACCACCCTCGTTAGGAGGGCGCCACACGAAAGGCTATGCAGCCTGCGGACGTACAGGCGATTGATTCAATATGGGAGACCAGATCCAGTTCCACGTTCAGGATGCGGATTTCGACTGTGAAACATGTACGACTACGGTTGACCAGGCACTTCAATCAGAAGGTGGGATCGAACAGCTCAATGTTGAAGAAAACGGCACCATAGAAATCACGTACGAAGCCGACCACACCTCGCCAGAGATGCTCGAACGGATAATCGAGAATCAGGGATATTCTGTTAGACGAAACCAATCGTAGTCAGCTGAACTTATCTAACTAATGCGCTCGATCATACAGAGAATCTCTACATCCATTTGATACGATAATTAGTCCCGGTAGTAGTATTCGCCGCTCGATTTTTGTTTCCGGTCAAGTTGACTGTCTGGCTTATTCACTCGAGGTCTGCCAGTTCGTTCGTCCCGTCGAAACGTGATTCCGAGGGCAGAGAGAAACGCGTTCATACCATCCCGAATCGATTGCGGAGGATTTGCATGGCCACTCTGACTCGGCTCACCCTCGAAGACGATCAATCGGTCGGCAACTCGATCGATGACGAAGAGGTCGTGATCCACGACGAGCACGGGTCGGTTCGTTCGGTTGCTGAACTGGCGGATTCGATCAGCGAGAATCACTCGACGGTCCACGTCGAGGAACGCCGAGGGTTCGTCTAAGAGGTAGAGATCCGCGTCACGGGCAAGACAGAGCGCGATCCCGATACGCTGTAACTCCCCGCCCGAAAGCGAGTCGAGCGAGCGGTCGTACAACGGTTCGATGTCGAACGGATTCTGGATTCGTGTCTTGAATGATTGGGCGTGGATATCGGTGGCAGATGCAAAGCGCTCACGGACTGTTACATCGCTGTCCGGCGTGATGTACTGGGGTTTGTACGATACGATGGCCTCGTCCGGAACTCGTCTACTATCAGGAGTTACATTCCCGGCGAGCATTTTCACGAACGTCGTTTTGCCCAGCGCGTTCTCTCCCACGATACCGACCGATTCACCGGCGTGAATCCGTCCCGGTTCGACGACGAGCGAAAAGTCCGCGAGCGATTTTTCGAGTTTGGGATACGTGAGAATCGGTTCGTCGGATCGGCTGTCACGAGAGCCAGCTGACGGGAAGTCGATCGCCTGGCGCCGAATTTGGACGTTTTCCTCGGACAGTTTCCCCACTAAGAACTGGTTGATGCCCGTCCGGACTGCCGACCGCTGAGCGACGACACCGAACCCGCCCGGCTCACCGTACAGTATGTGGATCGCGTCAGAGAGTAGGTCGAGCGTCGCAAGGTCGTGTTCCACGACGACTGCCGTGGCATCGGCTTCCTGCACGTGACTGCGGATCGTCCGTGCCACTGACAGCCGCTGTTCGATATCTAAAAACGACGATGGTTCGTCGAACAGGTAGAGATCCGCTGTCGTCGAGAGGGTCGCACCGATCGCAACTCGCTGTCGTTCACCGCCGGACAGATCGGACAGCGATCGATCGAGAATCGAGCGGAGACCGAGTGCATCGACGAATCGGTCCGGATCGTCCGAACGGGTAGCGAGCAGTTCGTGTACCGTTTCTGCGTCGGTCTCGTGGAGGGAGTCGACCCGTTGGTCCTTGTAGGCGGTGACGACTGACTCGTCTCGGAGCCGTTCGAGATGAGTCTGCAGGGTCGTCCCCCGAAACAACTCGATCGCCCGGTCCCAGTCTGACTCTTCACTTGTACCCCCAAAATTCGGCACTCGATTGCCAGCCAGAATGTCCAACGCAGTACTCTTTCCGATGCCATTGCGGCCGAGGAGGCCGATAACTGAACCGTCGACCGGGATCGGGAGATTGTACAACCTGAATCCGTTCTCACCATACTGGTGGACGAGCTGCCCGGTTTCCGCCGGAAGTGGTATGATCTGAATCGCGTCGTTGGGGATCTTCTTTTCGATGAGCTTGTGCTCGGCCAGTACGTTGGCGTCGTCGATGTGGAGTTCCCCACTCTCAGTGACGTGGAACCCCTCGTGACCGGACCGATTCAGCGGGTCGTATTTGACCGCGATGTTTCGTACTTCGTCGGTGATCTTGTCCTGGTCAATGATTGCGACGTATTCTTGCTTCCGTCCGCTTTCGGGCCCTGTCATGAATTACCTATACCGTCTGTCCGAGCGTTTATGGGTCGCTGTCGCGGCGTAATCCTCGGTAGACCGAATCGTATGCGGTGGATTTGGGTTTGCTCGATCACCGATGCCGATCGAGCAGGTCGGCAGACGGTTTCCACTCGGCATCGTCGTCAAAGTACTGTTCGACGATCGGTTCGTCGGGCATCTGACCGGTCTGACGTTTCTCTTCGCTGTAGGACGGGCGCCCCTCTTCGACGAAGAACCGGCCAGTCAGAATTTCGCCTTGGTGGAGGCGTGTGTCAGTTTCCCGCATCATTTGCGCTGCCTCATCACGATCGTGGACGTCGAACTCGAAGTCTTCGGAGTCCTGAACGTCGATGTAGGGCACGTACTGCTTGGCGTCCTTGTTCCACGTCGGACACTGAGTGAGGAAATCGATGTGTGCGAAGCCGTCGTGGTCCATCGCTTCGACGAGAATCTCCGTCGCCTGTCGAGGATTAACCGCTGCTGTCCGTGCAATGTACGTCGCACCCGCATTGAGGCCCCACTCCAGTGGCCGGATCGGGTTCTTCGCCGAGCCGGACGGTTGTGTCTTGGATTTGTGCCCCTTCGGACTCGTCGGCGACGTCTGCCCTTTCGTCAACCCGAAAATCTCGTTGTTGAACACGATGTAGGTCATGTCGTGGTTCTCTCGGGCAGTGTGCGTGAAGTGGTTGCCACCGATCCCGTATCCGTCCCCATCGCCACCCGCGGCGACGACCTCCAGATTAGGATTCGCAAGTGTCGCCGCCCGCGCCACCGGGAGCGATCGACCGTGGATCGAATGGAATCCATAACTCTCGAAATACGACGAAAGTTTGCCCGAGCATCCGATTCCCGTGACGAGCAATACCTCGTCGGGATTTTTGCCCCGCTCCACCATCGCTTGCTTTAGCGTCTTCAGGACGGCGAAGTCCCCACAGCCGGGACACCACGTCGCCCGTGGTTCGACGCCGGGGGTGAACGCGTTCGTGTCTACCTCCTGATCTGCACCGATTGCGTTGAATGCACTCATTGTGGTTACCTCGAGTTAGCTGCTTTCGTTGGTTCGAGACGCGTCGTCGGTGGCGCCTCGCTCGGATCGTCAGTAATGACGGCACGGACACCGTCGACAACCTCAGCGGGTTCGAAGGGATTACCGTCGTACTTGAGCAGACTAGATAGCCGATCGCCGTACGCTCCCAGTTCGCGCTGTACCAATCCCCGGAATTGACCGCCGGAGTTCATTTCGACGACAACAGCTTCCTCAACGCTTTCGAGGAATTCGACAACGTCAGACTCCGGGAACGGCATCATTTCGCTTACGCCTAGTGCCGAAACGGAGTCATCAGTCTCGTTGAGTCGATCGACCGCTTCGAAGACAGTACTCTGTTGACTCCCCCACACCAGGATCCCGTAGCGGGCATCTTCGGGCCCATATCGGGTCTGGTGTGTGCCCGTCTCATCGAGTGTCTCGCGGATCGCCTCTTGCTTTGTTCTGCGTCGGTCGACCTGTCGACGACGATTTTCGGGATCTTCGCTAATATGGCCTGCAGGGTTGTGTTCGTTTCCGCTCGTCAGAAATCGGCCACCTTTCTGGCCGGGGAGTGTTCGCGGTACGACACCATCGTCAGCGTCGTACTGAAAGCGGAGATACGTTCCCGACGCGTGGTGAGCTGCATCTTTGATTTCTTCTTCCGTGAGAACGGTGCCTGGATCCGGATCAGGGGCCGATTCGGTGAACACGCTATCCGGGACCGTCCGATACTCCCCCGAGAGCTTCTGGTCGATGATGACGATCGCGGGGAGTTGGTACTCGTAAGCCAGTTCGAACGCTCGACGCGTCTGTTCGTAACATTCCCTGATCGTTCCTGGTGCGAAGACGACTCGGTTGGAATCGCCCTGGCTGGAGTACAGGACGTGGTCGAGATCTCCCTGCTCTGGCTTTGTCGGCATCCCGGTCGATGGGCCGCCGCGCATCGCCTCGACGAAGACGACCGGTGTCTCGGTCATTTCAGCCGTTCCGAGCAGCTCGGACATAAGTGCGAACCCACCACCCGAGGAACCGGACATCGCCTTGACACCAGCGTGGGACGCACCGATCGCCATTCCAGCAGCGGCGATCTCGTCTTCGACCTGTTCAGAAACACCACCGTACTCGGGGAGATGCTGGGACAGTATCGTGAACACTTCCGTCCACGGCGTCATGGGATAGCCCGAGATGAACCGACAGCCGGCGTCGAGCGCACCGTATGCCACCCCGTGTGATCCGGAGAGAAGGATCGGATCTTCCTCGTGCGTTCCATCCGGAAGGACTACATCATGGTCAATCTCGTTTTCGTCCCGTATCTGATTGTATGCTGCTTCAAGGATCGTCAGGTTCGCCTCCAGCGCGTTGCCGCTCATCGTATCCGACATCAGCGCTTCGAAAGGTTCGAGATCCATAGACAGAAGCGCCGCCGTTGCACCAACGCCCGCCGTGTTGCGCATCACTTCACGACCGTGTTCGGTTGCAATGTCCCGAAGGTCGAGCGGATACACGTGCCAATCGTGTTCCGCAGCTAGCTCTTCGAGTGACGTATCGAGTACTGCATCGACGTCGTCGATGTCGATCACACCCTCATCGTAGATGATGATCCCCCCATCACGAAGGTCATCGAGGTTTTCTACGAGAGGCTTGATTTCCTCATTCCCGTAATAGGCGTCCTCATCCGGGCTTCGTGCAAACGAGTCACCCAGTGCCAAGAGAAAGTTATACCCGTCTCCCCTGGACTGCACCGGCGTTGCCTTGGTTCGAATTTCGGTATACGTGTGGCCACCGCGTATCCGTGATGGATAGTGGCGATGGGTGAATACGTGGAGCCCTGACCGCATCAGTACTTTCGCGAAGTTCTGGCTCGTTGAGTCGATGCCGTCGCCAGAGCCTCCTGCGAGTCGCCAAATGAGTTCTGTATCTGTCATCCGTTAGGTTTGCTCACCTGATTATCGTACGATTTCGTGCCATAAGTAGTGCCACGGGAACATGTTCGTTTGAGCCCAGCGGACTCTTCAGAACGAATACGTCTGGTCTTTCTGTTCAATATCCCAGACCCCAGCCCGGTCATCGTAGGATTTCCGCCCCACGAATGACTCGTCAAGATTCCCAAGAACGGCTAGATAGATGTCCTCACTGGAGTGGTAGGTTTGCTCGTTCGCCGTATCCAGAACTGCTGCGACCGTTGTCGGTTCCCCGGTTGGGGGAGTTAGTTCCCTCTCACCAAACTCGTCGATGAGAGCGTCGTCCTCGATTGGAAAGTCAAATTCGCGTTCACACAACTCTTGAATTTCGACTGGTCCCATGCGTGTCTCGTCATCCCCTATCCCGATAAGTGTTGGTTCGCGTTGCCAAGTGACGAGAGAAGACACCCCACGACAGGGCGTCTATCTCACAGCTTCGAAAAGATCATGAATTCGGATTCGAGCACACCACACTCATCGTTCCAGGAATATTGTTTCACCTTGCCGGTGCCTAACGAACATATTCTGCGGAGGAAATAAGCGAGAGGCGACCGTCAGTTTCTCCTAATGCCAACCATCGAATATCTGAATTACGACGTGGTGGACGATCAAGAGTGGGATATCTACGACGACGAAAATTTTGAACGGGCCGAGGAACTCGATCTGACGGACGAGGACTACGGTACGTTCGAGTGTAACGAAGGCGAATTTATTCTCGAAACAGCGGAAGCCAATGGTTACGACTGGCCATTCTCCTGTCGAGCTGGGGCATGTGCGAACTGTGCTGCGATCGTCATCGAAGGCGAGATCGAGATGGATATGCAGCAGATCCTCAGCGACGAGGAAATCGAAGAGAGAAACGTCCGACTTACGTGCATTGGATCGCCAGCAACTGAGCACGTAAAGCTCGTCTACAATGCCAAGCACCTAGATTACCTGCAAAATCGGGTGATTTGAGCAACTCCAATGCACGTTGGATTCGACCACAACACCGGTTCTGAGATATGCTTGGATGTATTGAACAGATGGAGGTATTCCCTGAGCCGCCCGATGTAGACAAGGCGAGACTCATCGAGGGCAAGGAGCTGATTCGTTTCTGTAAGGCTGCGG
Organism: Halomarina pelagica; assembly: GCF_024228315.1. Taxonomy (NCBI): domain Archaea; kingdom Methanobacteriati; phylum Methanobacteriota; class Halobacteria; order Halobacteriales; family Natronomonadaceae; genus Halomarina; species Halomarina pelagica. Next base: position 341,443 of record NZ_CP100454.1, read on the forward strand.
ATTACCGTTGGAGAAAGAATTCGAGATAGTGATAGCGATCCACGTTTCAGTTAGTTCTGGGATAGATATCTACGAGGCAACTGGCATAATGCCACTGTCGATATCACTGGTAGTCGATTTCTCCGTCTCCTTCACCGATCCACGCGCCTCGATCTGGCTCCCGAGATTCCAAAGGATCTGGAAGATCCTTGTACCACGGAACATTCTTGAGCTGTTCTTTATTGTATGCGAGATCATGTTTCGTATCTCCTGTGAATTCGAATTGTTGAGTGAGAATGATAGCGTCAGTCGGACACACTTCCTCGCAGAGGCGACAATAAATACATTGGCCGATATGGAGGTTGTACTGTTCGCCATTTCGATCTTCGTCCATAACGATCTGGATTGTGTCGTTCGGGCAGACGTTTTCGCACTGCCGGCACCAGATACAGCGCTCCTCACTGAATTTGTGGACTCCTCGGAACCGGGGACTCACTTCAGGTGCTTCATCCGGATATTCGACAGTGAACGTTTTCCCATCTAAGGCGTGTTTCATCGTCACCGCCATCGATTTGAGAATCCCGATCATACACTGTTCAGTAACTTCCCCTTCCTACACCTTAGGTGTACGTGCGCTCACGAGGAAAAATCATCACCATTACCCATTCTCTGAACCTGCACCGTTGTCCTCATCAATCGCATCATCAGATACGTTAGGAGCACCGATGACAAGTACGCGGCTGCTCTCCACAGCAGTCAGTTGACGCCAAGATTCTGGAGGGACAACGATACAATCCCCTGGTGTTACAGTGAACGCCTCTCCTTCAATTTCCATCTCAAGACGGCCATCAAGAACGACGTACAGTTCCTCTTGTTCACGTTGCCGATGACGATCGTTCGAGTCGCCAGAATCAAACTCCCACACACTCGGGCGCATCTTCGATGGTCGAAGTTCGTATCCTACTGCACGCAGAGATGGGTCAAGTCCGTCGATATCCCGTACTTCGAGATCCTCAATGTTTGTCTTAGTGTACGACATACCATCTGGTAGGGAAGCTATCCGTTTAACTTCGGATGATGCCCTTCGAATCTCCGGAGAAAGCAGTCTTAGCAGGACAAGGATGCGTTGGTCACAGAATCCAAAGCGACAGTAGTATGGCGAACATCTTCGCCTCGAAACGAACGACACAGCCGTAGAGAATCAAGAATTATTAGGTACGGGGCCTAATTGTGCCAAACTGTGTCAATATTACTGCAGGCAAGTGAGCCAATCACCCGGCCGACTTTCTGGAAAATCGGGCCAATCGGCAAAGCGGTATTCTACTACCTCTCAGTAGTGGCTATTGTAGTCCTTCTTTGGGGCACCTACGACCGCTTTAAACGATATACACGGGGACAAGAAGACTGGTTCGACCGACTGGACAACCTTCCGGAGAGGATCGTCGTCGCAGCTAAAATCGTCATCACCAACGAGAAACAGTTCGATCGTGACCTAGTCGGTGGGCTGATGCACGCATTCATCATGTGGGGATTTCTAACGCTCTTCATCGCAACGTCAATCCTGTTCGTCGATATGGACGGCTACCGGCTGCTCACGGGTGAGTCGTTCTGGGTTGGTGATTTCTATCTCTCGTATTCGTTCGTGGTGGACGCTATGGGGTTGCTTTTCGTCGTTGGGCTCGCTATTGCTCTCTATCGACGATATATCGGTCATCTAGATCGCCTTTTCGGTCCAAACAGTAGTCTTGAGGATGATCTATTCCTCTGGACGTTGTTTTTCCTCGGTATCGGGGGATATATCACTGAAGGGATACGCATCCTTGGAACTAGTGCCGTACGTGATGTTTCGTTTGAAACGGTCAGCTTCGTCGGTTGGTTCGTCAAAGATGTATTCCAGATCGCCGGGATGACACCTGAATTAGCTGGACAACTGTATCCCATCGTCTGGTGGGCACACTCCCTCAATGCCTTCATCTTTATCGCAGCAATTCCCTACGCGAAGCCCTTTCACATGATATCGTCGTTCGCCAACGTCGTCGCTCGCGACAAAAAGGCAGGGAAACGCTTGCCATCGATTCCATCAGATATGGACGCCGACACCGGCGCCGCATCCATCAACTCGTTCTCGTGGAAGGACATACTTGATCAGGATGCCTGTACTAAATGTGGTCGGTGTACGGCAGCCTGTCCCGCTCACGCCTCAGGGCGCCCTTTGAGTCCGCGTGACGTCATTCTTGACCTCAAACAGTACCGTGAACAGGTGGACGCTGGTGGCGAAGAACAACCGATTATCGCTGACGGTGGTAATTCCGTTATTGCAGCTGAAACAATGGAATCCTGTATGGCCTGCATGGCCTGTATGGATGCCTGTCCCGTCGAAATCGAACACCTCAAGACGTTCACTCGGTTGAACAGACATCTCACCGATGAGGGCGAAATCCAGGCTAGCCTCCAGGACGCCTTTCGAAACGTCATGCAGAACGGGAATACGTTCGGGAATAATCAGCGGCACCGAGGCAACTGGACAGAGGAGCTGGCGTTTGATGTGACTGACGCCCGTGAAGAAGAAGTAGAGTATCTCTGGTACGTCGGCGACTACCCGAGTTACGACGATCGCAATAAGAAGGTCGCTCGCTCACTGGCTCGATTATTCAAGGAGGCTGATGTGGAGTTTGGGATCCTCTTCGAGGGTGAGGTCTACGACGGTAACGACATCCGTCGCGTCGGAGAGGAGTTGTTGTTCATTGAGCAGGCCGGAACTATGATCGAGAAATTCCAGGACTGCGAGTTCGAGAAAATTGTCTGTACTGACCCCCATTCGATGAATACGTTCAAAAACGAATATCCAGAGCTGGACTTCGGAGAGTGGGCCGACGATCCGATGTTCGACTTCGACATTGATGACAATCAGTGGAATCCTGAAGCAGACGTGTATCACTGGTCCCAAGCCGTGGAGGAACTGGTCAGAGATGGTCGTTTAGGCCTCGATGGGACCGAACTTGACTATACTGTTACCTACCATGATCCCTGCCACCTAGGTCGGTTTAACGATGTATACGAGACTCCGCGAGAACTCGTCCGTGCAACAGGATGCGATCTCCACGAAATGCCACGAAATCGCGCTGATTCATACTGCTGTGGCGGTGGCGGCGGTGGCCTCTGGATGGAGCACGAGCAAGACGAGAAACCCAGCGAGGAACGTCTCCGTGAGGCATTAGAAGACACTGACGCTGGCGAACGCATCGAGAAGTTTGTTGTCGCCTGTCCACTCTGTATGACGATGTACGAAGACGGCCGGAAAACCGGCGGATACGAAGACGACATCGAGATCGTCGATATCGCCGAACTCCTCATCGAAGCTATTGAGACGTCACGCAAGACGGTGTAATCCAGGAAGATACGCACCCATATATTGACTCGGATAGAAATGAGTACAATTGTTTCAGACTCGTTACGATGAGCGGCAGATAGTCGGTATGTTCTGAGCGTGAGCGAGCAAGACGCTGGTCGATGCATTCCCAAACCGGTATCTCGATTGGCTATGAATACCGATGTAATGTTCCCACGAGCGAGTGGTGTTCTCGGAATAGTCGTGTCGATCATCATGGCTATCGGTGCCATCTACGTTCTCGTCACTGAGACGTTCGGTGGATATGCCGGAACAAACGCAATTCTTGTCTGTCTCTTTCTCGTAGTACTTGGCGGGTTAGAGTTGAGCGTCATCTTGAAACATGGACGTGTTTCCACGCCGTACTGGTGACGGCGGCTTAGTCTCTCAGTTGAACGAGACGGAAGACTACAGTAATCACCGCGAAATAGAAGGTGTTTCCGACGATTTGCGTTGCTACTGATGGAGGTGAGTTCCGCCCAAGACCGGTTTGAACTTACTCCTCTCGCTGATCCCAGTCGGAAACCCCCAAATCAAAGTCACACATCGGTCGGGATAGATCTGTATCGATCATTGGTGATGATACGATGGAGGCCCTTACACTGTTGGTCGCGGTTCTTGCGGTCCAGACCTACCCGTCAGACTCGGAATTGAGAGGTCGATCCGCCGAAGGAACTGAGCATTGATTGCGACGATTACCGTGCTGAGCGACATCAGGAGCGCGCCAACGGCGGGCGAGAAGAGAATGCCGATAGGTGCCAGTACGCCTGCTGCAAGCGGAATCGCCAGGACGTTATACCCTGCCGCCCACACGATATTCTCCTGCATCTTTCGGTAACTCGCCCGACTCAGCTTCACGAGGCGGACGACGTCCATCGGATTGTTCTGGACGAGGATGATATCTGCCGATTGCACCGCGACGTCCGTCCCGCTCCCGATTGCGATACCGATGTCGGCCCGCGTGAGTGCGGGTGCGTCGTTGACACCATCGCCGACCATCGCCACGAGTTTCCCCTGATTCTGAAGTTCAGTTACTTTCTTGTCCTTGTCCTCGGGGAGCACTTCGGCGAAGACAGTGTCGATACCGAGGTCGTCGGCGACGGCACGGGCGACGTCCTCTGAATCACCGGTCAGCATCGCAACCTCGATGCCGAGTTCGTGGAGCGCGTCGACCACCTGGTAGCTTTCCTCTCGAATGACGTCGGCCAGCGCAAACGCAGCGATGAGTTCGTCCTCGCGGACGAGGTATACGACCGTCTGTGCGTTCTCCCCGGCCTGTTTTGTGAAGGCTGTAAGCTCGGATGGGACGTCACTGTCGAGGTGCGAGAGGAGGTTCGGCCCGCCGACGTAGATTGAAGTCCCGTTTACCGTCGCGCGGACGCCGCGACCCTTGAGCGCCTCGAAGTCGGTCGCCTCCCGTGCCGTGACGCCCTGCTGGTCGGCCGCCTCCCGGATCGCCTGTGCAATCATATGTTCCGAGTCACCCTCGACGGCCGCCGCCAGCGCGAGCGCTTCGTCCTCGCCGACACCCTCGACGGTCGCAACGTCGACGACGCCCTGTTCTCCCTTCGTCAGAGTGCCCGTCTTGTCGAAGATAATCGTATCCAGTTCTCGCGCTTGTTCCATGGCGATACGGTCCCGGATGAGCATCCCGTTGCGTGCAGCAAGTGAGGTGTTGATCGCGACGACGAGCGGAATCGCCAGGCCGAGCGCGTGTGGACAGGCAATCACCAAGACTGTGACAACCCGCTCAATGACCTCGACATTGAAGGAGATAGCAGCCGTCCACGCGATGGCAGTTACGACTGCGGCGGCCACAGCGACGTAGAACAGCCAGCCCGCCGCTCGGTCGGCAAACAGCTGTGTCTGTGACTCGCTCTGTTGGGCCTCCTCGACTAATCGCATGATGCCCGCCAGCGTCGTCTCGTCGCCCGTCGCGCTGATGCGGACCCGGAGACTCCCGTCACCGTTGATAGTCCCGCCGATAACCTCGTCGTCAGGCTCCTTCGAGACCGGCTTCGATTCGCCGGTGATCATCGATTCGTTCACATCCGAGTCGCCCTCCTCGACAACGCCATCAGCTGGCACGCTCGCGCCTGGACGCACAAGCACGAGATTGCCTTCGGAGAGATTGCTGACCGGTACCTCTTCAGTGGTACCGTCGGCAGTGATACGCTCGGCCGTGTCGGGCAGGAGTTTCGCCAGTTCATCGAGTGCGCTCGACGCCCGGCGGACGCTCCGCATTTCGATCCAATGTCCAAGGAGCATGATGTCGATGAGCGTCACCAGTTCCCAGAAGAACGCCGACATCGTCGGGAGGATGATGCTCGCGAGACTGTAGACGAACGCGACGGTGATCGCCATCGAGATGAGCGTCATCATCCCCGGCGAACGGTCGCGCAGCTCGGGAACGGCCATCTCGAGGAACGGCACGCCACCGTAGGCGAAGACGATCACCGCGAAAACCGGGTTGATCCACTCGCTACCGGGGAACGCCGGGACCGAAAACCCGAGCCACTCCTGGAGCGTCTCGCTGTAGAGGAGAACGGGAATCGAGAGGAGCGTCGAGACGAAAAAGCGCCGCCGGAACATCTGCTCGTGACCCTCGTGCATCCCACCGTGGCCGCCATGGTCGCCGTGAGCGTGGCCGTCGCTTCCGTGGTCCATGTCGTGTTCGTGCTGCTCGTGAATCCCTTGCTCTGCCTCGTCTGCATCTTCCGCCTTCTCTTCAAGTATTGACTGTTCCACTCGCGACGTTTCCCGGTCACCCCCAGCCACGTCCTCACTCCCCTCGTTTACGTGGTGTCCGTCATGGCTCGCGTGACGATCAGAATGTTCATCATTACCGGTCGAATCTCTGTGCTTATCCATAGGTAATCCCAGTTAGTGATGCTACGTTACTCAGAACGAAAGGAGTGTGGATTATTCAATCAGTTCCGTATTCGCGCATGAATTCGAGAGCGAGTTGTTTCGCGTCATCGAACTCCTCGACGATTCCGAGTTCCTCGGAATGTTCACCTGCCGTCCATACGAGATATCCCCATCCACCGAATTTATTTGGCTCTTGGACTCGGTTGATCCGAACGAGTAGATTTCCGCCGTCATAAGAATAGACGACTCGAGGATACTCTTGATCGATGAATCCGTGATAGGAGACCCCTTCCTCCTCGAGATGCCAGTTCTTCGGCAAAGTTTCTGCTATGGCCATAAGAGTAGGTTGCGTTGCTGTCACTATGATGATTCCACCGAAGATGTTCGGTTAACTTTCACCGATAATCACCAGTGACGGATCATCATATCTGGTGTCTGGTGTTATTGGTGGAATCCTTGAGTGCGGATAAGAGACAGAATGCTAAATGGGTATGTGGATTTCTCGCTAGCTGCTGTCCTTAGTCCACCGTTTCGGCGTACACCGTAGTTACTTCTGGAATTTCCATTGGCAACTTGTTCTGGATCGCTTGAACGGTGAATGGAGAAATCCCACATCCACCACAGGTACCACTCAGTCGAATCCACACTTCACCGGTTTCCTCGTCAATATCTTGAATCGCGGCGCTCCCGCCATGCATGGCGATTTGTGGGAAATTCGTCCGTAGAAACCCTGCGACACGGTCGGTGAGTGTATTGGATTCTTCGGTCGACTCTACAGCCATACCTTGATATGGCCTGTCCAACCGGGTAACTGTTGAGCCGAACATCTTTGCTCAATCATCGAAGGAGGTCATTGTCTCAGCTAAATGCAGAGCCAATCGATGATGTATTTGCTGGTACTTGACGACCGAACCCAGTCTTATTGGGGTTGCGTCCAACAGTTGAACTATGGCAACAGGTCTCGACTACCCATGGTGGCTCCGAATCACGCACTGGTTCAATTTCTTCTTCATCATCTTGCTGTTCCGCAGCGGGTACGAGATTCTCATGAGCCACCCCAAGCTCTACTGGACCGACGACGGTATGCCGGGCGACGAATGGCTCCGAGTCGGCGACAAGGAACGATCGACCGACTTCGATAAGGACGTCATCGACGGCGAGGACCTCTGGGCGGCCGAAGACGAAATCGACCCGCCGTCACCGCTCATCTCTTTGCCCGGCCGAGACGCCATCGGGATGGGTCGTCATTGGCACTTCTGGGGCGCGCTCGGATGGACGCTCTGCGGTGTCCTCTACGCCGGAGGGCTCTTTGTCTCTGGTGAATGGACGCGCCTCGTTCCGACATCGCTCGAGATCTTCCCGCAGGCGTGGAACGCGTTAGTGTCGTACGCACAGCTGCAGATCCCCCATTCCGCTGGCTACAACGCCCTCCAACAGCTGACGTACTTCAGCGTCATCTTCATCCTGTCGCCGGTGATGATCGTCACCGGTCTCCTCCAGGCACCGGCCTTTCGGGCGCACTGGCCCGACCGGTTCGGCTGGAATCGACAGCTCAACCGGAGTATCCACTTCATTGGATTCGTCGCGTTCAACGTCTTCCTGTTCGGCCACGTCGCCCTCGTCGCCGCGCACGGGTTCTGGTCCGAGATGGGAAAGATCGTTCTCGGGAGCGAGACGGCCTCGACCGACCTGACGATCGCACTCACCGTGTTGGGCATCGCAATCGTCTTCGGGTTCGCCGCCCTCGCCACGTGGGTCTCCCTGAAGCGGCCGTACTTCACTCAGAACCTCCTCGAAATCGGCGTCGACCCGTTGTTGAAAGGGCTGTTCCACCACGTCTCGTTCTACGACGGCGACGACCGACCGGAAGAATCGGACTTCGCCCGCGTCAACGGGAAGCCGCCGCGCAACGATGAGTACCGGGCCCACTTCGAGAACGGCTTCGAGGACTGGACGATCACGGTCGACGGCCTCGTCGAGAACGAACTCGAACTCACCAACGACGAGATCCGGGAGATGGACAAGCAAGAACACGTCACCCGCCACGACTGCATCCAGGGCTGGACGTACTACGCCAAGTGGGGTGGTATCCCGCTGTCGGCCATCATGGACCGGTGTGAGCCCCACGAGGACGCGGAGTGGCTCGTCTTCTGGACGCTCGACGAGAAATGGGAGTACTCCGAGGACGGTCCGTTCGAGGAGAAGGGCGTAGACGACGAGATTCCGGAGTTCTACTACGAGGCCATCCGGATGGATAAGGCTCAGGAGCCACGTTCGATCCTCGCCTACGAGATGAACGACGGCGATCTCCCCGTGGCCCACGGGGCTCCCTACCGACTCCGCATCGAGAGCCAGCTCGGGTACAAAATGGCCAAGTGGGTCACTCACATCGAGTTCGTCGAGGACTTCGAGGACATCGGAAAGGGCTACGGCGGGTGGCGCGACGACGTCCTCCACTACTACCCCAACAGCGCCGACATCTGAGACGACGATGATCGTCCCCGTCCTCGCGACCGCATCCGGCGCTCCACCCCTTCGATGACAACCGACCACGACCCAGACGAATCGGGTGAGTCGCCGGTCGGCAGTGTCAGCCATGCCGGGAACGTCCTCGGCCTTCTAGAGGACTGGGACCCGCTCTACTTCGCGCTCGTCATGGCGACCGGCATCGTTTCCATCGGTGCATCTCTCGTCGGGTTCGAGCGAATCGGTCGAGTGCTGTTCGTAATCAATGCGTTCGCGTACGTCGGTATCGGCGTCCTCACGGTGGCACGAATCGGCCGCGCCTTCGGATCGACGCTCGAGGACCTCGTCTCGCCGGACCGGGCGGTGGGGTCGTTCACTGCCGTCGCAGCGACCTGTATCCTCGGGAGTCAGATCGTCGTCTTCGAGCAGTCGATTCTAGCCGCGACGGCGCTCCTGGTCTTGGCAGGCGGTCTCTGGTTCGTTCTCACGTACACTGTGTTCGTGGGGCTCACGATTCGGAACGTCGACGACCCCATCGAAGAGACGCTCGACGGCGGCTGGTTGCTCGCCGTGGTCGCCACGCAGTCCGTGGCCGTGCTCACCGCGTTGATCGCCCCGCAGTATCCGTCGATCCTCGAGAGCGCCGGTCTAGTGGCACTCGTCCTGTACCTGATCGGCGGCGGGTTCTACCTGGTGTTGTTCACGCTGGTGTTCTACCGGATGACGTTCTTCGCGTTCCGACCGGTGTCTGCGACGCCGCCGTACTGGATCAACATGGGCGCCGTTGCGATCACGACGCTGTCGGGCGCGTTGCTCCTCCGTCTCGGACCGTCGTGGCCGTTCATCGCCGAGATTCGTCCGTTCCTCCTCGGGTTCACGTTCTTCTTCTGGGCGACGGCCACGTGGTGGATCCCGTTGCTCGTCGCGCTCGGCGTCTGGCGACACACCGTCGGCGGAATCGCACTGCCGCATCGCCCGGGGGGCTATGACCCACGATACTGGGGGATGGTCTTCCCGCTCGGGATGTATACGGTGAGCACGTTCCGTCTCGCGAGCGAAACGGGAATCGAATTACTGCACGTCGTCCCGCGAGTGTTCGTCTACGTCGCATTGGGTGCGTGGATGGTCGTGAGTGTCGGGCTGGTCCGTCGCGCGGTACGGTGGTCACGGGCAGCTTTCGGGTAGGATCGCCTCTCACTCGGTCAATTCGACGTTCACGCGAGTGATGTCTCCGCCACAGAGACACCGTCCTCGATCCGAGGGCCGAACATACCAATTCGCCGATTGCACGGTTTCGTCCCTGTTACCACTGTGATCCGAAGAACTGGAGCCGTCCCAGCCCGGATACAGAGTACGCGCACCTCGGTTCGTTTTTGGCCGTGGGCCCAAAGGGTTGGAGCACTCGTATGACTGATTCGAAGTATCACCTCGAAACTCTGGCAACGCGGTTCGACCGGGCCGGTGGCGGCGTCCGCAATGCCGGTGATGTCGTTCCGCCAATTCACCTCTCGACCACGCACGAGATGCGCAGTCCCGGGGAATCGGACCACGGGTACAAGTACAACCGGTTCGGCAATCCCACGCGTGACATCCTCGAAGAACGACTCACCAAAATCTGCGATGCCGAACGCGCAGTCACCTGTGCCTCCGGGACCGCTGCGATTGCAGCCACCTGCCTGTCGGTCGTCGAAGCGGGCGATCACATCGTCGCCTTCGACGGCATCTACGGTGGCACGCGCTTACTCTTCGAGGATTTGCTCGTCGATTCGCTGGGCGCCACCGTCGAGTACGTCGACGCGACCGACATGGACACCGTTGACGCGGCAATCACCGACGAGACCGCCTTAGTGTGGATGGAGTCGCCGACGAACCCGTTGCTCCGACTCTGTGACCTCGCCGCCGTGGGCGAGATTGCGACGGCGGTCGACGCGACGTACGTCGTCGATAACACGTTCGCGACGCCGTACTTCCAGCGGCCGCTCGAACGGGGGGCCGACATCGTCGTCCACAGTACGACGAAGTACCTGAACGGACACAGCGATTCGATGGGCGGGGCCATCCTGACTGATGACCACTCTCTGGCTGATGCCGTGGAACACACCCAGTCCTACGATCTAGGTGGCACGCTCGCTCCGTTCGATTCGTATCTCACGCTACGCGGTCTCCGGACGTTTCCGCTCCGGATGGACCGTCACGAGGCCAACGCCGGCGAGCTCGCACGATACCTCGACGGCCATCCGTCGGTAGCCCACGTCAACTATCCCGGACTGCCACACCATCCACAACACGACCTCGCTCGCGAACAGATGGACGGGTTCGGTGGAATCGTCTCGTTCGAACTGGATGCGACCGCCGCAGAAACACGGGCCGTCCTTGAAGTGCTCGACGTTTTTACGCTGGCTGTGAGTCTCGGTGGTACCGAATCACTCGTCGACCATCCCGCCACGATGTCCGCGTCCTACCTCGCAGACGCCGAACGGGAGGCTGCCGGAATCTCGGATTCGCTCATCCGGATCGCCGTCGGCGTCGAGCATGTGGACGATCTACTCGCCGACCTCGATCAAGCCCTCGAGAACCTATGAATCCGCGCCCGAAACCAGTGACCGTGATCGGAAATCGGGATCTGTTCTGATACAGCCGAAAACTACGTGGCGTTGACCGCTTCGTGAACGCCTGCTTGACATCCTCCCGCGCCTGAAGACGCAGGAATCCCCACGGCACCGCACCGCTGAGTTGGGAGATTACGGTTCGCGGTTCACGACCTGTTCTCGTGGGGCGAAAACACCCGCACTACGGTCGAACAGGTGAACCGCTGGCTGTGCCAACCAGCCGTTATCCCTATCATCGCCATCCGTGGCGAGACTCGGGAGTACCTTTTGCCGAATGTTCTCCGCGCCGTTCACGTCCGCGTTCGCAACCGTGTCGCACGTCTCACAGACGTACAGTCCACGTTCGACACGCTGATTATTGTCCGTGTGGCCGCACGCTGAACACGACTTCGACGTATCACGTTCTGACACCAACTCCACGTCGATGCCTTCGGCTTCTGCCTTGTAGTCGAGTTGCGTCGTGAAGCGGTCGAACGCCCACCCGTGCAAGTCCAAGTTGCCGTGGTCGCCCCAATTCCGAGAGTCACCGTTCTCGTCGTCCTCTCGGATTCCACCAAGGTCGCCAACAACAAGTGTCCCAACACCTCGTTCAACGCACTCCTCCACGATTGCTTTCGAGAGTGCGTGCAAGCAGTGTGTCCGACGACCCGTCCGCTTGCGGTCAAGACGAGTCGCCTCTTGGGACGAGGAATCGTCGCACGTGGCTTTCTTCTTCGTAAAGTAGTATTCGTCCTCTTTGAGTGCGCCACCGGGATACAACACGGATTCACCGCCGAAGGAGACGGCGGCGAAGTTGCAAATCCCGAGGTCAACACCAGCCACTTCGTCGCCCGGCGGTTTCGGGTCGATGGTGGTGCGACAGACGAATTGGAGTCGCCACTCGTCGCGCTTGTAGACGGCGCGAACCTGTTGAATGTCCCACTCGGTCAGGTCAACATCCGGGCGCGTCTGGTACTCACACAGGATGAAGTCCGAACGGTGTTCTTTGAGGTTTCGTCCTTTCGAGAGGCGGACACGGGCGAACTGTGCGTCGTGTTTGAAGCCGGCCGCTTTGAACGACACGGTTGAACGCGGGTGGGAGTCTCCGTGTTTGCGGTAGCCGGGCGGTCGGGCATGGTCGTCGCCGTTCCGACGCTTGCCGAACCAGCCGGTGAACGCTTCAGCGAGTTCTTCGAGAACGCGCTGACTGGACTGAGAATGTAAGTCCGTGTAGCGTTCGTGGCCTTTGAGTTCGGCTTTGAGTTCCCCGTCATCGGGAATCTCGCCCGTTTCATCCCACTGTTCTTGTGCGTAGTAGCGGCCGACGTTCCAGAGTTTTGAGGCGGCCCACCCGAGTTGGTTGAGGTCGTCACGAACCTGTTGCTGGTTCGTGATGGTGGTTTCGAAGGTTCGGATGGTTCGACTCATTTTCTGGCTTCATAACTGGTTATGGGCGCCGTTCTCTCAATAGTGTCGGTTAGCGTGGGTTATCCGGCCTTGCCATCGATGGTGGATTGTGTAGGTGCTGTCGGATTCATCCTGATCCTAAAGGGTCAGGTATTCTCCTTGGTTATCTATAATCTCGGCGCGGCCGCCGATCGCTCCGATCGGGAATCCACCGCCGATAACCTTCGCAAACGTCGTGAGATCCGGTTTGATGCCGTACTTGCCCTCTGCACACTGCAAGCCGCCGACCCGGAATCCGGTGATGGCCTCGTCAAAGATCAGTAGCGAACCGTAGTCGTCACAGAGATCACGGAGCGTCTCGTGAGAGCCTGCAAGAAGAGGATGTCGTGGTCCGCTCAGTAGACGAAGCAGCCACGCCGCCGACTGTCTCCTACTCGTTGTCTACGAAAGGTGACGAATTCACCGAAATCATTACGCAGATCGAGGAACTCGAACACGGTGCGCACACGACTGATTGACTATAGCTGTGCAGTGAGGTGTTCCTGGAGGAGCGTTCGATGACACCGTTTCTTATTGGTGTTCTCAAAACAGACTAAGACGAGCTGTTCCTCGGCACGAAGCCGGTCCGTGAGTTCAGCGATTGCTTCTTGTGCATCCGCTGCTTCGGTGAGATGTGCTTGGTACCGATCCTCGAACCCGACCTCGTCCCAGGCAGCATTATGCGCGCCTTCGTCACACATCCCCTGCATTTTGAAGTCCTCTTGACGCTGTTTAAATTCGTCCAACAGATCGGGAGGCGGGCCAAGGGGAGGATAGTTCTCATCGATTACAGATCTAAACCACCCTGTTGGTCGACGAACTACGCCCGCAAGCGTGGCATCCTCCGGGAGGTCAACAAGATCGTATTGAAGAGCAGCCACATACGTGTCTTGGAGTAGTTCGTCTGTATTCATGATTGCCGCCTGGATGTTCAATGTCCAGAGTAGTCAATTTTTTCGGTGAACCGTATATTCGAATGTGGACCGAAGAGCGGTGTGACACTGAGTTGAGAAAATTTGTGGTCTCCTGTTGGAGAGTACACGCCTCGGCTTCCCTGAAGAAGCTAAATCTACAGAATCTCTCCACACTGGCTTTGTCGAAGCACTTCAACAGCCTTTAAGCGATCGAATCCCCTCTGGCACCTGTCCCGCATCAGTCCACATTCCATCCGAATCACGGCTGATGAGTTTGCCGTCGTTCGTACCAGCCAACACACGCCCGTCGACGACAGTCCACGCGAGGATGATCTCCGCTGGGCCACCTGGGTAGGAGACGGTCTCAAGCGTCTCGCCAGAATCCGTCGACTCCACCAGAATCGCGTCGGCACCACCCTCACCGCTCCATGTCCCCGGTGAACTCCGTGCGGCCGCTGCATAGAGCCGTCCATCGAACATGAAGGCCTCCCGGAAGTAGCGATGATCGAGTTCGGTGTCGAGCCGCCTCCACGACTGCCCGGCATCGCGCGTTCGGTAGAGCCCATCGCCACACGAGGCGACGTACTCGTCCGCCCCGAGGACGAGGATGTGATGGACGTCGTCGTGGACGCCGTCGCGGCGCTCGGTCCACGTCTGGCCCTGGTCCGCGCTAATATGGACGCCGCCGACCTCGACGCCGGCGATTACTCTGTCGGGCGTGTCGGGATGCACGCCGAGACTCCGTACATGGGCTTCGTTGCGGTGGCGCGGCGTATGCCACTCATCCCGCGATGGAAGGTCCTGAAAGCCCTCGAGTTCGTCCCACGTCTCACCGCTATCGGTCGAGACGTAGAGATGCGCGGGGTGAGTGCCCGCGTAGAGTCGCTCACCGTCTGGACTGGTGACAACCGAATAGACCTCCTCCTGTGGGACGCCGAGATCCTCCCACGTCTGTCCCTCGTCCATCGACCGATACAATCCAGTCTTCGTGGCCGCGAACACGCCGTCGACCTCCGGAAACGTCCGGACTCGAGGCGTATCACCGCTGTCGAGCACCTGTTCGACGTCCTCGACGGGGACAGTTGCTGTACGGTAGACGCCGTCGCGGGTGCCGATGAAAATGGCCATAGCGGGAGTACGCCCGCCGTCTGGTTAACCTCCGGGGTGCCCTTCGTACGTAGGCTCTTGCTGTCCTTCGACCGTGAACCGGGCGACCGTCACGCCGTATCGCTCTTACGCAAAGCTACGGAAACGGTGGAGGGCGAAGCAATCGATGAGTGCGAACAGCGACGCGCCGATCCTGTTCAAGGATCGAACGCAGCCGAAGGTATGAGCGGCCTGTTCCAAGCCTTGCTTGGACAGGCCGCGGAACTTCCGCAGCCACGGATGCAGGAGTGACCACAGGCACTCAACCTGATTAATATGGACGCCGTCCGGCGAAACGTACCGCTCCTTGTGAACGACCGTCCGGTGGTCGTACTCCATCCAGCGATACGCTTGGAGACCGTCGGTCCAGACCTCTCCCAGTGGCTGGGAGAGGTCTTCAGCCTCCTCAATTACCGGTCCAAGATCACCCTCGTAGCGGATTCCTTTCTTCGCGCGAATGACAGTGAGCTCGTCGCGGCAGGCCGCGACGAGCGTCAGTTGGTCACCGTGACGTCCTTGCCATCGAGTGCGTCCAGTTCGAGACGACCCGCCGCGAGCCCGTCCGGGCCGCGGCGGGTCTTGGCCCTTGTATCCTGAGCAGACTTTGCCACTCTCATCGATTTGTAACGGGCCGCTGTGCGGTCGTTTGAGACGGTTCCAGACAATTGGGAAGCCGCGCTCGAGCGCGGCTTCCAGGTCACGAATTGCTGTGTGAATCGTGTTGTACGCGCGGTCAAGCACAATCGCGATTTGATTGATGCTGAGCAGGGTATCTGCATAGAGAATGAACGCGAGAAGGACCTCGCCTGCGGGGAGGTCCTTCTCGCTGAAGGGTGTGCCGTAGGTGTAGGCGGGTTTGAACTGGCAGCTGCGACACCAGACACGATCGGAGTGCTCCCACGTTCTGATCGTCCGATTTCCGCAGCGAGGGCACGGTGTGTGCTCCCAGAGTTGCTTGAGACGCCGCTCGACGAGGGCGTCGAGCGGCTCGGTCCGAAGCTCTAAGATACCGTCGTCGATTAGGTTTCGAAGCATTCCGCCGAAGGCTGGCTGGGTTTTAGACATATCCGCTAGATGTCGGCGGAATGCACTGACTTTTCCGTAGCTTTGCGTAAGAGCGTCGCTGATTAACCAACAGCGGCTCACATATTCGGGGATTGTTGGTTACTATGAGCCTCCCCCTCTTCAGCTGGTGAGTCCCACGCCCTGTCGACTTGTACAGGAAACTATTCCTCGAAGTAAGAACTATATCCTTCGCCACGCAACGCTGAGTATGGCCAATACAGAGTCCCCCGGTGGTCCCCCGCCGTTCGAGGATGCGTTTCGCGGTGACGACGTCGAACAACGCGTCTACGGGACGATCCTCCAGACTCGGGAGCCGACGACAGCGAGCACTATCGCGGATCGTGTCGGCTGTGATCCGAAAACGGCTCGAAAATACCTCGGCTGGTTCGCCGAGCTCGGTATCGTCACGCACCACGACGGCCACCCGGCGACATACGAGCGCAATGACGCGTACTTCGAGTGGCGACGAATCAACCAACTCGCTGCCGAACACTCCGTCGAAGATCTCCAGCAGCGTGTTCAGGAGTTGACCACGCATATCACCGAGTACGAGGACAGGTACGACGCCGCGATGCCGGCGGCCGTCGACGCTGTCGCTGCTGCGGAGGGGAGCGACGACTGGACGATCGATGATGTGTACAGTGACCTCGGCGACTGGGCGACCGCACGTGAGGAGCGCGAGCGCTACGAACGTGCCCGGCAGCAACGCGCCGGCGCCGAGACCGAACAGGCGTCCGGGTAGTCTCAGCGATGGTACCGCCAACAGGGGACGGAGGTAGCCCCGCGCCTATCGATCGCCCACTACTCGAATTTCTCCAATCGCGCCTGCAAGCGACACAACAAGTCAAACAAGCAATCATCACGAACGCAAGTGGGCATCTCGAACTCCGTGTCACACTCGCACCAGTGTACTATCCCGAACCCGTCGACGAGGCAACTATGACTGTTCGTCGGTACACGAACGACGATTTCAAAATCCACTATCGAGAGGAGTATCCGGACCACGCCTGGGAGTGCCGGTGGGATCGACACCCGAACCCCCACAATACACGGGACCATTTCCATCCCCCACCAGCTGCCTCCACACCCGGCGACGATGCCTCGTGGCCGAGCGATCATCGCGATACCCTCCGGCTTGTCCTCGACGGGGTCGAAGACCGAATCGCGACTCTGTGGGACGAGTAAGCGACCGCAGCCCTCAACGGTTTGTCGGCGCCGAAAGGCGCGAGGCGCGCCTGCGAGCGTGCCGGAGCGTGAATTCATATGACCGATCCAGACATACTCGACGACACGGCAGCCGATCACGAGCGGCATGAAACCGAGCTCCTCGCCCAGGACCGGGATGCGGCCCGAGTGTCGACGGCGGACGTCGACGAGACGACGGCGCAACAGCTCGTGAGTGACCTCGTCGACGACGGTGTCGTGACGGCGGTCGCCGAGCAGCGAGTCCTCGTTCACGAACCGAGCGGCGAAGCGTTCAACGCGATTCGACAGCTCGCCGTCTTCCATCGTGGGTGGACGGCTGGCCGTGATACCGACGAGGAGTAGTCGTAATGCAGCAGACGCTTTCGGGATGTGCGTTCTGCGATGCGCTTCCCGGGTCGGAGCGTGGCGCCGCCGTCACCTGGGGGAAAGATGAACGGGTTTCGCATCCGATCTGCGTCGACTGCGCCGTCCAAGCCCGGGCCGACCCCGATGACCGAGATCACCACGCCTGCGATGGGTGTGGGCTCATCGTTGACGCGCTGTCGGCCCTCACATCGTTCCGCGTGGTGATCGGCCATCTTGAAGGGACGTTGCGCCTCTGTGCGCAGTGTAGCCCCGGTGGACCCGCGACGTACTGGACACGGGATCTCGATGAGCATCTCGTCGCTCGCTCCCAGTCCAGATAGGCTGACCACAACACTCTTTACTGATTCGCTGTAAACTGTAAACATCTACTCGCCCATGTCACGCACCTCAACCCGAGCCAACGGCGATATCATCCGCGACTTCCTCTCAGTCGCGAACCTCCTCGAGGAGCCACAGCTCGCCCAACTGTACGCGTATGTCGCTCGAGAGGAGGGAGTGACCGTCCGAGAGGTGATGGATGCCCTCGATCTCGCGCAGGGAACGGCCTACACCTACGTGAACCGGCTCGTCGACGCCGGCGTCCTCGAGACGACGACTGACGGGCAACCTCGGACGTACGTCGCCCGCGACATCGATCTAACCGTCACGGCCGCCGACGGCGGTCGCGAGTACACGATCACGCCGGCGCTCATCGACGCCGTCGGGCGGCGAGCCACTGACGGCGACATCGACACGTACATCGACCGGCATGGAATCGCTGGCCTCGCGACAGCACTCACCTACACCGTCGACCGCGAACGCGGTGAGGTCACCCACCGGCTGATGGCTCGTGATCTCGATATCTCCCCGCTCGCTGCCGAGATCATTCTCCAGGCGCTCCGGCCAGTCGTCCACGAGCACTTCGATATCGAGGAGGCAGGCGCGTCGGTCGCGGATATCGAGGGTGTCGACCGGGACGTCGCCGGCGACAACGCGTGAGCACCATCCATATCGCTGATACCGGCCTGTTCGTTGCGATGGGCCAACCGTCGAACCGTCGGTATCAGGTCGTCCGGACGTTTGCACGCCGGAACGACATGGCGTTCGTGCTTCCGGAACGCGTCTACGATGAACTGACAGTCAACGCGCCCGACGTCGAGACACCGCCGATCGATACGGCAATTGATGAACGGTGGGCCCGAGTCGCAGCCCCATTGGAATACTCACATGGACTGGTCTCGCGGACGATGGACGGCGTGCAGCGATACATCGCGAACGCTGATGACCGCCCGGCCGACGAGATCGAGCGTGCGGATCCAGCGCTGGCAGGGGTCGCCGCGCACGCGTTCGTCGAGGGGACCGCAGATCACGCCTACATATACACGACGGATACACTGGCTGGCGAGGGAGCCGAAACCGTCTTCGCCAGTGAGGGCTACGGCGATTCAGTCACGTACGTGAACGGCTTCCGGTTCGTCGAAGATCTTCTGGAGTAGGCCGCTCCTCGGCGAGTCCGCACATCGTCACTGTGAGTCTAGGAGTCGATAGCAGCCCGTAAGCGATGGTCCTCATCGTCTCGAAAGCCCTCGGGCCGTTCACGGGCGGCGTCGCCGCCCGTTAGCCCGGGAGAGCGGAGCTCTCCCGTTGCTCGGCATCCCGCGACCACGCGAGACTCCGTCCCGCTGGCCCTCGTTCGCTCCGTCGCCGGCGCAAAGCGCCGGCTTCAAGCAGGACCGTCGGTCCCGCCCGGCGCACGGGAACCCCGCTGCGCTCCTCGTTCTTGTGGTGCTTGCGGAGTCGGGGACGACCGAGGCGGCCTCGCCCGTTCTGAGTCCGCCAGGATGTCGGCTGTGTCACTGAGCGTCGGGCCCGGTTGAATAGATGAGTACGCCTAGTACAGCAATACAGCTTCCTCTGATATCACGAATTATGAGATGTCTAAAAGAGAGTAGAATCTGTTGGACGCCTACTAGTGAAGTCCCCAGAAGAATGCGATCCCGAGAACCGTCACAACGGAGAGCAGAAGCTGAAGCGGGGCACCAACACGGGCGTAGTCGGAGAACTTGTACCCGCCTGGGCCATAGACGAAGAGGTTCGTTTGGTATCCGACGGGAGTCATGAACGCCGTCGAGGCGGCGAACGTGACCGCGAGGACGAACGCGAACGCGTTCCCACCGACTTCCTGTGCTGTCTCGACAGCCACCGGAATCATGAGGACGACGCTCGCGTTGTTCGAGATGATGTTCGTGACGAGACCTGTGACGAGGTAAAACACCCAGAGCACCCCGATCACGGGAAGGAACTGACCGGAGAGGGCGACGAGCGACCCAAGGAACGTGGCAGCCCCCGTCTGTTCAAGCGCGATACCGAGCGGAATCACGCCGGCGAGCAGGAAAATAACGCTCCAGTCAACGCCCTCGTAAATCTCACCGGGCTTAATTACGCCAGTGACGACCATGACGACGACACCGGCCAGCGCCGTCTGGACGATGCTGAAGTCGAGCGAAGCGAAAACGTCGATACCGGTGATTGACGCGAGTCCACCCCACGGCATGCCGACGAAACCGACGACACCGACGATGATGGCAATGGCCCACGGAATCTTCTCAGTTCGATAGTTCGGGGTCTCAGACTCGTGAGCGACGATGAAATCCGGATTCAACGAGAGGCGGTCGATGCTGTCGGCAGGTGCCTGCACGAGGAGCGTGTCGCCGACCCGGAGTTCGACATTGTCGAGACGACTCCGAATCGTTTTCCCACCAGACCGGAAGGCGAGAACACTCGCATCGTAGCGCTCGCGGAACGCGGACGATGTGAGCGTCTCACCGAGAAGGCTGGAGCCGGATTGAATGACGATTTCGACAAGCGTCTGGGTGTCCTCACCGGCATCGAGTTCGGAGTCAGAGGGCGGGGTGCCAACGATGTCGAGACCCACCAGTTCACGAAGTGATCGGAGCGTCTCGCGGTCCGTACGAACCGTAAGGATGTCTCCTGGGTGGATTTGTTTACTTGCGATGCCCTCGAAGTAGGTCTCACCGTCGCGGACGAGTTGGACGATGTCTGCATCGAACCGTGATTCGTCGACGGCTTCTCGAACCGTTTTTCCGATGATTGCGGCGTCCGCACGCACGGCAACCTCGGTGATGTAGTTCTGCAGTTCATACTCCTCGATGTAATCCTCGCGGGCAGGGACCCGCTCGGGGAGGAGCCGGGGGGCGACCGTCATGAGGTAGGCAGATCCCGTGAGGAGGACGATTACGCCGAGACCCGTGAAGGTGAACATCGAGAATCCCTGTCCGATGAGGCGTTGAGACACGCTGGACGCGAGAAGATTGGTCGATGTTCCGATGAGGGTCAGCATCCCGCCGAACATAGAGGCGTATGAGAGCGGGATGAGGAGTTTCGAGGGTGAGGTCTCTCCTTCATGCGCAAGGTCGGAGATGACGGGGACGAGAATGGCAACGACGGGTGTGTTGTTGATGAACCCGGAGACGGGGCCAGTCACGCCGATGGTCGCGGCAAGCTGTTTCCGCCGGTCGGTACCGGCGAACGCAGCCATCTTTCGACCAATGATCTGGACAGCGCCTGTTTGACTGATACCCGTGCTGAGGATGAGCATCGCAAGAACGGCGACGGTTGCGGTGCTGGAAAATCCTGAGATACCCTCGGTGACAGAAACGTCCGTCCATGGCTTAAGAACCGTGAGCAACACCATGACGAAGATCGCAGTGATGTCTATCGGGAGAAGTTCTGTGATGAAGAGGATCAGCGCAAGAAGAACGATTCCGAAGACGACGAGCATCTCCGTCGTGAGAGGTGGAATTGCCCCGGCTTGCGCTGGGAGAAGCATGAGTTCCATATGCGTACTATCAAGCTCGCATGACATAATACTTCCGGATAGCAAATGCATAAGTTATACGATGGATAGTGAAATGAACAGGCGCTATCCTTCGGTGAACAGGCCGATTGACCAACTGCTCCACACGAGAAGAACTGTGAGAAAGGAATGTGACGAATCCATCCTCCTCCAAGGTTGTGACGTATCCCTACGCTCTACATAGAGAGTTAAACACTCAACGACGAATCGTCTCAGTAGTCGCGATTAGCTCATCGATGAATGCAGCGAAGAGCGATTCGAGATCGTAATCAGGGTCGTTCGGAGACTCCTTCCAGAGTTCGACATCAAACTCTCGTGCTGCGGTTGCTTTCCCTTCTGTGGCGATGACCATGAGAATCGTCTGTTGATAGATTACGATCGTTCGGTGTTCGTCGACGCCGAGATGTTCAATCGCGGCCGTTTCAAGTGCAGCGCGGATATCGACTGGTTCGACCACCGAATACTGCTGTACCGGCTCCTCAGCGCCCGTCATAGCGGCCGATACTATCCGTCAGTACAAGTATGCCGGACTTCGGTGAAATCCAATCTCGTGAAAGCTTCGGAAACGGTGGAGGGGCTTGGCACAGTCGAAGCGGCTGTCCTGTTAACCAACAACTGCGGATTCGAGCGGGTCTCTGTTGGTTAACCCCCTCGTCGTACGCGCTGCTACTCTGTTAGTGGAGACGACACACTGGCCGGCTCTGATTTCGAAAGCCCTCGGCCGCTCGGCATCCCGCGACCACGGGAAGACGGTCCTGCTCACTTTGTTGCGCGGGCTGCGACTTCCCTACCTTCGTTCGCTGCGCTCACGAAGACCACGCTGCGCGCCTCGTTTCACTCGATGCTTACGGGGGCGGGGGACGACCGAGACGGCCTCGCCCGTTCTGAGTCCACCAGGATATCGGCTGTGTCACTGAGCGTCGGGCCCGGTTGAACGGTGTTTCTCTCCGGCACGCCCCGCTCGCCGCTGCCGCCCTCTGCTTGCTCACGGCTCCTTCCGGTCGCCGTTCGCTTTCGAGGCGCTCCCTGCGGTCGCGCCTCGCTTCGCTCGCGACCGACCATTCGTAGAGAGTTCGATGGAATCACCGAGTTGGTGACAGTTTTTCACACCCGTGCTGACTACAGAGCGCATATCTCGTAGATCATTACGCATTCGTTGGGGGCGACTACTTTCACCCAACTAGGAGTACGTATTTGACCGGTGAAACCCTTGAGGACACAGATAAACCAATGAACCTGAACAAATCCATCTCTGATGAACTTTCATTCGCTCCGGTCTCTGGCTCGAAGACAGATCTCTACTTTCGATACCTGACTGAACAATGAGCCGAGAGTCGTCACCACAAGACAGTTCCGTTGATAGTAAAATGTCGTTCGTCCTCGTTCCCGGTGCATGGCTCGGGGGTTGGTGTTGGAAGCATCTCACACCACTGCTCCGCGAAGAGGGGCAGGAGGTGTACACTCCCACACTGACGGGCCTCGGCGAACGAGTACATCTCGCTCGCCCTGACACCGACCTGGAGACACACGTTCGCGACATCGTGAACGTTCTTGAGTACGAAGATCTTGAGGATGTTGTCCTTGTCGGCCATAGTTACGCTGGGCTGGTGGTGGTGGGGGTGGCTGAGGAAGTCCCCGAACGACTCGCACACGTCGTCTACCTCGACGCGCTGGTTCCGATGGGTGACGAGCCTGTCTCGGCATCGGATTTCTATCCACCAGACGAGTGGACAACGATGGAGGCAGCAGCGGAAGGTAACGATGGCGGCTGGCCAATGCCGGACGACCACTCCGGCTGGGTGGGCATTTCGGACGAGGACACACAGTGGATGCGAGAAAAGGCAGCCCCCCACCCATTGAACACGTTCAAACAAGCAGTCGCTACCGAAAATCCGGATGCAACAGCGATTCCATATTCATACATCCTGTGTCAACGAAACGGGATGGATGACGGTGTTCTAGAGATGGTTCGACAGCTCTGTGATGAGCGAGCGTGGGATTTGTACGAGCTAAATACTGGTCATTGGCCGATGGTATCCGCACCTGATAGACTCGCTCAACACCTGCTCGACATTCTCTAGACCGATTGAACAAGCTCGAAAGGTTGAGACGGACCCGTTTATTAGGAGATATTGCCGCCGTCGAACGGCCTTCGATTCGATGCTGTATCGACATCGGGCCAAGCGTGCTGAATTCACCCTCAGTATGTTGCACGCACTTCCTGTCACAATCTGAGGGTTTCAATAGATCCCTATGTTCTTTATTCGTTACGGCACGCACCGCTCGCCGGTCGCTATCGAGGCGCTCCCTACGGTCGCGCCTCACTTCGCTCACGATCGTCCATTTATACAGGGTTCGTTGCAATTGCCGAGAAGGTGACCGTTTTTCACACCCGTGCTGAATACAGCGCGCATATCGCTCGAACGCCCCCACGAGTATCGACTGTCGCAGTTATCGTTTGAGAGAACGTAGCAGATGGTATGGCAAATGTCAGCGCGCCGTCCGTGGACACCGGGACGATCCACGGCACTGTCGCGCCCGGGTTCGAGCCGGTCCGTGACGTGTTCGCGGAGAATTTTCGCGACCGCAACGAATTGGGGGCGGCCATCGCCGTCTACTGGCGTGGCGAGCCAGTCGTCGACTTCTGGGGTGGCTACCGGGACACCGACCGCGAGCACCCGTGGGAGGCCGACACGATGGTCCTCGTGGCCTCGGGGACGAAGGGGATGACGGTGGCGGCCATCGCTGTCGCGCTCTCGCGGGGGTTGTTCGCGCTCGACGACCGCATCGCCGACCACTGGCCAGCGTTCGCCCAGCACGGGAAGGGCGAGGTCACGGTCCGACAGTTGCTGAGTCATCAGGCCGGTCTCGCGACGCTCGATGAGCGCCTCTCGCCGGAGCAGATCGCCGACCCGGAGTTCCTCTCGGACCTGCTCGCGAGCGAGGAACTCGACTGGGAGCCCGGCACCCGCCAGGGCTACCACGCGTTCACGCTGGGCTGGTACGCGAGCGAACTGCTCCGGCACACCGACGGACGGACGCTGGGCCAGTTCTTCGCCGACGAGGTGGCCGAGCCGCTCGACCTGGAGTTCTACATCGGGCTCCCCGAGACGATTCCAGCCCACCGCGTGGCGGAACTCGATGCGTTCGGGTATCTTGATATGCTTCGGAACCTCCGCACGATGTCGCCCAGATTCGTCCTGTCGTTCTTCAACCCGTGGTCGGTGACGAGTCGGGCGCTGAACGTCCTCGCCACGAGCGAGCCGAGCGACCTCAACAGTCCAGCGTTCCGTGCAGTCGAGATTCCCTCGGGTAACGGCATCGGGACCGCTCGCTCGATGGCACGGCTGTATGGTGAACTCGCGACGGGCGGCGAAGCGCTGGGGCTCGACGAGGACGTGTTCGCGGAACTGACCGCGCCCCCGGTGCCGCCGTCAGGTGACCGGCGGGACGTCGTCATCGGCAAGGAGACGGCGTACGCGATGGGGTACTCGAAACCGTCGCCCGATTTCCAGTTCGGGACGTCCGACGCCGCGTTCGGCACGCCGGGTGCCGGCGGTTCGTTCGGGTTCGCCGACCCCGACGTGGAACTGGGCTTTGCCTACACACCCAACCGATTGGGCCTCCACCTGAAGGACGATCCCCGGGAGGTGGCACTCAGAGAAGCCGTCTACGAGTGCCTCGACCGCCGAAGTTCGGAGACGGATTCACCTCGTCCCCGACTCTGATTTTCTGCATAATTCGATACCGCCGCGAATACAGGTCCCGGCAGACTACTGTCGCTCCCCTGACTCTTTCGTTACTCGCGATGGTCGCGACCGGGTCGGGGAATATATCCTCTGTATGTCGCACACACTTCCTGTCACGACCTGAGGGTTCCAACAGAGCCCTATGTTGTTAATTCGACACGGCACGCACCGCTCGCCGCATTCCGCCCTCCGCGTCGCTCGCGACCGACCATTCCGGGCTGTCGCGGTCTCGCTCCTTCGTCACTCGACCGCGTTCCGGGTTAAAGTGAATGTGCCCTCGACGCCAACATTAAGCGCGTTTTCGGTTGCGCCCCTCGCGGGCTTTCGTGTTCCAGCGCTTTGGGCCGTTCCGCGCGGCGAGTCACACCACGACTCGCCGTGCTCACGACCGTCGCCCTGGACACGGACCCGTAGTCCGGGCCAGACGCGAGAAACGGCTTAAAGCTGGCCGCTCGCTCCAGGCGGACGGCGCGCGGTGCTGGATGATTGGCCTCCCTATGGCGCGCTCTCGCTCGCGCCCAGAGGGCACTCGCGAAGGCGCGAGCGAGCGCGCGCAGCTGGGTCTGTCGATCGGTGTCGTCGGAAAACCGCGATGTAGGAGCATCGCGGTGTCGGGCGCGTGAGCGCCTTCAGGAGCTGAACTCCAATGTCGAGTAAGAACGTCTTTGGTAATGAGGTTTCGGTCGATGAACAGGCATTCGAAACAGCGGACGAAGCGACGGTCGACGAGGACGGTTTCGAGGTCGTCGATGAGACGCCGGCGTTCCAGGCGACGGTCGAGATGGAGATCCAAGCGAAGGTCGATTCGAACCACCCAGACGCGCGGATCGAAGAAGGCCCAGATCACCTCTACGGAAAGACCCTCGAACAGGAAGAGCGCATCAAGGCAAGAGAAGCCGAGTTGGCGCACATCAGTGCCCAGGCCGAACTCGGGCGGCAGGACGGCCGAGCAGAGCGGACACGTGAGGTTGTCGTCGAACAGTGTGGTCAGAACGACCCTGAGGTCGAGGTGGATCCCCGTGAAAAGCTCACGCAGGCGGAACTCGCGGCGGTAAATCGCCAGGCGATGCGGATCAGTGAGCGCGTTGAGGGAGGGTGGTCGCGAGCGGTCGTCGCCAAGGAGTTAGCCAGGTATGCCGCTGGACGGGAGGATCTGACGAAGGCAGTGTTGGAGATGCTGGAGCGACAGAAGACAGTCCCCGGAACGGTTGTTCCGATTGCGGAGGTGCCGGACGTGCCGGTCGGTGAGGTGACCGTGCAAGGTGAGATCACTACGCTCTGGGAGCCCTCTGCACCGAGTATCCAGCAGGTGGGACTGATCGAAGACGAAAGTGGACGAACGAAGTTCACGATCTGGGAGCGCTCGAACCAGACGGTGGTCCGTGAGGGCGAGACGGTCCGGTTCCGGGCGGCTGCGAAAAACTGGTACAATGGCCGGTGCTCGATTGCACTGACGGGCTGGTCGCGAATCGAGTTCCCAGAGCGCGCTCGGTGGTGGGAAGCATAGCTGGCTAGTGTAGCCTTCTTTTTTGCTACATGCCGGCCTGACCCAGGCCCCACCGCCCCACCCTCCGCTCCGTGCTCGCTCAGTGAGACTCGCGTTGCTCGTCTCACATGCTCTCGTTCGCGATGCTCACGAGAACTTCGCTGCGCGCGCAGCCACGACCTCGTTCGAGACCTCCTTCTCGCATTAACCGATTCGGAATACCAAGTACCGGAAATCTGAATTTCCCGTCACTGAAATATTATCACGATATTCGTAATCTGACCACTCAGCAGTATATTGCCCTTCTAGTTCGATTGGATCACGCCATTTCTTCCGCTCGATCCAATCAGAGTTTGTTTTGCCTGACCAGTGCATTGACCCACCT
The DNA here is from genome assembly GCF_024228315.1 of Halomarina pelagica. NCBI lineage: Archaea > Methanobacteriati > Methanobacteriota > Halobacteria > Halobacteriales > Natronomonadaceae > Halomarina > Halomarina pelagica. The sequence continues at coordinate 368,354 of NZ_CP100454.1, forward strand.
AGCTCGGCACCCTCGTGGACGCGCATCTCATCGTGTAACGCAGTATAGCCAGAATGCGACCAGTAATTCGCGTCATTCGTCAATAGAATCGCGTATCCATAGCGGCCCTGCTCCGCCACAATCTCTTCAACCCGGTAGATGTCTTGCAGGAATCGATAATGAGCTTGGTCTCGAGCTCCTTGACGGCTGAGTTCGAACGTCTCTCCGAATCCTTCGTCTTCGACAGTAGCGCTCTCGGTCTTGTATTTGAGCTCAATTGGTATTGTAACGTCGTCACGACGAACCCCGATATCAACCTTCGTTCTAGGAAGTGGCTCCCACTCCATCCTGACCCGTTTTTCCTCGTACATCCGGCCGAGCTCCGCTCCAAGTGAGAGCTGAAAATGACGTTCGGAGTGGTAAATCGAACTAATCTGTTTCAATGCCCAATCCACATCGACCATACACAAGTTGAAAACTCAATATAGTTAAAATAATAGGTGTAGCCCTATCGCCTTGGCCAGTATAGGCCCACGACTCTTTGAATGAGAGATTAACAGATGTATTCATCAGATAGGGAGATCGCGGAGGGACGAATAATCCCAGAACACCAATTCATAATAATCAGTGTCTGGATTAGTAGAAGCCATCTCATAATCCAGTACGTCAGTACAATCGGTAGTTCCCATCACGTCAGCCGATAGCTACGACTGTTGTAGTTAGATTCTCGGAGAACGTCTGGATGGGTGATTATGAGATTTCTCTACCATCCAGACACTGTCCTTACGGCCTCTGACCTTGAAACCCTAGCGGAGGAACTCCTCGCAGCGATTCCGATCCCCGGAGTCGAAGCCGCAGCCTTCGACTCCGGGATCATTCGGAAGGCGCTCCTTCAAGCTGCTATTGATCAGACATCGATCAAGGCTGTCACTGAGAGCACACGCGGAACGTACTCCGACGACTACACGCTTGCGCAGCTTCACACCATTCCACCCAAACTGCTCGAAGCGGTCGTTAATGACCTCCTCAACCAACAGGCGACGATGACCCTCGGCGGCGGGCCGAGGATCATCTGCCTCGACTTCGTCGACATCCACTACCACGGCTGTCCACACCGTGATCCCGGTGAACTCTGTCACACGACTCCACACGATGGCACCTCGCAGTGCTATCGCTACCTCACTGGGTCGTTCTCTGTCGAGCAAAACCACTCGTCGTCGCGGTCACTGCTGTGCGTGGCGACGAACCGAAACACGACGTGGTCGAGCGATCGCTCGACCACGTCGTGGAACTTCCGTTCGACGTCGCTAGGCTCCTCTGTGACCGTGGGTTCTACAACGGCGCGTGTATCCGCCAGCTTCGTGAGACTGCACCACTCGTTCTCCCGATCATCCGCCGTGGAGAACGAATGGCCAAGAAACTGGAGACGTCGATCTCCTACTGGACGGAGTACGCGATGTACAAGGGAAGCGAGCGGAAACTGCGCTTCCCGCTCGCGGTCTGTGTCTCCTACCAGCAGGGCAACCGAGGGAAGCACGGCCTACTCGTCCGGGCGTACACGGCGTGCGATCTGGCCGATCGCACGCCTAAACAGGTCGAAGCACTCTACCAGAAACGCTCAGCGATCGAGACAGCCTTTCGAACCATGCGCGAAGCGCGTGCGCGAACAACCACGACCGATCCAGTCGTTCGGCTGGTGTTCATCTTGGTGAGCTTCCTGTTGCGGAATCTCTGGCTGATCGTCCGGTGGAGCGTGCTCGCCACGCCGCGTCGCGGCGGGCGAGCACTGCCCGTCTGGTTCCGTTTCGAGGTGTTCCGAGAGTGGATCACCCACACGCTTGAGGAGCTGCTGTGCCGGACGTGGGAAGCACCGACCAATGGTGTCGGGATTCCCGTGACGTATGGCCAGCTGGACGCGGGCTGACCGAGCCCGCGTCCAGCGAGTGCCCTTCGATGAGCGATTGCTTTGCACCGCTGTCACGGATTCGGCGCTCTCACTGGCGTGAGACCACCTTTTGCTGTTCATCGTCTCCTTTCTGAGATCAAGCCTGTCGCTTCCATCGTAGAAAATCAGGTCAGCGCGTAGAGCCGATGGGAACTACCGACAGTCGAAACTGTCTGTGAGGACGGTGGCCTGGTCATCGATGAACAATGTATCGATCACGGGCCGGAGTGGCGGGCGTACGACAACGAGGAGTGCGAGCGAACGGGTGTCCCGCTCACTGCGGCTCGCCACGATCGAGGCCTGTCGACGGAAATCGGTCGCGGCACCGACGCGAAGGGGAACGAACGCTCCGGGAAGAAGTGGCGGCGACTCGCTCGGATGCGCCGTGAGCAAACCCGTGGTCGCTGGCGGTCGAAAGCGGAACGGAATCTCGCACACGGGCTTGGCGAAGTGCGACGGTTGACGAGTGTCCTCGAGCTCTCCGATTCGGTCCGTGACCAGGCGTGCCAGCTCTTCCGGAGTGCCTAGAACGAGGATCTGCTTCGTGGCAGATCCATCGAAGCCATCGCCGCGGCCAGCGTGTACGGGGCCTGCCGGTGCAACGGCCTCTCCCGACTACTGGGCGAGGTCAGCGAGATGGCCCGCATCGCAGAGTCACAAGTCACGAACGCGTATAAAACGCTGAACGAAGCGCTAGGGCTCCCTGCCGAGCCCGTCTCCCCCAGTATGTTCGTGCCGCGACTCGCCTCGGACCTCGACTGTCCGGATGTAATTCGGCAGCGGGCCCGAACGCTCGCGGAGCAGGCTGAAGAACTCGGTGTGATGACGGGGGTCCATCCGGCCGGGGTCGCAGCGGCCTGCCTCTACAAGGCCGGTCGCGAGGAGGGGTGATAGCTGACGCAATCCGAGGTTGCAGGAGCCGCTAACATCTCACCAACAACGGTTCGGACCCATCGAGACATACTACAACAGCTGGACGATGAGCATAGAACGGGCATCAAGGGCGATACAGAGAAGCGAGTGGCACCGGCAAAAAGCAGAGGTTAGATAAGCGTTGTCACAGAGGATTTCGATAATGGACGAGGACTCAGAGTCAATCAGCTATCTGTCGGCTGCTGATATCCGTGACATCCACGAGTTGATCGTGGAGTCAAATGCGGAGACGACCGCTGGAGTCTCCTCGCCAGGCGATATTGAATACGTCGTTGAACATATTCAGGAAGGACATTTCGGTCAGGTTCCCGAATCGCTCCATGAGAAGGCATTTCAGCTGCTGCGGCTCATTGCGACGAATCATCCATTCGTCGATGGCAACAAGCGAACAGCGCTCATGTCGACCCGAATTTTCTACGCGCTGAATGGCCGCCGCTTTGACTACGATCGGGAGATCAAAGAGATTCTGAAGGCGCTCGCGACAGATGAGAGCAGTGTCGATGAGGACGACGCGGTCGAGTATCTACGAGCGCACACAGAGCCGCTTGCAGCAGAATACGAGGCAACAATCAACCTGTGGCTGGCACGTATTGAGGGCACAGACCAGCTACCGACGGAGCACGACACAGTCGATCAGGAATCCCACGAACCGAACGATTATGACCACGAACCCCATAGTGAGGAGTAAGGATGGCCGCTGAAAGTGAACAGCCCAAGATTCCCGATGAGATGTCCCCCGAAGAGGCACGGCAGTATCTCATCCGGTTCCTCGGACGCCAGGACCTCGACGAGCACGAGGAAATCTACGACGAACTCGCGACTGAGTAGGACTACCTCTTAGCTGCGGGTTCTGCTAATTACGCCGGCCATGCGGGCAATACCGGTCTTCCATCTTTCCAGCGAATCGCCTCTATTGCCGACGAGAACTGCTATAGTCAATTCGTCTGTTCGCGAGCAGCTTCGACATCCGAGTAGAGTTCCAACGCGTGCTTGATGAGGCGGCGGTCTTCCTGGTTCTCCTCCCAGCGGGTAATCACGTCGCGGCGTTCACGAAGCTCGTCACTCGAGAGGTCGCCGTCGGCGAGCGACTGTTCGAGGTCCTCCCACGTCTCGACATCGTAGGTCGCCTGCCACTCCTCGATCTCCTCGGTGATCGCGGCCAATTCGTTCCGCAACTCCTCGCGCGTGTTCTCCTCGATGAGCGTGCGGATTTCCTCGAAGAGCAGTCGCGTGTAGTCCGGCTGGTAGCGCGTCGTCTCGCCGGCCTCGACGCGGCGCAGCTGGCCCCGGTCGACGAGATCCTGGAGCTCCTCGTTGGTCGTGCTCCAGGCGGCGTCGGCCTGTTCGCTGATCCAGTTAACCGACCGGGGTTCACGAAGCGTCTCGGCCACCGAGCGAATACGGTCGCGGGCGCTCATCGATTCAGTCCACGACTGGACGCCATTCCGTGGAGATTCGGACATGCTTGGCACCACTTGTAACGGTGTTCGTGCCCTACTCGCATATATGTTTGTATCCTCGCGCATAATCGAGAGTACGTTCAGAGCATAGACATCCGGAGATTGAAATGCGAAACGGATGGAAGCTATGAGCCAACTGATGCACAACAGATATTCTGACTTTGAGGAACTGCGGCCGACCGGCGAGGGGTCCCACATTCCAGACACAAGGCTGGACGACGGGTTTGAGGGTGGCCCCAGGCGACAATGCGTCGCGACGACCACGGGTGGCTACCCCGCCGAACCGTCGGACATCGGCGCGGAGTGTCAGTCCTGTGGTGCGTCGATCCCGGCTGGCCAGACGAAGTGCCGGTTCTGCCTCACGAATCATCTCGGTGAATCCACCGACAACCAGCAGCCCGCAGACACCGAGTGGACACTGCTTCACGTCGTCCAGCTGCTCGTCGAGGCCTCGACGGGCTATCACGCCCTCGCGAAGGGCGCTGCGGCAGCAACCCTCCTCGCGAAGCCCGACAGGGATCCAGCCGTCGACGACTGCCAACTGCTCTACGATTTCGACGACGCACCTGCCGCGCAGCTGACCGACCACTGGCCCGCGCTTCCTGACGCCGTACGGGCGACCTCTGAGCGTGGTGAACGGATACTTGCGGTGGCTCGTGAGCGGTCAGTGTGGACTGAGACGACCGAGTCGTCACGTGGAGAGGCGCACACGACGTTTCTGTACGACGAGGGTGGACAGGGCATTCGCGACGGAGGTCGGCTTACAGGCCTCCTTGAGTGCGCCGAGACCGACGTCTGGTTGGTGCCAGCGATTGCACTCCAGCGTTCCGTCGACGACAACCATTCCGAGAATCGGCAACCAAACGTTCCCTCGAAAACGCGGCTTGACTGTCGCAGCTGCGACCGAACGACTGTGCATCAGTTCCAGGAGTTCGAGTCTGTCCCAGCTGAGAACTGGACTGGGCAGTCGATGTGGGAGTGTCAGGTGTGTCAGTCACCTCGTCACGGGCCAGCCCCTGAATAGGAGGGTCGGTTGAATACGTCCTTAACCAACAAAGGATGCCTATACGAAGGTTGTTGGTTAAGGCTGATGCAGGGCTTCGGCGGGAGACATCGTCGTACCTGCGTTGTTTTTCTGCGTCTCCAAAACGCTCTGCGTTCTGATGTGCGACGAGACGCGGCGCGTCTCATTAACGCCGGGAGTCGGCGAGGCGCGCATTATGGACCCACGGGACACGCCCGGATATCGACTGCATCGCGCTCTGAGTAACCTCAACAGCACAGATATCGAGCAACTGGATGGCCCCGACCGAAAACGAATCGCTGAGGCGACGACGCTTCTGGAACAGGTGGAACTGCTCACCCGACCCAGTGCTTCGGAAGAGACTGACGCTACCGTCGACTCCTGAGGAGATCCATAGCCGCGGGACAGCAATCTCACTTCTCCCCCGGTCGGTTTGTTACCCCCCGAAGGGTGCGAGGGCACGAAAACGCCCTTGAGTACAACCAATGGCAACGCTACAAGCTGCGACGACATCGACCGGGGCGATCGTAACGAATGCCCAGACAGTCGCCAGCTCTGCGAAGCACATTGATTCGATATCCTGAATTGGAAGTTGGACGAAGAAGGGGGAGCTCATCATCTGGGGATACGACGCCTTCGAAGTCTACGAACCCCGTGGGGATGGCCTTCATGACTACGAAATTGGTAACTCTTGCGAATCCGCTCAACAACGAGAATACCTACTGTGACACTTCAACTGGCCACTGGCAGTTCAATTTTATATTTGTCAAGATCTTGTCCCCAAGAGTTCAGTTGAGGATATTTATATTTCTCTACTATTATCGTTGCTGAGCTCAGCCTCCTCGACTTGCTCTAAGGCGGCCCGGAGGAGGCTGGCCGCGGCCGGTCGGTGCAAAGGTTCGTTTTGGTTCCCGCACTGGCTGCTCATCAGACATGAGGGGCAGCCAACGTCACGGTCACAGTCACAACTATCAATCCGCTCCAGGGTTCGCTGCGCGACCGCTTCGAAGTGCTCGTAGACGCTGTGGGCGAACCCGACGCCGCCCTCGACCGTGTCGTGGATGAACCATACTGGCGACCCGACCTCTGGGTGCCGAAGCGTCGACAGCCCACCCATGTCGCGATTCTCCAAGCGGAGTTCCAAAGGTGCCATCTTGATCATCCCATGCTCACCGCCGTGTAGCCCACCAGCGACAGTGTACTCTCGCTCACCCATCGAGACGAACTCCGACCCTTCACTCGGCTGGATGTAGGAATTCGCTGGAATCTCGGCGAGAACCTGATCAACGATGCCATTCGGGAACGCGATCCACATCAGCTGCGTCCGCAACGATATCGGGTCGAGGTCGATCGGCAGCAGTCCCTCGACGAGTTCACCGGAGTACATATCGAAGACGTTGTACGCACTATAGTTGATGTGGACGGTCCCCATCCCGGCACAGAGTTGAAACCCATTATCGAGACCGTATGACCGCTCAACCGTGATGTCCGTAATCTGCTTGTCATGGATGGACTGCGTGTAGCTCCTGGATTTTGACCGCTCGACGGCGACGTACGGGTTGATACGATCCTCAACGACCTCAGTGACCTCGTACTGATCGCCGTCGTACAGGACCAGAGCGCCGGGGTAGTACTCTCGGTAGACACGTTCCTTGTCCAGAGGCTCCATGTCGATGTCGCCGTCCGTCTGGCGTACCTCGTACTGCTGGTCGCTGGTCGCATAGAGCGAGATCCGGCTCTGTGGACGAGCGGTACCGTTGTACTGCGCTCCGCGGTCAAGGTCACCGACCAGTTGCCCGGCAGCCGACCACATGTCGATGGCGCGCGCCAGTCGCTCGCGCGGACCGAACCATCGGACGTCATCTTCTGTGAGTGGTCGTTCAGCGGCCGCACAGAGCAGGTGTTTCCCGTACACCGGATTGTTCGAGAGGTCGATGACGGCGTCTTCAACGTTATCCTCGAGGACATATGCGGGATTGTTCAAGATGTACTGGTCGATTGCGTCAGACCTCGGGACGAACACCGAAAGCGAGTCCGTCGTACCGCGGCCAGCGCGGCCGATACGCTGCCAGAACGACTGCCGAGTCCCCGGATAGCCAGCGAGTACGGTCGCATCCATCGACCCGATGTCGATACCCAATTCGAGCGCACTAGTCGAGATGACTCCATCGACCTGCCCGCCGTTCAACTTATTCTCGACCGCCCGGCGCTTGCGCTTGCTGAGGCCCGCGTGGTACGGTTCGAGTTCGACGTACGACTCTTCGGGATGGGTTCGTGCAGCTTCGATAGCCCGCTTCACGCCGATTTCGGTACCCTGCCGGGACCGCGTGAACATCAATGTCTGAACGTCGTTTTTCGCGAGGTGGACGAGGACTTTCGCGGCTTCATCGTCAGCATTCTTTCGCAGCGATGGTGGAATCTCATCCTCGTCAAGTTCGTTAACGACGTCATCGTCCGTCTCCGCGAGCGGTGGTTGCCAAAAACCTACATCCCGGCGACCGTGCGGGCTGCCATTCTCGTCAATGACGGTGAAGTCCGCTCCAGTCAACTCTTCGGCATGTTCTTGAGGGTTTCCTATCGTCGCTGTCGAACAGACTAGTTGCGGGTCCGCGCCATGATGGGCGAGCAGGCGGCGGAGCCGACGGATGACCCACGCGACATGCATCCCGTGAACGCCGGTGTAAGTGTGGCACTCGTCGATGACCACTAACTCACAGTTCGCGAATACGTCGCGCCACTTCATGTGGTGATTGAGATACTGGTTGATACCCGCAAAGTTCGAAATAATCACGTCCTGGCGGTCCCTGATGAGCCGCCTTCGGTCCGACTTTGTGTCCCCATCATACGTTTCGGCGATGGCGTCGACCCCGAGCTGGTTGAAGAGGTCGTTGACCGCCTGTTCCTGGTCGGCACTCAGTGCCTTCGTCGGATACAGAAATAGCGCCCGTGCGTCTGGGTTCTCGAGTTTCTGCAAACAGTAGTAGAGCGCGTACACCCACGTCTTCCCGGACGACGTCGACGTTGCGACAGTCACGTTGTTCCCGGCTTTCAGCTCCCGAATCGCCTCAGCCTGATGGGTGTAGAGATCGACCCCGAGGGCGTCAGCTAGTGCCTCAGGTAAGATCTCCGCCGCTGACACGGTAGCTGCGGCCCGTGGTGGATCCGAGATCGTTTCAGTGAGTTGGCTCTCGTAGTCCGGGAATGTCGCTTCCAAGGTGTCCGCATTCAGTATCGCGTCGAGCGATGGCGTGGAGTTCTGGCTCATGTGTTAGAAATCATGCAGGGTGCCCTGCGAGGTTGACTCGGCAATCGAAGACCCCCCGTTACCGCTGTTTGTCGTCATTCGGTTCGTCGAGTCCCTGATCCGGTTGTAGACATACGCGAGCGATCGGACATCGTCCTCGCAATATGTCTCGTGGCGATTCCAGTCCAGTTCCGTCGCCGGGCACGGGTTCTCAGCATAGCGCTGGAACAAGCGGCCAACCTCGCCACCCGTCAAGCCAGTGTCGAGTGGCTCCCAGCCGAGTGCTTGCGCAACGTCCTCGAGTTTATTCGTCAGACCAGGCAGAATCGCGTTCTTCTTGTTGACTGCCCAGTCGTAGAGGTCGAACCGGTACGTGCTCTCCCAGAAGTCGAGATACTGTGCACAGTGGTCCGCGATGTGTTCGGTGATGACCGGGAAGTCGAAGTTCCAGCCGTTATAGGCCACGATTGGCCGACCTTCCCCGTTTGCGACTAGCCAGGAAAGAAAGGCATCCAGAGCTACGGCAGGCTGCGTCGGGTCCGTTTCGAGAAACGACATGTAATGGTCATCCTCACCAGGCGCAAGGACGCCGATCAGCCAGATCATCGTCGGGTTGAGCCCGTCAGTTTCGATGTCGATGAAAATCGGCTGGGTTTCGGGGAGCTTCGCACCGGAGGATTTCCGAATCTCACCCTGTTCGATGACTTGAGCCGATTCAATCGCCGTTCGGGCAGTCTTCTGGCCGAAGCCATCCAGCGACGATATTTCATAGACAGAGCCCGTCGCGAGGTCTGCACGTGATTGAACACCTGCCTGTCGGAGTGTTGTCGCCCGTCTGCGGCCGACTTGGTCGGCGGACGTCAATCCGAATCGTTTCAATTGTCGCGTTTTTGCACCTACGATGCCGTCAGGCTGTAGGTCGAAGTGGGCGATGCTAGCCTGCGCGATGCCCTGTTGCTCAGTCGCGCCAGGCATGACGCCTTGCACATCGACGCCCGCCCATATTGCACGGTACTCCGGATTCGCCTTGGTGGTGAGATGGGTGAACGCACCAACAATCCCGTGTTCGTCCAGCGGCGCACGATATTCCTTGAGGCCGTCAAGCCGAGCATCCAGATTGACGAGATCGACGGACAGCGAGAGACAGTCGGACAGGAGGAACGAGTGCGTACTGCCATTCGGTGGTCCAACCCGTTTGTTTCGGGCGACTCGTTCGAGGTCTGCCGGTGAGGATATCCAGCTTAATCGCACGTCGTTTTGTCGGGCGAGTCCGCGCGGACTGCTACCACTGAGTGGCTGGGTCGCGATCGTCGCGGTATCCCCGACATGAGTTTCGAGGAATGGTTCGTGAACGCGGTCCGGGGTGAAGACAATGTCGGAATCGAAGTACTGGACGATGTCTCGCATCTGTTCGCCCTGGCAGCGGTCCATCGTAATCGACGGAAGGACTGTGAGCCCGATCATGCGTGTCCACCGTGTTGGTACTGCCTGTCGGTCCCTGTTGGGAGCAGCGTCCATGACGGTGCGGTACATCCAGTCATCGCCATCTCATACCCGTTCCTCGCCCCTCGCCAGCGCGAGATTACAGGCCGGGCGGAAGCGACAGCTCGCACATTTCTTCCAGTGGTTCGCTCCCAGAGGGTCTCCACCGTCGCGCCAGAAGGCGACGAAGCCGCGGAGCTGTTTGCCTCGCTGTGAATCGCGTTCGTAGTCAAGCAGGTGTTGCCTGATGTTCGGATGGATCGTGGACTTCTTATTGAGTGTAACTGTGACATCGTCGCCGTCCTCTGTGGCAAGCAGTAGCTGGGCTCTGCTCACCTCAACCGGGTTGAATTCGTCCTGTGGATACTTTAGATAGCGAATAGAGAGGTTCGAGACATCGAAACCGATGCGGTCCAGCAGGTTCGCGTGACACCACAGGAGAAACTGCTCGTTCGGGAAGAACTGATCGAGGTACCTGTCCTTTGTCACGCCACGGACGAGTGTCAGCTGTGTTGGCTGGCTCTCCACGAATCGAATGTACCACGGACGCCCCGCCACGAGCATGTTCACCAGTTCGTGCACGAAGGGCGGATGGAGCAACGAGACATCACCGGCTTCGATATCCGTCCACACATCCTCAAGACCGTACTCCTCGTCAGTATCGCCAACAGTCGTTTGCGCCAATTCGATGTGCTGTTCCTGTGCCCGAACAAGCCGTTCTGGACGGGAATCTTCGTTCGATTCTACCGCCCGCTCGAATTGAGCCTTCTGCTCACAGTAGTGCTGGGTCTCCAGCGTACTGAGTGGGACGATGCGCTCGCTGTTGTCTTCGGTTATCGTATCAAGAATACCTAACTGGTGGCGTGCGATCTCGGAGATCGGTTTCGAGTGGGGTCGGTCGCCAGCCATGCATTAGAGTACACTTGCATACCCCGTATGTGTTTACCCCGAGGGCTCGACAACCGGCACAGCTTGCGCCCGTGAAATCATCTCGTTGTCTCGGGCAACTCGCTTGAGTTCCTCGTAGGGGTTGCGTCCCTGCTGGCGCCACGTCGCCAGCAGGGACAGCAACGTCTCGTGGACGAACATTCCATGGTCGTTACGGAGCGTCCCGATGATTTTCCGGAGAACGACCGGCTCACGAAGCGCGTTCTCGGCAGCATTGTTCGTCGGTGAGACCGCTGGCTCACCGACGAAGGTGAGCCAGTGGTCGAGCCCACCTTCGATCTTCCCGAGCAGTGTTGCCACTGCTCCGTCGGTCTCTGACCGCTCAACGAGCGAGGTGAGTTCGGCCCGGGCAGACCGATGCATCTGTGCCCGTTCACGGACTGTTGGGTCGGTCTCCAGCCACGCCTGGAGACCGACGTACATCTGCCTGAGAGATCGGTGAATCCGCTCTCCCTTCTTGTGGTCGTCGGCGACGTCTTCGGCCTCACGGAGCAAGTGGGCCCAACACCGCTGGAGGTTGCTGGTGAAGGCCGGATACGCCGTCCAGCCGTCACAAACGACCGTTCCCGCGAAGTCCTCACCGAGGACTTCCGCGGGAACATCATGACCACGGCTCTCTCTGACGGCGTACAGCGTGTGCTCGGCCGTCCTGAACGTCCAGATCCACGCTTGGTCACCGTCACGTTTGACGCCGGTTTCGTCGACGTGGACGACATCAGCGTCCTGGATGTGGCGACGGATTTGTTCGTACTCGCAGCGACCGGCGCGCGCAGCGCGCTCGGTCGCGTGCCACGCGGACGCGCCCGAAAGCTCCAACCCACAGAGCTGCTCGAAGCGATCAGCGATCTTCCGGTAGGGAAGTCGCTGCTCGTACCGGGAGAGTGCGGCCTGTGCGATGACGTTCACCCCGAACTGCCCCTCATCGGGGCAGTCGGGGTGTGAGGCAACAGTTGCGGTTCCACAGGACTCACACTCGTAGCAGTGACGGTTGTACCGGGTGACGACAGGCGGCTGTGGATCGGGAATCTCTTCGACGAGTCGGGGGCTGACGCCCACCGACTCGTCGAGATCCTCACCACACTCTGGACAGCAGTCGCAGGTGACCTCAACTTCCTCATCGGGATCAGACACTGTTCGCCACTCTGGATCGTGTCCGTCGTTCCGACCCGGTGTTCCGCCGTCAGTACGGACGTTATCGTCGTCCTCGTCACTGTCCGAGGTCGGCGACCGAGGGGTCGCCGACCGTCGTTTGCTGGGCGGGGTGTGTGGATTTTCGTACTTGCGAAGCCGTGCTTCGAGTTCCTCGATCTGCTCGTTCTGTTCTTCGATCCGCTTGTTCTTCTGAGTGAGTTCCTGTTCGAGTTCTTCGACCCGCTGCTCAAGTTGAAGAAAGCGAGAAAGCAGTTCCTCCTTGGTGAGATCGTCCCCGTTCACAGATCCCACCTACCAGCGATGACAGCAGGGGTGACGGGATGGGCTCCGCCGCGGAGCCCATCCCTGTGGATCACCACGAAACCCTGCCGCCAGTACATACAGCCCGGCTTGTGCGCTTCCTATGAGACAGTGGCGAAATCAGTTCGGGCTAAACACATACTCGGACGGGATGTAGTAGAAGTCCCGACCGACCGTCCCGTCGTAGACGAGGTTCGGGTGCGACCGGACGATCTGGTTTATTATCTCGGGGGAGAAGCGGTCGACGTTGTACTGACAGATGCCGACACAGTCGAGTTCCGGAAACACGCCGTTGAGCGTCTCCTCGTACTCGATCAGCCGGTCGACGCTGTGTTCGCCGTCGAGCGCCCACGTCATCTCGCCGGCGATCCGGATCGCGTCGTACGACCCCTCCTCGGTCGCCGTTCGGGTCATCTCGTCCGCGAAGGCGATCACCTCCTCCGGCTCGAACGCCCCGTTCCGGAGGAAGGTACCCTCCTTCGAGTGAAACGAGAGATCGCCGGCCTCGACCGCGGCGTCGACGTCGATCCCGGCGGCCCGCATCGCCCGCTCGACGTCCTCCCGCGGGTTGTCGTCGCAGATGTAGAGACAGCGCTCCCCCCGCTCGAGGCCGTCCCGGATCAGGGGAACGACGGCGGCGAACTGCTGGTCCTGGGTCGCATAGAGCAGGGCGACGTGGTGGTGGAGGTCGGGCGTCTCGGACTCTCGCTCCGGCCCGCGGACGGTCGGACCGGCGACGGTCTCCCCGGGATCGCGCGGCGGTGACGAGGTACCGGAGACGGCGTCCCGACCGGTCAGTCGGTCGTGGTCCATTCCACGAGGCCGAAGGCGGCACGCGCCTAATAATGTAGCGCCGGGGGAACGCGACGGCGCACGTCCCCCCGGCGGTGTGTTCGCCAGCGGTCGCCGCGAGAGACAGGCGCAACCGTTTAACGTCGCCGCGCGGAGTTGCGGATATGACGACCTTCCTCGCAGGCGGTACGGGCACGCCGAAGTTGCTCGCGGGTGCCGACGCCGTCTTCCCGCCGGGGGAGACGACGGTGATCGGCAACACGGGCGACGACGTGGAGCTGGGCGGGATGCTCGTCTCGCCGGACGTCGACACCGTGCTCTTTCTCGACGGTGGCGTCCTCGACCGCGAGACGTGGTGGGGCGTTGACGGCGACGAAGACACCACGCACGCGGAACTGCGCCGCCTCGCGGAGCGGGCGGGCCTCGACGCCGGGCCGCGCTACCTCCCCGAGAAGCGGCAGACGGCGGGCCGCGACGTCGCCCGGTGGCGGCGGTTCTCCGGCGTCGCGGAGTTCATGTTCATCGGCGATCGGGACCGCGCGGTCCACCTCACGCGGACGGGCCTCGTAGACGAGGGGTACACGCTGACGGAGGCGACGCGGACGCTCGCCGACGCGTTCGGCCTCGAACGCGACCTCCTCCCGATGAGCGACGACCCGGTCGCGACGATGGTCCACACGCCCGACGGCCCGATGCACTTCCAGGAGTGGTGGGTCGGGCGCGGTGGCGACCCCGAAGTGGTCGACGTGGAGTTCCGCGGCGCGGACGGGGCGCGGCCGACCGACGCGGTCCTCGACGCGCTCTCCGCGCCGGTGGTCGTCGGCCCGTCGAACCCGGTGACCAGCGTCGGCCCGATGCTGGCGATGGAGGCCTTCGAGCGCGCGCTGCACGGGACGCCCGTCGTCGCCGTCTCGCCGTTCGTCGGGGATCGCGTCTTCTCCGGCCCGGCGGCGGAACTCATGGCGGCGGTCGGCTACGACCCCTCCACCGCGGGGGTCGCGGAGGCGTACCCCTTCGCGGACGCGTTCGTCCTTGACGAGGCCGACCCGACGGACCTCGACCGGCCCGTCGTCCGGACGGACACGACGCTCTCGACGGATGCGGACGCGGCGCGCGTCGCCCGCGCCGCCCGCGAGGCGCTGGAGGCGGTCGGCGGATGACGACCGTCGACCCCTTCGAGCCGCGCGTCGCGCTCGCCAGCCTGAGCGGGGCCTCCGACGCGGCGTGGGCGCGCCGCGCGGCCGACCACGCGGGCTGTGCGTTCCTCGGCGGCATCGCGCTCGATCGCGACACCCGCGCTGCCGCCCGCGCGCTCGTCGCGCGAGACCGCGAGGAGTTCCTCCCCCACGATCCGGTCGCGTTCGTCGACCGGGAACTCGCGGCGCTCGACGGCGTCCCCCTCCGGGCGGGCGTGAACGTCCGCAGCGCGACGCTCGACCCCGTCCGCGCGGTCGCCCGCGTCTGCCGGGACCGCGACGCGATCCTGGAGGTGAACGCCCACTGCCGGCAGGACGAGATGTGCGCGGCGGGCGCGGGCGAGGCGCTCCTGCGCGACCCCGACCGGCTCTGCGAGCAGGTGGCGGCCGCGAGCGGCGAGGGGGCGACCGTGAGCGCGAAGGTCCGCGCCGAGGTGCCGGGCGTCGACCTCCCCGACCTCGCGCGTCGGATCGAGGCGGCGGGGGGCGAGGTCATCCACGTGGACGCGATGGACTCGGAGGCCGTCGTCGCCGACGTGGTCGACGCCTGCGACCTGTTCGTGATCGCCAACAACGGCGTGCGCGACCGGGCGACCGTCGAGGAGTACCTGAACCACGGCGCGGACGCGGTGAGCGTCGGCCGCCCGAGCGACGACCCCGCCGTCCTCGCGCGGGTGCGGCGGGCGGCCGACGCGTGGTTCGCCGGGGGGCGGACGGGGCAGAACCGGAGGAACGTCGAACGAGAGGAGGGGGCCGACGCCTGATGCGCGATCACGTGCAGAACGCCGAACTCGCCCTCCTGCTGGAGGTGGCGGGAACGCCCAAGCCGGGGAACGTGGACCGCCGCCGCGACCACCCCGACCTGCGCTTCGAGCACTTCCTGGCCGGGGCCGTCGGGAGCGTCCCGGGGCTTCGGATGGCGGCGGGCGACGCGCCGCTCGGCGACGCGTTCGAGCGGGCCGTCGCGGGGATGGGGGAGCAGTCCGGCGGCAACACGCAGTTCGGCGCGCTCCTGTCGCTCGTCCCCCTCGTGCGGGCCGCGAGCGAGGGCGACCTCTCGCCCGCGGGCGCGGGGCGCGTCTGCGCGGCGACGACGGTCGACGACGCCTGCGCCTTCTACCGCGCGTTCGAGGTCGTGGCCGTGGCCGTGGACGACCCGCCCGAGGGGATGGAGGCGCTCGACGTGCGCCGCGGGGGCGACGCCGAACCGGCGCTTCGCGAGCGCGGGCTCACCCTGGCGGACGTGCTGGCCGACAGCGCGGGGGTGGACGGCGTCGCCCGCGAGTGGACCGAGGGGTTCCCGCGCGCGTTCGAGGCGGCGGGGTGGCTCCTGGCCGACGACGGGCCGATCGCCGATCGCGCGTCGCGGGCGTTCCTGCGTCTGCTGGCGGACGAGCCGGACACGTTCGTCGAGAAGCGCCTCGACGCCGCGACGGCGCGAGAGGCGACCGAACGCGCGCGGGCCGCGCTCGACGGCGGGGAGGACCCCGAGGCGCTGGCCGAGGAGTTCGTCGCCCGCGGCGTGAACCCCGGAACGACGGCCGACCTCACCGCGGCGGCGCTGTTCGTCGCGCTGGAGCGGGGGATGGAGGTGTGACCGACGTGCCGAACGCCGCCGACTGGCCGGTCGACCTCTCGGGCGTCACCGAGTCGGTCGTGACGACGCTCGGGCCGAACGACCGGTGGAACGTCGCCGCCCTCGGCCTGTTCGCGGCGGACGACGGCCGAGTGACGGCCCGGACGTGGGGGCGCACCCGGACGCGGCGCAACTTCGAGGAACGCGGCGAGGGGTACGTCCAGTTCACCCGCGCCCCCGTCGACTTCGTCGAGGCGGCCTGCTCGATCCGCGAGGAGGACGCGCCGATACTCGACTCGGCGGACGCCTGGGCGCGCGTCGCGGCGGAGGCGTCGGACGCGGGGACGACCGACGGGACGCGGTGGATCGAGTGGACGCTCTCGCCGGTCGAGTCGAACGTCGAGCGGCGGGCCGTCCCGACGACGAACCGCGCCCGCTGCGCGGTCGTGGAGGCGACCGTGGCGGCCTCGCGCCTGGACACCCCCGGGTACGACGACGCGGCGCTCCGCGAGCGCATCGCGTACTTCGAGTCGGTGGTGGACTCCTGCGCGGGCGAGCGCGAGCGCTCGGCGTGGGAACGCTTCGAGGAGTTAGTGGAGTGGCGACCCTGACCTAGAACTGTTCCTGGTCGGTGTCGCCGCGGCGGAAGCGCCGGACGCGCCGGTAGCTCTGGATCTCGCCGCCGTCGTCGAGGTCCACCCGGTACTCCCCGATGATGTCCGAGGTGTCGGGGATCGATCGCCGCTCGATCACCTCGACCAGCACCGACCACTCCTCCTCGCCGTTCGCGCGCTCGATCGCGGCGATGCCGTCGAGCGGGTAGCCGATCAGGTCGGCCGCGGACGATCGGATGGTGTCCCGGACCGCCGCGACGCCGGTGGTCGTTGACTCCTCGCTCTCGTCTCCTTCCTCGCCTTCGCCCCCGTTTCCGTCGTTTCCGTCGCTCTCGTCGCTTTCCCCCTCGCTCTCCTCCCCCTCGTCGTCGTCGTCGCCGTCACCGTCGCCGTCGCCGTCGCCGTCGCCGTCGCCGTTACCGTCTGCGATGAGCACCTCCTCCGTCTCCCCCTCGTCCTCCCCGGCCTCGTCGATAGTCGGGTCGTCGGGGCCGTGTTGGTAACAAAAACCGTCGACGTCCGCGGAGCGTGCGCAGCGAGTGCCGTCGCTCGTGAGGGCGCGACACTGCGCCTGCTCGCTATGGTCGCTCATCGTTCAGCTGGTGGCTGTTCGTGTGGCGTTCATGACGGGGTCTGTTTCGGCTCGACGAGCGGCGAGGACCCGATCTCGAGTTCGTTCAGGTCCTCTAACTCGCCGGACTCGCTCGCCAGTTCGATACGTGATATCTCCTTCGCGTAGTGGAGGAACGTATCGACGGAGGCGACGACGATCCGCGCCTCGACGGTCAGGATCTCGATGCCGATGATCGAGATTCGTGCCCAGATGTCGATGACGACACCCTTGTCGAGGATTCTGTCGAGCACGTCAGCGAGACTGGACGTCCCCGGTCGTTGGCTAGACATCGCAAGTTGTCGGAACTCGACCGGACTATTTAGGCGTTCGCCCTGCTCACCCCGGGCGCACACTTATACGGTTCCGTCGTCTGATTTCAGCCCGATGGACGACCCGCGGATACAACCGAACTCGTCGCCCCTCGCCCGGCGATCGTCGCGGTCGATCCGATCGGACGGTGAGCGCGGCACATGAGCGACCGACACCTGTACGTCTACGGCGTCGTCGAGCGCGACGAGATCGAACTGGAGATGGAGGGCGTCGACGGAGCGACGGAGATCTACTCGGTCGACCACGGGCCGTTCTCGGCGGTCGTGAGCGACGTAGAGACGCTCGAGCCGGAGGAGACCGACGAGAACAGCCGAGCGCACGACGAGGTCATCCGGGCGGTCATGGAGGGCGGGGAGGGTCGGACGTTCGTCCCGATGCGCTTCGGGATGGTGTTCAAGAACGGCCGGACGCTCAAGAGCGTCCTCCGCGAGGCGCGGCCGGCGTTCTCCCGCGCGCTCCGCGACCTCGACGGGACGGTCGAACTCGGGGTGAAGCTGGTCGCGCCCGAGGAGACGTCGATCGACCGCGAGGCCGTCGCCGAGGACGTCTCGGAGCGGCTGTCGGCGGTGAGCGCCGGCGAGGCCGACAACGGACTGTTCAGCGACCGCCTCGTGTTCAACGCCTCCTACCTCGTCGAGCGCGACTCCCGGGAGGCGTTCGACGAGGCGGTCGAGGGGATCGAAGACGACTACGGCGACGAACTGACGGTGCAGTACACCGGCCCGTACGCGCCCTACAACTTCGTCGACATCGAGATCGGGGCACAGCACTGATGTTCCTCGTCGACGACCTGCTTCTCCGGCCGCTCGTCTCGCTGGGTAACGTCATCCACTCGATGGCGATCGAGGAGATGTACGACGTCGACGCGCTGCGCGACGAGCGCAAGGAGAACCGCCTGCTGTACGAACTCGGCGAGCTGTCGCGGGAGGAGTACGAGCGCCGCCAGGAGGAGATCCGCGACCAGATCGCCCTCGCAGAGGAGGCGCGCGAGCACCTCAGCGGCCGCGTCGAAGTGAAACGGTGACAGAACCATGCCCGACAACGACACGCAGAACGCAGACGAATCGTCTCCGGACCTGGACGCGCTCGTCGAAGACGCCGAGACGGCCGCCCGGGACCTCGTAGAGGCCCTCGATTCCGAGGGCGGGGTCGAAGACGCCGCGGACGCCGTCGAGGCGTTCCTGCGCGTCGTCGAGGAGGCGGAGGAACTGCTCGAGACGGTCGACGTACCGGGCGTCGCGGCGTCGATCGACCCGTCCGAACTCCCCGAGGCCATCGACGTCGACGCGCTCGCGGAGGGCGACGTCGACGGGGCCGTTCGCCTCGAGCGACTCCACGAACTCGTCGAACTCGGCGAGATCTGGAAGAACGTCGACGTCCGCGAGTTCTGGCGGAACAAGCGCGAACTCGACGAGGCGGTGACCGACCTCGTCGGCGAGGAGGCGGCCGAGGAGGGGGACTCGATCGTCGGCGGAGTCGGCGGAGTCGGCGGGGACGGCGGGGACGGCGTCGACGTGAACATCGGTGACGGCGACGAGATCCCCGCCGAGGCGATCCAGACGAGCGCCCAGCGACGGATCGCGGCGGCGCTCGAGGAGTTCCGCGAGACGGTCCTCGACGCGCGCGACCGCCTGGAGATCGCCGTCGAGACCGCACAGGAGCAGGTGCCCGAGCGCGACTCGGCGTCCTCGCGCAACCCGACCGCGGTCTCGCTCGCGCCCCGGACGCGGAAGCGACTCGACATGGGGGTCGTCGGGCGGAACTCGACGGTGCCGACCGAGACGCGCTACTCCACCGCGCCGAACTTCGACCGGATCGTGGGACGCCGACTCCGCCAGCGGGGGAAGCGCGATGAGTGACCAGCCCCAGCGCTCGGGGAGCGGCCCCTCGACCCGACCGCGGAGCGACAGCCTGGCCGACGTGGTCGAGATGGTCCTCGACAAGGGGATCGTCATCAACGCCGACATCGTCGTGACCATCGGCGAGACGGAGCTGCTCGGGATCCGCCTGCGCGCGGCCCTCGCGTCGTTCGATACGGCCGCCAGGTACGGTCTCGAGTTCCCCGAGGGGACCGACATGCGCCGACTCGAGGAGGCCTCCGGCCGGGCCTCGATCGAGGACATCGGCGAGGCGCGACCCATCGACGTCATGGCCCCCGTCGGGGAGACGGGTTCGTCGGAGGACGACGGGGGAGACGCTGAGGGCGCTGACGCGGCCGGAGAGGCCGGAAACGAGGGATCGAACGAGCGCGACGAGGACACCGGGAACGACGAGAACGACGAGCGCGACGAGAACGACGAGCGCGACGAGGGGAGAGCCGAGCGATGACGACGATCGACGTCGACGGCGAGCGGGCGAGCGACGGACTGCTCACGCTCGTCATCGCCGTGGTGGAGGTGCTGGTCGAGGCGCTGGAGCGCGAGGCGGTCCGTCGCATGGAATCGGGGACGCTCACCGACGAGGAGATCGAACGGGTCGGCGCGCAGCTGGCCGCGCTGGAGGAGGAACTCGAGGAGTTGAAGGCGAGCCAGGAACTCGAGGAACCGGTCGACGACCTGCGCGCCGACCTGGACGGACTCGTGGGGCAGTTCCTCGACCGCGTCGAGGCGACGCCGACCGGCTGGGAGGTGCGCGACGATGCGTGAGGGGACCGCCGAGGAGGCCGCCCACGAATCGGGGGGCGGCTCCGACTCCGACTCCCACTCCCGCTCCCACCCTCTCGACGAGGGCCGATACCTCTACTGCGCGGTCCGGACCGGAGACGATGGCAGGGGTGAGGACGAGGGAAACGGCGGTGACGGCGCGGACGGGGGCGGCCGATCGCCCCTCGACGCGAGCGGGATCGACGACGAACCCGTCTTCCTGATCGAGACGGACGGCGTGGGGTTCGTCGTCCACGAGCGCGCGGAGCCGTACGACGCCGACGACCCGACGCTCGTCCGGCGGTGGCTGCTCGCCCACCAGCGCGTCATCGACGCGGCGGGCGAGCGGTTCGGGACGCCGATCCCCTTCCGCTTCGACACGCTCGCACGCGGCGACGACGACGGCGTCAGGGAGTTGATCGACGAACGGCGCGAGGCGTTCGTCGACGCCCTGGACGACCTGCGGGGCCACTGGGAGTACCGGATCGAGGTCGTAAGCGACCCCGAGGCGGTCGAGGCGGCCGTCCTCGACGAGGACGACGACCTCGCGGCGCTGCGCGAGCGCGTCGAGGGGGCCGAGGGCGGAACGCGCCACCTCCTCGAGAAGCAGTACGAGCAGCGCCTCGCCCGCGCCAGACGGGCGCGCGGCGGCGACCGCACCGACGCGCTCGCCGCGCGCCTGGACGACCACGCCCGCGAGGTGCGAGCGCTCCCCCGGGACCGCCAGACCGCGGGCCTCGTCGAACGCGACGACGGCGACACGCTCGCCCGACTCGCCGTGCTGGCCTCCGAGGCGGGGGCCGACGCGATCGGCGGCGTGCTGGACGACGTGGCGGTCGAACCGGGCGTCGAGGTCCGCTACACCGGTCCGTGGCCGCCGTACACCTTCGCGCCGTCGCTGGAGGAGGACGACGATGGAGCCGCGTAGGGACGACGCGCTCGTCGACCTCCTCGACGTGCTGCTGCGCGACGGTGCCGTGCTGCAGGCGGACGTCATCATCTCGGTGGCCGACGTGCCGCTGGTCGGGCTGAAGCTCCGGGCGGCGCTCGCCGGGATGGAGACGATGGCCGAACACGGGATGTTCGTGGAGTGGGACGAACGGATCCGCGAGCGGGCGCTCGAGCGGGAGGAGGCGGAACGTTCGGAGACGAGGGAGTTGAACGCGGACGCGGACGTGACCGACGACCCCCGTCCCGAACTCGACGGTTGACTACGGCTCGACCAGTATCTTGACCTCCTCGCTTCCGCCGAGGAGTCGCTCGAACCCCTCCTCGACGATGTCGTCGAGGTCGATCCGCGAGGTGACGAGGAGTTCGGGGTCGAGCCGTCCAGTCTCCATCATCCGTATCGTCCGCCCGAACGAGACGTTCGAGAGGGGACCGCCCTGATACGCGAGCGTCCCGCTGATCCGCCGCTCGCCGAGGACGACGTCGTTCGGGTGGACGCTCACCTCGTCCTCGAAGATGCTGACGATCGTGACCTGCCCGTTGCGCTTCGCGGCGTTGATGGACTGGTTGACCGTCGTCTCGATGCCCGCCACCTCGAAGGTAGCGTCGACCCCGCCGTCGCTCTCGGACGTTATCCGCTCGACGGGGTCGGACTCGGTCGGATCCACGACGACGTCAGCGCCCGAGTCGACGGCCATCTCGGCGCGCGCCTCCTGCGGTTCGGAGACGTAGATCTCGCCCGCGCCCGCCGCCCACGACGCCTGGATCACGGCCTGTCCGATGGGACCGCTTCCGAAGACGGCGACGGAGTCGCCGGCTCGCACGTTCGCGCGTCGGACCGCGTGCACCCCGACGGTGAACGGTTCGACGAGCGCGCCGTGCTCCACGGGAACGCCGTCCGGGAGGGGAACGGCCGACACGGCGGGGACGACGGTCTCCTCCGCGAACCCGCCGCCCCCGCCGGAGAGACCGACGAACCCGCCGTTCACGCAGAGGTGGTACTTCCCCTCGTCGCAGTAGCGACACGTCCCGTCCCAGATGACCGGGTTGACCGCGACGGGGTCGCCCTCGGTGAGCGTCTCGACCTCCGAACCGACCTCGGAGACGACGCCGGCGAACTCGTGGCCCATCGGTATCGGGGCCGTCTCGCCGGTCACCGGATGCGGCGTCTCGTCGGGGACGAAGATCGGGCCGGCGGCGTACTCGTGGAGGTCCGACCCGCAGATCCCGGCCGCGCGCAGATCGATCCTGACCTCGTCCGCCCCGACGTCGTCGCGCGCTATCTCCTCGACCCGGACGTCTTCGCGGTCGTGAAACACGGCGGCTCTCATACGCCGTCCTCGACGACCGACGCGACAACCGTGGTGCATGCGAATGCCAGCAGTTGACATATGGCGGGACGCCGTCGGAGCGACGACGACACTCGATCCCTCCCAGCGGTCGGGCGACGCTCGTTCGGGTCGGCCGTCAGGTATCGACTCCGCGAGCGGAGTGCCGCTACGGCCGCACCATCGGCGTTCGAGCGACGACCGACCCGCGAGGACCGTCCCGACGAGTATAGCCAACATATTTATCCCTCGGGGTTATCGGATCGTGGTACAGCAACCGGCCGCCGGGGCGTGCCTCTGACAGCACGAGACGCAGGGCGGTTCGATGAGCTCCTGAGCGCCCTCTTCGGTCCCAGCGGCCGTTGCTGCCATTCGACGAATCCTCCGCGTCGTCCGAAACGCCTCCTCACCGTCGGTCGCCCCGTTCGACGATCGTCGACGCCCCGTCCACCGACCCGTCGGTACAGACGGACGGCCGACGGCGTGGGCGTCGCCCCCTCGATCCTCCGCGTTCCGGACCGAAGACGAATCCTTTTAGCCGCGCCGTCGGGAGGATAGGGTATGGCCATCAAACCCGCCTACATCAAGAACACGGCGAACGTGCTGCTGGAGAAGTACTCGGACGCGTTCAACGCGGACTTCGAGCGCAACAAGGAACTCGTCACGGAGTTCACGAACATCGAGTCGAAGGAGGTCCGAAACCGGATCGCGGGCTACATCACCCGGAAGAAGGGCGGCACGGTCGAATAACTCGCTTCTCGCGTCGACGCGCGCTCACGGGCCGACCAGCGCGGGCCAGCGGAGGCCGACGCGGCCGTCGGCGGGCGCGAGCGATCGCCGACGGCCGCGTCGGTCGGGGGGCCGTGCTTGCAACTATCACAACCGTTTTGACGCGCTCGGACAGAGGCTCGGTAATGGCTGTCAGCGTAGGCGTCCTCGGCGCGACCGGTGCCGTGGGCCAGCGACTCATCCAACTGCTCGATCCGCATCCGGACTTCGACCTCGTCGCGCTCACCGCGAGCGACGACAGCGCGGGGAAGTCCTACCGCGAGGCGGCGAAGTGGCGCGTCGATACGCCCATCCCCGCCGACGTCGCGGAGATGACCGTCACGGCCACCGAGGCGGACGCCGTCCCCGACCACGTGGAACTCCTGTTCTCCTCGCTCCCCTCGAGCGTCGGCGAGCGCGTCGAACCCGAGTTCTGCGAGGCGGGCTACGTCGTCTCCTCGAACTCCTCGAACGACCGCAACGCCGACGACGTTCCCCTCACCATCCCGGAGGTCAACGCCGATCACCTCGACCTGCTCGAGGTCCAGCGCGACACCCGCGGATGGGACGGCGCGCTCGTGAAGAACCCCAACTGCTCGACGATCACGATGGTTCCGACGCTCGCGGCGCTCGACCGCGCGTTCGGCCTCGAATCGGTCCGCGTCGCCACCCTCCAGGCCGTCTCCGGCGCGGGCTACGACGGCGTCGCCTCCATGGAGATCATCGACAACGCCATCCCCTACATCGGCGGCGAGGAGGAGAAGATGGAGAGCGAGGCGCGAAAGCTGCTCGGCTCGTTCGACGGCGCGGAGGTTCGCTGGCACGACGCCGACGTCGCGGCCTCCTGCAACCGCATTCCGACGCTCGACGGCCACCTGGAGAACGTCTGGGCGGACACGCGCGAGGAGGTGACGGCGGAGGGGGCCGCCGACGCGATGCGCGAGTATCCGAGCCTCGACCTCCACTCCTCGCCGGACCCGCTCGTCCACGTCTTCGAGGAGCCCGACCGCCCCCAGCCCCGCCTCGACCGCATGCGCGGCGGCGGCATGGCCGTCACCGCCGGGGGCTTCCGAGAGACGGGGGGCGGCGTGCAGTACAACTG
This sequence comes from Halomarina pelagica, assembly GCF_024228315.1. Taxonomy (NCBI): domain Archaea; kingdom Methanobacteriati; phylum Methanobacteriota; class Halobacteria; order Halobacteriales; family Natronomonadaceae; genus Halomarina; species Halomarina pelagica. The sequence goes on from NZ_CP100454.1 coordinate 392,730, forward strand.
CCTCGCGCACAACACCATCCGCGGCGCGGCGGGTGCGTCCGTGCTCAACGGCGAACTGCTGCTGAACGACGGCTGGCTGTAAGAACCGCCGCGACACGTTCCTTTATTCCGAATCGACGCCCGGGTGTGCGTATGGATCTCATCCACGTCAGGCTGGCCGTGTCGGACGCAGACGAGAGCGCGGACTGGTACGTCGAGCAACTCGGCTTCGAGCGCTCGTGGGAGTTCACCGCCCCGGACGGGAGCGCGCGGCACGTCTACGTCGCCGACGGCAACGGCTTCGAACTCCAGCTCACGGACGCGGAGGGCGAGGACGCGATCGCCGAGGCCGACCGGTTCGACCACCTCGCGCTCGGCGTCGAGGACGTGGACGCCGCGTTCGAGGCGATCGACCACCACGGCGTCGTGAAGGAGCCGGGCGACCAGCCCGAGGCGGGCGCGCGCACGGCGTTCGTGCGGGACCCCGACGGGCACGTGGTGGAGCTGGTACAGCCCCTCTCGGACTGAACGTTACGGCTCCCCGACTCGCGCCTCCAACTCCTCGACCCGACCCTCGAGGTAGCGCACCCTGTCGGACTCCGCGGCCCACTTCGCGCCGATCCCCGCGCCGACGACGATGCCCGCGACGGCTCCGAGAGGACCGCCCGCGGCCGCCCCGACGTTGCCGATCAGGAACGCCAGCCCGACGACGACGAGGTCCTTGTAGTCCATCGGGTAGGCGTTCACGGCCGACGAAAAAAGCCTTCGGACGTTACCGGAACCGCCCGATCAGCGCCGCCACCGCGTCGGTCGGCGATCGCCGCCGGTCGGCGTTCGCGTCGGCGCGGCGTTCCCACGGGCGATCGGCCATCGCGTCCGCGACCCGCTCGATGGGGTGGGGGGGCATCGCCTCGCCCGGCCTGTCGCCGAGCTGGGAGCGACAGGAGGCACCCGGGGCGGTGACCTCCTCGCCGGGGCTGGTGTCGACCTGGCGGAAGAGGATGCGCCCGATGGCCTGCGAGAGGTCGTAGTGTTCGGCCTCGTAGCCGAAGCTTCCTGCCATCCCGCAGCAGCCGGAGTCGAGGGGGTCGACCTCGTAGCCGGCCCGGCGGAGGACGCCGACCGCGTGGTGGTCCTTGTTCGTCGCCTTCTGGTTGCAGTGGCCGTGGTAAGTGAGCGACTCACCCGCCTCGCCGAACTCGACGTTCTCGTCGAGGCGGTAGGTGTCGAGGAACTCCAGGACGCCGTAGGCGCTGGCGGCGACCGCCGCCGCCTCCTCGCCGGTGAGGAGGTCGAGGTATTCGTCCTGGAACATGACGGCGTCGGAGGGTTCGACGAAGACGACCGACCAGCCGTCGCGCACCGACGGCGCGAGCGCGTCCACGTTGTGCCTCGCGCGCCGGCGCGCGAGGTCGAGCATGCCCTTCGAGTAGGCCGGGCGACCGCTGGAGGTGACCTCCCGGGCGAGTTCGACGTGACAGCCGGCGGCCTCGAGCACGCGCACCGCGGCCTTCCCCGGTTCGGGGTAGCTGTAGTTGGTGTACGTGTCCGGGAACAGCAACACTCGTTCCTCGGCCTCGCCCTGGGGGACCCGCGACCCGCCGCGGGCCTCGAACCAGTCCTCGAGCGTCTCGCGGGTGAAGTGCGGGAGTTCGCGCTCGGCGGCGATGCCGAGGGTACGCTCCATCGCCTCGCGGGCGTAGGGGAGCTTCGGCGCGACGTTCGAGAGCGGCGCGAGGGCGCTCCCGACCCGCGAGAGGCGGTCGATGTCGGCGAACAGCCGTTCGCGGAGGCCCACGCCCTCGCGCCGGTGGTACTGGTGTTTCACCTCCGTCTTGAGCTTCGCCATGTCCACGCCGGTCGGGCAGTCGCTCATGCAACCCTTGCAGCCGACGCAGAGATCGAGCACCTCCGACTGGAAGCGCTCGGAGTAGAGTTCCTCCTCCGACAGCTCGCCGCTGATCGCGGCCCGGAGCATGTTCGCCCGGCCGCGCGTGGTCTGGATCTCCTCCTGGGAGGCGCGGTAGGTCGGGCACATCGTGTCGGAGGTGGTCTGGCGGCAGGTGCCACAGCCGTTACACAGCTCGACGAGGTGGGCGAACCCGCCGTCCTCGGAGAAGTCCATCGCGGTCTGGGGCGAGATGGACTGGTAGGTCGCGCCGTAGCGGAGGTGCTCGCGCATGTCCGCGCCGACGCCGCGCTCGCCCGCCGGCCCGACGTCGTCCGGCCCGTCGCGGTAGACGACGTTGCCGGGGTGCATCCACCACTCGGGGTCGAACGCGGTCTTCAGCTCCTTGAACGCCGTCCAGAGTCGATCGCCGTACATCTTCGGGTTGAACTCCGTGCGGGCCATCCCGTCGCCGTGCTCGCCCGAGAACGCGCCGTGGTGCGCCAGCACGAGGTCGGTCACGTCCTCCGTGATGGAGTGCATCGTCTCGATGTCGTTCTCCGTCTTGAGGTTGAGGATGGGTCGGATGTGGAGCGTCCCGCTGCCGGCGTGGGCGAAGTAGGCCGCCGAGGTGCCGTGGTCGTCGAGGACCCGCTCGAACTCCGTGACGTACTCCGCGAGTTCCTCCGGCGGGACGGTCGCGTCCTCGATGAAGGGGTAGGGCTTGGGGTCGCCCTCCAGGCTCATGAGGAGCGGGATCGCCGCCTTGCGGAGCTTCCAGAGGTCGGCCTGCGCCTCGTCGGTGTACGCCTCGAGCACCTCGAAGGCCTTCCCGGCGTGGACGAAGTGGGCGTTCGTCTCGGCGATCGCGTCCTCGAAGTCGTCGTGGAGTTCGTCGTCGAACTCCAGCATGAGCGCCGCCGCGGTCCCCTCGGGGATGGGCTCGGCGTACTGGGCGAACTCCGTCGAGTCGAGCGCGAGGCGGAACACCTCGTCGTCCATCAGCTCGACGGCGCTCACGTCGAAGTCGAGCGCCTCCGGAACCGCCTCCATCGCGTCGACGAGGTTCTCGAAGCAGTAGAGCGCGAGGGCCGTCTCCTCGGGTTTCGTGACGAGGCTCACCGTCGCCTCCACGACCACGCCGAGGGTGCCCTCCGCGCCGACGAACAGCTTCGAGAGGTTGATCACTTCCTCGCCCGCCTCTCGCGGCTCGCTTCGCTCGCCGCTCGACTGTTCCGAGGCGCTGTGCGCCTCGTCCTTTTCGTAGATCACCTTGTGCAGGTTGTACCCCGAGACGGAGCGCTTGAGCGTCGGGTAGCGCTCGTCGATCTCCTCGCGGTTCTCCTCGACCAGCCGGCGCGTCTCGCGGTAGACGTGCGCCTCCAGGTCGTCCTTCGCGACGATCTCGTCCCACTCCTCGCTGTCGAGGACGACCTCGCGCGTGTGGATGAGCGATCCGTCCGCGAGGACGACCTTCAGTTCCTCCGTGTAGGCGTCGGTGATGCCGTAGCGCACCGAGTGTGCGCCCGTCGAGTTGTTCCCGATGCCGCCGCCGACGGTGGCGCGGTTCGAGGACGCCGGGTCGGGGGCGAACTTCAACCCGTGGGGCGCGAGGGCGTCGTCGAGGTGGTCCTGCACGACCCCGGGCTGGACCCGGGCGCGGCGGGCGTCGGGGTCGATCTCGAGGACGTCGTTCATGTGCCGCGAGCAGTCGAGGACGACGCAGCCCGGTCCGACGGCCTGCCCGGCGAGCGAGGAGCCGGCCCCGCGCGGGAGGACGGGGACGCCGTGGTCGGCGGCGACGCGCACGGCCGCCCGCACGTCGTCCGCGTGCTTCGGGTAGACGACGCCCGCCGGTCGAGCCCGGTAGATGCTCCCGTCGGTCGCGTACAGGAGCTGTGCGTACTCGTCGAAGGCGACGCCTCCGTCGAGCGCCTCGCGGAGGTCCCGCGCGAGCGCCCGGTATTCGGCGACGTCGCTGTGCTCGAAGCCGAGTGACGCGACGGACGTCTCGAGATCGCTCGGATCGTAATACCTGTCCTCGACGGCCATGTCTGTCAGTACGGCGCACGGATGTTAAGCTTGTGGTGCACGGTAACTATCCGGACGATCACGGGTCCCGATACCGCCGGCCGAGTGCTCGGCACGATGTCACAACGGTAATGTATCGGTACTCCTGACGGTGCTGATATATGAGTGCGCGAGAGCAGGTGGCGTTCCTCGTCGGGTCCGAACACCGGGTGGGGGTACTCGAAACGCTCGCGGAGCGCCCGTCACGCCCGTGCGAACTGGAGGAGTCGCTTTCGGCCTCGCGGGCGACGATCCAGCGGGTCCTCGCCGGACTCGCCGATCGGGGCTGGATCCGCAAGGAGGGCCGCGAGTACCGTCTGACCGCGGCGGGCGACCTCGTCCTCCGGGCGTACGACGACCTGACGGCGCTCGTCGAGGCCGTCGACGGGATGGACGAGACGCTCGCGCTGTTCGACGCCGCGGACGTGGCCGTGCCGCCGGCCGTCGTCCGGGGCGCGACGGTGACGGCGGCGACGCCGCAGACGCCACACGCGCCGATCGAGCGCTACGCGACGGCGCTCGACGAGGCCGACGTCGAGTCGTTTCGCGGCGTCTGCCCGATCCACAGTTCGGTGTTCAACGACGTCCACCGCCCGCTCGTCGAGGCTGGCTGTCCCACCGAACTCGTCATCGACGAGGCGACGTTCAGGACCGCGCGCGACCTCGCACCCGAGGCGCTGTCGGAGGCGGAGGAGTCCGGTGCGTTCACGCTGTACGTCCACCCCGACCCCGTCGACGTCGGGGTGTCGCTGTTCGACGGTCGGGCGTTCGTCGGGGCGTACGACGACCAGGGGCGGTTCCGGGCCTGCCTCCACGGCGCGGACGAGAGCGTCGTCGAGTGGGCGCGCGACCTCTACGAGCGACACCGCGACGCGGCACGGCTCGTCGAGATCGCGTGACGGATCGCGACCGTCTCAGCGGGTGAGACACCGTTCGGGGAGTGCGTATAAGATCCCTGACCCCCCACGTTCACCCGCGTCCACGCACTTGGTCCCCCGCTTTTGCATCGGTCCTCCGTGACGCGGCGAGAGAGTCACCAGGGCACCTGCGTGGGCCGCACCCGTCCGTTTCCGCGCCGACTACGCCGTCGAGACCGATCGCTCGAACGCGTCGCCAGCACGGAGCACGTCGGCGTCCTCGAAGCGTCCGCCGACGAACATGAGTCCGACGGGAAGCCCGTCGCTCGTCCCCGCGGGCACCGAGATCGCGGGGTGGCCGGTCACGTCGAACGGGGCCGTGTTCGCGAGCATGTTCAGCGCCCGCTCGATGGCCTCGACGCGCGTGAGGTCCTCGCGGACCTCGTGGGCGGTCTGGGGCGTCGTCGGCATGGCGAGGACGTCCACGCCCGAGAGCGCGTCGTCGTAGCGCGCCGCGAGTTCGCGCCGGAGGTTCTGGGCCTTCGCGTAGTAGCGCCCGCGGTAGCGATCCGAGAGGTACTCCCCGAGGATCAGCGTGAGTTTGAGCGTCGTCAGGTAGTCGTCGGCCTGCGCCCGCCGCGCCCGACCGAACGCCTCCGCGAACTGCACGTCGTAGTAGCCCGTCCCGTACCGCCCCACGCCCTCGTCGCGCACGAGCGCGGTCGTCTCCTCCATCACGACGGCGTTCCAGATCGGCAGGCCGTCCGCGTGCATCGGGACCGACACCTCCTCGACGGTCGCCCCCTCGCTCTCGAAGGCGTCGAGTGCCTCCTGGACCGTCTCGTCGACGCCCGCCTCGCTCTCCTCGTGGCCGAACCCTTCCGCGACGACGCCGACGGTCACCTCCCCCGGGTCGCCGTCGAGCGCGTCCTCGTACTCGTCGGTCTCGACGCGGCCCTGCCGGGGATCGAGCGGATCGTGGCCGGCGATCACGTCGAGCACGCGCGCGCAGTCCTCGACGGTCCGCGCCATCGGCCCGACGTGGTCGAACGAGTGGCCGAGCCCGACGACGCCCGTGTAGGGGACGAGGCCGTGGGTCGGCTTGTGGCCGACGCCGCCGCTCCACGACGCCGGGATCCTGATGGAGCCGCCCTGGTCGCCGCCGATGGCGACGTCCACCTCGCCTGCGACGACGGCGGCGATCGACCCGCTCGACGATCCGCCCGCGACGTGCTCGTCGCTCTGCGGGTTGAGCACCGGGCCGGTCGCGGAGAGTTCGCCGCTGCCGGAGAACGCCATGTCCTCCATGTTCAGCTTCCCGGTGATCGTCGCGCCCGCCCCGAGCAGGCGCGTCACGATCGTCGCGTCCGTCCGGGGGACGTACCCCTCGAACAGCTTCGAGCCGCAGGTCATCTCGACGCCCGCGAGCGCGACGTTGTCCTTCAGCCCGATCTCGTAGCCGACGAGCGGCCCGTCGTCCGCCCCCTCGACGGTGCACTTCGTCACGAAGGCGTTGAGGGGATCCTCGGCCGCGTCCGGGCGGTACCCGGGATCGCGGTCGGTGAACTCCACCTGCGGCGTCGGCGCTGACAGTTCGTCGAGCCGCTCGTACCCAGAGAGCGTCTCCTCGATGACCGCGGCGAAGTCGGCAACCTCCTCGTCGGAGAGGTGCATGTGGTGGCGGGCGGCCATCGTACGGATCTCCCCGGGGGTCGGGGGGCGGACGTTCGGCGGTGTGTGGGACATGCCATTGCGTAACACGGTAGAGGCCGACAAAACAGTATCCCCGCGGGGACGGAGGCTCTGGCGTCGGAGACGGTTCCGACGGACGGTCGGACGATCCTCAGAACAGGTCGGAGACCCTCAGAGGTGGACCCGGTTCACGAACTCGGGGGACGCGGCGTCGAGTTGCTCCACGTTCTCGGCGACGATGTCCGCGAGGCGCTCGTAGTACTTCGGCGTGTGACCGCTGTTGTGGGGGGTGACGAACGCGTTCTCGAGCGTCCAGAGGACGTGGTCCGGGGGGAGGGGTTCGGGGTCGGTCACGTCGAGCGCCGCACCCCGAATGTGGTTGCTCCGCAGGGCGTCGACGAGGTCGTCGGTGTCCACGACCGGCCCGCGCGCGACGTTCACGAGCACGGCGCTCGGCGGGAGCGTGTCGAACGCCTTGGCGTCGATCAGTCCCTCCGTCTCGTCGGTGAGCGGGACGGCGAGCACGAGGTAGTCCGTCCGCGCGAGCGCCCGGTGGAGGTCGTCGGTGCCGAGCACCTCGTCGGTCGGGCCGCCCTTCTCGGGGGAGTGGCGCACGCCGATCGTGTGGACGCCGAACCCCGAGAGGCGCTCCACGACCGCCGACCCGATCGCGCCGAGGCCGACGACGGTGACGGTGCTCCCCGCCAGTTCGTGCGCCCGGTAGTGACGCCACTCGCGGCGCTGCTGTCGACGCCAGCCCTCGGGGAAGCGCCGGACGAACGCGAGGATGGCCCCCACGACGTGCTCGGCGATGTTCGGGCCGTGGACGCCGGAGGCGGTCGTCACCGCGACGTCGCGCTCGGCGAGCGCGTCGAGCGGGAGGTGGCCGTACCCGGCGTAGGAGCAGGCGAACAGTCGGAGCGCCTCGGCCCGATCGAGGAGGTCCTCGTCGATCAGCTTCCCGGTGACGACCTCGGCGTCTGCGACGAGTTCGCGCTCCTCGGCCGGCGTCTCCGCGACGCGGATCCGAGCGTCCGGGAGGCGCGCTCGCAGTTCGTCGGCGTACGCCGAGACGGGCATTCCGTGGACGCCGTCGCGCAGGACGAGAACGGTAGTCATCGTGTTCGACCGTTCTGTCCACCCCGTATTCAATGTAGGCGGTGACGACGGCGGCGAGAGGGGCGACGGGCGTTCGGCCCGCGCCGGCGAGGTCGTCCCGTCGCGGACCGACCGACGCGCGACGCGTCCGCGCGGGGCAACCGATTTACCGGCGCGGGCGAAAGCGCCGCACGCATGAGCGACGAGGACGGGAGCGCCGCGGACGGGTTCGTCGGCGACGGACGCAGGAAGCACGTCACGGTCGACACGGCGGGCGGCGAGCGCCACGAGCACGGCGACGTCTACCTCCGTCACTCGGTGGACGCGTTCGAGGTGTCGCCCGACTTCGAGTTCCCGGCGGCCGAGACGACGCGCTACGAGAAGGCAGACCTCGCCCACGTCGCGGTGACCCAGCACCACTCGGCCTGCTTCGTCACCACGGCCGCCGCGGGCGAGGGCGAGACGCTCGACGCGCTCCGGTCGTTCCGCGACGGGACGATGCGTCGAACCCCGGTCGGTCGAGCGCTCGTCGGCGTCTACGAGGCCGTCAGCCCGCCGGTCGCCGCGACGCTCGCCGACCACCCCGACGCGCGGACGACGCGCGTCGTCCGCTGGCTGGTCGACCGCTGTGCGACGCTCGTCCGGGTGCGCGAGGCCCGGACGACGCCGCTCGCGCGGGACGCGCTCGCCGTCGCGCTGACGCTCTGCTACGTCGTCGGCGTCTGCGTCGCGCTGGCCGGGCACGCGGCGATCCGCGGGCGAGCGCGGCTCGGTCGAATCAGTCGAGGAAGAACCGCTCGACGCTCTCGCGGGGGCTGAACCCGATGCCCCGGCCGCGCTCGACGGCGAACCCGTGGCGCTCGCCGCACGCCGCCACCGCGTCCGCGAGCGCGTCGAGGTCGTCCACCTCGTGGAGCCGGTAGGCGCGGCTCGCCCCCGCGACGGGGTGGACGGCGATCCGGGGGCGGCCGAACCGCCCGCCGTCGTGGAGCGTGACCCGATCGAGCGCGTCGTAGGCGTACCAGCGGACGGCGTCCGCCTGCAGGAGCACCTCGTCGATCCCGTGGATCTCGTAGATGCGCGCCATCGCGCCCGCCTCTCGGCGGTGCTTTCGCGTGCCGAGACCGAACATCGGCGTGAGGTAGGCGTACTCGGCGACGTGGAGGCCGTCGTTCGCGAAGAACACCTCGGCGAGGCGCAGGGGGAACGACCCCGTCATCCCGAAGTGGACGTGGCACTCGACCTCGACGTCCGAGGTCGGGAGGTCCTCGAACTCGTTCGGGTCGATCTCCGCGGGATCCGAGGCGTCGGTCACGCCTCCGCCCTCCGGTCGCCGTCCTCGCCGTCGCGGAACGCGATCCGGCCGAACAGCAGCGCCCCGCCGACGAATAGCAGGCCGAGGATCGGGTTCACTTCGAGGGCGGCGTAGAGGCCGGCGGCGACGCCCGCGAGCGCCAGGACCGCCGCGAGGCGGGTCCGGAGGGGATACGACGGCTCGGCCGTCTCGCCCCGTCGCGCCGCCCGCCGGGCGCGTCGTTCGCCGAGGTACGTCACGATCATCACCGCGAGCGTCACGGCCACGAGGGCGGTCCTGACCGCTCGCGGGACGGTGATCCCGGCCGCCGCCTCCAGGGCGATCGGAAGGGCGATGACGGCCAGACCGCCGAGGTAGACGACGGTGCGGTGGGCGACGAGGAGTCCTAACATCTGTGCTGGCAGTCCGAGTTGGCGCGTCGCGCGATAAAAAGCGTGTCCCTCCCTGACGCGCCCGTCGAAAAACGTGCCGCTCGATCCGTTCAGGAGAGGAAGCCGCTCGCTTCCTCGGCGTCGGTGACGGTACCGCTCGCGTTCAGCTTCGCCCGCGCGGAGACGTACATGGTGTACACCTGCACGACGAGCGCGAACAGCCAGAGGAGGTAGCCGCCGAGACCGCTGTCGACGACGTTGATCGACGTGCTGAACGCCGACAGACCGACCGGCCCGCTCAGCTGTGCGCCGATGAGGAGCACGCTGAAGAAGCCGAAGAAGCCCGTCGCCCACCACATCGCGACGACGCGCGCCCACCCGGGCTGGGTGTGCTCCGGCAGGTGGGTCGTGTTGAGGATGACCGTGAGCGCGTTGTACGGCCACATCATCACGCCCGCGATGGCCGCGCCGATGACCAGCAGGATCCACGGCTGGCCGAGGCCCATCGTCCCGGTGGCGAAGATGATGGCGATGCCCCAGAGCGTGAACAGCGTCAGTAATCCGAGGAACACCCGCGAGAGGTCCCAGCCGTGGGTGCGGCCGTAGCCCTGGTAGAGGATGTCCACGCTGTTTCTGACGAACGACTCGACGATGGCGTACTGGGTGCTGAACAGCGCGATGAAGATGACGGCGTACAGGAGCGTCGCCGTGAGGCCGTCGAGCTGCGGGATGATGACGTTCACCCACATCCCGATGGCGTCGTCGACGACGTTCGTCCCCGGCGGGACGTACTGTGCCGTGATCGTCATCGCCACGGTGGCGACGACGAGCAGCCCGATGACGAACGTCAGGAAGTGCTCGCGCTGGGTGACCTTCCACCACCCGCGCCAGCGCCGGAGGTTCGTCTCGGTCGGCTCGAACGCGAACCCGTCGTAGATCCGCTCGGGGGTCGCCCCCCGGAGGGGGTTCTTCACGCGGCCCTGGTAGGTGCCCATGCCGTAGCCCTTCTCCCTCGACCAGACGCCCTGAGAGAGGTTGATGTAGCCGCCCGCGCCGGCGTAGGCCAGCCCGCCGAGGAACGTCGCGATGTCGAGTTCGTTCTGCGGCGGGAGCGCGCCGAAGCTGACGGCCCCCGACGGGACGTTGACCAGTTCGCCGGCCGAACCGACGACGAAGATGAGGACGACCGCGAAGACGATGGCGAGCGCCATCAGCACGATCTGGATCTTCTCGATGACGTTGTACAGGACGGGGCCGGCCATGTACGACAGCCAGATGACGACCATCGAGGCGACGCCGATGATCCACCACTGCTCGCTCGGGTTCGCCAGCCCGGCCCAGTTGGCGAGCACCTGCGCGCCGCCGGCGGCCCACCCGGGCCAGCCCAGGTGGAAGAACCCGGCGGCGAGGAAGAACCACGGCCAGACGCCGTTGATGCGGTCGTACCCCCGGAAGATGCTCTCGCCGGTGGCCATGGTCCAGCGTTGCAGTTCCGTGTTGATGAAGAACTGCGTGAGGACGCCGACCCAGAACGCCCAGTAGAGCGTCCACCCGTACTGGGCGATGAGCGTCGGCCAGAACATCGTCTCGCCGCTGCCCAGCGACGCGCCGAGCATGATGGCGCTCGGCCCGACGATGTGACTCACCTTCGGCACCTTCGGCAGGTCGGCCTCCTTGAACGGTTCCAGACGACCCCGTTTCGGGTACTCCGCCGTCTGCGGAGCCGTCTCGAGGTCGTCGTAGTCGAGTTCTCGGTACACCGTGTCGCGGTACTGTTCTCCGACCTCCTCGCTCGCGTAGACGTCGTCGGAGACGACCCCTCCGTCGCTCCTCGTCGGTTCGTCGGGTGATTCAGTCATGGTTCCTCTCGTGTGGGTGGGTCGGAATCGGACACGATCATTGGTGTCCAACACCGTGGCATATGACTGCATGCAACGTGTAATAAAGACACGGGGTACCTCCCGGAATATTTGGATCACGCGAGCGGAACGTCGGAGGATCGTCGCTCGGTTCGTCCCGTCCCCTCGATCGTCCACGTCCGTCCGCACGGTCGGACTGCCATCGCTATCGGGACACGTAGCCGATAGTATATGCGCCCCGGCCCCCTATGTGCCCCAGTGTCACTGCTCGGGTTCGTGCTTACCCGCGCGATCATCGTCGCCGCCGCGATGCTCGCCTTCCTCTTTCTCGTCAGCGGCGCATACGTCCTCTCGGCGATGTTCGCCTCCCTCCTGGTCGTCTACGGCTACCTGCTGTACTACGGCGACGCCCCGATCGAGCATCGAATCCCGTAATTCACGAAACACGAACGAGTCACGTCGTTTAAGTCACTACGCGCGGGCGTAGGCGTATGCACGAGGTAGACGTGGCCATCGTCGGTGGTGGCCCCGCCGGGTCCTCGGCGGCGCGGGCGGCCGCCGAGGAGGGGGCCGACGCCGTCGTCCTGGAGAAGGGCGTCCCCCGCGCCGACCGTGACGGCCTCGGGCCGGACTCGACGGACGCCGCAGGCATTCTCGACTACTGGGTCGACATCATGGAGTTCGCCCCCGACGAGATCCCCGAGTGGGTGAAGTGCCGCGAACTCTCCGGTGCGGCGTTCGTCGGGCCGAACGAGTCGATGACGCTCAGGTCGACGGGCATCGACTCCTCCTACCCGAACTTCGGGTTCACGATGCACCGCGCGCGCTTCGACGACTGGCTCCGGGAACGCGCAGAGGACGCGGGCGCGGAGTACCGCGTCGGCGCGGCCGTCCGCGAGGTCGAGACGGACCACCGATCGTACGTCCACACGCTGACGCTGCGCGACGGCGAGCAGGTCAGGGCCGACTACCTCGTCCTCGCCGACGGCCCGCAGCGCACCGTCACGAGTCGGGTGCTCGACCCGCTGCTCCCGGACGGCTCGGTCGATCGCCTCGCTTCGCCCCGCGCCAACCACATCGCCTACCAGGAGCACCGCCGATTCCCCGAGGAGGTGTTCGAGGACGACCTCCTCAAGTTCTGGTGGGGCGTGATGCCCGGCCACACCGCCTACCCGTGGGTCTTCCCCAACGACGGCACCGTGGCCCGCGTCGGACTCACGATGCCCATCGGGATGGACCTCGCCGCGGTCGAGGACCGCGACTCGTACAGGCTCCTGCGCCCCGACGACGAGCGCATCCCGCAGGGGAAGGTGTACGTCCGCCGCCTGCTCGAACAGGAGTACGGCGATCGCTACGACATAGAGGAGCACTTCCCGCTCGTCGAGGACCGCGGCAAGCGGGGCGGCACCGAGACCTATCCGATCTCCTCGACCCGGCCGATCGACTCGCCCACGCCCGCGAACGTCGCCGTCGTCGGCGGGGCGATGGGCGCGACGAGCGCCTTCCACGAGGGGGGCGACCACGTCGCCGTCCGAACGGGGAAGATCGCGGGCCGTCTCGCCGCCCTCGGCGCGCTCCGCGCGTACAACAGCGAGTGGAAGCGGGCCATCGGCGAGGAGGTGCTCCGGAACGTCGCCCTCGCGGAACTCGTCCGGGGGTACCGTCCCGCCGACTGGGACCGGACGCTCCGCACCGCGGGCAGCATCGTCGAGCGCGGGGAGGGGTTCGGCCTTCGCAACTCGGTCGCCGCGGGCGCGGCGGGAGCGAAGCTGTTCGCCCGCTACCAGCGCGTCAAGCGCCGCTACCGCGACGGCCGGTACGTCCAGATCCGCGAGGGCGACTACGCCGTCTGAGCGGAAGGAAGGGCTTATCTCGCCGCGTCGACTATATAAAGTGCGCGCCTCTAGTCCCCGCCCGAGTTCATCCCCCGCGGATGCGATGACAGCGCGGAGAACCCGGGCGCGCGACATGCGGGCGCGGTCCCTCGGGACCGCGCGTTCGGCGGTTGACGCCGCCTCACTGAAACGCGGTGCCTCTGGCACCGTGGACTCGACGGCTAACGCCGTCTCGTCGTTCCGCGGCCCTGACGGGCCGCGCGCGCCCGGCACGAGGGTTTCCCGACCGACGCGGCACGCAGCCACGGGATGAGGTCGGACGTTAGTGTTCCGGGCGACATTCCAAAACTACCGCCAGCGCTACGCACGTCGCCTGCTACGGGGTGTCCATATGACGAAGCCGTGAGTCGGACGTGGGTCGATCGTAACTCGTAGTCGGACCTGAACGATTAACCAGGCCCGCGGACCAAGAACGGGTATGGCGACCGAAGAACAAGCGGGTGAACGTACGCCGCTCGACGACGTGATGGAGGACATCCGGCGTGAACTCGTGTCGCGAGTCGCCGAGGCAGATCGGGACGAACGCCGCGAGATCTACGATGCACTCGAAAACGAGTAGGTCACCGACGCTCTCCGGTTCTCGCCCCGAAAACTACGCTCACTGCGCTTCCACCGAGCCTACTAGTAGATTCTCGCCCAGTCGCATTCCGGGCGAATATTTCGATTCACCGAAGATACGTCTCCAGCTCGGAGACGACGCGATCGACGAACTCGTCGCTGACCCGACCTTGCCACGCCACTATATCCTCGATACGTGGAGAGTGGACCGCCCACGGAGAAACGAACGAGTCACGAGGTACGCCACCGATCTTCCAGACTCCGGATTCGAGCGTGAGCGAGTCGTCGTACTCCTTCGTCGAGATGGCGACCGCGACGTACTGTTCGTCAGCGAACGGATGGGACTCGTTGTTCACGATGAGCCAGGGACGCTGCCGGTCGTTCCCCACTTTGAACGGATCAATACTCCGAACGACGTCACCGCGTTCCGGCTGCATCTATCGATCGTCTCGCTCGCTCGGGTGGGGCGTTTCCGGGGCAGTAGACTCCCATTCGTCGGCGTCGATGCCGCCGTCTTCCTCGTCGAGCCTCTCGGTAACGGTGTGAAGATCGTATGCAGCAGCTACGCGGTCCAAGTCGTCCGTTATCGCCCAGTACTCCCTCTTGTGCCGAACGAGATCGCGGTCCTTCAGCCGGGAGAGGGCGGTTCCCACCGTGTTCGGGTCCTCGTCGATCCCGGCTGCGATCTCCGACCGGGTGAACGCCTGCTCTCGATGGCTGTAGAGATAGGCGAGTACCTGCTTCGGGACGCTCGATCCACGCGGAAGCTCTCCCGACTCGAAGTCGTCGATACTTACGGGCATACTGTGTAATAGGCGTGCCGATGTAATGAGCGTACTGCTGTGCTGACCTGCTACCAGTAGTTCGGTTAACGCTAGCATGCCTCGCGACGCCCCCGCCCGTCACTCCACGAGCGCGACGACGTCGTGAAGCGAGTCCACCTCGAACGTCGGCGCGACCGAGAGGTCGACGTCGCGGCGGTGAGAACGGCGGAGAAACACGGAGTCCAGTCCCGCCCTGTGAGCCGCGACGACGTCGCTCTCGCTGTCGCCGACGTAGAGCGCCGACTCCGCGCTCAGGTCCGCGAGGGCCCGCTCGAGGTAGTGCGCGTTCGGTTTCTTCAGCGAGAGGCTCTCGATGGTCATCTCGCGTCCGTAGAAGGTGTCGAACAGCGGACGCAGGTCGAAGAAGTCCAGTTTGAACTCGACGGTGCTGTGGTGGTTGTTACTCACGACGCCACGGTTTTCCGGGAGTTCGGCGATTGCCGTCACGTCGTCGTAGCGGGTTCGGAGATTCGCCCTGAACGCCTCGAACTGCGACCGCTCGTCGTGGCGTTCGCGCGCGTCCCAGAACGTCTCCGCGTCGAGGTCGTACGCGGCGCAGATCTCGCGAAGTCCGTCGACGGTCACCCCGCTCGTGAGGTCGAGCAGGTGTCGGCGCTCTGGATCGTCGACGCCAACCTCGCGGAACGCCGCTCGCGTGGCCTCGATCTGCGTCTCGCTTGCCGGCGGCTCCACGAGGACTCCGTCGCTGTCGAACAGGACCGCGTCGTACTCCGTCACGTTCGCTACGTCACCGCGACGGACCGTTAGCCCTTTCGACCGGTCGGTCCCTCCGGGCCCGTCTCAATCGCGGTCGAGGGGTTCGACGGTCCCGCGCGTGCCGTCGATCCGGACGCGCTCGCCGGTCCGAATCGTCGCCGTGGCCCCGGCGACCGCGGCGACGGCCGGGAGGCCGTACTCGCGCGCGACCAGCGCCCCGTGGGTCATCCGTCCGCCGGCCTCCATCACGAGCCCCGCCGCGTTCAGAAAGAGCGGCGTCCACCCGGGATCCGTCGAGGGGGCGACGAGGATCTCCCCGCGCTCGAGCGTCTCCCGGGCGGGGTCACGGATCACGCGGGCCGGCCCCTCGACGACGCCCGCGGAGACCGGCGTCCCGGTGAGCGTCCCCTCCGAACCCTCGACGTCCCCCGTCACCGTCGGAGCCTCGCCCTCGCTCGTGAGTAGCGGCGGGGCGTTCATCGAGGCGTAGCGATCGTGAGTCCGCCGACGGGCGTCGAGGTCGGCGTCGATCGGCGCGTTCCGCTCGAGCGCGTCGAGCAACTCGTCCCGGCGGAGATACCACACGTCGTCCGGCCGATCGAGGCGACCGTCGGCGGCCAGCGCCTCCCCCGCGTCGGAGACCTCCTCGTGGACGGCCGCGAAGAGGTGGGCAACTCCCTGTTTGGGGTACTCTCGAAGCTGAATCCCGCCGCGGTACGCCCGAATCGATCGCCGGACGACCCGCCTCCGTATCGGTCCGAGGACGCCGCGATCGGCGCGCGCTTCGAGGCGGGCGGCCGCCTCCTCGGCGTCGCGTTCCAACCGCCGCAGGTGCTCCCTGTGCGCTCCGCGGTCGCTCCGGGCGAGGTTCCCCCGGATCGTCCGTAGCAACGTGGCGGGGTCGTCCCTCCAGCGCGGCCGGCTGAGGTCGATCTCGCCGCTCGTCCGGTGGCCGAACTCGTCGAGGTACTCGTCCAGGGCGACCGCGAATGCCTCCCCGCCCTCCACCTCCTCGATCTCCGGGAGCGACGCCCCCCGCCGTAGCGCGTCACGGACGTCGGGGCGCTCGCGAGCGAGGTCGGCGAGGTCCCCCAGTCGCTGGTTCATCCGCGTGACGAGTTCCGCCTCGAACCCCTTGCCGATCGCGTCCACCTCGGCGCGGGCGTCGGGGACCAGACGTACGAGGCCCCGCTCGGCGACGAGGCTCGTCACCAGATGGGGTCCGATCCGGGGGAGGGCCCCGGTGAGTACCGTCGACAGGTCGGTCCCCTCGAAGGCCGCCCGGACGCGCCCGGCGGGGGTATCGGGATCGCGGACGCGCGCCGCCAGTCTCTCGCCCCACGCCTCGATCCAGGCCCGTTCCCGCTCGGGGTCCGGGGGGCCGATCGCGAGGTCCCTGACGGACCGGGCGAGTATTCGTGAGACGACGGCCCCGAGAACCGGGAGACCGCGGCGGACCGCGCCGGCCACCGCGAGCGCGTCCGTCGATCGCCCCCGGTCGGGGAACGCGTCCCGGCGTCGGGCGAGCAGGTCCCGGAGGGCGTCCGACGCCGGTTCGTTGACCGCCGCGATCCGACCCGGGAGCGCTCGGCGGAGGGGACCGACGCGTAGCGGCGGCGTCAGATCGAGGTAGATGCGGTCGCCGGCTTCGACCACCCATCGCCAGCGAGCGTCGTCGGCCCGAAGCGCGTCCGCGCCGCCCTCCATGAACCCGCGCCAGAAGTCCACGACCAGCGGCGGCAACGCCTCGGGCATCGCCTGGGCGTGACCGAAGCTCAGGTAGACGCGGAGGCGGTCGTCCGCCGGCGGCGGCGAGGGGAGCGGGAACAGCGACGTAATCGGACGGGACTGGAGGAGCACGAACTCCCCGTCTGCGAGCGCCCACTCGACGTCCTGCGGATCCCCGAGCAGGTCCTCGACCCGCCCGCCGAGGTCGACGAGCGCGCGCAGCTGCGCGTCCGATAGCACGCGCGACTCCCGCCTCCCGGAGGGGAGTTCCACCGTCTCCGTCCCCCCGCGTTCGCCCGCGCCCGACCGGAGGGCGTGGCTCTTCTCGCCGATCTCGTACGCGAGTACCTCCCCGGTTCTCCGATCGACGCGGGCGTTGTCGGGCGAGACGGTGCCGGCGACCACCGTGTCGCCGAGGCCGAAGTTGGCGTCGATCGACGCGACGCACCGATTGCCGGACGCGGGGTCGGCGGTGAAGAGCACGCCGGCGGCCTCGGGGTCGACCATCGCCTGGACGACCACCGCCATGGCGACCTCGGAGTGCGGGACGCCGTTGCGCAGACGATACGCCACGGCGCGCTCCGTGAACAGGCTCGACAGGCACTCGCGGATCCGGTCGAGGACCTCTCGACCGCCGACGCCGAGGAACGTCTCGTGCTGACCCGCGAACGACGCGGTCGGCAGGTCCTCCGCCGTCGCGCTCGATCGGACGGCGTACGTCCCCGCGTCGAGTGCGTCGAGCGCGTCCGCGACGTCCCGTCGGACCGCCGCCGGGAGGCCCCGCCGCTCGATCCTCGACCGTACCGCCGCGCTGCGCTCGGCGATCGCCTCGGCGTCCCCCGGGTCCAGTCCCTCCAGCGATTCGATCGCCGTCCTGATCGCCGGCGTGTCGGCGACGGCTCGGTACGCGGCGGTCGTCACGCAGACCCCGGGCGGGACGGCAAAGCCCGCCGCGACGAGGCGCGCGAGGGCCGCGCCCTTCCCGCCGGTCGACGCGAGGTCCGTCGCGGCCTCGTCCTCCAGAGGGAGTGCAAACTGGTTCATTTCAACTGTCGACGGGGCTGTGGCGTCGCGTCCCTAGCCGGTGGCGGTAGATTCATCCGACCTACGTCCAGGGTAGGACGGGTTTCGTCAACTACCTGGCGGTGTTCGCGGCCCGTACCAGTGCCTCGGCGGCCGGATATGTCCCAATCCCACTCCACGGAAGCGGGCACACGAACGGACCTGACGTGGGAGCGACTGAGCCCTCAGCCGGCCGGCCTGAGCACGCGCCACGCGACCGAGGGGTGCAGCAGTGAGGTAGGGGGCTGCTGCATCGAGAGGACACGATTGAAGGCGTCGGTCAGTTCGGCGTCGGTGTGGGCGTTGCGGAAGAGCCGAGATAGATACCAGTTGAAGAAGGCAGTCCCACGCGGCCTGTGGCCTTCTGTCTCTGGAAAGCTGAAGTCGGCACCGGTCGCCATCGTCCACGCGACGTCTATCACCGCTGCGACGCGATCGAAGAAACGGAGTGCGAGCTCCTCGCGGCCACCGTTCGCGAGCGCCCGGTGGAGCACCAGGGCTTCGAGCGCGGCCACCGACATGCCCTGTCCGTAGATCGGGTTGAAACTCGCGATCGCGTCGCCGATCACGACCAGGCCGTCCGGGAATCGGTCGAGGTCCTCGTATCGATACCGGCGATTGGCCGGAAAGGGGTAGCGATGAATGTCCCCGCTGACCTGCGGGTACTCAACGAGGAGTCGCTTCAGCTCGGGGGTCGGAAGGCTCGCAGCGAAGTCCACGAAGCCCTCGGTGTCCGTCGGGGGATGGTCGCCGTGTACGCCGTGCAGGTTCACCAGCCAGCGATCGCCTTCGACGGGAGCCGCCAGACCACCGCGGGTACGAGGTGTCTCCGCCAGTACGGTGAATGTCCGGCAGTCGTCGGCGGGTCGCTCGATGAGGGTCGTACTGTAGGCTACGTCGATGCAAACCTCGTTGAGCGGGGGCGGTGTGTACCCGTGTCGCTCCAGCCAGGCCGGAGTCCGGCTCGTTCGTCCGGTAGCATCGACGACCAACTCCGCAGAAATTTCCTCCCGCTCGGCGTCTCGATTCCGGATCACCACGCCCTCCACGACGGTCGCTTCGTCGGTGACGAGGTACTCCGTGAACTGACAACCGGCTCGCATCTGGACCCCATCAAGCGTGAAGACATGCCGTCGGACCAGTTGCTCGTACAACGGTCTAGTTGCTGAGTACAGCACGAATGGATCTGTTCCAGCAGTGAGGAAGCCACCCCGACTGTAGTTGTAGAGATCACTCCGACCATCGATCAACACCCCACCAGTCGCTAGCAACGCCTCGCTGTATCCGGGCAATAAGTCTTCAAGCGTAATCCGGCCGGCCTCCCACAGGATATGGGGTTGCCGTGCCTGGGGTACCCCACGACGGGCGACAGGCTCGTCGGGGAGGGAGTCCCGTTCGATGACCGTGACGGTGTCGAATCCATCCGCGAGGACGCGAGCGGCGCATAGACCGGCCATGCTCGCTCCGACCACTACCGCGTGGTCACCAACCTCTGGAATCCGAGTGCTGTCGTACCGCGAAACGGTTGCCAGGGTCATGACGGCAGCCCTCTCAACCGGTGACGTTCCAGTTTTCTCGTCGTGTACTCAGAGATTCCACCGATCCCGCCGACCGTATCTGTGCTGTCACTGCGGCAGCGGCCAGTTGCGCTACTCGCTGCGGACTCTCGGTGCAAGCACTGACAGGTGTCGTCAAGTACTTCGGTTAGCTGCAGCGCGAAGCAAGTACCAGCTCGGGACCGGACATACTCCCCCCTTCGTTCGCCGATGTCAGTCGTCTCTCCAAGTCCCCTCTCCGGTTGTATTAGACACGTCGGGTTCACGACCGATGTAGGCTGATTCTGTGTCGTCATCGCCCCTCGAAGGTAACAGATCCCGCGCAGGGGGATAGGTATAATCAGTACGACATTTCTGTAAACTCGCTTTCCGTACTCCGTTACTGTAGGTGCTCCGACAATCGATGCTGGCGGCAGGTGGAGACCGTACGCTCTCCCGGCTACGGGCGAACGGAGTCACCTATCGACTTCTACGACGGTGCCCGTCTCGTCGAGGACGACGCGGAGTTCGTCTCCCCTGTGCGGCACGGTGATTCGAAGGCGCGTCGGATCCGTCGCCAGGAGTTCCTCTCGCCACTCGAAACTCCGGCAGATCGCCTCCCACGATACCGATGCGTGTTCGATGCCGCGCTCGTAGTAGAACGAAACGACGGCGGGATGGCGGTGAACCGGTGCCCAACTGGGACTCCGCCAGGCGAACTTGCAGGACTCGCAGACGAACGTGAGTATCCCCAGAAAGTAGAACCCACACGCATCGCAGAGGTCGTACCCGACTTCGTGATCTTCACACGCCGCGAGCGACGCGTCCACGGTGCCACCGCACGCCGGACAGACGCCGTCGCTCATCGTCTCGAACCGGCGGATCGAATACGCGATGGTGGCGTCGAAGATCTCGTCGGATTCGCGGTTCCGGAGTCCCTCGGGCGGCAGGCCGAACCCGAAGATCCGCCCGTCTCTCTGCGGCCAGTATCCCTCGCACTCGGTACACCGCGCCCAGACGGTCCCGTCCTCGTAGGTGATCTCGACCGGGCTATCACAGCGCCCGCAGGTCGCATCGACGACGGCGGGGTCCAGAATCGGATTCTCGGTAGCCGTCCCCGCGATGACGGCCCGTACGATCGCGAACCCGGGGGTAGCGAGTTCGTAGCCGCCGTCGGTCCGGCGAACGAAGTGGTCGATCAACCTCCCCAGGTGGTAATTGAAGTTCCCGGTGTCGTCGATCCCGACGCGGTCGTAGAGTTCCGAAAACGGGACAGCGTTGTCCGCCGCGTACGGATCGTAGGCCTCCCACAGCGCACGCAGGATGCCCATGCGCGTCGCGTTGCCCAGGAGCGTGAACGCGCCGTCGGGAGACAACGCGGACGTCCCGTCGTCGTTCGGCTGCGTCGTCATGCGTACACGTACCACTGACACCTACGTAAACCCCGTCTCGGACGATCCGCCCTCCGCACACGGGGTATCGAAGTACACTGTTGTCGGACGGCAGCCCGAGGAACGTCGACGACGCCGGCACCGCAACTGACGATTGCCGTCGAACCGCCAAACGTTCACACCGCACCGTACACGTTATATCGTGGCATGCGTACCCACACCATGAGTTCGGCTATCGAGGACATCGAGTTCCTCGCGCGTTCGGCCCACCGGGTCGGTGTGCTCGACTCGCTCGCGGAGCGTCCGCGCGACCGGAACGATTTACGAGCGGCGACGGGGGCTTCTTCGCCGACCATGGGAAGGATCCTCGACGATTTCGAGACACGGCGGTGGATCGTCCGGGAGGGGCGGGCATACCGACTGACGCCCCTCGGTCGGTTCGTCGTGGAGCGGTTCGCGGACCTCCGGGAAGCGATGGAGATCGAGCGAAAGCTACGCGATGTCTGGCGGTGGCTCCCGCGAGAGATGGAGGGTTTCTCGGTCGACCTGTTCGCCGACGCGGTGGTGTCGTATCCCGGTCCCGGCTATCCCTACCAGCCCGTCGAACGCGTCACGCAGTTGATCGAGGGGACCAGCGCGATGCGCGGGTTCGGCACGACGGTGTTCAAGTCGATCAACAACGAGACCGTCTGCCGGGCCGTCGTGGACGGCATGGACTACGAGTACATCTACGCCCCGGAGACCCTCGAAGCGACCGTCGCGTGGGATCCAGAGGCAGTCGCGAGGGCGGCCGCGTGCGAGAACTGCACCATCCTCGTGCACGACGACCTCCCCGACGAGCATCGGTGCGGTCTCGGCATCTTCGACGACCGTGTCGGCATCTGCTGTCACGACGCAGAGACGGGGATGCTCGAGGCCGTGATCGACACCGACTCGCCGGAGGCTCGCGAGTGGGCCGTCTCGGTCTTCGAACGGCACCGGGTCGACGCGCGGTCGGTCGACGGCGGTGAGAAGGCAGCGCTCTTTCCGTCGGAACTCATCACGTGAACGGTCACGACGGGCTCGTGTCGACCAGAGTCCTTTCACGTCGTGAAATATTTCACTAGAAATCTACAATTCAGTCCCGGGTGTCAAAGAGCGTGGGTACGAAGCCATGACGACATCCCGAGTCCAACAACCACTTCCCGAAGAGGCGGTGACCGAACTCCGAGAGGAGATCCGCGGTGACGCGATCCTTCCCGGGGAGGAACGTTACGACGAAGCCCGCGCGGTCTGGAACGCGATGATCGATCGATCGCCGGCCATCGTCGTCCGAGCACTGGGCGCGGCCGACGTGATGACCGCCGTCGACTTCGCCCGGACTCACGGACTCGAAATCGCGATCAAGGGCGGCGGTCACAACGTCGCGGGGAACGCGGTCTGCGATCACGGCCTCGTGCTCGACCTCTCGCGCATGAAGTCGGTACACGTCGATCCCCACCGACGAACTGCCCGGGTCGAACCGGGGGCCGTACTCCACGATCTCGACCGGGAGGCGCAGGCCCACGGCCTCGTGACGCCTGCGGGGTTCGTCTCCACGACCGGCGTGGCCGGTTTGACCCTCGGGGGAGGTATCGGATACCTCTCGCGGACGTTCGGCCTGACCGTCGACAACCTCCGATCGGCCGACCTCGTGACGGCCGACGGGGCGTTCGTCCGGGCGGGCGAGGACGAACACCCTGATCTGTTCTGGGCGCTGCGGGGCGGTGGCGGTAACTTCGGCGTCGTGACGTCGTTCGAGTTCGAACTGCACGATCTCGATCCGACGGTGTTGGCCGGGCCCGTGGTGTGGTCGTTCGAGGACGCGCCGGCCGTCCTGCGCGAGGTGTCCGCCGCCGTCCGCGACGTACCCGACGAAGTATCGTGTCTCCCGGTGATTCGGCATGCACCGCCGGCACCGTTCCTCCCGGAGGAGGTACACGGCGAGATGGTACTGGTGATCGCGATGATCTACGCGGGCGATCCCGCCGATGGGGAGAGCGCGCTGGCGGCCCTGCGCGACGTCGGCGAACCGATCGCCGACGCGGTCAAACCGATGCCGTACGTCGACTTCCAGTCGATGTTCGACGCGGCTTCCGGGCCGGGTGCGCGCAACTACTGGAAGTCCCATTACCTCGCCGAACTCGACGGCGAGGGGATCGCCGTCCTCTGTGAACACGCGGCGCGGATGACCTCGTCCGAGTCAGCGATCGGGATGCTCTCGCTCGGTGGCGCGGTGGCGCGGGAACCCGACGAGTCGACCGCCTACCCGCACCGCGACGCGGCGTGGGTGCTGAATATCCAGTCGCGGTGGCGCGAGACTGAGAATGAGGAACGACACGTGGACTGGACCCGGGCGCTGTTCGACGCCATGGTCCCATTCTCGACCGGGGGCGTCTACGTCAACTTCATCAGCGGGGACGAGGGCGACGAACGCGTGCGAGCCGCCTACGGCGACCGAACCTACGATCGGCTGGCGGAGGTCAAGGCCCAGTGGGATCCCGAGAACGTCTTCCACCTGAACCAGAACGTCACGCCCGGAGCAGGAGGGTAGGTCGCCGTCCGCGACGGCCCGAGCGACAGATTCGATATTCGAGAGCGCCACCCGACGTTCGGATGCGACACCAGACGTACGGGAAACTCGCCGCCCTCGCCTTCGCGCTGATACTGGTCAGCTTCGTCGTCCTCGGGTTCTCGCGGGGGTTCGTCGGCTACCGCACGGCGCGGCTGCTCGCGGCCCCGACGACTCTCCTCGCGGCCGCGCTGGTCTGCTTCCTGTTCGTCCGGGGGATCCTCTCGTACCTGGGAATCGCCAGACTGGAGTGAATCAAATCCCGGTTTGAGGTACCAGAAGAGCCTTACCGTCGTCATCGAGAGAGTGAGTCGATGAGCCTGCTGCCGCTCCGCGGCACCCCGACGAGCGAGCCGGGCGAGCCGCGGGTGGTCGGTCTCGACGGGGAGCGCGCGGACGAGATCTTCGACACCCTCTCGGCCGGGACGACGCGCGAGGTGCTCGCGCGGCTGTACGACCAGCCGGCCACGCCCGCCGAACTCCGGGACGCCATCGGCACCTCGCTCCAGAACGTCCACTACCACCTCGGGAAGCTGGAGGACGCGAACCTCATCGAGGCCGCCGGGGTGGGCTACTCCGAGAAGGGGACCGAGATGACCGTCTACGCCCCGACGAGCGAGGCGGTCGTGCTGTTCGCCGGACGGAGCGACGACCGCTCGCGCCTCCGATCGCTCCTCTCGCGGCTGTTCGGCGTCGCGCTCGCGCTCGTGGTCGCCACGCTCCTCCTGCGACGGTACCTCTACGGATCGCTCCTCCCGCAGTTCGGCGGAGGCAGTCCGGCGGGCGGCGGTGGCGACGCCGGGAGTGCGGGGGGCGCGGGCGGCGACTCGGGGTCCGGCGCGAGCAACGTCACCGCCGGGTCCTCCGGCGCGTCGGGCGCGAACGACACCGCCGCGCCGACGTCGACGCCGGGCGACGTCTCCGCGCTCTCCGGGGACTCGACCGCCACGCCGACCGAGGCGGCGGCGGAGGCCACGCGCGCGTCGGCCGAGGCCGCGGCGAGCCTCGATCCCGTCCTGGCGTTCTTCCTCGGCGGCCTGTTCGTCCTCCTCGCCGTCGGCGTCGTCTGGTACGTCACGCGCTGACCCGGGTCAGCAACCGTTTTCCGCGCCCCCTTCGAATCCGCGGGCATGGACGTCAAACGCGTCGCGGACCTCGGCCCGGCAGACCGGCGCGCGCTCTTCGAGCGCGACGCCGGCGTCGAGGCCGTCCGCGGCACCGCCCGCGACATCGTCGATCGGGTGCGCGAGGAGGGCGACGTCGCCCTCCGGGAGTACGCCAGCGAGTTCGACGGCGTGGCGGTCGGCAACCTCG
The DNA here is from genome assembly GCF_024228315.1 of Halomarina pelagica. NCBI lineage: Archaea > Methanobacteriati > Methanobacteriota > Halobacteria > Halobacteriales > Natronomonadaceae > Halomarina > Halomarina pelagica. The sequence continues at coordinate 417,473 of NZ_CP100454.1, forward strand.
ACGTGACCGACGACGCCGCCCGTGCCGCGGAGGCGATCGACGACGACCTGCGCGAACACATCGAGCGGGCCGCCGCGAACGTCCGCGAGTTCCACGAGCGGCAGGTGCCCGAGGACTGGCGGCGGGAGTTCTCCCCCGGGCGGGAACTCGGTCGTCGCTTCCGGCCGATCGAGCGCGTCGGGGTGTACGTCCCCGGCGGGGCCGCCGCCTACCCGTCGAGCGCGCTGATGGGCGTCGTTCCGGCGACGGTGGCGGGCGTCGAACACGTCGCGGTGGCGACGCCCCCCGCGGAGACGATCAACCCCGTCACGCTCGCGGCGATCCACCTCGCGGGCGCGGACGCGGTCTACCAGGTCGGCGGCGCGCAGGCGATCGCCGCGCTCGCGTACGGGACGGAGACGGTGACGGCCGTCCAGAAGGTGGTCGGCCCGGGCAACAAGTGGGTGACGGCGGCGAAGGCCGAAGTGCGAGACGAAGTCGAGATCGACTTCCTCGCCGGCCCGAGCGAGGTGCTCGTCCTCGCCGACGGAACTGCGACGCCGGAGTTCGTCGCCGCGGATCTGCTCGCGCAGGCCGAGCACGACCCCGAGAGCGCCGTCGTCGCGGTCACGGACGACGACGCGACGGGCGAGGCGATCGCCGAGGCGGTCGAGGCCGGAATCGACGAACGCGAGCGGGGCGACGTGATTCGCGAGTCGCTCGCCAACGACGCCAGCGGCGTCTTCCTCGCCCGGTCGATGTCCGAGGCGGTGCTGTTCGCGGAGGAGTACGCCGCCGAGCACCTGTCGATCCAGGCGGAGGACGACGAGGCGCTCCTGGAGCGGATCACGAACGCCGGGAGCGTCTTCCTCGGCCCCTATACCCCGGTCGCGGCGGGCGACTACGCCAGCGGGACGAACCACGTCCTCCCGACGGACGGCGGCGCGCGCGTCTTCGGCGGCCTCTCGGTCGAGACGTTCCTCCGATCGACCACGGTCCAGCGCCTCTCGCGCGAGGGGCTGGCGGATCTCCGGGGAACGGTGACCACCCTCGCCCGGACCGAGGGACTCGAGGCCCACGCGGCCAGTATCGAGGCGCGGTTCGCCGATGACAGTGACGAAGCGCGGTTCACGGACGACGGTACCGAGGACGAGCACGACGAACACGACGAGTGCGGGGAGGACGAGAACGCGGACGCCGAGTGATCACCGGTCGCCCGTCCCCTCCGACAGCCGTCGCTCGTAGACCGTCCCCCAGGGTTCGTAGCCGCTGCGCTCGTAGAACCGCCGCGCGCCGTCGTTGCCCTTCCGCGCGGCGAGCGCCGCGAGGTCGCACCCCCGTTCGCGCGCCCAGTCCTCGACGAAGGCCAGCAGGCGCGCGCCGCGTCCCTCCCCCCGGCGGGACTCCTCCACGACGAGGTCGTGCAGCCAGACGTGACGCTCGTGGTGCAGGACGGGACGGACGGAGACGCCGGCGACGGCGACGGGCGCGTCGCCCTCGTAGAGGCAGAACGCGCGGTAGGCGTCGTCGTCGAAGAACGCCCGCACCTCCCCGTCGTCGAGGTCGCCGAATAACTGTTTCAGGAGCGCGACGGCGTCCCGCTCCTCCCGTTCCGTCGTCGCCTCGCGGATCGCGTCGGTCATCGGGGGGACCTCGCTCTGCGCTGGGATGCCGCTTGCGCTACCTCGTGAGGGCGTGTCACGGGCGGTCGACCGGAGCGGTCGATCCGGCGTCAAGATTAACACCCTCGGGGGATCATGTTCGGGTATGAGTAGCACGACTGCGAACGCCGACGCCGACGCGGCGGTCGAGGTGACCGAGGAGGCCGCAGAGCAGGCCCTCTCGCTGCTCGACGGCGAGGGACTGGACACGTCCGAGGCGGGACTGCGCCTGTTCGTCCAGCAGGGGGGCTGTGCGGGCCTCTCCTACGGGATGCGGTTCGATCACGAACCGGAGCCGGACGACACCGTCACCGAGCACGACGGCCTGCGCATATTCGTCGATCCCGCGAGCATGCGCTACATCGAGGGGAGCGTCCTCGACTTCGAGGGGGGGCTGCAAGGGGCGGGCTTCCACGTCGAGAACCCCAACGTCGTGAGCGAGTGCGGGTGCGGCGAGTCGTTCCGCACCTGAGGGGTCGAAAAGCGGTCGCGAGCGGACGCCGTCGGTCGCGCTACTCGATCTTGAACGCGACTTCGACCTCCGCCTGGTACTCGCGATTCTCCGCGGTCGCGATCTCGACGCCCTGGTGGGTCACCTCGACCCACTGGACGTGTTCGAGCGTCTGCTCGGCGCGGTCGATGGCGTCGTCCACCGCGGCTTCGAAGCTCTCGTCGCTGGTCCCGATGAGGGTGATCTTCTTGAACACCATCGCCCGTTGCACTACGCTCCGGTGTGCAATAAGTGTACACGCGGCGGCGGTCCGCGGCGTCGCCGGGGCCCGCCTATCCGCCGCGGGCGCAGGCGCAGGCGCGCCGTCCGGGGCATCCCCCGATCCGGCGGAGGGCGAGGAGGACGAAGACGAGGCCCTCCAGTCGGGTCGCGGTCGCGACCCAGGGTTTCCACTCGCAGTCGTCCGGGGATTCGACCGTCAGCCGCTTCGAGACCTCGAGCACTCGCTCCGGAAACAGGAGTTCGAGCAGTCCCAACGTGCCGAGCAGGAGGGTCAGCATACACGTCCTAGGACGGCCGCGGAGATGTCCCTTGCGTCGAGCGGTCAGCGGCAGGCGTCGGACGCGCCGACCGTCGGGAACGTCCCGTCGGTCGCTCACCGAAGGCGCGTCGGCTCACTCCGCCCGGCGCAGCGCCAGCCTGGTGCTCAGCGCGTGGGCCACGTCCGTGAGGTGGGCGGTGCCCCAGACGGCGACGATGACCGCGCCGATGATGTCGAACACGAGGTCGAGCATCGTGTCGCCCACGCCGTACTGCGTGAGCACGGTCCCGCCGCCGAGCAGGCGGGAGAGTTCGCTGATGAGGAACTCGACGACCTCCCAGAGGACGCCGAAGGCGATCACGAACAGCAGGATGTAGACGAACATGAACGGTCCCGGGAAGCGGTTGCTGTCGGAGTGGAGTTCGAGCGCCCGCGCGCTCGCGTAGCCGACGGCGGCCACCACGGTCGCCGAGAGGGTGTGCGTGAGGTGGTCCCACCACCACACGGATCGGTAGGGCGTCGACGCCGCCCCCGGGAGGCCCACGGTCCCGAACGCGTGGAGGAAGACCGCCGTCGTGATCCAGAGCGTCAGGCCGGGGTCCATCGGGATGCTGAAGTCGCGTTCGAGGAGCGACGGCAGGCGCGTCACGCCGAGCGCGACGGCGGTGTTGACGATGACGCCCGTGTTGCCGCGTTCGAGGCCGATGAAGAACATCCCGACGAGGCCGAGTTCCATCGCCCACACGAGCTGTCGCTGTCGGCGGTCGCTCAGACCGAGGTACTCGCGGACCCTCACGGCTCCACCTCCAGGCGTTCGACGACGTTCGCGTACCGCCGGAAGTAGAACTCGAAGAGGACGCCGGCGACCACGCCCGCGGCCGTCGAGGCGACGAACTCCAGCATGAGGGCGCGCTGGTCGAGCTGAAAGCCCGTCCCGAGGTAGACGTCGGCGACCCAGCGGACGACCGCCCAGATGCCCGCGGCGGCCATCGTCGTCACGACGACGAAGAAGATGGCGAACCCGTAGCTCATCTCGACGGGCGTGAACACGTGCAGTTCGACGGCGACGATGAGCGCGATAGCGGCGACCGCGAGGTACGTGGCGACGTCGCTCACGCCGGGGGGCCCGAACGGACGGGCGAGCAGGGGGAGCGCCGCGAGCAGCACGACCTCCCACGGCAGCATCGAGCGCGCAGAGCGAAGCAACACCGCGGGGACGATCGACACGACCGCGACGACGGCGGCGAAGCCGGCCCACAGCGGGTCGTCGGTGAGGACGTTCCGGATCGCGACGAGGGCGACGACGCCGACAAGCGTCCACGACAGCCCGGCGTTCAGCCGGGCGTTCCGCAGGACGCGTCCGATGTCCCTCGTTTCCATGGGCCCAATAACGGGCGGCGCGAATAAAATAGTCCCCGATGCGGCGAGCGCGCTCGCCGCTCACCCGGCGACGAGGTAGCCCGCGGTGTACGCGAGCGCGCCGATCGTGACCGTCGCGAGCGCCGTCACCGCCGCGGCGACGACCGTCTCGGGGCGGTCGCGGCGGACGACGTGCGGCGCGCTCCCGACCGCGCCGACGCCGAGGATGCCGAAGACGAACGGGTAGGAGAGGTCGAGCGTCGGCGCGGGGAGCGCGAGGACGGCCCCCGCGTAGGCGAGGCCGAACGCCGCCCACGGGTGGACGACGTCGCGCACGCGGCGGTCGCGCAGTCGCAGGAAGACGACCGCGCCCGCCCACAGCGCGAGGAGTTCGAACAGCATGGCTCCGAGGAGGTGGAGCGTCGGATCGGGCGCGAGCGTCACGCGGTGGACGACGAGCGCGGCGTCGAGCGGGTAGAGCAGTCGCGGCGGTTCGCCGGTGAACAGGTCGCCGAAGGGGTGGCTCAGCAGGCCGATCAGGGCCGCGCCGAGGACCGCCGGCGGCGAGAGGTCGGCGCGCCGGGCCGCGCCGACGAGCGCGAGCCCCCCGAGGACGAACGTCGCCATGACGAATGCGCCGAGCGCGCCGCTCTCGAGCGCGGCGACGAGGACGAGGCCGGCGAGGAGCGCACCCCCGACGAGGCGCGCCCGCACCGTCTCACCCCGCCACGCGGCGAGTCCGGCGGCCGCGACCGCCCCGACGACGAGCGAGTGAGTCACCGCCCGGTGGACGACGGTGCTCGCGGCCCAGAAGTCCTCGGCGAGACCGAGCGCGGAATTCGCTCCGGAAGCGAGACCGACGAGCGCGTAGACCATGTCCACGTCGGGGAGGAGGCCGAACGCGCCCGCGAGGAGACCGACGGCGAACGCTCGCTCGCGCGACCAGCCGATCCGTCGAGCGGCGAGGGCGGCGAGGGCGAAGGCGACGAGACCGTGCCCCACGAACATACCCATCCGTATCTGTTCGACGCGTAAAAGGCGTTCGTGCCACCCGGTCGCGCACCGGCGGTCCCCCGTTTCCGAGTCCGCGTCTCAGGTGGGGAGCGCCTGGCTCGCCTGCGGGTGGAGGACGTCGTAGTCGCCGTCGTCGCCGACGCTCATGACGGCCCAGTCGTAGTCCGGGGCGCGAGAGAGGAGCTTCTCGCGGAGGCGATCCGCGCGCTCCCGGCTGGCGACGAAGCAGCGAAGGTCCACGTCCTCCGCGACTTCGTCCGGGTCGCTGGCCGTGACGTAGACGATTCGCCACCGCCGTTCGGCCCGTAGCTCGGACCCGAGATCGGTCACCGTGTAGCCGAGGTCGGTGAAGATCGTGCGCGCTTCGTCGAGTAGCGGCTTGTTAACAACCCCCATTCACGTACCGATTGTGTGCGACGGGGCTTAGTCTTTACCACGGTCCCCGTCGACGGCCGCGGGGGAGGAGGTTACCCGGTCACTCGTGGGCGGCGTCCCACTCCTCGGCCTTGTGGAGGTTGCTGCACACGTTGCACTGGATGCGCCCCATCGAGTCGACGGCGGTGTCGAACGTCTCGCAGTTCGAGCAGAAGAAGCCCCAGCGCCGCTCGCCGTCGTCGGTGCGGTAGACCACGTAGAACGGCCCCTTCGACCCGCGCTCGGGTTCGCCCCGGTCCACGAAGAGCCTCGTCCCGTCGGGATGCGTTCGCGCTTCCATGACGACTACTCGTCGTTCCGCCCGTAAATATACTGGCCGGATGCACGTCGCTGCGAACGCCCGCCGGCGTCGGCCGTGAGGCCTCGTGCAACCCACGGCGGACGGTGGCGTCCACCGATGCGGCATGCCCACCGATCGGACGATGGGTCTTTGTTGCGCCGCCCCTCCGTAGCGGGTAATGTCTCCCCGACTCCTCCACTACTCGGACATCGAGGGGGTCTACGACGTTCCCGAACGCCTCGCGCGCCTCGCCGGTGCCGTCCGCGAGCGCCGCGGCGACGATTCGCTCGTCGTCGGCACCGGCGACGACACCGCGCCGGGCGTCCTCCCGCTCGTCAGGAAGGGCAGGCAGGCCGTCGAGTTCTTCGAGGCCGTCCGCCCCGACGCGGAGACCTTCGGCAACCACGACTTCGACTACGGACTCGACGCGATCCGCGGCATCGTCCGCGACACGCCCCAGACGTGGGTGAGCGCCAACGTCCGCGACGACGGGACGGTCTTCGGCGAGGCGGCGGGCGTGGTCCCCTCCGCGACGTTCGCGGTCGACGGCGCGACCGTGGGCGTCGTCGGCGTGACCGACCCGACGACGAAGGAGATGAGCCCCCGAGCGAACGGTCTCGACTTCGCCGATCCGACGGCGGCCGTCGGTCGAGAACTCGACTCGCTTCGCGACGACGGCGCGGACTACCTCGTCGTCCTCTCGCACCTCGGCGGCGCGGACGACGACCTCGCGCGCCGGTTCGACGTCGACGCGATCCTCGGCGGGCACGTCCACGTGCCCCGCGTAGAGCGCGTCGCGGGGACCCTCTGCACCCGGCCGGGGCCGAACGGCGAGCGCCTCGTGGAGGTCGACCTCGACGCCGGAACCGCGACGAGCCACCCCGTCGACGACGCGACGCCCGACGCCGACCTCCGCGAGCGGTTCGAGCGCCACCGCGCCGAGACGGGCCTCTCCGAGGTCGTCGCCCGCGTCGACGAGCCGATCCGGCGAACGCGCGACCTCCGGCGGGGCGGGGAGTGCCGGATCGGGAACTTCGTCGCCGACGCCTACCGCTGGGCGACCGACGCCGACTGCGCGCTCCACAACAGCGGCGGCATCCGCGACGGCCCGTCGCTCGACGGGGCGGTGACGGTGGCGGATCTCGTGAGCGTCGTCCCGTTCGACGAGCCGGTCGCGACGGCGGCGGTGACGGGCGAGGACCTGCGCGCGCTGTTCGGCGAGGCCTACCGCGCCCCCCACGGCGACCCGAACTGGAACGCCCACGTCAGCGGCGCGGAGGTGGTCTACGACACCGACGCCTGCGAGGTGGTCGAGCTGACCGTCGGCGGCCTCCCGGTGGACGACGGGGCGACCTACCGGCTGGCGACGAACGCCTACCTCCTCCAGGCAGGTCACGAGTTCCCGACGCTCCGCCCCGCCCACCGCGTCGAGACCCACGGCGTCCAGTACGAGGTGCTCGCAGACTACGCCCGCGCGGTCGGCGTCGCCCCCGAGTGCGAGGGACGCGTCGTGCTCCGATGAAAAGGTTGAGAGCACCCCACCGATAATCGGGGGCAATGACGCTGGTCGTGGTTCCCGTCCGGTACCCTCTCTCTGCGCACTCCCGAGCGACGCTCCGCGAGGGCGTCCGCATCGCCCGCGAGCGGGACGCGGACCTCACCGTCCTGCACGTCAACCTCTACCAGAACGGTCGGGAGGTCGGCCGGAGCGACCTCAAGCGGGCCGTCGAGGCCGAGGTCGGTCCCCTGTCGCGCGCTCGCTACCTCGTCCGCTCGGGCTTCCTCGTGGAGGAGACGATCCTCGACGAGGTCGCCGCCGAGGGGGCGGACGTGGTCGTCATCGGTCGCAAGCAGGCGAGTCGCTGGCAGCGGATGATCCGACAGCTCATGGACGACCCGGACGTCGAGCGGTACCTCAGGCGGAGCCTCGACTGCGAACTCGTGACCGTCGGCTGACCTCCGCCGGTCGGCTACCCGCGGTCGTTCCGGCCGGCGTCGGGGTCGGTCGCCCCGGTCGAGTCGCCGGTGAGTCGCGTTCGGCCGTCGCTCGCCCGCTCCTTCGCGCGGTCCGTCTCCTCCCCGTCGCCCACCTCCTCCACGTCGCCCGCTCCCGCTCCGTGGTCCACCCCCGTCCCGCCGTCCGCCTCCGTCCCGTCGAGCGCCACGTCCAGGTGCCCGCTCGTGTCGTCGAAGACGACGTGCGAGTGGGGATAGGGGATCGCCACGTCGGCGTCCGCCAGCCGCTCCCAGACGCGGGTCTGCACCTTCGAGCGGACGGTGAGCAGCTTGTACGGCTCCTTCACCCAGTAGCGGAGCGTCAGGAGCACGCCGTGGTCGGCGAACTGGTTGATGTAGCACGTCGGCGCGGCGGGGTAGCGCGCGCTCCCGATCCGGATGTCGGGGCCGCCGTCGATCACCACGTCCACGCCGCGGGCGGCGTCCTCGATGAGCTGTCGGGCCTCGTCCAGGTCGCCTTCGTACGTGACCGTGACGTCGAGGCTCAGGCGCGTCCGGGGGTCCTCGGCGGAGTAGTTGACCACGTCGCGGTCGCGGATGGTCCCGTTCGGGATCGTGAGGAAGGTATTGTTTAGCGTGAATATCTTCGTGTACCGGAGGTTGACGTCCTCGACGAACCCGCGCACCCCGGTGCCGCCCACGTCGGGGATCTCGATCATGTCGCCCACCTCGTAGGGCTGGTCGGCCAGCACGAACAGCCCGCTGATGTAGCTGCCGACGATGGGGGCGAGAATGACACCGACCACTGCCGTGAACACCGTGACCGAGAGGACGATGTCGCCGAGCCGAGTGCCGTAGATGGTCAGGACGATCGAGAACGCGAAGAGCATCACGATCAGCCGGATCAGCCGGAGGACCGTCCGCGAGACGCTGGGCCGGCGGAATCGCCGCGCGATGCGCCGTCCGAGGAGGCGGTTGATGAGCTTCGAGGCGTACCACGCGAGGGCGAGGATAAATATCGCGGCGATGAACTTTCCGATCGGCTCCGCCAGGTCGGTCGGGATCCAGTCCGGGAAGAGTTCGACGATCTCGCGGGCGAACTTGCTCCCGGTGGTGTTGTTCGTCCCGTTGCTCGGCCCGCCGAGAATTGTACTCTCGTTCCCGCCCGACCCGTTCGTCCCGTTCTGTGCCACCATTACCCGTCACTTTCGCGACACGGGAAAAAGAATTGCGACCCGCGATTCTAAGTCGCGAGGCGTCGCACACCGACGCATGTCCATCCGCTCGACTGAGCGCACCCGCTTCGACGTCACGCACGACAGCGCCCCGACCGAGACGCTGCTCTGTGGCTTCTCTGAGTTCGGGCTGGCGGGACTCACCGCGGCCGACTACCTCGTGAAGCAACTCGACCTCGAACAGACCGGGCACGTGGCCGCCGAGGGGCTCCCGGCCATCACGCCCTTCAGCGAGGGAGCGCCGCGCAACCACACCCGGCTGTTCTCGCGCGACGGCCTCGACCTGACCGTCCTCGTGGGCGAACTGTTCATCCCCGTCGGGATGGCCAAGCCGTTCGCGGACGCCGTGCTCGACTGGGCCGAGGAGGAGATCGCCGAGGTAGCCGTCCTCTCGGGCGTCCCCGTCGCCCACGGGCCGGACGAGCACCGCGCGTTCTACATCGCCACCGAGGACTACCGCGAGCACCGCCTCGACGACGGCGAGGTGCCGCCGATGGGCGGGGGGTTCCTCGACGGCGTCAACGGCGCGCTGATGCAGCGGGGGCTCGACTCCGATCTCCGCGTGGCCGTCTTCGCGACCCCCGCCCACGCCCAGACGCCGGACGTGGAGGCGGCGCTCCGACTCCTCGACGCCCTCGAACGGGTCTACGACCTCGACGTCGACACCGAACCGCTGGAGTCGTTCGCCGAGGAGGTGAGACAGCACTACGCCGAACTCGCCGCGCGGATGCAGGCCGTCGAGGCGGGTCGCCAGCCGGAGGACCGGATGTACATGTAAACCCACCTTTTGCCGCGGGAGCGGCCTCCGGCCGCTCCCTGACAAAATCTGGACCAAAACCCTCGTCGCTCCCGCCGCCGGACTCGCGGTGCTCGTCCGGCGTGCCCCCGCTCGCCTCCGGCTCGCGGGCACGCCGGCGCGCTCGCTTCGCTCGCGCCCCGTTGGTCGCTCCTCGGTCCGCTCGCTCACTACGCTCGCTCGCGGGTGCTACGCTGGCAGTGATCGCGGTGATAGCGATTATCGCGGTGATGGTGATGGCGGTGATTGCGGTGGTAGTGGTGGTGGGGACAGTGGTAGTGGTGGTGGGGGCAGTGGTGGTGGGGACAGTGGTGGTATTTGCAGTCGGGCGACCTCGGCGCCCCACGTCGATGACGGCTCGCCCCTCTTCAGTCGTTCGCGGAGTGTGTCCCGACGAACGGTATCTCCTGCTGTCAGATCGACCCGTGATACCGCGATTCACGGCCCGAAACGGTCGTAAACGACCGTTACGGATGGGTTCGGTTCACCAAGCATTTACCCGTCCGGATCCTACGGTATCCCGATGAGTCACGTGGATCTGCGTCGTCGTTCCCCGGGCCGCCGCAGCCGGCCCAAGACGACGCTGTTCTGTCCGACCTGCGGTCACGAGAGCACCGCGACGGCGGACGGCGACTGGGTGCTCGTCGAGCGCACGCGCGACGGCGAGCGACAGCTCGCCTACGAGTGCCCCGTCTGCGGGACCGCCCTGAGCGTCCACCGCGTCCTCCAGTAGGGCCCGCGGCCGTATCGAAGCGGGTCGCACCACGCCGTCTCCCGCTCCTGCTCCTCCGCCACTCCCGTCATCGTCCACCGCGAGCGGTCGATCAGTCGGTGACGACGCCGTCGACGAGTCGGACGGGCGTCTCGTCGTACGCGGGGTTCTCGATCGCGAACCCCTCGGCGGGTTCGCGCATCACCTCGCTCGGCGAGCGGTACTCGTTCTCGAAGGCGAAACCGCTCTCGATGATCTTGGCGCGCGACCCGACGACGGTGACGGGCACGTCGAGTTCGTTCGCCGTCGCGGCGATGGGGAACGTCCCCACGCGGTTGTAGAGCGTCTCCCCGACGATGCAGTCCATCCCGACGACGACCCGGTCGCACTCGGGGAGGACGCACCCGGAGGCGCTGTCGACGAGCAGGTGGGCGTCGACGCGGTCCATCGCGGCGAGCACGCGCGTGGTCTTCCGACCGAGGTACCGCGGGCGCGCCTCCGTCACGTAGACGGTGAGGTGCGCGCCGCCCTGGACCGCGATCTCGATCGCTTCGAGGACCGTCGAAGAGTAGTCGTGCGTGAGGATCGTCGTCCCGTCGTCGAGCAGCGTCGCGCCCTCCTCGGCGGCGCGGTGTTTCGCCGTCTCGACCTGCTCGACGGCGCGCTCGACCGCCCGGACGGTGAGTTCCTTCGCCCGCTCGAGCGTCTCGGGGTCGGCCTCGGTGACGCTCTCGACGATGTCGCGCTGCGTGGTGTACAGCGAGGCGTGGGACGGGTTCGCCCGCCGGAGCGCGCTGCTGTTGCGTTCGAGATCGCGGAGGTACTCCTCGACGGTCGCGACGTCACGCTCCGTGAGCGTCGCGAGCGCGCGGGCGGCCTTCACCGCCACCACCGACGAACTGTGCGTCTGCATCTCCCGGATCTCCTCGACCGTCTCGTCGATCATAGGTAGGAAGTCGCCGCATTCGAGCAAAGAACTTCTGGGTGCCACGATCGACGAAGGAGCGACGCCTCCGCGGTCATCCGCGCTTCGGGGACTCCTCGGCGGCGTCTTCCTCGGCGACCGGCTTGCCGGCGGGATCGCCCATCCCGAGCGCCCTGAGGCGTTCGGGGGGGATCGCCCGAGAGCCCCCCTCCCCGTTCACCGTGACGCCGCTGGTGACGATGGACTGGACTGCCTCCTCGATGGTCATGTCGACGTCGATGACCCGATCGCGCGAGGTGTGCAGGACGTAACCGCCCATCACGGGGTTCGGGGCCATCGGCATGAACAGCGTCACCATGTCCTCGTGGCCCGTACTCTCCTCGACGTGGGTCGGGGTCTCCGCGGTGACGAACGCCACCGTGTACGATCCCGGCGTGGGGAACTCGACGAGCTTCACGTCGCGAAAGCTCTCGACGTCGCCCTCGACGACGACCTCGCTCATCTGTCGGAAGCCGGTGTAGAGCGAGCCGATCCCGGGAATACGTTCGATGGTCCGGTCGACGACACCGGTGAGGCGACCGCCGGTCGGGCGCGTCTCCGCGACGATGCCGATCACGAGGACGACCGCGAGGAACGCGACGACCGTCGCGGCCTTGAGCACCGTCGGATCGACCGTCTTCGTGTCGGCCTCGACGTAGAAGAGCGTCATCACCACCGGATCGAGCAGTCCCGAGAGGAAGTCGAGCGCGAAGGCTAGCACGAGCAGAGTCGCGAACAGCGGGATCGTGAGCGCCGCTCCCGTGATGAACCACTGCCGCACCCGCTCGCGAAGCGTCCGATTCGTTCTCCGCCGACCGACGTTCCGGTCCCCCAGCGTCATTGGTCCGGCCAACACGGTCGGCCGTCAAGAACAGTGGGGTTTACAGGTAGTCGAGGCGGCCGCCGCGGGCTTGCCACCGGGCCGATCCACCCCCCGGTGGAATTATATCCGAGAGCACGCATATGGTGTGGTAGTGAGCGTCAACGTCGAGTCCCGTATCGTCTCGCCGGGGAGTGACGACTACGTCGAGGACGCCTGGAAGCTGAAAGAGCGTATCCGCCGGGAGGAGGGGGTCCTCAAGCAACGTCGGGGCTTCTTCGTCGACGCGTACCGACGCTCGACCGTCTACTGCTACATCACGGCGGGCGTCACCGAGGAACTGATCGCGTTCGCCTCGACGCGCCGCGACGGTTACATCCTCTTTCTCGCCGTCTCCCCCGACTTCCGCGGCGACGGCTTCGGCGAGCGCCTCGTCGCGACCGTCGCGGAGCACCACCCCTCGGTCACCTGCCACGCCCGGACGACGAACCACAACGCCCTCGACTTCTACGAACACCTCGGCTTCGAGGTGCAGCGCCGCGTCACCGGCTACTACGAGGACGGCGGCGACGCCTACTACCTCCGCCTCGGCGATCACGCGGGACTGAAGGAGAAGCTCTCGCGGTTCATGGGGTTCTGAAACCCCACGTTTTGCTGCGGGAGCGGCCGAAGGCCGCTCCCTGGCAAAACCTGGACTAAAACCCCGCCTCACCCCCTCAGTCGCTTCGCTCCTTCGGGGGTTCGGCGGGTCGCGGCCTCGCTCTGCTCGGCCGCGCGGGCGTCACGGGCTGGTCGCCGGGGTCAAGTCAGATTCGTACTGGTAGCGCGTGCAACCACGGGGTCTGCGGCTATACGCGACACTCGTACGCCGCCACTCCGAGATCGTCCCGAACGAGAGTCGATTATATTGATATTCTTCATACATAAATTTATCCTCAAAAAGTAATATTTGTAGCCTCTCCGTCTCTCGAACGTCATGCCAGTTCGCGGCGGAGACGAGAGCGGTACCGAGGACGAACCGACCGAGGCCGAGGGAACGGGGACCGGCCGACGGACGTTCCTGAAGGGATCGGCGGCGACGCTCGGGGCGGGCGCGCTCCCGGTCGGTGCTGCGGCGGCGCAGGAGTCGGACGCCGAGAGAGTCACCGCGGGCGACGTCCCCGTCGCGCGCAGTTCCGAAGGGATGGTCTCCTCGGTCCACCCGCAGGCGACGGTCATCGGCGCGGACGTTCTGCGCAGCGGCGGGAACGCCATCGACGCCGCCGTCGCCGTCCAGTTCGCGCTGAACGTCGTCCAGCCGCACTCCTCGGGGATCGGCGGCGGCGGATTCATGGTCGTCTACGTCGCCGAGGAGAACGAACTCTACGCGATCGACAACCGCGAGCGTGCCCCCTTTGGGGCGGACCCCGAGATGTTCCTCGACGACGACGGCGAACCGATCCCGTTCCAGGAGCGGCGCGCCAGCGGCGACGCGGTCGGCGTCCCGGGCACCCTCCGCGCGGCCGACGTCGCGCTCAAGCGGTTCGGGACGATGGAACTCGCGGACCTCGTCGATCCCGCGGTCGGGCTGGCGGGGGAGGACGGCCCGGAAGTCACCGTGGACGCGGCGCTCGCCGAGGCCATCGCCGGAAACTCCCAGGTGTTCAACGAGGCCGCGAGCGAGGTATTCACGCCCGGCGGTGACCCGCTCGAGGAGGGCGAGACGCTCGTCCAACCCGACCTGGCCGAGACCCTCAGAACCATTCGCGACGCGGGCATCGGCCCATTTTACAAGGGCGAGATCGGCGAGGCGCTCGCCGAAACCGTGCGGGACGCCGGCGGGAGCATGCGCCCCGCCGACCTCGCTCGCTACAACGTCACCGTCGACCACCCCGAGTACGCCGAGTACCGGGACGTGACCGTCCGCACGCAGTCGCTGCCGAGTTCCGGCGGCCTCACGATCGGGCAGATCCTGAAGCTCGTCGAACCGTTCGAACTGCGACGGCGCGGCCGCTACTCGCCCGAGACGTACGAGGTGCTCCTCGAGGCGTTCGGCCTCGCCTACGCCGATCGCGGGGAGTACATGGGCGACAAGGCGTTCGTCGACGCGCCGTGGCAGGGTCTGTTCGACGAGGAGTACCTCGCGACCCGCCGCGACCTGATCCGTCCCGACAGCGATGCGTTGTCGCCGCTCGAACCGGGGAACCCGTGGGACTACCAGCCCGGCGAGCCGTACCGTGTCACGCCGGTCGGTCGCGGCGACCTCGCGGGGGGACCAGTCCGCGACCGCGGGCAGACGACGCACTTCACCACCGCCGACGGCGAGGGGAACCTCGTCTCCTGGACCAGCACCATCGAGCAGTTCTTCGGCTCCGGGCTGATGGTCCCCGATTACGGCTTCATGCTGAACAACGAACTCACCGACTTCGACGCTGTCCCCGGCGGGCCGAACGAGGTCCAGCCGTGGAAGCGCCCGCTCAGCAGCACGAGCCCGACGATCGTCTTCAAGGACGGGGAGCCGTTCATGACCGTCGGCTCGCCAGGCGGCAAGACCATCATCACGACGGTCGCGCAGATCATCCTCAACGTCGTCGAGTTCGGGATGGGCGTTCGGCAGGCCGTCGCCGCGCCGCGCGTCTACAAGGACACCGACCCGGAGATCCTCTGGGAGGCCGGCGTCCCGCGCGGGGTCCGGAAGGTGCTCGGGCGAGCGGGCTTCTCCTTCGAGTCGGAGGCGGCGCAGCTCGGCAACGCGCAGCTCGTCCTCGTCGACCCCGACTCCGGGGAGTACGTCGGCGCGGCCGACCCCCGGCGACAGGGTGCGGTCGAGGGGATCTGACACGAACTCGACACACTCTCCCCGGCGGGATTCAACCCGACGCCTTCTTGTCCCCGCGACCTGATTTACCGTGACGCATGAACGATCGGACGCGCGAGTACCTCCGGGGGCGGTTCGGCGACCACTACCGACGGACGGAGCTGACGCCGCCCCCCGCGTTCGAGGAGCGCGAGTGGGGGTACATCCCCTTCACGTCGGGGTCGGGGACGACGATGGTCCGGCACAACTCGCACCTCGATCTCGGCGACCTCGGGACGTTCCTCTCGCGCGAGCGCCCCCGCCACGTCTACTTCTCCGCGGGGCGCTACGCCGACCCCGGCGCGCGCTCGATGGACGAGAAGGGGTGGCAGGAGTCGGATCTCGTCTTCGACCTCGACGCGGACCACCTCCCCGGCGTGGATCCCGACGGCGACGCCTACGCGGACATGCTCGCGACCTGCAAGGAGGCGCTGTTCAGGCTCCTCTCGTTTCTCGAGGACGACTTCGGCTTCGAGGACCTCACCGTCGTCTTCTCCGGCGGGCGCGGGTACCACGTTCACGTCCGCGACGAGAACGTTCGCCGTCTCGGCCGCGAGCAGCGCCGCGAGATCGTCGACTACGTCCGCGGCCTCGGCATCGACCACGTGGACGACCTCACGCGCGTCGAGACCGTCTCCGGCCTCGGCCTGAAGAACCCCGTCGAGAAGCGGATCCTCCGCGCCGACGGCGGATGGGGGCGACGCGTTCACGCCCGAATCGTCGCGCTCGCCGACGAGGTCCGCGCGCTCGACGAGGAGGAGGGCGTCGCCCGCCTCCGGGAGTTCGACGGTATCGGCGAGAAGGGAGCGGCGACGCTCTACGCGGCGATGACGGACAACTACGACGAGATCGCGGCGGGCAACCTCGAGGCGGCCGGGCAGTACACCCGGACCCTCGCGGACCTGCTCGCGGAGCGGGCCATCGAGGCCGAGAACGCGCCCATCGACGAGCCGGTGACGACGGACATCAACCGGCTCATCCGCCTGCCGGGGAGCCTCCACGGCGGGAGCGGCCTCGCCGTCACGCGCATCGCTCGCGACGAACTGCGGGACTTCGACCCGCTCGTCGACGCCGTCCCGGAGACGTTCCGCGATCACGAGATCCGGATCGACGCCGACGGATCGCGGACGGTTCGGCTGAACGGGGAAACGCATAATATTACGGACGGAAACAATACGGTTCGAGAGTGCGTCGGCGTGTTCCTGATGGCGCGCGGCGACGCGGAGAAGGCGGCAGAATGAACCTCGACGAACTCCAGTCGGCACAGAGCCGAGAGCGGCAGACCGACAGCCTCCAACAGCTCCGGGAGTCGTTCTACGAGGAGGCCGGTCGGTTCATCCGTCAACTGCGCGAGGAGCGCGAGCGCGCCGCCGAGCGCGCCGACGACCCCTTCGACGCGCCGGAAGTGCGGCGGCTCACCGACGACATCAAGACCGCCGAGCGCACCGTCGAGGCCATCTACGAGCGGCGCATCGGGAAGCTGGTCAAGCAGGCCAGCCTCGAAGCGGCGGGGATGGCCGCGGACGCCTCTGGCCTCACGCGCGAGGAGCAGGACGTGTTCGGGCGGCTCGTCGGTGCCATCGAGGAGAACCGGGTGCGGGTGCTCGACGACGTCCTCGGCGACGGGCAGCCGGCCGACGGCGCGGCCGACGACGCGGCGCGGATCCAGGAGTCGGCGTCACCGTCACCGCCACCCGAAGGGGATGCACCGCGGGACGAACCTCACGGCGAGGACGGTGCCGGTCCCGAAGACGGTACCGGCCGGTCGTTGGGGGTGAGCGCGGCCGACGTGATGGGTTCCGGAGCCGAGAGTCGGTCGCCCGACGCGGTGCCGAGCGACGACGCCGAGTCGCCCCTCCCCCCGGACGATCCTCCCGAGGAAAGCGCCCGCTCTCCGGTCGAACAGGGGGGCGAGGACCCGACGCCCCCCGAGGCGTCCTCGGCGGCCGACGAGACGGCCACCGATGGCTCTCCCGACGATACCTCCCCCCCGACGGAGCGGACGACCGTCCGCATCACCGCCGACGTCGGCGAGATCCTCGGCGTGGACGAGCGCGCCTACGACCTCCGCACCGAGGACGTGGTGACGCTCCCGACGCCGAACGCCCGGCCGCTCCTCCAGCGCGACGCGGCCGAGAAGCTGGACTGAGTTGGGCTGACAGGCGACACGTACCCCTCGCCGACGGCTGTGTCGCGCTCCCGCGGGACCGTCGGCGGCGATTCGTCAACGCACGCCCGTCGCTGGTCCCGTGATCGCATATAAAATCGAGGGCTCGATCGCCGAACGTCGGCGAACGGTGTCGTCCCGCGTCGTACTGGGGGCGGACGAGCCTTCGAGAAGGTGGCAATCGAGCGTCCGCGCGAACGAAGTGAGCGCGGTTCGCCGACGGCGAGGCGTGCCGAGCCGTCGGCCTTTTTAGCGTAGCTTTTTCGAGGAGCGGTGCCCGCAGCGGACGCCTTCGGCGTCCGCGAGGACACCCGACGACGAAAAAGGTACTGCTATTGGAACGTTCGGGAGACCTGTTCCTGGTCGGCGGCGGTCTCGCCGCTCGAGAAGTTCTCCTCGATCTCCTCGTAGCGTTCCCGGACCTCCTCGGTGACGCTTGCGTTGACCTCGTCGAGCGCCTGCTCGAAGTGGTCCATCGTGATGCGGACGTTGCCGACGGAGCCGCCGATGTCCTCGGGGTCGACGTTCTTGATGAAGTCCCGGGAGGCGATCATGGCCGCCTCGCGGCAGACGGCCTCGATGTCCGCGCCGACGTAGCCCTCCGTCCGCCGGGCGAGGCGGTCGAGGTCTACGTCGTCCGCGAGCGGCTTCCTGCGGGTGTGGACCTCGAAGATGGCCCGCCGGGCCTCCTCGTCGGGGACGGGCACGTGGACGTGCCGGTCGAGCCGACCCGGGCGCATGAGCGCCGTGTCGATGAGGTCGGGGCGGTTGGTCGCGGCGACGACGACCACGTCCTCCAGTTCCTCCAGCCCGTCGAGTTCGGTCAGGAGTTGCGAGACGACGCGCTCGCCGACGCCCGAGTCGCTCATGTTGCGACCGCGCTGGCCCGCGATGGAGTCGATCTCGTCGAAGAACACCACGGTCGGGGCGTTCGACCGGGCCTTCTCGAAGACGTCGCGGACGCCCTTCTCCGACTCGCCGACGTACTTGTTGAGCAGCTCCGGTCCCTTGATGGAGATGAAGTTGCTCTGGGACTCGTTGGCGACCGCCTTGGCGAGGAGGGTCTTGCCGGTCCCCGGCGGACCGTACAGCAGCACGCCCTTCGCGGCCTCCATGTCCATGGCCTCGAACACCTCGGGGTAGTCGAGCGGCCACTGGATGGTCTCGCGGAGGCGCTCCTTGGTGCCCTCGAGCCCGCCGACGTCGTTCCAGGTGACGTCCGGCACCTCGACGAACACCTCCCGCAGCGCGGAGGGCGTGATGCCCTTCAGCGCCTCGCGGAAGTCGTTCTCGGTGACGCGGAGCGACTCGAGCACCTCGGCGTCGATCTCGTCGCTCTCGAGGTCGAGTTCGGGCCGGATGCGGCGGAGCGCGTTCATCGCGGCCTCCTTGGCCAGCGATTCGAGGTCCGCTCCGACGAACCCGTGGGTGTTCTCGGCGTAGACGTCGAGGTCGATGTCGTCCGCGAGCGGCATCCCGCGGGTGTGGACCTGCAGGATCTCCTTGCGGCCGCCCTTGTCCGGGACGCCGATCTCGATCTCGCGGTCGAAGCGCCCGCCGCGGCGGAGCGCCGGGTCGAGCGCGTCGACGCGGTTGGTCGCGCCGATGACGGTGACCTGCCCGCGCTCCTCGAGGCCGTCCATCAGCGAGAGCAGCTGGGCGACGACGCGGCGCTCCACGTCGCCGCTCGTCTCGCCGCGCTTCGGGGCGATCGAGTCGAGTTCGTCGATGAAGACGATCGCGGGCGCGTTCTCCTCGGCCTCCTCGAACACCTCGCGGAGCTGCTCCTCGCTCTCCCCGTAGTACTTCGACATGATCTCCGGGCCGGAGATGTCGGTGAAGTAGGCGTCGATCTCGTTGGCGACGGCCTTCGCCATCAGCGTCTTGCCGGTGCCGGGCGGACCGTGGAGGAGGACGCCCTTCGGCGGCTCGATGCCGAGCTGGCGGAACAGCTCGGGGTGGCGCATGGGGAGTTCGATCATCTCGCGGACCTGTTCGAGTTCGTCGTCCAGGCCGCCGATGTCCTCGTAGTTGACGCTCGGCGTGCCGCCGCTCTCCGCGCTCGGCTGGGAGACGATCTGCTCTGCGGGCTTCTCGCTCACCTGCACCTCCGTCGAGTCGGTGACGACGACGGTGCCCGTCGGCTTCGTCTGCGCGATCTTCAGCGGAATGCGCTGGCCGGACATCGACGAGAGGGGACCGAACCCGAGCGAGAACGGGACGGTCTGGCCCTTCGTGATGGCCTGACCGCTCAGCTTGTCGCGGATGTGACCGCCGATGTTCCCCCGGATGCGGAGGTTCTGCGGGAGCGCCACGGTGACGGCCGTGGCGGGTTTGACCTCCGCCTTCTCCACCTCGACGCGGTCGTCGATGCCGACGCCCGCCTCCTGTCGGAGTCGCCCGTCGATGCGGATGACGCCCTTCCCTTCGTCCTCGGGGTAGCCCGGCCAGACGCGGGCGACGGCGCGTCCCTCGCCGTTGCTGATGAGGATGTAGTCGCCGTTCTCGAGGTCGAGGTCGGCCATCGCTCGGCGGTCGATGGCCGCCAGTCCCCGCCCCGCGTCCTTCTGTTTCAGTGGCTTGACGGTGAGCTTCATGGTCTCACCTCGATAGTGACGACGCCGTTTTTGATAAACGCTTGCGCGTCGCCCGCGGGGACGTCGAACTCGTACTGCTGGTCGCCGACGACGACGATCGCGGTCCCGTCGACCACGTCGACGTCCGCGTCACCGACGTGTCCGAGGTCCGCAGCGAACACCACCGCGTCCTCGTAGTCGTACCGGCGAATCGGATCCTCGCCCTCTGCGAACCGTTGGTGATTGCTCATTACTAACCCTTAGTTAGTCATTTCTATATTTAAAACTTGCGCCGGAATATCGATAGACGGCACCGGGTACGGGGAATTCACTGTAGTTGCGGTTCACACTTCTCGTCGGTCGCACTCATTGGTCGCACTCGTCGGTCCACGAAGGGGCGCGACCGTGGGACGCCGGGACGGAGACATCGGGCGGAAGTCACGTGGTGTTAGCCACGTGGTGTGGACGTTTCGCGCAGTGCGGGCGTTTATGTCGCGTCTGGGCGGAGAGTGGTCATGGAACCAGAGGTAGTGACGCACGACGGGCGGCGGACGGCCTACCGCCGGACGGACTTCGGCGGCGGCGGACCGACGGTCCTGTACGTCCACGGGAGCGGCGGGAACCGCGGGGTGTGGGTCCGCCAGTACGGCTGGCGCGAGCATCCCGGCCCGGCGGTCGCGCTCGATCTGAGCGGGCACGGCGAGAGCGAGGACGTGACGACCCCGCCCGGTCCCGAGACGCTCGACGCGTACGCCGACGACGCGGTGGCGGTCGCCCGCGAGGTCGGCGCGGACGTGCTCGTGGGGAACTCCCTCGGCGGCGCGGTCGTCCAGCGGGTCGCGCTCGACCGCAGCGACGACCTCGATCTCGCGGCGCTCGTCCTGTGCGGAACGGGCGCGAAGCTCGGCGTCGTCGACCCCCTGAAGGACGCGCTCGCCACCGACTTCGAGGGCGCGATCGAGACGCTCCACGGCGAGGACATGCTGTTCCACGACGCCGACGCCGAGGCGCGCGCGGCGTCCGAAGCCGCCATGCGCGAGACGGGACGGGCGGTCACCGAACGGGACTTCCTCACCTGCGACGCATTCGACGTGCGCGGCCGACTCGGCGACCTGGACGCCCCCTGCCTCGCCGTGACCGGCGAGCACGACCGCCTCACGCCCGTCGCGTTCCACGAGTACCTCGCCGAGCGGCTCCCCGACTGCGATCTCAGCGTCGTCCCCGACGCGGCCCACCTCTCGATGGTCGAGGCGAGCGCGGCGTGGAACGCGGCGCTCGCGGAGTTCCTCGACGGGCGCGTCGAGCGCGCCTGAGTGCCGACGCTGGACGGCCGACGAGCGCGAAGATGCGCCGCTGCGCCCCGCCTAGACGACCGCGAGGTACGGCCCGAGCGCGACCAGCACGGCGGCGAGAGCGCGCTTCAGCCTGACCACGTCCACGGCGTGCGCCAGTCGCCACCCGAGGAGCGCGCCGACGAGTTCGGGGAGCCCCACGAGGAGCGCCAGCGTCGGCGACACCGACCCCTGGGCGAGGTAGCCGGCCGTCGCGCCGCTCGCGATGAAGACGGACTGTACCTGCGCCACGGCGACGGCGGCGAGCATCGGCGTCCCGGCCGCGACGAGCAGCGGGACCGCGAGCACGGGTCCGCCCACGCCGAGCAGGCCGCTGACGACGCCCACGCCGAACCCGATGGCGGTGACGGTGCCGTGGGACGCCGGATCGCCCCCGTCGCCCTCGCGACGGGTGCGCCACCAGACGAGCGCTCCCGACAGGGACACCACCGCGCCGAGGAGGAACCCGAACGCCGCCGTCGGGAGCCGCGCGTTCAGCCACACGCCGACGAGCGCGCCGACGACGCCCGCGACGCTGAGCAGCAGCGCGTCGCGCCGCCCCGCTCGCGCCGACAGTTCTCCGGAGCGAAGGTAGGCGACCGCGCCGAGCAGGCCGGTGGCGACGAACGTCGCGCTCGCGGTCCCGGCGACGGTGGCCGGCGTCGCGGTCGTGAGCGCGAAGAGCGCGGCGGTGACGAGGATGCCTCCCGGACCGATGGCGGTGATGCCGACGCCGCCGATCAGGGCGACGGCGGCGAGCGCGAGCGCGGTGGCCGGATCGATCTCGATCACGGGAGTCGAACCGAGTTCGATCACGGGAATCGAGTCGAGCGCGATCACGGCGGGCACTCAGAAGTTCCCCGAGAGGATCGCGCCGAAGACGTCGCCCGCGGAGGAGGCGGCGAGGAATATCGCGAGCAGGACGAGCGACACGTTGACGGCGTTCAGCGCGAGCCCGTTGTCGTGCTCGCCCATCGTCTCGTCGTCGTTGACCGCCCAGAACAGGAGCAGGGCGGTGATCGGCAGGCCGACGACGCCGTTGTACGCCGGAAAGAGGATGATCATCTCGACGACGCTGAGGCCGAAGACGGCGTGGACGAGCGGCGAGAGGCTCCCGACGGCGACGAGGGCGACGTAGAGGAGCTTGAACCGCCGGTCGTCCGGCGTGACGTCGTGGCCGAGCGCCTGCGGGATCATGTACGCCGGCGTCCACATGATCGGGACGATGCTGTTGAACGCCGCGGCCAGCGCGCCGACGAGGAACAGCACGAGCGCCCAGCCGCCGAGCACCTGCGCGAGCGCCCGACCGGGCGTGATGAACGTCTCCAGGCTGGTGATGCCCATCGGGCGCAGCACCGCCGCCGTGGAGACGATGATCGCCACGGTCGTCAACCCCCCGACGAGGTAGCCGAGACCGAGGTCCCGGCGCATCGTCGGGATCGCTGCGGCGTCGGTCCAGCCCTTCTCCTCGACGAGGATCGACTCGAGAAAGAAGTTCGGCCAGAGGGCCGTCGTCCCGATGATGGCCGCCACGAGTGTGAGCGCCCCCGGGGCCGGGATCGAGGGGACGAGGCCGGCGACCACCGCGGCGGGGGCGGGCGCGCTCGCCCCGGCGACGGCGAGGTAGGCGGCCAGCAGGCCGAACATCGTCACCGTCATGACCCGCTCGATGCGGTCGTAGCTCTGGACCCCCGTGACGATGGCCGCGAGCCCGGTGAGCAGGGCGATCGGTTGCCAGCCGACCGCTCCCCCCGAGAGGACGGCGACGCCCTTCCCGACGGCGGCGGTCAGTTCCAGACACCACGCGACGCAGCCGACCGACAGCAGGAGCGCGACGGCCGTCGCGCCGGCGCGTCCGAGCTTACGCCGGGTGAAGACCATCAGCGACTCGCCGAAGATGCCGAGTCGCGCGCTCATGTCCTGCGCCATGAAGCCGAACAGCACCGCCCCGACGGCCGCCCACAGGAGCGCGTAGCCGTACCGCACCCCGGCGGAACTCGCGATGAACACCGACCCCGAGCCGAAGTAGCTCGCGACCATCACGAACCCGAGCCCGTACTTCTCGAAGAAACGCCGCACCGATGCCTCGATTCCGATACCCGTCGATGATTGTCGTTCGTCCGTAGCCATGTATACGTAGTCTCCGCTCCGCCGGCCGAGAGCGGTCGCTCTCGGCCACTCTCACTTCACTTCGATCGACGAATCGATACGACCGGACTGCCCCTCGCCCTGACGTACTCGATGCCGACAATTATAGGCTACGCTTGCACCTGCTGCTCGCCGGAGATTCGCATCTCCTGAGACGACTCGGCGCGATCGTTCGCTCGCGCCGTCGCTGACCTCTCTCGCGAGCACGGTCACCTCTCGGAGTTTCGACCGTATCGGGTTCGAGGGGGCCGTTCAGTACAGGTGCTCGAGGTCCTCCTCGACGTGGCTGTGCTCGTCGCCGGGGAACGCGCCCGATTCGACCGCCTCGACGTAGTCGCCGAGCGCGCGCGCCATCTCGGCGCGGGCGTCGCCGAACGGTTTCGCGAACGGCGGCGTCCAGTCGGAGAGACCCACCACGTCGTGGAAGACGAGCACCTGCCCGTCGCAGTCCGGGCCAGCACCGATGCCGATGGTGGGAATGTCGAGTTCGTCGGTGACGTGCGCCGCGAGGTTGGCCGGGACGTGCTCGAGCACGAGCGAGAACGCACCCGCCTCCTCGTGTGCGCGCGCGAGGTCGACGATCTCGCGGGCGTCCGCCTCGCTCGTCCCCTGCCTCGCGTACCCGCCGAGTTCGTTCACGCGCTGGGGGGTGAGTCCGAGGTGGGCCATCACCGGGATCCCGAGCTGGACGAGCCGTTCGGTCAACTCGACGGTGTGCGGCCCCGACTCCAGTTTCACGGCGTCGGCGTGCGCCTCCTTGAGCATCCGTCCGGCGTTTCGGACGCTCTCTGACTCCTCTACGCCGAACGAGAGGAACGGCATATCCGCGACGACGAGCGCGTCCTCGACCCCTCGGGCGACGGCCGCCGTGTGGCTCAGCGTCTCCTCGACGGTGACCGGGAGCGTCGAGTCGTGGCCGAGGACGGCGTTCCCCATGCTGTCGCCGACGAGAACCATGTCCACGCCGGCCCCGTCGACGAGCGACGCGCCCGGCGCGTCGTAGGCGGTGAGCATCGTGATCGGTTCGACGCCCGCCTTCGCGCGAACGTCGGTGACGGTGGTCATGGGTGGAACGCCTGCTCGCGCGGAGAAAACGTGTTCGGTGTCGCTCGTCCGGCCCGCGAACGAAGGGATCATACCGCCCCGCTCCCGAGACCCGGACGTGTCGCCGCACGTCGAACGGACGGATCCCGAGGGCATCGACTACGGGTGGGTGATGCAGACGACGTTCGTGGCCACCATCGTCGTCGGCGCGCCCGTGGTGGCCGCCCTCTCGCTGTTCGGACCGCCGCTCGAGACGTGGGGCCAGCGCGCCGAGTTCGCCGTCCGCGTCGGCGCGCTCGTCTGGGTGTGCACCGCCGCGGGCGTCTACCTCTACGCGCGGCGTAACCACGGTCGACGTCAGACGTAGCGGAAGTCGGTCGCCGCCCGCCGCGCGGTGAGTTCGTCCCGCTCGGAATCGCCGACGAAGAGCGTCCGCTCCGGGCGCGCCGAAAGCGCCGTCACGACGGTCAGGAGGGGTTCGGGGTGGGGTTTCTCCGTCGCGACGCTGTCCCGGCCGACCAGGGCGTCCACGTGTTCGGCCAGGCCGTGTGTATCGAGCGCGATACGACAGGCCGCCTCGCAGTTGAGCGAGCAGACGCCGACGGGGACGGACAGCGGCAGGTCGTCCGCGGCGGTGAGGCGGTCAGAGTCGTGTGCGCCCCGGCGCTCGTGCTCGCCGATGGCCGCCTCGACGGGCGCGCGGTGTCCCGTCTCGTCCGCGAGCTCGAGCATCGCCCAGAGGTCGTGCCCGTCGACGGTCACGCCCCGGTCGCCGAGAACCGTCGCGACGTCGCGCCTGACCACCTCCCAGTCGACGGCCAGATCGACGAGCGTCCCGTCGAGGTCGAAGACGATCGCCTCGTAGCTCCCCTCGTCCGTACGGTATCCGGTCACGCGACCGAGTAGGACACGGGAGGAGAAAGGTTACGCGGCCGACGCCGTCGGCCCGCGATCGAGGTCGCGCTCAGTCGAGGAGCCCGCGCGCGATGACCGTCTTCTGGATCTGCGAGGTCCCCTCGTAGATCGTGGTGATCTTCGCGTCGCGGTAGAGCCGCTCGACGCCGAAGTCCGTCGTGTAGCCGTAGCCGCCGTGGATCTGGATCGCCTCGTTCGTCACGTCCATCGCCCCCTCGCTGGCGACGTACTTCGCGACGCTCGCCGCCCGCGCGAAGTCGGCACTCCCCGCGTCCTTCTTTCGCGCCGCCTCGCGCGTGAGCTGTCGGCCCGACTCGACCGTCGCGTGCATGTCCGCGAGCGTGTGCTGGACCGACTGGATCTCGGCGATCGGCTCCCCGAACTGCTCGCGCTCCGTCGCGTAGGCGATCGAGCGGTCGAGCGCGTCCTGCGCGAGGCCGACCGACTGGGCGGCGATGCCGATGCGCCCGCCGGTGAGGATCGAGAGCGCCGCGGACAGGCCCCGTCCCTCCGGCGTGAGCCGGCAGGACTCGGGGATCCGTACGCCGTCGAAGGAGACGCTCGTCGTGTCGCTCGCCCGCAGGCCCAGTTTGTCCTCCCTCGGCCCGACCGTCAGACCGTCGGCGTCGCCCGGGACGACGAACTGCGTTATCTCGTCGGGGGCGGTCTTGGCGAAGACGACGTACACGCCCGCGCGCTCGCCGTTCGTGATCCACTGCTTGTCCCCGTCGATCACGTACTCGTCGCCCTCCCGCTCCGCGGTGGTGGTCATCTCCGCCGGGTTCGAGCCGGCACCGGGTTCCGAGAGGCAGAACGCGCCGACCGGCCGGCCGGAGACCATCTCGGGGAGCCAGCGCTCGCGCTGCTGCTCGTCGCCGAACTCCGCGATGCAGGAGGTCGCGAGGCAGTGGACCGAGAGCGCCGTCGCCACGGCGAGCGTCCCGTAGGCGACCTCCTCGTTGACGATCGCGTAGGTGAGCGCGTCGGCGTCGAAGCCGCCGTACTCCTCGGGGACGGTCAACCCCGTCAGGTCGAGTTCCGCGAGCCCGTCCCACACCTCCTCGGGGAAGCGCTCCTCCCGGTCGCACGCCGCCGCGATCGGCTGTATCTCCTCGACCGCGAACTCGCGGACGACCTCTCGGATGGCCTCCTGCTCGGCCGTGAGTGTCATACCCGACAGTTCGAGGCCGGGGGCAAAAGTCGCGCGGCTCGGTAACCACCACGTTTTGCTGCGCTCGTTCGCGCGCCTGCGGCGCGCTCACTCGCTGGCAAAACCTGGACTAAAACCCTCGTCGCTCCCTACGGTCGCTCCTCGGTCCGCTCGCTCGGCGCTTCGCGCCTCGCTCACGGCTGGCGCGCTGGCGTCGGCGGTGGCGGTCGAATCACTCGGATCAGTCGTCCGGTCCGTAGCTTTATACCGGAGAACGGGACCAGCGTCCGTGTGACGTAACTTCCGTCGCGGGGCGCTCGCGGTTGCGCGACGCCACGCCCCGCGAGCCCCACCGCGGCGTCGCCTGCACGCCCACCTTTTACTGCGGTCGTTCGCGCACCTACGGCGCGCTCTCTCCCTGGCAAAAGCTGGATCAAAACCGCGCCTCACCCCCTCAGTCGCTCCGCTCCTTCGAGGGTTCGGCGCGTCCGCTCGTTCGGCCGTCGGCCCCACTCGCGGGTGCTCGATACCAGACTCCGCGAGCCCCACCGCGGCGTCGCCTGTTCGCCGGGACGCGTCGCTGGTCGCACGAGGACCGATCGCTCGTCGACACCGCGGCCGATCCGAGTGACTACTCCCCGCGCAGGAACGACACGACCTCCTCGCCGTCGGCGTTCAGTCCGCCGCCCTGCGCGACCGTGGGGCTGCCACCCCCGCCGCCGCCGAACTCGTCGGTCACCCCGTCCACCACCGCGCCGGCCGCCGGGTCGCCCGTCGTGGCGACCGCGAGCGACGAGCCGTCGACCAGCGCCACCACGTCCGCGCCGTCGCCCGCGAGCGCCTGCGCGCGGTCCGCGAGGCCGTTCGCGTCCAGCCCCTCGACCTCTCCGACGAGCCAGGTCCGCCCGTCGCGCTCGATCGTCTCCTCGCGCAACTCCGCGATCCGGGCGTCGACGAGCCGTTTGCGGAGGGCTGCCAGTTCCGACCGGAGGTCCTCGCGCTCCTCGCGCAGTCGAGCGACGGCGTTCGGCAGGTCGCCGACGTTCGTCTCCGCCGCTCGCGCCGCGTCGAGAGCGGCGCGCTTCTCCGCGACGCGGCGCTCGATCCCGACGCTCCCGACGGCGAACTCCACCCGGGTGAGGCCCTCACCGGGGTTAGACCGGCCGAGGACCGTCACGGGACCGATCTCCCGCGTGTTCGAGACGTGGGTGCCGCCGCAGGCCGCGGCGTCCCACGGCCCGTCCGCCCCGTCGATCGTGACCACGCGGACGGCGTCGCCCTCGATCCCCTCCTCCGTCTTCGTGTTGAACGCGACCTCGTCGCGCGAGAGGGCCTCCTCGCGGGGGTACTCCTCCCAGGTCACCGACCGGGAGTCCCAGACGACCTCGTTGACGAGCCGCTCCAGTTCGACCAGCGTCGCGTCGTCGATGGCCGTGGGCGTCGAGAAGTCCACCCGGACCTTCTCCTCGGTGATGCCGAAGCCGCCGTAGCCGAGGTCGTCGAGGAGCCGCCGCCCCGCGCCGTAGAGCGCGTGGCTGGCGGTGTGCGCGCGCATGCAGTAGGTCCTGAACGCCCCGTCGACGGCGCACTCGACGGTCGCGCCGGCCTCGATCCCGTCGGCGTCCGCGTCGACGTCGCCGGCGAGCACGTGGACCACCCGCCCGTCGCGCTCCTGAACGTCGTCGACCGGGATCCCCGCGATCGTTCCCCGGTCGGCGGGCTGACCGCCGCCCTCGGCGTAGAAGTAGGACCGGTCGAGGACGATCTCGCGGCCCTCGCGTGACTCGACGGTCGCTTCGAAACGGGTCGTGTAGGGGTCGCGTGCGGCGCGTGAACTCATCACCCTCTCGGCAGTCGCGCTGGCTGAAAAACCCCTCGAAGCCCACGAAGCCCACGAAGCCCACGAAGCCCACGAAGCCCACGAACCGCCGGACGGGACGCCGGTCACTCCTGGGCGAGCTGGACGTTCAGGCGCTCCTCGAGCGCGGCGACGAGCGAACCGCCGATCCCCGCGCTCGTGGCTCGGCCCTGCTCGACGGCGAGGACGTCGGCCTCCCGGACGCCGAGTTCGCCGGCGAGTTCGGCGGCGGTCAGCCCCGCCTCCTCGCGCGCCTCCGCGAGCCTGTCGCCGTATCCCCGGACCAGGTAGGGGAGGGGATCGTCCTCGTAGTCGGTGCCCTGCTCCCAGCGGGTGGAGTCGCCCTTGCGCGCGTCGGCCATCCGGGCGGCGTTGCGGACGGCGCGTCGCTTTCGGTCCCGCTCCCCGGAACGACGGGTGTCGGAGTCGCGATTCCGGCCGCCGCCGGACGAGCGATCGTCGCGCCCGTGGCGGCGACAGTCGGGACAGACCTGGAGGACCGCGCCGGCCACGTTCGCCGATTCGAGCGACGCGCCCTCGGCACCGCAGAGTTCGCACGCGTCGCTCTCGCCGGAGCTGACGCCGCCGGTCGAGTATTTCGCCATGGCCCCAGTAGCGGGTAGTCCGTATTGAAACACCCGCTTGCTGACGTGTCTCACCCGAAGCGGCAAACGGAAGCGCTTTTATTAGACGGCTGATTACGAGAAGACGCGCACGACACAGCGTGCGTGGGTAGCCAAGCCAGGCCAACGGCGCAGCGTTGAGGGCGCTGTCCTGTAGAGGTCCGCCGGTTCAAATCCGGTCCCACGCACTGTTGAGCGAACCACGCTCACCGTGCGAACGGCCGGTTTGAATCAGGAAGCGCTTCGGGTGCTTCCGTGGTTCAAATCCGGTCCCACGCACTGCCCGGTGGCACACCCACCGTACACGTGCGGGTGCTCGCAGACAGCACCCACGCAAATTCCTTCGGAACTGCTCGGCGAGCGGACGCTCCCGTTGGAGGACGACGGGACGATCCGCCCGACGGGACGATCCGCTCCCGGAGAGAGCGTCGAGTGACGTCGCCCCGAGAAGGCGGAACAGTGATGGCCGAGTCGCACTCACCTCCACCCGTGCAGCTCCAGGCCAGAGAGCACGTCCCGGCGCTGACGGGCGTGCTGACGATCGTCTCGCTCGCGCTGGTGTTCGGGGCCGTCCTCGGCTACCTCCCCACGGAGTCGCTCCCGCGTTCCCGAGCCGTCCTCGACCTCATCCCCCACGTCAACGCGGTCATCAGCGTCGCCGCCATCGGGACCATCCTCGCCGGATGGCGCTGGATCCGCGCCGGTCGCGTCGAGCGCCACCGGGTGGCGATGCTCGCGAGCTTCGCGCTGTTCGCGCTCTTCCTCGCGCTGTACCTCTACCGGGTGAGCATCGAGGGACCGACCGACTTCCCCGGGCCCGACGCGATCCACACCTACCTCTACCTCCCGGTGCTCGCGGTGCACGTCACGCTCGCGATCGTCTGTATCCCGCTGCTCTACTACGTGCTCCTGCTGGCGGCGACGCGACCGTGGCGCGAACTGCCCGCGACGAACCACCCCCGCGTCGGGCGGATCGCGGCGACCCTGTGGCTCGTCTCGTTCGCGCTCGGCGTCGTCGTCTACCTCCTCCTGTACGTGGTCTACTGACCGTCGAGCGCGAGAACGAGAACGTTTTTGCGTCGCCTGCGCGACGGTCGACCATGGCGGACACAGACTGGCCCTACGACCCGGACTCCGACGAGGGGAGCGAGGGGATGCGCAAGTACGGGCAGGCGATCCTCGCGAAGAAGGTGGACGAAGAGGAGGACTTCCCGCTGCGCGCCAGCGACTTCCTCGAGGAACACGCCGGTGACCCCATCCGCGTCAACTATCGGGAGGTCGTAAGCGTCGCCGACATCTTCGAGCACCTGGACGAAGCGGAGTTCGAGACGATCCGGGACTTCCACGAGGCGACGGGTCGGGCGATGCGCGAGGCGGGCTACTGGAACTTCTACCCCGACGGCGAGGACCCCGTCTGAGCGGACTTTCTTCGGACGAGAGACGAGCGGAAGTATATGCCGGCGGCCGTCGTCACTGATCGACATGTACGCCGGACAGGGGAGGACATCGAGGGGACGGGGGGTGGCCGTCGAACGCGCGCGCAGTCCCCCCCGAGGATGAGCCGGTCGCTGTACTTCACCGGACCGACGGAGGTCGCGGTGCGCGAGCGCGACCGACCGACGCCCGGTCCGGACGAACTCCTCGTGGAGAGCGATCTCACGGCGATAAGTACGGGGACCGAGTTGCTCGTCTATCGCGGCGAGATCGAGCGTGCGATCGCCGCCGACGACACGATCGAAGCGCTGTCGGGGACGTTCGAGTACCCGTTCCGGTACGGCTACGCCGCCGTCGGGCGCGTCGTCGAGACGGGCGACGCGGTCGACGGATGGGAGGGCGAGCGCGTCTTCGCGTTCAACCCCCACGAGAGTCACTTCCTCACGACGCCGGAGTCGGTGGTTCGCGTTCCCGACGGCGTCGGCACCGAGCGCGCCGTCTTCCTCGCGAACGCCGAGGCCGCCGTCAACTTCGTGATGGACGGCCGGCCGATGGTGGGCGAACGGGTCTGCGTCTTCGGACAGGGGGTCGTCGGCCTCCTGACCGCCGGCCTGCTGGCCGCGTTCCCCCTCGCCGAACTCGTCACGGTCGAACCGTCCGCCCGGCGGCGCGACCTCTCCCGGTCCGTGGGAGCGACGCGGGCGATCGACCCCGATACCGGCGTCTCCGTTCGCGGGGCACTCGCCGATGGGGAGTGCGACGGTGCCGACCTAACCTACGAACTCTCGGGCAACCCCGACGCGCTCGGCGCGGCGATCGACGCGACGGGCTACGCCGGACGCGTCGTCATCGGATCGTGGTACGGCACGAAGCCCGTCGAACTCACGCTCGACGGACGCTTCCACCGGAGCCACGTCCGCCTCCGGTCGAGTCAGGTAAGCCGCGTCGACCCCGAACACGCCGGGCGGTGGGACAAGGAACGCCGACTCGACGTGGCGTGGGACCGACTCGACGCCCTCCGACCGGAGCGGTTCATCACCCACCGCCTCCCCGTCGAACGGGCTGACGAGGCGTACCGACTGCTCGACGACGAACCGGAGACGGCCGTACAGACCGTCCTCACGTATTGAACCGTCGGACGAACCGGTCTCGGAGCGACAATGGACGGAACGCCGGGGAGCGGGCGCGGACACCGGAGCGCGAGCGGCGAAACCGCCGCCTCACGCGTCCTCCTCGAGCGTTTCGGCGTATGGACCGGTTGCGGATCGAAACATTGTTATGCTATGGCACCCCTCACCCGGTATGTCGTCCAGCGCACGGGAGGGGACGGACCGGACGGCCCTGCGGCTAGCGGAGTTGAACGGCGTTCGTCGCGTGGTGTCGACGATCGGCTACGCCCACATCGTAGTCTACGAACGACCGGGGGGCGAGCGGACGCTCCCGCCGGCACAGCGCGTGGCGCTCCGGGAGGCGCTCGCCGGGACGCCCTACGACATCGACTCGTATCACGTCGCCGAGGGGGAGCACCTCCCGGCGTCGGTCGCGTCGTACTGCGCCGACGACGAACTGGCCGTCGCCATCCGGGTGCGTCCCTCGGCGTGACCGCGAGGAGTCGACCCGAACGTCTATCCGTCCGCCGGCGTAGACGCCGGTGATGCTGACCACGACGCTCACCGACGGGACGCTCTACCGGTTCGACGGCGGCGGGGAGTACGCCGTCTTCGAGGGGTGCGGGTTCTACACCGACGAGGGGTTCGCCCTCGATCGGGGGGAGGTCGTTCAGACGACCGGCAACGGCGTCGAACTCCTGCGCCCGTGGCGGTTCGACCGGTTGCGCGAGCGCCGCGACGAGGGGCGGCGCTCGCACGACCGCCTCGACGGCGTCACCGCGACCGTCTACGAGAGCCACCCGCGGGGGAGCGTGCTCGCCGAGGGCGCGTTCGTCCGGAGTCGCTTCGTCGAGGAGCGCTTCGACGGCGCGGCCACCGCGGCCGTCGCCTCGCCCGCCACCGGCGAACTGTTCGACGTGCAGTACTACGAGGGTGCGAGCGACCTCGCCGCGTTCGACGACAGCCTGCTCGCGCCCCCGCTGCTCGACACCGACGAGAACCCCGCGGGGTTCGTCGCCCGGAACGTCGAGACGGGGCTCGCGGGCTTCCTCCCGGCCGACGAACTCGCCGCCCGCCTCGGGGACGACCTCGTGGGCTGTACGGCCGTCCTCGGGACCGGGCGTCGGCTCTGATCGGGGGCCCCCGGTGAGGGTTCGTACGGCCGCGTAGCGCCACTTCACTTCCCCTCGGCGCTCGCCGTCGAGAGAGCCTCCGCCTCGTCTGTCGCGGTGATGGTCGAGCCGATGAGACGACCGGCACCGCGTCTGAGTCGGCGAGAGATCGCCCGCTGCGAGACGTCGAACTGCCGGGCGAGTTCGGTCTGCGTGACGCCCCTCGGTTCGTCGTAGTAACCCTGATCGTAGGCGGTGCGGAGCGTCCGGCGCTGTCGGTCCGTGAGACCGTACTGCGTTCGCTCGAGCCGGTCGCGCTGCGTATACACGCGATCCAGGTCGAGGGCCAGCCCCCGATCGGTACAGAACTCGACTAGCTCCCGGACCCGAGATCGATCGGGGAAGCGAATGACGAACTGCCAGCCGTCCACGGTCCCGCTGGCGCTCAGAAGGGTCGCGTCCGCCTTCGACAGCGCGTAGACGATCCCGCGGGAGGCCGGGTTCCAGGTCGCCCGGTAGAGCCGGCCCGACGCGACGCGCGCGGTCTCGGTCAGCGATCGAATCGCGGGACTGCGGCGGACGACGGCGGCGAATTCGTCGAAATTACCGCTGTCCCACGCCCAGAAGAAGGGGATCGGTCCATCGTCCGTCGGCACGACCTGTTCGAAGTCGACGCGGACGTCCGGTTCGGCCGCAATCGCCTCCCCGAGCGGGAAGTCGTCCAGCGGCAGATGGAACTCTCCGATCGACACCATATCCCGAATTGGGGGCGAACGGGTAAGTCCTCATTGGCCCTTCGAGGAGAGTTCACGCATCGGTACGCGTCACGCGGTCGAACTGCGGAACATTCGATCCCAGAACCCGCACCGGCAGCGCGGTCGGTGGGGGTAGTACTCGGTCGTTCGGATGGACGAGTGGTCCGTCTCGGCGTAGTGGTCGACCATGGCATTCGTCATCTCCGATCGGGAACACTCCTCTCCGGTCTGTTCTGTCCAGGCGCAGTCCGCGCAGTAGGCTATGACCACGTCGAGTAGTTGGGCGCGGAAGCGCTTGAGGGGACGGCGTCTATGTATACCCGCCGAGATCCGACTCGGGCGACTCGACCGGGACCGACGCCCCTCGGACCGCGACTCCTGTTGGACGTCCAACTTTATCCGTCGTACCCGCGTAGGTGTGAGAGGACAGAGTCGGTCGTCCCATCGAGCGATCCGTCGATCGGTCGGACGCCGCGTCACCGAGCGTCACACGATCCACAGGCCATGTACACTGTCACCGTCACCCGAGACTTCGTCGCACAGCACTTCCTCACGGTGCCGAACCCCGGACCTGAGGGGGATCGCCACTCGCATCACTTCGAGGCGGAACTCACCCTGACGGGGCCGGAACTCGACCGCTACCAGTATCTCACCGACATCGACGCCGTGAACGCGGTGCTCGACGAGGTGGAGGCGCGCTACGCCGACGAGACGCTCAACGACCTGCCCGAGTTCGAGGGGTACAACCCGAGCGTCGAGCGGTTCGCCCGGGTCGTCTGGGAGCGGGCCGCCGAGGCGCTCGACCCGGACTACGTCGAGACGCTCGCGGTGCGGATGTGGGAGGACGAGACCGCCTGCGCGGGCTACGAACAGTCGCTCTGATGCGCGTCGGCCTCGTCGTCTACGGCGACCTCGACGCGCGGACCGGCGGGTTCGGCTACGACCGGACGCTCGTCGCGGACCTCCGCGAGCGCGGCGACGGCGTCGAGGTGATCGCCCTGCCGTGGCGCACCTACCGGCGCGGCCTGCTCGACAACCTCGACCCCCGACTCGCAGAGCGCATCGCGGGCGAGTACGACGTGCTCCTGCAGGACGAACTCGCGCACCCGTCGCTCGCGCTGACGAACCGCCGCCTGCGCGTCCGTCTCGACTGCCCGCTCGTCGGCGTCGTCCACCACCTCCGGCGCGACGAGGTCTCCGGCTGGCGTCGGCGCGCCTACGGTGCCGTCGAGCGGGCGTACCTCGACACCCTCGACGGGGTCGTGGCGACCAGCGAGGCCACCCTCGAGTCGGTCCGCGACCTCGTCCCCGTCGAGCGCGCGCTGGTCGCGCCGCCCGCCGGCGACCAGTTCGACCCGCCCGCCGTGAACGTCGACGCGAGAGCGCACGACGGGCCGCTCCGCGTCGTTGCGCTGGGGAGCGTCGTCCCGCGGAAGGGGATCGACGCGCTCGTCGAGGCGCTCTCGCGGCTCGACGCGCCGTGGACGCTCACCGTGATCGGGAGCATCGAGGCGGATCCGGGGTACGTCCGCCGCCTGCGCGCGCTGGTCGCCGACCGGGACCTGGACTCTCGGGTCGCGTTCACGGGCGACCTCCCGACGCCCGCGGTGGCGGCCGTGCTCGAACGGAGTCACGTGCTCGCGCTCCCGTCGCGCCACGAGGGGTTCGGCGTCGCCTACCTGGAGGGGATGCGGTTCGGCCTCCCCGCGCTCGCGAGCGCCAGCGGCGGCGCTCGCGAACTGGTCGAGCACGGCAACACGGGGTACCTCGTCGAACCGGGCGACGCGGCGGCGCTCTCGCTGCGCCTCGCGGAGCTGGAGGCCGATCGCGACCACCTCGCGCGGCTGGGCGAGGCCGCCCGGACGCGCGCGGCGCGTCACCCGACGTGGGACGAGACGGGCCCGCGGGTGCGGTCGTTCCTCGCGGACCTCGCCGAGCGGCCGACCGCGCGGAGGGAGCGGGCGTGAGTTCGGCGGGCGACCCGGGGGCGGGAGACGACTTCCAGCGCTACCTCCGGGCGAAGCGGACCGTGGACGACCGCGCGATCGACCGCCGGGTGTTCGACCGACTCCGCGAGGAACTCGCGGGTCGGGAGTCGCTCCGCGTCCTCGACGTGGGCGCGGGGCTCGGCGCGTCGCTTCGCCGGTTTCTCGCGCGCGACGCGCTCCCCGACCGCGTCGAGTACGTCCTCGTTGATCGGGACGGGGCGACCCTGGCGGCGGCCCGGGAGACGCTTCCCGCGCGGGCGGGCGAACTGGGCTACGAAGCGTCGAAGGACGAGTCGCCCGACGGTGGCGTACTCCTCTCTCGCGACGACGAGCGCGTGCGCGTCGAGTTCGTCCGCGGCGACGCGCTCGCCGTCGCGTCCGACCGCGAGCGCGAGTACGATCTGCTCGTCGGGCAGGCCTTCCTCGACCTCGTCGACCCCGCCGCGCTGTCGGATCTCCTGTCCTGTCTCCGCGCCGGCGGTCTCTGGTACTTCCCCATCACCTACGACGGCGGGACGCGGTTCGCGCCGGCGCACCCCCTGGACGACGCCGTCGAGCGGGCCTACCACGCGCACATGGACGCCCAGCCGAAGGCCGGAAGCGCCGCCGGGCGGGCCGTCTTCGGCGCGCTCCCCGACCGCGCCGCCGTCCTCGCCGCGGCGGGGTCCGACTGGGTCGTCTACCCCCGGGATCGCGGCTACCCGGACGACGAGGCGTACTTCCTGCGGTACGTCCTCGACACCGTCGCGGGGGCGGTCGGCGAGCGGGCGACCGACCCGAACGCGACCGACGGCGGCGCGGCGGCCCTCGACCCCGACGCGCTGGACGACTGGCTGGCGACGCGACGCGGGCAGGTCGAGGCGGGCGAGTTGACGTACGTCGCCCACCAGCTCGACCTGCTGGGGCGGGTGGAATGACGCCCGTCCGCGTCGACGAGGCGACGGTCGTCGCCCACTGGCTCCGCCTCGAACCGGGGACGTCCGTCGATCCGTCGAACCTGTCCGAGTCCGAGGCGCTCGACGCGCTCCTCACGGCGAAGCCGGGCGCGGCCGCGTTCGTCTGGCGAGCCAGACCGGTCGAGTGGTACCGGCTCCGACTCCCCCGCGAGCGGTTCACCCGCCTCCGGGTCGTCGGCGGGCCGTCGGAACTCGGCTGGCGCGCGCTCTCGGTCGACGGGACGGTGCTCGGGGCCGCCCGCCGGATCGACGCGGGCGACGCGACGCGACTCCCGGAGGCGACGGGAGTGAGCGTCACCGCCGTCGAGCGACTGGCGAACGACCTCGCCGACGGCGCGTCGCTCCCGGCCCTCGTGCTGACGACGCGTCGGGGGTGCGCGCCGACGCGCGTCGTCGACGGCAACCACCGGGCGGCGGCGACGGCCCTGCACCTCCTGCGGACGGGCGAGTACCGTCCGCTCGATGCGTACCTCGGCGTCGGCGCGAATCCCGTCCTCCGACCGCTCCGCGAACGGCTCTGCGGGGTCGCGAGACGGCTGCTCGGCGGCGACCTCACCCCCTGATCAGTGATCGCACGAAACACACTTACTCGCCGGTGGCGAAGCTCGTACTATGGCGACGAGATCACACGCCGCGGAGCTTCCGGGGGAGGTCGTGGACGACCTGCTCGCCGCGCCGCGTCGCCGCCGGTTGCTGGCGCTGCTCTATCGCCGCGACGGTCCGACGGCGCTCTCGACGCTCGCGGCGCACATCGCGGCGACGGAGGCTGGCGTCCCCGTCGAGGACGTCGCGGGCGAGGACCGGACGGCGGTCTGGTGGGCGCTCCACGAGGAGGACCTGCCGAAGCTGCTGGCGACCGACGTGGTGGCCTACGACTCGACGCGCGACGCGCTCTCGCTCTCGCGGGCGGCGTCCCAGTTCGAGGAGCGGTTGGCGGGGCTCTCGGCGGACGGCCGGTAGGTCCCGGCGATCCCGACAAAACCAAAGAAGCATACTCCGTCTCGCTGTATCGACCGCCGTGACGAGCACACAGGTCACCCTCGTTCAGATCGACAACTACGGTCCGTGGACGGTCACGCCGGAACCCCGGCGGGAGGTCGACCTCCAGACGCTCCAGTCGCGCCTCTACGCCGACCTCTCCCAGCTGTTCGGCAACCGCGAGGGGTACGTCTTCTTCACCCGCTTCGACAACATGATCGCGGTGACGAACGGCCTCGACCGCGACGCCCACGCGCTGATCCAGGAGTCGGTGGGCAACCGCTACCCGGTGACGATCAGCCTCGGCGTCGCGGTCGACGAGCGGCCGATCGACGCGCTCGGCCGGGCGAGCGCCCTGTTGCAGGACGCTGGAAGCGCACAGGACGAGACCCGACAGGAGATCCTCCAGGGCGACCCGCTCCCCCAGGCCGAGCGCGGCCCCGGAGACGTGCAGATCGCCCACTTCGACGTGAACGACGCGACGGGGAAGTACACCGACCAGCTCAACGCCTTCGACACGTTCATCCACATCGAGCAGGGGTACGCCGAACTCATGCGCTACATGCGAAACGCCCACGACTCGCTGTCCTTCTTCGTCGGGGGCGACAACGTCATCGCGGTCTGTCCGTCCCTCGACGAGGCGGAGTACCGGGACGCCGTGGAGCACGTCCGGGACATGGTCGGCGTCGAACTCAAGGTGGGCGTCGGACGCGCTCGAACGGCCCAGGACGCCGGCATGCAGGCGAAACACGCCCTCGAGGTCTGCCGCGAGCGTGAGACCGACGTCGAACTGGACTGGGACGGACCGACGCCGTGAGCGACGTCGGCCGAGTCCGATCGCCACCTCCACCTCGAAGACGCGGGTCGCACCCGTACCGCCCGGCGGACGAGTCGCAGCGGACGGTGGTCGTCGCCGCGGGACGTACTCCGCCGACCGGCGTCCGCGGCGCGGAAATCCGGAGACACTGGCGACGCCGGGGATAGCTTTTAGTCCCGACGTGTGATACCACCGCACATGGATGGGAGTGTCACCGTCCGGGATGCGATGACCCGGACGTACGTGGGCGTGACGGAGGGGGACACCCTCGCCGAGACCGCGGAGTTGCTCGTCGAAGAGGACGCGACCTGCGCGGTCGTGCTGCGCGGACGCGAACCGATCGGCGTCGTCGGCCAGGCGGACGTGCTCGCGGCGTACGTCCGGGGCGACGCCGATCGATCGACCGTCTCGGACGTGATGAACACGGACGTCGCGACCGTCCCGCCCGGGACCTCGGTTCGCGACGCGAGCAACCGGTTCACCGGGCAGATCCACCGGCTGCTCGTCACCGACGGCGACGAACTCCTCGGCGTCCTCACCGAGCGGGACATCCTCACCGTTCCCCACGGAACCGACTCGTTCGACGACGAGATGCACTCCTCGACGCCGAACTACGGCGAGCAGGGCATCTGCGAGGGGTGCGGAACGCTCACCCGATCGCTCGAGGTCGCCGACGGCCTGGCGCTCTGTGCGGACTGTCGCGACACCTGAGGGCATTCCTGCCCACGCACGTACATCCTCCCCCGGATCCGTCCGACGCCGTCGCCGGTCTTCCCCCTCGTGTACCACGAAACGCAGGTGGAAAGAGTGGATAGGTTTATATCTGCACGTTTGATACCCCTCGTTACCATGCGACATGGCATCGACAGACGGCATTTCCTGAAGGGAGCGGGGGTCGCGGGCGCGACGCTCGTAGCGGGGTGTCTCGGCGGCGGCGGTGACGGCGGCGACGGTGGAAACGGCTCCGGAAACGGAGGCGGCGGCGGAGGCGGAGGCGGTGGCGGCGGCGGCGAACTCCGCGTCGGCGTCCTCATGCCGCTCACGGGCGACCTCGGGACGCTCGGCAAGCCCATCGCCCGGGGGGCGGAACTCCCCGTGAAGCAACTGCAGAACGCCGACACCAACTTCCAGGTCTCCTCGCAGACCGAGGACACGGCGACGGACCCCAACCAGGGGGTGACGTCGGCGGAGACGCTCGTGAACTCGGGCTTCGTGGCGGTCACCGGCGCTGCGTCGTCGAGCGTGACCATACGGGCGGCGAACGAGGTGTTCGTCCCGAACGAGGTCTGCGCGTGCTCTCCGGCCAGTACCTCGCCTGAGATCACGAACCTCGACGACGACGGGCTCATCTTCCGCACGCCGCCCGCGGACGACATCCAGGGGAAGGTGCTCGCGCAGGTGGCGGCCGACGAGGGCGCGAAGAGCGCGTCGACGCTGTTCGTCAACAACGACTACGGGCAGTTGCTCTCGCAGTCGTTCGCCGACGCGTTCCAGAACGCGCAGGGCGGCACCGTCCAGCAGACCGTGTCGTTCCAGTCGGGACAGTCGAGCTACTCCTCGCAGCTACAGCAGGCGCTCGGGGGCGATCCCGACCTCCTGCTGGTCATCGCCTACCCCGAGAGCGGCATCCAGCTGTTCCGTGACTTCTACTCCGGGTTCGACACCGGCCTCCCGGTCCTCGTGACCGACGGCCTGCGCGACGGCACGCTCCCGACCGAGGTGGGGAACGCGATGGCGAACGTGAAGGGGACCGCCCCCAGCGCCAGCGGGCCGGGCCAGGACTTCTTCGTCAAGCAGTGGGAGGAACAGTACGGCGGTTCTCCGGGCGTGTTCACCGCCCAGGCGTACGACGCGACGGCGGCGCTCCTGCTCGCGCAGGCGGCCGCGGGCGAGCAGTCCGGGCCGGCGATCGCAGAGCAGATGCAGACCGTCGCCAACCCGGAGGGCGAGAAGTTCGGCCCCGACAAGCTGGCCGAGGCGCTCGAAGCCGCCGGTAACGGCGACGACGTCAACTACCAGGGCGCGTCGAGCACCGTCGAGTTCGACGAGAACGGCGACCTCCAGACGGCCACGTACGAGCTGTTCGGCTTCAAGAAGGGCGGCGGGGTCGAGACGCTCGACACGATCGAGTTCAGCGGCTGAGTTCGGGAGACGTCCCGTCTTTTCGCGACGCGACTACCCGCCGAGGAACTCCCGTCTGACCTCCTCGTCGGCGAGCAGCGCGTCCCCGGTGTCGACGAAGCGGTTTCGACCGTTGACGAGGACGTACCCGCGATCGCACCGGCGCAGGGCCTCCTTCGCGTTCTGCTCGACCATCAGGACGGCGGTCCCGGCGTCGTTGATCGCGTCGATGCGGTCGAACATCTCGTCGACGAGGTCCGGCGCGAGTCCCGCCGAGGGTTCGTCGAGCAACAGGAGTTGGGGATCGAGCATCAGCGCCCGCCCCATCGCGAGCATCTGCCGCTGGCCCCCCGACAGCGTCCCCGCCTTCTGCGTGTCGCGCTCGCGCAGGATCGGAAAGCGGTCGTAGACCGCTTCGAGTCGATCCCGGGGCACGGCGTCGAGGATGTACGCCCCCATCTCCAGGTTCTCCTCGACCGACAGCGACGGGAAGACGTTGTCGTTCTGGGGGACGTAGCCGATGCCGTAGTGGATCACCTCCTCGGGGACCAGCCCGGCGATGTCGTGGCCGTCGAAGGTGATCTCGCCGCCCATGTGGGTCGTCAGCCCGAAGACGGACTTCATGGCGGTCGACTTGCCCGCGCCGTTCGGGCCGACGATGGTGACGTACTCACCCTCGCCGACGGTGAGGTCGAGGTCGGAGAGCACCTGCAGGTCGCCGTAGCCGGCGTCGAGTCCGCGGACCACGAGCAACCCGTCTTCGGGTTCGCCCGCCGTCGCCGCGGTCGCCCGTCCGTCGGTCGCCGTCCCGTCCGTCGGATCCGTCGGCTCCGCTTCGCCCGCCGCCTCCGGTTCCGTCCCGCTCATATCGTCTCACCCAGGTAGGCATCGACGACCTGTTCGTTGTTCCTGATGTCCGCGGCCTCGCCCTCCGCGAGGACCGTTCCCTGGTGCATGACGATGATGTGTTCGCAGTTGTTCATGATGACGTCCATGTCGTGCTCGACGAGGAGGAACGTGTAGCCCTGCTCGCGCAGGTCGTGGACGCGCCGGAGGAGCTTCTTCTCGAGCGTCGGGTTGACGCCCGCGAGCGGTTCGTCGAGCAGCACCATCCGCGGGTCGGTCATCAGCACGCGGGCCATCTCCAGCAGTTTCCGCTGGCCGCCGGAGAGGTTGCCCGCGAACTCGAACGCGAGGTGGTCGATCTCGAAGAACTCCAGGGTCTCCCAGGCGCGCTCGTAGAGTTCGCGCTCCTGTTCGACGACCTCTCCGCGTAGGCCGGGGAGTACCGAGCGGACGAGCGACTCGCCGACCTGTCCGCGCGGCGCGAGCATCATGTTCTCGAGCACGGTCATGTCGTGGAGTTCGCGGGCGATCTGGAACGTGCGGACGAGCCCGCGGTTGGCGATCTGATCCGGGCGCAGGCCGGTGATCTCCTCGCCCTGGAAGTAGACGTGACCCGCGGTCGGCGCGTGGACCCCGGTGATGCAGTTGAACGTGGTGGACTTTCCCGCCCCGTTCGGCCCGATGAGCCCCGTGAGCGACCCCGCCTCGACGGAGAAGGTCGCGCCGTCGACCGCGGTGATCCCGCCGAACTCCATGCGGAGGTCCTCGACGCGCAGCGGGAGCCCGCGGGGCGTGTGCCGCGCGGCCTCCTCGACGGCGGAGTCAGAACCCTCCGCGTCGTCGACCGGCGGGTTCGCGGCGGTCCCGACGTCACTCATCGCTCTCACCTCCCGACGCGCCGCCGTCGGTCGCCGCCCCTCGGCCCTCCGGTCGCCGTCTGAGGTCGACCGCCGCGGCGGGTTCGATGCGGTGGCCGAGCAACCCCTCGGGACGACGCTGCATCAGGTAGACGAGCAGGACGCCGACGACGACGAAGCGCATCTGGTCGACGTGGGCGATGGTGTAGCCGACGAGCGGCCCGACGTCGAGCGACGCGAGCGGCCCGACGGCGTCGGCGAACGTCGAGGGCGTCGAGATGCCCCGGAGGAACCCGACCTCACCGAGCAGGTTGTCGAGGTACTGCGGCAGGAGGAAGAGCACGCCCGCGAACAGCCCCGCGCCGAGGACGCTCCCGGTGTTCGATCCGGAGCCGCCGATGATGAGCGCGATGAAGACGTAGAACGTGATGTCCGGACGGAAGGAGGCCGGCTCGACCGCGTTGAGGCCGTAGACGTACCAGAGGATTCCCGCGAGTCCCATCAGCGCACAGCCGAGCATGAACACCTTCACCTTGAACGCGCGGGTGTCCTTGCCGAGCGAACTGGCGACGAGTTCGTCCTCGCGGATGGCCTTCAGGACGCGACCGAACGGGGAGTTCGCCGTCCGGGACAGCAGGAGGTAGACGACCCCGACGACGAGGACGACGACCAGGGCGTAGACGAACCCCTCCACCGGCGGGGTGGTGGTCACGCCGACCGCCTCGAAGACGCCCATGATCGCGTCGCCCGCCGGGGAGTCGAAGAGGGCCTCGATGGGGTTCTCGGGCCAGTTGCGAAAGCCCTGGCCCCCGCCGGTCCCGAGGGTGACGCCGGCGACGGTGAACTGGCTCGCGGGCCTCGAGAGCACCGTCAGGCGGATCACCTCGGAGATGGCGAGGGTGGCGATGGCGAGGTAGTCGGCCCGGAGGCGCAGCGCGGGGAACGCCGTCGCGAGTCCCACGAGCGACGTGACGAGCATCGCGCCGAGGACGCCGAGCCAGAGGGGGAGACCGAGCCCCGGCGGCGACCCGGTCGGCGAGCCGCTCAGCATCCCGAAGGAGTACGCGCCGACGGCGAGGAAGCCCGCGACGCCGATGTTGAACAGCCCGGCGTAGCCCCACTGGAGGTTGAGCGCGAGGACGGCGAGCGCGTAGACGGCCGTCAGGAGCGTCAGGTTGGCGAGCAGGCGGAAGATCCCGGTGGTGTTGAACCCGATGACGCTCCCGACGACGGCGAAGACCGCGTAGAGACCGAGCATCATGCCGAGGACCATCAGCGCGTCGAGGACGGGCCGGTCGATCTCGCCGATCCGCTCCCTGAGGGCGTCGAGACCGCCGAGGGAACCGGCGCTCATGCGGTCGTCACCCCCCCGAACAGCCCCTGCGGGCGGACCAGCAGGACGACGATGAGCAGGAGGAACGCCACCGGGTCCGCGAAGTCCACCCACTGTCCGGTGAGCCAGACCCGCGAGACGTTGCTCGCCACCCCGAAGACGATCCCGCCGGCGATGGCCCCGTAGACGGAGCCGATGCCGCCGAGGATGACCGCGGCGAAGATGAACAGCAGGAGCATCCACCCGAAGTCGAAGATGATGGTCCCCCGCGAGAGGACGACGAGGTACCCCGCCGCCCCGGCCAGGCCGCCGCCGAGCATCCACGTCCAGCGAACGACCCGCTCGGTCGGGATGCCCGTCACGCGCGCGAGGTCCTTGTTGTCGGCCATCGCGCGCATCGCCTTGCCGAGTTTGGTGCGCTGGAGGAGGAGGTGGACGCCGAGCATCAGGACGACGGAGATCACGACGAGCGTGAGGTCGTGGGCGTTTATCACCAGCCCCCCGACGTTGTAGCTCACCGTCCCGCCGGTCACGCCCCGACTGTTCAGGTCGAAGACGAACGCGATGAGGTACCGGAGCGCGAACGCGACCCCGACGCTCGCGATGAGCAGCGAGATGCCGTCCTG
This sequence comes from Halomarina pelagica, assembly GCF_024228315.1. Taxonomy (NCBI): domain Archaea; kingdom Methanobacteriati; phylum Methanobacteriota; class Halobacteria; order Halobacteriales; family Natronomonadaceae; genus Halomarina; species Halomarina pelagica. The sequence goes on from NZ_CP100454.1 coordinate 461,256, forward strand.
GTCGCGCATCGGGCGGTAGACGATCCGGTCGAGCGCCAGCGACACGGCGACGGTGAGGACGATGGCCCCGATCAGCCCCGCGACGATCGCGAACGGCGTGTTCGTGATGCTCGTGCCGGGGTTCGCCTGCACGAGCAGCAGGCTCGCGATGTCGGTCACCCCGAGGCTGACGCCGCCGACGAGGAAGGCGACCGCCCAGCCCGCGAACCCGCCGACGGTGACGTACTCCCCGTGCGCGAAGTTGGCGAAGCCGAGGATACTGTAGGTCAGCGAGAGTCCGATGCCGGCCAGCCCGTAGATCAGGCCGAGCTTCAGCCCGTTCCAGAGGTAGCGTCCCAGCGCCTGCGGGGGGAGCGCACCCGTCACGAGCTTCGCGACGATATCGAGCACCAGTACGAGCGCGACCACCGTCACCGCGAGGGTCGCCGGCCGCTCGACGAGCCGCCGTCCGCGTGAATATGCGTCACTTACTCCCATGAGCGTTAGTCACGCGGTAGCTCTGGCCCGGGGGATAAATAACCCTCCGCTCCGTGTCGGGTTCGTTACATACGTTCTACCCGACGGGGTCTGCATCGAACGGCCCTCTCGGTCCGGCGATCCCTCACCGCCGACCGACTGATGTCAGGATCGTCATGAGTGTAAGTCGGACATACTCTACCGTCCGGGAGCGCAGTCGGCGGTCGCGCGGTCCGCGGACCGCGCGACCGCAAGCCAAGGGTGGGATTCGAACCCACGAATTCTCGATTACAAATCGAGTGCTTGAGCCGCCCAAGCTCCCTTGGCGCTCACTAGGAATCGTTCTCCCTCGGAACCATATCCGTTTCGCTGTCCTTCGCCATCGTGACGCGGTGCGGGCGGTAGCCCAGGCGGCGGTAGAAGCGGCGCGCCTCGTCGTTCGCGGCCATCACGTCGAGCGCGACGATCGCCGCCCCGTCCGCCCGCAGGGCGTCCTCGGCGGCTCCAAGGAGCGCCGTTCCGACCCCCTCGCCGCGGCGCTCGGGGACGACGTACAGGTTCTCGACGACCCCCTTCTGGACGGCCTGCTCGTAGACCCCCGACTCCGGTGCGAACATGACGAAGCCGATCACCTCGCCCCCCTCGCGGGCGACGAGCAGTCCGCCGGTGGCGATGGATCTGGCGATCGCCTCGCGGACGGTCCCGCGGTTCTCGACGGCCGAGAGGTGAGAGCCGTACCGACGCTGTCCCTCCGCGAGCGCGACCCAGAGGTCGGCGATCCGGTCCGCATCGCCCATCCGGGCCGCCTCGATCTCCATCAGCGCAACGCCTCGACGGCGGGGAGCGACTGGCCCGTGAGCAGCGCGAGCGCCGCCCCCCCACCGGTGCTCACGTGGTCGAACCCGTCGAGACCGAGCCGGCGGATGGCGGCCGCGGTGTCGCCCCCGCCGACGATCGTGTAGCCGGCGGCCGTGGCCGCCTCGAACAGGTCGCACGTCCCGGCGGCGAAGCGGTCGTCCTCGTAGACGCCCGCCGGACCGTTCAGGATGGCCGTGCCGGCGTCGGCGAGCACGTCCCCGTAGGCGTCGACCGTCCCCGAGCCGACGTCCATCGCCGCCTCCTCGACCGGGAGGTCGGAGACGGGGACCTCGACGCGCTCGCCGTCGCGCTCGACGGCCACGTCGACCGGGCGGTGGATACGGTCGCCGTACGCGGAGAGCAGGCGCTCGGCCTGCGCGAGGCGGTCGCCCGCGCGGTCGTTGACCACGCGCGTGCTCTCCGCGCCCAGGTCGACCCCCGAGGCGTGCAGGAACGAGTTGCCGACGACGCCCGACGTGAGGACGGCGTCCGCGAGACCGGAGTCGAGGACCGACGCGGCCACCTCGATGGAGTCGTCGACCTTCGCCCCGCCGAGGCAGTAGACGCGCGGTTCGGGCGTCTCCTCGATGTTCCCGAGCGCGTCGAGTTCCCGCTCCATGACGCGCCCGGCGTATCCGGGCAGGTCGACTGGGAAGCCCACCATGGAGGGCTGGGAGCGGTGGGCAGTCGCGAAGGCGTCGTTCACGTAGGCGTCGAGGACGGGGACGAGTCCCCGAACGAGGTACGTCTCGGCGGCGGTCTCGGGGGGGAACTGAAGCACCTCCTCGCTGTAGAAGCGCGTGTTCTCCAGCACGAGCACCGTCCCGGGATCGAGCGCGTCGACGCGTTCGCGGGCGGCCGCGCAGAACGTCGCGTCGACGTACTCGACGGGTGCGGGGAGGAGATCGTCGAACCGCGCGGCGTGAGATTCGAGCGTGGTGAAGTCGTCCCCGCCGGGACGACCCTGGTGGGCCAGAACGGCGACCCGCGCGCCGCGGTCGGCCAGTTCCGCGAGCGTGTCGCGGTGCGCCCGCAGACGAGCGTCGTCGGCGAGCGTTCCGTCCGGCCCGATCGGACTGTTGATGTCGACGCGCACCCCGACGGCGACGCCGTCGGCGTCGAGGTCGTCGAGCGTCCGTATCATGCGCGAGTCTCCACGACGTCGGAGCAAAGGTGTTGTGCTTGTCGACGTGGGGTCGGCCCACCGGTCGAAATCGCGCAAAACGATACCCTCTGGGCGTCGAATTCGAGACTGGCGGAGACGTACCTCGAAGAACGGAAACGGGCATCGACCGACTGCGGATCGACGTGTTCGTACGGTTCTCCCACGCGAACCGTGTCGTCCCCACCTGTGTCTTCCCTCGGGAACTGTGTCGACCCGCGGTCAGTAGTGCCCTGTCTCGAGGGATACGCCACACCGGAATATAATTTTTCGAACCTAACAGGAGGTTCATGAAAATAAACCAGTGGCCGAATACCGAGACCTCCGTGCGGGAACGCCGAGGTCGCACCGACTACGTCGTCCGGTCGCGATCTCGGTAGTCGCCTCGATGTGAGCGGCGGAATCCCGCGAAGCGCGACCGAGAACCGGCGTCCGACCCGTCGTCTCCCTCGCCCGGCACCTGCCGGGGTTGGATACCTAGCCACCGCGGATAACGAGCGGGGGGCCGTAGGTCAAATTGGCTGGTGCCACCAGTCGCATGGAACCGTCATCCGACGCCGCCTCCGGACCGCCGCTCCGCCGCACCACGGTCCGACTCTCCATGGCGGTCGGTGTCCCTCCCGGGACACCCTGTCTGTCACCATTTTCGGACCACTGCATCGAGCGAGAGTGGTGCCGAGAGACGATCGCCGCCCTTCCACCGTTCGAAGGTAGATCCGTCCGTCACGAATACATCATTTCGAAACCCAGTCCACGAAATTGACAGTAACAGATTTAGACTGATTCTGCGCTTCTTCGGTCGTGGCTCAGAAGCTGTCCAGAACGGAACTCGTGACCGATCTCCGGGCGTTCGCCCGGAAGCTGGGAGAGACGCCGACCCGCCGGCAGATGAACGAGGGCGGCCCGCATTCGAGCATGCCCTACTACCGCGAGTTCGGCTCGTGGAACGAGGCGCTGAACGCCGCGGGACTGCTCACGAACCACCGGAACGACGTGCCCGACGAGGAGTTGATCGACGAACTCCGGCGGGTGGCGACGACACTCGATCGGACGCCTCGGTTCGAGGACGTGGAGGAATACGGTATGTTCTCCGCGTCCACGTACATGCGGCGGTGGGGATCGTGGCCCGACGCCAAGGAGGCGGCCGGATTGCGACGGGAGACGCGGACGAGTCGGCGGATCGAGCGATCGGAGCTGTTGGACGCGCTGGACGAACTGGCACGGGAGGTGGGGAAAGCGCCCACCCAGGAGGAGATGAACGAGTTAGGGCGATTCTCGCAACGGCCGTACTATCGGGAGTGGGGATCGTGGGCGGAGGCGCTTCGGGCGGGGGGATTCGAACCGAATCACGAAAACGGTTACAACGAGGACGAACTTGTTGACGCCTTACGAGAGTTAGCAGACGAGTTAGGTCACACGCCAGCGCGGTGGGAGATGGACGAAAAGGGAGAATTTTCGTCAGACCCCTACATTCGAGCCTTCGGGACGTGGACCGAAGCCTGGGATGCTGCAGGACTTGAGCCCCGAGCGTGGTACCCGAAACGGGCAACCGAGCGAGAATTGATCGAATCGATACACGCTCTCGCGGAGGAACTCGACCGGGTACCGACTCGACAGGAGATGGTCGAGCACGGTCCATACTCTCGCGAACCGTTTCTCCGCACGTTTGGCTCGTGGAGCGCAGCGCTCGAAGCTGCAGGGTTCGAACCTTACCGCCACGATGACACCGATAGCGAGTATATTTACTATGGTTCGAACTGGCCCGATCAGCGCAAAAAAGCACTACTCCGTGATCAATATCGATGTCAGAGATGCGGGGTTACTGAACCGAAGTACAGACGTAAACACGGGCGTGGGTTAGAAGTCCATCACCTGACTAAACTTAGGAAGTTCGACAATATCGAGGTAGCGAACCAGCTTTCAAACTTGTTGACGTTGTGTCCGGAGGATCATCGATTAGTAGAGGCGAAGGGACGAGTCACTAAGGATTGACGATAGTCGGAGATATGTATATTTTCCATGAGATAGTAGTTTCTTTATGCTCGGTTGCGGGTAAATCAGTTGGAAGAGCTTCCGACTAATTCTTGATCACCGTCATCTTCTTTAACAGATCCACCGTTGGCTGGTTTCCCCATTGTGTATGGTGACGGTAATGTCTGGTGAGACTCCGGAGGTGAATATAGTCTCGCCAGCCTGCTGTGGACATATCCCGTTAAAGGCCACGATTATATGTATCCTTTCAGGTTTTGATTCATACTTCGAACTGCACCAACCGACTACCGCTAATTCTAAAAACTAGAAAGAAGCTAATCCGAATACTGGCTAGTTGATCGTCAGATCGACTTCCTTGTTCATTACGACTGTCTGTGTATCACCATTCTTGGCTGTCACTGTTACCGTAACTGTGACTTCATCACCGGAGGTGCCACTCACCGTTGCAGTGGTTGTCTCTCCTATTGCTTCTAACGTTGTTCCAGATGAAACATTGGCTGTACCACCAGTCACAGCGTAACTAACGTCAATGACGGTATCTTCACTCTGTCGACTGTTGAAAGTGGTCGTGATCGTGTCCGCCTCATCGTTCGCTTGGATGGTCGCACCTGCCTGCACGTTCGTCTGTACGTTGTCGCCGAGTCCGAGCACGAACGTGCCGATAACTGCAGCTAGAATGACAGTAATCGCCACCATAAGGATGACACCTATCACTGGACTGACACCTCTCTCGTCCGCGTCGAGCAGTTTTCTGATGTTCATGTTGTTGCCATATCCCACTGTGCCACGGTCGGCCGCGCCGATCGCGCGTCCACGCGCGATCGGGGGGTAGAGGAGTCCCACCAGGGGCGGGTCCCGAACCCGCGAGGCCGACATCCCACGTGCCAGTGGTTACTCTTCGATTTTATCGCTCTCGTATTAACACTTACTTCTGTTGCAGATTGTTTTACTATCGAGATAGTCAAAACATCGATTGTTTCGGGGTTTCACGTTCTGACGATCGCTCGCTGTCCGGCGGTTTTCGGACGAGGGTGACGAGCGGGGCGTTCACCGAGTCGGTGGCGCTCGCGCCGCGTCGGGCGCTCGTACGGACGGCGGCGGAGGACGGCAACGTTGATTCCCGCGCGCGCCGACGTTCCCCCGAGAATGAAGGACGGCAACCTGGACGACGTCGACAGGGAGATCCTCTACCGGCTTCAGCGGGACGCGCGTCACACCTCGTCGGGGGACATCGCGGCGGGGATGGACGTCTCCGCGAGCACCGTTCGCAACCGGATTCAACGGCTCGAAGCCGCGGGGATCATCCGCGGCTACCACGTCGACATCGACTACGAGGCCGCTGGCTACCCGCTCTACACCAAACTCGTCTGCACCGCCCCGGTCGACGAGCGCGAGGAACTCGTTCGGCGGGCGCTCGACGTACCGGGCGTCGTCGCCGTCAGGGAGGTGATGACCGGCGACGAGAACGTCTACATCAACGCGGTGGGGCGCGACCACGACGACCTGAACCGCATCGGACGCGAGCTGAGCGGCCTCGGTCTCCGCATCACCGACGAGGTCCTCATCAGAGACGAGTACGTCCGCCCGTACCGGGGGTTCCACGACCGAGAGCGGCCCGACTGAACGACTCCACCTCGCGGACGTGGCACTTCTACGACCCCACTACCGAGACGATCTCGCAATTTTTCCAACTATCATTCTCGATCTGTGAATGCAAGCGCGCATCTTATACTGATCTGATTCCTAGCGACGAGCGCACAGGTGGGACGAACGCTCCGGGCCTCGCCGGACGGAAGCGGGGCAGACCACGGCCAGAACATGACCGTACTGATCGTCGGCGACGACGCGGTCGCCCGCGCGCTCGCGGAGCGCTTCGACCGGCGCGGGGCCGGCGTAGTGCTCGTCGGAGCCGACGCCGAAGCCATCGAGGCGGCGCGCGCCGCCGGACTGACGGCGCACCGTCTCGATCTGACCGACGCGGGGGCGCTGCGAGCGGTGCTCGAGGGGGTGACGGTCGCCGTCGTCTCGACGGCGGCCGACGGCGTCAACCTGCTCGCCGCACAGGCGCTCGCGCGCGACGTCGAGTGCGTCGTCGTGCGCGTCAACGACCCGCGAAACCACGTCGCCTTCGAGGCGCTGGACGCGGATCGCGTCTGCGCGACGACGGTACTCGCGGGCGCGCTCGCCGAGACGGCCGAACTCGAACGACCGGCGCGACGCCGGCGTCGACGGATGGTCTCGTAACACGAACGATCATGGGAGTCGAACGTAGGAGGGTAGCGGTGCGGATCGCTGCGGCGTCACCGACGCCGCGAGCGACGACCGCCTCGACGAGGGGTAGAGCCGCGTCGACGGAGAGCAGGGATACGACGGGGATAGGACACGCGACGGGGATGGGACGATGGTAGCGGGCGGGGCGGAGATCGACGTCCTGAACCTCCTGCTTGTCCTCGTCGTGGCCTGGACGTTCGGCGCGGCCGCCGAACGCGTCGGATACCCGGCGATGATGGGCGAGTTGCTCGCCGGCGTCGCGTTCGGCCCGGCGATGCTGGGGCTGCTCGAACCGTCCGAGACGCTCGACGTCCTCGCCGAGCTGGGCGTCTTCCTCCTGATGGTGTACGTCGGGATGGAGGTGGACCTCGACGACCTGTTCGCGCTCGGTTCCCAGGCGCTCGCCGTCGCCGTCGGCGCGTTCGTCATCCCCTTCGGGCTCGGCTACGGCGCGGGAGTCGCCATCGGCACGTCGACCGGCGGCGCGCTGTTTCTCGGTCTCGCCATGGCGGCGACGTCGCTCGCGACGAAGTCGCGCATCCTCGTCGACCTCGACCTCCTCGACACCCGCATCGCGGGGATCCTGCTGGGCGGCGCGTTGATCTCCGACGTGGGCGTGCTCGTGGTGTTCGCCGCGGTGCTCGGCTTCGTCCAGGCGGGGACCGTCGACGCGCTCGCCGTCGTCATCACCCTCGTCGAGGCGCTCGCGTTCTTCGCCGCGACGCTGTTCATCGGGTACCGGTTCCTGCCGCACGTCTGGTCGCAGTTCGACGCCTTGCGCCGACGCTACGGCTTCGTGAACGAGACGACCGCGTTCACCATCGCGCTGGCGGTTGCGCTCGTGTTCGCCGCGCTCGCCGACCTCGCCGGCCTCCACGTGATCATCGGCGGCTTCGTCGCCGGGATGTTCCTCCGGCAGGCGGACCTCCACGAGTCGCTCTATCGGCACATGCACGACGTGATCTACGACCTCGCCATCGGCTTCTTCGCGCCCGTCTTCTTCGTCACGGTGGCGTTCGACATCACGCTCGACGTCTTCACGCAGAGCCTGGGGCTGCTCGCGTTACTGGTCGGCGTCGCCTTCGTCGGCAAGATCGCCGGTTCGTGGCTCTTCTCGCTCCCGACGAACCTCACCTCCCGCGAGGGGGTGGTCATCGGCTTCGGCATGAACGGTCGGGGTACCGTCGAGATCATCATCGCCGCCGTCGCCCTCTCGAACGGCATCATCGGCCAGGAACTGTTCTCGATACTCGTCTTCCTCGCCATGTTCACCACGGCGATGGTTCCGGTGACGATGAAGTGGGGCATCGACTGGCTCAGCGCGGCGGGCGAACTCGTCTACACGGACGGATCGACCGGATCGACCGAACCGCCCGCGGAGACGGACGTCAGGGGGTGATCCTCGCCTCGTTCCGTCCTCGTTTCGTCCTGCCCCGACTCTCTCCCGCCTTCACTCGACGAGGGCGGCGTCGAGCACCTCGAGCGGGTGGCGGACCTCGTAGCCGGTGCCGTGCTCCATCTGCATCGCGCAGGTGGGACACTCCGTCATGCCCGCGCCCGACTCGACGGTCTCCATGTGCTCGAACATCTCCTCACCGATCGCCATCGAGACGTCGTAGTTCTCCTCCTTCCAGCCGTAGGTGCCGCTGATGCCCGAACAGGAGTCGCCCACGTCGGTCACCTCGACGCCGTCGAGGTCGGCGAACACCTCGCGCGACTGGTTCGCCAGTCCCTGATTGCGGGCGTGGCAGGGCGCGTGGTAGGCGAACTCCCCGAGCGACACCTCCGCGTCGGCGAGCGCCGAGGGGAGGTCCTCGTGGATGCGGAGGTACTCGATCGCGTCGTAGGTGCTCGCGGCGACGGCGTCGGTTCCCTCGAAGTCGAACAGTTCGGGGTACTCCTTCCGGAGCGCCATCGAGCAGGAGGTACAGGAGCAGACCACGTCGTAGCCCGCCTCGATCAGTTCCCGGAAGGTCTCCACGTTGAACCGCGCGGCCCGCCGGGCGTCGTCCATCATCCCGTTGGCGAACATGGGCGTGCCGGAGCAGCGCTGGTCGGGGACGGCCACCTCGTACCCGAAGTGCTCGTACACCCGGACGAGGGCCTTCGCGACCTCGGGGGTGTTGTAGTTCGCGTAGTCGCCGTGGAAGTACGCGACGCGCTTCCGGCTCCCGTCGTCGCCTCCTGTGTTCCGTTCCGCCCGCGCGCGCTCCCGCGAGGCGTCACGGCCGCCTCGCTCGTCCCACCACTCGCGGAACGTCTCGGTGGCGAACTCGGGAAACTCCCGCTCCGACGTGATGCCGAGCACGCGCTCGTTCACCAGCTTCGTGACCCCGAGGCCCATCACGAAGTTGGTGAGCCGCGGCACGCGCGAGCCGAGTCGGGCCAGCGTGCCGTAGTTGGCGAGGATCCGGTCGCGCAGGTAGGTGAGCGAGAGGCCCTGCTCCTCGACGTACTTCGCGCGCGCCGTGTTGTGCATCTGACTCAGCGGGACGCCCGAGGGACACGCCGAGTCACAGCGCATGCAGTTCGAGCACTGCTTGATCGAGGCGTCGACCTCGACGTCCTCCTTGCGCGTCAGCCGCCACTGCTCCGGCCCCTGGAACTTCGGCCCGGGGAAGGTGTCGTCCACCTCCGCGACCGGACACGAGGTGTCGCAGCTGGAACACTTGTAACAGTCGTCCGTCCCCGGGCGGAGGTCCATCTCCTCGGCCTCCGGGAACACCTGTACGGGGTACTCGTCGTCGAACCCGTCGTCGGTTCGGTCCGTCGCGTCGCTCGGGTCTTCTGTGTCGCTCATGTGGTCCTCTCCGTGGTCTCTCCCGCCAGTCGCCCGGCACGGACGCCCGTGGCGAGCGAGACGCCGCTGCCGGAACACTCCGCGGCGAAGTCGTAGCCCCCGAGGACCGCGCCCGCGGCCCGGAGGTTCTCGTAGTGCGGTTCGTCGGTCGCGTCGAGGGGGCGGAGGTCGCGGTCCACGCGCACGCCGAAGCGGGCGAACGGGTGGGCGTCGAACGCGCCGTCCTCGAACCAGTCGTAGCGGTCGTCGGGGTGGGGGACGTGACAGCCGAAGACGGCCTCACGGACGCCCCCGCGATCGGAGTCGATGCCCTTCCCGACCAGCCCGCCGGCCGCGAGCACGTACTGGTCGGCGCGGTAGGGCACGACCTGTCGCTCGTGGCGCACCCGGACGGCCTCGATCCGATTCCCGTCGGCCTCGTGGTCGACGACCGGGACGCCGTTGGTGGCGCGCACGCCCGCCTCGTCGGCGGCGGCGTAGAGGCGCTCCGCCAGGCGGATCCCGGGGAGGCTCGGCGGCCCCATCGGCACCTCGAACACCGCGGCGTCGAGGAGCCGTTCGAGCGCCGGGCGTACCTCCTCGGGACGGTCGTGACCGAGGAGCGCCGGGAAGCCGACGCGCTCGGCGTCTCCGAGGTGGGGGCGGACGAGTTCCGCGAGCGCGGTTCGGACGGCGACCCGCGACCCCTCGTGCTCGACGAGCGCGTTCTCGTCGAGCGCGCGCGCGAGACGCGTGATCGCGGCGTCGTCCCGGAAGTCGCCCGGGAAGGGGACGGTCGCGCCCCGCACCTCGAAGGGGACGCCCGCGGCCCGGAGGTGATCGGCGGCGTAGCCCGCCGAGAAGTCCGTCACCGTCTCGAAGCCGACGAGCAGCGCCTCGCGGTCGTCGCTGGCGAGGCCCGCGGCGACGCCGGCGGGGTAGCGGGCGGTCGGCTTGATCGCGCCGCCGTGGGTCGGCACCAGCGCGTTGCGGTTGGTGTGGCCACCCCGGTAGGACTCGCCCGCGAGGTCGTCGAAGAACGCGAGCCCCTCGCGGACGCCCTCGCTCCCGAGGTGCGCGTAGGGGTGGGGGTGGTCCTCCGGGAGGGCGTCGATCGCCTCGAACGGGTCGGCGAGCGGGTCGAGGTCGTCCCCGTCTGGTTCGTAGCCGAGCACGTCGATCAGCCCAGAGGCCTGCCGGAGCGTGCTCTCCTTGTGGGAGACGAGGCGCGTGCGCGCGCCGGTCCGTGCGGCGGCGATGGCGGCGGTCACCCCGGCCAGCCCGCCGCCGACGACGAGGACGTCGTCCTCAATCGCCATGCTCGCCCCCGTCGAAGGCGGCGAAGTCGGTCCTCCGGCCGGTCCGCGCCGGGTCGCGGTCGCGGTTCATCGTCGCCGCGTGGAGCGCGTGGTTGAGCATCGCCTGTGAGAGCTGCTCGCCCCACAGCGCGTGACGCTCGCCCTTGTAGCGCTCCCGATAGAGGTCGTCGAACGCGGCGGTGACCGTCGCCTCGTCGTACTCGGGGTGGAGTTCGAACGCCATCCGGTGGGCGCAGAACCCGCCCTGGCAGTTGCCCATCGAGGCGCGGGTGCGGATGCGCGCGGCGTTGAGATCCGAGCCGGACTGGGAGATGGCGTCGCGTAACTCGGCGCGAGTGACCGCCTCGCAGTCGCAGAGCACGGGGTTCGGCTCGCCGGTGCGAAGGACCTCGTCGGCGCGGCTGCCGAGGCGCTGGACGCTCCGGCGGCCGATCGGCGACCGGAGACCGAAGTCCGCCATGTAGTCGCGGAGGACTGAGAAGTCCTCGCTGCCGGGGAGGGGAACCTCGGCGGTTCGGCAGGGGGCGGAGACGCCGAGCCTCTCGCAGACGTGGTCGGTGATCGACTCGGCCATCATCCGGTAGGTGGTGAACTTCCCGCCGACGATGGAGGTGAACCCGGGGAGGTCGTCGCGCTCCTCGTGGTCGAGCAGGAAGTAGTCGCGGGTGATGTCCGTCGGGTCGGCCGTCCCAGTCCCCGGCGGCTCGTACAGCGGGCGGACGCCCCAGAACGAGCGCACCGTGCGCGACTCCGCGAGGACCGGGACCAGCTTCGACAGCTCGTCGATGAGGAGGTCCACCTCCCACCTCTCCTCTGGGTAGTCCTCGGGGTCCTCGACCTCCTCGTCGGTCGTCCCGAGGATGGCGGTCGTCTCGTGGGGGACGACGATGTCGGCGTCGCCCTTCGGCCGGCAGCGGTTGACCACGCGGTCGACCTGCCGGCAGTTCATCACGACCATCGCGCCCTTCGACGGGCGCACCTCGACGTCGACGCCCGCGAGCGCGCCGATCCGGCCGGCCCACGCGCCGGTCGCGTTGACCACGTGCTCGGCGTAGATCTCCTCGGTCGTGCCGGGCGTCCCCTCGCCGTGCCCGCCCGGGCCGTCGCCGTGGCGCACGCGGACGCCGACGACGCGACCGCCCGCCGGTCCGGCGTTCGCCCCGTTCGCCCCGCCCTCGACGAGCACGTCCGTCACCGCCGCGTGCGTCTCGACGCGCGCGCCGAACTCGATCGCGCTCGCGGCGTTCGCCACGCAGAGGCGGAACGGGTCCACCGCGCCGTCGGGGACGCGGATCGCCCGCGTCACCTCCGGAGAGAGATACGGCTCCTCGCGCCGGACCGTCTCGCCGTCGACCACCTCGGCCGGGATGTCGCAGGCGCGACAGCCGGCGAGTTTCTCCTCGAAGTAGTCGTCCGGGTCGCCCTCGAGCTGGACGAAGTAGCCGCCGGTCATCTCGACGCAGTGGCTCGCGATCTCCCGGAGGACGCGGTTCTCCTCGATGCACTCGCGCGCGCTCTTCCGATCCGAGACGGCGTAGCGGCCCCCGCTGTGGAGCAGGCCGTGCATCCGACCGGTCGTCCCGTGGGTGAGGTTGCCCTGCTCGACGAGCGTGACGTCCACGCCGCGCATCGCGAGGTCCCTGGCGATACCGCACCCGGTCGATCCCCCGCCGATAACTACGACCGTTGTCTCCGACGCCATCGGTTACTGTCCGAACCAGGACCCCGGTGTACTTTATTTTATCGCGGCCACGGTTTCGGCGGTAAAGATATCCGTCCGAGGCCGGAGTCGGTCAGTCACGGGCGAACGAAAGTACGCGTTACGCGCCGATCTGGAAGTATCTGTCGGCGGGCGTGAGTAAGATTTATAACGATATTCAATATTGTTTACCAGCGTAGACCGTGCGGCGATAAACAATCGTCGTCGCGGCGGCGGCGACCGGCGGCACGGCCGTCGCGACGCCGCCACCGAGGTGATCCACTATGCAGGACGAGACATACATCGGTGCCATCGACCAGGGGACGACCGGAACGCGCTTCATGGTGTTCGACCACGGCGGCCGGGTCGTCGCGAACGCATACGAGACCCACGAGCAGATCTACCCCGAACCGGGCTGGGTCGAACACGACCCGGTCGAGATATGGGAGAACACGAAGACGGTCGTCACGCGGGCGCTCGCGGAGGCGGGCCTGGAGGCCGACCAGCTCGCCGCTCTCGGCATCACCAACCAGCGCGAGACGACGCTCCTCTGGGACGCCGAGACCGGCCACCCCGTCCACAACGCCATCGTCTGGCAGGACCGCCGAACGACAGACCGCGTCGAGGAACTCCAGGACGCGGGCATGGCGGGCACCATCCGCGAGAAGACCGGGCTGGAGGTGGACGCCTACTTCTCCGCGACCAAGGCCGAGTGGCTGCTCGACAACGCCGACCCGATCAAGCTCCAGCGCGCCCGCCCCGAGGACGTGCGCGACCGCGCGGAGGCGGGCGAGATACGCTTCGGGACGATCGACACGTGGCTCATCGACAAGCTCACCGGGAACCACATCACCGACGTGACGAACGCCTCCCGGACGATGCTGTACAACATCCACGACATGGAGTGGGACGACGAACTGCTGGAGGAGTTCGGCGTTCCCGCGGCCACGCTCCCCGAGGTGCGCCCGTCGAGCGACGCCGACTACTACGGTCACACCGACCCGAACGGCTTCCTCGAGGCGGAGATCCCGGTCGCGGGCGCGCTCGGCGACCAGCAGGCCGCCCTGTTCGGCCAGACCTGCTTCGACCCCGGCACGGCGAAGAACACCTACGGGACGGGGTCGTTCTTCCTGATGAACACCGGCGACGAACCCGTCGAGAGCGACCACGGACTGCTGACCACCGTCGGCTTCCAGCGCTCGGGCGATCCCGTCCAGTACGCCCTGGAGGGGGCCATCTTCATCACCGGTGCGGCGATCCAGTGGCTCGAGGACATCGAACTCATCGACAACCCGGCCGAGACGGAGACGCTCGCCCGGAGCGTCGACTCGACCGACGGCGTCTACCTCGTCCCCGCGTTCACGGGCCTCGGCGCGCCCCACTGGGACGGCCGCGCCCGCGGCACGATCGTGGGGCTGACCCGCGGCACCCGGAAGGAACACCTCGTCCGCGCGACGCTCGAGTCCATCGCGTACCAGACCCGCGACGTGGCGGAGGCGATGGAGGCCGACTCCGGGATCGAGATGGGGACGCTCCGCGTCGACGGCGGGGCCGTGAAGAACAACTTCCTCTGTCAGCTCCAGTCGGACATCGTCGGGACCGGCATCGTCCGCCCCGAGGTGGACGAGACGACGGCGCTCGGGGCCGCCTACGCCGCCGGCCTCGCGGTCGGCTACTGGGAGACGGTCGACGAACTGCGGGACAACTGGCAGATCGACCGCGAGTTCACTCCGGAGATGCCCGCCGAGGAGGCAGACGGCCTGCACGCCCGCTGGATGGACGCGGTCGACTGCTCGCGCGGCTGGGCGACCGACGGGGACGGAGGCGACTGAATGGCGCAGATCGACCTCTCGGGGCTCTGGGCGGTCGAGATGCTCATCGCGGCGTTCGCGGGCGGCGCGTTCGGCGCGGCGCTCGGCGCGCTCCCCGCCTTCATCTTCACGGGGTTCATGGTCATCGCGGGGGAGGCCGCGGAGATCGCCAATCGGCACATCGGCCAGACGGTGGGCATCAGTGCCGCAGAACTCGACGCCGTCGGGATCACGGGCTCGATCGCCTTCGGTCCCGTCTTCGGTCCCCACATCAGCTTCGCGGCGGGCGCGGCGGCGGCCGCCTACGCCGCCCGCAAGGGCTACATCGACGATCCCGGCTTCGACTACCACCCCGCGAAGGACATCCCCTACGCGCTCGGGACGAAGCCGGACGTGCTCGCGGTCGGCGGGATCTTCGGGATCGTCGGCTACTGGATCGCCACCCTCTCCGGCGCGCTCTCGCTCCCGTGGGACCCCATCGCGATGGGGGTCACCCTCTCGGCGCTCGTCCACCGCGTCGCCTTCGGCTACCCCATCGTCGGGGACACCTCGCGGGGACTGCTGAACATGAAGCCGTTCGAGGCCGAGGAGATGCGCGTCATGGGCGAGCACGCCACCGACGGCGGGGCCGAGAACTCGCGTTTCCTCGTCGAGCCGTGGCTCCCCCACCAGTACAAGTGGGCGAACGTCGCCGCGATCGGCGCGGTCGTCGGGGTGCTCGCCGCGTACACCGCCTACGTGACCGAGAGCGCGTTCCTCGCGTTCGGCATCAGCGCCGCGAGCCTCGTCTTCCTCAACCTCGGGGTGGCGAACATCCCCGTCACGCACCACATGGCGCTCCCGGCGAGCACGGCGGCGCTGGCGCTCGTCCCGCAGGGGACGCCGATCACCGAGGCGTCGCTGGTCGTCGTCCTCGTCGTCGGCGCGGCGTTCGGGCTGATCTGCGCGCTGTTCGGGGAACTGTTCCAGCGTGTCTTCTACGCGCACGGCGACACCCACTGGGACCCGCCCGCGGCGGCCATCGTCTTCGGGACGTTCCTCATCGCCGTGCTCGCGCTGGTCGGCGTCCTCCCGCAGAGCGTCTGGGTACCGCTGCCCTGACGCCGCGGGGCTGACGGGTCGGGCGTACCTGACCCTCGGCGCGCGCGACCGATCCGCGACCGACCTCCGATCGATCTCACTACACACCTCCGATGAACTTCGAGGAACGCATCCTCAGGCGACAGCGAACCGACGGCGACGCCCGACTCGTGCGCGACGGCGACGCGGTGAACCCGCTCGCGCACCTCGACGAACCGGTCGGGCGCGGCCCCGTCCTCGAGCGACTGCTCGACGCGGTCGCCCCCGTCTTCGAGGGCGAACTCCCGGCCGACAGCTACCTCTGGGGGCCGGCGGGGAGCGGGAAGTCGGCGCTCGTCACCGCGCTCGTCGAACACCTCTCGCGGCTCGTCGGGGGGGGCGGCCGGGCGATCTACACCACGACCCGTGGCGGATCGACCGGGCCGTCGCTCGCCGTTCGCTACGTGGACGCACGGACGGCCAACAGCGCGTTCGGACTCCACTACGCCGTGCTCGACGCGCTCTCCGACGACGCCATCCCGCGCGGCGGGGTCCGCACCGACGCGCTGCGGGAGCGCCTCGCCGAGTGGCTCTCCCGGCGGAACCGGCGCGTCCTGCTCGTCGTCGACCACGTCGGGGAGCCCGAGACGTATCCGGCGTCGTTCGTGACCGACCAGTTCGCCCCGCTCGCTGACGCGGTGGCGACCGTCTGCGTCGGACGCGACCCGCCCGCCGAGGGCGAGTGGGAACCCGCGCAGGTCGTCGAAGTGCCGGCGTACGACCGGCACGCGCTGGAGGACGTGCTGACGACGCGCGTCTCCCGCGGGCTCTCCCCCCGGGCGCTCCGCCACGAACAGCTCGCCCGGATCGCGTCCTGGGCCGACGGGAACGCCTACGACGCCCTCTGCGCGCTGTTCTGCGCGGTCGACGCCGCGGTGACGGCGGGCGCGGACCGCGTCTCCGACGAACACGTGGACGCGGGGATGGCGGCGGTCCCCCGCGACGGCGTCCCCCTCGGGCGCGTCCTCGCGCTCTCCGACGCCCGCCGGACCGTCCTGCGACACCTGGTGACCCTCGACGCCGACCAGCGCACCTCGGTGGGGGCGACCGCGGAGGCGATCGCGGCCGACCCCGAGGTCTCGCTCTCGGTCGGGACCGTCACGCGCGTGCTGTACGAACTCGCCGAGACGGGGATCCTCGATCGGGTCACGGTCGAGGCAGACTCGGGGCGGGGACGACCCCCGAGCCGCCTCGAACCGCGGTTCTCGACGCTCGCCTTCCGGCGGCTGTACGACGCGGCGTGAGCCTCCCGCGCCGCCCGTATCCTCTGCGCCTTCGCGCCTCCCGCACCTCCCGCGCCGTCCGATGACGTTAAGCGCGCGCCGGATGAGCCTAGACGCGACAGAGATGTACGACCGGATTCTCTTCCCGACCGACGGGAGCGAGGGGGCGGACGAGGCGCTCGACTACGCGCTCTCGCTCGCAGAGCTGTCCGACGCGACGGTCCACGTACTGTACGTCGCCGACACGAACCGCGACAGCCTGGCGGTCCTCGGCGGCGAGGTGGTCGACGCCCTCGAGGAGGAGGGCGAGCGCGTCGTGAGCGAGGTGGTCGAGACCGCCGAGGCGCGCGGCGTGGGTGTCGTCGGCGAGGTGGTGCAGGGCGAGCCCCACCCGTCGATCCTCGACTACGCCGAGCGCGAGGGCGTCGACCTTATCGTGATGGCGACCCACGGACGGCGCGGACTCGACCGCTACCTCCTCGGGAGCGTCACCGAGAAGATCGTCCGGACGGCGTCCGTGCCCGTGCTGACGGTTCGAATGGACGAGGCCGACTGACCGCGCCCCGGTGACTTCGGCCGCCGACCGCCGATCACCGACCGTCGGCCGTCGGCCGTCGACCGCGGTGCCACCCGGGTGAGTCGGCGGTCCCCCCGGAGACGGCGGATCGGACCGTCACCGGCCGGACGCGGTGACGATCCTCCGGCGAGGAGTCACGGAAATATCGACCGGATCCCTCGCGGCCATGACCCCCGGTCGAGTACGGGCACAGTCGTGTGCGAGACGTCGCGCGCGGACGAGGGGGCCGGTGAACTCGACGGATCGAGACGCTCGTCCCCGTCCCCGTCCCCTTTCGTTCACGCGTGCGGACTCGCGCGTACCCCATGACTCTCGGCAGATACACACTCGTACTCCAGCAGGGCGGTTCGAACGGCGGGACTGGTATCGACTGGCCGGACACGCCCGGGGAGGCGCTCGCCCAGTTCTCCGGCGTCGTCGCGGACGTGCTCGTGTTCGTCGCCGCGTTCGTGGCCGTCTACCTCCTCGGTCGCCTCGTGCTCGTCCCGCTGACGAACCGCGCGATGCGCGCCCGCGGCTTCGATCCCACGATCCGGAGCCTCGCGGAGAACGTCGTCGGCGTGCTCGCGCTGTTCGCGGCGGTCGCCGTCGCGTTCACCGTCGCGGGGTTCGAGGTGTTTCTCGCGGCGTTCGCGACCATCGGCGGCGCGCTGGCGCTGGCGCTCGGCTTCGCCGCGCAGGACCTGCTCAGCAACTTCGTCGCCGGGATCTTCATCCTCAAGGACCGCCCATTCGAGATCGGCGACTGGATCGAGTGGAACGACATGGAGGGCACCGTCGAGGACATCGACCTGCGCGTGACGCGCGTGCGGACCTTCGACAACGAACGGATCACGGTCCCGAACTCCGAACTCGCGAACAACGCCCTCACGAACCCCGTCGCGTACGACACGCTCCGCCAGCGGTTCGTCTTCGGCATCGGCTACGACGACGACATCACCCACGCGACGCAGGTCATCCTGGAGGAGGCAGCGCGGGTGGAGGGCATCCTCGACGATCCCGAGCCGTCGGTCCGCGTCACGGAGCTGGCCGACTCCTACGTCGGCCTCCAGGCGCGCTTCTGGATCGGCGACCCCTCGCGCGCCGACCTCGTGGGGGTGCAGTCGGAGTTCGTGCAGGCCGTGAAGGAGCGCTGCGACGCCGAGCGGATCGAGATGCCGTATCCCTACCGCGAACTCACCGGTAGCATCGACGTGGACGGGATGACCGAACAGGAGCCGTCCGCCGCGCGCGCGGACGACTGAATCTCGGAAGCGTCTCGGAAAGCTCGGAGCCGCGTCAGTCGTCGACGGCGACCGCTGCCGGGCGGGACTCGCCGCGCGCGTCGCCCGGGGGGCGGAGCGCGAGTGCCGCGCCGCCGGCGACGACGGCGAGCGCGCCGCCGAGCAGGAACGTCCACGTCCAGCCGGAGACGGTCACGAGCCACCCCGTCACGGTCCCCCCGAAGATGCCCCCCCACATCTTCCCCGAGTAGAGCAGCGCGTAGTTCGCCGAGGACTCTGCCTCGCCGTAGTAGTCAGCGACGATGCTCGGAAAGAGGGTGTACTGCGGGCTCCAGAAGAACGTCGCCACGACGACGGCGACGAGGAAGCCGACGGTGGTACCGGACTGCCCGAAGTAGACGACGGCGAACAGCCCGAGTCCGCACAGCGCGAACGAGGCGGCCATCGCGACCCGCCGGTTGACGCGGTCGGAGAGTTCGCCCAGCAGGAGGCGGCCGACGCCGCCCGCGATCGGGAGCAGCGTCGCCGACGCGGTGGCGGTCACCGCGGTCAGCCCCATCGCCGCGGCGAACGAGACGATCTTCGCGGTCAGCATCAGCCCCGCGCCGCTGACAGCGACGAACATCGCGTACATCAGCCAGAACTGCCACGTCCGGAGCATCCCGCGCCAGGTGTAGTCGCCCCTCGGCGCGGCCGCGGTCGCCCCCTCGTCGCCTCCCGCGTCCCTCCCGTCCACGTCCGCGTACCACGATTCCGGCGGGTCGCGGAGCACGAACGCGGCGACGAGGATCGCCGCGCCGATGATCAGCCCCATCGTGCGGAGCACGTCGTCGTAGCCGCCGACGGTCGCGTTGGCGCGGACGTACGGGACGAACAGCGCCGCTCCGCCCGCGAACGCCATCGTCCCGGCCCCCGTCGTCAGTCCCCGGCGATCCGGGAACCACTTCAGCGCGGTGTTCACCGCGACGGTGTAGACGACGCCGACGCCGATCGCGCCGACCGAGTAGAGCACCCACAGCTGGAGCGGCGTCGTCGCGTACGAGAGCAGGTAGTACGACCCGCCGGCCAGCCCCGCCGCGAGGAGCGTCAGCCCCCGCGGGCCGTGGCGGTCGCGCCACCAGCCCACCGGGAACTGCGACCCCGACTGGAAGATCACGTACAGGGTGAACACCAGCCCGAGGGCGGTCGGCGAGATCTCGAGGTCGGTCGCGAGCGGCCCCTCGATGGACGACCAGACGTACTGGTAGGGGCTGACCGCGCCCATCGCGAGCGCGGCGGCGACCACCAGCCACCACCGGGAGAACCCGAGGTGCTCGCGGGCGCGGGCGGCGTACTCGTGGTCGGGGCCGTCCGCCGCCATCAGTACCCGACCGCGAGGCCGTCCTTGCGCGGCTCGGTCGCCCCCGAGAGGATCCCGTCCTCGTTGCGGACGATCTGCGCCCCGCCGAACTGCGAGGCGGGGAGCGTCCGAACGTCGTGACCCATACGGGCGAGCTTCGGCGCGATGCCGTCGGCGACGCGTTCCTCGAGCGCGAGCGAGCTGTCCTCGCGGTAGCGCCAGCGCGGCTCGTCGAGCGCCGCCTGCAGCGGGAGGTCGTAGTCGACGAGGTTCGAGATCACCTGGACGTGGCCCTGGGGTTGCATGTACCCGCCCATCACGCCGAAGGCCGCCCAGTCGTCGGCTCCGAAGCGGGCGAGGCCGGGGATGAGCGTGTGGAACGGGCGCTTGCCCGGCGCGAGGCGGTTGGGGTGGTCCGCGTCGAGCGAGAACGACGCGCCGCGGTTCTGGAGCGCGATGCCCGTGTCGCCGGCGACGAGGCCGCTGCCGAACCCGGCGAACCGGGAGTTGATGTAGGAGACGACGTTGCCCTCGTCGTCTGCGACGCACAGGAGCACGGTGTCCGCGTCCTCGGCGCGCGCGTCCGGCACGCCGAAGGAGGCGTCCGCGAGCCCCTCGCCGTCGAGTTCGCTCGCGCGCCGCCGGGCGTACTCCATCGACCCGAGCGGCGGGACCTCCTCGTAGTCGGGGTCGGTGATGTATCGGTGGCCATCGTGGAAGGCGAGCTTCGTCGCCTCGGCGAACTCGTGGACGCGCTCGGGGGAGTGAAGCGGGTGGCGGGCGGCGTCGCGCACCCCCGCGATGTTGAGCGCCTCGAGGACGACCAGCCCCTGGTTGTTCGGCGGGAGTTCGTACACCTCCGCGCCGTTGTACGTCGTGCTCACGGGATCGAGCAGCTCCGGCTCGAACGACGCGAGGTCGTCGTCGTCGAGGAAGCCGCCCTTCGACCGCACCTCGGCGACGATCCGCTCCGCGATGTCGCCCTCGTAGACCACGTCCGCCCCCTCGTCGGCGACGCGTTCGAGCGACCGCCCGAGGTTCGGGAGGCGGACGCGCTCGCCGACCGTCGGCGCGCGCCCGTCCGGGAGGTACGCCGCGCGGGCGTGCTCGTCCGTGAACAGCTCCTCGCCGTGTCGCCACTGGGCGGCGACGACCTCCGTGACGGGGTACCCCTCGATCGCGTACCGGATCGCGGGCGCGAGCGCCTCCTCCATCGAGAGGCGGCCGAACCGCTCGACGGTGAGTTCCCAGCCCCGGGCGGTGCCGGGGACGGTCACGGTGTGCGCGCCGCGCTCGGGCATCGTCGCGTCCGCGGGATCGACCCCCTCCTCCTCGGCGACCGCCTCCCGGACGCGCTCGCGGGTCGCCCCCGCGGGCGCGCCGCCGCAGCTTCGCATCGCGCCGACGTCGCCGTCGGCGGTTCGGTAGAGCGCGAACACGTCGCCGCCGAGGCCCGTGCTCGTGGGCTCGACGACGTTCAGCGCCGCCGCCGTCGCCACCGCGGCGTCGAAGGCGTTCCCCCCCTGCTGGAGGACGGTGATCCCCGCCTGCGAGGCGAGCGGCTGGCTGGTGGCGACGACCCCGCGCTGGCCGTACACCGTCGAGCGGCGGGAGTTGAACTTGTCCAGGTCGACCGTGGGCATGTGAGAGGGGTTCACGCACGCCCCCGAAAGCCGAGGGCCGAATAGTTTCGGTGTGGGGGTACGCCGAACTGGTTCGGTAGCCGTTATATCCCCCGCGATCCCGATGTCGTGGCATGACGTTCTCGATCTGCGTCCGGGAGGAGACCGACGGCGGCGACGTCTTCGGCGTCGCCGTGGCGACCGACGCGCCCGCCGTGGGCGCGCTCGCCCCCTGCGTGAGCCACGAGGGAGCCATCAGCACCCAGAGTTTCGTCAACGTGCGTCTGGGGCGGCGGGGCGTCGCCCTGCTCTCCGACCTCGCCGTCGACGACGCGCTCTCCGGCCTGCTCGCGCGTGACGATCACGCCGAGTTGCGCCAGGTCCACGGCGTGGACGCCCGGGGGGCGACGTTCGCATACACCGGCGAGGGCTGTGAGGAGTGGTGCGGACACGTCGTCGACGAGGAGCGCGGCGTCACCGCCGCCGGGAACATGCTCGTCGGGGAGGAGACCCTCCACGCCGCCGCGGCGGCCTACGACGAGGGCGACGGCCCGGTCTGCGAGCGCCTCCTCGACGCGCTCGCGGCGGGCGCGGAGGCGGGCGGCGACAAGCGCGGGCACACCTCCGCCGCCCTGACGGTGAAGGCCCCCGAGACGACCGTCTACCACGACCTGCGCGTGGACGAACACGAGACGCCGATCGCGGAACTCCGGCGCGTCTACGAGGCGGCCCGCGAGGCGAGCGAGACGTTCACCGAGGCGAAGAAGTCGCGGATCTTCGACTGAATCCGTGACCGATTAATTATCCACGGAGGCACTGTCTAGTTACTCTCACGTACACCTCTTCTCTGTCTGCTCCGGGACGTTCTCCTGTCCGCTGCCGTCCGAAGAGAACTGGGTGGAGGTGAGCGAAAAGAGGTACCTGGCAGCTTCATTCTCGACCTCTCTCGAAGTAATTCGAGGACAGCGACCGGTTCGCCGATGCGCGGTATCGACGCGTACCGACGAGTGAAACACGCTTAACTGGCTAGCACCGGGCTCGAATACCAGAGCAAGAGTACTGAGAGGGCGAGGGCGATAACGCCGGCGACGACGCAGATCACGGCGAGGACGCGAGTGATTGGACGTGTATCGAAGCGGTACATCTCGACGCCGAGAGCGAGGAGAACGATCCCTAAGACGGGTGTGAAGATCCCGTTCAGGACGGTGAGGACTACCGCTAGCCCGCCCAATCCGAGTACCATACCGAGTTTCTTCGAACTCATCACCGGATTCATGGTTTCAGTTTATTTCACTCATAAAAATATAACCGTTGTTAGAGCCCTTCGTCCCAGAGCTTCCAACCCCCACGATCATAGCCACGAAGTAGTGACCACGGCTGAGCGCTATCGACACAACCGAAGTCGCCAGACAGACATTGTTTGAGACTCACTTGCTGGAACGATTCGAATCCCCAGTCAAACGTTGTAACCTGATCACCGATATTCCCCCGATAGAACCAGGTAGGAGCGAGGTTGGAAATATACGAGTAAGTATCGATGTTCCAGACGCTACTCCCGTTATAACTCCACGTCATGACGTGGACGAAGTCCCATATTTTTGCTCCCGAAATCTGACTCCTTGCTGTCTGAGTGTAGCGTGCAGTACGTCGATTTGATAAGATCGAGATCTGGTTCTCTTCGACCGTTGTACTAGAGATATCTGTAGGCTGTAAGCCCACAATTACCACCTGTTGCTGTTCTGTAGAGAGTTGTTCGAATACCTGCTCTGCTTTGTCTTGAGATAGCTGAACGAACGCTTGGACGAATGCCCGCGACTGCTGCTTGTTCTCCGGGTTAAATTCAGTATCAGGAGTTTTCGTGCTAACTGTTTCGTCAGTGTCTGCCGTAACGATTCCTGTAAGGCTGGCTCCCACTACTCCAGCCAATCCTACGTTTCGGAGGAACTTGCGTCGGTTGACCAAGCTGTTGTCCGATCTGTCTTTCAACATAGACATAAAGATCATTCAAACACAAGGTAATAGATATATGTACCACAGAGTTTTTAAAATACCCGCTGTCTGTTCAATTCTCGGTATACGATACTATCTAGTTCAGCGAGTTTGAGAAGCGAGGTGGTCGTAGTGAGAAGTGATCATTGAACTCGCAGATCTCCGTAAAGAGATGTTAGACGTGGGGAATCAATACGTTTGGGAGAACGAGCGAACACCGAGACCCGTCTGCTGTTTCGCGGTTCGACTTCACTCGATAGGGATGTCATTGCGTGAAGTCAAGGCCGTCCTGGACTCGCTGGGTGTCAATTGCTGCCATCAAGCGATTTGTGCACTGTGGAAGACGCGACGCGTCTTCCATGCTTACAAGAACGACGAAGTCGTTCTTGAGACAGCCCATCAGAACCGCTTCGCGTTCCGAGGACGGCGTTCCTCCACCGCCTCACGAGAGACAGGATCTCTCCGAGACAGCGTTTCCTGTCGATGCTGGCGGCTATCCGACTGCCTCACTCGTCACGAATTGAGCGGTCATCTCGACTGCAGTGACCGGAACCACGTCGAGACGTGGTTCCGGACCGTCTCGACGCGGATCGACAGCTTCCACTCTCCTTGTGGCGGAGCAGTCAAGCAAGTGCAATACGGTGGTTACAACGATCCAGACACGACTATGCCAGACATCGACCGAATAGGCGTCGGATGAGTTGGTGCCAGTTGCTGAAGGTGTGAACTAGATGATTTATCTACGGAAGATATTTTAATTACTGTTACTGTATCTGATGGTGTCACTTTTATAACGGGGTTCCGATCGTCGAGTAGCGTCGGACGGACGCTGGAGACTCGAACATGAACCGACGACGGCTCGTCACGGCACTCGGCACTGGAATCGCAACGGTCAGCCTCGGAGCGGCGTCGCTCGTCCGGCGGGGCGCGGCCGCGAACGTCCGCTTCAGCGCGGGGCGGGTACGGCTCTCCAACGATAGCGGCGACGTCGAACGCGTCTTCGTCCGCCCGACGGGGCGGGTGCGGTGGCGGAACTTCGACCAGCCGGTGACGGGCGCGCGATTGACCTTCCGGGCGACGGTCCCGGGCCGAACCGGGTGGAAGACGGTCCACGACGAGCGCTACGCGCTGTTCGAGGAGGGGAAGACGACCGGTCGCTTCCGGTACACGCCCGAGCGCGTCGGGGAGATCACGCTGTACGAGGGAACGCGGGCGAACGAACTGTTCGGGGCCGAACGAGACGGCGAGACGCGGGAGGAGACGGTGCGGATCGCGGTCCGCGTCACCCTGCTCGCCGCCTCCGGGAGGCCCGCCCGGCCGACGGACGAGGCGCAGTTCGGCGACGTGGCGACGCTCGCGACGACCGCGGTCAACGAGGGAGCGACGGTCAGCGCCAGCGGCAGAGCGAACGGCGGGATCGAGTGAGTCAGGGATTCTCGACCGACACGCCGGACGCTCCGGTCGGGGGGGCGTCCCGTTCCCCGGTCGCCTCGACGCGGTGACAGTCCGCGGCGCGGTCCGGCCCGAGCGCGACGCGTTCGGGCACCTCGTCGGCGCACGGCGAGGGGAACGCCTCGCGGACGACGCGGGCCGCCTCCTCCTCGTCGCCGGCGACGGCCGCCCGCGCGGCCGCCTCGATCGCCTCGGCGGCCTCGTCCGGGAGGTCGGCGCGGTCGCCGGGTAAGGACTGCTCGACGACCGCCGACGCGACCGACGCGTCGTCCGTCGATCGCCCCTCCGCCGCCAGTTGCGCCACGACCGCCTCGGGATCGAGGGCACCCTCCGCGACGCGCGTGCGGAAGGTGAACGCCCGGCGGAACGCCTCCTGGGTCCCCGACCAGTCCGCGGGCGGGATGATCGCCGGACAGCGCGTGTGGAAGCGACAGCCCGACGGCGGGTCGAGCGGCGACGGGACCGTCCCCCGGAGGACGACCCGCTCGCGCCGCGCAGCGGGGTCGATGCGCGGCACCGAGGAGAGCAACGCCTCCGTGTAGGGGTGCTGCGGATCGTCGAACAGCGCCTCGACGGGTGCCGTCTCGACGATTTGCCCGAGGTACATCACGGCGACGCGGTCCGCGATGTGGCGGACGACGCTCAGGTCGTGCGTGATGAACAGCAGCGAGAGGCCGAACTCCTCCTGGAGGTCGGAGAGCAGGTCGAGGATCTGCGCCTGGACGCTCACGTCGAGCGCGCTCACCGGCTCGTCGGCGACGATCAGGTCCGGCTCGACCGCGAGCGCGCGGGCGATGCCGACCCGCTGCTGCTGCCCGCCGGAGAACTGCTTCGGGTGGCGGTCGAAGTGGCTCGCCCGCAGGCCGACCCGCTCCAGCAGCTCCTTCGCGCGCTCGGTCCGGTCGGCGTCGCTCTCGCCGATGCCGTGGACCTCCATCGGCGCTTTGAGGATCTGCCCGACGGTCTGGCGGGGGTTGAGCGACGCGAGCGGGTCCTGAAACACCATCTGCAGGTCGCGGCGGTACGGGCGTATCTCCCGCTGGGAGAGCCCCGCCAGCTCCTCGCCGCGGTAGCGGACGCTGCCGGCCGTCGCCTGGTGGAGGTTGAGCACCGTCAGCCCGAGGGTGCTCTTCCCGCACCCCGACTCGCCGACGACGGCGAGGGTCTCCCCCTCGCGGATCGCGAGGTCGACCCCGTCGACCGCCTTCACCGACGACGCGGAGCCGACGACGCGGTCGAGCAGGCCGTCGGACTGATCGAAGTGTTTCTTCAACCCCTCGACTTCGAGCAGCGGGGGCGATCCGTCCGGGTCTCCGCGTTTTGCGTCGGTCATGGTCGATCACCTTCGGGACCGCGCCGGAGACAGGCTGCCTCGTGGCCGTCTCCGCCGACGGGCCTGAAGTCGGGTTCGCGTTCGAAGCACTCGCGCGTCGACTCCGGACAGCGCGGCGCGAAGTGGCAGGCGTAGGGGATGTCGATGAGGTCGGGGACGTACCCCTCGATGGGCCGCACCTCGGCGTCGGGTTCGTCGACCCGCGGCGTGCTCGCGATGAGCCCCTGCGTGTAGGGGTGCTGGGGGTTCGCGAACAGCTCGTCCGCGGGGCCGCGCTCTACGATCTCGCCGGCGTACATCACCGCGACGCGGTCGCAGAGTTCGGCGACGACCGCGAGGTCGTGGGTGATGAACAGGATCGCCGTGTCGAAGGCGTCCTTCAGGTCGCGCAGTTCGTCGAGGATCTGCGCCTGGATGGTCACGTCGAGGGCGGTCGTCGGCTCGTCCGCGATGAGCAGGTCCGGCTCGCAGGCGAGCGCCATGGCGATCATCGCCCGCTGGCGCATCCCGCCGGAGAACTCGTGGGGGTAGTCCGCCGCGCGGGCCGCCGGCTCGGGGATCTGGACCGCCTCGAGCATCTCGATGGCCCGCCGCCACGCCTCGGAGTTCCTCGCCGCACCCAGTATCTTGCGCTTGATCTCGGCCGGGAGGGAGACGGACTCCCCGACGTCCTGGTGGAGTCGGACCGTCTCCGCGATCTGCTCGCCGACGGTGAGCGTCGGGTTGAGGCTGTTCATCGGGTCCTGAAACACCATCGAGACCCGTCCGCCGCGCAGTTCCCGTAGCTCCGCCTCGTCCTTCGCGAGCAGCGACTCGCCGTCGAGGCGGACGTCGCCGCCCGCGATCTCGCCCGGCGCGTCGACGATGCCGAGGACGCTCTGTGCGAGGACGCTCTTTCCCGACCCGGACTCCCCGACGAGACCGACGATCTCGCCGGGGTCGACGGCGAGGTCGACGCCGTCGACCGCCCGAACGACGCCCCGGTCGGTGGGGAACTGCGTTCGCAACCCCTCGATCTCGAGGAGCGTCACGGCGACCACCCCCCGCGGGTGCCGCGGTCGGGGAGCGGCGTCGGCGCGTCCCCGATCATCGCTCCTCCACCTCGCCCTGATCGACGTCGAAGGCGTCGCGCAGGCCGTCGCCGAAGGTGTTGAACGCCAGCACGGTGACCATGATGGCGAGCCCCGGCATGACGGAGATCCACCAGGCCCGCTCGATGAACTGCCGCCCGTCGGAGAGCAGCAGCCCCCAGGTCGGCGTCGTGGGCTTCACGCCGAGGCCGAGAAACGACAGCCCGGCCTCCGCGAGGATGGCGAGCGGGATCATCAGCGTCGCCTGCACGATGAGCGGCGCGACGGCGTTGGGGAGCATCTCGCGCGCCATGATCCGGCGATCGGACATCCCGACGGCGCGGGCGGCGGTGACGTACTCCGACTCGCGCAACGAGAGGATCTCCCCGCGGATGAGCCGGGCGAAGTCGTCGATGTAGGCGATGCCGATGGCGATGACGACGTTCGTGACGCCCAGCCCGCCCGTGAGCGCGATGATGCCGACGCCGAGGATGAGTTCGGGGAACGCCCACTGGAAGTCGACGTACCGCATCAGCAGGCTGTCGATCCAGCCGCCGTAGTAGCCCGCGAGGACGCCGATGGTCGTCCCGAGCGTGAACGCGACGGCGAGCGTCGCCATCGCCACGAGCAGCGAGACGCGCGCGCCGTAGACGAGCCGCGTCAGCACGTCGTGGCCGAACGAGTCGGTCCCCAGCAGGTGGAAGACGCGCTCCGTCTCGCCGTCGCCGTCGAAGTCACCGACGGAGTACGAGCCGGGTTCCTTCATGAACGCGAACGTCGCCTCCTCGTCGTAGGGGGCGACGACCGGCGCGAGGGCGGCCGTGAGCACGAACGCGACGACGACGATCGCGCCGAACAGCGCCAGCTTGTCGCCGAGGATCCCCTCGACCAGCCGCTCGCGCGTGCTCCGGTACTCCTCGGTCCGCTCGGAGCGCTCGTACTCGGGGGGCATCTCGCCGGGGCCGAACACCGTGCGCTCGCCGACGCCCGGGCCGGCGGAGGTGTCGGAACTCATCACCCCTCACCTCCGTAGCGGATGCGCGGGTCGATGGCGGTGTAGGCGATGTCGACCGCGAGGTTGGTGAACACGAGCACGCCGGCCACGAGCAGGATGACGACCTGCGTGACGGGGTAGTTGCGGTCGAGCATCGAGTCGACGAGCAGGCGGCCGAGCCCCTGGATGCTGAAGACGAGTTCGACCGTGACGCTCCCGACGAGCACGAGCGCGAGCTGGATGCCCGCGACGGTGACGACCGGGATGAGCGCGTTCTGGAGCGCGTGCTTGTACAGCCGGGTGCGCGATCCGACGCCCTTCGCGAGGGCGGTCTTCATGTACGGCTCGTCGAGCACCTCCAGCAGCGAGGAGCGCATCATCCGCATCACGACCGCGCCGTAGGGGAGTCCCACGGCGATCCCGGGGAGGACGATGTGCTCGAGCCAGGTGACGAATCCCTCCTCGAGGGGCAACCCGACGATGGGGAGGAGGTCGAGCCAGACGCCGAACACCAGCGCGAGCAGGATGCCGACGAAGAACGCCGGCATCGACAGCCCGAGGAACGCCCCGATGGTGGCGACGTAGTCGACGGGCTGGCGCTTCCGCGTCGCGCTGACGATGCCCGCCGGGACGGCCACCGCGAGGCCGACCGTGACGGCCACGAGCGCGACGGAGAACGTCCGCGGCGCGGCCTGCCCGACGAGCGCGGCGACCGACTGGCTGGTGGTGATGCTCTGGCCGAAGTCGAACGTCAGCAGATCGAGCATGAAGTCGGCGTACTGAACGGGGAGCGGGTCGTTGAGCCCGAGTTGCTCCCGCAGGGCGCGCTTCGCCTGAGGCGTCGCCTCCTGACCGAGCATGGTCTGGACGGGCCCCCCCGGGATGGCGCGGAGGCCGAAGAAGACCGTGGTGGCGACGAGCCACATGATGAACGCGGCGTGGGCGACGCGCTTCGCGATGTACCGGCGCATGCTAGCCGTCCAGCCGCACCGTGTGGAAGTTCCGCATGAAGGGGATGTGGGTGAACCCCTTCACGCGATCCGTGTGAGCGGCGACGTCGTTCTGGTGCATGAGGTAGGCGTGCGGGGCCTGCTCGATGAGCCGGTCTTCGAGTTCGTGAAGGATCTTCGTGCGCTTCTCCCGGTTCAGCTCGCGGCGCTGGTCGGCCAGTAGCTGGTGGACCTTCTCGTCCTGGAAGTTCACCCAGTTCCAGACGCCGCCCTCGTCGGGCAGGCGGTAGAAGTTGTACAGCGACTGGTCCGGGTCGGGGTCGCCGACGCTCCCGCTGATGGTCGTGTCGTAGTCGAGCTTCTCGTAGCGCTCCCAGTACGTCGAGGAGGTGACCTGCTCGATCTCGACGTCGAACCCGGCGGCGTTGAGCTGCTGGCGCATCGCCTTCGCCGCGCGCGTGTCGCCCTGCGCGGTCAGGATGGAGAAGCTCGCGCCCTCGATCCCCGCCTCCTTCACGAGTCGCTTCCCCGCCTCGGGGTCGTACTGCTGGGTCGAGGGCTTGTCGTCGCGCCACGCCCACTCGGTCGCCTTGTTGATCGGACCGGTGTCGGGCAGCGCGTTACCGAAGTAGGCAGTCTCCACGAACTTCTCGTTGTCGACGAGCTTCGCGATGCCGAGGCGCGCCTTCCGCGAGGCGAAGGTGTCCTTCGTCTCGTTCATGGCGAAGCCGTACCAGTTCACGCCGGGCGAGACGGAGGCGGTGACGCCGCTCGCGCCCTCGACCTGCTCCAGGTTCTGGAGCGGCACGAGGTTGGCGAAGTCGATCTCGCCGCTCCTGAGGGCGTTGACGAGCGTCGCCGCCTCCGGGATGGGCTTGACGTCGACGCCGTCGAGGTAGGGGAGCGCGTTGCCCTCCTCGTCGGTCTCGAAGTAGTCGTCGAAGGCGTCGAGGACGAGCTTCGAGCCGACCTGGTGCTCGCGAACCTGGAACGGCCCCGTGCCGACGGGTTTCGTCTTGTACGCCTCGGCACCCATCTCCTCGATGGCCGTCTTCGAGACGATCGTGGCCGCGCGGCCGGGACCGCGCGTGAGGTAGACGAGCGCGGGAGCCATCGGCTGCTTGAAGTTGAGCGTCACCGAGTGGTCGCCGTCGACGACGACGCCCCCGTCGTCGACCGGCTTGAGCGTGCTCAGTTTCGACGCGGCGGGGGTGTCCTTCGAGATGGTCCGCTGGATCGTGTACTTCACGTCCTCGGCGGTGAACGTCGCGCCGTTGTGGAACGTGACGCCCTTCCTGAGGTCGAAACGGATCGTCGCGCCGCCGTTTTCGACGGTCCAGTCCTTCGCGAGGTCCCCGCGGATGGTGAGGTCCTTCTTCAGCGTGACGAGGCCGTTGAAGACGTTCGCCGCCACCTGGAAGTACTGACCGACGCTGATGTACGGCGGGTCGAGCACGTCGATGCTCCCGGTGAACCACCCCGCCTGGAGGCGGCCCCCGCTCCCGCCGGAGCCGCCACCGCCGCCGCCGTCGCTCCCGTTGCCGTCGCCGCCGCCACCGCCGCCGAGACAGCCGGCCACGCTCGCCATCCCCGCCGCACCGAGTAACTTCAGCGTGGTCCGCCTGTCGATCGTCGGACCGCTCAGGTCCTCGGGGGTGAACCCGCGCGCGTCCGGGTCGCTGGATGTCATACGGCAAGTACTGTGAGAACATGTCCCATTATTGTGGAACCGAATATACTCGGTGTCGTGGTGCTACGGAGGTACAGGGACGGCGAAACGTCCCGTGAACAGACGTGAGGGAAGTAATACTCCAGATCCGACACCACGGCGAACCGGAAAGCGACATCAGTGCGAAGTATCCCGAGGTGACGCTCCAGTCGCGCTCGTCGATGACCGGACGGACGACGAGCAGGAAGCGCATCATCGAGGTGAGCGGCGATCCGGCGGTCATCCCCAAGTTTCTGGAGGAGTTCGGCGAGGCCGACCCCATCATCGCGCTCGAACCGCTCTCGCCGGTGGACCGGGAGCGCGTGTTCGTCGCGATGACCTACGACGCCTACAAGTGGGACAGCATCTCCGAGCGCCTCTCGGACATGGGTATCCACTACCGGAACGGGACGACCATCACCGCTGGCTGGGAGCGCTGGACGCTCTACCTCGGCGACGACGACGACCTCTCCTCGATCGTGGAGACGATCGAGGCGGCGGGCAACGAGACGCGACTGGTCAGGAGCGTCGAGCTGAGCGAGGTCGAGGCCAACGACCAGCTCGACGTGACGGCGCTCGTCCGCGAACTCACCCCGCGCCAGCAGGAGGTGCTCGCCACCGCCATCGACTGCGGCTACTACCGGATGCAGCGCGAGACGACCATCGAGGAGATCGGCGAGGAGCTGGGAATCGCTCCCACGACGACGTGGGAGCACCTGAAGCGGGCCGAGCACAAGGTCATGCGCGAGATGGCGGACCACCTCGACCCGCCCGCCGTCGTCCGGCGGTGATCGGTCGTTTCGCGTCCGGAGGGCGGTCCACGGCTACAGCCCGGGACCGCCGCGGGCGGGGTCCGATCAGGCGTCCAGCCGATCCGCGATCGACGCCGCGATCTCGCGCGCTCGCGCCCGGATCGCGTCGGCGTCCGCGACGACCACCTCGCCGCGCTCCTGGAGGACCTCGCCGTCGACCATCGTGAACCGCACGTCGTCGCCGTGGGCCGCGAAGACGACGTGCGAGTAGGGGTCGTACAGCGGCGTCGCGCGCGTGAGGTCGGTCGTCAGGCCGATCACGTCCGCGCGCCAGCCCTCGCGGAGCGCGCCGACGCGCTCGAAGCCCGCCGCCCGCGCGCCGTTGCGCGTCGCCATCTCGAAGACGACCCGTGCGGGCGTCGACGTCGCGTCGTGCCGGTCTACCTTCTGGAGGAGGCTGGCCTGGCGCATCTCGGTGAAGGGATCGAGGGTGTTGTTGCACGGCGGGCCGTCGTTGCCGAGCGCGACGTTGATCCCCCGGTCGAGGTAGTCCGCGATCGGCGCGGTCCCCGAGGCGAGCTTCATGTTCGAGGACGGACAGTAGGTCACGTTGGTGCCGGTCTCGGCCAGCACCTCGCGCTCCGTCTCGTCGGTCCAGACGCAGTGGGCGAGCACCACGTCCTCGCCGGTGAGGCCGACCTCGTGGAGCCAGTGGACGTTCCGCCGGCCGGTGTCGGCCTCCACCTGCGCCACCTCGTCGCGGTTCTCGCTCGCGTGGGTGTGGATGCGCACGCCGTCGTAGCGGTCGGCCAGTTCGCGCGCGCCGCGCAGGCACTCCTCGGTGCAGGAGACGGCGAAGCGCGGCGTCAGCGCGTAGCGGATGCGCCCGCCGCACGTGTCGTGGTAGGCCTCGATGAGCCGTTCGGACGCGGACAGCGCCGTCTCGGTGTCCTCGAGCAGCCCCTTGGGTGCCCGCTTGTCCATCATCACCTTCCCGAGCAGGCCGCGGATCCCCATCTCGCCGGCCGCCTCGAAGGCGGCGTCCGCGTGGGCGACCGAGAGGTGATCGATCGCGGTGGTGGTGCCGCTCTCGATCAGTTCGAGGTAGCCGAGTTCGGCGGCGGCGCGCATCTCCTCGGCGGTGAGCGACGCCTCCATGGGGAGGACGTAGTCGAACAGCCAGTCGAGCAGTTCCGCGTCGTCGGCGATGCCCCGTCCGAGGCTCTGGACGGAGTGGACGTGCCCGCCGACCAGCCCCGGCATCAGCAGGTCGTACCCCTCACGTTCGTGGTCGGGATATCGATCCAGGAGGTCCTCGCGGGGGCCGACGGCCGCGATACGCGACCCCTCGACGACGACCGCCCCGTCCTCGACGACGGTACTCGAGTCGACGAGCACCGTTCCAGTGAGTATCATCGGTCTCCGCTCCCCTCAGAGTCCGAGCACCGTGAAGTCAGCTTTGATCCGTAGGAGGGACGGACCGTGTGCGTTCTTTACCCTTCGGGACGAAGGGGTGGTCGATGGAGGCGGCCCTCTGGTACGTGCTGACGGGAACCCGAGGCGGACCGAATCGGGCACGGATCCTCCAGACCCTTCGCCGCCGACCGAGAAACGCGAATCAACTGGCCGAGGCGCTCGACCTCCACTACGAGACCGTCCGCCACCACCTGGACGTGCTCGTGGACAACGACGTCCTCGTGACCGGCGGCGACGGGTACGGAGCGGTGTACCTCCCATCGCCGCGCGTGCGACAGCAGTGGGACGTCGTCGAGTCGATCCTCCAGGAGGTCGGCGTAGACGAGGACCGAGTCGAAACGGATACGGAGAGTGACACCGACTCATGACTGAAGCGAGACGAACCATGAATCCGGCAGGACAGCGCCCGTCGGCCGCGACCGTCGAGGGGATCCTATGAGCGTGCTCATCGACCTCATGCGGGTCGCGCTCGGGGTGAACCTCGTCCTCCTCGTGGGCCTCCTCTACGTCTGGGTCCGCAACTACCTGCAGTTCCGCTCGAAGCACACCTTCGGGCTGTCCCTGTTCGGCGTGTTCCTGCTCGGCGAGAACGCCCTCGCGCTGTACTTCTTCGCCTTCCACCCCGTCCTGAGCCCCTGGGTCGCGGACCCAACGCTCGTGCCGCGTCCGGCGCAGATCGCGATGCTGGTCCTCCGCCTCCTCGAACTCGTGGCGATCGGCGTCCTGCTGTGGACCACGTGGGACTGACGGGCGCTCGCACTCTCCCTCGACTCCTCGCCTCCGACTCTCTCCTCTGCCCCCCTCCTCCGACCCATTCGACCGCCGACCGCCGAGCGCCGACCGCCGAGCGCCGACCATCCGTCCACGTCCGACAGTCGATACCGGGGACGCCGCGCCGTCAGAAACAGTCCCGAACGGAGTACGTCTCCGATCGGAGAAAGTCAGTGTGAAAAATACAGCCGAATTTCGGTCTCAGTTCGGGAAATGTTAAATTGGCGAGAGGTGCCACACTCAGTCGGCGCGATACCGCGCACGACTATGAAGGACTCCACCACCGAATTCGACGGAGCAGGAGGATCGAGCGACGACCACGGTACCGACCGGCGCGGGTTCCTCTCGACGGCGGCGAAACTGGGCGGCGGGGCGGCGCTGCTCTCGTTCGGCGGCGCGGGCGTCGCCGCCGCCGACGGGCACGAATCGAAGGAGGGACCGAGCGACCTCGACATCCTCAACTACGCGCTGACGCTCGAGCACCTCGAGTACGCGTTCTACCGCGACGCGCTGAAGACCTTCGGCGAGAAGGACTTCGAGGGGCCGAACAGCCCCGGCGACGACATCTTCAATACCAACCGCCCGCGCTACGGCACCTACCAGCGGTTCGAGGAGATCCGCGAGCACGAGGAGGCGCACGTCGAGACGATCTCCGCGACCATCGAGAAGCTCGGCGGGACGCCCGTCGAGGAGGCGGAGTACGACTTCCCGTACGACGACGTGGACGGGTTCATCAGCCTCGCACGGACCTTCGAGAACCTCGGCGTCGCGGCCTACGCCGGTGCCGCGCCGATGATCGACAACGCGGAGGTCCTCTCGGCGGCGCTCAGCATCCACAGCGTCGAGGCGCGACACGCCGGCTACCTCAACCTCCACGAGTACCGCCTGCCGTACCCGGACGCCTTCGACCCGGCGAAGACCATGGACCAGGTCCTCGCGGCCGCCGGCCAGTTCATCGTCAGCGACAAGTAAGGTCAGCGAAACGCGAAACGCGGCTGTTCTCGGCTGCTGGGGGCTGACGCCCCCGCGACCGGCCTCACTGGGTGCTCGACGTCCCGCCGTCGAGCACCGGCGACTCGCCGTTCAGGTACGCGGAGCGGTCGCTGGCGAGGAACGGGGCGGCGTTCGCCACGCCCGCCGGCGTGCCCGCCCGGCGCGAGGAACGAAGATACACGCGAATCGCTGACGGTAGCGACGTTCAGACGCGTCGCGGGTGGGCGGAGGGGCCGCCGACGAGCGTCTCCATGCGAGGTACGACGCGCATATCGGTCATAGTTAGTGTCTCGAAAACCCGAACGGTCGGCGCGTTACCCGCGGGCGAAGACGGCCACCTCGATCGTTATCCTCCCATTAAACCGCCCGCTGTCGGGCGGTCGCGTCGAGAGGGGGCGACGTTCTGGCCAGTGATCGATCGGGAAAGGGGAGCGTCGCGCGTGGGCGCTCCTGGAGCGGAGTGCGGAACGGGTCAGTAGGGAGTACGGCAAGCTGGGTCGTGCGGTCGGCACCGCGCTGAGCCGGGCGGTGCCGACGCACCCAGTCACAGGTGGGGGTCCCGGCTCGCGCCGGGGGCGGCTCCCGTTTTTCGTTACTGGAAGCCGAGTCACAAATCTCGGACCGAGGCCTTAGCTATATCGCCGGTCGGAACCGGTGAATTACACCGTTTCGATGGTTTACGCGTGAAACGAACTCACGACTCCGACCACGATTCCCGACACGACGCCCCGCAGAAGTGGGCCGTCTCGACCCGACCGTCGTCGATCCAGGTGACGACCCGGTGGCCGGGATCGCGAACGAGCGGGCGATCGCAGACGGCACACCGCGGCGCGTTCGACTCGTCGACGTCTTCGTCGAGGTCGGACGTCGGATCGACCATCAGCGGACCACCTCCCCGAGAGACGCGGACGAGCGGCGCATTTCCCGGGAGAACGGGCCGGTAGTACTTATACACTGCCGGTCGAGCCGACCGGCGATCCCGGATCGCGGTACGACCCCATCTCGTGGCGCGTCTACCGATCGCGGGAGACCGACTCACCGGGTGCCGTCGTCGCGCCCGGCGAGAGGACGACGCCGGGCGCGAGGGAGGTGTTGATGCCCGTCTTCGCGCCGTCGCCCGCGACGACGCCGTACTTGCGCCGGCCGGTCGAGACGCGCTCGCCCTTGACCGTCTGTCTCACGTCGCCGCCGTCGTGTCTGAGGTTCGCCACGTTCGTCCCCGCGCCGAGGTTCACGCCGGGACCGAGCAGGCTGTCGCCGACGTAGGAGAGGTGCGGGACGTTCGTCCCGCGCATGACGACGCTGTTCTTGAGTTCGACCGAGTGGCCGACGTGGCAGTCCTCGCCGACGAGCGTCGCCCCGCGGACGTAGGCGTTCGGTCCCACGCTCGCCCCCGACCGGATCAGCGCCGGTCCCTCGATCACGACGCCCGCCTCGACGACCGCGCCCGCCTCCACCACGACGGGACCGCGAAGGTCGGCGTCGCCGCGTACCTCGCCCTCGACGCGGGGCTCGAGGTCGGCCAACTTCCACTCGTTGGCCGCGAGTAGCTCCCACGGGCGGCCGACGTCCATCCAGCGCTCGACCTCGACCGCCTGCACCTCGTGCTCGTCGATGACCCGCGCGAGCACGTCGGTGAACTCGTGTTCGCCGCGCTCGCTCTTGGGGACGTCGAGCCAGTCGCGGGCCTCCTCGGGGAAGACGTACGCGCCGGCGTTCGCGAGGTCGGTCGGCGGCTCGTCGGGCTTCTCGACGATGTCGACGACGCGCTCGCCGTCTCGCGAGTCGATCCCCCCCTCGCTCGACTGGTCAGAGACGCCACGCGTCTCGTCCTCCAGGGTCAGGACCCCGTAGTTCGTCGGGTTCTCGACCCGGTACGCCGCCACGGAGGGGCCGCGCGAGAACAACCGTTCGATGCTCGGGGCGTCGTAGAGGTTGTCTCCGTAGAGGACCGCGAAGTCGCCGTCGATGTGCTCACGGGCGCAGTTGACCGCGTGACCCGTCCCCAACTGTTCCTCCTGTACGGCGAAGCGGACGGGGACGCCCGCGTACTCCTCGCCGAAGTACTCGCGGACGTCGTCGGCCTCGTATCCGACGACGACGACGAGTTCCTCCGCGCCGGCCCGGACGGCGCAGTCCGCCGTGTGCGCGACCAGCGGCCGGTCGGCGACCGGGAGCATCGGCTTCGGCGTCGAGTGGGTCAGCGGGCGCATCCGGGTCCCCTCGCCTGCGGCGAGAATCACAGCCTGCATACCGCCACTCCTCGGGCTACCCGGTTATGCTTTTCTGGCCGTCGACGGGCGAAAGA
This sequence comes from Halomarina pelagica, assembly GCF_024228315.1. Lineage (NCBI taxonomy): Archaea > Methanobacteriati > Methanobacteriota > Halobacteria > Halobacteriales > Natronomonadaceae > Halomarina > Halomarina pelagica. Next base: position 498,502 of record NZ_CP100454.1, read on the forward strand.
ATTATATCCGGAGGCCGCCCCGATCTCGCCCGAACTCCCGCCGTCGACGCGGAGCCGCCGGGACTCGCCGTCCGCGCCGCACCCCCAACGGCCACAACAGTGACTGTGGTGGAGGCGTCGTCGGAAAACGCAGTGGAAGGGGCGGGACTAAACGCAGTGGAAGGGGCGGGACTCGAACCACGCGAAGCCCAGGGTTCCGTCGGTTGACTCGTGAGTACCGACGATACGACTTCTACCACGCGTACCCTTCCGCGGCAGTGCGTCTACTCGAAGCGACCTGAAATAGACTCTGATACTCCGTACAGAATGCCTCGGCCGTGGCGTTTTTATCCTCGGCGAGAGATCACGTCCCCCCAGCTACCACGGAAAGCGGTCGAAACCGTCGCGTCGACCGTCCCACCGGGTGACTCGTCCGCGGTCGGGTGAGCGCGGCGTCGGACCGGCGACCGGCGATCGACGACCGGCGCGATCAGTAGCTGCGTTCCTTGGGTTCGTACTTCCCGTCCTCGCCTTCGAGGATGACCGGTGTGTAGTACAGTTCCGGGCGGCCGTCGTTCCACGCGACCTGCGTGTGCTTGAGCCACTTTTCGTCGTCGCGGAACTGGAACTCCTCGCGCCAGTGCGCGCCGCGGAACTCCTCGCGCGCAAGCGCTCCGAGCGTCAGCGCCTCCGCGAGGTCGATGAGGTTGCGCGTCTCGATCGTGTGGATGAGGTCCGTGTTGAAGGTGCGCGAGGGGTCGCTGACGGCGACGTCGACGTAGCGCTCGCGGGCACGGCGGATGTCGCGGAGCGCCTGCTTCAGGCCCGCCTCGTTGCGGAAGACGTTGACGTTCCGCGTCATCGCCTTCTGGAGGTCGGCGCGGATCTCGGCGTGGTTGACGCCGTCGCGCTCCATCAGCCGCTCGACGCGCGCGCCCTCCCGCTCGACGGCGCGCGAGACGACCGCGTCCGGCGTCGCGTCGAGCAGCGCCCCGCCGTCGGCGGCGACGTCGTCCGACCCCGCCTCGACCTCGCCGAGCGCGACCGGCGACTCGACCGAACCGTCCTCCGTCTTCGCGGAGGGACCGGTCCGGATCTGCGCCGTCTCGGGCTGGCGGGTGGCCGCGTGGCGGCCCGCGCGCGCGCCGAAGACGATGAGTTCGGGTAGGGCGTTGCCGCCGAGGCGGTTCGCGCCGTGGACCGAGACGCAGGCGCACTCGCCCGCCGCGTACAGCCCCTCGATGCACGTCGCGCCGTTCTCGTCGGTCTCGATGCCGCCCATCTCGTAGTGCTGGCCGGGCTTGACCGGCATCGGCTCCTCGAGCGCGTCGACGCCCTCGAAGTCCTCCGCGAGGTGGAGGATGTTCTCCAGGCGGTCGATGATCCGCTCCTCGCCGAGGTGGCGCATGTCGAGCATGACGCTGTCGTCCTCGAAGCCGCGCCCCTCGTTCGCCTCGGTCTGCTCGGCGCGAGCGACCACGTCGCGGGAGGCGAGTTCACCGACGTTGTTCGCGTACCCGCGCTCGAACATGAAGCGCTCGCCCTCGCTGTTGTAGAGGATGCCGCCCTCGCCGCGGACGCCCTCGCTGATGAGCACGCCCGTCGACGGCAGCGTCGTCGGGTGGAACTGGACGAACTCCATGTCCTGCAGGGGGACGCCCGCGCGGTAGGCCATCGCGGCACCGTCGCCGGTGTTGGCGACCGCGTTCGTGGTGTGGTCGTACATCTGGCCGGGACCGCCGGTCGCGACGACGACCCCCTTGTTCGCGACGAAGCCGTTGATGCGCCCCGTCTTGATGTCGTAGCCGACGACGCCGTAGCAGCGGCGGTCCTCGGGGTTCTCGTGGTCGGTGACCGCGAGCCGCGTGACGTAGTGCTCGTCGTAGACGCGGATGCCGCGCTTCACGACCTGCTCGTACATCGTGTGCAGCAGGTGGTGACCGGTCTCCGCACCCGCGTAGGTCGTCCGGGGGAACGAGAGCCCGCCGAACGGGCGCTGTGAGACGCGCCCGTCCTCGTCGCGGGAGAACGCCATCCCCCAGTGTTCGAGCTGGATCGTCTCCTCCGGGCTGTCCTGACAGAGCGTCTCGACTGCGGGGGCGTCGCCGAGGTAGTCCGACCCCTTCATCGTGTCGTACGCGTGATCCTCCCAGGAGTCGCCGTCGCGCAGGGCGGCGTTGATGCCGCCCTCGGCCGCGCCGGTGTGGCTCCGGACCGGGTGGAGCTTCGAGACGATGGCGGTGTCCGCGCCCTCCTCGTGGGCCGCGATCGCCGCTCGCATCCCGGCACCCCCGCCGCCGCCGACGATGACGTCGTGTTCGTGAATAGCCATGAGTAGTCGTTGTAGTCGTCTTCGGATTACCAGAACTTGAGGTTGTTCTTCACGGCCTCGCGCTTCAGTTCCTGGATGTGCTTCGTGAGCGGGATGTCCTTCGGGCAGACCTCCGTGCAGGAGAACTGCGTCTGACACCGCCACACGCCGTGTTCCTGCTCGACGACGGCGAGTCGGTGCTGTTTCACGTCCTCGCCCTCGCGCTCGTCCATCGTGAAGCGGTACGCCTTGTTGATGGCCGCGGGACCGAGGTACTGGTTGTCCCCGGCGGCGATGTTACACGAGGACTGGCACGCGCCACACCAGATGCAGCGCGTGGACATCTTGATCTTCTCGCGGTTCTCGCGCGTCTGGTGCTGTTCCTCCAGGCCCGAGGGCAGGTCGTTCGTCTGGAAGAACGGCTCGACGGCGTCCATCTGGTCGTAGAAGTGCTGCATGTCCACGACGAGGTCCTTCACGACCTCCTGGTGGGGCAGCGGTTCGACGCGGACGGGGTTCGAGAGGTCGCTCAACTGGGTCTTACAGCAGAGGCGCTGGCGGCCGTTGACGAACATCGCGTCCGACCCACAGATGGCCTGCCGGCAGGAGTGCCGGAAGGTGAGCGAGGAGTCGTAGTGATCGCGCGCGTAGATGAGCGCGTCGAGGACTGTCATCCCCTTGCGGTAGGGGACGACGAACTCGTCGAAGCGCGGGCGCTCCTTCCCCGCCACCTCCGGGTCGTAGCGGAAGACCTTCAGGGTGTACGTCTCCCCGTCGAGCGCGCTCTCCTCCGCGGTCCGCTCCGCTTCCTCTTCCTCGGCGCGGGCGCGCTTCGCCTCCATCCGTCGCCGCTGCTGGACGGCGGGCGCGTCCCCGGCGGGCTGTTCTTCGGTCTCCGTCTCGGACTCGGTCTCTGTCTCGGTGATTTGCGTGCTCATTGTGTTAGAGGAAGCCGTTCATCGCCAGCGCCACGTAGGTCCCCTGCGCGACGAGCGCGAGGCCCGCGAGCGCGAGGACGGCCCCGACGACGCGCTTTCGCGTCCCGGTGAGCCCCTGGTTGATCAGGGCGTTGTAGACGCCGTTGACGCCGTGGAACGTCGCCGTCACGAGGAACAGCCACATCGTGGCGAAGTAGCCGATCTGCCCCATGCGGGCCTGCGTCCCGGCGAAGGTGATCTCGTAGGCGTGGTTCACGAAGTGAAGCAGCATGAAGTGAAACGCCAGCACGCCGATGAGGAACACCGCCGTCAGGCGCTGGAGCAACCAGCGGGTGCCGCCGCGCTCGAAGGAGGAGTAGTGTTCCGCCATCTCAGATCCCCCCGAGGAAGGACGGCACGCTCGCGACGACGATCGCGCCGGTGAGGATCATCGAGGCGTAGAAGCTCCGGTCCTGCGCCTGGAGGCCGACCCCGAGATCGACGAACAGCAGACGGACGCCGTTCAGGATGTGGAAGACGGCCACCGCGAGCAGTCCCACCTCCAGGAAGCGCACGACGAGCAGTCCCTCGAGTCCGCGGAGCGTGTTCGTGTACATCGTTGGGCTGACCGTCGCCGTGCTCAGGACGGCGATGTGCGTGAAGAGATACCCGATGAGGACCCAGCCGGTGAACTTGTGGAACACCCACGCCCACATGCCGGCGGAGAACTCCCGCCAGCGGCCGAAGTCCTCGACGAGCCCCCTGTCGTACGACTGGCTCATGTATGTCGGTGGCAGGGTGCGTGCGGGTATAGTAGTTACTAACTCCCCGCGCCGTTCGGCGGATACGCCCCGTCTCCCGGAGAATTCACGTCCGGCACGAGACAGGTGGGGGTGCGTCAGCGGATCGGACGATACGGTCGAGGGGAGGACGCGACGAAGCGATGCGACGGGGCAATACGACGGGACGATGCGACGGGGAGGGCGTGATGTCAGACGGTAACTCGATCAGGGCGCGCGGGCGATAGCCTGCTCCTGCTCCAGTGCGCGGAGGGTCTTCTCCTCCAGCTTGACGAGGTGACAGAGCGGGTTCCCGGGGTAGACGAGGGGGTTCTCCAGCACGCCGACCAGCAGGCCGGTGAACGGCGCTTCGACCGTCTCGGTGTCGGCCCGGAACGGGTCGGAGATGGTACAGATGACGTCCCCCTCGTAGACGAGGGTCCCGCGCTCGTACTTCATGTCCACGAGGCCGCCCACGTCCGAGCGGAGCCAGGTCTTCTCGCCGCTGTCGTCGATGACGGTCCGCCAGCCGGGCCAGCGCACCTGCTCTGCGGGTCGGAGACCGAACTCGGCGAGCACGCTCATGACGCCGTCGAGCGCGCGGTCGATGAGCGAGCGCTGGAAGCGGTGGGCCTCGCCCATCTCGACGGTGATCGTCGGCGTGCCGGCCTCGCTCGCCTCCCGGCGGAGCGTCCCCTCGGGTCCCTCGCCGGAGAGGATGACGTTCGAGGCGAAGGCGTTGGCGAGGCGGGCCACGTCGGAGTCTCCCATGTCCGCGCGGACGTGGAGCATGTTCGTCCGGCCGCGGGTCGAGGTGTGGAAGTCGAGCCCGTAGTCGCAGGGTTCGAGGAAGTTTCGGAAGATGCGGTAGGCCATGCGCTTGGCCCCGGTGCTCGTCTCGCTGCCGGGGAACGATCGGTTCAGGTCGCGATCGTAGATGGGGAGGTAGCGCTTCTGGGCGATGAACGCCGGGACGTTGAGCACCGGGAGACAGACGAGCGTGCCGGCCAGCGTCGAGTGGTCCCAGCTGTGGGCGACCTCGCGGACGACCTCGATGCCGTTCAGCTCGTCGCCGTGGGCGGCGGCGCTCAGGAACACCGTCGGGCCCGGGCGTTCGCCGTTGACGATGGTGACGGGGATGCGAACGGGGTCGCCGAGGTACGTCTCGCTGACGCTGTATCGGAGGTTCTGCGTCTCACCGGGGGCGACCGTGCCGCCGTTGTAGGTGAACGCCTCGGGCTCTGCCATGGCGGAGAACTGTGCCGGGCGGTATATATCGCCCCCGTCTCACGATCGTCCACGAGAGTGCGTCACATCGCTCTAAGATCGAGCGGAGACCACAGCCCTCTTAGACCGGCATACATTTGTCCCGGGCCACGGAGAGTAGCTGTATGTCCACCACAGACGAAAACCGGGTACGAGTCGGCGTTCTCTCGCTCCACAACAGCAAGGAGACGAAGGCCATCCTGAACGCGGTCGAGGATCTCGGCCACGTGCCGGAGTGGCTCCGCTCGGAGAACACGGCGATCTCGATCGAAGACGGAGAGGTGACGATCGACCCCGAGGTGGACATCGTCGCGAATCGTCTCCTGCTCTCGAACACGGAGGAACCGGCGGAGGGGCTCGGTCTCGCGACGACCTTCAACCGCCTCCGCCCGATGCTCAACCAGCCCGGGGCGGTCCTCACCGCCATCCACAAGTTCGCGACGGCGGTGACCCTCGCCGACTGGAACATCAAGGTCCCCGACGCCCTGCTCGCGCTCTCGAACGACGGCCTCAACCGCAACCGCGAGCGGTTCGGCGACGTGGGCGTCTACAAGACCGCCATCGGCACCCACGGCGGCGGGACGTGGAAGGTGGACCTGACCGAGCCCGTCAACCCGAAGGTCGGCAACCGTCAGGCGTTCCTCCAGAAGCTCATCGAGGTCGGCGACGAGAAGCACAGCGACCTCCGGGTGTACGTCGTCGGCGAGGACATCATCGGCGCGATGCGTCGCTTCGCCCCCGAGGGCGACTGGCGCACCAACGTCGCGCTCGGCGGAGCCGTCGAGGACATGACCGACAAGCTCCCCGACGAAGCCGCCGAGACGGCTCTCTACGCCGCCGAGGTGCTGGGCCTCGATTACGCCGGCGTCGACCTCGTGAAGGGCACGGACGGCTGGCACGTCCTGGAGGTGAACCCCACCGCGGGGTTCAAGGGACTCTACAAGGCGACCGGACGCAGTCCCGCCCCCTACATCGCGAAGATGGCCATCGAGCGGGCGGGCGGCACCGTCGACGACGAGCGGGTGCGCGAACTCGCCGCGACGCTCGACGACTCGACGCCCTCCAGCATGCCCCGGATCGACCCGTTCGACCAGGAGGAGGCCCCGATCATCGGCTACATCGAGGAGGTCGTCGTCAGCGGGACCAGCGGGTCGACCCCCACCCTCGCGAAGTCCGACACCGGCGCGACCCGGACCAGCATCGACACCTCGCTGGCCGCCGAGATCGGCGCGGGACCGATCAAGAGCATGACGCGCGTGAAATCCGGCAGCGTGAAATCCGGCAAGGCCCGCCCCGTCGTGGACCTCGTCATCGGCATCGGCGGCCGCCAGCACACCGTCACCGCCAGCGTCGAGGACCGGAGCCACATGGACTACCCGCTGCTGCTCGGCCGCGACATCCTCGAACACTACCGGGTCGACGTGCGTCGCCGCGCCGACGGCGACGTGCCCGACGCCGACGAGGAGGAAGAGGCGCTGGAGTAGTACCCCGGTCGGCGTACCTTTTTGTACGAGAGCGGGACCAGACCCCCCGTGAGTTGAGAGCCGCCGCGGGGTGGGCAGCGGGAGCGCACCACGTCACCTCGCGATCGTCGGCGGGGGTGGTGCCTGTCAGCCGACAACGTAACAGTCGAGAGCCCTCGCTCCGTTCCGTCGTACGTGCAACCACCCGCGAACGAAGACGCGCTGGACGTCCTGCGACGCGACCCGGTGATGGCCGACCTCGTCGAGCGACACGGCCCGATCGACACGTCGCCCGCGGACGACGAGTTCGAACGCCTCTGCGTCAGCATCATCAATCAGCAGCTCTCCACGGCCAGCGCCGCCGCCGTCCGCGATCGGGTGTTCGCCCTCCTCGACGACGTGACGCCGGAGACGGTGCTCGCCGCCGACCGGGACGCGCTCCGGGAGGCGGGCCTCTCGCGTACCAAGGTGGAGTACGTGCGGAACGCCGCCGAGGCGTTCGTCGAGCGCGACCTCACCCGCGAGGGGCTCGCCGACCACACCGACGAGGAGGTCGTCGAGGAACTCACCCGCATCAAGGGCGTCGGCGAGTGGACCGCCCGGATGTACCTCATGTTCGTCCTCGGCCGCGACGACGTGCTCCCGCTCGGCGACCTCGGGATCCGCAACGGCATCCGGCAGATCTACGGCGACGGCGAGGAGCTGACCCGCGAGGAGATGCGGGCGATCGCCGAGCGGTGGCGACCGTACCGGAGCCACGCGATGCGGTACGTGTGGGCCGAGTACGAGGCCGACGGGTAGCGGACACGCTGATCGACGCTCGACTATTGTGTCCGCCGGGCGCGCTCCGGCGGCTGTCTTCGTCGTCAGTCGCAACTATGTCGCGCGCGCTCCGACGGCCTCTCGTCGGCACCGTCAGCGGCCGCACCGTCGGCCGCGTCGCCGACCGGCCGCGCCGGGACGCCCGCGACCGTCGTCCCGGGGGGAACGTCGTCGACGACGACCGCTCCCGCGCCGACGCGTGCGCGCTCCCCCACCGTGATGTCGCCGATGAGCGTCGCGTTCGCGCCGATGAGGACGCCGTCCTCGACCGTCGGATGGCGCTTCACGGGTTCCGGGGAGTTCCCGCCGAGCGTGACGCCGTGGTGCATGTGGACGTCCTCGCCCACCTCGGCGGTCTCGCCGACGACGACGCCCATCCCGTGGTCGATGAACAGGCGTCGGCCGACCGTCGCGGCGGGGTGGATCTCGACGCCGGTCAGAACGCGGGCGACGTGCGAGACGATTCGGGCGGCGAGCGGGTGGCCCGCGTCGAGCAGGCGCGCCGCCGCGCGGTGGAACCACAGGGCGTGCACGCCGGGGTAGGTGAGGAACACCTCCGTGGCGCTCTTGGCGGCCGGGTCTGTCTTCAGGGCGGTACGAACGTCCTCTCTGAGTCTGTCGAACATGGTGCGTGGTGAGTGTCGTGATGCGGTCGTCTGGCGGAACTGGACTGCGGCGAGAACAGCGGGCTCAACAGCGACAGCACGGGCTCTCGAGCGAGCAGTGGGCGAGCGACCGACGGTGACCGGTGCTGTCGCGCATGCTCGGCTATTCTCCCGGTGTGGACAAAAGGGTGGCGAGACTGTGCGACCGTAGCACGACCGACGGTGGTGGTCGGAACGGGGGGATCGTTCGTCCCGCTATTCGTGTACCGGCGAGGAATAGGTTCGTCTAGTGAATGTGTGCCACGCGCGTATCACTCCGGCAATCGTCTATAGACCGTCCGTAGAAGCACGGTTCCCAGCAGGACACCGAGCACGGAGAGCCCCGTTTCGACGCTCTCACCGCTGCTCACGGACCGTCTCTCAGTCTCGCTGAATGCCACGTAGCTGTCACCGGTCGCGATGATACGGTTTGCTTCCGAGAGCGGCTCGTCGGTGCGAAGGCCTCCGACCAAAAGCGCCGCCCGGAGCCGGAGCGATAGCCTCGATTCGGAGACGGCGACACTGTCGAGAACAGTTTGTGCATCGACTGGTTCGAGCGTGATCGTACTGTTGCCCCCAGTCCGGTCAGCCCCCCGCTGGTAGTACGTCGGTTGACCATCTACGGGGTGGTAGGCGAACTGAGCGTCGCCTCTGATATTCGGGTACGTCGCGTTGAGCTGTAGCTGTCCCGCTTGCACCCGGGATCGCTCGTAGGCACAACCCGTCGAAATCTGCCATCCGGAACAGTCGATATACGTAAACGGGGAGTCGGGCAGTCCCTCGTTCGCGACGGTGATACGTCCGTCCTCGATAGAGACTGGTTCGACCGAGTACCGATACCCGGAGAGGTCGAGGTTGAGCGCCCCGATGTAGACCGGATTGACGATGAGCAGAACAGCGAGCGCGAGACGAAGGCCGAGTCGTTGGCGCTTCGTAGGTGACCACCCCCGGCCCAACAGACCCATGTAATCGCATTCGAATAAACAAACAAGTACTTTCCGTACGAATCAATGAAACACGCTCTGCCTGTATCGATCGTCGCCGAGACGCTACGACCGGTCAAAGCCGGCGCGAAGCGACCCGAGCAATACCACCGAGCGTCCGCGCCGCGAAGCGGCGCGGTTCACCGGGCGCGAACGGAGTTCGCGCCCGGCCTTTTTGGTCCAGATTTTTCGAGGAGTGGTGCGCGACCGAAGGGAGCGCACCCGACGAAGAAAAAGGTGGTGGTTTAGAAGCCCTTCCCCAGCAACTCGCGGGCGATGATGTTCTTCTGGATCTCGGTGGTGCCCTCGTAGATCTGGGTGATCTTCGCGTCGCGGTAGAGTCGCTCCACGTCGAAGTCGTTGACGTAGCCCGAACCGCCGTGGATCTGGACGGCCTCGTTGGCGCAGTCGACGGCGACGCGGGAGGCGAACTCCTTCGCCATCGAGGCGAGCGTCGTCAGCTGGTCGTCGGAGTTGTCGACGCTCCACGCCGACTTGTAGGTCAGCTGGCGGGCGGCCTCGGTGCGCGTGTGCATGTCGGCGAGCTTGTGCTGGATGGCCTGGAAGTCGCCGATGGGGCGGCCGAACTGCTCGCGCTCCTTCGCGTAGTCGAGCGCGCGTTCGCAGGCCCCCTTGGCGATGCCGACGCCCTGGGCGGCGACCATCGTCCGGGTCACGTCGAAGAACTGCATGAGCTGGAGGAAGCCCATCCCGCGGGTGCCGACGAGGTTCTCCTCGGGGACGCGCACGTCGTCGAAGATGAGTTCCGCGGTGTCGCTCGCGCGGATGCCGAGCTTGCCGGTGATCTTCTCCGCGGAGAAGCCGTCGCGGTCGGACTCGACGACGATCTGCGAGAAGCCGTTGTACCGCCCCTCGGCCTCGGGGTCGGTCTCGCACATCACGACGAAGAAGTCGCCGACGGTACCGTTGGTGATCCACATCTTGTTGCCGTTGATCACCCACCCGTCGTCCTTCTTCTCGGCGCGCGTGGAGACGGAGGAGACGTCGCTCCCGGTGTCCGGCTCGGAGATGGCCGCGCCCATGATGGCCTCGCCCGTGGCGACCGGCTCCAGGAACCGCTCCTTCTGGTCCTCGGTGCCGAACTCCATGATGGCGTCGCTGCCGAACGTCGTCGCCGTGATGGAGAGCGCGATGCCGGGATCGACGGCGAACAGCTCCTCGACGATGAGGGCGGTCTCGAGGGCGCTGTAGCCCGCGCCGCCGTACTCGATGGGGATGTTGGCCCCGCTGAGACCCATCTCAGCGGCCCTGTCGAGCACCTCGAAGGGGAACTTCTCCTCCACGTCGTACTCCCGTGCGACGGGGGCGATCTCGTTCTCCCCGAACCGACGGACCTCCTCTCTGATCTGTCTCTGCTCGTCGGATAGCTCGAAGTCCATGTCGGTTTATCTCGCCGTCGTTTCCACATAATCGTTTTCCGTAGTCTGTAAACCCGCTAGGAGTTGTCGACGATCGGATGGGAAACGTTGAACATCGACGCCCGAGACGCTACGAACGTCACTATGGAATTCGACGAGATCGACACTATCGCGGTCCTCGGTGCCGGTAACATGGGCCACGGCATCGCCGAGGTCGCGGCGATGGCCGGCTACGACGTGATGCTCCGCGACATCAACGAGGAGTTCGTCCGGAACGGCTACGAGCAGATCGAGTGGAGCCTGGACAAGCTCGCCGAGAAGGACCAGATCACGCGGGAGGAGGCCGACGCCAGCCTCGATCGGATCACGCCCGTCGTCGACATGGAGGAGGCCGTCGGTGACGTCGACTTCGTCATCGAGGCGGTCCCGGAGAAGATGGACATCAAGAAGGACGTCTACGGCGACGTGGTCGAGTACGCCCCCGACCGCGCGATCCTCGCCACGAACACCTCCTCGCTGTCGATCACCGACCTCTCGGAGGTGACCGAGCGCCCCGAGCAGTTCTGTGGGATGCACTTCTTCAACCCGCCGGTCCGCATGGCGCTGGTCGAGGTCATCTCGGGGGCGCACACCGACGAGCGGACGCTCGAACTCGCCGAGGACCTCGCCGAGGCGTTCGGCAAGACGCCCGTCCGCGTCCGCAAGGACGTCCCCGGGTTCATCGTCAACCGCGTGCTCGTCCCCCTGATGAACGAGGCCTGCTGGATCGTCGAGGACGGGACCGCCACCATGGAGGAGGTCGACTCCACCGTCAAGTTCGACGTCGGCCTGCCCATGGGCGCGTTCGAACTCGGCGACCAGGTCGGCAACGACGTCACCTACCACGTCCTGGAGTACATGAACGAGGTGCTCGGGGAGGCCTACGAGCCCTGCCCGCTGCTCGAGGAGACCGTCGAGGAGGAGCGCTACGGCAAGAAGGTGGGACGGGGGTTCTACGACTACGAGGACGGCGAGGGGGCACAGATCCCCACCGACGAGACGCGCGAGGACGTGAAGCTGCGCCTGCTCGCGACGATGGCGAACGAGGTCGGCCACCTCGTCGAGGGGGACGTCGCGCCGCCGCGCGACATCGATCAGGCCGTGATGCTCGGCGCGGGTTACCCCGAAGGCCCGGCGAAGATGGCCGACAACGTCGGAATCGACGCGCTCGTGGAGACGCTGGAGGAACTCTACGAGGAGACGGGCGCGGCGCGCTACGCGGTCGCCGACGGCCTCCGCGAGGCCGCCGAGTCCGGCGGCTTCCACGGCGGTGACGAGGACGAGAACGGGGTCGAGTTCACCACGATCAGCGTCGAGTACCCCCGCGAGAACGTGGGGCACATCGTGCTCGACCGCGAGGCGCGCATGAACACGATCAACGCCGACGTGCTCGAGGAACTCTCGGCGGCCCTCGACAGGTTCGAGGGAGACGACGACGTGCGCGCGATTCTCATCACGGGCAAGGGCGACCGCGCGTTCTCCGCCGGGGCGGACGTCTCCGGCTTCGCCGCCAGCGCGGAACCGCTCTCGGCCATCGAACTCTCGAAGAAGGGCCAGGAGACGTTCGGCCGGTTCGAGGAGACCCCGATGCCCGTCGTCGCGGGGATCGACGGCTTCGCGCTCGGCGGGGGCCTCGAACTCGCCGCCTGCGCCGACCTTCGGATCGCCAGCGACCGCTCGGAACTCGGCCTGCCCGAGCACAGCCTCGGCCTCCTGCCCGGCTGGGGCGGTACCCAGCGCCTCCAGCGGCTCATCGGCATGGGTCGGGCGAAGCAGGTCGTCTTCACTGCCGACCGCTTCGACGCGGAGACGATGGCCGACTGGGGGTTCGTCAACCGCGTCGTCCCGCACGCCGAGTTCGACGAGGCGGCGCTCGACCTCGCCGAGCGGCTCGCCGGCGGCCCGCCCATCTCCCAGATGTTCACCAAGCGCGCGATGCTCCGCGGTTGGGAGGACATCGACGCCGGCCTCGAACTCGAGGCGCAGGCGTTCGGCCACCTCATGAACACCGAGGACCTCATGGAGGGCATCACCGCGTTCATGGGCGACCGCGATCCCGAGTTCAAGGGCCAGTAAAACTCGGAACACTTAACCGGCCGACGGGGAATCTTTCCGTACGGCTCGGTTGGTGTAGTCCGGCCAATCATGTTGGCCTTTCGAGCCAACGACCGGGGTTCAAATCCCCGACCGAGCATTCTGCGACGAACGAACGTGAGGAGCGAATGCGACATCCGGGCGATTTGAAGTAGACCGAGGTTCTGCGCGAAGCGCAGGTTCTCGGGCGTGGTTCAACTCCCCGACCGAGCATTGCAGCGAGCGTCACGGAGTGACGCGAGCGAAACGCGCAGGGAGTGGATTTGAGCAGACGAGTCGCAGCGCGCGAACGGAGTGAGCGCGACCGTCTCGGCGAGTTCAAATCCCCGACCGAGCATTCTGCGACGAACGAACGTGAGGAGCGAATGCGACACTCGGGGGTCGAGCGGACGACTCGCCGACCACGGGTATGCGTTCGGTCGGGGTGAGACTCGGACGACTCCGTCATCCCGTCCCCGGCGGTCACGTGCAAAAATAGACATTCATCTACAACGACCCCCCGATTCCCGCCCGATATGCGCATCGTCCTCCGACGAGGTCTGTACGGATACAATTAATATTACTTCATTAATTAACAGATTAAACGAGGTTGTCTGACGAACATTCTTGTACTTCTACGACGCAGGCCGGTACAACTGACGTGACACGAATGGTTATGGTCGACTCATCGCCCGCAACGGTATCGCCGGAGCAGCTGACGACCGACGACGGGGTGGCGTACCGCGCGTACCACGACATGACGCATCCGGGATCGCTGAGCATCACGGTCATGCAGGCCGTCGGTGCCGTCGTCGACGTCGATCCGATGGAACTCGATTCGCTGTACGAAGCGGTCGATCCGGACGCGCTCGACGAGCTGTTCTGTCCCGGTCCGGACGGGCAACCGAGCATCGACGGCCGCATCCGGTTTCGCTTCGCGGGGTGTCGCGTCACCGTCGAGAGCAACGGGACGATCCTGGTCGAACCGTAGCGGGAACGCGGCGAGCCACCCTTTCGGTTACGTATGGTAATTCTCGCCCTACGATCTCCCTACCACCAGATAGCACTGGTCACGTAATCCTTATTATATAGGACGGCCATATAGAGTGTCGATCACGTATGGCAATCAGACGTACCCCCTTCGAGGAGATGGAACGGATGTTCGACCAGATGCGCCGCTCCATGTTCGGCACCTGGGACTGGAACGCCCCCGTCCAGTCGCGCTGGGAGTCGCTCCCGTCGGGCGACGCGAACCTGCGCGTCGAGACCGGTGAGGACGGCTACCTCGTCCACGCCGACCTCCCGGGCTTCGAGCGGGACGAGCTGGACCTCACCTTCGACGACGGGGTGCTGACGCTCTCGGGAGCCCACGAGGTCGCGGACGAGACCAGCGCGCGACGACGCAGCGTCTTCGAGCAGGTCACCATCCCCGGCGAGGTGCTCGACGACGAGATCACCGCCTCGTACCGCAACGGCGTGCTCGAAGTCCACCTCCCCACCGCCGAACGGGAGGACGACGACGACGCCCACCGCATCGACATCGAGTGATCGGCGTACCCGTGGGCTACCGCCGACCGCACTGACCGTTCCGCTCGCTGACCGTCCCGCCCGCTGACTGTCCCGCCCGGGGTCCGGTCGCTCGTGTCCCGTCGTCGCCCCGTTCCGGTGACGCGAGGGAGTCTCTCGTCCCTGTTTTCCACGTTCGAAGTAGATGGACCGAACTGATCGATTCTAGCGATCGATCGGAACGCTCCCGTGAATGTGAATGACGACCCCGTGAATCGTCGGGGGTCGACGGAACCGACGCGGGTATCGAGGTACCTTTACCGCCGGAGACCCTGTGGCCGGTAGTGGATTCTACCGAGGTGCTCCGACAGTGGGCGGAACGGTCGGGCGAGTACTCCCCGAGCTACTACGCCTACTACGGGCCGAACGAGGCGAGCGAGCGCGTTCGCGACCTCCTCGACGCCGTCGTCGGGCGGGACGCGTCCGTGCTGGAACTCGGGTGCAGTTCCGGCCGGCACCTCTCTCACCTGCACGAGCACGGCTACGAGGACCTCCACGGTATCGACGTCAACGACGAGGCGTTCCGCGTGATGGAGGAGACCGCACCCGACCTCGCCGCGAGCGTGTCGTTCCACGCCGACGCCATCGAGAACGTCGTCGCCGACTTCGACGACGACCAGTTCGACGCCGTGTTCTCCGTCGAGACGCTCCAGCACGTCCACCCCGACAACGAGTGGGTCTTCGAGGAACTCCCCCGGATCGCGGGCGACCTCGTCGTCACGGTGGAGCACGAAGGGAAGGGGAAGGGAGGAAACGAGGAGAGTGAAGGCGAAGGGGAGGAGAGTGAAGGCCAGAGGGGGGAGACGGGAGGAAACGACGAGCGGGACGACGGAGGGAGAGGACAGGATGAGCCCGACGTAAACTACGTCAACGACGAGTTCCCGCTGTACTACCGCAACTGGAGGCGGATCTTCACCGATCTGGGCCTCGTCGAGGTCGAGTCGGAACCGGTCGGACAGGACACGCTCCGGGCGTTCCGACCGCCGCGGGACTGACCGGACCGACGCGATCGAGAGCGCACTCGGGTTCGGGCTCGGATTCGGACCCGGATGCGGCCGGCCTCACGCGAGCCACTCGTCGGGCTTCGTGTCGTAGTCCACGTCGGTCGCGGCGAGGTGGTCGACCTCGTCCCACGGGAGGTCGCGCACGAAGAACTCCTCGCCGTCGAAGCGGACGAGCTTCCCGCGCTCCTCCGGCGTGGGTTCGCGGTCGCGCCGCCGGGCGACCTCGACGTCGTGGTCGTCGAGTTCCTTCACGATGGTCTTCAGGTTGACCGGCCGCCCCCACAGCTCGAAGACGCGTTCGAGCACCTGCTGGGCCTGCTTCACGTCGAGCATGACGCCGTTGTACTGGTGGGCGAGCAGCAGCTCGTTGCGGTTGTTGTAGTTCCCGTCCTCGACGGCGACCGTCGGCTTGCCGAAGTTCGTAAAGCGGAGCATGAGCTTCTTCTTCACGTCCTCGACGTCCGTGCTGGTGGCGCGGTAGTCGCGTGTGGTGTGGGTGTACTCGTAGGTGAAGTAGTGGTTCTCGTCGACGAACTCCTGGGTGAGGAACTCATCGAGGAACGTCACGTCGTTGTGGCTCTCGCGGATCTCGCGCATGCGGTCCCAGCCGCGGCTGCGATCGACGTCGGCCAGCGCCTCCTCGACGCTCCCGTACCGGTCGTCGTCGAACATGTAGCGCGCGATGCGCTCCAGTTCGGTCTGCGAGAGGCGTTTCAGGAACCCCCGGTGCTGTCGCTTCACCAGCGAGTAGTGGCGCTCGCACAGCCCCTCGTAGGTGAGCACCTTCCACGGGTAGCGATCGACGTCCACCTCGCCCGCCCTCGCCGCCGCCAGCGCCTCCGCGTCGACGCGCGGGTCCTCCGGGTCGAGCGCGTCGAGCGAGTCCGAGTCGACGTGCGCGACGATGGGGTCGGGCTCGAGCGCGTCGAGCACCTCGTCGAAGTCGACCCGGTCGTGGAAGTTCCGCCACGTGATGCCCCGAACCCGGAGGAGCGTCTCCGCGACCTCCCGGCGGTTGGTCGTGTTCTCGATGTACTCCCACAGCTCCTTGCCGAGCTTGTAGGGGTTGAACCCCGGCGAGGCGAGCACCATCGACTGGTGGTCGGCGTAGTCGACGAACTCGTTCTCGTCGGCGAATCCCTCCTCTGCCATCATCATCGACTCCCAGTAGGCGGCCCACCCCTCGTTCATCACCTTCGTCATCTTCTGGGGGGCGAAGTAGTACGCCTCCCGGCGGAGCACGTCGAGCACCTCGCGCTGCCAGTCCTCGAAGTCGACGGCCTTGCCCGCCTCGCGGTCGTAGCGCTTGCCGTGGTTTCGCAGGAACGCGACGATGTCGAGTTCCGGCTCCGCGGGGAAGCGCGCCTCGTCGGGCGTCTCGCGCTGGGATTCGAGCCACTCGTCGCTGAACACCTGCCGCTTGACCTCGTCGCTCAGGCCCAGCTGGTCGAGCCGTTCCGCGATGTCGTCGGCCTCGAACGGCTCGTCGGCGCTCGACGCGACCGGGGCGAACGGTTCGTGCTGGTCGATGCAGTCCTCCAGACAGAGCACGTGGTCGATGAACTCCTCGACCTCCTCGCGGTCGATCTCCGGGTCGTCCATGTACGACTCGACGATGCGCGCGTGGCTGGCGAGCATCCGGGCGGCGTCCGGCGCGTCGCTGAACAGTCCGAACCACTGGTTGTGCTTGAAGAAGTCCGAGTGCGCCTCGACGTGCGTGATGACCGCCTTCTGATCCGCGGTCGTGTTCGACTCCTGGAGGAAGGCGTGGGCGGGGTCGTCGTTGTTGACGATCTCGAACGCCTTGCCGCCGAGGAACTGCCGCTGCTTGCGCTGCTGGTCGTACTTCATCCCCCACCGCCAGTGCGGGTACCGCTCCTGGAACCCGTCGTAGGCGATGAGTTCGTTCATGTCGTCGTAGTCGATGATCCAGTAGTTGACGGGGTAGGGATCGAGCCCTAGCTTCCCCGCGAGGTCGGCCGCTTCCCGTACGGGCTCGCGCAGCGAGGCGGCCACCTGCTGTTTCCGGATGCGGTCTGGTTCACTCATTGTCCCTCATTGTCCTCTGTGCTCAGGATGGTGTAGATGGCGTCGACGACGTCGTCGGGGCCGGTGACGTAGGCGACGGCCACGCCGTTGCCCCCCTTGAAGTGCCGCTCCACCTCGTCGGCGTGGGTCGCGTTGATGGCGTTGCCCGACGGCTGGGTCTCCACGTACGCGTGGAGGTTCGCCGGGATCTCCTCCATCAGCGGGATGACCCGCTCTTCGGTGTCGTTCGAGGAGTTCTCGGAGTCGCCCGCCGCGAAGACGTAGCGGTTCCACTCGCTCCACGGGTACTCCTCGAGCAGTTCCTTGGCGAGTTCGTACGCGCTGGAGATGCGCGTGCCGCCGCCGGAGCGGATGCCGAAGAACTCCTCGCGCTCGACCTGCCAGGCCTCCGCGTCGTGGGCGATATAGACGAACTCGGCGTTGTCGTACTTGCCGGTGAGGTACCAGTCGAGCGGGGTGAACGTGCGCTCGACGAGTTCGCGCTTCTTCTCGCGCATGCTGCCGGAGACGTCGCGGATGTTCACCACGACGACGTTCTTCTCGCGCTCCTCTACGATCTCGGGGTAGCGGAACCGCTCGTCCTCCCGGCGGAAGGGGATCTGCTTCAACCCCTCCCGGCGGATGCGCTGGATGGGCGTCTCCTCCTCGACGCTGCGCTCCATCTCCTCGATGCTCCCCCAGCGGTCGCGCTCCGTCTCGGGGATCTCCGAGGCCGCGTCCGCGATCCACGCCCGGGAGACGGGCATGTTCTTCTCGCGCGCCCAGGCGAACACCTCGTCGGGACCCCAGCCCTCGACGCGGAGCGCCTCGCGGACGTACTCCTCGTCGAAGTCCATCGACAGCTTGCGCTTCAGCCCCTCCTTGAACAGGTGCTCGAAGTCGAGCGTGCTCGCGGGGCCGGTGCGGGTGATGTCCGTGTAGTCACCCTCCTTCTCCTCGATGACGCGCTTGCCCTTCGGCTCCAGCGTCAACCCCAGTTCCTCGTCGAGTTCCTGGGCGAACTCCTCGGGGTCCATCTCGTAGTACTCGTGGTCGGCTCCGTCCTCGCCGGCCTGGCCCTCCTCACCGTCGCCGTCGCCAGGTTGGGGCCGCGGCTGGCCGACCGGATCGCCCACGTCGGGCGTGCCCCCCTGCCCCTGTCCCACGCCCCCCTGGTCGAGGCGGTCGTAGGCGAACTCGGGGAGGTCCACGATCTTGATCGGGATGCGTACCTCGTCCGGGAGGCTCTGTCCGAGGTCGCCGTACTGGATGAACTCGGCGAGGTCCTCGCGGCGGGCCTCGCCCACTTCGCGGTACCGTTCGAGGTCGTCTCTCAGTCCCATCGGTAACTCACCTGGCTCATGACGTGCCGGCTGGTCAGCTCCGCCGACGCGGCGCTGTAGCCGAACAGGTCCTGCATGTCCTCGATCGTCGATGCCTTGACGCTCGCCGTCTCCGTCCCGGTCGGCGGGTCGTCCCACTGTCGGGGGTCGAAGTCGTCGAACACCCGCCGGACGTCGTCCCAGTCGTGGCTCCCCAGGACCGCCCGGATGACGGGGATCTCCTTCAGTTCGATGTCGCCCGCGCGGAACGCCTCGTCCCGGTGTCGCCACGCGTGACGGTTGAGCGCGGTCATCACCTTCTCCGTGCGGAAGGTCCGAACGGCGGGCAGCGGCTGCGTCCCGTCGTAGTGGGACTCGTCGAACCGCCCGAGGTGCTCGATCTCGAACACCTTCATCCGCAGGGGGTCCGGCTCGACCTCCTCGCCGCGGTCGTTGGTGATGGTCTCGCCCTCGTTCCAGGCGTAGACGTGTTCGACGTACTCCTCGACCGTCTCCTCGTCGACGCGCTTGTCGCGCATGATGGCCGTGAGCACGTCCCGCTCCTGCTGGCGGAAGACGCGGTTTTTCACCTGCACGAGGCGGTTCTCGAACTCGGTGCGCTCCGCGTTCGAGAACACCGGCGCGTCGACGAACCCGTCTGCCATGCCGTTGAGCACGTCGCGGGGCATGATGACGTGCTCGACGGGGAGGTCGGGGTGGTGGCGGTCGCTCGTGTCGTGCAGCAGGTCGGCGACGACGTCCCGCGTGTAGGTGACGGGGATGCCGTGCTGGCCGTCGTTGGCGTTCGGTCCGAACTCGAAGTCGTCCTTCTCGCGGCGCTCGTCGCCGTCCTGGATGTAGCCCGCGTCGAACAGCAGCGCCTTGTCCACGAGGTCGAGTCCCGGCGGCAGGTCCTCGGTGTCGAGGCGCGTCACGACGTTGTACAGCGCGGCCGCCTCGACGACGTGCGGGGCGAGTTCCTTCCGGTGCACCCGACGGCGGTTGTCCCGCACGTCGATCGTGACCGGCTCGCGGATCTTCTCCTCGAGCTGATCGTAGGTGGTGGCGGTCCACACCGTCGTCTCGTTGGTGAGTTCGCGGCGCAGCAACTCGGCCTCGAGCGAGAGGTTCGTCAGGTACCGGAACTCGTGCTTGTCGAGCCGCCGCTTGAGCGCCTTGAGCGGGTCCTGCCCGTGGCGCTCGGCGTGCTGGTTCAGCTGCGCCTCCAGATCGGGGTTGGAGATGATGAGCAACTGCGTGTCGATGTCCATCCCGATCCCCTTATCGAGCTTCACGCTCCCCTCGTCGGGGACGTTCAGCAGCTTCTGGAGCAGGTCTGCGTGCTGGGCTGCGTCCTCGACGAGCGTGAGCAGGCCGTTGCCCTGCGAGAGCACGCCGTCGTAGCTGAACGCCTGCGGGTTCTTCCGGCCGCGGGAGTCGAGCGCCTGGAGCATGCCGTGCATCCACGACCCGACGAGGCGCTCCTTGGGCGTCCCGTCGTCCTCGGAGTGGAGGACGCCGATGCCCGTCCCCACGTCGGCGACGAAGTTCTTCACCCGGAGGTGCTTCGGGTCGGTCACCGCGGAGAAGAGGTCCTCCCGGCCGCGCCTGCGGTACTGTTCCTCCAGGTAGTCGTACGCCTCGCGGCAGAACGGGTCCAGCCGTCCCTCGACCAGGACGTCGATGTGATCGTCGAGGCGGTCGTTGAGGTCCGCCAGCAACTCCTTTCGCACCTCCGGCGGAAACACCGAGAGCGGGTGCGACTGGACGGGACTCACGTACCAGTCCTCCTCGTTGCTCACCGGTGCCTCGCCGTAGGTCAGGCCGGAGCCCTCGGTGCTCGCCCCCGAGACGTTCCACTCGACGGTGTAGCGCCGCCCCTCGTCGGTCTTCGAGTACTCGCGCAGGCCGTTGATGAGACAGCGTTTCAGCTCGGACTTGCCGGTCGCGGTGGGCCCCTCGAGCCAGATGATCTTCTCCTCCTTCCCGCGGCGGGCGGCGATGGAGCGCAGGTCGTCGACGAACTCGTTCAGGACCTCGGTGTTGCCCAGGATGGCGTGCTCGCCGTCGTTGTAGGGGTCGTCGAAGAAGCGGTAGCGCTCCTTCTCCTCGCCCTCCTCGACGACGGTGCGCGTCCCGGGGGCCTCGATGGCGTCGAGCAGGTACTTGCTCGCGTGGGAGGCGACGTGCGGCTGTTCGAACACCCGGTCTACGTACTCCGCGAGGCTCATCGGCTCCTCGTAGGTCTCCGTCAGCGCGCGGTCCGCCTCCCGGATGAAATCCCGGCTCATTCCTCCATCTCGGTCCTGGCGACCTCCGCGCCGGCGAATTCGAGCACCTCCTTTGCCCCCTCGCGCGAGTAGCCCTGATCGGTCAGCGCCTCGATCCACGCGTTGCGCTCGTCGTCCTCCATCTCCCCGCTCGACACCAGCGCCGAGAAGTTGATGTTGTGCTTCTTGTCCTCCCAGAGCTTCCGCTCCAGGGCGCGGCGCAGGCGGTCGTTGTCGTGGGGGTTGAAGCTCGTCCCCTCGCGGGCGCGCCGCGAGACCCAGTTGGAGACCTCCTGGCGGAAGTCGTTCTTGCGGTCCTCGGGGATGTTGAGCTTCTCCTCGACGCTCCGGAGGAACTTCTCGTCGGGCTCCTGCTCGCGGCCCGTGATCTCGTCGACGACGGTGTCGTCGTCGATGTAGGCCATGACGTGGTCCATGTACTTCTCGCCCTGGCGCTGGATCTCGTCGACGTCGTAGGCCAGCGCGTGGCGAACGTCCTCGATGGCGCGCTCTCTGTACTCCTCGCGGACCATCTCCAGGTAGCGGTAGTAGCGCTCGAAGCGGTCCTCGGGGATGGACCCGTGGTTCTCGAGGTTGGTCTCGAGGTGGTTGAACGTCGTGAGCGGCGAGAGGAAGTCGCGGCCGCGGTGCATCGAGTCCATGATCGCCTCGGCGATCTCGTCGCCGATGAACCGCGGGGAGACGCCCTCCATGCCCTCGCCGATGTCGGCCGTCGCCTCCGCCTCCTCGCGGAGCTTCTTCACGTCGATGTCGTCGCCGTCGTCGATCTCGCCGTTGTAGGCCTTGGCCTTCTGGACGATGTCGACGGTGCCGCCGGTCGGCTCCTCGATCCGCGTGAGGACGCCGAACAGCCCCGCCATCTCCAGGGTGTGGGGCTCGACGTGGATGTCGGGCACGTCCGCGTTGCGCAGCATCTTCCGGTAGATCTTCGACTCCTCCTCGTACTGGAGGACGTAGGGGAAGTCGATGCGCTTGGTGCGGTCGTTGAACGCCTCCATCTTCTCGTCGCCCTTCTTGTCCTTGTACTCGGGCATGTTGGTGCGGCCGACGATCACCTGGTCGATGTCGATGCGGGGGTTGCTCTTCGGCTTGATCGTCTGCTCCTGCGTCGCGTGCAGGAAGTCGTAGAGGAACTCCCGCTGGAGCTTCAGCAGCTCCTCGCCGGAGAAGATGCCGCGGTTGGCGTTGCAGAACGCCCCCGAGTAGTCGAACGCGCGCGGGTCGGACTCGCCGTAGATCGCCAGCTTCGAGTAGTTGACGTCGCCGGTGAGTTCGGTCTCGTCCTGGTTCTTCTTGTCCTTCGGCTCGAACGTCTCGACGCACTGGCGCTTGTTCTCGTCGGCCACCAGCCGCACGATCTCGACGTGGTTCTCGAGGACCGCCTGGAGGTCGTCGCCGTAGTTGTCGAGCAACCGGTCCATGTAGAACTCGCTCGCGGGGTCGAGCGACTGCTCGTTTCGGATCGTGTAGGGCGCGTCGAGGCGCTCGTTGAGGTCCGCGATGACCCGGTCGCGCTGCGCCTGGGGGATGAGGACGAGGGGGTCCTGATCCATCGGGGACCGTACGACGTCGTCGGCGGGGTCCTGGTCCCGGATGACGTCACAGAGGTTCGTCCACCGGAACGTGTACATCCGCCCGTCGTCGCGGGCGGTGTAGTCTTCGAAGTACCGGCGCACCTGTCGGTCGAAGTCGGACTTCCCGGAGCCGACCGGTCCGAGCAGGAGCTTGATGCGCTTCTCCGGGCCGAGGCCGCGCGCGCCGCTCTTTACCTTGTTCACGAACTCGTGGATGGATTCGTGAATGTTGCGCCCGTAGAAGGTGTTCTCGCCGTCGTGGAGCGGATCCTCGCTGGCGAGGCGGTACTCGACGACCCCGAGCCGTTCGTCGTACTCGGTGCCGTAGTAATCGAACATGTCCGCGACGCGCTGGTGTGCGTTACGCGCGATCCGCGGCTCTTCGTACACCTCGTGGAGGTACCAGTCGAACGTCCGGGTTTCGCGCAGGTCCGCCGGTATCGAATCCCGGTACTCCCGACTGAGTTCCTCGAGGGTTTCCATGTCGCCTGTCATGGTATCACGGAGACGGGTGTCTCATCCCCGGTTCGCCCGGGACGGACAGCCACGCTGCCCGCAAGTGTCGACGGTCGCCCCGCGTCCACAGACGGCCGAACCGACCGCATGAGGTGTGCTACCAATCAGCTACCTCGTACGACCCACGCCGCTGTCACGACTCGGGTGCGCGCGAGGACTGATGGTACGGGGCTGTGACCACCGATACTGTTGAGTCTGTTATTTCCTCACATAGATAAGTCTTCCCACGGGGGTCGGATATCCGACGGATTTACCGCCCCCACGAAAACGAAAATCGACGGACAGCCCGGCCGAGAGGGAGTGTCTCCGATTCGAAACGTTTGTCCCTTTATAAGTGCTCTCGATCGTACGACTGATGCGGTCGGCGCGAGTAGGATCGACATGACCGACGACCTCGCCGCGGGCTGGCAGGTCTGGAGCGACGCCGACGACCGACTGGTGCTCGCCTACCGCCCGGACGTGTTCGACGGCGGGGCCTTCCCCCCGCCCTGCCTCCCGACGATCTACGTCACTCGCGGCGCGCGCACCCGCCGCCCCGGCGTCCGCCAGAACCCCCGTCCCGACGACCCCTGGCACGTCACGCTGTTCCTCGAACCGGAGGTGAAGGACGGACCCCACCTCTACGACGACCGCGAGGAGGCGTTCGCGGCCGCCCACGACCTCGCCGAGCGGTTCGCCGGGGGGGAGATCGACTACCGGGGGCTCTACCAGGTCCCCCGCGAGGCGTACTTCGAGAAGCTGGACGAACTCACCGGACGCGACACCGGGCGGGAGGCTTAACCGCCCTCGCGCCCCTCCCTCTGACATGTCCACCGTCACCCTCATCGGTCCCCGACTCGCGGAGGAGGGCGTCGAGTTCGTCTTCAACGGCGAGTCGCCCCTCTGCGAGGGCTGTCCCTACCGGGGACAGTGTCTCAACCTCACCGAGGGCGTCCGCTACCGCGTGACGGACGTCCGCGACTCGGGCGTCCTCGAGTGCGCCGTCCACGACACGGGCGTCACCGCCGTCGAGGTCGAACCCGCTCCCGTTCGCGCGAACGTCGCCTCGAAGGGTGCTTACGCCGGATCCTCGGCGACGCTCGAGGGACCCTGTCCCTACACGGAGTGCCCGAGCCACGAGTTCTGCGAACCGCTCGGCGCGTCGTTCGACGAGTCGTACAAGATCAGCGAGGTCGTCGGCGATCCGCCCCACGACTACTGCGCGCTCGACCGCGACCTGACGCTCGTCGAGTTCGCGCCGCCCGAGGTCGAGCGCTAACCGAGCGTCCGCGTCAGCTCGGCCGCGTACCCGAACTCCTTCTCGTAGCCGTAGGGCGACATCAGGACGGGGTAGAACGGCTCCTGGGCGACCAGTTCGTCGTCGTCGGCGGTGGCGAACGTCGCGCCCGGCGAGACGCGCTCGAAGTTCGACACGCGCACGTCGTAGGACGTCGCCGGGGTCTTCGGGATGAGCCGTTCGAGCCGGAAGACCGGGATCTCGTCCGAGCGCCGCTCGCCCGCCGGGAGGGCACCGATCGCGCCGAGGAACTCGCGGACGAGGTCGACGGCGTACGCCTTCGCCTCCTCGGACCCCTGTCGACCCGCCTCGACCTCGACGACGTCGGCGTACTCGACGAGTCGGCCCTCGGTGAACCCCCCAGCCTCGACGATGGCGTCGATCGAGAGGTAGGGACAGACCGTCTCGGTCAGCGGATCCGCGTCGTTCACGATGGCGAACGGCCGGTCGTACGACTGCGTCGAGTGAATCGAGAGCGTGGTGCAGCCCCGTAGCTCGCGTAACACGTCGTGTGCCAGCCTGCGTTCGTACTCGTCGGCGTCCGGATCGCCCGGAAACACGCGGTTCAGATCGACGTCGGTGTAGCGAACGTTCCGCGCGAGCGCCCGTTCGTTGGCGACGACGAACTTCACCGGCCGTTCGAGCGCCGGTCGCTCGCGGAGGAAGTGTTCGACCGCGTGCGCGCCGCACGGTTCGTCGCCGTGGATCGCGCCGACGACCGCGTACTCGGGGGTACCCTCCCCTAACTGCTCGACCCGCATTTGATGACGGTACGGAGTCCCCCCATTTCAGTGCCCCGGTCGGCGGCGGCGCGTCACGGGTCCAACTCCGCGACGTACGCGAAATCGGCCTCGCGAGCCGTGAGTGTCTCCCCGTCGAGGCGAACGTGCCAGTCCCGGAGGACGCTCGGATCGTCGAGCGCGGCGGTGAGCGTCTCGCGCACGTCGAGCACGTCGACGCCGTAGAAGTCGCGGGGGACGCCGTGGAGGTACTGGAGGGCGGTCTCGAACAGCGATCGCATCCCCGAATCGTCGCGGAAGTCGAAGTGCTTGTACGCGCCCGCCGCGACCTGCACCATCCCGTGGAGGAACGCGCTCTCCGTTGTGCCGCTCCCGTAGTTGTACCACTCGTCTTCGAAACAATCGTGCGACTCGTGGAACGCCCCGGAGTTGTACAGCCGAACGCCGTGAACCGTCGCGCGTCTGAGCGTGCCGTGTTCCCAGCGGCCCGCCGTCGCGTCCCACCCCGCCGGCGTCCCCGACCTCGGCGGCGGAACGTCGGGCGCGTGCGTGTGATCGTCCATGCCGAGTACGTGTCGGTCCACGCCCATATACTGTCGGCCGTCGGGGGCGGTCTCGCCGTCCCGTCCGTCCGATCCCGCTCCCGTCCCCGGAATCTCACGAACCGGAGGCGGCCGAGGGCGTCGTCGGCCGGGGTCCTTCAAGTGTAAACCTTTACGGCTATCGCCCTCGCGACCCAGGACGATGGGGCTGCTCGTGGAATACCGAATCGTCTCGCCGTTTCTTCGAAGCGCGTTACAGTCCGTTCCCTCGATGGCCGTCGAGGTCGAAGACGTTCGGCTGTTCCACGACGAACCGGTTCGACTCGTCTGCTGTGCGAGCGACGGTGACTTCGACGCGTTCGAGGCGGCGCTCCCGGACGACCCCACCGTCGAATCGTTCGCCGTCCTCGGGACGACCGACGATCGGCGGTTCTACCGGCTGTCGCTCTCCGCGTACGGCGAGGCGTGCATCGTCTACTCCACGCTCGCCGACCTCGACATCGCGCTACTCGACAACCGGACGACGATCGCGGGGAGCTGGGTGCGGGTGCGCGTTCCGTCGCGCGACGAACTCCGACGGCTCCGCGAGGCCTACGAGGAGCGCGACGTCTCGTTTCGCCTCGAGCGTCTCGCCCACCTCGACGTGCCGGCCCGCGAGCGCTACCAGCTCACCGAACGCCAGCGCGAGGCGCTGGTCGCGGCGTACGAAGCGGGGTACTTCGAGGTCCCGCGTGAGTGCTCGCTCGGGGACGTCGCCGACGACCTCGACATCTCGAAGCAGGCGCTGTCCGCTCGGCTTCGACGCGGCGAGGCGAACCTCATCAGGAACACCGTGATCGTGGACGAGACGGATAAGTGATTGACGCGTGAACGCCGACTACTATCCCCGAGTACCCGAAATCTCTCCCGGATGTCTACCGCGGGTGCGCGTCGAACCGCGAGGCAGAGGTGGGGGTAAGCGGCGTCGGACCGCCGCTCCAGGCTCTCGTCGGCTCGCACCAGCGGCACATCTCGCAGAGCGGTCAGGTAGCTCGTCGCCTCCGCGTACCGAGGGTCCACGCCGGGACGGAGGACCGCACGACGGAGCGTTCGACCGCCCTCAGAGGTCCTTGGCGATGTTGTTGAGCGTGGTCATCCGATCGGAGCGGCCGCGCAGGTCCCCCGGATCGACGAACTCGGAGAGGCGCGTCTTCCGGACGTGTTCGCGGAGCGTGTCGAGGGTGCGATCCTCGATGCGAAGCCCGCGGAGGTACGCCGCCAGTTCGCGGAGTTCCTCGTCGGTCGCGCGTCGGCCGCCGTCGGCACCGCCGAGGTTCCACGCCGTCGTGCGGGCGTCGTTTCCCTCGGGGAGGGTCGCGCCGCCGGCGAGCACCAGGGCCTTCGCCGTGACCCAGGGGACGACGTCGGGCGACTCGTAGCCCAGTTCGCGGAGGAGTCCCTCCGCCCGGTCCGAGAGGTCGAACTCGCGGCGGGTCGTGCCGACCGCCGCGAGGAGTTTCAGCCCGTCGCCGCCGCGCGCGAGAAACGGGGAGGTCGCCATACCCGGGGTAGCGACGCCGGGAATATGTGCCCGCCGATCTCCGACCGGTCTCAGCGGTCGGCCGCGAGCGTCCGCTCGAAGTCGTCGACCGGGATGACGGAGTAGTCCACGGTGAGGGTGTCCTTCGTGGCGCGGATCTTCCCGACGAACGTCGAGATCTCCTGCAGCGTCCCCTCGAGGATGAACAGTTCCATGCAGTAGTGGTCGCCGACGTGGTTGTGAACGTTCGAGGCGACGAGCGACTCGTGTTCGTGGCGCAACTTCATCATCCGCTCCTCGACGGCCGTCGTCTCGTAGTTGAACAGGACGGTGACGACCCCCATCAGGTCGCGATCCTCGAGTCGCTTGTCCTCGAACTCCCCGAGGAGGTTGCGCGCGGCCTCACGGACCACCTCGCTCCGGCCGGTGTAGCCGTGCTCCTCGGCGAACTCGTCGAGGCGTTCCAGCAACGACTCCGGCATCGAGACGCTGACCACGGTCATGTATTAACACAGCCCCCCCTCGAGTATTAAAGATTTATACTGCGCGCCGGACGGACGGCGCGTCGAGTCCGGCACGCGCGGGGCGTGTTCGCCCGTCGGCTCCCGCTTCGCAACGCTTTAGCGCTCCGCGCGGCGTACTGGAAGACGCGTGCGAGGGTAGCCAAGCCTGGCCAACGGCGGCGGACTCAAGATCCGCTCCTGTAGAGGTTCACGGGTTCGAATCCTGTCCCTCGCATCGCTGGACGCGAACGGACGTGAGCGTCCTCACACGATGCGGAAGACCGCGACTGGAGCGGCCTTCCCTCGCAAAACCCTCGAAACGTCATTCCGGTAGCGCACGCTCCGCTCCTGTAGAGTCCTCGCGAGCGGAGCGAGCGAGGGCAGGGAAGTCGCAGCCCGCGAAGCCGAGCGCAGCGAGGCACGCGGGATCGTCTTCCCGTGGTTCACGGGTTCGAATCCTGTCCCTCGCATCGCTGGACGCGAACGGACGTGAGCGTCCTCACACGATGCGGAAGACCGCGACTGGAGCGGCCTTCCCTCGCAAAACCCTCGAAACGTCACTTCGATAGCTCGCGCTCCGGCCGCCGTGCGACAACCTTCTTGCCGGAGCGACCGTCATACCGAACCGATGGCCGAACTCAGACGCATCGCGACCCACCCGGTGAAATCCCTCGATCCGGTCGAGCGGGAGACGGCCCGGCTGGTCGAACACGGCGCGCTCGACGGCGACCGCGAGTACGCGATGGTCGCCGCGCCGGCGGACGCCCCCCACGACCCGGAGACCGCGTCCGTCGGCGGTCGAGGGGACTACGTGAACGGCAAGCGGACCGCGCTCGTCCACCGCCTGCGCTCGACCGTCGATCCCGACGCGGGGACGCTCACCCTGCGCGAACACGGCACCGGGGAGCCCCTGACCTTCGATCTGGACGATCGGTCGGCGCTGAACGCCTGGTTGAGCGACTACTTCGGCGAGCCGGTGAGCGTGCGCCGTCGGCCCGCCGGGGGGTTCCCCGACGACCGTCAGTACGCCGGACCGACGGTCGTCAGCACCGCCACGCTCCGGGAGGTGGCGTCCTGGTTCGACTTCGACCTCGACTCCGCTCGGCGGCGCTTCCGCGCCAACCTCGAGATCGGCGGGGTGCCCGCCTTCTGGGAGGACCGCCTCTACGCCGACCGCGGCGAGGCGGTCGCCTTCCGCGTCGGCGAGGCCGAACTGCTCGGCGTCAACCCCTGCCAGCGCTGCGTCGTCCCCTCCCGCGACCCCGACACGGGCGAGGGGACGCCCGGCTTCCGCGAGACGTTCATCCGGCGGCGGCGGGCGACGCGCCCCGAGTGGCTGGACAGCGACCGATACGACCACGACTTCCGCCTGATGGTCAACACCAGCGTCCCCGAGCGACAGTGGGGGACGACCCTCCGGGTCGGCGACGAGGTCGAGGTGCTGGGCGTGCGCTCGCTGTCGGCGTAGCCGAGGGCAGCGCTCCTCGCCGGGGGGATCGCTCCCGATCGCCCCCGATCGCTCTCGCTCACCCTCCGTCTCACCTGCGTCCGCGTTCCGCGCGAGGCGGTCGAAGCGCGCCTGCGCCCGCCGACGCCGTGCGCGCGTCGCCGTCGGGTCGTACCGCAACGAGACGACCCGACCGAGCACGAGTCGGGCGGTGAACGTCGCGTCGACGTGCCGACCCCCGACCGGGAGGCGCTCCCGTTCGACGGTCCGTACGGTTCCGTCGTCGAGGACGAGCACCGCCGCATCGCCCTCGAAGCGATCGAGGACTGCGGTCTCGGTCGCCGTCGGGTCGAGGGCGGACGAGCCAGGGGCGGACGGGCCGGGAACGGGCGTCCACGAGAGGGCGAGCGCGGCGAGGACGAGGGGGACCGCGAGGAGCGCGGGAGTGGGCGGCACGGGTGACGCTGGTCCCGCCCTCGTTCATAAACCCTCGCCCCGCGCTCACTCCTCGTCGTCCCCCTCGTCGGGTCGGCGCGCGAGGCGATCGAATCGCGCCTGGGCCTCGTCCCGCCGGCGTTCCGTCTCGTCCGGGTCGTAGTCGACCGCGACGACCTCGCCGTCCTCGACGCGGACCGCGAGCACGGCGTCCTGGTGGCGCGCCTCGGGCGGCAGGTCGTCGCGGTCCACGACGACGTCGCCGACGACCCGATCGTCCGCCTCCAGCAGTAACACCGCGTCGTCGCCCTCGAAGCGGTCGAGGACCGCCGCGTACTCAGGCATACGTCTCCGTGAGGATCCGATCCCCGTTGTCGTTTTCGACGACGACGGTGTCACCGTCGTTGTTCCACACCGGACCCCCAGCCCCCCAGTGGAGGTCGGTCCCGTCGCGTCCGCCGTCCGCGTCGCCCGTCCGGAGCGTCACGCGCTCGCCGGGGTCGAGGACGACGCCCTCGGGGACGGCGTAGGTCTTTCCCGCCTCGTCGCGGACGGTCCACCCCGAGACATCGAGTGGCGCGTCTCCCGCGTTCTCGAAGACGACGTACTCGTCGTTCAGGTTCCGCCGGTCGTCGCCCGCGGCGTCCGCGTGGACCTCGGCGACGACGAGCGCGGGCGGCGACTCGGTTCGATCGGTTCCGCTCCTGCCGTCCACGACGTCGCCGTCGACGACCGCCCGGCGCTCCAGCGCGTCGTCCGTCCCGGGGGCGACGGGATCGCCCTCCCGCAGCGCCAGCGGGTCGGTCGGGGCCGCCCGCTGGGTGTAGACGCTCGCCCGATCGCCGTCGCTGACGACCGCCACGTCGCCGTGGGTCGCGGTCCAGTAGGTCCGCACGTCGCGCGCGGCGAGTCGCCGCAGCGTCTCCTCGTGCGGGTGGCCGTACCGGGAGTCGAAGGCGCTCGAAACGACCGCGATCTTCGGGTCGGTGGCGTCGAGGAGCGCCTCGCCGGTGCTCGACGCGCTCCCGTGGTGGCCCGCGCTCAGGACCGTCGCGGGGATGGAACCGCCGCTCCGGTTCACGACGTAGCGCTCGGCCGACGCCTCGGCGTCCCCGGGCAGGAGGACGGCCGTCTCTCCGAACCGCAGGTAGAGGACGAGGCTGTTCTCGTTTCGCTCGCGGTCGGCGAGGTAGCCGTCCGGCGGCGCGAGCACGCGCACGGACGCGCCGTCGAGGGGGATCGAGTCCCCGGCGACCGTCCGGTAGAGCGGGACGTCGTGGCGTTCGACGGCGTCGAGGTACTCCTCGTAGGTCCGCGTGCTCGACGCGATGCCGGGGTCGTACACCGCCCCGACTCCCTCCCCCTCCGTCTCGAAGTGCTCGATGACGGCGGCGTGCCCGCCGATGTGGTCCGCGTCGGCGTGACTCGTCACGAGGTGGTCGACGCGGTCGACGCCGCGGCGTTCGAGGTACCGGACGACGTGCTCGCCGTCGTCCCCGTAGTCGCCGGAGTCGACGAGCATCGTCTCGCCAGTCGGCGAGATCACGAGGGCCGAGGCCGACTGGCCCACGTTGATGAAGTGGACCGAGAGGGTCCCGTTCGCGCCCAGCGCGGGGGACCGGCCGTTCGGACCGCCGTCCGCACCGTCGTCGGTCCCGCCGCCCGGCGCGGGGGCGTCCGGCCCGGGCGCGACCCCGAAGCACCCGGCGAGGGCGAGGAGCAGACAGAGGGCGACGGCGGCGAGGCGCATTGCCGGACAATCGGCCGGGACCGATACCACTCTGTCGGCGGGTCAGGCCGGTTCGACCGCGTCGACCTCGCCGACGACCTCCCAGCCGCTCTCGGTCTCGCGGGCGGCGAGCAGGGGATCGTCCTCCCCGTCGGTGATCATCCGGTAGGTCGTGTCCGTCTCCCGGTCGACGCCCTCGGCCTGGAACGCCTCCTGGAAGAACTCGGCGCTTCGCATGGCGAGGACGACGGCGTCGCCGCCCTCGAAGTGCAGGCGGATCGGCTCGGGCGTGATGTTGTGGATGCGCTTCGCGAGCGTGTTCATGCGTCCTCCCTCGTCGCCGCCCGCCATAATCGGTGGGCATTCGGCGCGGTTCGACGGCGCGCCGCCCCGCGCCGCGCCGCGATGCCGTAAGCGGGACGCGATGCCGTGAACGGAACGCCCTCTGTTTCGGGGGTTTGCGATCGGGGCGCAGACGACCGGAACCCTAAACACGTCGGGGACAGCCACTCCCCGTATGGAACTCGAAGAGCGGTTCGGAGCCCGCCTCAGCCCCGAACGGGCGTGGCTCTACGTCGGCATCGCCGCCCTCGTCGTCCTCGTCGGAGGGTCGCTGGTCTTCCGCGAACTCGTCTACGATCGGTTCATCTGGCAGTACTTCTGGGGCCCCGTCGTCGCCGACGCGAACAACGCCGCGTGCGCGGTCCGCGCCGGCGGGTCGGTCGACTTCGTCTACGACTCGGCCGCCTGCGCGCGGGCGGAGGCGGCGGGGCGCGTCGTCGCGGAGCCGGGCTACACGCTCGTCTCCGAGGTCGGCTACGCGGCGACGCTCGTGTTCATGCTCGCCGGCGTGCTCTTCCTGCTCCGCCGGTTCGACCTCGTCCGCGAGCGCTCGGCGTTCTTCGCGCTCGTCCCGTTCATGTTCTTCGGCGGGGCGCTCCGCGTGGTCGAGGACGCGAACGACGCCGCCGTCGCCGCAAACGGCGTCGATCAGCTGATCACCTATCCGCTCAACACGCTCCTCATCAGCCCCGTCATCTACTTCACCGTCTTCGCGGTCACGCTCGCCTCGCTACTCGTCAGCGTCGCCCTCGAACGCCGCGGCGTCGTCGAGCGCTACGAGACGCCGCTCGCCGCCTTCGGAACCGCCTTCCTGCTCGGCACGCTCGCCTACCTCTACGTGATCGTCACCGGTCGGCTCGCGCCGGCGCTCGAGAACGCCGGGTTCTACCCGCAGATGCTCGTGCTCACCCTCCTGTTGTCGATACTGATCGCGGGCGTGGTCTACTTCGCGGCCGACCGCTACGCGCCTGAGATCACCGCCGGGACGGGCCTCATCGCGCTCGTCGTCCTGTTCGCCCACGCGCTCGACGGCGTCGCGAACGTCATCGCCGCCGACTGGGCGACCGCGATCGGTCTCCCCTTCCAGTACTCCCCGAAGCACCCGATCAACCAGTTCATCATCGAGTACTCCTCGGTCGTCCTCCCCCAGAGCGTCGTCACGGCCATCGGGAGCGCGTGGCCGTTCCTCCTCGTGAAGATCGTCGCCGCGACGCTCGTCGTCTACATCTTCGACGAGACGGTGTTCGAGGAGAGCCCGCGCTACGCCATCCTGCTGCTCGTCGCCATCGTCGCCGTCGGCCTCGGGCCGGGCACGCGCGACATGCTCCGCGCGACGTTCGGGATCTGAACCCGCCTCACCTCCCCTCCCCTCGATCGCTACTGCATCCCCTCCGCCGCGACGACAGTGCCGGCCTCGCTGCGGGTCACGACCGCGCGGAACTCGCCCCCCTCCGCGTCGTCCGCGTGGACGACGACGACCCGCTCGGGGAGGTCGCCCGAAACCTCGACGGTCGCGCGGTAGTCGTAGGCCGTCGCGGTCGCGTTACAGCCGCGCCGGTCCTCCGGGACGATCGTCCGATCCTCGACGACCACGAGCAGCGACCCGTTCGCGGTCCGTTCGGCGGTCGTCAGGTTCACCGCGATGCAGTGGCGGTCGCCGATCCCCGTCGTCGAACCGGTGACGACGACGCGACTCGACTCGCGGTCGAACTCGACCGCCGTCGCCTCGTGGGGGAGATGCTCGGCGTCGGGCGGGTCGAAGTAGCTCCGGTTGTGGTGTCTGTCGAAGGCCAGCGAGGCGTCCTCGACGACGTACGCCGGGGACTCGGAGGTCGATGGTCCGGAATCGTTCGTCGCGTTCGCCCCGTCCGTCCGGTTCGCGTCGCTCGATCCGTTGGTTCCGTTCGCGTCGCTCGCCCCGTTCGACGCCCCGCCGAGGCACCCGGCGAGCGCGACGAGCGCGCAGAGCAGGAGGACGATCCGACCGCGGTTCGAGTCGTCGGTGGAGGGCATCGACCGTGGTACCTCGGCGCACGGTAAGTGTCTTCCGCCGCCGAGCGCGCTACGGGAACGGGTGGTGCTCCCGGCGGAGGCGCGGCTCGAAGCCCAGTTCGCCGGGCACCGTCTCCGCGCGCTCGCCGAAGTAGGCGTCGCCCATGAACAGCGGCTGGGCCCCGGGGACGAGTACGCGGACGACCTCGAACCCGAGCAGGTCCACGTCCCGCGGCGTCAGCCGGGCGGCGTAGGCGTCGAGGCCGGCGTCCGTCACGCGCTCGACGAGCGCCGACAGCGCGGCCTCGCCCTCGGGCACCCCGTCGGTGAGGCTCGACGCGGGGACCGTCGCCGCCGGCTCCACGAAGCCCCGGACGGAGTCGGGGAGGGAGGCGAAGTGCCCGATGCGCCCGCCGGCGTCGGCGGCGTCGGCGCGCCCCATCCCGCGCAGTTCGAGCCAGTTCTGGACGGCCTCGCAGCACGCAGAGCGCGCGGCCGCGGCGGGGTCGAGGTCGGCCGCCGTCCCCAGCGCGAAGCGGGGCCACTCCCCCTCCCGGTGGACCGCGCAGGCGACGACCGGCACGTCCACGTCCTGCGTGAGGAGCGTCGCCGTCACGGACAGCCCCTCGGCGCGGGCGCGCCGGACGAGCGCCTCGAACCCCTCGTCGTCCACGTCGACCCCGAGCGGTTCGAACGTCGAGTACCACGCGAGCATGGCGGCGTCGCGCTCTACCACCTCCGTCAGCCCCGAGACGAGCGCCGCCGCGCCGGAGTTGCCGAGTCCGAGGCCGGTGGTGATCGTCGGGCCGTCGGTCTCGTAAGGGAACAGCGCGCGTTCGGCGGGGAGTGCGACGCGCTCGCCCGTCCGCAGGTCCTCGCCCGGCACCCAGGCCGTCGGCTCGTCGGCGGGCGGGGCGACCCCCTCGGGCGCGACGAACTCGCCCGCGGGGACGGCCTCCGGCAGGCGCGCGGCGGGCGCGGTGAGGAGGTCGCCCCGGCGGTAGACGCCCGCGCCGTAGCGTTCGAGCGCTTCGCCGAGCGCCTTCATCAGCGCCGCGTTCCAGTCGGGATCCACGCCCGCCGCGTGCCCCGCCGCGCGCGCGTCGCTGAAGCCGGTCGTGTCGCAGACGGTCGCGAGGTAGTACGGCAGGGGGAACGACTCCGCCTCGCCCACCTCGCGCACCGCGCCGACGCGCTCGTCGAGCGCGCGCTCGGCCCGCGACAGCGCGTCGTCGAGGCTCCGCCCCTCGTGATCGCGCCGGAGGCTCCAGTCGCGCTCCGGGGCGCAGGAGCAGTGCGGGAGGGGCAGGAACTCCCGCCTCGCGTGCGGGACCTCGATGACGCGCCCGAGGATCGACGCGCCCGACGAACCGTCGCCCGCGAGCAACCGGGCGACTTCTCGCCCGGCGACGGCCCCCGCCAGCCGCGCCGTCGGCGCGTCGATCTCTCCGTCGTCCGTCTCCGCGAGGTTCGCCGCGACGCGCCCCCGGAGGCAGTCGTAACAGCCCGTGGAGGGACCGAACCCGGCGACCGACGCCTCGACGCCGGCGACGGCGTACCCGCCGACGCCGCCCAGTTCGACGGCGAGCCAGCGCCCCCGGGCGGCGTTCGCCGCCTCGAACGCCGGCGCGCCGACGGCGGCGACGACGACGGCGAGGTCGTTGTCACCGAGGGCGTCGGCGGTCGTCCCGACGACGTTCGCGCCGGCGTCGGTCAGCGTCGCTCGAACGGCGTCCGCGGCGGGGCCGTCCCCGACGAGTTCGACGGTCATGCCAGTAGCCAGGCGTGGAAGGAAGGAAAAGTCGGGCGATTACGGTCCGCCGTTAGGAGGCGAGCAGGCTCTGGGCGACGTTGGCGAGTTCGTCCGTGTCGGCATCGCGCAGCCGGTCGTCGCCGAGGACGAGGCGCAGGCGCGGGCGGCCGACGTCGATCGGGACCTTCTCGGTGTCGATGAGGCCGAGTTCCTCCAGCCGGGTCTTCGTCCGGGAGAACGTCGCCTTCGAGGCGATGCCCACGTCCTCGCCCCACTTGGAGATGTCGTAGAGCAGTTCCTGGTTCTTCGCCGCGACGAGCAGGCTGATGGTCACCTCGTCGAGCCCGTCGCCGTCGCCGCGGGCGGTCTCGAGGGAGGCGAGGACGCCGTCGAAGTCGCCCGCCACGTCCGCGCCGATCTCCTCGTTCAGCGAGTCGCGGACGCGGCTGATGGGGGGCGTGCGGAGGTTGAACGGCTTCGCGGCCTCCCAGATGGACTCGTACTGCTGTCCCGCGCTCTCGACGAAGCGCCCGTCGTCGGTGGCGAGTCCGGCGACGTGGTCCCCGGCGCTGACGACGGCCATGACGGCACTGTCGGTGACGATGAGGGTGTTCGACGGTTCGTCGTAGCCGCGCAGTTCGAGGCGATCCGCGTCGACGAGGTCGGCCGCGGTACTGGCGATGAGGAAGTCGCCGAGCACGTCCTTGAGCATGCGTTCGTCGCCGAGCAGTCGGACCGACACGTCCTCGGCGTCGGCGATGACGTCGACCGCTGCCTCGAACGTCTCGGCGGAGGGGTTGATGACGTAGACCGTCCCCTCGGCGTCCGCGAGCGCGGCGGAAAGCAGCGATTCGACGTTCGACTCGAGTAAGTTCGAAGTCATTGTTGTACTATAGAGTAAGCAGGTATTTAATTTCACTGTTTATCAATAACTGAAAACGCCCTCCGAATTTATATTCGCGGCGTTCAAGCCATTTTCAGCGCGTCGGCCAACGTATCAGATAAGTGAAGATTACCGTCGTAGATGACCGGCACGTCCCGGTCTTTTAAGAACTCCACGACGGCCTCGCGGTCGAGCGACGTCTCGGCGGTCGTCCCGCGGAGGCGTCGGCAGGTCTCGAACGGCGCGCGGAACCCGTCGCCGACGCGCCCGTCCGCCGGGATCGTGTAGGTCAGGTCGTAGCCGTCGTCGGTCGCGTCGAGGTGGACGACCGCGGGTTCCGCGTCGGTGAGCGAGTAGGTACCGTCGCCGACCACCGCGTAGTCGGTGCTCATCATGATCTGCCGGCGGGCGAGTTGCATGGCGCGCTCGATGCCGAACCCGCACATGAGCAGGCGAGCGAACGTCGTCCCCACGGTCGCTGCCGGGCGGTTGAGGACGGTGCGGAGCGTGACCGCCCCGGCGACGCTCCCGCGTTCGACCAGCGCTCGACCCTGGTGGTACGATCCGCAGGCGTTGAGGAAGAACGTCCGGACGCCCGACTGCGAGAGGCTCTCGCAGTCGAGGCCGCCGTCCGAACACTGGAGGCCGCCCACCTCGCAGTGGCCGATGTAGTGGACGAAGTCGCAGGGCGATTCGAGCAACCGCGCGAGTTCGTCGACCGAGAGCGACTCGTGGACGGTCACGTCGGCGGGCGTCCCGGCGGAGCGCTCGCGGTAGGTCCGCGCCACGACCTCGTGTTCGCCCTCCATCGCGTCGTCGTTCAGGACGACCGAGACGTCGAGCGTGTCGTTCGGCGGCGGGGCCGCGAATCGGTTCTCGAACGCCGAGCGCGAGAGCGTGAACGCGGACACCGGCACGCCCTCCGCGAGCCAGGCGTGCAGCTCGCCCGCCTGCAACTCGGGATCGACCACGTCGACCGACGCGATCGGCCCGGTGGGCGCGCGGAAGAAGTCGTCCAGCGAGCGCCGCAGGAGCCCCTGCGCGTCGATGTCGGACCACTCGGGGAGGTAGATCAGGCTCAGCGAGTCGAGCAGGTAGGGGAGACACGCGAGCGACTCCGCGGTCGGGTCGGCGTAGGTCGCCAGGTGCCACTCCGGCCAGCAGTCCTCGAACGTCTCCGGCGGAACGTCGAGGTACGCCTCCAGTCGGGCCGCGAGCGGGGCGTCCGACAGCGAGAGCGGACAGAGCCCGTACTCCGGGAGCGCGTCGCGCCAGCACGCGAACGCCTCTCCCTGGCGCTCGCGGACCAGACAGTCGAGAAAGAACACGTGGCGCAGGAGGTCGGCCACGTCCGTCTGGAACGCGGGGAGCGCGTTCAGGTCGTGCTCGACTCCGGGGGTGAGCAGTCGCGGGGTCGCCGACTCGTCGTCCGCGAGCGTGACCGTCGCCCCGAGGTAGTACGCGAGCGGGGCCGCCACGAACAGGTACTCGCGGGTGGGCGGCAGGCGGAATTCGACGCCGGTGGTGGGGCGACACAGGCGAAGCACCGGCGGGACGTGCGTCCGATCGCTCACCGAGACGAGCGGGGGGTGGGGACGGGCGTCGGGGTGCGAACGGGCCGCGTCCGTCGTGCGCGTCAGGTCAGAGAGGTGCGTCAGCGCGGTCGCGATGCCCGCAGGCGTGGCGGAGACGGTGAGTATCGGCCCGTCGGAACCGATGCCGTCTACGGAATCCGTCACGTCGACTGCACGCTCTCTCATTCGTTAGTCGATACGAGTAGAGTCGTAAAGATGTATCGCCCACTTCCGATTCGACCGGTAGGGGTAGATTATTGAGTGCCCCCGGTCGATGGGCGCACATGGACTACGAGCACGTCCGTGCGGTCGATCCGGCGGTCGCCGACGCGCTGACCGCCGAGGTCGAACGGCAGCGCGAGACGCTTTCGATGATCGCCTCGGAGAACCACGCCTCCCGGGCGGTCCTCGAAGCGCAGGGGAGCGCCCTGACGAACAAGTACGCCGAGGGTTACCCCGGCTCGCGCTACTACGCGGGCTGTGAGTACGCGGACGAAGTAGAGAGCCTCGCCGTCGAGCGGGCGCGGGAGCTGTGGGGGGCGGAGCACGTCAACGTCCAGCCGCACTCGGGGACGCAGGCGAACATGGCGGTCTACTTCGCGATGCTCGACCCCGGCGACAGGATCCTCTCGCTCGATCTCACCCACGGCGGCCACCTCAGCCACGGCCACCCCGCCAACTTCACCGGACAGCTGTACGAGGTAGAGCAGTACGAGGTCGATCCCGAGACGGGCTACCTCGACTACGAGGGGCTGGACGACCTCGCCCGCGAGTTCGACCCGGACATCGTCGTCTCGGGCTACTCGGCGTACCCCCGGCAGGTCGACTGGGAGCGAATCCAGGAGACGGCGGAGGAGGTGGACGCCTACCACCTGGCGGACATGGCGCACATCACGGGGCTGGTCGCCGCCGGGGTCCACCCCTCGCCGGTGGGGATCGCGGACTTCGTCACGGGGAGCACGCACAAGACGATCCGGGCGGGCCGCGGCGGCATCGTCATGACGAGCGAGGAACACGCCGACGCCGTCGATTCGGCCGTCTTCCCCGGCGGCCAGGGCGGCCCGCTCATGCACAACGTCGCGGGGAAGGCCGTCGGCTTCAAGGAGGCGCTGCAACCCGAGTTCACCGAGTACGCCCGGCAGGTCGTCGACAACGCGAAGGCCCTCGGCGCGCGCCTGCAGGAGAACGGCCTCTCGCTCGTCTCCGGCGGGACGGACACCCACCTCGTGCTCGTCGACCTGCGCGACTCCCACCCCGATACCACGGGCGGGGACGCCGAGTCCGCGCTGGAGGACGTGGGGATCGTCCTGAACAAGAACACGGTGCCGGGCGAGACCCGCTCGCCGTTCAACCCCTCGGGCATCCGCGCCGGCACGCCCGCGCTCACCACCCGCGGGTTCGACGAGGCCGCGAGCCAGGAGGTCGCGGACCTCATCTACCGCGTCGTGGACAACCACGACGACGTGGACGTGAAGGCCGAGGTCGCAGAGGACGTGCAGGCGCTCTGCGCCGACTTCCCGCTGTACGACTGAGCGGCGTCGGACGGACGCGCTCGGCGGGCCGACGCGCCGACCTCACCGCCAATATCCTCGAACGTGCATATCGTTGAGGGTTCGGTACCGGAAGATAAGCACGAATCCGAGTATTCATTAGCGCGGCGGTCCGCCTCTCGGACATGACCGACGTCATCGACGGCAACGCCGTCGCCGCCGACGTTCGCGCCGGACTCGAGGCGAGCATCGACGCCCTCGCGGACGCGGGCGTCACTCCCGGCCTCGCGACGGTGCTGATGAGCGACGATCCGGCGAGCGAGACGTACGTCTCGATGAAGCAGCGCGACTGCGAGGAGGTCGGCATCGACGGCGTCCACGTCGAGGTCGCCCCCGACGCCCCCGCGGAGGACCTCTACGACGCGATCGACGACCTGAACGCCGACCCAGCGATCCACGGCGTGCTCGTCCAGATGCCGGTCCCCGACCACGTGGACACCCGGCGCGTCCTCCGGAGCGTCGATCCCGCGAAAGACGTGGACGGCTTTCACCCCGAGAACGTCGGCCGCCTCGTCGCCGGTCACGCCCGGTTCAAGCCCTGCACGCCCCACGGCGTCCAGAAGCTCCTCGAGAGCGTCGACGTGGACCCCGAGGGCAAGGACGTGGTGATCGTCGGCCGATCGAACATCGTCGGCAAGCCCCTCGCCAACCTCCTGATCCAGAAGGGGGCGGGCGGCAACGCCACGGTGACCGTCTGTCACTCGCGCACGACGGACCTCGCGGCGAAGACGCGCGAGGCGGACGTGGTGGTCGCCGCCGTCGGCGTCCCGGAGCTGATCGACGGCTCGATGCTGAAGGACGGCGCGGTCGTGATCGACGTCGGCGTCAACCGCGTGGACGCCGACACCGAGCGGGGTTACGAGCTGGTCGGGGACGTCGAGTTCGAGAGCGCGAGGGAGGTCGCGAGCGCCATCACGCCCGTCCCGGGCGGCGTCGGGCCGATGACCCGCGCGATGCTCCTCTACAACACCGTCAAGGCCGCGAGCGAGCAGGAGGGCGTGCCCGTCGACCTGCCCTGAGATGGGTGACCACGTCGGCGGATCCGACCCGAGGACCTCCCCCAGCGACCCCGACCCGGATCCCCATCCCGACGTCCTGCTCGACCGCTACGGCGACGCGATCAGGAACGAGAACGCCGTCGAACTCGACGCCGAGACGTTCGAGTCGGTCCGCTCGCGCGCCGCGCGCGGCTGGGGCGTCGGCGCGCTCGTCGTCCGTGAGGGGCGCGCCCTGCTCGTCGAACAGGACGGTCGCTGGTTCCTCCCCGGCGGAATGCTCGAACGCGACGAGACGCTAGCTGAGGGTGCCGTGCGAGAGGTCCGAGAGGAGACGGGGATCGAAGTCGAGATCGACGGCCTCGCCGCCATCTCGGAGCAGACGTTCGTCAGCGGCGACGACGCGTTCCGGTTTCACTTCGCCACGTTCGACGCCGCGCCCGTGACAGTCGAACCCGCCGAAGACCCCGGACTCGACGGCGAGGACATCCGCGCCGTCGAGTGGCGCGAGACGATCCCGGCGGACACCTACGACCGCGATCTCGTCCTCGCGCTCCTCGCTCGGGACGAGGGTTTATAACCGAAACCGCGGCCAGGGTCCCCGTGACCTGACGACCGACGCGAGACGGTCGCGGGAGTCGCTCCCGGACAGCGGTTGCGCGGCGCGCCGTCTCGCGTTCCTCTCTCCCCTCCCCTCCCCCTCGCCGCCTGCTCGCCCAGTTCGCCCTCGACCGGCTCGACGTCCGCCGAGCGTTCGATCGGCCCACGCGATCGACCCGCCGATCGTCCGCCTCGCTCCGCTCGGCGCGGACGGTCGCGGTCGGACGGTCAGACGACGCCGTCCTCTCGTAGCTCCGCGTAGGTCGCTTCGTCGAGGCCCAGTTCCTTCAGGAAGACCGCCTCGTTGTGCTCGCCGTGGCCCGCCCCGAGGTGCGCCACCGCGCCCGGCGTCCGCGAGAGCTTGGGGAGCGCCGCGGGCGTTCGCGTCGGCCCCAGGTCGCCGTCCTCGACCTCGACGATGTCCTCGCGGGCGGCGTACTGCTCGTCCTCGAAGACGTCGGCCATGTCGTAGATCGGCGCGACGACCGCGTCCCCCTCGTCGAAGGCGTCGAGGACCTCCTCCGTCGTGCGCTCGGCCATCCACGGCGCGATGTATCCGTCGAGTTCGTCGGCGTGTTCGACGCG
Source organism: Halomarina pelagica (assembly GCF_024228315.1). Lineage (NCBI taxonomy): Archaea > Methanobacteriati > Methanobacteriota > Halobacteria > Halobacteriales > Natronomonadaceae > Halomarina > Halomarina pelagica. The sequence goes on from NZ_CP100454.1 coordinate 539,923, forward strand.
GGCGCTGTTGGTCGCGAAGCGCTCGTCGTCGGCGAGTTCCGGGTAGCCGACGGTCTCGGCGAGGTTGCGGAAGATCGACTGCGAGGACGCGGAGAGCGCCACGTACCCGTCGCGCGTCTCGTAGACGTTGCGCGGCGAGGCGTTCGCGTGGTGGTTCCCCCGACGCTCGGAGACCTCCCCCAGCCGATCGTACTTCTCGACGTCGCCCGGAAAGAGCCGAAAGAGCGACTCGTAGAGGCTCGCGTCGACCACCTGCCCCTCGCCGCTGTGACGACGCTCGAACAGCGCGAACATCGTCGCCTGCACGGCGAACAGCCCCGCGGTCATGTCCGCGAGCGAGATCGGCGGGAGCAGCGGCTCGCGGTCGGGAAACCCGTTGACGTTGGCGAACCCGGAGATGGCCTCCGCGGCGGTGCCGAACCCGGGGTCGTGGCGGCGCGGACCGGTCTGGCCGTAGCCGGAGATGCGAGCCATGACGAGTCCGGGGTTGTCCTCGCTGAGCGTCGCGTAGTCGAGGCCCCACCGCTCCATGGTTCCGGGGCGGAAGTTCTCGAAGAGCACGTCGGCGTCGGCGACGAGTTCGCGGAGGAGCGCCTGGCCCCGCTCGTCGCTCAGATCGAGCGTGACGCAGCGCTTGTTGCGGGCCAGCGACTTCCACCAGAGCGAGACGCCGTCGTCGTGTGGCGGCCAGTCTCGGATCGGGTCGCGGTACTCGGGGTGTTCGACGAACACCACGTCCGCGCCGAAGTCCGCGAGCTGCATCGTCGCGTAGCCGCCGGCGATGAGCCCCGAGCAGTCGATGACTCGGAGGCCGTCGAGCGGTCCCATGGACCGGGCGCGTCCGCCAGGGGCTTAAGCCATGCCGTCGAGGCGATCCTTCGCGGTCGCCAGCGCGTCCTCGTCGCCCTCCGCGAGGTACGCGCCGACGTCCTGCGCCGCCCGGGCGAGCCGCTCGCTCGTCGCGGGAGAGACGTCGCCGTCGAGCGCCTCGACGCGCTTCGCCTGCTCCCGGAGGCGACCGAGCACGCGCCCCACGAGCGGGTCCGGGTGATCGTCGAGGTAGGTCCGAACGTCGCCCCGGTACGCCTCGACCGCGGATGCGTAGGCGAGCCCGCGCGCCGCCCGGAGCGAGTCGGGGACCTCGCCCGGCGCGGGGCGCTCGTCGAGGTCGGCCCCGCGGAGCAACCCCAGCAGGTAGAACTCCTCGTCGTCCGTGACGCGCATCGACCGCCGGAGGTCGCCCGCGACGTGGACGAGTTCCGTCGCGGCGAGGTACGTGTCCGAGAGGGGTTTCAGCCGTCCCTCGTCGATGAACCCCGTCCGGCGGACGTACTCGCGACACCGCTCGGCGGCGTCCGCCGCCGCCTCGAGCGGGTCGTCGTCGGCCGTCTCGCGCGCGGCGGTGAGGTCGAGCGTCACCGGATGGTCCGTGTGGCGCGTCCGCTCGTCAACGCCGCGGCTGCGGAGGCTCCCGCAGTCCGGACAGGTCACCTCGCCGGTCTCGTAGTACGACCACCGGGTTCCACACTGGGTGCACTCGCGTCGCCCCCGGACCTTCATGGCGGCGCTACGGACCGGCGAGGCAAAACGGTACGTGGTCGCGCCGCGACAGTCCGACCTGTTCGATCGGCGGGGTTTATGCGGCTGGCGCGTCGACGTTCGCGTACATGTCACGGAGTACCCGCGCTCCTGGTCGAGAAATTCTCCCGCAGTGACGCCCCCGCGTCGGGGTCGAACGGCGATCCGTCCGTATCGGTCAGCGGCGACGGTCCCGAGGTCGTGCTGACGGCCGGCGGGGACGACTACGTCCTCTCCGCGGCCGAGGCGCGCGCCCTGCGCGCCGCGCTCGACGACGCGCTCTACCGCGTCGAGGAGTTCGTCCACACCGTTGGCGAACACCGACCGGACGGAACGTACGCCGTCTCGCGCCGCCGCGCCGACTCGGCGGGACACAGCAAGGTGTTCGACTCCTTCGACGCGCTCCGCGCGCTCTACGACGGCCTCCCGCGCGAATTCACGGCCGACGACGTCGAAGGTGCCACCGGCGGCCGCCGACACCTGCTCGTCTGGCACTTCGCCGAGCACCCGGCGTTCGACTGCCGGATAGTCAGCCGACAGCCGCTGACCGTTCGCAAGGGGGGCGACGGGGAGTAGGGAAGGCTTTTCTCCCGCCCCTCGATGCGTCCGACATGCACCCCAGACCGTCGACGTTCTCGATCGTCGCGCGCGACCCCGAGACCGACGCCGTCGGCGTCGCCGTCCACTCGAAGTTCATCGCGGTCGGCGCGGTGGTCCCGTTCGTCGCCGCCGACGCGGGCGCGATCGCCACGCAGAGCTTCGCGAACGTCACCTACGGACCGGACGGCCACGACCTGCTCCGGGAGGGGAAGACGGCGAGCGAGACCATCGAGGCGCTGACCGGGGTGGACGAGGAGGCCCCGTCGAGGCAGATCGGCGTCGTCGGGCGGGACGGTTCGGTCGCGGCGTTCACCGGCGAGGACTGCTTCGACTACGCCGGCGATCGCCAGGGCGAGACCTACACCGTCCAGGGGAACATCCTGGAGGGACCGGAGACCCTGGACGCGATGGCGGAGGCGTACGAGACGACGGACGGCGGGCTCCCGGAGCGGCTGCTCGCGGCGCTGCGCGCGGGCAACGAGGCGGGCGGCGACAGACGCGGCGAGCAGTCGGCGGCGCTCTATATCGCGAAGCCGGAGGGCGGCTACGGCGGCGGTAACGACCGCTGGGTGGACGTGCGCGTCGACGACCACGACGCGCCGATCGAGGAACTGGAGCGCGTCTTTCGCCTGTACGACGTCACGCTGCTCGAACGGGCCGAACCGGAGGAGACCCGCGAGCTGACGGGCGAGCCCGCCCGCGATGTCCTCGCGGCGCTCGCCGAGCTGGGGTTCTACGAGGGGACGCCGTCGGAGGCGTTCGACGGGGAGGCGCGCGCCGCGCTGGAGGAGTTCCGCGGGATGAACAACTTCGAGAACCACTCGACCGCCGTCCTCGAGGACGCGCTGGCGCGGGGCTGGGAGGAGACAGACCCCGCCCAGGGCGGCGAGGATCGGCTGATCGACGCCATCTGGCACGGGCTCTCGCGGCTCGAGCGCGTCTGAGACGGACTGCTGTACGACGTCCGCACGAGGGGGCCGGCCACAGGCTTTTGTCATCGCCGCGTGGTGGTGTGCGTATGCGCAGCGAGGACGAGATCCGCGAGCAGTACGAGTTCCTCAAGGAGCAACTCGAGAGCGACGAGATGCGCCACGAGGGCGTCCGAAAGCTGTTCACGCACTACCGCCGCGCGCTGGGGTGGGTGTTAGAGGAGGAACACATGTGAGGGCGTGCCGGTAAGTTTATACTACTGTGACCGCTTGTCTCAGTTGACGCTTCGCTTGGAGGGCCGAAGCGTCAGCGGGGACCAATTCAGGGCGGCGGGCCGGGATGGGCGTTTTCATCCCGTCCCGGCCTGCTTTCCTTTCTGAACGACGATGACTCGCAGAGCCGCGCGTTCTCGGCGGATTCGGACGGAGAAGTCGGAGACGGTGGGCGTTCTAAGCCGATCGGATCGGCGTCACTCGACGGAGAGCCCGCCGCTCTCGCCGCGCCCCTCGCCCTCGCCCTCGCGCCACTCAAGTTCGAACTCGACGCTGAGTTCCGGCGCGCCCGATCCCGTCTCGCGCTCGGCCTTCACCTCGAAGACGGGGCGCTCGGGGACGTCGAGCGTCACCGAGTCGCCGCCGTCGGAGAGCGTGATGGCCTCGCCGCCCTCGAGCTTGTCCGCGATCGCCCGCAGGTGCGCGGCGATAGTCTCTCGCGATTCCGTCCGCTCGGACTCGAACAGGACTTCCTCCATACCTCCGGATGGAACTCCCGGACGATAAGTCGGTCGCCGAGAGGTGCTAGCGCCGTGACGTGACAGGCGGCGGCTTCCGGCGGGTAGCACGGCCCGACTGTGGATCGCGTATCTCACCGGTGTCGGGGGGTCGTCCCTGACAGAGGATCGCGGGGGTGCCCCTCGGCCGACATGTTTATACCGCCTTCGAATTATTATCTTAAAAGACACATGTACGATCTGACCGGCTTCCAGCGCGACCTGTTGTACGTCATCTCCGGCCGCGAGGAACCCCACGGCCTCGCCATCAAGGAGGAGCTGGAGGACTACTACGAGAAGGAGATTCACCACGGGCGACTGTACCCCAACCTCGACACGCTGGTCGAGAAGGGCCTGGTCGAGAAGGGCCAGCGCGATCGCCGGACGAACTTCTACACGCTCACCCGTCGCGGCCGTCGCGAGATCGCCGCGCGCAAGGAGTGGGAGGCCCAGTACATCGACGGCGAGATCGAGGCGTAGCTTCCGCTCGCCCCGAGACGCGGTCCCCGCCGACCCCCGTCTCTCGCGGCGCGCGGCGCGAGGTCGTTCACGGCGCTTCACGGCGCGTCGCTCCGGGGAGCGGCGCGCTCGGCTCGCGTTCGGTGGCGGTCCCGACGACTCCGCCGGCTCAGACCCCCTCGCGGAGGACGATCTCGTCGTCCGTGATCGCCGCGACCTCGTCGGTCGGGATCGTCTCCTCGTGGGCCGAGTCGGTCTCCCCGGTCGCCACCGTCTCGCCGTGCGTGAAGTCAACGTAGAGCATCCCGCCCTCGACGTCCGTGACGGTCCCGACGTCCTGTCCGCCTTCCGTGACGACGGTCTTGCCGACGTCGTCTCGGGTAACGTTCGACTCCATGGCGGGGAGTGGGTTTCCCGCGACAAATAGCTCGTTGAGCGCGCGGGACACTGTTCGATCGGATCGAACGATCGGTCGCCCGGAACGTCGCCCCGGCGCGGAGGTCGGGCGGCCGCCGCCCCCGGTGACTCGTACCGTGAGGCGGGTCCCGACGACGGCGGTCAGTCCCGCGAGGGCGGTTCGAGCGGTCGCTCGTCCGGATCGGGACCGAGCGGCGTGACGTTCACGCTCGCGAGCTTGTAGTCGGGGATCCGGCTGACCGGGTCGAGTTCCTCCTGGGTGAGTTCGTTCACCGCGCCCTCGGCGAAGTGCATCGGGATGAACACCCCGCCGGGACCGGTGCGGTCGGTGACCACCGCCTTCACGACGATCGACCCGCGATCCGAGGTGACGCGGACGTACTCGCCGTCGTTCACGTCGAGCTTCGCCGCCGTCTCCGGGTGGATCTCGACGAAGCTCTCGCCGACGTGGTTCATGAGTCCCTCGACGCGGCGGGTGAGCGTGCCCGTGTGCCAGTGATAGAGCACGCGCCCGGAGGTGAGCGAGAGCGGGAACTCCTCGCCGGGGATCTCCGTGGGTTCGCCGAGGTCGGCGGGGACGAACCGCGCCTTCCCGTCCTCGAAGTTGAACCCCTCCTCCTCATCGTAGAGGTAGGGCGTACCGGGGTGGTCCTCGTCCGGACAGGGCCACTGGAGGCCGTCGCCCCGCTCCTCGAGTCGCTCGTGGGTGATCCCGCCGTAGATCGGCACGAGGTCGTTGACCTCGCGCATGATCTCCGTGGGCGAGGCGTAGTCCCAGTCGAAGCCCATCCTGTTCGCGAGTTCTTGCAGGATCCTCCAGTCCTCCCTGGCCTCGCCGGGCGGGTCGACGACCGGCCTGACGAGCTGGACGCGGCGCTCCGTGTTGGTGACCGTGCCGTACTTCTCGGTGAACGTCGCCGCCGGGAGGACGACGTCCGCGTACTCGGCCGTCTCGGTGAGGAACACGTCCTGCACGACGAGGAACTCGACGTCCGCCAGGCTCTCCCTGGCGTTGTTGAGGTCGGGTTCCGAGATCGCCGGGTTCTCGCCCATGACGTACAACCCGCGGACGTTCCCCTCGTCGACCTCGTCGAACACCTCCGTGACCCGGAGGCCCGGCTCGTCCGGCGGGCGGACGCCCCACGCGTCCTCGAACGTGTCGAGCACGTCCTCGTCGTGGAGGTCCTGGTAGCCGGGGAGGGTGTCCGGGATCGTTCCCATGTCGCCGCCGCCGCCCTGGACGTTGTTCTGCCCGCGGAACGGCGACAGCCCCGCCCCGGGCTTACCGACGTGACCCGTCACCAGCGCGAGATCGGCGAGCGCGAGGACCGTCTGGGTCCCGTAGGTGTGCTGTGAGATCCCCATGGCCCAGCCGAAGACGCAGGTGTCGGCGGTCGCGATCGTCTCGGCGGCGTTCTTCAGCTCCTCCGGCGAGACGCCGGCCAGCCGCTCGACCTCCTCGGGCGTGAACGGCTCGACCTTCTCGCGCACCGCCTCGAAGTTCCGGGTGCGCTCCTCTACGAACTCGGCGTCGTGGAGGTCCTCCTCGACGATGTGCCGGATCATCCCGTTGATCCACGCGATGTCGTAGCCGCCGTTGGTGCGGGTGTACTGGGTCGCGTGCTCGGCGAGTTCGATCTTCCGCGGGTCGAAGACGAACAGGTCCGCCCCCGCCCGGACGTTCTGGACGATCCGCGTGGCGAGGACGGGGTGGCTCTCGGTCGTGTTCGCGCCGGTGATGAGGTAACAGTCGGCCCGCCCGATGTCCTCGTTGATGCGGTTGGTCATCGCGCCGTACCCCATCGTCTGCTTGAGCGCGGCGACCGACGAGGAGTGACAGAGGCGGGTGCAGTTGTCGACGTTCTTCGTCCCGAGCACCTGCCGGGCGAACTTCTGCATCAGGAAGTTCTCCTCGTTCGTGCACTTGGAGGAGGAGAACACGGTGAGCGCGTCGGACCCCACCTCGTCGCGGATGCGTGAGAACTCCTCGGCGACGCGGGAGAGCGCCTCGTCCCAGGTGGCCTCCCGGAACTCGCCGTCCTCCCTGATCAGCGGCGTCTCCAGGCGCGCGTCGCTGTTGGCGAAGTCGTAGGCGAACTTCCCCTTCACGCACGTCGAGAAGGCGTTCGCGGGCGTCGCCTCGGGGTCCGCCGGTCGGGTGCCGAGGACCTCTCCGTCCTTCCCGTACAGGTCGACCCGACAGCCGACGGCGCAGTACCCGCAGGTCGTCTCCGCGACGTCGACCCGATCCAGGCGGTAGTTCGCGACGCGGGAGCCGACGTCGAACAGCAACCCCTCGGGCACGGTGTTCGCCGCGACGAACTCGGAGGCGTGTTCGATCTCCGCGAGCGTCGCGTCCGCCGTCTCGTCGAGCCAGTCGTCGACCCGCGTCCGCAGCTCGTCGGCCTGCCGCCTCGCCCGGCCTACCAGCCGCGAGACGCCGCGCGCCTGCGCGATCCCCGGCTCGGATCCCTCCCGCCCGTAGACGCCGCGGTTCGGGTGTGCCGCGGTGTCGATCGTCTCGGCCGGCTCGCGGCGCAGCACCTTCCCGACGGAGGTCTCCTGGTCGAACCCGGGGATCGGGAGCGTCCCGATGTCGACGAGGCCCTTCTCGACGAGCGCGCCGGTCGGACAGACCGTCGCGCAGTGGCCGCAGGAGATGCACGTCGAGTCGTCCATCGTCTCCGCCTCGCTCTGGAAGCCGATCCGCATGTCGGGGCCGTTGCCCTCCATGCGAAGGACGCCCGCGGCCTGCACGTCGTTGCACGCCTCGACGCACCGGTTGCAGAGGATGCACTTGTTGCGGTCGATCTGGATGAACGACGAGGTGGTGTCGATCGGCTCGTAGGCGTCGCGGTCGTCGAAGACGCCGTACCGGGGGTGTTCGACGCCGTTCTCCATCGACGCGTCTTGGAGTTCGCACCGGCCGCTCTGCCCGCACGTCGTACAGCGGAGGTTGTGATTCGAGAGCTGGAGGTCGAGGTTCACGTCGCGCGCCTCCGTCGCGGCGTCCGCGTCCGTCCGGACGGTCAGCCCGTCCTCGGCGGGGAAGCTGCACGAGGGGACGAGACCGTACTCCTCGGTCTCGACCACGCACGTCCGACACGTCGTCCGCGGACCGATCGCGAACCGCCGTCCGGTGTTCGATTCGATCTCGTCGCCGCGCTCGTAGTAGCAGAGCGCCGGGACGTAGCCCGCCGGGTCGATCGCCTCGATCGCGTCGAGGACCGTCGCCCCCGGCTCCAGGTCGACGCGCTCCCCGTCGACGGTGATCGCGGTGCGCCCGTCGGTGGCGGCGACCGGGGGATCGTTCGCCGTGCCCGTCCTGAACTCCGCCGTCCGGGGCGTGCTCGGCTGCGGGTCCTCGACGTTCGGAACGCCGGGCAGCGGGTGCTCGTCGGTGCTCACGTGACGGACCCCCCGTCGACCTCGGCGGTCGCGTCGCCCTCCAGCGTGGAGCCGGGCCGCCGTTCGACCTCCCGCCGCCGGCACTCGCCGGCGGGGCAGTGGCCGTCGGCGTGGGCGGCGAACTCGGATCGAAAGTCGTCCATCGCCGTCGTCACGGGCCGCGGGGCGGCCTGCCCGAACTCGCAGAGGCTCGTCCGGCGCATCACGCGGGCCAGTTCGCGGATCGCGTCCTCGCGGAAGTCGCCGTCGTATATCCCCCGGAGCAGGTCGACCAGCTGCTTCGACCCCTCGCGGTCGGGGACGCACCGCCCGCAGTTCTCCTCGCGGGCGAACTTCGCCCGCCTGCCGGCGAACGCGACCATGCACCGCCGGTCGTTCAACAGCTCGACGATCCCGTTCGTCCCGAGGTCCAGGGTCCCGAGCACGGGCGCGCTCGGCGGGACGTCGAGGTCCTGGGTGAGCCCGCCGAACCGCCCGCCGACGCACGCCGCCTTGGTCCGCCCGTCGGCGTCGACGGCGTCGAGCGCCGCCTCGAGCGAGCCGTCCGTCGGCAGCTCGATCGTCGCCGGCGCGACGACGTCGCCGGCGACCGTCACGACCCGGGTGCCCGGATCCAGCGCGTCGGGGTCGAACGCGTCGGGCTCCGACAGCGCCGCGCGGACCTGCGCCACCGTCCGGGCGGTGTGGACGGCGGTCGGCCGACCGAACAGCCCGTAGACCTCGGGTCCCGGCGGTCGGCGACGGGCTTCGAGGCGGTCGTTCCCCTCGAGCGCCTCGAGCGCCATCGTCATCTCCCCGGCCGCGAACGCGTCCGGCCCGGCGACTACCTGGAGATTCAGGTCCGAATCGGTCGCGTCGGCGAACGCGGAGACCGCCCGGCGCACCCGGCGGCGGGCGAGGTCGTCCGCCTCGTCCAGATACAGCACGACATCGGTCGCCCCGACGATGTGCGCGACCGCGGCGGCCCCGTCGATGACGTCGATCGGGGTCCCCTCGAGGAGCGTCTGCTCCACGAGCGCACTCGGGTCGGCCTCGTTCGCGTTGACCACGACGACCGGCTCCCCCTCCGTCTCCCGCACCGTTCGCCACGTCTCCGCGACCGGCTCGTCGGTGCTCCCGTCGCCGCGGCCGCGACCCAGGAGCCCGATCCCGTCGACCCGGGACCGCGCCTCGTCGGGAGCCTCGCGAACCCGGTCTGAGACGAGCGACCCGTCGCCCGCGTACTCCTCGACGGCGCTCGGTCTCACCCACCCGCACCGGGCCAGGACCCGGCGCTCGCCGACCGCGAGCGGTCCCGACCCGGGTATCGGGAACCGACCGGTTCCGGGGTCGTGGTCGACGACCGCGTACGCGCCGTGCGTCGGGAGCGTCCCGTCCTCGAGTTCCCCGACCAACTCCTCCGCGTCCGCCGGCGAGCAACGGTCGTGGATCGCGGTCGTTCCCCCTCGCGTCAGGGTCACGAGCGGCGAGAGTTCCACCGCGCCGGTCGGACCGACCTCGACGACGCGGGCGGCCGTCGCCGAGTCCCGCGCCTCCTTCAGCGTCGCCGCTGCGGTCGCCTCCGTCGATCCGACGGGGACGCGAACGCGGGGAACGTCTCCGCTCGCCTCGGTACTCGACATACTCCCTGGCAACCACAGGAACGTCGAAAAGCGTTGTTGGGCCTCGCGGGGAGAGTGTTTCCGGGGACACACTCGATCGTCGGGGAGTGTGGTCCGAGGATGGGTGTGGACGGTGGACGCTGTCGGTGGTCGATGGACGCTGTCGGTGGTCGATGGTCGATGGACGGACGACGACCGCCGATCGACGGTCGTCAGTCGTCGCTCTCGGCCTCCTGCGGGCGGCGGGGGGCCTCCGCACTGTCGACGCCGCCGCCGTCACCGGCCGGGGCGTCCGCCGGCCGGTCGAACGCCTTCGGCGTCACGGCGGGGTCGATGCCGTAGGGTCGAGTCGGTCCGTCGGACAGCAACTCCGGGAGGACGATCCGGGCGAAGTGATAGACGAGGACGAGGATGACCGGTCCGAGGAAGATGCCGTACCAGCCGAACAGCAGGGGACCGAAGATGTAGGCGAACATCACCATCCCCACGTGGAGGTTCCGCCCGGAGACGTACGGCCGGAGGACGAAGTCGGGCACGGAGTCCACGACGACGAAGGAGACGGCGAAGAAGACCGCGACGAACCAGAGGTGCTCGCCGGCCGCGTACTGCTGGACGAGGAGGTAGCCGGTGAGCGGCAGGTAGACGAGCTTCATCCCGACGACCGGGATGAGGCTGGCGACGCCGGTGAGGAGACCGAGGAGCGCCGGGTACGGGATCGGCGTTCCGGGAACGAGTTCGTTCAGGAAGGTGTAGGAGAGCGCGCCGATGACCCCGGTGAGGAGGGCGTTGAGGATGTTGCCGAAGAAGACGTTGGAGAGGTCCGTGTCGACCGCCGCCCAGTAGTCGCGGAGGATGCCGCCGTCGTCGCCGAACCGTCCGAAGAACCACCGCGAGAGGCGGCCGTCGTCGCGCAGGAGGTAGAACGCGATGGCGAGCATGACGAACAGGTGCAGGAGGAGGTTCCCGATGAACCCCACGTACCCCAGCGCCTCGTTGAACGCTCGCTGGGCGACGTCGCGCAGCGTGGGATCGCCGAGGATGTACTGGGGGTCCCGGACGATCCGCGAGACGTCGACGTACGGTCTGATGAGCGGGTCCAGCGGACCGAGGTTGATCCGCTCGCGCCTCGCGATGCGCTGGTACTCCTGCAGCCCGATGGCGACCGTGTAGGCGAACAGCAGGAGTGCCGGCAACGCGAGGACGAACAGGGCCGCGAAGGCGGCGAGACTCGGGGGGTAGACGCGCCGCTTCAACCGCGCGTACACCGGCCGGGTCGCGTAGTAGATGAAGACGCCGAACACGAACGTTCCGACGAAGGAGTAGAGGACGAACAGCACCGCCGCCGTCAGGGCGACCCCGAGGCCGACCCACGCGGCGCGCGACCGGTCGATCGTCGGGCGATCCATACACGTGCATGCCGAGAATCGGATAAAAACCCCCCGGCGTACACAGCGCGAGGGTTTATGAACTATCGAGTGCTATGTAGGCCTCTATATGTCGCAACTCGTCGAGTTCGTCGACCCGATGATCCAGCGGCTCCTGTTAGCCACGGCGCTCGGGTTGTTCCTGGGGCTGGAGCGCGAGTGGGCGCACCGGTCGGCCGGGGTGCGGACGTTCTCGCTCATCTCCCTGCTCGGCGCGGTGTTCACCGTCCTCGACGCCGAGGGGCTGCTGGTGGTCGGGGCGGCGCTCGTCGTCGTCCAGGGCGTCGCGCTGATCGTCCGCGGCCTGCTCGACCCCGAGGAGGGGCTCTCGCTGACGACGGCCGCCTCCATGCTCGTCGCCTACGGCGTGGGCGTGCTCGTGGGGGAGGGGCACACCACCGCGGGGGTGACGGTCGCGGTGCTCTCGTCGTTCCTGCTCGTGCTCAAGCGCGAACTCCACAGCTTCGCGTGGGGGCTGACGCGCTCGGAACTGCGCTCGGCGACCGAGTTCGGCATCCTCGCGTTCGTCGTCTACCCGCTGCTCCCCGTCGGAACCACCGAGGTGACGTTCGCCGGGCTCACGATCTCCGCCGAACCGCGGCTGGTCTGGCTGCTCGTCGTCAGCGTCGCGGCCATCGGCATCGTCAACTACGCCATCGTGAAGGCGTACGGGAGCCGCGGGATCGCCGTCACGGGCTTCTTCGGCGGCCTCGCCTCCTCGACTGCGGTCGTCGGGACGATGCTCGACCACGTCCGCCAGCGCCCCGAGGCCATCTCCTACGCCGTCGCGGCCGTCCTCCTCGCCGACGCGGCCATGGCGCTGCGCAACCTCGCCATCGTCCTCGCGTTCACGCTCGGAACCGGGCCGCTGTTCGGCCTCGTCGTCCCGCTCGGCGTGATCATCGCGGGGAGCGTCGTCGTCGCGGCGTTCACCGCCGACTGGGGCGAGAGCGTCGACATCGACCTCGAGAGTCCGTTCTCGCTGCGCAACGCGCTCGGCTTCGGCGTGCTGTTCGCGCTCATCCTCGTCGGGTCGAGCCTGGCGAAGGCGCTGCTGGGGAACGCGGGATTCCTGCTGGCCGCCGCGCTCTCGGGGCTCGTCTCCAGCGCGGGGGCGACCACCTCCGCCGTCCTGCTCTACAACGGCGGGGCGCTCGACGCCAACACCGCCATCCTCGGCGTGATGGTCGCGACCGTCGCCTCGGTCGGCGTGAAGGCGGCGCTCACCCTGGCGAGCCCCTCCCGGTCGTTCGGGTACCGCGTCGCCGTCTGGAGCGCCGGGCTCACCGTCGGCGCGACCGCCGCCAGCGTCGCCCTCCTGATGGGCGTCTGACGCGCCGAACGACGTGTCGGGTAAAACCTGCCGCCAACCCAATTCCTTATTTAACCCCCCGGTGCCAACCGCGCTCGTATGGACCGAGAGACGGCCACGCCGACGGTGCGGTCGATGCCGGGCGAGCGCGCCCGGCAGTGGGCCGCCCACCACCGAGAGTACGCCGCCACCAGCACCTACGTCTACGATTTCGTCTGGGATCTCACCGCGGAGGCGGAGGGTCCGTTCTGTACCGACGTCGACGGCAACGTCCTGATGGACTTCACTAGCCACGTCGGGGCCGCCCCGCTCGGCTACAACAACCCCTATCTCCTCGACCGCCTCCGCGAGTTCGACCTCGTCGACCCCCTCAAGATCGCCGGACAGGACTTCTACGTGAACGGCGAGGGCGTCGGTGACGAGGGGCTTCCCGGCCCCGCCGGGCTGATGGAGCGGCTCGTGGACGCGACGAGCCACTACGGGATGGACGCCGTCTTCCTCTCGAACTCCGGCGCGGAGGCCATCGAGAACGGTATCAAGATCTGTTACGACCACACGCGGGCGAAGTACGGCATCACCTTCCAGGGGGGCTTCCACGGGCGCACCCTCGGGGCGCTCTCGCTCAACCGCTCGAAGGGCGTCTACCGCCGCGACTACCCCGAGATCGCCGCGATCCACGACGTCCCCTACTGCGACGACGCGGGCTCCGACCCCGCCACCTGCTCCTGCGGCTTCTTCGTCGACGACACCTCCCAGCTCCGACGCATGCTCGCCCCCGAGTCGGGCTACGTGGATCCGGAGGAGGTCGCCTACGTGATCGTCGAACCCGTCCAGGGGGAGGGCGGCTACCGCATCCCCAGCGACGCGTTCATGCGCGAGGTCGCCGACGTGGTCGCGGAGCACGACCTGTTGCTCGTCGCCGACGAGATCCAGTCGGGGGTGGGTCGCACCGGGGAGATGTGGGGCTCGGATCACTTCCCCGTCGAGCCGGACGTCATCTCGAGCGCCAAGGCGCTGCGCGTCGGCGCGACGATCTCCCGCGAGGGGATCTTCCCGACCGAGCGGAGCCGCATCTCCTCGACGTGGGGCGCGGGCGACGTCCTCGCCTCGGCGCAGGGGGCGCTCACCATGGACGCCATCGAGGAGTTCGACCTGCTCGACAACGCCACTGCGCGCGGCCGCCAGCTGGTCGAGACGCTGCGCGACGCGGACCCCGACGGCGTCGTCGACGTGCGCGGCCTCGGGCTGATGCTCGCCGTCGAGTTCGAGACGAAGGGGACGCGCGACGACGTGATCGACGCCGCGCTCGCGCGGGGCTTTCTCACCCTCGGCTGCGGGTACAAGACCCTCCGCCTGCTCCCGCCGCTCGACGTGACCGAGCGCGAGATCGACCTCGCCTGCGACCTCCTGCTCGACGCCGTCGCCGACGCGGTCTGATCGCCGGACGCGGACCGACGCGCGCTGCGCCGGCACAACGCTCATTGATGCGAGGCCGCGACGTACGCACGATGAGCCCGCTCCAGCTCGACGAGGTCGACCGGGGGATCCTCTACCTGCTCCAGCGGGACGCGCGGAACGCGACCGCCGCCGGGATGGGCGAGCGGGTCGGCGTCTCGGCCAGCACCGTCCGCAACCGGCTCGCGGCGATGGAAGACGCGGGCGTGATCGAGGGGCACTATCCGCATCTCGACTACGAGCGGGCAGGCTTCCAACTCCACGTATTCATCGCCTGTCACGCGCCGGTCGACCGCCGGGGGGAACTCGCCGCGGAGGTGCTCGACTTCCGCAACGTCGTCAACGTCCGTGAGATGCTCACCGGACCGCACAACCTCTACGTGGAGGCGGTCGCGACCGACTCCGACGCCGTCGATCGGATCACGACACGGCTGGACGAGATCGGCCTCGACCTCGATTCGACGAACATCGTCAAAGAATCCCATGCCCAGCCGTTCGACCACTTCGGGGAGGACGTCGTCGAGGAGTGAACCGCTTCCCGGGCGTTCTCGCCCGAGGGAGTTTGTCGGTGACGGAGGTATTATTTCCACACCACATCATTCTGCTGAAAACGTCGCGTTCCCCCCGAACCGTTACGGATTACGTACGGAATGAGGGTGCGTAATTCACAGCATCCATGCCCTCCGAACCCGTTGTCCAGTGTACGGTTGCGGATTTCCGCACCCGAGAGTGATAGAATATGAAGGTCACGCAGATCGAACGGTCGGTCGATACGTACCTGAAACTCCTCTCGAACCGTCGGCGTCGGTACGCGCTGGCCTGCCTGCGGGAACACGGACCGTCGATCGCGTTGGCCGATCTCGCCGATGAAGTCGCCGTGCGGGAGCACGACGCACCGCTCTCCGAGATCGACGAGGAGGCGGTGCTCCGTGTGTACCTGTCGCTGTATCACTCGCACGTCCCGAAGTTCGCGGAGTGCGGAATCGTCGAGTACGACCAGGAGCGGGACCTGGTCAGGATCGACGGGGTGCCGCCCCTGCTCGAACGGCTGTTCGCCGTCGTCGAGGAGGACGGCCGACCGTAGGCGACTCCGGACGACGGACGTCCGGCGGTCGCGCGTCCGTACCGAGCGCGACGCGCGTCGACGAGCATCCGCGAGCGAGGGCCGAAGGCCCGAGCGAGCGGTTCACCGCGGACGCGGAGCGTCCGCGACCTTTTTTGATGCAGATTTTTTGGCGGGGGTCGAGCGCCCGCCTTTGGCGGGCGCGATGCCCCCGTGAAAAAAGGTGCTAGAACTGATACCGCCGGCCGTCGTTGTCGGGGGGGTTCGGCGCGCCGGTCATCTCCTCGTAGGTCATCCCCGAGAGGTACTCGTCGTAGGTGACGTCGAAGCCGCTGCGGAGGTGGAAGTCAGCGCGCCCGGTGTCGACGGTCGTCTGGAAGAACATATGGACGGCGCGCCGGACGAGTTCGTCGGGGTCGTCGGGGTCGAGGAGCGTCGTCAGAAAGGCGAGTTCGTGGCGCGTCTCCGCGTCGAGGTCGACGGCGAGATCGTCGCCGAGGTCGCGGTACGTCGTTCGCACCGCGTCGTTGAGGTCGTCGAGGCTCATGGCACCCTCCTGACGCGCCGGAGGGATACGGGTTACGTTCGGCCCCTCGCCGCGCGATCGCGGCGCGGCTCCGGCGCAGTCCGTACCGCGTCCGTCCTCACTCGCCCTCGTAGGCGGCGTCGAAGAAGGCGACTTCGAGGGCGACGCACCGCCCGAACAGCCGCTCGACCCGACGCTCGCGCTCGGGGGAGAGCGCCCCGGCCGCCGCGTCGAGTTCCCCCCGGAGGAACGCCACGACGGACTCGAACTCGGGGCCGGCGTGCAGGTCGATCCACTCCGCGAGGTAGAACGCGTCGGGGCGGTCGTCCCCGGCGGCCGAGGCCCACGTCAGGTACACCCACTCGGCGGGGACCAGGACCGCGAGCGTCTCGGCGTAGCCGCCGTCGAGCGCGGCGCGCAGGAGGAGGTCCTCGAAGCGCTCCGTGACGGACGCGAGGTCGGGATCGGTGCGGTCGGCCTCGGGCACGCCGAGGGCGTCGAACGACCGCGCGAAGTAGTCGGTCTCGTCGGTCGCGACCGCCCGGAGGAACGCGGCGAACTCGGCCTTCGCCTC
The DNA here is from genome assembly GCF_024228315.1 of Halomarina pelagica. NCBI lineage: Archaea > Methanobacteriati > Methanobacteriota > Halobacteria > Halobacteriales > Natronomonadaceae > Halomarina > Halomarina pelagica. The sequence continues at coordinate 556,039 of NZ_CP100454.1, forward strand.
GATCGTCGGGGCCTGGGCTGCCGCGTAGCCGATCACGCTCGCCAGCGTGTTCACGAACGCGAAGTCCTGCACGAGGTAGCGCCGGAAGACCGCGTCGTCGAGCGTTCCGTCGACGAGTTCGCGCGCGAAGCGGTGTTCGGTTGCCGCCTCCCAGTCGTCCGCGACGCCCGCGCGCAGGCGGTCGGTGAAGCGCTCCCCGTCGGTCGGCCGTCCCCCGTCAGCCGATCGCCTCTCCCCCGTCATACCGGCCACCCCTCCCGCCGGTGGGCGGCGTCCCAGAACATGTACTCGTAGCGCGAGGAGGTGAGAAACAGCTCCCGGTAGCGCTCGCGGTCCGCCGCGGGCGCGTCGGCCGCCACGTCGTCCATCAGCTCACGGCACCACGCGGTCAGCTCGGTGAACTCCTCGCTCGAGTACGTCTCGATCCACTCGGCGTACCGCTCGTGGTCCGGGAGGCCGGACTCCGCGAGCCGGATCCCCGTCTCGTTGAACCCCCACATGCACGGGAGGAGCGCGGCGACGGTCTCCTCGAACCCCTCGTAGCCCGCGCGCACGAGGAAGTCGGTGTACGCCCGCGTGGTGGGGTTGGGTTCGGTCGCCTCCAGTTCCGCCTCGGAGATGCCGAACTCCGCGGCGTACGCGCGGTGGAGGTCCATCTCGATGTCGAGCGTCTCGTGGAGCAGGGTGGCGAAGCGCCCCATTCGATCGAGGTCCGGCGCGTGCGCCGCCCCGAGCGCGAACACCCGGCCGTACTCGATCAGGTAGACGTAGTCCTGGCGGACCCACTCGCGGAACGGCTCCTCGTCGAGCGTGCCGTCGCCGATGCCCCGCACCATCGGGTGCTCCATCGTCGCGTCCCAGATCGGCGCGGCGACCTCACGCAACTCGTCGGTGAAGGCCATGGCGGAGGGAGGGCGGCGGGGGCGTAAAACCTTACCACCGGATCGTACCACGCGGTTCGAACGGATCGACACCGCGCCGCACCGACGGGAGGTGCCGCGCCCCGAATCACCACCGCTAAACGCCTCCCCGACCACGGTCCGTCGATGACCGACGCGGACGCCGAGGCGGAGCCGGACGCCGAGGCCGCCCTCCCCGACGACGTCGACGCGGTGCGCGCGGCGCTCGTCGAGTGGTACGAGGCCGACCACCGCTCGTTCCCGTGGCGCGAGACGACGGACCCCTACCGCATCCTCGTCTGCGAGGTGATGAGCCAGCAGACGCAACTGGAGCGCGTGGAGGCGGCCTACCGGGCGTTCCTGGAGGCGTGGCCGACGGTCGAGGACCTCGCCGCGGCCGACCGCGCCGACGTGGTCGGCTTCTGGACCGACCACCGGCTGGGGTACAACAACCGCGCGACGTACCTCCACACGGCGGCCGGACAGGCCGTCGAGGACTACGGCGGCGAGTTCCCTCGGACGCCCGACGAGTTGCAGGAGTTACACGGCGTCGGACCCTACACCGCCAACGCGGTGGCGAGTTTCGCGTTCGACAACGGGAACGCCGTGGTGGACACGAACGTGAAGCGCGTTCTCCACCGGGCGTTCGACGTGCCCGACGACGACTCGGCGTTCGAACGGGTCGCGGCGGAACTGATGCCCGACGGCGAGTCCCGCGTCTGGAACAACGCGATCATGGAACTCGGCGGCGTCGCTTGTGGGAAGGTGCCGCGGTGCGACGAGGCGGGCTGCCCGTGGCGGGGGTGGTGTCGCGCCTACGAGACGGGCGACTTCACCGCGCCCGACGTGCCGACCCAGCCCAGTTTCGAGGGGAGTCGACGACAGATGCGGGGCCGGGTGGTCCGAACGCTCCGCGAGTACGACGACCTCGCACTGGACGAACTCGGGCCGCGCGTTCGCGTGGATTACGCCCCCGGCGGGACGTACGGCCGGACGTGGCTCCGCGGTCTCCTCTCGGACCTGGCGGACGACGGGCTCGTGGAACTGGACGAGCGCGACGGCGACACGGTCGCCCGGCTGCGGCGGTGAGGCGCGCCGCACGCCGACGGTCCGCGCGACGTAACCATTACCACTCTCGGATACCTAAAGACGGGCATCGGAGCATGAGCGCCACAGTCGAGATTTCCGAGGAGAACGGCGAGTACACGGCCGTCGACTCCGAGACGGGAGCGACCGGCATCGGAAAGACGAGAGCGATGGCGTTGGCTGCACTCGCCGTTCGCCTCGGGGCCGAAGAGAACCGGGGGAGCACCGACGAGCGGGCGGAACTCCGGGCGCTCGCAGAGCGGACGCGCCGACGGTTCGAGAGGGAGGAGGTCAGCGAGGACGACGTCAAGGATGCGATTTCATGGGCACGCTCGGAGTAGTGCTCGATACGAACGTCCTCGTGTCCGCACTCGGGTTCGGTGGACCGTCACTCGACGCACTTCTCCGGACGTTCGACGACGACGTTCGACTGCTCGTGTCCGACGAGACGATGGCCGAACTGGAACGGGTCATGACGTACGACCGGCTCCCGTTCACCGACGCCGATCGGATACAGTATCCGGCGATCCTCCGACGGGTAGCCGACGTCGTCGAACCGGACGAGACCGTCGAACTCGTCCGTGATCCCGACGACGACAAGTTCTTGGAGGTCGCTCTCGCGGGGGACGCGGACTACGTCGTCTCCGGGGACCGAGATTTGCTCGATCTCGAATCGTACACGGGTATCGAGATCGTCACCCCCGACGAGTTCGTCGAACTCGCCGACTGATGCTCGTTACGCTCCGACGGTGGCTTCACCGAGGAGCGCGGCTCCGTCGACGGCAGACTGTTCAGCCGACAGAACGAGACGGCAACACGATTAATCAACTGCGTCGGTGAGGCGCGCCGCGCGCCGACCCTCCGACCGGTGCACGCTCGCTCCGATCCCACCGTCACCCCTACCGGGGCCCGACATACACGAAAGAACGTTATAATTTATCTCGGATGCCGTCGTCTGTTCGCGTGATCATGACTGCGAACATCGAATCCCGGACTGACGAGAACGTATCGAACGCCGACGAGTGGGTCGACGTCCGCATGACGAACCCGGAGGAGGGCGAGTGGAACGTCGACGTGGTCGTCCTCGACGGTGCGGTCACGTACGTCGACCTTCGGATCCGACCGACGCTCCTCCGGCCGTTCGTCGCGTGCCTGCTGGAGGACGTCGGCACGGCGACCGCGCGGGAGGTGATCGAGGGGTTGGCAGAGGAGTTCGCGCGCGACGAGACCGAGGAGTGATCCCCCCGCAGTGCCCGAGAGACCGCGACCCGTCGGGATCCGCAGTCGTTTTGCGCGGGTGGCTGTTCTACCCGGTATGAACGACACCCACGTCGTCGCCATCTGCGGGAGTCTCCGCGACGCGAGTTTCACGCGCATCGGGCTGGATCGCGCGCTGTCCGCCGCGGAGGAGTTCGGCGCGAGCACCGATCACATCGACCTCCGCGAACTCGACCTCCCCGTCTTCGACCCGGACGACAGGGACGCGGGCGACGCGGACGAACTCCGGCGTCGGGTCGACGCCGCGGACAGCGTCCTCCTCGGCTCGCCGGTCTACCACGGCTCCTACAGCTCCGCGCTGAAGAACGCGCTCGACTACTGCGGCTTCGACGAGTTCGAGCACACGACCGTCGGCCTGCTCGCCGTCAGCGGCGGCGCGTTCCCGGTGACGACGCTCGATCACCTCCGGTCGGTCTGCCGCGCGCTGAACGCGTGGGTCGTCCCCCACCAGGCCGCCATCCCCACCGCCCGCTCGCAGTTCGACGGGACCGCGTTCCTCGACGCCAACGTCGAGGAGCGAATCGAGACGCTGGGTCGTCGGGTCGTCGAGTACGCCCACATCGAACCCGACCCCCGGACCGTCGAGAGCATCGAGAACGTCGGCGGCGACGACTGAAGCCCGAGCGCCCGCACGTCGCTCGGATCCCGCAACCCTCATACCTCGTCCGTCTGACCTCCACTCGTGACGCAGTGGGTCGAATCCACCGAGGGCGGACGCGAGCGAGGGCCGGTCGGCCTCCTCCGGGCGTGGGTCGCGGTACAGATCGCCCCCCGTCGCTTCTTCGAGCGCGGCGTCGTCCCCGGCGACCAGGCACCGGGGCTCGTCTTCGCCGTCGCCGTGGCGCTCTGTCACCTGGCCGTTCGCTTCGCCTTCGATCCCGGTCAGGTGCCGACGATCGCCGGGCGGCCGACTGCCTCGATCGTCTTCGTCCTCCTCGTCGCGGCGCTGATCGGCGCGCCGCTGGCGCTGCACCTCACCGCCGCCGTCCAGACGCTCCTGCTCGTCGCGCTCGTCCCGGAGCGCGCGGGGATCGGCCAGACCGTGCAGGTGATCGCGTACGCGACCGCCCCGTGCGCGCTCTCGGGCGCGCCGATCCCCGCGCTCCGCCTGCTCGCCGCCGTCTACGGCGTCGTCCTGCTCGTCGTCGGGATGGCAGTCGTCCACGACGTCTCCCTCCCGCGTTCGGCGCTCGTGACGGCGCTCCCGGCGCTGCTCGTCTTCGGCGTCGGCTACCAGGGCGTCGGGGCGGTCGAGGCGCTCACCGGACTCGACCTCCTCGGACCCCCGGAGGCCGTCGCGAACGCGACCGACGCCTCGGATACCACGAACGTCACGAGGGCGTGACGGCGGCGACGGAGGTGGGATCGTGTGGGTCGTGCTCACAGTCCGAGGAGCGGTCGATTCCGACAACCGTTTCAACCCCGACAGATAGCTTCGAGTAATGGGTACCTGTATCATCTGCGGCACCTCCACCGACGGCCGCATCTGTGAGAGCCACGAGGAGGACGTCGCCTTCGAGTTTCGCGGAGACCACCCCAACCAGCTGACGCCGGGCCGCTTCTACCGCGGCGAAGTCGACGGCTACGCCGACTTCGGCGTGTTCGTGAACCTGAGCGACAACGTCACCGGTCTCCTCCACCGGAGCGAACTGAACCGCCGCCTCGAGAGCCTCACGTGGGAGGTCGGCGACCCCGTCTACGTGCAGGTCAAGAACGTCCGCGACAACGGTAACGTCGACCTCGGCTGGTCGATCCGACAGGCCGACCGCGAGTTCCGCGGCGCGCTCGTCGACGACCCGAGCGCGAGCCCCTCGACGTACCTCCCCGACGAGGAGGACGAGGAGGACGAGCGCGCGTCGACGCCGACGGTTCGGACGCCGGAGCCGACCGATGCGGACACCGAACCGGAGTCCGAACCGGAACCCGAGGCGGGTTCCGGAGGCGCGCCCTCCGCAACCCCCGCGTCCGACGCCGAGACCGAGAGCGACTCCGAGGTCGAGCGCGCCGAGCCCGTCGAGAACGCGGAGGACGCCGACGCCGGGGCGACGGCGGCGTCCTCCGGCGGTGCGGTCGTCGCCGAACTGTCGCGCGTCGCCGTCGGCGACCTCGACGACCGCGTGGGCGACACCATCCGTCTCGAGGGGCGCATCGTGAGCGTGCGGCAGACGAGCGGCCCCACGGTGTTCGAACTCCGGGACGAATCCGGCACCGTCGACTGCGCGGCGTTCGAGGAGGCGGGCGTCCGGGCCTACCCGAGCGTCGAGCCCGGCGACCTCGTCCGTCTCGACGGCGAGGTGCGCCGCCGACGCGGCGAACTCCAGATCGAGACGGAGGCGCTGGTCGTCCTCGACGAGGGCGAGGCGGCGACCGTCACCGACCGGATGGACGACGCGCTCGACGAGCGCGCCCGCCCGTCGGCCGTCGACCCGCTCGCGCCCGACGCGGCGGTCGAGGCCGCCCTCGGTCAGGTGCGCGAGGCGGCCACCGCCGTCCGCCGCGCGATCATCGAGGGCCGCCCGGTCGTCGTGCGACACGACGCGACCGTCGACGGCTACCTCGCCGGGGCGGCGATCGAACGCGCCGTCCTCCCGCTCGTCCGCGAGGAGTACGCCAACGCCGACGCGGCGTACCACTACTTCGACCGTCGGCCACTCGAGGGCGGCGTCTACGACATGGACGACGCGACGAAGGACACGACGACGATGCTCTCGAACCGCGACCGTCACGACGAGAAGATCCCCCTGTTCGTCTTCGCCTCGGCCGGGGCCACGCGCGACTCGCTCGACGGCTTCGACCTGCTCTCTGTGTACGACGCGGAGCGCGTCGTCGTCGACGGCGGCGCGGCCGACCCCGAGGTGGCCGACGCCGTGGAGACGCTCGTCAACCCGGCGCACGCCGACTCGGACGCCGACACGACCGCCACCGCGCTCGCGGTCGCCGTCGCCCAGCACGTCAACGAGAGCGTCGCCGACGACCTCCGACACCTCCCCGCGGCGAGCTTCTGGGAGGACGCGCCAGAGGCGTACGTCGACCTGGCGGGCGACGCGGGCTACCGCGCGGAGGACGTGGCGCACCTCCGCGAGGCCATCGCGCTCGAGGCCTACTACCAGTCCTACGAGGACAAGCGCGAACTCGTGATCGACCTGCTGTTCGCGGACGCCGAGTCGACGGAGTCGGCGGACGCGGGCGACGAACCGCGAGCGGGCGCTCGGCTGGTCGAGCAGATCAGCGAGCAGTTCCGCGAGAAACTCGACGCGGAGGTCGCCACGGCCGAGGCGAACCTCGAACGCCGCTCCGAGGGCGGCGTCGCCTTCGCCGTCCTCGACACGGACGCCTACACGCATCGCTTCGACTTCCCGTCCACCGACGTCCTGCTCGACGCCGTCCACCGGCGCAACCGCGACGGCTCGTTCGTCACGATCGGCGTCGGAACCGACGAACTGCACGTCCGGAGCACCTTCGACCTCGACGTTCGCGCGGTCGCCGAGTCGGCCGCCGAGGCCGTCGAGAACGCCGGGGTCGCCGCCCGCGGCGGTCGCAACCGGATCGAGTTCGTCGCCGGCGAACGCGACCGGGTCGTCGACGCCGTGGTCGACGCCATCGCCGAGCAGGCGTAACGGCGAGGCTGACGAACGGGCACCCCGGACCCCGACCGACGCGATCGACTGACGCCGTAGCTCTTTGTCCGTCGTATCAGTCGATGTATCCATACGCTCGCGTTCGAACACCCTCCGGTATCTCGGTCTCGCGGCGTTCGTCGTCGGACTCGTCGGCTACGTCGCCCTCGGCTGGCGGTTCGACTCGACTGCGAACCCGATCGCCCTCGGGTTCGCCCTCGTCGCCGTCGCGGTGGCGGTCGTCTCGACGCTCCGCCGGCGGTGAGGTGGGGCCGACGCGGCCGCGGAACCGCACACTCTTATCGCTCGCCTCCCTCTCACCGCCCAACGAATGAGCACCCAGCCGACCGAGACGGACGCGTTCGAGCGCACCTGCGAGGCGCTGATCGAGCGCATCCTCGACGGCGAGGTCGACCGGGACGGGCTGGAGCGGGCGAAGCTGGAGGCGTGTTCGGAGTTCTCCGCGCCGAAGGTGCCGAAGAACTCGGAACTGCTCGACTTCGCCGGCGAGGACCGCCGGAGCGAACTCGAGCCCGTCCTGCGGCGCAAGCCGGTCCGCACCGCGTCGGGCGTCTCGCCGATCGCCGTCATGACCAGCCCCCACACCTGCCCTCACGGGAAGTGTCTCTACTGCCCCGGTGGGCCGGCGAGCGAGTTCTCCTCCGCCCAGAGCTACACCGGCCACGAGCCGGCCGCAGCCCGCGGCGTGCAGAACGACTACGACCCCTACGGGCAGGTGACCCTCCGGCTCGAACAGCTCCGGGAGATCGGCCACCCCGTGGACAAGGCCGAACTCATCCTGATGGGCGGGACGCTCACCGCGAGGAGCCACGACTACCAGGAGTGGTTCGTGAAGCGCGCGCTCCAGGCCATGAACGACTACGACGTGACCAAGGAGCCGGAACCCGCCGAGGGCGAGAGCTTCGCACAGGACCCCGAAGACGCGGAGTTTCGCTACCTCGAGGACGTGATCGCCGAGAACGAGACGGCGGACGTGCGCAACGTCGGCACCACCTTCGAGACGAAGCCCGACTGGTGCGACCCCGAGCAGGTGGACCGCATGCTCGCGCTCGGCGGGACGAAGGTCGAACTCGGCGTGCAGACGACCTACGAGCGGATCAACCGCGAGATGCACCGCGGCCACGGCATCCAGGCGTCGATCGACGCCAACCGCCGCCTGCGCGACGCGGGGTTCAAGGTCGGCTTCCACATGATGCCCGGCCAACCGGGGATGTCGCTCGACATGTGCCTGGAGGACTTCCGCGAACTGTTCGAGAACCCCGAGTGGCGGCCCGACTACCTGAAGATCTACCCGACGCTCGTCGTTCGCGGGACGCGCACCTACGACATGTGGCGGCGGGGCGACTACGACCCCCTCACGAACGAGGCGGCCGCCGACCTGGTCGCCGAGATCAAGTCGATGATCCCGAAGTACACGCGCCTCCAGCGCGTCCAGCGGGACATCCCCGCCGACTTCATCGACGCCGGGGTGTGGAAGTCGAACCTCCGGCAGCTCGCCAGGAAACGCATGGAGGAACACGGCTGGACCTGCGACTGCATCCGCTGTCGCGAGGTCGGCATGAACGACGAGACCCCCGAGTCGGTCGAACTCGACGCCCTCACCTACGAGGTCTGCGGCGGCACGGAGCACTTCGTCTCCTTCGAGGACCCCGACAACGACCTCCTGGTCGGGTTCTGTCGGCTCCGCTTCCCGAACGACCCCGTCCGCCGGGAACTGACCGACGCCGCGATCGTGCGCGAACTCCACGTCTACGGCAACGAGGTGGGGGTCGGTCTGGAGGACGAGACGGGCTCGGGCTTCCAGCACCAGGGCTACGGCCGGCGACTCCTCGCGGAGGCCGAGCGGCTGGCCGCCGACGCGGGCTACGGGAAGCTCTCGGTCATCTCGGGCATCGGCGTCCGCGAGTACTACCGCGAGAAGCTGGGGTACTTCCAGGACGGCCCGTACGTGAGCAAGCGGCTGTGACTCGAGCGACAGCGGGCGGTCGCGAGCGCGCGTCCTAAATCCTCGGACGCCCTATCGAGGGGCGTGCAACGACTCTCCGCCGACACCGCCCTCCTCCACCTCGGGTGGCCCGCGCCGCTCGACGCGAACGGCTACCTCCACGACGACGGCGAGGTGACGCTGGTCGACACCGGACTCCGCTACCCTCGTCGATCGCTCCGCGAGGAACTCGCGGACGCCGGCTACTCACCCGCCGACGTGGATCGCGTCCTGCTCACCCACTACGACCTCGACCACACCGGCGGGCTCGACTACGCCGACCTCGACGCGCCGGTCTACCTCGGCCGCCTCGACGCCGACCTCGTCGCCGGGCGCTGGGACCCGCCGCTCGCCCACCCGAAGGGCTGGGTCCACCGCGTCGCCCGCGAGTTGTTCCCGCTCCCGGAGGGCGTCGACCTCCGGATCGTCGACGACGGCGACCGGATCGGCGGGTTCACCGCCCACCACACGCCGGGGCACAACCCCGGACACACGGCCTACGTCCACGAGGACGGCGTCGGCTTCGTCGGTGATCTGCTCTGGGAGACCGACGGCGAACTCGAACTCCCCTTCTGGGGCGACTCCTACGACCGACGGCGGATGCGCGAGAGCGTCCGCGACCTCGTCGCCCGCGCCGAGCCGTTCGACGCGATCTACATGGGTCACGGGATCCCCTTCACCAGCGGCGGCGCGTCCCGCCTCCGGGACTTCGCGGCCCGGCTCACCTGAACCGTGAGGGACGATCTACGCGCCCGGCGGACCCACGTTTTTGATCGATCCGTTCGTACCCCCCGCATGGAGGTAGCCATCGTCGGCGCGGGCGCGGCCGGGGCGGGCGCGGCCTACGCCCTGCGCGAGGCGGACGCTCAGGTGACCGTCTTCGAGCGATCGAGCGACGTCTCCGGCCGGGCCGCGACCCGGCGGAGGAACGGCTGTCGGTACGACTACGGCGCGAACTACGTCAAGGACGACGACCCGCGGGTCTCGCGGCTCGTCACGGAGACGCTCGCCGCGCCGGATCTCGTGAACATAGTGACGCCCGTCTGGACGTTCGACGCGGCGGGGACTATCGAGGAGGGGCGCGACGACGACGACCACAAGTGGACCTACGAGGCGGGGATCGCACGACTGGGGAGGCGGCTGCTCGACCGGACCGACGCGACCGTCGAACTCGCGACGCAGGTGGACGGTATCGAGAGCGACGGGGGCGGCTGGACGCTCGCGGACGCCGACGGCGGGGACCTCGGGACGTACGACGCCCTCCTGCTCACCCCGCCCGCGCCGCTGACGGCGGCCCTGCTCGACGCGACGGCGTGGGACGCCGGTCTGCTGGAGGAGGTGCGCGACGCCGTCGCCGCCGTGGACTACCGGAGCGTCTACTCGGTCGTCCTGCACTACGGGTTCGAACTCGACCGGCCGTGGTACGCGCTCGTGAACACCGACCGCGAGCACCCGGTCGGGTGGGTCTCCCGGGAGGAGGAGAAGCGCGGGCACGTCCCCGACGGCGGGAGCCTGCTGATCGCGCAGATGGCCCCCGACTGGTCGGCCGAGCGCCTCGGGGACGACCCCGACGCGGTGACGGCCGACGCGGCCCGCCTCGTCGCCGACCTGCTCGACGACGACCGGATCGCCGACCCGGACTGGACTGACGGTCGGGGCTGGCGCTACGCGCTGCCGAACGCGGGTGTCGAGGGCGACGCCCACCGGCGCTGCGAGGACCGCGGGCTCTACTTCGCGGGCGACTGGGTCGTCGGCGAGGGGCGCGTCCACCGGGCGCTGCGATGCGGCCTCGACGTCGGGGCGCGGATCGCGGCGCGCTGACCCGCGGCCCCCCCCATCAGGCGAGGTGCTCGGCGAACCAGTCGGCGGCCGCGTCCGCCACCTCCTCCAGTTCCCCCGGCCCCTCGAAGAGGTGGCCCGCCCCCTCGACGACGTGGAGTTCCCGCTCGCCCGCGAGTTCGTCGTACGCTTCCCGGTTGAGGTCGAGCACCTGCGCGTCCGCGCCGCCCACGACGAACAGCGTCGGCGCGGCGATCCGGTCGAGGGCGTCGGCGGCGAGGTCCACCCGCCCGCCGCGCGAGACGACCGCCCCGACGTCCTCCCGGCGCGCCGCGGCGCGCAGCGCCGACGCCGCGCCCGTGCTCGACCCGAAGTAACCGTACCGGAGGTCGGCCGTTCCCTCGCGGCCGTCGAGCCACTCGGTCACGGCGACGAGCCGGTCGGTCAACAGCGGGACGTCGAACCGGTTCTCGTAGACCCGGTCCTCCTCCTCGGTGAGCAGGTCGAAGAGGAGCGTCCCGAGGCCGCGCTCGCGGAGCGTCTCCGCGACGAAGTTGTTGCGCGGGCTCTTGCGGCTGCTCCCGCTGCCGTGGGAGAAGACGACGAGTCCGGAGGCGTCCGGCGGGACGACGAGTTCCCCCTCCAGTTCGACGCCGTCGACGGGAATCGCGACGAGCGAATCGTTCCCGGTCATGGCGCGTGATCCTTGTCCCCACACGTCGGTAAGCGTTCGCCCGGCGGTGCGGGGCGGTGAGGGGCGAGGCGGGGCGGTACGAGGCGGCGGGAGGAGTCGGGAGAGGCAGGGGTTGGGAGAGGCAGGGATCGACGGCGGCGCGTCGGGGCCTCAGGGCCGTCCGGCGAACTCGACGAACGCCCGCAGTCGCTCGCTCGCGTCCTCGGTGACCGACGCGCCGTGGTAGAGCAGGGCCGCGTCGAAGTCGTAGTCGAGGAGGCGCTCCAGGGACGCCTCCGCCCGGTGGAGGTCGTCGGTGTACACCGCGGGCGGGAGGAGGAAGTAGCCCGCCGGGAGGCCGCGCTGGTCCGACCCGCTCGCCGCGTCGCCCAGTACCGCCAGCGATCGCCCCTCGTCGACGAGCGCGTGGTGGTCGTCGCGGTGGCCGGGCGTGTGGACGGCGACGAAGTCGCCGACGCGGTCGCCGTCGCCGTAGCGGTGGTCCGGGTCGCGTTCCACGTCGGGGTCGCTCTGCTCCGGGAGGTAGGTCTCGACGGCGTAGCGGTCGGCCACCGCGTCGAACCCGCCGACGTGGTCGCCGTCGGCGTGGGTGACGACGAGCCGTCCGGGCGTCACGCCGGTCGCCTCAATCTCCGCGAACAGGGCGTCCGCCGTGTCGGGGAACCCGCAGTCGAAGAGGGTCGGGGTCTCGCCGTCGACGAGGAACGCGCGGTAGCGCGCGCCGTTCCGCTCGGCGACGGTCAGGTCGTACACGTCGGGGAGGAGTTCCGTGGCCATGGCCGTGGCTCGCCGTTCGCGCCGGGGACGTTAAACCCTACGCGCCGCTCGTCGGTCCGCGTCGAAAGAATGGGGTATCGTGGTGTAGTTGCGCTCGCCGAGTTACAGCCGCTGGAGGTTCTTCGCGCGCGGGCCCTTGTCGGCCTGCACGATGTCGAACTCCACTTCCTGTCCCTCTTCGAGGTCCGGACCGCCAACATCTTCCATGTGGAAGAAAACGTCGTCGTCCGCGTCGTCGCTCTCGATGAAACCGTAGCCGCCCGTGTCGTTGAAGAAGGCGACCTTACCTTTAGCCATTACCTGTGGTCGTCGTTCGTGCACCCCCATAACAGTTGCGAAGCGCTCGCGAGCGTGACTGACGGTGTCACCCACTTGCGAACGGCGGTCGCCACCGCGGCAAACGACACGCCTTTTCGCCTCGCACGTTCACGACACCGTATGGATCGAAAGCGGGAACTCACGAGCGTCGACTGCGCGGCCCTCGTCACGGAACTCGGGGCGTACGAGGGCGCGAAGGTCGACAAGGCCTACCTCTACGGGGAGGACCTCCTGCGGCTCAAGCTCCGGGACTACGACGAGGGGCGACTGGAGCTGCTCGTCGAGGTGGGCGACGTGAAGCGCGCTCACCTCGTCGCCCCCGAGCGCGTCCCCGACGCGCCGGGGCGGCCCCCGAACTTCGCGATGATGCTGCGCAATCGCATCTCCGGCGCGGACTTCGCGGGCGTCGAGCAGTTCGGCTTCGACCGCATCCTCACGTTCCACTTCGAGCGCCCCGACGGTGACACCTACGTCGTCGCGGAGCTGTTCGGCGAGGGCAACATCGCCGTCCTCGACGAGAATCGCGAGGTGATGGGCTGCCTGGAGACCATCCGCCTGAAGTCGCGCACCGTCGCCCCCGGCGCGCTCTACGAATACCCCTCCGCCCGGCTCGATCCCTTCGCCCTCGACGAGGACGGGTTCGCGGCGCGGATGGAGGAGTCTGACACCGACGTGGTTCGGACGCTCGCCACCCTGCTCAACTTCGGCGGGCTCTGGGCCGAGGAGCTGTGCACCCGCGCGGGCGTCGCGAAGACGAAGGACATCGCGGACGCCACCGAGGAGGACTACGCGCGCCTGTTCGACGCCGCCGAGCGCCTGGAGACGACCCTCCGGACGGGCGCGTTCGACCCGCGGGTCTACTACGCCGACCCCGACGGTGGCGGTGACGGGAGCGGGGACGGCGCGGCCGATGCTGATGACGCGGGTGACGGGAGTGGGGAAAACGTGGAGCCGATCCGCGTGGACGCGACGCCGCTCCCCCTGGAGGAGCGCGAGGGCCAGCGCGCCGAGGTCTTCCCCAACTTCAACGCCGCCCTGGACGACTACTTCTACCACTACGAGGAGGAGGTCGGTGCGGGCGGCGGCGGGGCGAGCGGACGGCCCGACTTCGAGGAGGAGATCGCGAAGTACGAGCGCATCGTCACCCAGCAGGAGGGGGCGATCGAGGGGTTCGACGAGCAGGCCCAGGAGGAGCGCGAGAAGGCGGAGTTGCTCTACGCGCGCTACGACCTCGTCGACGAGGTGCTCTCCGCGATCCGGTCGGCCCGCGAGGAGGACGTGCCGTGGGACGACATCGCCGCCCGCTTCGAGGAGGGCCGGGAGCGCGGCATCGCCGCAGCCGAGGCCGTCGAGGACGTCGACGGGTCGAACGCCCGCGTCACGCTCGACCTCGACGGGACGCGCGTCACGCTCGACGCGACGACGGGCGTCGAGAAGAACGCAGACCGGCTGTACCGGGAGGCGAAACGCGTCGAGGAGAAGAAGGAGGGCGCGCTCGAGGCCATCGAGGACACGCGGGAGCAACTCGCGGCCGTGAAGGAGCGACGCGACCGGTGGGAGGCCGAGGACGCGGACGAAGCGGGCGATCGGGGAGGCGAGGAGGGCGACGGCGAGGACGAGCCGGTCGACTGGCTCTCGCGAGCGTCGGTCCCCGTCCGTCGCAACGAGCAGTGGTACGAGCGTTTCCGGTGGTTCCGGACGAGCGACGGCTTCCTCGTGCTCGGCGGGCGCAACGCCGACCAGAACGAGGAACTCGTGAAGAAGTACACCGAGCGCGGCGACCTGTTCTTCCACACGCAGGCCCCCGGCGCGCCGGTGACGATCCTCAAGGCGACCGAACCGAGCGAGGCCGCCCGCGACGTCGACGTCCCCGAGCGGAGCCGCGAGGAGGCCGCCCAGTTCGCCGTCTCCTACTCCTCCGTCTGGAAGGACGGCCACTTCGCGGGCGACGTCTACATGGCCCACCCGGATCAGGTGTCGAAGACCCCCGAGAGCGGCGAGTACGTCGAGAAGGGGTCGTTCGTCGTCCGCGGCGACCGCACCTACTACGAGGACACGCCGGTCGGGGTGAGCGTGGGAATCGCCTGCGAACCGCAGACGCAGGTGATCGGCGGGCCGCCGAGCGCGATCGAACCGCGCGCCGCGACGAGCATCCGGGTCGAACCGGGACGCTACGCCCAGAACGACGCCGCGAAGCTCCTCTACCGGGAGTTCCGCGAGCGCTTCGCCGACACCTCCTTCGTCCGGAAGGTGGCCAGCCCCGACCTGATCCAGGAGTTCCTCCCGCCAGGCGGCAGTCGTATCGTCGAGGGGTGAGCGGCTGCCGATAGCCGCCCGGGGACCGGACAACGGCCGAGAAGCTCCGCCCAACTATCAACACAGTTTATATTCTCACACGCCAATGGGTATCCGTTGATTATGACCGCGGAGTGACGGGTCTATCCCCTCGCTGGGGGTTCCACGTCCCGGGTCGTACAACGGTGATACCAATGATAACAGAAGCACTCACCTACCTGCGCCGGAGCGACAGCGCGGCCCGGACCGTCGTCATCGGGATACTCCTGTCGTTCCTGAGTTTCCTCGTCATCCCGGCGTTCCTCGTCATGGGGTACACCGTTCGGGTCATCCGGGCGGCGCTCACGGACGACGAACCGCCCGTGTTCGACGAGTGGGGGAACCTCTTCGTGGACGGCCTGAAGGCGTTCCTCATCGGCGTCGGGTACTTCGTCATCCCCGTCGCGTTCGTCGTCCTGGCGGTCGGGGCCGACCTCGTCGTCGCCAACGTCAGCGGTCTCGCGGGCGGGATCCTCGGCGCGATCCTCGCGGTCGTCGGCATCGTCCTGGTGCTGGCGCTCTGGTACGTGTTCCCCGTCGGCCTGGCCCGCTTCGCGCGGACCGGCCGGATGGGTAGCGCGTTCCAGTTCGGCGAGATCCGGCCCGTCGCCCTGACGAGCACCTACGCGGTCGCGTGGCTGCTCGCGCTCGTCGTGAGCGCCGTCGCCGGCGCGGTGTCGAACTGGCTGTTCAGCCTCTCGCTGCTCGGCGTCGAGACGCTCCTCGCGCTCGGGCTGACGTTCTACGCCGGCGTCGTGGCCGCGTACCTCTACGGGCGCGGCGTGGGCGAGGCGACCCCCCTCGAACCCGCCCCCGAGGAGCCGAGCGGCCGACCCGCGGCCTGAAGGCTTTATCACCCCCCTCCGTCATTTTCAGTCGTGTTCCGCGACGCCCTGCTGTATCCGCTCTCCGGTCCCTCAGCCGCCGGTTCGTACCTCCTCGGCGGCGTCCTCCGACTCGTCTCGACGATCTCCGACGTCGCCGTGCTCCTCGTCTCCGTCGCCCTCGCGACGGCGACGGTCGACGCACCCGCCGGATCGCCACCGCTCTCCCCCACGGTTCTCGTCGTCGCGCTCGCGTTCTTCCTCGGCCTCTCGCTCGTCGCGCGGGTGGCGTTTCGCGGCTACGCGGTCGCCGTCGCCCGCGAGGTGGCGGGCGCGCCGTCTCCCGTCGCCCCCTCGATCCGGGCGTTCGTCCGCCTCGGCGACGCGGCCCGCTCGGTCGGCGTGCTCCTCGCGTACCTGCTCCCGGCGCTCTCGCTCGGCGGCCTCGCCGCCCTCACGGTGACGATCGACGCGGGCGGCGACCTCGACGTCGTCGTCGAGACCGTCGGGGCGCTCGCGCTCCTCCTCGGGTTGCTCGCCGGCCTCCTCGCCGCGTACCTCGTCCCCGTGGCGATGGTCCGGTTCGCCCACGAGGGCGGGATCCGGGCGGCGTTCGACCTCTCTGCGGTCCGGGCGGCGGCCTTCACCGAGGACTACGTCGTCGGCTGGGCGATGGCCGCGGGCGTCGTCGTCGTGCTCGTCCCGCTGGCGCTGCTGCTCTACGCCCTCTTCCTCGTCGGCGTCGTCGTCCACTTCCACCTGAACGTCACCGTCCGCTACCTCCTGGCGCGGTCGGCGAGCGCGGCGCTCGGCTACGAACCCGGGACGGCGACCGCGCCGTCGGGTTCGGCCCGTCAGCGGCGGAACGCGGGAGGATCGTCCGACGAGGAGTCCGCAGACGAGGTGCCGGCCGACGAGGTGTCGCTCGACGACACGGCCTCCGCCCGCGCGGCGGCCGAGGCCGACTGGCGCGGGACCCGGCCCGAACCGAGCGAACTCGACCCGGCGGTGTCCGAGGACGACCCCGCGGCCGAGGAGTTCCGCAGGCGACGGTGACGGCAATCGCGCCCTTCGTCCCCTCTCCCGACCGGTGATCGGCGCGGCGAAAAACGGGAAGTTCGGTGGGGCGGTAGCCGTCAGAACTGGTCGATGACCGGGATGCCGACGGTCCCGAAGTCGGTCATCGCGGAGAGCTTCTCGGAGACGTCCTCCAGGCCGACCGTCTCGCTGACGACGGCGCTCGGGTCGAGTTTGCCCGTGGCGACCATGCGGAAGATCTCGTCGTAGCGCGTCGGCGGCATGCCGAGCGAGCCGATGAACTCGATCTCCTGCATGACCATCGCGTCGGTCGGCAGGGACACCATCCCCTGTTCCTCCTCCGTCGTGAGACCGATCTGGAGGTGCTGGCCGCGGCGACCGAGGCTCAGCACGGAGTTCTGGCAGGTGGTGGCGATGCCGAGCGCGTCGACGGAGACGTTCGCGCCGCGGTCGGTGATGGCCTGTACCTCGCCGGGGACGTCCTCGACGTCGCCGGCGTTGACGGTCTCCGTCGCGCCGAGCGACGTCGCCTTCTCCAGCTTCTCGTCCATGAGGTCGACGGCGACGACGTTCGCGCCCAGCGCGTTCGCGATGTGGACTGCGGAGAGGCCGACGCCGCCGCAGCCGTGGACCGCCACCCAGTCGCCCGCGCCCACGTCGGCGCGGTGGGCCAGCCCGTGGAACGCCGTCATGAACCGGCAGCCGAGGCCGGCCATGTCGACCGACGAGACGCCGTCGGGGAGGTGGACGAGGTTCTGGTCGGCGGCGGGGACGTGCAGTTCCTCCGCGAACGCCCCCTGGACCTGCTCGACGAACCCGAGGGGCATGACGTTCTCGCAGGTGTTCCCGTGGCCCGTGCGACACTCGATGCAGGTTCCGTCTCCGAGGTTGAACGGGATGGCGACGTGATCGCCCTCCTCGAAGCGCGTGACGTTCTCTCCGACCGCTATCACGCGGCCGGCCGGCTCGTGGCCGAGGATCTGTCCCTCCTGGGCCTGGATGCCGAGCCAGTCCCAGTCGCCCTGCCACCCGTGCCAGTCGGAGCGACAGATGCCGCAGGCCTCGGTCTCGACGACCGCCCCGTCCGGGGTGACCTGCGGGTCGTCTACCTCCTCGATCTCCAGCGGTTCGCCGTGCTCCTTGAGGACTGCTGCTCGCATAGCACCTGGTAATCGATAACGAGCGCCATAAGCGTATCCTCGAACGCCGTGACTGTCTCCGCGCTGTGTGATAGAAGCGACCGCGCCGGTCGGCCGGACCGACGGTTCGCGCGCGGGATAGCAGGGCACTTACCGGGGGACCGCCCAGTACCCGCCATGCGAATCGCCGACCGTCAGCGCGTCGAGGGGGGACGAGAGCGGATAACGGTCGTCCCGGAGACGCTCGACGACCTCTGGCACCTCAGCTACGTGCTCGAACCGGGCGACCTCGTCGGCGGCGACACGACCCGTCGGGTGCGCCGGGACGACGAGACCCTCCGCGACACGGGCGGCGAGCGCGAGCACATGTACGTCACCCTCGCGGTCGAGGAGACGGAGTTCGCGCGCTTCGCGAACCGCCTGCGCGTCTCCGGCGTCATCGAGGACTGCTCGCGGGAGGACCAGCTCGGCTTCCACCACACCCTCAACGTCGAGCAGAACGAGGAACTCGAGATCACGAAGCGCTGGAAGCCGGATCAGCTCGACCGCCTGAAGGAGGCCGAGGAGGCGACGGACAACCCCGACGTCGCCATCGCGACCGTCGAGGAGGGCGCGGCGCACGTCCACACCGTCGCGCAGTACGGCGCGGAGGAGCGCACCTCGCTCTCGGGCGCGACCGGCAAGGGCGAGTACGCCCAGTCGCGCACGCAGCTGTTCGCCGAACTGACCGAGGTGCTCCGGCGGATGGACGCCGACGCGATCATCCTCGCCGGGCCGGGGTTCACGAAGCAGGACGCCTACAAGTACGTCGAGGAGAACGCCCCCGAGGTCGCAGAGCGGGTGACGATGGTCGACACGAGCGCCGTCGGCGACCGCGGCGTCCACGAGGTGCTGAAGCGCGGCGCGGTCGAGGACGTGCAGGCCGAGACGCGCATCGCGCGCGAGGCGGAACTCATCGACCGGCTGATGGCGGAGATCGCGGGCGGCGCGAAGGCGGCCTACGGCGTCGAGAGCGTCGCCGAGGCCGCCGAGTACGGCGCGGTCGAGACGCTGCTCGTGGTGGACGAGCGCCTCCGCGAGGAGCGCGGCGGCGAGGGTGAGTGGGAGGTCGACGCGAACGACCTGCTGGAGACGGTCGACCGGAAGGGCGGCGACGTGGTCGTCTTCTCCTCCGAGTTCGCGCCGGGCGAACAGCTGTCGAACCTCGGCGGGATCGCCGCGATCCTGCGGTACCGGCTGGAATGACGTCATCCCCGGCGTAAACGCGGGGTGTTCCTCGCAGGACAGCGGGCCGTTCACCACGCCCTCGAAGGTGACGTCCGCTCCCCGCGTAGAGCGCACCGGGTTCGTACGCGGTGCGCGAGCCGCTCGCGCGGCGTCGCGGGTTCGGCGTCCTCGGAAACGCGTCGCGTTTCCGATGGGCTGTCCCACGACGACGGAGTCGTTCGTGGGGGCACGGAAGACGCAACGCGTCCTGTGAACGTCACGAGAGACGTGGTCTCTCCTTGCACTGCGGTCGATACCGACTCAACCTCCGAGGTCTGGACCCCCGACAGACACGGGCCGTGCCATCGGCCTGCCTGCCCGTCGTGTGGGACGAGACGGCTCCGTCGTCTCGTCATCACGAAAGACGCGTTAGTGGTAGACGTACCGTCTATAATCGACAGTTCGAAAGCCCCCGGGCGGTCGGCGGCTGCGACTCGCTGCGGTCCTCGCCTCACTCCGTTCGGCTGTGGTCCTTACGTCGTCTCGCTCGCCGACCGCCCGGCCCCTTTCAGTCCCACCCCGCCGAGATGGGCCGAGGGTCATCCGCAACCGTCGTGTCTTTCACCATCGCGCCTTTCGACCGATCACGGTGGACAGGCTCGATCGCGGTAGGTTCGCGTTTTTGACGACCGTGTGGCCGCATCGGTGGACAGTTTCCGGTCGAAGGTGTGGTATCGACCATCCCGAAAGGAGGAACGCCAAACCATCTCCAGTTTTCCGCGTTGATCGCACCGCGCGGTCGCCGTCAGCGGCAGTAATACCGACGATCGTGACGGAGGGTCGGATTCACGCCCGGCCCGAAGGCCGGGACTCTCCCCTCGAATCAGAGAGTCCGCCTCACCCGACCGTCGCTCGTCCCGTCCCCCGCCGGTCGTCCTCCCGCAGCACCGTCACCAGCCCGTCGAACCCCCGGGCGATCGTCTCGACGACGCTCCCGGCGACGAGCGAGCGCAGCCCCGACCGCTCGGGTTCGGCGAGGAAGAGGTGGCCGCAGTCGTGCTCGCGCGCCGCGTCGAGGACGCGGGACGCCTCGCGACCGACGGCTCCCACCGCGACGTAGTCGATGCCGAGCGGGGCGAGCGCCTCCCGGCCGACGCGGCGCGCGAGCCGTCGCGCCCCCGCCTCGGCCTCCCCGAGCGTGTACCCCGGCAGACCGGCACCGAGTCGCGCCTCACGGCGCTCTGCGAACTCGCGCGACGACGTGACGCTGAGGACGACGAGTCGCCCCCCGGTGCCGGCGACGTACCGCCCCGCCTCGCGGACGAGCCGACGGTCCGCCTCGGTTCCGGCGACGCGAACGAGCACGCTCCGCGGCTCGTCGTCGAACGGGTGTCGGGAGGAAACGGGCGAGACGGCGGCTCTCGACGCTTGTTTCGTCATACCGTCAGTGCGTTCGGATCCGGTATGAAGCCGATCCGAACGCGGAGTGTAAGTGAAGCGCGAGTCCCCGGCGAAACCGAACGCGGACGGTACGAGCCCCGTACGAACACTTTCACTCCGCGTTGTCGGCCCGAGCGCCCTCACTCCACCGTCACGGTGAGGCCGTCGCGCGCGAAGCGCACGTCGCCGGCGTAGTGCTCGCGGAGGGATTCGAGCATGGCCTCGTGGCGACCCGCCGTGTGCGGGTAGAGGTGGGTCAGGAAGACCTGCCCGTAGCGGTGGCCGGCGAGCGCCGCGCCGAGCTGCGAGGGCGTGGGGTGGTTGTCGACGTCCACCTCGTCGGGGAACGAGCAGTCGTGGGCGAGCACGTCCGAGCCGTCGGCGAAGGCGGCCAGGTCCTCGCTCGCCTCCGAGTCGCCGCTGAAGGTGAACGTCGCCCCGTCGGCCTCGAATCGGTAGGCGAGACACGGCATCGAGTGGACCGTCTCGGCGGCCGCGACCTGGTACCCCGCGGCCTCGAACTCGCCCGGTTCGACCTCCCGAATGACGAGGTCCAGACGACCCTGCATGTACTCGTGAACGTCGAACAACCCCTGGACGAGGTCGGCGGTGCCGGGCGGGCCGATCAGTTCGAGGTCCGTCGCGCCCGCGAGCCACCGCGCCTTGAACAGCGGCATGAGGTCACTGACGTGGTCGAGGTGGTGGTGCGTGAGGAGGACCGTCCGGACGCCCTCGTAGCCCGCGTCGGTCCCCGCGAGGGCGGAGAGGACGCCGCTCCCGCAGTCGACGAGCAGCGGGTCCGTCCCCTCGGATTCGAGCAGGAGACCCGTCTGCGCGCGGTCGCCGGTTGGCATGGCGCTGCCGGTGCCGAGGAACGTGACGTGCATGTCGAGGGGGTCGACGCGGAGGCCTAAATGTCCGCGGGCGTCGCTCGCAGGGAGAACGACGATCGGATTCACTTTCACCGCGGTAACCCAACCCACTTCTTCGCTCGAACCCTACCCGGACGCAACGATGGGCCAGGGGACGTCCGGAGGGGGCCGCGCGCTCCTCTCGTCGTACGACTTCGACTTCGCGCCGGAGGCGGTGTCGATCGACGACGCGGACGTGCTCGACCTGCTCGAACCCGCCGTCGCGCGGTGGTGGGTCCGGGAGTTCGGCGCGTCCGTCCCCGAGAACGGCGGGTTCTTCACGCCCCCGCAGAAGGAGGCGATCCCCCTCATCCACGACCGGACGAACGCGCTCATCTGCGCGCCGACCGGCTCCGGCAAGACGCTCGCCAGCTTCTGTGCCATCATCAACGAACTCTACCGCCGGGACCGCCAGTCGGGGCTCGAAAACTCCGTCTACTGCCTCTACGTCTCGCCGCTCAAGTCCCTCGCCAACGACATCCACCGCAACCTGGAGGTCCCCCTGTCGGGGATCGCGGACCTCGCGGACGACGAGATCGAGATCCGCCACGCGATCCGCCACGGCGACACGGACGACGCGGCGCGCCGGCGGATGCTGACGGAGACGCCCCACGTCCTCAACACGACGCCGGAGACGCTCGCCATCCTGCTCAACTCACCGAAGTTCGCCGAGAAGCTGCGGACGGTCGAGTACGTCGTCGTCGACGAGATCCACAGCGTGGCGGAGAACAAGCGCGGGACCCACCTCGCGGTGTCGCTCGAACGCCTCGAGTCGCGCTGCGACCGCTCGCCGACCCGCATCGGTTGTTCGGCCACCGTCGAACCGCTCTCGACGATGGCCGAGTTCCTCGTCGGGCGCGACGATGACGGCGACGCTCGCGAGTACGAGATCGTCGACACGCGCTTCGTCCGCGAGTTCGACCTCCGGCTCACCTGCCCGACCGACGACCTCGTCAACGCGTCCCCCGAGGTCGTGACCGACCGCTTCTACGATCAGCTTCACGAACTAATCCGAGCGCACACGAACACGCTCGTGTTCACCAACACGCGCTCGGGGGCCGAGCGCGTCCTGCACAACCTGCGGGAGCGCTACGACGGCTACGCCGAGGAGAACTCCGGCTGTCACCACGGCTCGCTCTCGGCGGACCGACGGCGGCGCGTCGAGCGGCGGCTGAAGGCGGGCGAACTCGACGTCGTCACGACCTCCACGAGCCTCGAACTCGGCATCGACATGCCCCACGTCGACCTCGTGGTGCAGGTCGGCTCGCCGAAGTCCGTCGCGGCGCTCCTCCAGCGCGTCGGCCGGGCGGGCCACCGCCTCGGCGAGACGGTGACGGGCCGGGTGGTCGCGCTCGACCGGGACGAACTCGTCGAGTGCGCGGTCATGCTGAAGCGGGCGGAGGAGGGGTTCGTCGACCGGGTGTTCGTCCCCGAGAACGCCCACGACGTGGCCGCCCAGCACGTCTACGGGATGGCGATCGACGCCGTCCGTCCGGAGGCGGAGGCGAAGCGGATTCTCAAACGTGCCTACCCCTACCGGAACTACTCCGACGCCGACTGGGAGACGCTGCTGCGCTACCTGACGGCCGACTACGAGGGGCTCGAGGACCGCAACGTCTACCCGAAGGTGTGGCGCGACGAGAACGACCCGCCCGACGGCGAGTACCACTACCCCGACTTCCCCGTCGGCGAGCCGCTACTCGGCAAGCGCGGCCGACTCGCCCGCGTCATCTACATGACGAACGTCGGCACCATCCCCGACTCGTTCTCCTGCGACGTGCTCACCCGGGGGGAGCGCGAGTGGGTGGGGCAGCTCGACGAGGCGTACCTCGACACGCTGGAGCCGGGCGACGTGTTCGTCCTCGGCGGCTCGCACTTCGAGTACCGCTACCGACGAGGGTCGAAGGTGTACGTCGATCCGACGGGCGCTCGGCCGACCGTCCCCTCGTGGTTCTCCGAGCGACTCCCCCTCTCCTACGACCTCGGGTGCGAGGTGCTCACCTTCCAGCGGGAGTTGCTGGATCGGCTCGAATCGGGCGGCCCGCCGGCCGTCCGGTCGTGGCTCCGCGGGTTCCCGATCGACGAGAACGCCGTCCGCGCGACGACGCGCACGTACGACCAGCAGGTGCGCTACGCCGGGGCGGAGAGCGTGAGCACGCACGACCGCCTGGCGATCGAGGTGGAACTCGACCGCGCCGAGTACCGCCGGCGCTACTACGTCCACTCGAACTACGGCCGGCGGTTCAACGACGGCCTCTCGCGGCTGCTCGCCCACCGCTGCGCACGGGCCGCCAACGCGAACGTCACCGTCGCCGTCGCCGACCACGGCTTCACCCTCTCCATGCCGCTCAACCGGAAGGTCGACCTCGTCGGCGTTCTCGAGGACGTCGACCCGGGGGACGTCCGCCCGGATCTCCGCGCCGCGCTCTCCGGGACCGACCTCCTCAAGCGCTACTTCCGGATCAACGCGACGCGCTCGCTGATGATCCTGAAGCGCTACAAGGGCTATGAGAAGTCCGCGAGTCAACAGCAGGTGTCGAGCGAGATGCTGCTCGGCTTCGCGGACGACCTGGAGGACTTCGCCGTGATCGAGGAGACCTACCGCGAGATCCTGGAGGACAAACTCCACGTCGAGGCCATCGAGGACGTACTCTCGGCCGTCCGACGCGGGGACCTCGTCATCGAGAGCCGACGGGTGGACTCACCCTCGCCCCGCGCATTCGGTCTCGCGACGCTCGCCGCGAGCGACGTGGTCCTCGCCGAGGACGAGAGCGCCGTCCTCCGGGAGTTCCACCGGCGCGTCCTGCGGGAGATCGGCGACGGGACGGCCGCCGGCGCGCTCGGGGAGACCGACTGACGAGCGGGGGGACGGTCCCGCTCGCCCGCGTCAGCAGGAGAACTTACCGCTCGTTTCGATCCCCGGCGGTTCGTTTGACCGGGACGACGAACACCTGGACGATGTCGCCCTCGTCGATGTCGAGGGCCTCGCGCTCGGCGTCCGGGATGCTGAGCCGACCGCCGCTCTGGACGCGCGTCTTGAACAGCGCCATCTCGGTCCCCACCGACATCACGTCGGAGTACCAGTTGGTCGGCGAGGTCGCTTTCGTCGACAGCATCTGCTCGAACAGCCGCGTCTGCTGTTCGGTGAACTCCTCGCCGGCCTTCTGCATCTGCCTGGCGAAGAACGCCGGCGACCACGGTAGCTCGTCCTGTTCGTCCGTCATCTCGACTCGTCCTTGACCCCTCGGGGAGAAGGCCCTTGCCCCACACCTCGATACAGACCGGGGTAGAACGTACCGGCGAGTCGTACCGTCGGGCGGTCGAGCGGCGGGCTCCCGGCGAGCGGGGCGGGACGGCGCGGTCGATCAGTCGGCGGGGTCGGACAGTCGCGCGCCGGCGAGCGCAAGCACCGCGCCCGCGCCGGCGAGCGCGGCGACGCCGGGACCGAACCCGCCGGTCAGGTCCCGGAGCGCGCCGACCAGCACCGGTCCGAGGAACCCGCCAACCTCGCCGACGGCGAACACCAGGCCGACGGCGGTGGCGGTCAGCCGCGGCCCGATGCCCTCCATCTCCGTCGGGAGCGCGCGGATCAGCGGTGCGACGCCGCCGACGCCCAGGCCGCACGCCGCGACGCCGAGCGCGGCGATCACGACGCGCTCGTCCGCCGCGAGCAGGCCGCCGACGCCGACGGCGGCGAGCGCGCCGCAGCCGACGATCGGGGCGCGACGGCGACCCAGGGCGTCCGAGAGCGGCGGCACGGTCAGCGTTCCGGCCACGCGGGCGACGACGAACCACGATGCGATCGCCGCCGCGAGCCCCGGACCGATCCCCCGCGACTCGAGGACGGCCGGGAGCCACCCCTGGAGTCCGTGCACGACGAAGAGGTACACCGCGCCGACGACGACCAGCAGTCGGAGTTCGCGGTGACCGAACACCCGCCCGAGGTCCCGCCGGACAGACGCCGGGGGCGCGTCGTCGCCGTACCGGGGCGCGGAGAACGTCCACGAGACGAGCGCCCAGCAGAGCGCGAACGCGAGGACCCCGACGCCGCTCGCGACGAACAGCGGTCGCCACCCGCCGAGCGCCGGCCCCAGCACGGGCCGACCGAGCCCGTAGGCGGCGGCGGTCCCGACGTACGAGCCGAGCAGGTACACCGTCGAGAGCGTTCCCACTCGATCCGCGGGGAACAGCTCCGAGACGAGCTTCGGCAGGCCGAAGGTGATCGCGGTCGCGCCCACGCCAAGCAGTACGGTGAGCGCGAGCATCGACGGGAACCCCTGCGCGAACCCCCGGAGGGTCTGTGCGAGACCGAACAGGACCGTTCCGCCCCCGATGGCGCGCCACGGGCCGATCCGGTCGACGACGAGGCCGCTCGCGAGCGAGAGGGGGACGTACGTGAGGGGGATCGCCCCCACGAGCAACCCCGCTTCGGTGCTCGACAGCCCCAGCGCGCCGCTCACCGGGGTGAGGAACGCGGGCAACGAGAACCAGACGAACGTGAGACAGCAGTACCCGAGCCCCCCCAGCGCGACCATCAGGTACGACCGGACGGGGACGCCCTCGCGCATACTCGGTACGGCGTCCGAGGCGTCTCGGTCCTTTCGATTCGCTCGGGCGGGACGAGTCGTGCGATCACGATCGCCTCGTGCCCGGTCGGGCGTCACCCACCACACCCGGCGTGCGAATCCGGTCCGCCGAGCGCGTGATACGGTCTGCCGGACCGTCGTGGCGCGACTCGCCACCCCGGCGTGGCGAGATGCTCGACGGGCGTACGCGTTCTCAGGCCTCCTCCGGCGACCAGTCGCCGCCCACGCGGTTCACGCCCATCGTCTCCTCGCCGGCGTGCTCGGTGGAGACCACCTTCACGTTCGCGTCCGGGATCGAGAAGCGCTCGCCCGCCAGTTGCACGACCGCCAGCGCGAACGCGCGGCGCTGCTCGGCGGGCCCCTACACCGTCGCCCGGTTGGGCGGCGACGGTCCCCTCGCGGCCGGGAAGCGGGACGCGGACGCGGACGATCCCCGGCGGGCGATCGAAGTCGATCACACGAGGGTGTCGGGCCGGGTGCTGAAGTAGGTGAACACCAGCCCGAGCCCGAAGCCGTACACCCAGTGGGCGACGAGCGTGAGGCCGGCGTAGAGGTAGAGCGCGGTCCCCGTCTGCCCGCCGTAGAACGCGAGGACGAACCCCGTCCACAGCACCGTCCCGAACGAGACCCCGCGCCGGGCCATCGTCGCCCCGGGGAGGTACTGTTCGACCGAGGCGAACAGCAGCGGCCACGCGGTCATCCCGCCGGCGAGGAAGATGAGGTAGCCCACGGCCTGCAACAGCCCCGGATCGAGGACCGCCTGGAGGTTGATCAGACGTGCGAGGTCGGCGAACGACGCCGTGTCGAACGCCCCGAGCCCCTGTGCGACGAGCAGGACGACGGTCATCAGCGCCGTGCCGACGAACCCGCCGGCGGCCCCGATGACGCCGTCGACGATCGCACCCATCAGCTCGTCGGCGGGCGTCCCCGTCTCGGTGAGCGTCGTCTTCTCGCCGTCGTCGAGCGCCATGGTAGCACGTACGACCCGGAGCGACAAAAGTCCGCGGCGCGGAGCCCCCTCACCGGCGCGCCCACGCCAGCATGTCGGCGTAGAAGGGGTCGCTCTCGAGCGCCGCGGCGTCGCCGACGAGGCAGAGCGCCCGCTTCGCCCGCGTGAGCGCGACGTTCACCCGGCGGTGGTCCTCGAAGATCGGCCCGTCGAGGCTCCCGGTGGCGACGAACGAGACGACGACGACCTCCTTGGACGACCCCTGGAACCGGTCGACGGTGTCGACGGCGACGCCCTCCGGCACGCGCCTCCCGATCTCGGCCACCTGCGCCCGAAAGGGGGCGATGACGCCCACGTCCCCCCGTTCGACGCCCGCCGCCAGGTAGGCCTCGACCACCTCCCGCACGCGGTCGGCCTCCGCGGGGTTCGTGTTCCCGTCCGCGCGCCCGCCCGGATCGACGAACGTCACGGCGTCGCGACGTTCGGTCGGGAGGGCGTCCGCGTCGACGCCGTCGAGGTCGTCGAGGCGTCGGCCCGCGACCTCGGGCGTCGCCGGCCTGAGCCTCCCGTCGTAGAACGCGGTCGAGGAGAAGTACTGGATGCGCTGGTTCATGCGGTACTGTCGGTCGAGCAGCACCGAGGCGTCGGGGTAGCGCTCGACGAGGCGCTCGAACAGCGATCGACTCAGCGCGTTCTCGCTGCGCACCACCGGCGGTAGCTGCTGGTGGTCGCCGACGAGGACAAACCGGTCCGCGAGGTTCACCGCCGCGAGCGTCGCGGGCTCGGTGAGCTGTCCCGCCTCGTCGATCACGGCCGCGTCGAACGAACACTCCCGGAGGATCCGGGAGCCACAGGAGGCGGTGGTGGCGGCGACGACCGGCGCGGAGCGCAGTTCGCGTACCCGCTCGCCGGGGTCGCCGCGCGGGTCGAGCCGGTAGTCGAGGGCGTCCTCGCTGATCCCCGTCTCGGTGCCGATCCGGACGAAGTCGTCGAAGCCCTGCTCGCGCAGGGCGGAGAGCGCGTTGTCGACCGCGCGGTTCGTAAACGCCGACAGCAGGACGCGCTCGCCGCGCTCGACCAGCGCCCGGACCGTCCGCGCGAGCGTGTAGGTCTTCCCCGTCCCCGGCGGCCCCTGGATCAGCGCGCAGTCCTCGGCGGTGACCGCGAGCCTGACCGCCCGGTCCTGGGCGTCGTTGTTGTCGATGAACGTCCCGTCCGTCTCCGAGAACCGGGGCGCGCGCCGCCCGAACAGCACGTCCTTGCGTTCGGTCGACCCCTTCAGGACGGCGTCGTGCAGCGCGGTGAGCATCCGGTCGACGGAGAGTTCGGAGGGGTAGACGTCGAGGCGGCGAAGCTCCACCGGTTCGTCGGTCGTGACGACGACCTCCGGCGAGAGCCGCTCGACGCGCGCGAGTTCGGCCGTCCCCCGGGTGGGGTGGCCGTCGCTCGCGAGCACCACGTCGCCCTCGCGGATCTTGGAGACGGCGTCCGTCCCCGCCGCGCGAAGCTCCCAGCGGCCGTCGTCGCGCCGCCGGCTCCCGAGCGGTTCGAGGTCGACGAGCGCCCGGTCGTCGTCGGCGCGCTCGGCCGCCGTCTGCTCCCACAACTTCGCGTACTCGCGGTGGACCTCCCGCCGCTCCTCCTCGATGGCCCGGTAGAGGCGGTCGAAGTACTCCCGCTCCTCCTCGGGGACGGCGCGGCCGACGCTCCCCGCCTTCGACTCCTGGTCGAGCCGCCCGGAGACGACCATGCAGGTGTCCCGCTCGAAGCAGTACTCGCACTTCGCGTCGGCCTCGTAGCCCGTCGGTACGTCCCCCCGCGCCTCCATCGCGGCGATGGCGTTGCGCTGGCGGAGGACGTAGTTCACGAGGCCCGAGCCGATGGAGAAGTCCTTCGCGGGCGTCAGGTCGCCGGTCTCCTCGTTGCGGTCGAGCGCGCTGTTCTTCGTGTAGAGGAGGGTGCCGGTGTCGGGCAGCGCGCTCCCGCCGTCGGACGCGGTCGCGGTTCCCGCCGCGCGGTCCCGCTCGGCCAGCAGGAGGGCGTAGCAGGCCGCCTGCACCTTGTCCTGGAAGCGCGGTTCCTTCCGGAGGTTCTTCCCGGTCTTCAGCTCGACGGGAACGCCGCGGCGGATCGCGTCGGCGCGGCCCTTGATGCCCACCCGCTCGCCGACGAGCGTCTGCTCGGAGCGCCACTCGCTCCGCTCGGGACCGAAGGCCCGGTTCGAGTCGTCGCCGGACGGGTCGTCGAGCGAGGCCCCGTCGTCTCCGCCGTCACCCGTGAGCCGCCCCTGGCTGAGCCACCCCTCGATGGCGCGGGCGTTGCGGCGCACGTCGTCGGCCACCTCCTCGCGGTCGCGTCCGAGCAGCCCGAGTTCGAGGCCCGCGTCGGCCACGTGGTCGTCGATGGCCGCCTCCAGGTCCCGCCCGCGGAGCAGGTCGCCGAACACCTCGTGGACGAGCGTCCCCATCACCACGGGGTAGTTGAGCGGGACCCCCGAGAGCTTGTTCAGGTAGTACATCCGCGGGCACTGCACCCACGAGCGGACGTCGGTCACGTCGACCAGGAAATCCGGCTCGACGACGACGAGCGACCCCTTCGACGTTCCGTAGGTCGTCTCGCCGTTCCACTCGCGCTCCTCGGGATCGGTCACTAGTAGCTCCATCCCCGGCTCGAGCACCTCTGCGGTCTCGGCCCACTTGCCCCACAGCGTCACCGTCGCGGGCGCGGCGGCCCCTCCGTCGGGGCGGAGGCGCACCTCGGCCAGTTCGCGCTCGCCGTAGCGCGTCTCGACGGTTCGCGGGTCGTTCACCTCGACGACGGGACCACGGAGCGTCACGACCGGAACCGATACCTCCGGGAGAAAGAGGTTGTCGGTCGGGTACCTTCCCCGGCGACTCGACGGACGCGGGTCCGGGATTCGACCGAGCCGTCGACCGACGCCCTCCCGGCCGGGCGACCCGATCACCGAGGGCGCTCCGGTGGGACCGGGGTTCTCCGGGGAGGCATTTTTACGTGACGGCGGTGGAGTGACGGGTATGAGCGACACGGACGTCTCCCCGGGCGACACGTACACCTACTCCCGGACGTTCACGCGCGACGACGTCGAGCGGTTCACCGAGATCTCGAACGACCAGGGCGAACACCACCTCGAAACGGACGAGCGGGGGCGGGTCGTCGTCCACGGCCTCCTGACGGCGACGCTCCCGACGAAGCTCGGCGGCGACCTCGACTACCTCGCCCGCGACATGGTCTTCGAGTTCCGAAAGCCCGTCTACACGGACGAGGAGATCAGCTGCGAACTGACGGTCCTCGACGTGGCGGATCGCGACGGCGGGATCGACCTCTCGGCGGAGGCCATCTGCACCAACGAGGACGACGAGGTGGTCATGACCGGCGAGTTCGAGGGCGTCATCTTCGAGTGAGGTCGCTCCGCCCGCTCGGCGACGAGACGGCCGAGGTTCTCGCGGGGAGGGCCAGCGCGGCGAAAAAGCGTGGGTCGGTCGGACGGTCGGTCGACGCCGTTACTGCGTCTGCTCGTCGAACTGCTGGCCGATCTGCGAGAGCGTGTCGAGGGCCTTCTGCTCCTCACGCATGTTCTGTTCGAGTTTGTCGGCCGCGTCGTCCATCCCGAGGTCGGCGGCCAGCGGCGTGAGGTTGCCGTAGGTGGCGATCTCGTAGTGCTCGGTCTTCTGCCCGGCGGCGATGTCGAACCGTTCGAGGACCGTCTCGTCGGAGTTCTGCTCTACGAACTCCTGGTGCTCCTGGATCATCGCGTCGACGACCCGATCCTGTTTCGTCTCGGGCGACGCGTCCATGCTCTGGAAGACCTCCTCCAGGCGATCGACGTGGCCCTGAGTCTCCTCTCGGTGTTCTGAGAACGCCTGCTTTACCGTCTCGTCGGAGACCTCGTTCTCCATCTGCTGGAGCGCGTCGACGAGTTGTTGCTCGGTGTAGTAGGCTTTCTGGAGACCCTCCTCGAACAGCTGCTTGAGTGCGTCGGAATCAGCGGACATGATGCGACCTGCTCTTGGACCACGACCTCGATGAGCGGCCGCGTTGCAGGTGAGAGGCGTTTAAAACCCGGTCAGATAACCGCCCCCGGAGAGGCACTGTCTGGCGTCGCCGACGGTCTGACGGAGGCTGCGGGCGGACGTGGGGCTATCGCGGCGGACGGTCGCCGATCACTCGAAATCCGGATCGCGCTTCTCGACGAACGCCTCCATCCCCTCGCGCTGGTCGTGCGTGCCGAACAGCCCGCTCCAGAGGCGGCGCTCGTAGGTGAGCCCCGAGGAGAGGGTGGACTCGTGGACGTAGTTGAGCGCCTCCTTCGCCGCCTGCAGGGCGAAGGCGGGCTTCGCGGCGAGTTCTGCGGCCATGTCCGCGACGTGGTCGTCGAGGTCGCTCCCGACGACCACCTCGTCGACCAGCCCCATCTGCTGGGCGTCCTGCGCGTCCACGCGCTCGGCGAAGAAGACGAGACGGCGGGCCATGGAGTCGCCGACCAGCCGCGAGAGGCGCTGGGTGCCGCCCCAGCCGGGGACGATGCCGAGGTCGACCTCGGTCTGTCCGATGACGGCGTTCTCGCTCGCCACCCGGAGGTCGGAGGCGAGCGCGAGTTCGCACCCGCCGCCGAAGGCGTAGCCGTTCACGGCGGCGATGACCGGCGCGGGGAACCCCTCGATCGCGTCGGTGGCCCGGTGGCCCAACTCGGCGTACGTCTGCGCCTCGGCCACCGACAGCTGCGACATGTACTCGATGTCCGCCCCGGCGACGAACGCCTTCTCGCCCGCGCCGGTGAGGACGAGCGCCCGGACGTCCTCCTCGCGCAGGCCCTCGATGGCGTCGAGCAGCGCGCGAAGCACCTCGGTGTCGAGGGCGTTCAGCCGATCTGGACGGTTGACGGTGAGCGTCGCGACCGCGCCGTCGCGGTCGAGCAGGACCGGTTCTGTCTCGGACATGTGCGAGGTGATGGCGAGCGGCGGCATAATTCTGCCCCCCGACGGGGAGGTGCCGGCGGGAACGGACCGATGCGGACGAACGCTGGCCGACACCGGCGGACGTGAGCGGAGCGTGGGCCGACGCGGGCCGACGCGGGCCGACACGTTCATGCGAGGAGGTGACGAAGGCCCCGTATGCGCGTGCGGGACTGGCAGGACATCCTGCGTGAGGTCGTCGACGCGAAGGCCGATCCGGCGGAGTGGCGAGCCGTGGCGGGCGACCGCCGTCGCGGGATCGGCGAGGACATGTTCCTCGCTCACCCGGGGGTGGGCGTCTTCCAGCTCAAGACCTACGCGAAGAACCCGTTCGAGGTCCGGGGCGTCGGGACCGAGGTCGCCCGACGCGTCGACGACGACATCGACCCGTTCTTCCCGACCGACGGAACGGGCCGGTTCGGCATCCGATCGCCCCCGGGCGACGAGGACGAGGCCGAAGCCGCCGCGAAGCGCCTGGCGACCGTCGTCGAGACACACGCCGACGCGCCGACGACTCCCGACGCGTTCTTCGAGGACGTGATGGACGCCGTCGACAGCCCCGCCTACGGGCCGATGACCTACGAGGGGTTCAGACGCGGCCGTCCGGACGACCTCGACGCGCTCGCGGACGAGTTCGAGGAGGCCGAACGACTCCTCGAAGCCGAGTTCGACGACCTCGTGGGCGAGGTGGACCGGGGGTTCCAGTAGGGTTAGGTCGCGTCGGACACACGACCCCGTATGGACGCCGAGACGACCGTCCGGGAGTACTACGGGGCGCTCCGCGACGGCGACCCGCTCGCACCCTTCTTTCTCGACGCCCCCTCCGTGGTGAAGTTCGGCCTCTCGGAGCGACTGTCGGGCCACGACGAGGTCGCGGCGGGCCTGCGCGAGCAGACGCGGACGACGACCGACTGGACGGTCGGGAGTTCGAACCTCCTCGCGGAGGCGCGCGGCGACGCCGGGTGGTTCTCCGACGACGTGTTCCTGGCGTGGACGGACGTCGAACGAGGGATCAGATACGAGTTCGACACGCGGTGGAGCGGTACGCTCGTTCGGGTAGACGAGGGTCCCTGGAACGGAGACGGGCGTGAGACCGGAAGCGAGAACGGGGAGGGACCGGGACGCGGCAGGGGGGACGGGAGCGCCTGGCGCTTCGCGGGAATGCACGTCAGCACCGTCCAGGAGGGGATCTGATGGTCGGGCCGATTCCGGACGAGGATCGCGAGTCGCTCGTGCGACGCCTGAAGGCGTTCTTCGCGCTACTCATCGGCGCGTCCGCCGGTCTCATCACCTCGCAGGGGAGCGCGACGCCGCTCGAAGTCGTCCTGATCGCGCTCCTCGGTACCGCCTTCGGCGCGCTCGTCGTCTGGATCGTCTTTCCCGGAACCGGAGAAGTCGAGCGAGCGCGGCGCTGACGCGGCCGGTGAGGGACGCGTCGCGTTTCGTGAGGTGTGGTCGACCCCTCCACTGCACCGCGTCGACGGTGTGGCGCCTCTGACAGCGTCCGCCCGACGAGTCGGTTCGCTCGCCGCCCGGGTCGTGGCCGGGACCGGCGGTCGTGTCGCGCGAACCGCGTTCCTCGTCGGACTGCTCCTGCTTCGATCGGGACGGTCCGCCCGTCGCGGCGGCGGTGGGGGTGCACCGTGGGGGGTGGTGGGGATGCCGCCGGACGTCGGGGTGCGGTCGATCGCACCGCGGTCGACCGTCCCGCCCTCGGCCCGGACGCCCCGGTCGCCCCGGAGCGCCCTCGGGAGAGGTCACCTGATACCAGGACTATGCTTCCGTTCACGGTTTTCCCTGCTAGCGGAGGTTCTTTTTGAGGGGGTACCCTCCTCTTCGACCGCACCGAAGGGCGGTGCCTCCCGCGCGACCGTCCCGATTCGAACGGTTTCGTCCGCTCGCGGCACGGGCACGGTACATCTTAGTGTGCGTGCGCCCCATCTGTGGACGATGACACGAGCAAGCGTCGTCGGCGCCGGAATGACCACGTTCGGCGTCCACGACTCGACCCTCGCGGAGCTGTTCGCCGCCGCGGCGCTCGACGCGTACGACGACGCGGGCGTCACCCCCGACGAGGTAGACGCGTTCTACTTCGGGAACGCGATGGGCGGACAGACCGAGAACGACACGCACCTCGCGCCGAAGCTCGCCTCCGAGGTGGGCATCGCGGGCGTCCCAGCCCAGCGCTTCGAGGACGCCTGCGCCACGTCGGCCAACGCGTTCAAGAACGCCGTCCAGACCGTCGAGGCGGGGATCCACGACACCGTCCTCGTCGGCGGCGTCGAGCGGTGCACCCCCGAGACGGGACTCGGAACCGGCGAGATGACGCGCATCTTCACCAGCGCCTCTCATCGACAATACGAGCAGCCGACGGGTCTCACGTTCCCCGGCGTCTTCGCCCTGCTGACGAAGCGCCACATGCACGAGTACGGTACCACCGAGGAGCAACTCGCGCACGTCGCGGTGAAGAACCACGCCAACGGGACGCGCAACCCGCGCGCGCACTTCGGCAAGGAGATCACCGTCGATGAGGTACTCGAGTCGCCCCTGATCGCTGACCCCTTCCGACTCATGGACTGCTGTCCGTTCTCCGACGGCGCGAGCGCCGTGATCGTCACGAGCGACGACCGCGCGGACTCCTACGACGCCCCGGTGGACGTGGCGGGCGTCGGCCACGCGACGGACGTCGTCCCGCTGTCGGCGAAGCCCGTCCCGCACGCGACGCGGGCGGCCCGCGACGCGGCCGCGCAGGCCTACGAGCAGGCCGGCGCGGGGGCCGACGAGATGGCCTTCGCCGAGGTTCACGACTGCTTCACCGGCGCGGAGGTGATGGCGAGCGAGGCCATCGGTTTCTTCGAGGACGGCGAGGGCGGTCCCGCCGCCGAGGAGGGACGGACCGCCCTCGACGGCGACCGGCCGATCAACCCCTCCGGCGGCCTGAAGGCGAAGGGCCACCCCATCGGCGCGACCGGGACCGGCCAGATCGTCGAACTGACCGAACAGCTCCGGGGCGACGCCGGGGAACGCCAGGTGGACGGCGCGGAGCGCGCCGTGGCGCACAACCTCGGCGGCGACGCCGGTACGACCGTCGTGACGGTCATGGAGGTGCGCCGATGAGCCTCGCGTACGACGAGTGGGCGGCCGCGCTGCGCGAGGGCGACCTCCTCGGCGTCGAGTGCGCCGACTGCGGGGCGACCTACGGCACGCCGTTCTCCGTCTGTAACGAGTGCGGCGGGCGGGACCTGGAGGCCGTCGACCTCCCCGAGGAGGGGGAGGTCTACTCCGAGACGACGATCACCGTCCCGCCCGTCGGCTTCGAGGGGCCCTACCGCGTCGGGATCGTCCAGGTCGGCCCGGCGCGCGTGACGGCGCGCGTCGAGGGCGAGGCGGGCATCGGCGACCGCGTCGTGTTCGACGGCGCGATGGAGGCCGACGACGGCCACCCCGCGCCGGTCTTCCGCGCGGAGGAGTGAAGCGCTTCAGAACAGCCCGCCGAACACCTTCGGCGCGGTCTTCCGGAGGATGTTCACCCCGATGACGAACAGCATCCCGACGACCGCGCGGTTGAACCACGTCTCGTCGACGCCGATTTGGCGCAGGTAGGTGCCGAGAAAGAGGCCGACGAGCGTGACGACCGAGATCGCACAGCCGAGCCACAGCAGCGGCGGCGTCAGCAGGCCGACGGCGATCGACTGCACGATCTTCACCGTGAACACGAAGGTGAACACCATCGACATCCCCCCGATGTAGCGGTCGCGGTCGCGCTCGAACGTGTGGAGGTAGGCGGGCAGGAGCGGTCCGAGGTTCGCCGCGCCGAGGAGAAACCCTTCCACCAATCCGACGCCGCCGAGCGCGACGGGGTGGTGGGCCTCCTCGACCACGACGAAGTTCCGGAGCACCTGGTAGGCCACGTAGGCGAGTATCAGGAGCGCGATGAGCAGCGGGACGAGCGGTCCCGTCCGGAACTCGGCGAGGAACGTGACGCCGACGACGGTGCCGGCGACCGCGAGGCCGATCAGCGGCCACTCGCGGCGCACGTAGTCGAGGCCGGTGTTCGTCTCGCCCACCTGGAAGACGTTGATCATCCACGGCGGGATGGCGAGGACGACGACGGCCACGACGGGGTCCACGTCGATGACGGAGGCGAGCACCGGCGTCGCGATGAGTGCGTAGCCGAAGCCGATGGCACCCTTGACCGCCCCCGCGACGATCGCGACGAGGAAGACGAGCGCGAGCGTCCCGGTCGTCACGTCCGCCGACAGCGTCGACGTGATCCGGTCCGCGCCGGGGTAGAGGACGACCGTCCCCGCGATGACGGCCGCCGTCGCGAGCGTCATCAGGACCTCGCGGTAGTGCAGCGAGCGCAGGTTCTCGAGGAACGATGCGGGATCGACGGTAGCGGAGTGGTTAGCCATTGGTCTCGAAGAGAGCTGAGTACCGCCGCTAGATGGCTCTCGTAGATATACCCGTCAACATCGGTAACGATGGCCGAGAGCTGTGACGCGGCTTCGGCCGACGCTGATTCGCCGCCGTGGCGTTCACCGTACGACGCGGGAGAGTATCGCCGACTCCGCCTTCCGGAGGTGGTTCGAGGCCGTACTCGCGGCGCACCCGAGTTCGGCGGCCACGTCCGCAAGCGACGCGTGCCGCGGGACGGCGTAGTAACCCAGTTCGACCGCCGTCTCGACCGCCTCGTACTGCCGATCGGTCAACGGACCGGCGATCCTGGCGTGTCGCCGGTCGTACTCGCCGACCTCCTCGATCGTGACCTCGATCTCGCCGGGGATGTTCTCCACGAGCGTCCCGAGATCGCCCTCCTGCCCGATGACGGTAAGCCGCATCGCGGCCTGCTCGTCGTAGACGATGGGGGGGACGACGACCAACTCCAGATCGCCGAACGCGCGTCGGAACGAGACGTCCTCCTCGCGTGTCTCCTGACAGGCGAAGACGTACAGCGATTCGTCGTCGATTAGACCGATCCGGTGCCACCGGACCGATTCGACGCGCTCGATCGCCTCCCGGTACCGCTCGACGTCGGTCACCTCGACGTAGAACAGTTCGTACTCGATCGGTTCGCCCGGCTGCAGGTTCCAAGTCAACAGTTCCTCGTACCGGACGACGTCCTCGTAGCGGATGAACCGCTGCATCGGGTGCAACATCCAGTCGGGTTGGCGCAGGTAGAGGTCGCAGTACTTCACGGTCGAATCCCCGGCACGCAACAACGTACCGACGTGTCCGATCAGACGAAGCTAGCGAACATAAAGGCGCTAGCCACGCCGACTGAATTCGTTTCTCGACTCGGTACGTACCCCCGAGTGTCATGACCGCTACGACCGAGGAGGCGTCCGCCACGGACGACTCGACGGAG
This sequence comes from Halomarina pelagica, assembly GCF_024228315.1. NCBI lineage: Archaea > Methanobacteriati > Methanobacteriota > Halobacteria > Halobacteriales > Natronomonadaceae > Halomarina > Halomarina pelagica. The sequence goes on from NZ_CP100454.1 coordinate 593,260, forward strand.
GAGGCGGAGCTACCGCCGGGACCGGACGGCTGGCCGCTGCTGGGCAACACCCTGCAACTCGCCAGGGATCCGGTCGGGTTCTTCGATCGGATGGCGTCCTACGGCGACGTCGTCCGGTACGAGGTCGGCGGGCTACCGTTCACGATGGTGTTACATCCGGCGTACGTCGAGCGGTTGCTGGTGACCGACTCGGACTCGGTCCGGAAGTTCCGGTTCGAGGAGTTCGGCGGCAACGAGTTCGCTCCCGACGGTGTGCTGTTCACCGAGGGCGAGCAGTGGCGCGCCCAGCGGACCGTGCTTCAGAACGCGTTCACGCTCGACCGGATCGAACGCTACGGGGGGACGATGGTCGACGTGGCCGCCGACCACGCCGCACGGTGGGGGGACGGGGAGGAACTCGCGGTCAACCGGCAGTTCTCCGACCTCACGGTGGACGTCCTCGCCCGGACGCTGTTCGATCTCGACGTCGACGGCCGGGGCGAGGCGATCACGTCGGTCGCCCGGGCGATCAACGAGCGGGGGGATCCGCGGACGCTCTCTAACTTCTTCCTCCCGTCGTGGGTGCCGACGCCGAGCCAGCGCCGCTACGACCGCGCCATGGCCGCGTTCGAGGACATCGTCGACGAACTGATCGAGGAACGCCGGCGCGTCGGCGACCTCGAGGAGCGCGACGACCTGCTCTCGCTGCTGCTCGCCGCGGAGGAGCCGGACGGCTACCGCCACTCCGAGGGGGAACTGCGGGATCAACTGCTAACGTTCCTGTTCGCGGGCCACGAGACCACCTCGCTCACGCTCGCGTACACGACCCTCCTGTTGACGCGTCACCCCGACGTCCTCGAACGCCTCCACGAGGAGTGGGACGAGGTCCTCGGCGACGACGATCCCTCGCCGACCGACGTCCCCGATCTGAACCTCACGGATCGCGTCCTCACGGAGTCACTGCGGCTGTACCCGCCGGCGTTCGCCGTCTTCCGCACCGCCGTCGAGGACATCGAGATCGGGGGGTACCTGATCCCCGAGGGAACGAACGTCACGCTCCCCCAGATCCGACTGCACCGGGACCCACGGTTCTACGACGACCCGGCGGCGTTCCGCCCGAATCGGTGGACCGGGGGCGTCGAGGCGGAACTGCCGGACTACGCGTACTTCCCGTTCGGCGGCGGACCCCGCCACTGCATCGGGATGCGGTTCGCCACGATGGAGTTGAAGCTCGTTCTCCCGACGCTGCTCCGGCGCGTCGAATTCGAATTGCTGTCCGACCCCGATCCCGAACTGTCGCCCGGCGCGACGCTCCGACCCGCCGACGACGTACGGATGCGGGTCCGAGTCCGCGAGTAGAACGGTCGTCGCGCGACGATCCGCTGCCGGTTCCGCCCCGAGTGCCGGGATACGCGCGACGGTCGACGCGAGAACCCCGGTGGAGGGATCCGTCGACAAGCGGTAACGATGGCCGAGAGCTGTGACGCGGCGTCAGGCGACGCGGGTGAGCCACCGCGTCGGGTTACGCAGTTCGTCGTCGGTCGGGAGGTTCTCGGGGCGCTCCCAGACGAGGTTCGCGGTTCGGAGATCGCGGGCGTCGACGACGGCCTCGAAGAAGTCCTTGCCGCGCTCGTACTGGCGGCGCTTGCGCCCCAGGCCGAGCAGTCGGCGGATCAGCTGGGCGATCGGCCCCCCGCCGCGACGGCGGGCGTCGAGCTTCCGCCGGAGGTCCTCGTACTCCTCGTCGAAGGTCCGGTCCATCAGGAGTTCGGCGTACCCCTCCACGGCGGTCATCGTGGTGTCGATGGCGAGGAAGTCGTCGCGGTTGAAGCGCGCGGCCGAGAGGTCCCGGAGCGTCGTCTCGATGAGGTCCTCAAGGTGGTCGGTGAGCCACGGCGCGGCCCCGAACTCGGCGGCGTGGGAGACCTCGTGGAAGGCGATCCACCGGCGGAAGCGGTCCTCGTCGGCGTCGAGCTGGCGGGAGACGCGCCGGATGTTCGGGTGGACGAAGTACAGCGAGTGGTCGTTCGCCGCCCCCGGGGAGAGCAGCCGCGGGTCGTACTGCCCGAGGACGTTGTTCGCGAGGAAGCCGACGGCGAAGGCCATCGATCCCGTGTTGAGCGACCGCGCGATCCCGGGCATGAGCCCCACCTCGGGTTCGAGCAGGTCGAGGATGCGCTCGAAGGTGACGACGTTCGCGTCGATCCAGTGGTGGCGGTTCTGGATCTCGACCGTCTCCGGGAGGTCGAAGTCGACGCCCGCGACCGACCTGATTTGATCGCGCGCCGCCCGGACGTCCGCGGCGTACGCCCGCTCGTCGGCGGGCGTGAGATCGAGCGTCCCCGGCGCGGTGACCGCCTTCGCGGCGTCGCCGACCGCGACCCAGTCGACGGGCCCCTCACCGGATGCGTCCGTCACCGCCCGGACCGCGCGATAGAAATTCATACCGGGGAGAGGCGGGTACGGGCAAAAGGCCTTCCGCTACTCCGATTCCTCGATCGGGGTCTCGGACGGTCCCTCCACGTCGACCCGGTAGTCCTCGTACGCCTCGCCCTCCTCGTCGCCGCCGCGGAGCTTCACGACCGCCGCCGTCCCGATCAGGAAGGCGAGGCCGACGACGGCCGCCACGGCGCGCTTGCGATTCGACCGGTCCGCCTCCGTCTCGAACGTGTCGGGGTCGAACTCGGCCGGTTCGCCGCCGGCCTCGTCGTCGGCCTCCCCCTCGTCATCCTCTCCGCCCCGCCCGCGAAGCTTCCTGACGGCGAGGAGCCCGCCGACGGCCGTCAGGAGCGCGACGACGAGGCCGACGACCGCGAGGAGCTTTCCGCGTCCGCCGCCGCTCTCGCCCTCGCGCTCCTCCCGCTCGCCGCCCTCGTACTGCCGCGAGAAGGGGGCGTTGAACCTCGAACCGCTCAGGTCGACCTTGAACACGGTGATGTCGGGCATGGGTTCACAATCGGGACGCGGGGATTTAGCGTTTGGCAGGCGGTGGGGATCGGGCGTCGTCGCCGCCCCCGACCATCGAGACGTTGATGCGTCCGGCAGTAGACGGTAACGCGCATGGACGGACCGCAGCGCGAGTTCCTCGACGACCTCCTCTCGACGCACAGCCCCGCGGGGTTCGAGTCGCCCGCGCTCCGCGCGTGGGTGGACTACGTCTCCGAGTTCGCCGACGACGTGAGCGTCGACGCCTACGGGAACGCCGTCGCCACCTGCGAGGGCGGTAGCGAGAGCGACCGATCGATCGCCTTCGGCGGCCACGCCGACGAGATCGGTCTGATGATACGGGACATCGACGACGACGGCTTCCTCGCGCTGACGCGCGTCGGCGGGGCCGACAGGACCGTCGTGCGCGGCCAGCACGTCGTCGTTCACGCCGACGAGCCGATCCCGGGCGTCGTGGGGGGGACGGCGATCCACCTGCGCGACCGCGACGACGACGCGGTCCCCGAGATCCGCGAGAGCTACGTCGACATCGGCGTCGGCTCGCGGGAGGAAGCGGAGGAACTCGTCGAGGTGGGCGATCCGATCACGATCGTCGGGCGCGTCGAGGCGTTGCAGGGGACGCGCCTCGCGGCGCGCGGGATGGACAACCGCGTCGGGATCTGGGCGGCGGCCGAGGGGTTGCGCCGGGCCGCGGCGCGCGACGCCGAGGTCACCGTCCACGCCGTCGCCACGGTGCAGGAGGAACTCGGCGCGAACGGCGCGCGCATGGTCGGCTTCGACCTCGCGCCGGACGCGTTCGTCGCGGTGGACGTCACCCACGCGACCGACGCGCCGAAGACGCCCTCGGAGAGAGTGTCGACCGTGAAGCTCGGCGAGGGACCGGTCGTCGTCCGCGGCAGCGCGAACCACCCGGGGCTCGTGGCGGGCGTCCGCTCGGTCGCGGCGGCGGAGGGGATCGACGTGCAGCTGGAGGCGGCGGGGAGTGCCACCGGCACGGACGCCGACGCCGTCTTCGTCTCGCGCGGCGGGATCCCCTCGGCGAACGTCGGGCTGCCCAACCGCTACATGCACACGCCCGTCGAGGTGATCGACACCGACGACCTCGACGCGCTCGCGGAACTGCTCGGCGCGGTCGGCGCGAGCGCGGCGGGGTTCGACCTGACGGCCGGGCTCTGACCGGCATCGTGCTCCCCAAAACGACCCTACACTGGTAGGTGCAAGCGTTTTCGAACCTGTACAGAGACGTACCGGTTACATGGCAGACAATCACAAACGCGAAACCGACGTCGGGCGTTCCGCTGCGGCGTCGCTCACCCGCCGCGGGTTCGTCGCCGCGGGGACGGCGGCGGGCGCGGGCCTCCTCGCGGGGTGTACGGGCGGGGGGGACGGATCGGGGAACGGACAGCCGTCGGGTGGTAACGATTCCTCGGGGGACGGCGGTGGCGACGGTGGCGGCGGTGGGGGCGGGGGGTCGTTCTCGGCGGAAGTGACGGTCACCCACTGGCCGATCCTGCTGTACGCGCCGCCGTACCAGATGGCGATGGAGAACGGGTACTTCGAGGAGGAGGGACTCGAGATCACGAGCGTCGTCGGCTCCAGCGGCGGGGGGACGACCGTCAGAAACGTCGTCACCGGCGGTCTCCCGTTCGGCGAGGTGGCGACGCCGGCCGCGGTCAAGGCGTACTACGCCGGCGCGCCGCTGAAGATCGTCGCGGGGACGACGAACACGCCGGGGACGATCAACTGGGTCGCACCGAAGGGGTCCGACGTGACGTCGATCGCCGACCTGAAGGGGAAGACCGTCGGGTTCACCAGCGCGGGATCGGTCACGCAGAACACCTCGGCGCTCGCGGTGAAGTACGCCGAGGGGATCGACCCCGACGAGGTCGAGTTCAAGGCGATGGGGGGTGTCAGCGAGGGGTTGACGGCCGTGAGCGAAGGTTCGATCGCGGCGGCCGCGAACCTCGATCCGATCTTCTCCAAGCAACAGCAGGAGGACAGCTGGCAGGTCGTCTTCTGGGCGAAGGACTACATCTCGACGTTCCAGCAGACCTGCGTCATCGCGGGACCGGACATCATGGAGGAACGTCCCGACGCGATCCGGGGGTTCCTCAGGGCGCGAGCGCGCGGCGTCGAGTTCATCAGGGAGAACCCGAAGGAGGCGGCCGAGATCTTCGCCTCCTACAACGACGGCTACGACGTATCGGTGATGCGGAAGTCGTTCGAGAACGTCGAGCCGGAGAACTACTACACGACCAACGAGTTCAGCGTCGAGGGGTTACAGCGCATCGAGGAGGGCATGCGGAACATCGGCCTCATCGACCGGGAAGTCGAGTGGACGAAGATCGCAACCCAGGAGTTCCTGCCCGAGGAGAAACGCGTCGACCTCTCGAAGGCCGAAGGATGACGCTCGAAGTCGACGCCGTGACGAAGACCTACGGACTGGGAGACGAACGGACGAGCACCATCACCGCGCTCGACGGCATCGATCTCACGGTCGCCGAGGGGGAGTTCGTCTCGATCATCGGGCCGACCGGTTGCGGCAAGAGCACGCTGTTCGAGATCATCGGCGGCCTCGTCGAACCGACCGACGGCGAGGTCCGACTCCAGGGCGATCCGATCGCCGGTCCCGACCCGCGGATCGGGATGGTGTTTCAGGACCACAGCACGTTCCCGTGGCTCTCCGTGCGAGAGAACGTCGAGTTCGGACTCCGGATGAACGGCGTCGCGAAGTCCGAGTACCGAGCGCGCGCCGAGGAGATGCTCGACCTCGTGGGCCTGTCCGGGTTCGAGGACGCCCGCCCCGGCGAACTCTCCGGCGGAATGAACCAGCGCGTCGCCATCGCCCGGACCCTGGTGATGGGACCGGAACTCATCCTCATGGACGAACCGTTCGGCGCGCTCGACGAACAGACCCGCCTCATCCTCGGCGGGGAGTTGCTTCGCATCTGGCGCGAGACCGGCGCGACCATCCTCTTCGTCACGCACAACATCAACGAGGCCGTCCAGCTCTCGGACCGGATCGCGGTGATGAGCGCTCGCCCCGGCCGGTTCAAGACGGTCGTCGAAAACGCCCTCCCGCGGCCCCGGGACGACGACGCGATGGGAACGGAGGCGTTCAACGAGATCGTCCGGAAACTCTGGGGTGAGCTGAAGGAGGAGAGCCGACGCGGGATGGAACAGACGGCTCGCGTCGAGGGGTGAGTAGATGAGCACCGTATCCACGCGCCTCCCTGTCGTCGGGGGACTGACGCGCGGTCAGCGCGTCAGGGTGGCGCAGACGCTCCTCGTCGGCTCGCTCCTCGCGACCGTCGAGTTCGCGCCTCGCCTCGGGCTGATCGGCCCGACGACGCTCATCCCCCTCTCGGAGATGGTCGGCGAACTCGTTCGACTGCTCGTCTCGGGCGAGTTGACCCCGCACATCGTCCAGACGTTCTCGGCGGTGTTCGGCGCGTTCGCGCTCGCGGCCGTCACCGGCCTCCCGGCCGGCGTGGTCCTCTGGCGCGTCGATCGCCTCAAGCGGGTGCTCGATCCCTACCTGCTGATCTATTACGCGGTCCCGTTCTTCGCGTTCTATCCCCTGCTCATCTCCGTGATGGGACTCGGCATCCTCCCGATTCTCACCATCGCCTGGGGGTTCAGCGTCGTCATCATGGTGACGAACACGGCCTCTGGACTGGCCGAGATCCCGGAGGTGTACGTGCAGGCGGGCCGCGACATGAACCTCACCGACTGGCAACTGCTCAGATACGTCTACCTGCCGGCGTCGGTGCCGTACGTGTTCACCGGGCTGAAGCTCGGGTTCATCTACGCGCTGATCGGGACGATCGCGAGCGAGTTTATCCTCGCCGAGAGCGGACTCGGGTGGCTCATCTCCTACGACTACAACAACTTCGACGTTCGGGGGATGTACGCCGCGATGCTGCTGGTCGTCCTGCTCGCGCTGGCCGTGAACGCGACGCTGACCGCCGTCGAGCGCCGCCTCTACCGGAGGGTTCGGCGATGAGCGTCGGGTTCGATCCCCGGCGACTTCCGCTCGACGGCGTGACCGTCGGGCGGCTCGCGGTCCCGATCGCCCTCCTGCTGCTCTGGCAGGTGCTGGCGATGACGACGAGCGGGTTCGCGCTGGCGACGCCCGCCGAGTCCGTCGCGGCGCTCCTCGATGGGTTGCGCCGCGGCTGGCTCCTCGACGGCTTCCGCCGGACGATGGCCGAACTGCTCGCGGCGTACGCCCTCGCGGTCGTCACGGGCGTCTGGGTCGGCGTCGCCCTCGGGCTCGACGACTTCTGGGCGGACGTGTTCGAGCCGCTCCTGCTCGGCACCTACTCCATCCCGAAGGTGACGCTGTTTCCCGTCTTCCTGTTCGTCTTTCAGCTCGGCATGGACTCGAAGATCGCCTTCGGCTGGTTCCACGGCGTCTTTCCGATCGCCATCCTCACGCTGAGCGCGATGGCGACCGTCCGCGACGAGCACCTGAAGGTCGCGCGTTCGCTCGGCCTCTCGCGCTGGCAGACGTTCCGCGAGGTGATCGTCCCCTCGATCCTCCCCGGCCTGGTCATCGGTCTCCGGCTGGGGTTCAACCTCACCTTCCTCGGGGTGATCCTCGGCGAGATGTTCGCCGCGCGCGCGGGGCTGGGCTACGAACTCGTCGAGTACATCGTCGGACTGCAGGTCGATCGCATGCTCGCGATCATCCTCGTGCTCGTGCTCGTCGCCACCGCCGTCAACCTCGGCTTCTTCGCGCTAGAGGGACGGCTCGCCGACGGTGGCGGGGAACGCGCCGACGTCCGGCTCTGACCGGTTCTCCCCTCTCGCTCCCGCTCTCACTCTCGACCGAGTGTCTCCAGTTCCGCCAGCACCTCGTCGGTCGTCACCACGTCGCCGTACTTCGCGGCGATGTCGAACAGGTTCGCGCGGTGTGGTCCCTCCGCCCGGTCGCCGACCGCGTCGCGCGGAACGATCGTCCGGTAGCCGTGCTGGAGGCTGTCGACGGCGGTCGCCCGGACGCAGCCGCTGGTCGTGACGCCCGCGACGACCAGCGTGTCGACCCCGTCGGTCGTCAGCTCCGTCGAGAGGTCGGTGCCGAAGAAGGCGCTCGCGTACTTCTTCAGGATCACGCGCTCGCCCTCCCGCGGCGCGATGCGCTCGTCCACGCGGACCGCGTCGGTGCCGAGTCGGAGTTCGCGCAGCGCGGGGACCTTCTCGACGAACACCCCCGCGTCGCCGTAGGACTCCTCGTAGGCGACCGTCGTGAAGTATCGCGGCAGGTCGCGCTCGCGGAACGCCGCGAGGAGGCGACGGGTCGACTCGACCACCGAGTCGACGTTCGATCCGAGGTTCGTCTCGGGGTCCGTGAACGCCTCGATGAGGTCGACGACGACGAGCGCGGGGCGGTCGCCGAAGCCCACGTCGCGGCCGAACGCCCGGCGGTCGTAGACGGCCCGGGTCTCTGCGTCCGGTGCGTCCTCCATCGTCTCACTCGCGGCGGGCGTCGAACGCCCGTCGCTCCTCCGCGATCTGTTCGGCCAGCGTCTCCTCGTCGGGAAGCGGACCGAAGTCGAACTGCGGGAGTTCCTCGCGCTCGCCGCGCAGGCGGGCGCGGAGGGACTCGGTCTCGTCGGCGACCGGGCGGCCGTCCTCCACCACGACGCCGTACTCCTCGCGGGCGGCGTCCGCGCTGATCAGCCCGCGTTCGACCTCCCGGGCGACGAGGTCGGGATCGCGCCCGAGCGGGTCGCCGAGGCCGCCGCCGCCCGCCGTCTCGAAGACGAGCCTGTCGCCCGCCCGCACGGCGACGTTCTCCACCTTGGAGGGGAGTTCCTCCTCGGTCCCGTCGGTGCGGAGCAGGCGCTTTCGCGACGGCTGGGCGTGGCTCCCCCCGTCGACGCCGTAGGGGTAGGTGACCGCGCGGTCGTCCTGGAACGTGATCGCGCCGTCCTCCTCGAAGGTGTACACCTTCCTGACGCCGTGGCCCCCGCGGAACTCGCCGGCCCCGCCGGTGTCCGCGCGGGCGCTGTACTCCTCGACGGTGAGGGGGTAGTACGCCTCCTGGTACTCGACGGGGACGGTCTTGAACAGCGGCCACCAGGAGTGGCCGTCGAGGCCGTCCCCGCCGGGGCGGGCCGGGATGCCCCCGTAGAGGATCTCGAGCAGCTGGAAGTCGTTGCCATCCGAGTCGGTCCCCGCGTAGACGAGGTTCGGGCTGGTGCCGTAGCTCCCCGCGACGGAGAACTGCTCGCCGAGCGCGTCGGAGAACACCGCCTGGAGGATGTCGAAGTGCCGCGCCATGAGCGTGAGGCGGTTACCGAGCGCCGCCGGGAACTCCGGCTTCAGCACCGTGCCCTCGGGGATCTCCACGTTGATCCGGTCGTAGAACCCGTCGTTGAACGTCAACTGCGGGTCGAACGCCATGATGAGAAACACCCCGACGAACATCTTGAACATGTTCTCGTTTAGGAGGAAGTTCACCGTCCCCGGCACCTGCTCGTCCGTGCCGGTCCAGTCGACGAACAGTTCGTCGCCCTCCCGGTACAGCTCCATGTGGAGCTTGATCGGGCCGTGACCCCGTCCGTCGTCGTCCGCGTAGTCCTCGAAGACGAACGTCTCGCCCTCCGGGAGCAGGTCGCGGATGAGTCGGGTGACGCCCTCGCGCGTGCGATCGAGGATGGCGTCGCAGGCCTCCAGGTAGGTGTCCCTCCCGAAGCGCGCACAGAGTTCCTGGATGCGCGCCTCGGCGGTCGCGGTGCCCGCCGCGAGCGCCTTGATGTCCGCCTCTGCGTGGGCGGGCAGGCGAGTGTTGTGCTTGAACGTCTCCAGCACCCCCTCGTCGAAGACGCCCTCCCTGTAGAGCTTCGTCGGCGGGAGGCGGACGCCCTCCTCGAAGATCGTCGAGGCGTCGATCGGGATGCTCCCCGGCGTCTTCCCGCCGACGTCCATCAGGTTCCCCCACTGGCTCGAGAACCCGACGAGGTCCCCCTCGTAGAAGATCGGCCGCAGGAGCAGCACGTCCGGCGTGTGCGAGATCGCCCCCTCGCACATGTAGGGGTCGTTCGTGGCGATCACGTCGCCGTCGTTCAGGTCGTCCCAGCCGAACGGCGCGTTGGCGATGATGTCCTCGATGGCGCTGCCGAACTGCCCCATGATCATGCGGCCTTTCCGGTCGGCCATCATCGGGAACTGGTCCGACTGCTCGCGGATCACCGGCGAGATGGCCGTCGTCTCGACGACGCGGTCCATCTCGTAGCGGGTGTTCGCGAGCGTACTCTCGACGATGTCGAGCGTGGTCTGGTCGACGTCGTGCTCCCCGACGAAGTCCGGTTCGGTACTCATCGTTCCTCACCTCGGGTGATCTCCAGCGATTCGAAGCGATCCACCGTCGCGACGTGGTCCGGCTGTAGCACCACCGTCGAGTCGTCCTCGACGACGATCGCCGGGCCGTCGATCACGTTCCCCGGCGCGAGCGCCCCCCGGTCGTAGACCGGCGCGTCGTGGTACTCGTCATCGAAGTACACCTCGTGGGCGTCGGTCCGCGCCCCCGAGGGGTCCTCGCCGCCGACCTCGCGGGCCTCGAGGTCCACCCCCTCGATCGTGCCGCGGCCGATGACCCGGAGGGTGGCGATCTCGAGCGGCGCGTCGAGCGAGAAGTCGAACTGCCGCTCGTGGCGCGCCTCGAACGCCGCCTTCAGCCCCTCGATCCCCGAGCCGTTCACGAGGTCGTCGGTGTCGACGGGGATGGACATCTGGATGTCCTGGCGGAAGTACCGGCAGTCGGCGAAGTAGTCGAAGCGGTGGTCCTCCTCCTCGACGCCCTCCGAGCGGAGCCAGTCGGCGGCCTCGGTCTCGAGGGTTTCGAGCGCGTCACGCAGGTCCCGACCGTCCACGTCGCGTTCGGTCCTGAGGTACGTCTCCGAGAACTCGTTCTGGATGTCGCTCGTGAGGAAGCCGAACGCGGACATGACCCCCGGGGCGGGCGGGACGATCAGCGGGTAGGAACCGATGAGGTCCGCGAGCGCGTTGGCGTGCATCGGTCCCGCGCCGCCGAAGGCGACGAGGCCGAACTCGCGGGGGTCGTACCCGCGCTCGACGCTCACCACGCGCAGCGCGCCGTACATGTTCTCGTTGACGAGGTCGAGGATCGCCTGCGCGGCCTCCTCGACGGTCGAGCCGCGCTCCTCGGCGACGCCCTCGATAGCAGTCCGGGCCGCCTCGCGGTCGAGTTCGAGGTCGCCGCCCAGTTTCACCGACGGCGGGATGCGCCCGAGGACGACGTTCGCGTCCGTGACGGTCGGATCGGTGCCGCCACGCCCGTAGCAGGCCGGGCCGGGGTCCGCCCCGGCGCTGTCGGGGCCGACGACGAGCGAGCCGTTGATCTGGACGCGGGCGATCGAGCCGCCGCCCGCCCCGACCGTGTTGACGTCGACGGCCCGCGACTTGAACTCGCGGTAGCCGACCTTGGTCTGGCGCGTCGTCGAGGGCTGACCGTCCTCGACGAGGCTCACGTCGGTGGAGGTGCCGCCCATGTCGAGGGTGAGGACGTTCGGGACGCCCTTGCGCTCCGCGATCGTCGCGGCCCCGACGACGCCACCGCTCGGCCCGGAGAGCGCGAGTTCCACGGGGCGGCGCTTGGCCGCGTCGGTGGACATGATCCCGCCGTCGGAGCGGACCACGTTCAGCGCGGCGGAAGATCCGGACTCCCTGAGTTCCGCGTCGAGGTCGTCGAGGTAGCGGATCACCTGCGGGCGGGCGTAGTCGTTGATCACCGTCGTGAGGGTGCGCTCGTACTCGCCGTACTCCGTGACGATCTCCGAGGAGATCGAGACGGGGAGGTCGGGGTGCTCGGCCTCGATCACGTCCCGCACCTCGCGCTCCTGTGCGGGGTCGAGATAGGAGTTGAGCAGGGCGACGGTGAGCGCCTCGACGCCGGAATCGACGAGGTCGGCCGCGGCCGCACACACCTCGTCGGGGTCGACCGGTTTCGCGACCTCGCCGTCGGGCGCGCTCACCCGGGCGTCTATGCCGCGCGTGTCGACGAGGTCGGCGAGCGGTTCCGGCTTCTCCATCGCCATCCAGCCGTAGAGCGGACCGGGCGTCCAGGCGCGCGCGAGGTGGAGGATCTGTTCGTGGCCCCGCGTCGTGAGCAGGCCGACGCGCGCGCCGGTCTCCTCGAGCAGCATGTTCGTGACGACGGTCGTCCCGTGGAAGAGGAGGCCGAGTTCGTCCATGCGGGCGTCCGCCTTCCCCATCGCCGCCTCGACGCCGCTGAGAACCCCCCTCGAGGGGTTCTCGGGCGTCGAGAGCACCTTGTCGATGGTGAGCGCCCGCGTGTCCTCGTCGAAGACGAGCACGTCGGTGAAGGTGCCGCCTACGTCGACACCGAGATTGTAAGTCATTATCTCACTCTCGGATGGACCTCCGTTCGCCTCGCGCTAAGGGTTCACCCTTCGCAGGTTGGCTGTTTATAAACCGACGGCGGCACCGACCGCCGGATCGCGTACGGCGGGGCATCCGTCACGACGCCGGGTCATCGAACGGCGCGGAAGTGTCGAACGAATGACTGCACTCGGTGGCCGTATTCTCGATCCGGGACTATCTGGCAGGAACTTTATACGACGAGTCGCCACACCTCCCGGAAGTAGATCGTAGCCGTCGGCCGCCCGTCAGAAACCGTCCCGCCACGACCACCGATATTTTAAATATTTCTGATTTGAATGAAACAATATATTCCCTCGTTGAACGTCTCTAATCACAGAATAACAATCGTGCTGGGGTTTCATCCGTCATCCGTGACCGAAAACGAAGTTGAACCGACGAGTGTGGACGACGACATACGCCCGAGCTGGGGCGGGTGGTCGCCCCGACGGGCGTTCGCGTGGACGCTCGTCGCGGGACTCCTGGTCGCCACGCTGGCCGGATTCGCTATCGGCGGGCGGACGCCGGAGGCGGCGGGACTGTTCGGGGCGGAGGGTGGCGACGACGGCGCGCCGGTCGAACGGGACGGCTCGACCGGCCACGCGGCGGCGACCTGGAACGAGTACGACGCCGTCGTCGTGTTCCGGAACGACGACATACAGCCGTACTACCGACGGGAGACGATGCGCGCCGTCGACGAGATCTTCGTCGAGGAGGACGTTCCCGTCACGCTGGGTGTGATTCCGACGACGGCCGACGGGGAGCCGATCACCCGGAGCCCGCTCTGTTCGTACCTCCGCGAGAACGAGCGCGCACACCCGGAACTCTTCGAGGTCGCGCTCCACGGGTACACGCACGAACGCCGGACGGGGTTCCACGGCGGCAGCGAGTTCGGGGGGCTCGACCCGGCCCGGCAGCGCGACCTCGTCGCGCGCGGGACCGAGACGCTGACCGACTGCGTCGGCGAGCGACCGACGACGTTCGTCCCGCCGATGGACACCTACGACGAGGGGACCGTCGAGGCGCTGGCGGCGGCGAACTACGCCGTCGTCTCCGGCGGCGGCTGGTTCGCCGCGGAGTACTACGGCGAGACGGACGCGTTCGAGCGCGGCGGTCTGCTCCACGTCCCGAACGACGGCGGGTTCGTCGCCGACTGGACGGCGAACGAGTTCCACGACGCCGCGACCCTCGAACGGCGATTCGACCGCGCGGTCGAGGACGGGGTGTACGTCCAGATGCTCCACTACCAGGACTTCACCACGCCCGAGCGCCGCGAGCGGCTCCGCGCGTTCATCCGGTACGTGAAGGACTCGGGCGACGTCCGGTTCATGACGCTCGGCGAACTCGGCGAGCGCGTCGAGAACGGGACGCTCCGCCGCACCGACGGGGGGTGGGAGGTGTACGAGCGCGAGGGGGCGGCCGGGCCGTCAGCGCGCTCGTCGTGACGGTCGGTAGATCGACTGCCGATCAGTGCCGCGATCCGCCCCCCGAAGCGTCGCCGTCGGGGGACGCGCGATCCGCCGTCGCCTCCTGCGCCCAGCGGCTGACGCTCGCCCACCGGCGGTCCGCGTTCCGGAGGACGTCGAGGACGCTCATCGCGATGACGCCCGCCTGGAACAGCGGGTACACGGTGACCAGCGGGACGAAGTACGGTACGAGCCTGACGCTCTCTCCCGTCAGACGGAGCGCGAGCACCGACAGCAGGCAGCCGAGGAACAGGAAGTACGCCAGCATCCCCGCGACCGCGGCGGCGTGGCCGCTGGCGAGGCTGACGCCGACCGCCGCGAGCACCGCGACGCTCACGAACGGGACCAGCAGCAGCGTGAGGAGGTAGAACGGGAAGACGAGTCGGTGGAGGTAGCGCGTCCCGTCGCCGAAGAACACGTCGCGGTGTTTGAGGAGGACCTCGACGTTTCCGCGGTTCCAGCGGAGTCGCTGGCGGTAGAGATCCCTCCATGAGTAGGGTGCTTCGGTCCATACCGTCCCTGGGGTCTGTCTGACGTCCCACCCCGCCTTCAACACCTTGACCGTGACGTCGAAGTCCTCGGTGAGCGTGTCGCCGTCGTACCCCCCGGCGTCCGCGAGGGCCTCGCGGCGGAACGCGCCGAGACAGCCGGGGACCACCGGAACCGCGCCGAAGACGTCGAAGGCCCGCCGGAACGTGTTGATACCGAGGACGTACTCCAGCGTCTGGAGGCGGGTGACGCCGTCGCGTCGATTGCGCACCCTCACGTCGCTCGCGAGCCCCCCTGTCTCGGGGGCGGCCTGGAACGTCCCGACGACGTTCGACAACGCGTCCGGTTCGACGAAACTGTCGGCGTCGACGATGACGACGACGTCGCCGGTCGTCCGTTCGAGCCCGTCGTTCAGCGCCTCGTGTTTCCCGCCGTTCGGCTTGCTGTGGACGGTCACGCCGGGACCGGCGCGGCGCACGGCCTCCTCGTACGTCCCGTCGGTGCTCCCGTCGTCGACGACGAGCACCTCGCGGCGCTCCTCGGGGTAGTCGGAGGCGAGGACGTGGTCGATACAGCGCCCGACGTACCCCTCCTCGTTGTACGCGGGAACGATGACGCTCACCGTCGGGTACGGTTCGACGGGGGGCGGGGCCTCGTCCGTCCCGTTCCGCTGGTAGATCGCCAGCGGAACGACGAACCAGACGTAGAGGAAGAACACCGCGAACGCCGCGAAGAACACGGCCCCCGTCGGTGACCCCGTCCGAACGAACCCCCACGCCACGCAGCCGGTCGCGCCGAGGCCGACGACCAGCGTCCAGGCGGGGAGCCGGTAGCGCGACCGACCGACCGATCCGCGCCGACTCGAGAGCGCCGTGGTCACCAGAATCGAGATCGAGACGCCGAGCACCCCCGTCCAGACGGCCGTGTCGTAGGCCAGTTGTCCGATACGGTAGAGGGCCAACGAGAGCGCCGAGACGACGCCGACCGAGAGCAAGAGCCAGACCGGCGTCGTACACCGTCGGCCGAACAGGCGGTCGAACGCGGCGACCCAACGCCGCGAGGCGAGCAACACGGACCCGACCGCGGCGACGACGACGCCACAACCCAGCAAGAGCCACGACGGGAGGAGGTACCCGCCGACGACCAACGACCCGACGCCGAGCGCGACGCCCGTCAGGACTCCGGAGAGGCGTCCACCGGGAACTGCGGTCGTAACCGCCGAGAGCGTCCCCCCCGTTTCTCCGCTACCCGCCATTCGCACCCGCCTCGCGGCTCGCTAGCTCCAGAGATTCACGCATCATTCCACGTTCGAACGCGTCGGTACCACCCGCCTTTGTTATTCGAATACTGACTGCTCGATAATCGCACATATTTCCGCGAACGCCGGTCGTGCAGCGATCTAACGCGCCGTTATTTCCGCGTAACGGCCCGTTTTCGGCCGTTCCGTCGTTCGCGGCGGGGGTATCACGGACATAACAATCCCGCAGAGCGTGGTACCGTCTCCGCGTGAACAGACGGACACTCCTCGGACTCGGCGGCGGCGCGCTCGGCACCGTGCTGGGCGGCACTCGGCTCTACGCCGCGATGAACGATCGTACAACGGATGCACGGAGCGACGGTTCGGGCGCGGCTTCGTCGACGCCGCCGTCCGACACGCCGTCGGAGAACTCCGGGGAGGACGCGCCCGACGCCCACCGGTTCGAAACCCGCGACGGGAACGTCCTCCTCGGCGTCTCCCCGGAGACGGTTGCCTCCGTCCCGCTGTCGGCGCTCGAACGGTGGCAGGGGCGGCGCAACGCCGCGATCGGCGCGTTCGTCGACGTCGGTGTCCCCGACGAACGGCGGCGGGACGTCGTCGACGGCCTGTTGACCCCGATCTGGGAGCGCGGGAGCGTCCCTCACGTCGTCTGGCAGCCGTACGTCGGGGCGCACGAGGCGACGCCGCCGACGATCGCCCGGGACATCGCCGCGGGTCGCCACGACCGGACGTTCGAACGGTGGGCGGACGCGCTCGACCGCTGGCTCCGACCGGACGGCGCGCCCGACCGCAGGCTCTATCTCAACTTCGCGCCGGAGATGAACGGCGACTGGGTGCCCTGGGACGCCTCGGACGGCGAGACGACGCCGTCCGACTACGTCGAGATGTGGCGCAGGGTCCGCGACGTCGTGGAGGGAACGGGAGTCGGCGACGACCACGTCCAGTGGGTCTGGGCCGTGAACCACGTCGGGCGCACGGCCCACCCCATCGAGGCGTTCTACCCGGGCGACGACTACGCCGACTGGTGCGGGGTCCACGGCTACAACTGGGCGCGCTGGGGCGGGTGGAAGTCGCCCGCGGAACTCTACGACGACGCCCTCGACGCCGTCGCCTCGTTCACCGACAACCCGACGGTCCTCTCGGAGTACGGCTGTTCGTCCGCGGTCGACGGTGGCCACGACCCCGCGAGGAAGGGCGAGTGGATCCGCGAGGCGTTCGACTACGTCGAGAAGCGGGACGTCCGGATGGCGCTCTGGTTCAACTACGACAAGGAGACCGACTGGGCGGTGTTCGGTGGGTCGCGAGGGACGGAGGTGTTCGACCACGACGGGGAGACGTACAACGCCTACGAGGAGTACCGGAGGGCGGTCAACCGCGAGGGGGTCCTGCCGGCGTACGCCGGCCACCCGCGGCGACTGACCGACGAGGAGTTCCGGGGGGAGTTCTGAGGTCGGGCGGCGAGGGCGCTCTCGTTCGCGGCCCCTGCCCACCTACCGGGCTACCACCGCGTCCGGCCGTCGCTCTCGTCGAGGAGTTGCGTGAGGAGGGTCGCCTCGGCCTTCCGAAGGTGTTCGAGGAACGTCGGTCGGCTGATGCCGAGGTCGGCGGCGAGTTCCTCGCTCGTGACCTCCCGGGGCCACCGGAAGTAGCCCGCCTCCAGCGCCGTCTCGATCACCTCGCGCTGGCGGGTCGTGAGCGACGAGGTCGCGCCGCCGAACTCCGTCAGCTGGCCGAGCGTGACCAGCCCGATCGAGCGGAACTCCTCGATGATCGCCTTCAGGTCCTCGCGGTTGAAGACGAGGACGTGGTAGACGCGCTGGCGCGGACCGATGCGGTTCACCCGACGGAGGACGCCGTGGTTCTTCGAGACGGCGGCGTACGCGCCACAGGAGTGCTTGGTGACCAGCAGCGCCTCGTCGTCGAGTCGGTCGAGGTGGTGGACGGCGTCGGCCGCCGCGAGGCGGTCGTACCACGAGTCGGCGCGCTCGCCCGCGTGCAGGACGAACGTGACGTTGTGGTCGTGCAGCTCCTCGATCTCGATGTCGAGCGGCGCGTCCACCTCGCGCGCGAGGTCGGTGAGGACGCACTCCTTCTCCTGCTGTAGGTGTAGTTCGGCCTGATACACTGCCGTCCCCCTCGTTGAGAGGGATAGGGAAGTCCGTCAGTATAAGCGTACTGTCGTCCGTGCCTCCCCGACCTCGGCACGCGACGTGTCGATATCGACGCACCGCGCTCAGGCGAACTCGCGTCGCGCCAACTCGAGCGCCTCCCGGGTGTCGAGCGGTCCCTCGGCGGCGAGTCGGTCGAGGTAGGCGGCGACCGTCCCGTCGTCCGTCGGCGCGCCGGCCCGCTCGAGTAGCTGGCGCGCGCCCGACCGCCCCGTCCCGCCGCCGAAGACGAGACGGCGCTCGCCGCCGAAGTCGCCGGGGTCGAACGGCTCGAACGCGCGCGGCTCGCGCAGCATCGCGGCGGTGTGGATGCCGGACTCGTGCTCGGTCACCTCGGAGCCGAGGATCGCCTTCCGAGGCGGGACCGACTCGCCGAGCGCGTCCAGCACCTCGCGACAGGCGGGGACGAGTTCCGCGGCGGCGACGCCGAAGGACTTCCCGTACTCGACGACGCCCGCGACGACGACCTCCTCCAGCGCGGGGTTGCCCGCGCGCTCGCCCAGCGAGGCGACCGACACGTCGGCCTTGCCGACGCCGGCCTCGTGGGCCGCGAGCGCGTTCGCCGTCGCGCAGCCGAGGTCGTCGTGGAGGTGGACGCCCGCGCGCGAGAGGTCCACGCGCTCGGCGAGCGCGTCGAGGTCGCCCCGGAGCGAGGCGGGCGTCCGCGCGCCGACCGTGTCCGCGAGGGTGATCATCGGCACGTCGGCGTAGCGGTCGAACGCGTCGAGCAGGTGCTCGCGCTCCGTGCGGAAGGCGTCGACGAGCGTGAGGTGCGGGGTCGCGCCGCCGTCGCGCACCCGGTCGAGCGCGGCGTCGAACTTCTCCAGCATCGACTCGCGGGAGGTCCCGAGGGCGTACTCGAGCTGGAGGTCGGAGACGGGACCGAACACCTCGATCACGTCGGCCTCGGCGTCGAGTGCGGCGTCCACGTCGCCCGGCACGGCCCGCGCCAGGGCGACGACGTCCGCCTCGCACTCGGCGGCGAGACGTTCGATCACCCGCACGTCCTTCTCGCCGGTGACCGGGAAGCCGGCCTGGATCGCGTCCACGCCCAGGCGGTCGAGCGCGCGGCCGGCCCGTACCTTCGCCCCCTCGCCGTAGTCCCGACCCGGCATCTGGTCGCCCTCGCGGAGGGTGACGTCGGCGAGGTACATCAGACGATCCCCCGCTCTCTGAGGTCCGCGTAGGTCGCCTCGTCGAGGCCCAGTTCCTCCAGGAAGACCGCCTCGTTGTGCTCGCCGTGGCCCGCCCCGAGGTGCGCCACCGCGCCCGGCGTCCGCGAGAACTTCGGGATCGTCGCGGCGGTCCTCAGGGGGCCGACGTCCGGGTCGTCGACCTCGACGATGTCCTCGCGGGCGGCGTACTGCTCGTCCTCGAAGACGTCGGCGATGTCGTAGACGGGGCCGACGATGGCGTCGGCGGCCTCCATGCGCTCTATGGCCTCCGCCGTGGTGCGCTCGCGCGTCCACGACTCGATGATCGCGTCGAGCGCCTCGACGTTCTCGACGCGCCGGTCGTTGGTGGCGAAGCGCTCGTCCTCGACGATGTCCGGGCGGTCGATGGCCTCGGCGACGCGCTCGAAGATCCGCTGGTTCGACGCGGAGAGCGTCATGTGGCCGTCCTCCGTCTCGTAGACGTTGCGCGGGGCGGTGTTCGGGTGGCGGTTCCCCGTCCGCTCTGCGACGAGGCCCTGCCTGTCGTAGGCCTCGACGTCGCCGACGAACAGCCGGAAGAGCGGCTCGTAGAGGCTCACGTCCACCACCTGCCCCTCGCCGCTGCCGCCGCGGCCGACCTCCCGCTCGAACAGCGCGAACATCGTCGCCTGGACGGCGAAGGTGGCCGCCGTGAGGTCGGCCAGCGAGATCGGCGGGAGCAGCGGCTCGCGGTCGGGGAACCCGTTGGCGTGGGCGAACCCGGAGATTCCCTCCGCGACCGTCCCAAACCCCGGTTTCTCGGCGCGGGGGCCGGTCTGACCGTAGCCCGACAGCCGGACGATCACCAGCCCGGGGTTGCGCTCGTGGAGCGTCCCGGGGGCGAGGTCCCACTTCTCGATGGTGCCCGGCCGGAAGTTCTCGAAGAAGACGTCGGCGTCGGCGATCAGGTCGAGCAGGAGTTCGCGGCCCTCCTCGCTGCTCAGATCGAGCGTGACGCAGCGCTTGTTGCGACCGATGGACTTCCACCAGAGCGAGACGCCGTCCTCGAACGGGGGCCACTCGCGCAGCGGGTCGCGGTACTCGGGGTGTTCGACGAACACCACGTCCGCGCCGAAGTCCGCGAGCTGCGTCGTCGCGAACCCGCCGCTTATCATCCCTGAACAGTCGACGATTCGGAGCCCGTCGAGCGGACCCGCTCGTGTGCGTGCCTCGACCATGGTGAGTCACCCGTCCGACCCGGACGGGGCGTGCTAACAGCCGCCGAGCGGTCGAAAGTACCTTGCTCCGTCGCTCGTAGGCCGTTTAAGTCGCTCGATCGGCCCGCCGCCGCGTGCCGGTGGTATTAATAGCCCCGCGCGTGCGGTTCAGGGCATGACCGGACGACCCCTCGACGTGCTCGAAGAGTCCCTCGGAAGCGACGTCACCGTCCACCTGAAGGGCGGCGAGGTCTTCAGCGGCGAACTCGCGGGCTACGACCAGCACATGAACCTCGTGATCGAGGAGGAGGAAGACATAACCATTATACGCGGCGATAACGTCGTCTCGATCACTCCATGACTGGCGCAGGAACCCCCTCCCAAGGGAAGAAGAACAAGACGACGCACGTGAAGTGCCGTCGCTGTGGGAAGAAGTCCTACCACGTGAAGAAGAAGGTCTGCTCGTCGTGCGGCTTCGGCAAGTCCGCCAAGCGCCGCGAGTACGCCTGGCAGTCGAAGGCCGGCGAGTAATCGATCCGTTCTACGACTCGAGGTCCCTCGCGTAGCGGTCGCACCGGCACGTGTTCGCCGAGTCCGCCCCGTCCGCCCCGACGCCGATGGACACGTCACGCCCCGCGAACGCCGACTCGGGGGAGACGGGACCGTCGCCCCGGACGACGCGCGATCGCCATCCCCTGTTAATGCACAGTTGTGTATATTTTCTGCTCGAGGGACCCGTCCGAACACCAAGACGGTGGAGTTTTTATCCTCCGCCGTCCGACCAACGCTCATGACCGCAGGGTGGACGGAGGGGCCGACGGAGAAGTGCGGCGTCGTCGGCGTCTCCCTCGCCGACCGCGACGCCGCCCGACCGCTCTACTACGCGCTCTACGCGCTCCAGCACCGCGGCCAGGAGTCGGCGGGGATCGTCACCCACGACGGCTTTCAGCAGTACGACCACGTCGGGATGGGCCTCGTCGGCGACGCCTTCTCGGAGGGCGACCTCGACGGCCTCCGCGGGCGGGTGGGCATCGGCCACGTGCGCTACCCGACGGCGGGGAGCGTCGACAGCTCCTGCGCCCAGCCGTTCTCCGTCTCGTTCAAGAGCGGGTCGCTCGGCCTCTCGCACAACGGCAACCTCGTCAACGCCGAGGAGGTCCGCGACGACCTCGAGGGGCTGGGCCACGCGTTCACGAGCGACGGCGACACGGAGGTGATCGCCCACGACCTCGCGCGGAACCTGCTCGACGGCGACCTCATCCGGGCCGTCCGGCGCACCATGGACCGCGTCCACGGCTCGTACGCGCTGACCATCATGCACGACGACACCGTCGTCGGCCTGCGCGACCCGGAGGGGAACCGCCCGCTCTGCCTCGGGAGGCTGGAGGACGGCTACGTGCTGGCCTCCGAGTCGGCCGCCATCGACGTGCTCGACGGGGAACTGATCCGCGACGTGCGCCCCGGCGAACTCGTCGTCCTCGAACCGGACGGCTCGGGCTACGAGACCTACCGGCTCGTCGAGCGCGAGCGCACGGCCCACTGCTTCTTCGAGCACGTCTACTTCGCCCGGCCGGACTCCGTCATCGACGGGAAACTCGTCTACGAGGTGCGCCGCGAACTCGGCCGCCTGCTCTGGGAGGAGTCCGGCATCGAGACCGACGTGGTGATGCCCGTCCCGGACTCCGGGCGGGCGTTCGCCTCGGGATACGCGGAGGCCGCGAGCGAGGCGCGAGGCGACGCGGACGACGCCGACGGGGACGGAGCGGGCATCGAGTTCGCGGAGGGGCTGATGAAGAACCGCTACGTCGGCCGGACGTTCATCATGCCGACGCAGGACGCCCGCGAGCGCGCCGTCAAGCTCAAGCTGAACCCCATCCGCTCGACCGTCGAGGGGCGGACGGTGACGCTCGTCGACGACAGCATCGTCCGCGGGACCACCTCCGATCAGCTGGTCCAACTCCTCTACGAGGCGGGCGCGGAGGAGGTCCACATGCGCATCGGCGCGCCGCCCATCGTCGCGCCCTGCTACATGGGCATCAACATGGCCACCCGGGAGGAACTCATCGCCTCCGAGCGGACCGTCGAGGAGATCCGCGAGCGCATCGACGCCGACAGCCTCGCGTACCTCTCGATCGACGCCGTCGCGGAGGCGCTCTCCCGCTCGCGCGCCGACCTCTGTCTCGGCTGCGTCACCGGCGAGTACCCCTACGACATCGAGGGCGAGGCGACCGACCGCGACGTGAACCGGCCCGTGATCGGCGGCGAGGCCACCGGCGCGGGCGACTGACTACGCCCCGCCGTCCCTGCCGTCGTCCGCACGCCGGAACCGTACTGCCCACTCGCCGTCGCCCTCGCCGTACTCGACGGCGTACTCGCCCTCCGGGATCTCCTCGCCGTCGAGGACGGCCATCGTCCGCTCGCCGAGGCGCGCCACGACCGCCCGGTCGCCGAGTCCGTCGGCCCCCTCCCGGTCGCCCAGTTCCCCCGATCGGACCGCTTCGAGCGCGCCCCGGTAGTCCGCGAGTCCGGCCCCGTCGCGCGGCTGGTCCGGGACGTCGCGCGCGCTCGCCTCGAAGGCGCGCATCACGGTGACGGGCGGCGTCTCTCGCAGCGAGAGGAGCTTCGCCACCATCCCCGCCACCTCCGGCGCGGCGAACGACGTGCCCGAGGCCTTCACCCACCGACCGGGGAGGTCGGTCCCGAGCGTCGTCCCCGTCGCCTGCGCGAGGCGGTTGTCCTTCCCGATGGCCGTGACGTCCGGGTTGTCGCCCTCCGGGTTGTACGAGGAGAACTCGGCCATCCGGCCCTCGACGGTGCAGGCCCCCACGCTGAACGCGCGGTCGGCGGTCGCGGGACTCCCCGACCGCGCCCCCGAGTTGCCCGCGGCGACCACGTCGCGCACCCCCTTCTCGACGAGCGCGTCGTGAACGCGATCCAGGTTCGGCGAGCGCTTCCGGCCGCCCCAGGACATGTTCACCACGTCGTAGCGGTCGACGTTCGCGTGGAGCCACTCGTAGGCCCGGAGGACGACGTTCGTCGCCGTCTGGCCCTCCTCGCCGAAGATGCGAAGCGAGACGAGGTCGGCCTCGGGCGCGAGACGGGTCACCTGCCCCGCGACGGCCGTCCCGTGGCCGACCGCGTCGCCCGACCCGTCGCCGGTCACGTCGACCCGGCTGATCGACACGTCGTCGAAGACCGGATGGCTCGGGTCGATTCCGGTGTCCATCACGACCACGGTGACGCCCGCGCCGGTCCCCTCGCCGACCGGAACGCGGTGCAACCGGCGCACGTCCTCGATGGTCGCCACGTCGTCGGGATCCTCGCTCACGAACGCCGGTTCGTAGAGCGGTTCGACCGTCATCGGCTCCTCGACGCCGACGACTCGCTCGTCGTCGAGCAGGTCGGCGTCGTCCGGAACGTCGACGTACGCCGCCGCTTCGACCCCGTCGCCGAAGGAGTACGTTTCGAGCACGGTGCAGTCCTGCCGGTAGAGGAACTCCGGCCGGTTCGAGAGGTATACGAGTACGTTCGTCATTGGAGGCTCCGCGCGGTCACCCCGACGTGTCGGACGGTGACACACACCAGCGTTCGTTAGTGTCCCCCACGTAAAATAGACGCGGCCGACGTTCCGTAGGACGGTGGGGATGGGATTCGAACCCATGAGGCCATAGGCCACCTGTTTTCAAGACAGGCGCGTTAGTCCACTCCGCCACCCCACCTCGGTGAACGGTTCGACGGCCCGGTCTTAAGACTTGTCGGTTATCTCGTCAGTCGGAGACCGTCCTCGGCGACGACGCGCAACCCGAGATCGTCGAGCGTCGCGGCGGTCCGCTCGGGGACGATCCGTCCCGCGCGCCGGCGGGCGCGCAGGAGCGTCAGCGCGTCGGCGAGATCCTCGCCGGTCTCGATCACCGGGAGCATCGGGAGGTAGTCCACCTCGTGGCCGGCGTCGAGCGCGCGGTCGGTGAGCGTCTCGATCGCCGGCGGCGCGTACGCGTCGGCGTAGTCGACGGTTCCGCCGAACCCGGCGTAGTAGACGCGACCGCGACTCGACGGGCCGAGGACGACCTCGCTCCGGCGGAGCTTCATCGCCGCGTTGTCGACGTGCGACCGGGTGAGGAAGGCGGCGCTCGGCTCGACGACGGCGACGGTGACCACGCCCTCGCGGTCGAGCAGGTGCGTCGCCGTGTTCCCCGCCCGCCCCGCGAACGTCTCCCCGACCTGCACCTCGAAGCGCGCCTCGTCGGGACGCTTCAGCGCGCCGCGGACGACGGCGCGAAGTTCCGCCTCCGCGTCGGCGTCTGCCTCGCTCGCGAACTCCTCCGGGAGCGCGTCGTCGGGCCGGTAGTTGACGAGCAACTCCCCGCCGCTCGACTCCACCGCCCGGGCGACGTCCCGGAGCATCGCGGCGTAGAGGTCCGCGACCTCCTCGGCGGTCAGCGGCGACGTCTCGACGAGCGACGGCAGCACGAGGCCCGGACGCGGCGGATCACAGAGGACGGCGACCGTGGTCATGCCTAGGAGGGGGGACCGGATGGCTTTATGCCCGCGGATCCGAACCGATCGGTATGAACTGGTCACGTCCGATCGGTGCGCTCGCGGTCCTCGTCGTCGTCGGTTCGGCGCTCGGCGCGCTCCTGTCGCTCCGGGACCTCCTCGCGAGCGAGTACGCCGCCGCGGCCGCGACCGTCCTCGTCCTCGTCGCGGTCGCCGTCGTCCTGACGAGCGCGCTCGGTGCGCGGGCGGCCCGACTGCTCCGGAACCCCTACTGGTAATCGGCGACCCGACGGCGGCTGTGCGGATCGACTCGCCTCGACTCGCCTCAAATCGAATCGTTCCCGGAACGTGAGGACCGACTCGCGGTGTTATGCCACTACCCGTCCAATCCGCGAGTGGTGGTATCATGTACGACACGATACTCGTCCCGACCGACGGGAGCAGGGGCGCGCAGACGGCGGTCGAGGAGGCGCTCGATCTGGCGGAGACGTTCGACGCGACGGTCCACGTCCTCTACGTCGTCGAACTCGTCTACACGTACGACTTCGACCCGGGCCGCCTGCTCGAACAGCTAGAGCGCGAGGGGGAACGCGCGACGCGGGAGATCGCGGCCGCAGGTGAGGCCCGCGGCATCGACGTGGTCACCGCGGTCGAGCGCGGGACGCCCCACCGAACCATCGTCGAGTACGCCACCGAGCACGACGCGGACCTCATCGTGATGGGGACGCACGGTCGACGCGGCGTCCGCCGCGCGCTGCTCGGCAGCGTCACGGAGCGCGTGCTGCGGCTTGCCGACGTGTCCGTGCTCGTCACGCACCGCGCGCGGGAGGGCGACGAGGCCGACGCGGCCGACGCGGCCTGATCGGCCGGACTAAACGGACCGATCAGGTCGCATCGGTTCCGCCCTCGCGCTCGCGGAGCTTCCGCCGCTGGATCTTCCCGGTCGTCGTCTGCGGGAGTTCGTCGACGAACTCGATCTCGCGGGGGTACTCGTACTTCGCGAGGCGGTCGCGCACGAGGTCCCGCAGCTCCGCCCGGAGGTCGTCGCCGGGGGTCGCGCCGGTCGCCGGCTGGACGAACGCCTTGATCACCTCGCCGCGCGTCTCGTTCGGGACGCCGACGACGGCGACCTGTCCGACCGCGTCGTGGTCGAGCAGCGCGCTCTCTACCTCCCCCGGGCCGACGCGGTACCCGGCGGTGATGATGACGTCGTCGTCTCGCGCCTTGAACCAGACGTAGCCCTCCTCGTCGCGGGAGCCAAGGTCGCCGGTCAGGTGCCACTCGCCCGCCCGGGCGGCGGCGGTCTTCTCCGGCAGGTTCCAGTACTCCCGGAACACCACCGGATCGCCCTCCCGCCGGACGGCGATCTCGCCGACCTCCCCGGTCGGGACCTCCTCGCCCGTCTCGGGATCGACGATCCCCACGTCGTGGCCGGGGACGGGCTTCCCCATGCTCCCGGGGCGGGCCTCGAACCAGCCGCGGCAGTTGCAGACGAGCAGGTTCGCCTCGGTCTGTCCGTAGAGTTCGTTCACCACCACGCCGTCCGCTCCCCCGCCCCCGCCGAGTTCCGCGTCGGCCCAATCGAGGATCTCGGGGGTGAGCGGCTCGCCGCCTGAGCAGACCGCGCGCAGCGAGAGGTCGTAGCGGTCGGCCGGGTCGTCCACGTCCATCATCATCCGGATGGCCGTCGGCGGGACGAACGCCCCCGTCACGTCGAACTCCTCCAGGATCGAGAACGCCTCCTCGGGGTCGAACTTCCCCATCGGGGAGCCGACGACCGCCTGGCCGTAGTGCCACGCCGGGAAGACGAGGTCGCCGAGCGCGCCGATCCACGCCCAGTCTGCTGGCGTCCAGTACGTCCCCGCGAGGTCGCGCTCGAAGTACATCGCGAACGCGGGGCAGTGACCGACCCAGACGCCGTGGCCGTGGAGGACGCCCTTCGGCGGGCCGGTCGAACCGCTCGTGTACAGCACGACGGCCGGCGTGTCGGCGTCCGTCTCCGCGAGGGCGAAGTCGTCGGGCTGACCGGCGCGGACGGCGTCGAACGCGAGCGTTCCGTCGGTCGCGGTCGCTGCGTCCGCCCCGCCAGCGGCGTCGGTCCCGCCCCCGCCCTCGCTCTCCTCGCCGCCCGCGGCCTCGACGACGTGCTCCAGCGCGCCGCAGTCGGCCGCCGCGGCGAGCACCGCGTCGGTCCGGTCGGGGTCGGCGACGACCGCCGTCGCGCCGCTATCGCCGAGTCGGTAGCGCAGGGCGTCCTCGCCGAACAGGACGGAGAGCGGGAGCGACACCGCCCCGATCTTCCAGCAGGCGAGGTGCGTGAGGACGTTCTCCGGGCGCTGGGAGAGGACGACCGCGACGCGGTCGCCCCGCTCGACGCCGAGGTCGGCGAGCCCGTGGGCCAACTGGTTCGACAGCCGATCGAGGTCGTCGAAGGTGAACGTCTCGCGGCGGCCGTCGGGGTAGCGCTGGTGGAGCGCGGGGGCGTCGGCGTCGTCGTGCTTTCTGAGCAGGTCGTGCGCGAGGTTGTAGTCGTCCGGGATGTCCCAGGCGAACGACTCCCGCGCCGCTTCGTACGTGTCGTAGTCGAGTGATACGTGCCAGGTCATACGTGTGCGTTGTCGGAGCGTGGAATCTACGGTCGGTCGTGTCGAGTGGTCGAGTCGCGGCCCGCCTCAGACGAAGGCGAACCGGGGCGTCTCTACCTCGCACTCGACGTGTGATAGAGGTTCGCACGAGCCGAGCCGGTCGAGGAGGTCGGTCTGTTCGTCGCCGTCCGCGGTGTTCGCGAGCGTCCACGACTCCCGCCCATCCGCGCCCACCCACTCCAGGGTGAGGCGGGCGCGACGGGTCCGCGTGCCGGATCGGAGGCGGAGCGCCCGGAGGTCGGACAGCGGGACCGCGACGTTGCGGTCGGAGAGCGCGAGCGCCTCCCCGGGCGACGCGTCGTCGAGCAGCCGACGGGTGCGCTCGCCCATGTCCGCCCGGAGGAGCATCGAGCGGAACGACTCGCCCGCGAAACACAGGAGGAGTCGTTCGTCGGTCACCAGCACCTCCCAGAACTCGAAGGAGGTGGGGCGCTGGCGGAACCACTGCGTGAAGCGACCGAGGCGGCGTTCTCCGGGTTCGGGGTCGGGGGGGCTCGTCGTCATCGTCATCGCTCCATGAGCGCGGCGATGTCGGCCGGCACGCGGCTTCCGCGCTGCGTCGCCAGCGAGCCGACGACGAACAGGATCGTGGCGAGGAGCAGCGCCACCACGCCGACCGGGAGGCCGACGAACAGCGCTCCGTAGAAGGTCCGGACCGCCTCCGCCAGTCCGCCCAGGCCGATCTGGTCCGCGATCCGCGGGACGGCGCTGAACAGCAGGTTCACGCCCATGCCGCCGACGGCGGCGAGGATCGCGCCCCACCGCGTCGCGCCCTTCCAGTTCATCCCGAGCGCCGCGATGGGGAAGATGGCGGCGGCGAAGAAGCCCCAGCCGATCGTCCCGAGGATGCCGACGAGTTCGCTCGAGTAGAACACCACCAGGGTGGACGTGATGGTGAGGAAGACGAGCGCCGCCTGCGTGACGCGCAGTTCGACGCGGTCGCTCTCGATGGTCGAACCGAACGCGCGCGGGAGGTCCCGCGAGATGGCCGCCGCGCCGATGTTGAGGAAGGAGTCGCTCGTCGACATGATCGCCGCGAGCAGCGCCGCGAGGATGAGCCCCGCGACGACGCCGGGGGTGTACTCCAGCACGAACAGCGGGCCGACGATCGAGGCGCTCGCGGGTTCGGCGACGTTCCCCGCCTCGACCATCGAGCGCATCGACAGGCCCGTCGAGAACGCGAGCAGGCTCGAGACGGCGTAGGAGACGGCCGCGATCGGCGCGCCCCATCGGAGGATCTTCAGGTTGCGGCTCATGTAGAACTTCGTGATGAGGTGGGGCTGGCCCGCCGACCCGACCGAGAAGAGGATCCACCAGCCGAGCGCGGTGAAGACGATGGCCGAGGTCGACGCCTCCGGCGCGCCGAGCGCGCCGAACGGGGAGACGAGCGACGGATCGGCGCTGGCGAGGTTGCGCGAGATGGTCTCCATCCCGCCGCCGAAGGAGACGGCGAAGAAGAACACGAGCACCGCGCCGACGATCATCGTGATCGCCTGGACGAAGTCCGTCCAGACGCCCGCGATCATCCCGCCGAGCATGCTGTAGAACAGCAGGATGAGCGCCCCCGCGAACAGCCCGACGGTGACGTCGAGTCCGAAGATGGCGCGCATGACGTACTGGAGCGCGGCGAGGTTCGTCGCGAGGTAGGCGACGACGCCGACGATCACCGCCAGCCCGGTCAGCCCCCGGACGGCGTCGCTCTCGTAGCGGACGTACATCCCGTCGGCGAGCGTCAGCACGTCGCGGAGATCGGCGAGGATGCGCATGCGCTTCGCGAGGACGACCCACGTCAGCAGGAAGCCGATGGGTGCGGTGAAGAAGATCCACAGGGCGGTCGACCCGCCGAGGTAGACCAGTTCCGGACCCCCGACGAACCCGAAGCCCGACTGGATGACGGAGAAGGCGGTGAGCGCGAGCACCCAGGTCCCGATGGACTTCCCGGTGATGAGGAAGTCGCTCGTGCTCTCGGTCTGGAGGTACCCCCAGACCCCGATGGCGAGCACGAGCAGCATGTACGCCGTCCCGAAGAGGAGGACGTACGGGTCGTTCGCGACCGGGATCGCCTGGAGGGGCGACGCCGACGCGCCGGGCGCGAGCGTCACTCCGTCTCACCCCCGCCCGCGCCCCCGTCGGTGCGGCGCGCGCCGCTCCCCACCGCGGGCTGCTCGGGGGAGAGCGGGAACGCCTCGTTCGACTGGGCCGTCCGCGCTTCGACCATGATCTCGTCGACCACCTCGTCGCTCCCGATCTGCGGGAACAGCACGGCGTAGTACACCGCGCCCGCCAGCGGGAGGAGCCAGATGAAGACGACGTAGACGAACGTCGATCGCGGGAGGCCGAGCACGTAGGTGTACTCGGTCAGTCCGGGACGCCAGAGCAGCCAGATGCCGGTGAGGCCGACGACGAACGTCCCGAGCAGGCCGGCGAGGAGACCGCCGTACGGGTGGAGGTCGAACTCCCGGCCCGCGCGCTCGATCGACGACGCCCCGACGACGCCGACGATGAACAGCGCCGCGAGATACGAGAAGACCCGGTACGCCCCGAGGGCGGCCGCCCCGAGCAGGCCGAGCGCGACGACGCAGAGGGCGATCGCGTACGCGTTTCGTGGCATGTCCTAACAGCCTGTACGGAGCGCAATAATGGGCGAGGTTAACATGTGAACCGACACGGTCGGCGCGCCCGACTATCGCCCGCGTCGCCCCTTCGTCTGGCGGTAGTCGCGCCCGAGCAACTCGCGCAGGTGCTCGACGAACGCCTCCCGCTGATCTTCGTCCGGGTCGGGGTGGAGCGGGACGAGTTCGAACCCCCGCCCTCGAACCGTGGTCGCGTGCTCGGCCTCGACGTCGAAGTCGTCGGGATCGCGCGTCGTGTACTCCGTCGCCAGCGCCTCGCAGACGCGCTGGCCCACGGGCACGATGATCTCGGGGTTGATCATCCGGATCTCGGCGGTGAGGTAGCCGTCGCAGGCGAGCACCTCCTCGTCGGTCGGGCCGCGGTCGGGGTGGCGACAGCGCGTGAGGAAGGTGAGGAACGCGTTCTCGGCGCGCACGTCGTCGCCGGATCGCTCCACGAACCCGACCCGTTCGAGCACGTCGAGGACGGGCGTTCCGTCGAACGGCACGCCCGAGGCGTCCGCTTCCGGCCCGGGCATCTCGCCGACGACCAGGAACTCCGCGTCCACCGGGCCGTAGCCGTGGACGACCCGCTCGCGCGTCTCGCACAGTTCCGGACAGTTCGTGCACGCCTCGTCCATCCCGAAGGGGTTGACGAGGGTGTCCTGCTCCGCGTCCATTGACGGGTGGTGGACCGCGAGGGACTAAAGGGCGCGGGAGGGCGACCCGACCGCGGAACCGCTCGACTTCCGACTACTCCTCGCGCTCCTCGTTCAGCGGGCTGCTCGGGTGGTAGTCGGTGTCGTACTCGCCGGGGCGGTCGTCGAGTCGGTCGGGGTTGATCCGCCCGCCGAGCAGCATGAAGTCGAGGAGCGTGAGGTTGAGCATCGCCTCCACGACCGGGACCCCGCGCGGCGGGAGCACGGGGTCGTGGCGGCCGATGACCTGCACTTGCTTCTCTTCGCCGGTCTCCCAGTCGACCGTGGTCTGTTCCTTCGGGATGGAGGTGGGCGCGTGCAGCGTCACCTCGCCGTAGATCGGTTCGCCGGTGGTGATGCCGCCCTGGATGCCGCCGTGGTCGTTGCCGACCGGGACGGGGTCGCCGTCGGTATCCAGTGTCCAGTCCTCGTTGCGCTCGTGTCCCGAGACCGAGCGCGCCCCGCGCCCGAGGCCGAACTCGAAGGCCGTGGCGGCCGGGACTGCCATCATCGCCCTCCCGAGGCGGGCGGGAACGGAGTCGAACCGCGGCGCGCCGAGTCCGCGGGGGACGCCGCGGGCCTCGAAGTAGATCGACCCGCCGATGGAGTCGCCCTCCCGCTGGTAGCGCTCTATGACCTCGAGCATCTCCTCGGCCGTCTCGGGGTGGGCGCAGCGTACGGGGTTCTCCTCCGCGTGTTCGAGCATCTCCTCGAAGGAGACCTCGGGGGCGCGCACGTCGCCGATCTGGTCGACGTGGGCCTTCACCCGCACGCCGAAGCGGTCGAGCACCTTCCCCGCGATCGCGCCGGCGGCGACCCAGTTGACCGTCTCGCGCGCGCTGGAGCGGCCGCCGCCGCCCCAGTTGCGCGTGCCGAACTTCGCCGAGTAGGTGAAGTCGCCGTGGCTGGGTCGCGGCGCGGTGACGAAGGGCTCGTACTTGCCCGAGCGGGCGTCCTTGTTTTGGATGGTCATCCCGATCGGCGTGCCGGTGGTGTAGCCGTCCTGGATCCCCGACTGGATCTCGACGGCGTCGGGTTCGTCCCGCGAGGTGGTGATCATCGACTGGCCGGGCTTGCGTCGGTCGAGTTCGCGCTGGACGTCCTCCGCCGAGAGTTCGAGGCCCGCCGGACAGCCGGAGACGGTGACGCCCATGGCGGGGCCGTGGCTCTCCCCGTAGGTGGTGACCCGGAAGAGCCGCCCGAACTGGTTCCCGTTCATGCCTCCGGGTTGGGACGCTCGCATTTAGCTTTTGATAGCGGTCCCGTAGCCGAGGGTTCCACGCGCCGCGCTCGACGGTGGGAGTCCGGAGGAATTTCGGTCCGAGTTCGACCGAACTTCTGAAAACGGGCTTATACGCGCGGGTCCACGGTACTCCCGTGCGATAACTCGCACAGATCGGCCATGACGGACGACCCCCCCGGACCCCCGCGACGCGGACGCCCGCCGATAGCGGCCGTCGCGGAGAGGCACAACCGTCCGCGGCAGACGTCCCCCGAAGGAACGGGGACCACGTCCCGAAACGGTGGCACCATCGCGTTCCCGACCGGTACGACGGACACCGAGGAGGGCCACTGGACCGCCGTGGTCGCGGCCGACGACCAGCCGACGCTCGCCGACGAAGCGACGAAGATCGTAGCGCGGTCCATCGTCCCCGATTGACAGCACTGGCCCTCTTTCCCCCACCTGAAACCGATGTGTTACCGGATCGTCTATCGACGCGGACCTCCGTCGGGCACCGTTCTCGTCGGGTCGTGGCGTCGCCCTCAGAGCGAACGGCAACGCGGGTGTCGATGGACGTACGTGGACATGTTCGATAACGCCACGCGATGGAGGCCGTTCTGTGGTACGTGCTCACGGGGACGCGCGGCGGGACGAACCGCGCGCGCATCCTGCGGGCGCTCGACGAGCGGCCACGGAACGCCAACCGACTCGCGGAGGAACTCGACCTCCACTACGAGACGGTTCGACACCACCTCGACGTCCTCGTCGACAACGGGATCGTCAGGGACAGCGGCGAGGACGACGGGGCGATCTACCTCCCGACCGACGAAGCGCGGCGCAACTGGGAACTCGTAGAGGAGATCATCGAGAAGGTCGAATGACAATGGAGAGACCGACACTCACCGACGACACCGCTCGCGGGGGCGAAGAGAGATGACGCTGTGGGTCGACGTGGCGCGGATCGCGATCGTCGCGAACATTCTGCTCACGCTCGTACTCGGGTACGTCTGGGGGCGGAACTTCCTCCAGTTCCGCTCGAAGCAGACGCTCGGACTCGTCCTCTTCACGAGCTTCCTGCTCCTCGAGAACCTGCTTGCGTTCTACTTCTACATGCTCGAGCCCACCCTCCGCGTGTGGGTGACTGCCGTCCCACCGATCGCGCAGGGAGCCATGACGGTGCTCCGGCTGTGCGAGTTCGGAGGGCTCTTCTTTCTCACCTGGGTCACCTGGGATTGATCCGCGACGGGCGCGGACGGGCGATCACCCCATCCAGCCGGCCCCCGGACGGGAACGACCCGGCGCGTCGTCTACTCCCCGCTCCTCGCAGGCCGCCCGAGGTGCTCCTCGACGGCCTCGACCTTCTCGCGTGCGGATTCGTCGCTCGCGCGCTTGTCGTCGATCTTCAGGAACGTGCTCACGCGGTCGGCCTCGACGGCGGTGTGGGCCGCCCGCACCGCGTCGAACAGGTCGTCGATCGAGTCGGCCTCGATCACGGTCCCCATCGGGTTCGTCTCGTAGGACACGTCGAAGTCGTCGAGGGCGGCGACGGCCTTCGCCACCTCCTCGCTCATGCTCCCCTCGCGGACGGGCGCGACGCTGAGTAGCGCGATGACGGTCATGGTCCCCTCGAGTTACTCCCGTGAGCGGGTAAAGCGTGCCGGTCACCGACCCCGCGTGTCCCCCGGGACTCGTCGGTGCGCCCCCAGTGTGGCGATACGATCGGCCACGACCCACCGGACGGGCAGGGACGCCTCGAAGCGCCCGCCATCGTCGGAGAGAGACAGCCGGTAGTATATAGCCGGGGGATCTACGCGGTCCCATGGACGTGGACCGAGAACGGGTCGTCGCCAACGGTGTCGCCTTCGAGTACCTGCGCGCCGGCGATCGGTCCGGTCCGCTGGCGCTCTGCCTCCACGGCTTCCCCGACGACGCCGGGTCGATGACGCCGCTGCTGGAGCGGTTCGCCGCGGCGGGCTACCACGCCGTCGCGCCGTACATGCGCGGCTACGCCCCCACCGGACTCGCGCCGGACGGCGACTACTCCGCGGGCGCGCTGGGCCGGGACGCGCTCGCGCTCGCGGAGGCGCTCGACGGCGACCCGGCGGTGCTCGTGGGACACGACTGGGGGGCCGCCGCGGGGTACGTCGCCGCGCACGTCGACCCCGCGGCGTTCGAGACCGTCGTCGGGATGGCCCTGCCGCCCCGGTTCGTCTCGTCCGTCCGCGAACACCCCCGACAGTGGCTCAGGAGCTGGTACGTGGCGGCGTTCCAGCTCCGCGGCGCGGAGCGACTCGTGCGTGCGGGGGACTTCGCGCTCGTGGAGTTCCTCTGGTCGACCTGGAGTCCGGGGTGGGACTACCCCGAGACCCGGATCGAGGCGGTGAAGAACACGCTCAACGCGCCGGGGACGACGACGGCGGCGCTCGAGTACTACCGCCAGTTCGTCCGCCGCGTGATCGAACGCGGCGCGCTCCGGCGCGACGCCGATCCCGGTCCGCCGCTCGACACCGACGCGCTCGTCGTCGCGGGCGCGGACGACGGCTGCGTCGGGATCGAGCTGTTCGACGACGCGGCCGCGGCGTTCGCCGGGGACTGTCGCGTCCTCCGGGTGCGCGACGCGGGGCACTTCCTCCACCGGGAGCGCCCCGACGTCGTCGCGGACGCGGTGCTCGACTGGTGCGACGCGCGGGTATAACCCGGTGGAACTGAACGGTCTTCGCATGCACCCGACGATCGCACGGACCCTGGAGGTGACGAGCGCCGTCGTCCGGGAGGTGCGCGCCGAACGGCTCACGTTCGTCGCGGGCAGCGTCGCCTACCACGCGTTCGTGTCGCTCCTGCCGTTGCTCGTGCTCCTGCTCACGGTCGTCTCCCTCGTCGGCGACGCCTCGCTCCAGGAGAGCCTGCTCGCCCTGACTCGGTCGGTCCTCACCCCCGGTACGGACGACGAGTTCGTCGCACAACTGCGCGCCGCGTCGCGGTCGACGAGCGTGTCCGTCCTCGGGTTCGTCGTGCTGCTGTGGGGGACGCTCCGGATCTTCCGCGGGATCGACACCGCGTTCTCGGCCATCTACGAGTCGAGCGCCGAGAACACGCTCGCAGACCAGCTCCGCGACGGGGTGCTCGTCCTCGGGGCGTTCACCGCGGCGATCGTCGCGGCGAGCGTCGTCGAGGCCGCCTTCCCGGCCGACGGCGGGGCGGCGCTGTCGGCGCTCCGAGCCCTCCTCCTACTCGTCGGACTGGCGCTCACGCTCTTTCCGCTCTACTACGTCTTCCCGGACGTGGACGTGAGCGCCGTCGAGGTGCTCCCGGGGACGGCGTTCGTGGCCGTCGGGTTGACCGTGCTCAGCACGGCCTTCCGGTGGTACGCCGGACCCGGCGACTCGAACCTCGTCGTCAACGTCCTGCTGTTGATGACGTGGCTCTACGCCTCGGGATTCGTCCTCCTCCTCGGCGCGGCGGTGAACGCCGTCCTCGCGGATCGAAGCCGGGACGTGAGTATCGACCCCGTCGTCGGCGACCCGCGAGGACGCGACGGGGGGCGCGACGACGGGGCGTGCGACGGGGCGAGCGAACGCCTGCGCGAGCGGGTCGGTCGCCTGGAAGAACGCCTGGGGCGCGACGACCCGATCACGGTGTCGATCGGCGGCGACGCCGTCACGCTCGACCCGCCGAGTCGCGCCGTCGTTCGGTGGCACGCGAGCGTCGAAGGCGGTGAGACGGCGACGCTCGAACTCCGGTGGGAGATACCGGAGGGGAGCGGCGGGCGGAGAGGGGCGGAAGACGAACGGGGAGGGGCGGAGGACGAGCGGAGAGGAGCGGAGGACGAGCGGAGAGGGGGAGACGAACGGAACGAGCGGGGCGGACGGGGGAGCTACTCGTCGAGGTAACCGAGCGAACGGAGGCGGCTCTGTACCTCCGCCTCGTCGATCTCGGCGTGCTGCGACTCCTCGCGGTCCCCCTCGACGCGGTCGAGGACCTCCTCGAGGACGTACGTGACGTACGCGTCGGTCGTCGAGAAGTCGGTGCGTCGCGTCCGCGCGTCGATCCGCGAATAGAGGTGTTCGGGCAGCGTGACGGTGGCGGTCTCCTCCGCCTCTACGGTCGTCCCTTCGGTGGTATCTCGCGAGTGGCTCATCGGTCACCGCACGGTTGCGACGTGGCGGGCATTGTTATGTGTCAGTTATCACCAACGACTGCGTGAGTGTCACGGTGTAGAGGCCGGTTATCCGCACGGGCGGACCCGACCGCGGGCCGGACGCGCGATGGGTGAACCGTCCCGCCGTCGGAACGTCTCGGTTTACGACGCCCATAACGATACGGACGAGCGGCGTCGGTCCGGTATGAGCGACCCGCGTAACGTGATCCTGGTGACCGTCGACAGCCTCCGCGCCGACCGGTGTGGGGTCGGCGGGGGCGACGGGAGCCTGATGCCGACGCTCGCGCGCCTGGCCGAGGACGGACTGACGTTCGAGAACGCCATCGCGCCCGCCGCGGCGACGAACGGGTCGGCCTACTCGTTTCTGACCGGCGAGTACCCCATCGAGCGGCCGGCGGCCCCCTCGTCCAGGGAGGCCCTCCGGGAACACATGCTCTCGCGGGACACGCTCGCCGACCGCCTCTCCCGGCGCGGGTACGCGACGGCGGCGTTCACGGCGAACCCCTGGACGTCGCGCTACTTCGACTTCGACGTCGGCTTCGACCGCTTCGAGGACTTCATGGACGAGGACGCGACCGAGTCGTTCATCAGTCAGGGGACGCCCGACAACAAGGCGACGTTCCTGCTCGTCCAGGCGCTCAACTGGTGGCAGGGACAGGACATGTTCATGTCCTGGGAGGCGTTCTACGACGACATCCTCGACTGGCTGGTGGACGCGCCGGAACCGTACTTCCTCTGGGTGTTCCTCGTCGATCCGCACATGCCGTACCTGCCGCCCGCGGAGTACCGCAGTCAGTCGCTCGCGCGCACCTACGCCGCCAACGCCTGGCTCTACTCCGGCCGCGACATCACGCCCGGGTCGTGGGTCCACGACGCGCTCGTCACCGCCTACGACGACACCGTCCGCTACACGGACGCCTTCGTCGACCGCCTCGCGCGCGACGTGGGCGACGACCCGCTCCTGATGATCCACGCCGACCACGGCGAGGCCTTCGGCGAACGCGGGCGCTACGGCCACGGCTACGAACTCGAAGAGCCCATCGCCCACGTGCCGCTCGTCGTCGCGAACGGCCCGACGGGTCGCGTCGAGACCCCGTTCTCCCTGTTCGACCTCCCGGAACTCGTCCTCGGCCTCGCCACCGACCCCGAGTTCGACCCGGAGCGCGCCTTCGACGCGCCGTTCGCCCGCGGACGGACGGGCCACCCCCAGCGCGTCCTCCGGGGCCGGGACTGGAAGTACGCCACCAGTCCGGTCGAGGAACGACTCGTCCGCCTCGACGAGGACCGGACGCCCATCGAGAACGAGGAACTCCTCGAACTCTGCCGCGCCGTCACCGACCAGTGGGCCGCGGGCGACGAGGAACGCGGGCGAATCACCGCCGCCGCGACCGAGGTGGCCGAGGAGCTTCCGGTCTGAGCGTCGCGGTCACTCCGCGAACACGCCCCACGAGACGCGATCCCAGACCCGCTCGTAGCAGTAGTACGTCGCCGTCTTCACGAGGTTCGTGGCGATACCGATGCTCAGCGCGTCGCTCACGTCGCCCACCACCAGCCACGCGACGGTGATCGAGACGGCGACCATCATCACCCGGTAGAGCGCCGTCTTCAGCAGCGCGCGCTCCCGCGCCTGGAGCGGCCGCCGCGAGAACGACCTACCGACTCGTACCATGTCGGGGCTTCGACCGGCGACCCCATAAGAAATCACAAAGAGTTACTATTTCTCCGGTACGTAACCAATTTCCGTTTCTCACTGCCCCTCGAGGCGGGAGTTCGAAACGTCGATGGATGGCGACGCGGACGCCCCCGCGAGCGCAGCACCGGCGACGAGTAGCGGCCAGCCGACGAGCACCAGCAGTACGGCGTACGTTCCGAGAAACAGGGTGAGGAGACCGACCACGCCGGTGGGCCGCGTCGCGAGCGGGGTGATGGCCAGCGTTCCCCCGAGGAAGCCGGCGAGCGCCGTCGCGACCGCGAGTCGCCGCCTCCCTCGTCCGAGCGCGGCACCCGCCGGGAGGAGCGCGAACGACGCCGACAGCACGAACAGGAGGGAGTCGACGTCCCCATCCCAGACGGGCCACGTCGCGACGGCGACTGCTGCGACGCCGACGCAGAGCGCGCCCGCCGAGACGAGCGCGAGCGTCGAGTACGTCGATCGCTCGCGGACGGCGGGGTGAGAGACGGCACCGCCGAGGCTCGCGAGCGCGACACCGAGGCCGAACAGCGGCGGGGCCCGTCCGCCCAGGACCGGGACGCCGGAGGCGACGAGGGGGTACGCGACGGCGAGCAGGCCGACCGCGACGAGCGCCGGCCCGACGTACCGGGCCAGCCGGGGGTACGCGCCCCGGCGGCGGGCGAGCACGACGACGGCACCCGTCACGCCGACGGCGAAGACGATCGCCGGGCCGGCGACGTACAGCAACAGGTTCCGGGCGACGACCCCCGCGAGCACCTCGGCGACGGCGAGGGCGCTCAGCGCCGGCCCGAGGGTCGCGCCGCGGGGCACGATCGTGACGAACGCGCTGTCGACGCCCGGTTCGTAGCGCGTGAGCGTCATCCGCCGGCCGTCGACCGACGCGCTCGGCGGTGCCCACCCGATCCGCGCGTCCTCGGGCGCGACGAGGGTCAGTCGGTCCGCGCCGAGTCCGGCGTAGTTGGCCCCCGCGAGGTCCTCGCGGAAGTACTCGATCCGCATCGCGCCGCCGACGGACACCTCGGCGAAATTCGGGGTGCGGTAGCGCAGCGTCACCACCCCGTCGGACGAGCTGTTCGCGGAGAGGAGCGTCCCGGGGGCGACGCGTCCCGCGGCGATTCGAGCGAGGGTGTCGTTCGTCCGGAGGCGGTGGGCGGCGTCCTCGCCGACGCGATTTCTGACGGTCCACGTCGCGCTCCCGTTCCCGTGGACGCGGATCGTCGCGGTGCTCCGCTCGATGGCGAGGTCGACGCCCCGCCGATCGGCGGCGTCCGCGAACGGATCGCCGCAGGGTTCACAGACGGGTCTCGGCGGCGGTGCCGCCAACGCGGCGGCGGCGACGGCGGTGAGGAGGAGCGCGAGCGCGAGGGCTGCCTGACGGGGACGCATACGGGAACGTTACGCCTCGTCTACAAGTACTTTCTCCGGGCGCGTCGTCCGGGCCGACCGTCACCGCGGGTCGCGTTCGCGGGTCGACGCGGAGATGAAACTCCGCGTCCGGTCGATTCGAGAGGAGTGCGCTGACTGGGATTCGAACTACGCCGAGACGGTCCCGCTCGGCTCACTCCGTTCGCCTGCGCGGGCTGCGACTCGTCTACTTCAAATCCCACCGTTTCGCTCACAGTGATTTCCAGGCATCGCGCGGAGATCAAACTCCGCGCTGGTGGAAATCACAGAAGTGCGCTGACTGGGATTTGAACCACGCCCGAGAACCTGCGCAGAGCGCAGAACCTCGGTCTGATTCAAATCACCAGCTTCCGCATTCACTCAACTCAGGTGTCGCGCGGCGACGAGACGCCGCGCTGGGAGTTGAGTTCACAGAAGTGCGCTGACTGGGATTTGAACCCAGGTTGTGACCATGGCAAGGTCACGTGATACCACTACACTATCAGCGCGCAGTGCACCGCTTCGCGTGCATATTCCCGTCCGACGTGCGACCATAAAAACGTACCGAATCGGTCAGTGTGTGCGGATCGGGTCCACGGGACACTCAACGATCGAAAACCGTCATGCGAAGCGGTCTCAGTGCCGTGGAGGAAACGCTACCCTTTTAGGACTCGACCGGGTACGACCGTCACAGTCTCGTGCACAGCGGGGAAGCGTACCGGCATGACACGTACCGTACTCGTGCCGTCGTCCCTCGCCCGAGAGTCCCGCGACAAGCGGGAAGCGACACGCAAGCTGGGATACGTCGCCCGCGCGGCGACGGTGTTCCGCGCCGATCGCCTCGTCGTCTACCCCGACCGCTCGGGGGAGCGGCGATGGGGCGGCGGGTTCGTTCGCACCGTGCTGGCCTACGCGGCCACGCCACCCTACCTCCGAAAGGAAGCGTGGGGACGGCGCGACGAACTGGAGTACGTGGGCGT
The DNA here is from genome assembly GCF_024228315.1 of Halomarina pelagica. NCBI lineage: Archaea > Methanobacteriati > Methanobacteriota > Halobacteria > Halobacteriales > Natronomonadaceae > Halomarina > Halomarina pelagica. The sequence continues at coordinate 633,213 of NZ_CP100454.1, forward strand.
GCTGCCGCCGCTCCGCGCTGTGACACAGACCGGCTCCGGATCGGACGATTCGGGGTCGTTAAGACAGGGAATCGTGACCGAGGTCGGATCTGACGGGCGCGTTCGGGTCAATTGCGGCCTGCAACACCCGATCTCCCTGCCCGTCCCGCCGGAGACGGCGGTCGAGCAGGGGGAGCGCGTTACCATCAGGGTCTCTTCGCGACGGCCACTCCGCGCTCGCATCGTCGACGTCCCACCGCCGGGACTGGCGGTCGAGGAGTCGGAGCTCGATACGACGCTCTCGCGTCCCGACGCCGGCGTCCGCATCGCCGCGTCGCGCCACGGCGAGGAACTCACAGTCGCGCGCCTGGGCGAACTCGCCCCGCGCGTGCGTGATGGGTTCACCGTGGCGTTCGGGGCACCGGAACGTGGCCTCCCGGAGATACTCGGGGTCGAGCCGCCGCGGCCCGACCCCCGCGACGACACCGACGCCGTCACCGACGGCGACTCGCGGTCTCACACCGAACCGGACGCCCAGACCCGGTTCGACCTCTGGCTGAATACGGTTCCGAACCAGGGCAGCGACGTCGTCCGAACGGAGGAAGCGATGTTCGCGACGCTCGCCTGCCTCAACCTCGAATAACAATGCCACAACCAAGCAGACCACGAAAAGGCTCGATGGGCTTCAGCCCCCGCGTCCGTGCGTCGAGCGAGGTGCCCCGTATCAGCACCTGGCCCGGCGACGACGGACAGCCGGGGCTCCAGGGCTTCGCCGGCTACAAGGCCGGCATGTCCCACGTCGTGCTCGTCAACGACGAGCCCAACTCGCCCCGCGAGGGGATGGAGGAGACCGTCCCTGTCACGGTCGTCGAGACCCCGCCCATGCGGGCGGTCGCCCTTCGAGCCTACGAGGACACCGCGTACGGCCTCCGTCCGCTCACCGAGGTCTGGACCGACGAGTTCCACGAGGACCTCGAACGGGCCATCGACCTCCCCGAGGGGAGCGGCGGCCAGGAACAGCTGATCCGGGACGCGCTGGAGTCCGGCGACCTCGGCGACGTGCGCCTCATCACGCACACGCTGCCGAGCGCCCTCCCCGGCGTCCCGAAGAAGAAACCCGACGTGATGGAGACGCGCGTCGGCGGGGGCAGCCTCGAAGACCGCGTCGAGTACGGGCTCGACCTCGTCGACGAGGGCGGCGAACACACCGCCTCGGACGTGTTCCGGGCGGGCGAGTTCGTCGACGTCGCCGGCATCACCCAGGGCAAGGGGACGCAGGGTCCCGTAAAGCGCTGGGGCGTCCAGAAGCGCAAGGGCAAGCACGCCCGCCAGGGGTGGCGCCGCCGCATCGGCAACCTCGGCCCGTGGAACCCCTCGCGCGTGCGCTCGACGGTCCCCCAGCAGGGGCAGACCGGCTACCACCAGCGCACCGAGCTGAACAAGCGCGTCATCGCCCTCGGCGACGAGGAGGTGACCCCGGACGGCGGCTTCGTCAACTACGGCGAGGTCGGCGGCGACTACATGCTCGTCAAGGGGTCGCTCCCGGGGCCGAAGAAGCGCCTGCTGCGCTTCCGGCCCGCCGTCCGACCGAGCGAAACGCCCCGCCTCGATCCCGAGGTGCGGTACGTCTCTACGGAGTCTAACCAAGGATGAAGGCGACAGTACGCGACCTGGACGGCGGGGACGCGGGGGAACTCGACCTCCCTGAGGTCTTCGAGACCCCCTACCGCCCGGATCTCATCCGGCGGGCCGTTCGCGCCGCCCAGGCCAACCGCAAACAGGACTACGGTGCCGACGAGTACGCCGGGATGCGAACCCCGGCTGAGTCGTTCGGCTCCGGTCGCGGCATGGCGCACGTGCCCCGACAGAACGGCGTCGGTCGCCGCGTCCCCCAGACGGTGGGCGGACGACGCGCGCACCCGCCGAAGACCGAGAAGGATCGCGGCGAGAAGATCAACCGGAAGGAGCGTCAGCTCGCCGTCCGCTCGGCCATCGCGGCCACGGCGGACGCGGAGCTGGTCCGCGAGCGCGGTCACCGCTTCGACGAGGACGTCGAACTCCCGCTCGTGGTCTCCGACGACTTCGAGGACCTCGTGAAGACGAGGGAGGTCGTCGAGGCGCTCGACGCGCTCGGCGTCGCGGCCGACGTCGAACGCGCCGACGCGGGCAAGACGGTCCGCGCCGGTCGCGGGACGACCCGCGGGCGCAAGTACAGGCGCCCGAAGTCGATCCTCTTCGTGACCGCCGGGGAGCCCTCGAAGGCCGCCCGGAACCTCGCGGGAGCCGACGTGGCGACCGCCCGGGAGGTCAACGCGGAGGACCTCGCGCCCGGCACGCACGCCGGTCGGCTGACGATCTTCACCGAGAGCGCCATCGAGGAGGTGGCAGACAGATGAGTACGCGAGCACGCTCCGCGCGCTCCCTACTCGTCGCTTTCACCGGAGGTGAGAACCGATGAGCATCATCAAGCATCCCAACGTCACGGAGAAGGCGATGAACGAGATGGACTTCGAGAACAAACTCGAGTTTATCGTCGACGCCGACGCCTCGAAGCCCGAGATCAAGGAGGCGCTCGAGGAGCAGTTCGACATCGCCATCGTGAGCGTCAACACGCAGGTAACGCCCAGGGGAACGAAGAAGGCCACCGTGCGCCTGTCGGAGGACGACGACGCACAGGAGGTCGCCTCCCGAATCGGGGTGTTCTGACCGTGGGGCGACGAATCCAGGGTCAGCGACGCGGGCGCGGCACGCCGACGTTCCGCGCGCCGTCGCACCGCTACAAGGCGCAGCTCGATCACCGGAAGGTGGAGGACGGCGACGTCGTCCGCGGCACGGTCGTGGACATCGAACACGACCCGGCCCGCTCGGCCCCCGTCGCGGCCGTCGAGTTCGAGGACGGCGATCAGCGCCTCGTGCTCGCGCCCGAGGGGATCGCGGTCGGCGAGGAGATCCAGGTCGGCGTCAGCGCCGAGATCGCCCCCGGCAACACCCTCCCGCTGCGGGAGATCCCGGAGGGGGTCCCGGTGTGCAACGTCGAGCGCCAGCCCGGCGACGGCGGCAAGTTCGCCCGCGCGTCGGGCGTGAGCGCGACGCTGCTCACCCACGACCGGAAGGCGGCCGTCGTACAGCTCCCGAGCGGCGAGATCCGCCGGCTGTCGCCGGACTGCCGCGCCACCATCGGCGTGGTCGCCGGCGGCGGCCGGACGGAGAAGCCGTTCGTGAAGGCCGGAAAGAAGTACCACAAGATGCGCGCCCGCGGCACGAAGTGGCCGCGCGTGCGCGGCGTGGCGATGAACGCCGTCGACCACCCGTTCGGGGGCGGCGGCCGCCAGCACCCCGGCCGACCGAAGAGCGTCTCCCGCCACGCGCCCCCGGGGCGCAAGGTGGGCGACATCGCCAGCCGGAAGACCGGCCGCGGCGGTAACCGAGGGAACAAATGAGTTCGGACTACCAGATCGGCCGCGACAAGGACGAGGAGTTCACGTACCGCGGCCACACGCTCGACGAACTCCGCGAGATGGACCTCGAGGAGTTCGCTGAACTGCTACCCGCCCGCAAGCGGCGAAGCATCGAACGCGGCCTGACCGCCGAGCAGGAGAAGCTGCTCGCGAAGGCCGACAAGCGCGACGCCGAGGAGTCGGCGAACAACCCGCTACGGACGCACCTGCGCGACATGCCGATCGTGCCCGCGTTCGTCGGCAAGACGTTCGCCGTCTACAGCGGCCAGGAGTTCGAACGCGTCGAGGTCGAGCCCGAGATGCTCGGGCACTATCTCGGCGAGTTCGTCCTCACGCGCACCTCCGTCGAACACGGCCAGGCCGGTATCGGGGCGACGCGCTCGTCGAAGTTCGTCCCCCTGAAGTGATCGAACTATGGGAATCAGCTACAGTGTCGACGCGGACCCGGAGACCACCGCGAAAGCGATGCTCCGGGAGCGTCACATGAGCCACAAGCACAGCAAGGAGATCGCCCGCGCGATCAAGGGCATGACCGCCGGCGACGCGCAGGCGTACCTGCAGGACGTGCTCGACGGCGAGCGGTCCGTCCCGTTCAAGTCCCACAACACCGGCGTCGGCCACCGAAAGGACGTCTCCGGCTGGGACGCGGGTCGGTACCCCGAGAAGGCCACGAAGGCGTTCCTCGACCTCCTCGAGAACGCCGTCGGCAACGCCGACCACCAGGGCTTCGACGGCGAGCGCATGGAGATCGTGCACGTCGCGGCCCACAAGGTCGGCGAGTCGCCCGGGCGCAAGCCGCGGGCGTTCGGTCGCGCGACCGCGTGGAACACGCCGCAGGTCGACGTCGAACTCGTACTCGAGGAGGTGGAGGAGTAATGGCGGACGAACACGAGTTCATCGAGAACGGCCTTCAGCGCACGCAGATCGACGAGTTCTTCGGTTCCGAACTCGCCCGCGCCGGCTACGGCGGCATGGAGGTCGCGAAGACGCCGATGGGCACGCAGATCATCCTGCGCGCCGAGAAGCCCGGGATGGTCATCGGCAAGGGCGGGAAGAACATCCGGAAGATCACCGCGGAACTCGAGCGTCGCTTCGACCTCGACGACCCGCAGATCGACGTTCAGGAGGTGGACGAACCGGACCTGAACGCCCAGATCGTCGCCGATCGCCTCGCCAACGCGCTCGAACGCGGGTGGTACTTCCGCAAGGCGGGCCACACCACGATCGACCGCATCATGGACGCGGGCGCGCTCGGCGCGGAGATCGTCCTCTCGGGGAAGGTCACCGGCGCGCGCTCGCGCGTCGAGAAGTTCAACCGGGGCTACATCAAGCACAACGGCGAGCCCGCCGAGTCCATCGTGGACCGCGGCGACGGCGTCTCCGTGATGAAGCTCGGCACCATCGGCGTGACGGTGAAGATCATCCCGCCGAACGCCGAGCTCCCCGACGACTTCCAGATCCGCGAGGACGTGGACGTCTCCGAGTACGTCGTCGAACCCGAGGAGGTCGAGGGCGACGTCGAGGAACTGCTCGACGCCGACCCCGCCGAGACCAACGAACCCGAGTTCGAGGAGGTCAGCGAGTCCGAGGTCGACCGCGAGGCTCCGCCGACCGCCGAGGAGGAGGTCGTCGAGGAGGAGGTCCTCGACGAGGACCAGGAGGTCGCGCCGCCCGAGGAGGACGCTGTCGAGGACGAACTCGACGAACTCGACGAGGAGGTCGAGGCCGAGGCCGAGGACCTCCTGGGCGAGATGGAAGAGCAGGAGACCGCCGAGGCCGACGTCGAGGAGACCGTCGAGGGTGCGGACGAGTCAGCGGGAGGTGCGGACGAGTCCGCCGACGCTCCGACGACCGAGGACGACGTCGAACTCGACGAGGACGACGAGGACGGCGAGGACGACGAGGCGCAGGACGGCGACGAGTCGCGAGACGAGGAGGTGGAGGAGTAGATGGCGATCCTCTACGCCGACGAGATCCGCGACATGACGCCGGCCGAGCGCCGGGTCGAACTCGAGGACCTCGAGACGGAACTGCTCAACGCCCGCGCCGTCGAGGCGGCGGGCGGCGCGCCGGAGGATCCGGGGCGCATCAAGGAGCTTCGCCGCACCGTCGCGCGGATCAAGACGATCCAGCGCGAGGAAGGCGACCACGAGGAGAGCGATGCGTGAGACGCATCGGAACGATCGAGCGGGCAGCGCCCGCGAGGACGAATAGATGTTGACCGCCGAGACCCTGCCGCGACACGAACTCATCGGCCTGCGGGTGCGGGTCGTCGAGTCGACCGACCCCACGCTCGTGGGCGTCGAGGGCGAGGTCGTCATGGAGACGACCAACACGCTCACCGTGGCGGGGGCTCGGACCGTGCAGGTGCCGAAGGCGGTCGCGACGTTCGAGTTCGAACTCGACGGCGCGAAGCGACGCTCCGCGGATCACTCGAGCGGCGACGAGCCGCGAGACGACCCCGAGTACGTCGTCGTCGAGGGCGAGCGACTCGTCGCCCGGCCGGCCCGACGCACCGAACGCACACGAGGATCACAATGGCAATAGGACTGAACGTTCCGGAACCGGAGGAGACCTGCTCCGACGCGAACTGCCCGTTTCACGGCACCCTCTCGGTGCGCGGGCAGACCGTCGAGGGGGGCGTCGCCTCCACGGACATGGACAAGACCGTCGTCGTCGAGCGGGAGTACGACGTGTTCGTACCGAAGTACGACCGCTACATGAAACGACGCTCGCGCATCCCGGCCCACGCGCCGGCGTGCCTCGAGTTGTCGGAGGGCGACACGGTCCGCATCGCAGAGACGCGGCCGCTCTCGAAGACGAAGTCACACGTCGTGGTGGAAGTCGTCGAGCGGCTCGAGACAGCCGAAGACACCATCAGCGCCCCGGCCACCGAGTCGGGGGAGGGTGAGTGACAATGCAGGCGCTGACCGCCGACGTGACCCCGGGCCTGGAGAAGGGCTCGCTCATCACGTGCGCCGACAACACCGGCGCGCGCGAGCTTCGAGTCATCTCCGTCTCGGGCTACCACGGCACGAAGAACCGCCACCCGAAGGCGGGCCTCGGTGACAAGGTCACCGTCTCGGTCACGAAGGGGACCCCGGAGATGCGCCGGCAGGTCCTCGAGGCCGTCGTCATCCGCCAGCGCAAGCCGATCCGCCGGCCGGACGGCACGCGGGTGAAGTTCGAGGACAACGCGGGCGTCATCGTCGACGAGAACGAGGACCCCCGCGGGACCGAGATCAAGGGCCCCATCGCGCAGGAAGTGGCCGAACGATTCGGCAGCATCGCCAGCACGGCGACGATGATCGTATGACCCGACAACCACGCAAACAACGCAACCGACGCGCCAACGCACCGCTCCACGAGCGGCACAAGCAGGTTCGCGCGCCGCTCTCGCCGGAACTCCGCGAGGAGTACGGCAGGCGCAGCGTCCGCGTCAACGCCGGCGACACCGTCGAGGTGCTCCGCGGCGACTTCGCGGGCGAGGAAGGCGAGGTCCAGACGGTCGACCTCCGCCGCGCCGTGATCCACGTCGAGGGCGTCACGCTCGAGAAGGCGGACGGCGAGGACGTCCCCCGACCGCTCGACGCGAGCAACGTCCGCGTGACCGACCTCGACCTCGACGACGAGGTGCGCGAGGGGCGTCTAACGGAGGACGAATAACATGAGCAAGCATCAGAAACGGCTCTCGGTACCGAAGTCGTGGCCGGTCGCGCGCAAGACGGCGACGTTCACCGTGAAGGCGGGCGCGGGCCCGCACGGCGAGGCGGGGGTTCCCCTGCTCGTGCTGCTGCGCGACGTGCTCGGCTACGTCGATTCGAAGAAGGAAGCGCGCTACGCGCTCGAACAGGGCAGCGTGCTCGTCAACGGCCAGCGGCCGTCCGACGAGCGCCGTCCCATCGGGATGTTCGACATCCTGTCGTTCCCCGATCGCGACGAGCACTACCGCGTCTTCCCCGGCGAGGGCGGTCGGCTCGCGCTGACGGCCATCGCGGCGGACGCGGCCGACTCGAAGCTCGGCAAGGTCGTGGGCAAGCGACACGTCTCGGGCGGCGACGTCCAGCTGTCGCTGCACGACGGCTCGACGCTCCTGACCGACGACGAGTCCGTCGCCTGCAAGGACTCGATCGTCGTCGACAACGAGTCGACGGAGATCGTCGCGCACTTCCCCTACGAGGAGGGCGCGCTCGTCACCGCGGTCGACGGTCAGCACGCCGGCGAGATCGGCGAGATCGAGGAGATCACCGTCACCGCCGGCAGCGGCTCGAACTCCGTCACCGTCTCCCAGGAGGACGTCGAGGGCTTCGAGACCGTCGAGGAGTACGTCGTCGTCATCGACGAGAAGTTCACCGGCGAGGTGAGTGAGGAATGAGCGAGGCGGAAGCCGAGTTCCACGAGATGCGTCGGCCGACCGTCGAGAAGGTCGTCGTCCACATGGGCGTCGGCGAGGGCGGTCAGACGCTCGCCAACGCACAGGACATCCTCGAGGAGATCACCGGGCAGGAGTCCGTTCGGACGGTCGCGAAGCGCACCGTCCAGGAGTTCAACGTCCGCGAGGGCGACCCGATCGGCGCGAAGGTCACCCTCCGCGGCGAGCCCGCGCGGGAGTTCCTCGAGACGGCGCTCCCGCTCGTCGAGATCCGACGCCGGCAGTTCGACGAGACGGGGAACTTCAGCTTCGGCGTGGACGACCACACCGACTTCCCCGGCCAGGAGTACAACCCCAACATCGGAATCTACGGGCTGGACGTGACGGTCAACCTCGTCCGCCCGGGCTACCGCGTTCGCAAGCGCGACGCGGCAACCCGGCAGATCCCGTCGAAGCACCGACTGACCGTCGGGGACGCGATCGAGTTCCTCGAAGCCGAGTTCGACGTGGAGGTCAACTGAGATGAGCGAGAGCGAAACCGAACAGGAGACGGGCGAGCACGCCGCGAAGCGGACCGGCCAGCTCGAGGCCTGCCAGCGCTGCGGGCGCAAGCAGGGCCTCGTCGGCAAGTACGACATCTGGCTGTGCCGGCAGTGCTTCCGCGAGATCGCCCGCGGAATGGGATTCAAGAAGTACAGCTAACCATGGTGGATAACGACCCCCTGTCCAGCGCGCTCTCGGGCCTCAACAACGCCGAGAGCGTCGGACATCTGACCCAGACGATACAGCCCGCCTCGAACGTCATCGGCTCCGTCCTCGAGGTCTTCTACGACCGCGGGTACATCGACGGCTTCCAGTTCGTCGACGACGGCAAGGCCGGTCGGTTCGAGGTCGAACTGAAGGGTGCCATCAACGAGTGTGGACCCGTCAAGCCGCGCTACTCCGCGAAGGCGGACGAGTTCGAGCGGTGGGAGAAGCGATACCTCCCCGCGCGCGACTACGGGTCCCTCATCGTGACAACGAGTCAGGGCATCATGAGCCACTACGAGGCCCGCGAGGCGGGCGTCGGTGGCCAGGTCATCGCGTACGTGTACTAATGAGCCGAACAGAGATCGAACTACCGGACGAAGTCAGCGCGTCGATGGACCACCTCGACCTCACCGTCGAGGGGCCGAACGGTTCCGTGACGCGGAATCTGTGGTATCCCGACGTGACGGTCACCGTCGAGGACGGTTCCGTCGTCATCGAGACGGAGACGGAGAACCGAAAGACGAACGCGACCGTCGGCACCTTCGAGAGCCACGTCCGCAACATGGTCCACGGCGTGACCGAGGGCTGGGAGTACGAGATGACGGTTCTCTACTCTCACTTCCCGATGCAGGTCACCGTCGAGGGCGGCGACGTCGTCATCAACAACTTCCTCGGGGAGAAGGCCCCGCGGCGGACGACGATCCACGGCGACACGGAGGTCCAGGTCGACGGCGAGGAGATCACCCTCACCGGCTCGGACAAGGAGTCCGTCGGCCAGACCGCGGCCGACATCGAGCAGCTGACGCGCATCAACGACAAGGACACCCGCGTCTTCCAGGACGGGGTGTACATCACGTCGAAACCCACCCGAGGTGACGCCTGATGGCCGACGACGAGAACGAAAACGGAAACGGCGAGGACGAGATCGCGGAACTCACCGACATCTCCGGCGTCGGCGAGGCGAAGGCGGAGGCGCTCCGCGAGGCCGGCTTCGAGACCGTCGACGACGTTCGACGGGCGAGCCAGGAGGACCTCGCGGAGGCCGACGGCATCGGTAACGCGCTCGCCGCGCGCATCAAGGCCGACGTCGGCGGGCTCGAGATCCGCGAGGAGGAGGAGACCGAGGCGGCGGTCGAAGACGAGACGCCCGAGGCGGAGGCGGAAGCCGAAGCCGAGGAAGTCGAGACGGAACTCCGTCCGCGCGGGCTGGCGGACAAGACGCCCGAGCTGGACGACGAGACCGACCGCCTCCTGACCCGGCGCAAGCGCGAGGGCAAGCCCGCGTTCCGCCGGCAGGACTACCACAAGAAGAAGCGCACGCCGGAGTCGTGGCGTCGACCGCGCGGCGGGCTGTCGAAGCAGCGCCGCGGGTTCAAGGGCAAGGGCCCGAAGGTCCACTCCGGCTACCGCACGCCGACGGACGTTCGGGGCCTGCACCCGAGCGGGTTCGAGGAGGTCCGCGTCCACAACGTCGCGGACCTCGAGGGCGTCGACGGCGACACCCAGGCGGTTCGAATCGCCTCCTCGGTCGGCGCGCGCAAGCGCGAGCGCATCGAGGAGGAGGCCGAGGACGCGGGCGTTCGCGTCCTCAACCCGACCTACGTCGAAGTCGAGGTGAACGAGCGATGAGCGATCTCAGCGCACAGAAGCGACTGGCCGCGGACGTGCTCGGCGTCGGGAAGAACCGCGTCTGGTTCGACCCCGAAGCGCAGAGCGAGATCGTCGACGCGATCACCCGCGAGGACATCCGGGGGCTCGTCGACGAGGGCACGATCGCCGTGAAGGGCGAGCGACGCTCGAACTCGCGCGGTCGCGCCCGCGAGCGCAACCGCAAGCGCGCCTACGGCCACCGCAAGGGTCCCGGCTCCCGGAAGGGGAAGGCCGGTGCCCGGCAGAACGAGAAGGACAGTTGGATGAGTCGCATCCGCGCCCAGCGCGCGACGCTGCGCGACCTCCGCGACTCGGGCGAGCTGACTCGCACCGAGTACCGCGACCTGTACGGCAAGGCGAGCGGCGGGGAGTTCGACAGCGTGAGCGACCTCGAACGATACATCGAGAACAACTACTAACAATGGCAACCGGACCACGATACAAAGTACCGATGCGGCGTCGCCGCGAGGTACGGACGGATTACCATCAGCGGTTGCGCCTGTTGAAATCCGGCAAGTCACGCCTCGTTGCTCGCACGAGCAACAACCACGCCAGGGCGCAGCTGGTGACGACTGGTGATCAGGGGGACCGCACGCTAGCTAGCGCTCACTCGAGCGACCTCGCCGACTTCGGCTGGGAGGCTCCGACGGGGAACCTCCCGGCGGCGTACCTGACCGGCTACCTCGCCGGCCTGCGCGCCGTCGACGCGGGGATCGAGGAGGCGGTGCTCGACATCGGCCTCAACACCGCGACGCCCGGCGGCAAGGTGTTCGCGGTGCAGGAGGGGGCCATCGACGCCGGCCTCGACGTCCCGCACAACGACGCGGTGTTCGCGGAGTGGGAGCGCACCCGCGGCGAGCACATCGCCGACTACGCGGAACAGCGCGACGAGCCGCTCTACAGCGGCGACTTCGACGCGACCGCACTACCGGAGCACTTCGATGACGTACGCGAACGACTTGAGGAGGAACGATGAGTAACGGAAACGGCTGGGAACCGCGGACCCGACTGGGTCGGAAGGTTCTCGACGGCGACATCACGGACATGGGCCAGGCGCTCGAATCCGGCCTCCCGCTCAAGGAGCCGGAGGTCGTCGACCGCCTCCTGCCGGACCTGGAGGACAACGTGCTGGACATCAACATGGTCCAGCGCATGACCGACTCCGGCCGCCGCGTGAAGTTCCGCTGCGCGGTCGTCGTCGGCAACCGGAACGGCTTCGTCGGCTACGCCGAGGGCCGCGACGACCAGGTCGGCGGTGCCATCCAGAAGGCGATCGGCGTCGCGAAGCTGAACGTGATCAAGGTGTCCCGCGGCTGCGGTTCGTGGGAGTGCGGCTGCGGTCGCCCCCACACGGTCGCGCTGCGCACGACGGGCAAGGCCGGCAGCGTCGAGGTCGAACTCCAGCCTGCGCCCCGCGGTCTGGGGCTCGCGGGCGGTGAGACCGTCCGCTCGGTGCTCGAACTCGCGGGCATCGAGGACATCTGGACGCGCTCGTCGGGCAACACCCGCACGACGGTCAACTTCGCGAAGGCGACGTTCAACGCGCTCCGGAACACGACCGAGGCGCGCGTGCCCCAGCACGCGGCCGAGGCGCGCGAGGTGATCGAGTGATGCGGGCGCTCGTCCAGCTCCGCGGCGCGGTCGATACGAGCGCGGGCGTCCGCGACACCATGTCGATGCTCAACCTCGGGCGCGTCAACCACTGCACGTTCGTGCCCGACACCGACACCTACCGCGGCATGGTCACGAAGGTGAACGACTGGGTCGCCCACGGCGAACCCTCCGAGGAGACCGTCGCGGCGCTCATTCACCGTCGCGGCGAGCCCGCAGAGGGGAGGGGTCCCGTCGACGACGAGTGGGTCGCCGAGCACACCGACTACGACGGTATCGACGCGCTGGCCGCCGCCATCGTGAACGAGGAGACCACCCTGCGCGAGCAGGGGCTCTCGCCGACGCTGCGGCTCCACCCGCCGCGCGGCGGTCACGACGGCATCAAGCACCCCACGAAGGAGGGCGGCCAGCTGGGCAAGCACACGACCGAGGGGATCGACGAACTCCTCACCTCGATGCGATAATGACCAGCAAGAAACGCAGACAGCGAGGCTCGCGCACGCACGGCGGCGGGACGCACAAGAACCGCCGCGGGGCCGGTAACCGCGGCGGTCGCGGCCGCGCCGGGCGCGACAAGCACGAGTTCCACAACTACGAACCGCTCGGCAAACACGGCTTCACCCGGCCCCAGAAGGCCCAGGAGACGGTCGCCACCGTCGACGTCCAGAAGCTGGACGAGGACATCGCGCTGTACGTCGAGGACGGGATCGCAGAGGAGACCGACGACGGCTACGCGATCGACGCGCGCGACGTCGTCGACGCCGGTCACGACGTCGACGTCGTGAAGGTGCTCGGCGGCGGCCGGGTGTTCAACGCGCTCGACGTGACCGCGGACGACTTCTCCGAGAGCGCAGCCGCCCTCCTCGAGGGCGAGGGGGGGAGCGCCACGCTCACCGAGCGTGGCGAGGAGCGGTTGTCCGAAAAAGATTCACCTGAAGACAGCGAAAGCGAGCAGTAATGAGTTGGAAGGAGACCGCCGCGCCAGTACTCACGCGGATGCCCACAGTGTCCCGTCCGGAGGGACACGTGCCGTTCCGCCGAAAGCTCGGCTGGACGGCGGGCGTCCTCGTGTTGTACTTCTTCCTGACCAACGTGATCATCTGGGGCCTCGAGGGCACCGGAACCGACGCGTTCGGTCAGTTCAGAACCATCCTCGCGGGAGGGCAGGGAAGCATCTTGCAGCTGGGCATCGGGCCCATCGTGACGGCGAGCATCGTGCTGCAGCTTCTCGGCGGCGCGGACCTCCTCGGTCTCGACACCAACGACCCCCGCGACCAGGCGATCTACCAGGGTCTACAGAAGGTGCTCGTCGTGGTGATGGTCTTCCTGACGGGCATCCCGCTCGTGTTCCTCGGGAACTTCCTCCCGGCGAGCGAGCAGCTCGCCGGGGCGCTCGGGATCCCCACGTGGGGCATCTCGTGGCTCATCTTCGCGCAGATCGCCGTCGGCGGTATCCTCGTCCTGTTCATGGACGAGGTCATCAGCAAGTGGGGCGTCGGGAGCGGCATCGGGCTGTTCATCGTCGCGGGCGTCAGTCAAAACCTCGTCGGCGGGTTCCTCTCGTGGGGCGGAGCCGCGGGGCAGCCCGGATTCTTCGCCACCTGGTTCGGCATCCTCACCGGACAGGTCAACACCGGGCCGCTCACGCAGATGAGCGGCATCGAGACGCTGGTGTTCGGACAGGGCCAGTTGCTCGCGCTGGTCACGACGCTGCTCATCTTCGGCATCGTCGTGTACGCCGAGTCGGTCCGCGTCGAGATCCCGCTCAGCCACTCGCAGGTGCGCGGGGCCCGCGGGCGGTTCCCGGTGAAGCTCATCTACGCGAGCGTCCTGCCGATGATCCTCGTCCGCGCGCTCCAGGCGAACATCCAGTTCCTCGGGCGTATCCTCGCCTCGCAACTCGGCGACAGCATGCCCGCCTGGCTGGGCGTCTACCAGACGACGCAGTCGGGGCTCCAACCCGTCGGCGGGCTGTTCTACTACTTCGCGCCGATCTACTCGCCACAGGAGTGGATTCCCGCGCTCAGCACCCAGCCCGTGGACATCCTCCTCCGCATCGCCGTGGACCTCTCGTTCATGGTGGTCGGCGGGGCCATCTTCGCGATCTTCTGGGTCGAGACCACCGGCATGGGACCGGAGGCGACCGCCCAGCAGATCCAGCGCTCCGGGATGCAGATTCCGGGCTTCCGCAAGAGCCCCGGCGTCATGGAGAAGGTGCTCGAACGCTACATCCCGCAGGTCACCGTCATCGGCGGTGCCCTCGTCGGGCTACTCGCCGTCGCGGCGAACATGCTCGGCACCATCGGGACCGTCTCCGGGACGGGCCTGCTGCTCACGGTCTCCATCACGTACAAGCTGTACGAGGAGATCGCGGAGGAGCAGCTCATGGAGATGCACCCGATGATGCGCCAGATGTTCGGTCAGTCGAGCGACTGAACTCGCGCGGGCACGCCCCGCCACGGTCCCGTTTTCACGGCGTCAGGACCAGTCAGAGTGCTGACCGTACTGCATTCTACGCCAGTGTATCATAGACTACGAGGAACTGAGGAAGCAAATCAGTGATTCTCAAAAATTGACACCCATGGAACAATTCGACAGAGACAAGGGGCCGTCACCACGAAGCGTATCACACTAAGATGGCGGCAACGACTCTACCGAATGCAGAACGAGGATCGCGCGACTCTCCCGACGACTTTCGACTGGGGTACGTATCAGTTCTCGCCGGCGTCATCGGCGTCGCCGCGGCCATAATCGCGTATCTCATCTACCACTTCATCGGGTTTCTCTACAACCTCTTCTTCTACCAGCGGATCGGGTTCGAGTTCGTCGAACCCACCGGATCGGCGGGGAGCGTCCTCGTCGCGGCCGACGGTACCGTGAACTCGCTCCTGTTCCCGCCGAGCGGACCGCCGCTCTGGATCGTTCTCGTGCCGGCGTTCGGCGGTCTCATCGCCGGGCTGATGGCGCAGTACGGTTCGCGACGGATCATCGGCCACGGCATCCCCGAGGCCATGGAGGCCGTGTGGAGCAACGACAGCAAGGTCGAACCGCGGATCCTCATCCTGAAACCGATATCCGCGGCGATCGCGATCGGTACCGGCGCGCCGTTCGGCGTCGAGGGGCCGATCATCCAGAGCGGCGGTGCGATGGGTTCCGTCTTCGGCCAGTGGATCAGCACGACGGTCGCAGAGCGCAAGGTGTTGCTCGCCTGCGGCGCGGCCGCGGGGATGGCGGCGACGTTCAACACGCCGCTCGCGGGGATCCTGGTCGCGATCGAACTCCTGGTCTTCGAGTTCCGGGCGCGCTCGTTCGTCCCGATCAGTATCGCGAGCGTCATCGCGACCGGCGCTCGCCGTCCGCTCATCGGCACCGGACCGATGTTCCACATGGGCGACGTCCCGATCGACCTCTTCTCCAACCTGCCCTTCCTCGTCGTCCTCGGGATCATCATCGGTGGCGTCGCGATCATCTTCAAGGACGGGTACTTCTGGGCCGAGGAGTACATCCACCGAATCCCGGTGAACGACGTCCTCCTGCCGGCGATCGGGGGACTCATCCTCGGCGTGATGGGGCTGCTCGTTCCGCGGACGTTCGGCGTGGGCTACGGGGTCGCAGAGGAGATCCTCAACAACGAACTGGCCGTGGGCGTCGTCTTCCTCGTCATGGTGTTCAAGGTGGTCGGCGTCTACGTTACCCTCGGTTCGAAGACCTCAGGCGGGTTCCTCGCGCCGGTGTTCGTCGCGGGGGCGGCCATCGGGAGCGTGTTCGCCCACTCGGTGAACGCGCTCGTCCCCGGGGTGACGATCCCGGTCGCGCTGTTCGCGCTCGCGGGCCTCGGCACGCTGTTCGGCGTGGTGAGTAACGCCACGTTCGGCTTCACGCTGTTCGCGATCGAGGTGACGGGCCAGTACGAGGCGATCCTACCCGTGTTCCTCGTCGGCGTCGTCGCCGACGCGGTCGCGACGCTGTACATGGGTTCGGACCTGATGACCGCCGAACTGTCGGACCGCGGCATCGACGTGCACCAGGACTACGAGATCGACGTGTTGAAGCGGTTCAACGCGGGGGAGGTCATGGACGAGAAGCCGGCGGTCATCAACCCGGGGGTGACCGTCGCCCAGTTGGCGGCGACCGTCGCGGAAACGGACGACTCGACGTCCCGGTCACCCATCGCCAACGGCGGGTTCGAAGCGGCGATCGACGAGTCGGAATCGATAGCGGACGCGGAGCCGATCGACCTCGCGCCGAACGACGAACGAACGATCCACGACGGCTTTCCGATCGTCGATTCCGACGGGGCGCTGACGGGAGTCATCACCTACGGCGACCTCGTCAGGGCGATCGCCCGGGATCAGGAGGACCGAACGGTCGGCGAACTGGGAACGAGCGAACTCATCGTCGGCTATCCCGACGAACGGCTGTTCGACACGGTCGTTCGGATGGCGGAGAACGACATCGAGCAGTTGCCCATCGTCTCCCGCGCCGACGAGACGGAACTCGTCGGCTGGCTCGATTCACAGCACCTCATGACGTCCGCGCTGCGCCAGCTCGACGAGGAACGGGTCCGCGAGGAGGGTCGACTCAGCGGCTACATCAACCTACTGACGGCAAAGCGGCGATCGTCGTGACGACCGCGCCGACCGTTAAGTGGGACCGGGAACAACAGGTACGGTATGTACGACGACATTCTCGTTCCGACCGACGGGAGTGACGAGGCGGCCACAGCGCTCGGCCAGGCGTTCGATCTGGCGAGGACGTACGACGCGACCGTTCACGTGCTGTACGTCGTCGACGACAGCCGCGGGGACTCCGGACTGATGGGGCTCGCCGACGGTGATCCGCTCGCGTCGGTCCGTGAGGAGGGAAGGGACGCGGTCGAAGCTATCGCCCGGAGGGCGCGAGACGCGGACGTCACCGTGACGACGGCCGTTCGGCAGAACCTCCCCCACGAGGGGATCCGGGAGTACGCGGACGAACACGACGTCGACCTCATCGTGATGAGTTCGCGCGGCCGCTCCGGAGTCAGTCGAGTCCTCTTCGGGAGCGTCACGGAGCGCGTCCTTCGGCTGAGCGAGCGACCCGTTCTCGTCGTCAGCCGTACCACTCCCCCGGATGACGGTGAATCCGACTGATCGAGCGAGCAGGCACCCGCCGTCAGCACCCCCGGGGGCGGGCTCCCCGCGTCGATCGGCGTCCCTTACTCGTAGTCGGGATGCCTCGGGTAGTTCTCAAGGGCATAGAACGTGTCGTTGCCGCAGACCGCGCACTCCTTCGGCGGCCTGAACGTGTGCTCCTCGGTGTGGATCCCGGCGTGGACGACGTGGCACTCGCCACAGACGTACAGCTGTGGCCGCTGCGGTACGTGAGCCATGCGCACTAAATGACAGTCGAGAGCAAATAGCTTCGCTCCGTCGGAGATCGGGTCAGTCCGGAGGACGAGCGGGATCCCCGATCCTCGGCGAGATCGAATGACGTTTTCGACACCCTCAATGACCCCGCGAGCGAACCCCCGACGATGGACGCAGCCGGACGAACGCGCGCGCGTCGACTCCTCGGGCGGTTCCTGCTCGCCTCGCTCGCCGGGACGCTCCTCCTCGCGGTGGTCGACACCGCCGCGGCGAGCAACGCAGCGGTGAGCCTCTCGAACGCGGCCTCGGGGGACAATCTGGACGTCCCGTCGTGGCTCTACGTCATGACCGGCGGCGCGACCATCGGCGCGTCCGCGGTCCTCGCGAGCTTCGTCACCGACCGGGGGTTCATCGAGCGCACCCACGGGAGCCGCGTCGTCCTCCCGTCGCGTGCGACGGTCAGTCGATGGACGGTCCGAACGGCGCGCGCGTTCGGGCTGGTCGCCCTCGCCTACGTCGTCTGGCAGGGGTTCGCCGGGCCGCAGGTGCCGACGGTCAACGCCGCGGTCATCCTCGTGTTCGCCGGAGTGCGGGCGGGGCTGACGATGTTCGCCTACCTCGTCGTCGATCCCTGGCCCGCGCTCAACCCGTGGCGGACACTTGCCGAGCGCCTCCCGTCGCTCGATCGACCGTACCCCGAGCGCCTCGGTCGGTGGCCCGCCGTCGTCGGGTTCCTGGCGCTCATCTGGATCGAGACGACGACGGCCGTCAACGCCGTTCCCGCGATGCTCTCGTGGGCGCTCGTGGGTTACACGGTCGTGACGCTCGCCGGGACGGTCGTCTTCTCGCCGGCGACGTGGTTCCGCTACGCCGACCCCGTCGCCGTCGCCTTCCGGTTCTACGGCGCGGTCGCGCCGCTCCGACGGACCGACGACGGGCTGTCGCTGCGCCTGCCGGGCTTTCGACTCCCGGAGTCCGACCTCGTCGACGGTCGGGACGACGTGGCGTTCGTCGTCGCGCTGGTCTGGGAACTGACGTTCACCGGGTTCGTCACGACGACCGCCGGGGCGTCCGTCGTGCGGTGGATCGTCGGGGGCGGCGTCCCGCCGCTCGCAGTGTACGCGCTACTGTTCGTCGGCGGCTACGCCGCCTTCCTCGGGGCGTACCGGTACGCCGCGGGACGATCGCGCCGCGTCGCGGAGACGTACCTCCCGAGTCGGACGCTGCTGGTGCGCTTCGCCCCGCCGCTGCTCGCCATCGCCGCGGGCTACCACCTCGCGCACTACTTCACCTTCTTCCTCACGCTGACCCCGCGGCTGGCGGACGTGCTCGCGAGTCCGCTCTCCCCGGCGGCGAACCCCCTCGTCCTCACGGTCCCGTGGTGGTTCGGCGCGCTCCCGATAACGTTCGTCCTCCTCGGCCACCTCCTCTCCATCTGGCTCGCGCACACCACCGCCTACGAGACGTTTCCGGCCCGCATGCAGGCGATCCGCAGCCAGTTCCCGTTCGTGGCGGTCATGATCGGGTACACCGTCGTGAGCCTCTGGCTGCTGTCGCTGCCGACGACCGCCCCGCCGTTCCTCGGCGGGGGGTAGCGGCCGGCCGGCGCTATCCGGCCGCGGTATCCGAAAAGAGACGTCGGTAGTCGCCGTTCAGTCGTCGCTCGGGAGGTCGACCGTCAGCGTGTGGGTTCCTGAACCGAAGGTGTCGGTCTCGGCGTCCACGAGCTGCTGCTGGACGCCCCGGTCGAAGCCCGCGCCGGGCTTCTCGTAGCTGACGAGCGAGAACTCGTGCTCGCAGTCCTCGGCCACGGTGAAGGTGACACTCGCGGTGTCGCCCTCGACGGTGATGCCGTCGGTTTCGACGCACGAGGCCACCGCGGCGTCGAGCGACGCGGCCGATCCGGTCCGGGTGACCGCCTCGGCGGAACTCCCGTGGAGGTACGCGACGAGCCGTCCCTCGGGGCTGTAGAAGTCGGTTCGGTCCTCGCCGAGGACTTCCTCGGGCTGGCCGGTCACGAAGTCGACCTGATAGTGGGTCCCGGCGGCCTCCTCCGCGTTCTCGCCGCCGCTCGCGGCGTCCGAGTCGCCGTCGTTCGTGTTCTCCGAGCTGTCGGCGTCGCCCTCGCTCTCGGAGTCGTCGGCGTTCGAATCCTCCGAGTTCTCCGAGTTCTCCGAGTCCTCCGAGTCCTCCGAGTCGTCGGCGTCGCTCTGGCCGTCGTCCCCGTCGATGTCGCCGCCGTCGTCGCTGCCGTCACCGCCGTCGAGCAGGCCCTCGCAGGCCGTGCCGTCGTCGTCGCGATCGAGGTTGTTCGGATCGCTCGGGTCGGACTCGTAGGTGTCCTGAGCCTCGTCGTGATCCTCGAAGTCCTCGCAGTTCAGGTCCTCCCCGCCGTCGGACGTCTCCTCGGAGTCGCCGGCGTCGTTCGTGTTCTCCGAGTCGTCGCCGTTGCCCTGCGAGCCGTCGTCGCCGTCGCCGGCATCGGCGTCCCCGTCGCTAGTGTCGTCGCCGCCGGGCAGGCTCTCGCACGCGATGCCGTTTCCGTCACCGTCCAACCCGTTCGGGTCGCTCGGATCGTCATCGAGGACCTCCTGTGCCTCCCCCTGCGTCTCGAAGTCGCTGCAGTCGAGATCGTCGCTCTGAGTCTGTGCGCCGAGCGTTCCGACGGCGAATCCGCCGGCCGAGACGACCAGCAGAACCGCGATCAGAACCGTCACCGCGCTGCGTACCTGTCTTGTCATGTGCTGCGGCCCGACCGACACGCGAACCGGATATTGTTATGGGTCGCAATCTCGCGTCGAGGGACACGTCCGTCCAGCGTACGTGCACCTTACGCGTACAGAATATATTTCGATACAGTCAGTCGTGAATGGACAAGGAGCGGACTCGAGCGGCGCTGAAGGGTCGCCCTTACCCGGTGAAACCGTCGCGTTGCCGGTCGTATCGGGGGATTCGGACGCTCTCGCGGCGTCTGAATCGGCGGCGAGGACCGCGGACCGCTCCGGCGACTCGAGTGGGACCTACCGCTCTACGGCGATCGTCCGGTCGGGCATCTCGAAGAAGGCGGTCTCGTAGCCGTCGTGTCGGGCGACCTGCGGGGGGACGGCGACGCGGAGACGGATCTCGTCGCCCGACTCGAGCGACTCGACGCCCGCGCCGTAGTGTGATCCGAGTTCGGGATCGAGGGTCTCGGTCAGCGGGCCCTCGGAGATCACCTCCCCGCCGCGCGAGAGCGTCGCCGAGAGGGCCATCATCGGGATCACGATGCGGTTGTACGGCGTCCGGGCGACGACGGCGAGGTAGGTCTCCCCGTCCGCGTCGAAGCGGGCGGCGTCGTCGATCGCGAGCACCTCGAAGACCGCGTCGCCGGTCCTCGTCCGACCGACGGGCGTTCCCGGGAGGGAGTCGACGGGCGGGACGACCCCCATCGGAACGTCCATGTCCATCGTCGGAATCGCGCCGCGCTCGCCCGCGCGGTCGCCGAGGCGTCGCAGTTCGAGACCGTACACGTCGTCCGTGTCGAACGTGAACGCGAACGTCGCGGAGCGAACCTCCTCGAACCGGCCCGCGAACGCGCCGGTGGTCCTGACGGTGGGTCGGCCGACGGTGACCGTCGCCTCGTAGTCCCCCTCGCCGTCGAGCGGGTAGTTCGCGCCGTAGTGAAAGCCCATCTGCTGGGAGAGCATTGGATAGGCCACCTCCTGGGTGACGACGCCGCCGTCGCGCTCGATCCGCAGCGAGACGTCCGATCCCGTGGGGATGACCTGCCGCGACTCGCGATCCCAGAGGGCGACCATCAGGTGGATGGCGTCGTCGTCGGTCACGACGACCTTCTCCCGCTCGCGGTTGGTCACGTTCCAGAAGCGGTGGGGGTAGGAGTACATGAGCGCGAGACCGTACGGGCCCGCCATCTCGTGTCCGTACATGCCCATCGCTTCGGTGACGGCGGGGACGTAGACGGCCTTCGGCCGGTTCTCGACCAGGGGCGGGTCGCGCCACGCGGACTGCGTCCCGAACCCCTCGAGACAGCCCGCGAGCGCGACGACGGCTCCGCCGGAGAGCGCGCGTAGAACCTCTCGACGACGCATTGGCGGACGTAGTCGGCGGCGGCCAATACCCCTGTTGGTCCGGTTCTCGAACCCGCCGCGCGACCTACTCCTCCGATCGGGCCCCCTCGCTCCGCGCCGAGCGGCGGATGCGCGCCCGCCGCCGCGCGTACGCCCGCCAGAGGACCAGCCCGACGGCCGCGTAGACCGCGACCAGCCCCCCCATGAGTCCGCCGATGCCGACCGTCGAGGCGACGAGTTCCGGCGCGGCGAGCAGGGCACCGACGCCCGCACAGAGCAGGACGGCGGGCAGCCCGACGGTCATGTAGACGACCGCCGTCCCGAACGTGAGTTGCCGCTGGCCGCACTCCGGGCAGTTGTCGCGCTCAGGGGGGATGGGAGCACCGCAGGCGATGCAGGGGATCCGAGCCACGCTCGCACGATCGGTTATCGACATTATTGAACGTTCGGATTGGTTAGAGAAGCCGGAGACTCGCTCCGCCGTGACTTCCACGGACGGAGGAGTATCGCGGACCGGGGGGTGGCCGACTGCCCTCGTCGTCACCGATCCGCGCGCCGACGCGCGACGAACGCACCCGCGAGGACGATGAACACCACGAACACGGGGATGTGCCACTCGTTCGCGATGGCGGGCGGAGCGACGAACGACCCCACGAGCGCGACGAGGATACCGACGCCCGCGGCCCCCGAGACGGGAGTCAGATCGAGATCCCCGTCGTACAGGGTCGCTATCACGAGCGCGACGAGACCGATCGCGAACGCGATCCACTCGTCCGGCGAGGAGAGAATACCGTGGGGGACGCCGAAGATACCCCGTGGAACTAGCATCACTCGCCGTAGACGGCCGACGTACTTAACGACTCATCACGGACGCCCGGCGTCACGTTCCGCGGGCGGACGCCGACACATCGGGGATGATACTTGATTGCTAACATTTATGAGATGGAACGTTGACACGAGTCGGCATGGATACCGACATCCGGACGAACGCGATCATCGGCGCGGTCCTCACCGTCGTTACGGCGTTCGTCCCCCTCTCCCCGCTGCTCGGCGGAGGGGTGGCCGGATACCTGCACCGGGAGACGCGGGAGATCGGCGCGCGCGTCGGCGCGCTCTCGGGGGTGCTGGCATCGGTGCCGCTGCTCTTCGTCGCCTCCCGGCTCTGGCCGATCACCGCGGCGGGGTTCAGCGCCGCGTTCGTCGGCGCGTTCGCCGTCGTCCTCGTCGTGCTCTCGCTGGCCTACGCCGTCGGACTGGGGGCGCTCGGGGGGTACGTCGGCAGCCACATCGCCGAGGGGCGCGAGGGCGTCGGGGCGGCCGGGCGGAAGGGTCCGCAGTGAGCGACCGCGACGCGGCGGGAATCGACTAGCCGAAGAGGCGCTCGCGAAGGCTTCGTTCGCGCCTACGCTCCGCGAGTAGCACCGAACACTCCACGTCGTCGACCACGTCCATCACGAGCGAACCGCCCACGAGTCGACGCAGGAGGCCGCGCTCGGTCGCGCCGACGACGAGCAGCGTCGCGTCCCGGGCGGCCCGTTCGATGGCTCGCTCCACGTCGCCCGTCTCGACGCGGAGGGTGGCGTCCGCCAGGTCGTGCTCCGCGGCCCACGATTCGAGGAAGGCCCGCCCCTCGGCCTCGTCGTCGGCGACGTTGAGCAGGGTCACCTCGCTCTCGTACTCCCGAGCGAGGAGCGCGGCGACGGCGGCCGAGAGGTCGGAGTCCGGTCCGCCCGCCGTCGGGACGAGGATGCGCGAGGGGTCGAACCCGCGGTCCCTCAGGACGAGGAAGTCGCAGGGAACGGTCTCGACGAGTTCGTCCACGGCGCTCTCCGCGCGCCCGGGCGACCCGTGGGCGTCGGGACCCCAGCCCATCACGACGAGGTCTGCCGCGTGCGTCCGCGCCGCGTCGAACACCTCCTCGAAGCTCCGGTGGGAGAGGATCGTGTGCGTCTCGACGGGGACGCCGAACGTCTCCGCGTCGCGGCGGGCGTTGTCGAGGAGCGTCCCCGACTCGGCGTCGAGGTCGTCGAGGTGCTCCGCTCCGGAGGCGAGCGCCGTCTGGTCGGGAACGGTGACGATGTGCGTCGCGAGCACCGTTCCGCCGCGCTGCCTGGCGATGGCGCTCGCGAGCGTGATGAGGTCCGTCTCGGACTCGGGGTTCGCGAGGGGGACCATCACGCGGTAGGAACCGCCGTCGGGTTTGACGCTGGCCGCGGCCGAGACCGCGGGTTCCGGGTACGCGCCCGGACGCGAGAGGACGTGCTGCGAGAGGACGCCCTGTTTACTCGTCCGACCGCGGGCGTAGACGACGTACCAACCGGCCGCGAACAGCACGAACGCGAGACAGAGCGCGACGATGACCGTCGAGAAGAACGCGATGAGCGCGAACGAGATGACTGCGCCCAGGACCGGAATGATCGGGTAGAGCGGCACTCTGTAGTCCGGCGCGTAGTCCTCCGGGTCGATCTGTCGCATGACGACGAGCGCGACGTTCAGCAGCCCGTAGATGACGAGGTGGAGGACGCTCCCGGCGGTCGAGAGGGTCGTCAGGTCGCCGAACGCGATGAACGCGAGGATGAAGCCGCCGGTCACGGCGATGGAGCGGTAGGGCGTCCCGTACCGCGGGTGGACGTCGTTCAGGTCCGGGCTGATGATACCGTCGCGGCCCATGGCGAAGTTGATGCGCGAGGAGGCGAGGATCGAGGCGTTCGCGCTCGAGGCGGTCGCGAGCAGCCCGCCGAACAGCATCGCGGCCGCGCCCAGGGGACCGATGAGCAGCCGCGCGACGTCGACGACCGCCGTGTCGTTGCCCGCGACGAGGCTGTTGTCCACGGCGGCGAGGACCGTCACCAGGACGAGCGCGTAGACGATCGTGACGATGACGACGCTCCCGAGCACCGCGCGGGGGAGGTTTCGACCGGGGTCCTTGATCTCCTCGGCCACCGACGTGATCTGGACGAACCCGAGATACGAGACGAAGATGAGGCCCGTCACGGGAAGCAGGGGACCGTACCCGTCGGGCGCGATCGGGGTCAACTTCGACACGTCCGCGTTCATCGCGCCGAAGACGGTGAACACGGCGAGGATGCCCACCAGCGCGACGACGATCACGTTCTGCAGGCGGCCGGTCTCCTTCGCTCCGACGTAGTTCACGAGGATGAACAGTCCCGCCCCGGCGAGCGCGACCAGCTTCGCGCCGGACAGCGAGAGCACGACGAGGTCGAGCGTCGGGAGCGCGACGCCGAGGTACGCGTCGAGCATGGTCGCGATGTACTGGCCGAAGCCGTACATGTAGAAGGCGCTCGCGAACGCCAGCCCCAACCAGTTACCCCATCCGGCGATCGAGCCGAACAGCGGACCGAGCGCGTGGTTGATGTAGTAGTACGCGCCGCCGGATTTGGGCATGGCCGTCCCGAGTTCGCTCGCCGAGAAGGCCGTCAGCACGGCGATGCCGCCGCCGAGCACGAAGGCGGCCGCCGCGAGCGGTCCGGCCCGTTCGACGGCGGCCCCCGGGAGGATGAAGATGCCCGCGCCGATCATCGTCCCCACGCCGATCGTCAGCGCGGCGAGCGGGCCGAGGTCCTTGGCGAGTTCCTGCTCCCCGTCGGTCATCCCGCGTCACCGTTCGCGCAGCGGGGCGACTGCGACCGCCGCTCACTCACCCCCGTCACCCCCCGGCAGGACGACGACCGGCAGGTCGCCGGTCGTCACCAGCTCGAGCGTCCGATTACCGGTGACGAGGCGCGTCAGAAAGCCGCCCTCGCGGGGCTGAAACGCGACGGCGCTCGCGTCGAGGTCGGCCGCCGCCTCGAACACCGCGGCGACGATATCGCGGGCGTAGCGCGTCTCGGTCGCCGCGTCGGGGAACTCCTCCCGAAAGGCCGCGTAGGCCGCCGCGGCGATCTCCTCGCTCTGTTCGACGGGCGTCTTGTCCGGAACGCCTTCTCCCTTCTCGACGACGTGGAGCACGGTCACGGCCGTCGGCGCGTAGGCCTCGAGCGCCCGCGCGGTCGACCGGGCGTCGTCCTCGTTCACGACGGGAACCAGCACGTGCGAGAGGAGGTCGGTCATCGTCGATTCCCCGCAGTCGCCTCTCCGGTTCCGGTTCGTGGGTCCATGGGCGAACGCACGGGCAGGCGATGAATAATCCTTCGCTATCGATGAAAACCGATTTGAGCGACCGGGCGTAGGTTCGACCATGCCAGAGGGGTCCGAATGCGCGTAGTCGTCGTCGGCGCGGGCGAGGTCGGTTCGAGCATCGCCGAGAGCCTCTGCGTCAACCACGAGGTCGTCGTCGTCGACATCGACTCGGAGCGAGCGGACGCCCTCACCTACGGCATGGACGTGCTCTCGCTCGCGGGCGACGGGACCGACCTCGACGTTCTGGAGGAGGCGGGCGTCGCGGAGGCGGACATCCTTATCGCCAGCACGGACGACGACGAGACGAACATCGTCACTTGCGGGACGGCGACGGCGATCGGCGACGCGTTCACCATCGCCCGGGTGAAGCGCCCGCAGTACCTCCGGACGTGGCAGCGCTCCGAGTACGCCTTCGGGATCGACTTCATGATCTGTACGGACCTGCTGACCGCGAACGCCATCGTCGGTATCATCGGTCTCCCGACGGCACAGGACGTGGATATGTTCGCCGGTGGTACGGTCCAGATGACCGAGTTCAAGGTCCCCTCGAACAGCCCGGTCGCGGACCGGACCGTCGCGGAGGCCGACGAGTTCGAACAGCTCACCTTCGCCGCCATCATCCGCGACGACGACATCCTCATCCCGAACGGCCAGACCCGCATCGAGAGCGAGGACGAGATCGTCGTGATCGGTCACCCGGAGAGCGCCCGCGCGTTCGGCGCGGCGATCGCCCCGAGTCAGAACGGACCGAACGACGTCGTCATCGTCGGCGGGAGCGAGATCGGCTACCAGGTCGCGCAACTGCTCGAGGAGCGGGAGTTCGAGCCCCGCCTCATCGAACGCGACGAGGAGCGCGCGCGCTGGCTCGCCGAACGCCTCCCGAGGACGCTCGTCCTCGGGAGCGACGCGACCGATCAGGACTTCCTCGAACGAGAGCGGATCGGCGACGCCGACGTGCTCGTGGCGACGCTCGAGAACGACCAGCAGAACCTCCTCGCGACGCTGCTCGCGAAGCGACTCGGGACGGACCGCGCCATCGCCGTGGTCGACACCGGCGACTTCGCCGACCTGTTCGAGGCCGTCGGCGTCGACGTCGCGGTCAGCCCGCGCGAGGTCACCGCGGAGGAGATCATCCGGTTCACCCGCTCGCGTCGCATGGAGAACATCTCCATGATCGAGGGCGATCGGGCGGAGGTCATCGAGATCGAGGTCGCCCCCGACAGCGAACTCGCCGGGCGACCGATCCGCGAGGTCGTCACCCGCCTTCCGAACGTCGTCTTCGGGGCGATCACCCGGGACGGGGGGTTCATCACCCCGCGCGGCGACACGGTCATCGAGGTCGGCGACCACGTCGTCATATTCGCGGAGATCGACTCGGTCGACGAGATAACGAACGTCATATGATGCGGGTCCGCTGGCGCACGAGCGCCAGCTACCTCGGGACCGTCCTGACGGCGTTGACCGTCCCGCTCGTCCTCACCGCCGGCGTCTCGCTCGTCTACGGCGAATCCCCGGTGCCGCTCCTCGCGCCGGCGGGTCTCTCGCTCGCGCTCGGCCTCGCGCTCGGGCGGTTCGAGCGCGGGTCGCTCGGCCCGCGGGAGACCTACCTGATGGTGTCGGCCGCGTGGTTCGTCGTGGCCGTCGTCGGTGCGCTCCCCTTTCTCCTCGCCGGGACGGGCGTCTTCGCCGACCCGGTTAACGCGCTGTTCGAGTCGATGAGCGGCATCACGACGACCGGCGCGACGGTCCTCGAGTCCTTCGACGCCCACGGCCGCGGCGTCATGATGTGGCGACAGGTCCTCCAGTGGCTCGGCGGTCTCGGCATCCTCGTCCTCGTCGTCGCGCTCTTCTCCCAGCTCTCGGTCGGCGGCGCGAAGCTGATGGAGACGGAGACGCAGACGACGGACGTGACGAAGCTCGCCCCCCGGATCACGCAGACCGCGCGGCTCATCGGCGGGCTGTACGCCGGGTTGACCGCCGCGTTGGTCCTCCTGCTGCTCGCCATGAACGTCGGCGGCGTCGCCCCCCGGATGACGCCGTACAACGCCGTCGCCCACGCCCTGACGACCGTCTCGACCGCCGGGTTCTCGCCCGAACCCGAGAGCGTGGGGGCGTTCACGCCCGCGGTGCAGTGGGTCATCGCCGCGTTCATGTTCGTCGGCGCGACGAACTTCGTGCTCCTGTATCACCTGCTCGGGGGCGACGCCGGCCGGCTCGTTCGAAGCGAGGAGTTCCGGGTCTACCTCGGCGTCATCGCCGCCGGCACCGTCCTCGTCACCGTCTTCCTCGCGCTCGACGGAACGTACGACACGGTCGAGGCGACGGTGCGACACGCCGCGTTCCAGGTGGTCTCCATCGTGACGACGACCGGTTACGCCTCGAGCGACTTCGACGTCTGGTCGGTCGGCGCGCGTCACCTCCTCTTTCTCGGCATGTTCATCGGCGGGATGGCCGGGAGCACCACCTGCTCGATCAAGACCTTCCGGTGGCTCGTCGCGGCGAAGGCGTTTCGGCGAAACCTGCTGCTCGCCGTTCACCCCGACGCCGTCAGACCCGTCCGCCTCGGGTCGACGGTCGTCGACGAGCGAACGATCCGCGACGTCATCGCGTACGTCCTGCTCACCCTCGTGATCTTCGGGCTCCTGACGGTGTTCATCGTCGTCGACGTGTCGCGGGCGTCGGTCGCCCTCGACGAGTTCGAGGTCATGGGGGCGGCCGCGTCGACGTTCCTCAACATCGGTCCGGCGTTCGGCCCCGCCGGACCCTACGGGACCTACAACGTCTTCCCCCGGTCGACGAAGGTGGCGATGATCCTCCTCATGTGGGTCGGACGCATCGAGATCATTCCCGTGTTACTGTTGCTCACGCCGTCGTTCTGGCGCTCCTAGAGCGGTGGATTGATACCCGCACCGCGGACAACACCTCTTGTGAATTTCACGCGACGCGTCTCGACCGGAAGTCGGATCCGCGTCGAGTGGCGCGCGAGCGCCAGTCTCGTCGGGACGGTCCTCCGCTACCTCTCCGTGGCGCTCCTCTTCCCGCTCGCCGTCGCAATCTACTACGGGGCGGACGTCTGGGTGTTCGTCGCCACCATCCTCATCACCGTCGTCGCCGGCACGCTCCTCGAACGGCTCGATCCCGTCCCCGACCTCGGCCCACGTGAGGGGTTCCTGATGGTCGCGCTCACGTGGCTCGCGGTGGCGGGCGTCGGTACTCTCCCGTACCTGCTCGCGGGGATCGGAAGCGAGTCGACGCTCCGCTTCCCGACGAACGCGCTATTCGAGTCGATGAGCGGCTTCACGACGACCGGCGCGACGGTGATGGGGAATATCTCCTTCGAGACGCACTCCCGCGCGATCATGATGTGGCGGCAGTTCACCCAGTGGCTCGGCGGGATGGGGATCGTCGTCCTCGCGGTCGCGATCCTCCCCGAACTCTCCGTCGGCGGCGCGCAGTTGATCGACGCCGAGGCTCCGGGACCCGGCATCGAGAAGCTCACCCCGAGGATCGCGGAGACGGCGCGCGTGCTCTGGCTCGCCTACCTCGGGCTGACGGCGCTCGAAGTCGTCCTGCTCTACGCGCTGCACCTCGGCGGACTCGCGCCGAACATGACGTTCTACAACGCGGTCGCCCACGCGCTGACGACGATGCCGACCGGCGGGTTCTCGCCCGAGGCGCGCTCCATCGAGGCGTTCTCGGCGGCCGTCCAGTGGGTCATCATCCCGTTCATGGTCGTCGCCGGGGTGAACTTCGCGCTCGTCTGGCAGGTGATCGACGGCAAGCCGCGGCGGCTGTTCCGCGACAGCGAGTTCCGCTTCTACCTCGGCCTGCTCGGCGCGCTGAGCGCCCTCGGGGCCGTCCTGCTGTTCACCGGCACCGGACTCGCGACCGGCGGCGTGGCCGTCGAGGAGGGATACCTCGCGGGCGTGCGCAGCGCCATACCCGGCGACGTCGAGCGGTCGCTGCGCGAGTCGACCTTCCAGTTCGTCTCGATCATGACGACGACCGGCTACGCGAGCATGGACTTCAACGCGTGGAGCGACTCGACGAAGTACCTCCTGCTCGTGGCGATGCTCATCGGCGGCTCGGCGGGATCGACCGGCGGGGCGATCAAGGTCGTCCGCTGGCTGGTGATCCTGAAGACCGTCCGCCGCGAGCTGTTCACGACGGTCCACCCCGAGGCCGTCAGACCGGTCCGCCTCGGTGGACAGGTCATCGACGAGCGCGCCATCCGGGGCATCTTCGCCTTCACGCTGCTCTACGTCTCGCTCTTCTTCGTGAGCGTCGTCGTCCTGCTCGTGGACGCGGAGCGGATCGGCTACGCGCTGTCGGCGTTCGAGGCGATGAGCGCGGTCGCCTCGACGCTCGGCAACGTCGGGCCGGGCTTTGGCAGTCTCGGTCCCATGCAGAACTACCTCGGGTTCTCCGGGTTCTCGAAGCTCTACATGGTCTTCCTGATGTGGGTGGGTCGCCTCGAGATCATCCCCGTGCTGGTGCTGCTGACCGGCGCGTACTGGCGATCGTGAACGTCGCCGCCGGACGTACCGCTCCCCGGAACGACGGACAACGAGATTATGCCGGCCGCCGTCCCTGAGACACGGCGGGGAGGACGGCGAGATGAGCGACGACGAGCGGCGGATGGAGGGCAGGCCTGACCGGAGGGGGGCCGGAATCGCCCTCGAGGAGCACCGACGGCAGATCGAGTACCAGGTGGACCGCTCCGAGAGCCTCGTCCGGACCGCGCTCACGCTCGCGCAGCTTACGGGGGTGCTGCTCGGCGGCGTCGTCGCGTTCTCCCGCGTCCCCGGTATCGACGTGACCTCGCGGCTGTACGCCGGGCTGGGTCTCTCGCTCCTGTTCTCCTCGTTCTTCATCTTCGTCTTCACGAGCAACAGCGGCGGGTTCCTGGCGCTGTGAACGCTCAAGACGGTGCGAGCGATGCCGAACGAGACGCCCGATCGACCGAGGAGCGTTCGACTGGAGCGGACGCTCCTGTCGTCGTACCGCGAGGCGGTCGATCGCAACGAGATCACCATCCGACAGATGTACGGGCTCGTGATGATCGCCCAGACGTTCCTGTTCTCCGGACTGGTGTTTCTCTACCTCAGCGTCATCCTCGACGGAGCGGACGGCTTCGTCGAGGCGCTCGTTCTCACGGGGGCGCTGTCCGTGGCGTTCTTCGCCGCGGGGGCGTGGATGTGGCGGTGAGCGGTCGTCACGGGTTGAGACCCTTGACGGCCGACCGCAGGAACACGAGGACGGGGATGATCTCGAGGCGGCCCACCCACATGTTGAGGACGAGCATCGCCTCGGAGACCGTGCTCATCGTCGGGCCGGTGATCCCCGTCGAGAGACCGACGTTACCCTGGGCGCTCGCCACCTCGAACAGCGCGTCAGCGTAGCCGAACTCCGGGCCGGCCGTGTTGACGAGGACGACACTCGAGGCGATCAGCAGGATGATCCACAGCAGGCTGACGATGGCCGCCTCGGAGAACTCCCGCTCCATCTCGCCCCGCCCGAGTTTCCGATCGCCGATCCGCGCCGTCACGACCGCGTTGGCGGGGAGGAACACGCGCGAGAACTGCCACATGATGCCCCGCGAGACGGTGTACCCGCGGATGATCTTGATACCGCCCACGGTCGATCCCGCCGCGCCGCCGAGCACCATCGCCGCCGAGAGGATGAGCTTCCCGCCCGCGTTCCACTCGCCGACGGGCGAGGACTGAAAGCCCGTACAGGTGAGCGCCGAGACGAACTGGAAGACCGCGTCGCGGACGGCGTCGAGCTGGGCGGTCGAGAGGGCGACCGCCTGCAGCGGGGGAACCGCAAACGGCGCGGGGACGACCGCGCCGTACCCCGCGTCGGGGAGACCGACCAGCAGTAGCTGCACGGAGAGCGCGACGACCCCGACGGCGTAGAGGATGAACAGCCAGCGCGTCTGGAGGTCGGAGAACAGTTCCCCGAGGTCGCGGTCGCGCAACACGAGGTAGTGGATGGGAAACGCGATCGCGCCCAGCGTCATGATCGGCAGGAGGACGAACTCGATCAGCGGCGAGTTGTACGTCTCGATGGAGCCGTCCGTCACGGAGAAGCCGCCGGTCGAGAGGGCCGTCATCGCGTGGTTGAGCGCCTGCCAGAACGCCTCGAACGTCGAGAGGCTCCGGGCGTACCGGCTCGGACTGAGCAGGATGGCGACGAACAGCAACGTCACCGAGACGACGGTGTAGAGCAGGAAGATCTTCCAGACGGTGCGCACCGTCGAGATGACGCTCGGGTGGATCTTCTCCTCGCGGGCCTCGCTCCGGTAGAGCGTGTAGCTCCCGCTTCCGGGGCGCGCAAGGATCGAGACGGTGAGGACGATGACGCCCACCCCCCCGATCCACTGGATGAGCGAGCGCCACCACTGGACGGCGCGCGGGAGCGAGGGCTCGTGGACGGCCATCGTGAGTCCGCTTCCGGTCCAGCCGCTCATCGACTCGAACAGCGCGTGGAGGGGGTGTCGGAAGTAGCGCAGGCTCGATCGGGCGTAGTCGGCCCCCGGCGGGACGTAGCTCGCAAGCACCTCCGGCGGGACGAAGTAGGCCGCCAGCAGGAACGGGAGCGCGCCGAAGACGGCGACGAAGAACCAGCCGCCTGCGGCGATGACCATGCCGTGTTTCATCCGGGGCGCGGGGGCGTCGGCGAACAGGGTTCGGGCGGTGTATCCCACCGCCGCCGTCAGGCCGCCCGCCGCGACGAACGCGAGCGCGACGTACCACTCGCGGAACGCGAGCGCGACGAGCGTGGAGACGGTCATGAGCATCGCCTCCATGAGCAACAGCGCACCGATGTCGCGGAGGATGACGGCGAGATCCGCGGGCGTCCCGCGGACGGACTGGCCACGCGACATCGATCACTCCGTTTCCGGCGGCGACGCGTCCGCGTGATCCTCGTAGTGGCCGAAGATGTCGGTCACCTCCGGCGTCGCCCCCTCGCCGGAGTAGACCGTCAGGAGGTCGCCGGGTTCGATGACGGTGTTCCCGCGCGGGGTGATGGGGTTCTCCTCCCCGTTACGCTCGACGGCGACGATGAGCATCTCCTCGTGGAGGAGGTCGCCGTCAGCGGCCTCCTGTAACGTCCTGCCGGCGATGGGTGCGCTCTCGCCGACGCGGATCTCGAAGACCTCGGCGGTCTCCCCGACGCGCATGTAGTCGACGATAGTGGGGCGCTTCACCGCCCGGTAGAGGTACTCCGCGATGAGGCGCTGGGGGTTCTCCATCGTGTTGACGCCGATCTGCTCGAAGATGCTCATGTGATTCGGGTTGTGGACCACGGAGACGATGTCCGGCACCTCGAGTTCCTGGGCGAGCAGACAGACCATGATGTTGGTGGCGTCCTGGTCCGTCGTCGAGATGAGCGCGTCGGCGCGGTCGGTGCCCGCGTCCAGCAGCGTCTCCTTCACCGTCGCGTCGTCGTTGATGACGAGACAGTCGAAGTCGGCGGCCGCGCGCTCTGCCTTCCGCTCGTCGCGCTCGATGACGACGACCTCGTTGCCGCCGCGGGTGGCGATCTCGGTGAGCGGGGTGCCGATGTCGCCCGCCCCGACGATGACGATGTACATCTATCGGAGGGTTCAGCCGACGGTCTTGAAACGTTGTCGTTATCCGTCAGACGCGGACGACGCGCAGTTCGTACCCCTCGTCGTGGCCGTAGACGCGCCGGAACAGCCCCTCGACGAAGTCGGCGGCGTGCTTCGGATCGGCGATGGCCGAGAGGTAGACGACGCCCTCCGGCGCTTTCCGCGTCTCGGGCTGGGCGACCTTGAAGACGTGGAAGTCCGCGAGCAGCGCGTTCAGGCGCTCGCGCTCGGCGGCGTCGCACTCGATTCGGAGCGTACGGTCGGCGTACCTGACCGTCGTCCGGTCCGACTCGAAGACCGCCCCCTCGCTGTCGCGGGCGCGGTGAGCGGCGATGGCGTCGACGACGAGCGCGAGTCGGTCGCTCGGCGCGTCGGCCTCGAAGCGGGTCATGGCCGAGGTACGGCCGAGGCGGACTTAAACGGCCCCGCCCCCCGACGGCCCAGCGCGGGCCAGCAGTTGCACCCACTCCCCCTCCCGCCGACAGTCGAGCGCCTCGAAGCCCGCCCGCTCGACCCGTTCGCGCAGGTCATCGGGGCGGTAGAGCGTGAACCGTCGGTCGTCCTCGGGGTAGACCTCGCCGACGTACTCGCCCTCGCCGCGCTTCACCGAGAGGTGGAGGACGCCGTCGTCGCGGAGGACGCGCCGGACCCCGGCGAGCGTCGCGTCGGCGTCCTCGCGCGGGACGTGGAGGAACGACGCGAGCGCGAACGCGCCGTCGAACGAGTCGGACGCGAACCCGAGGCGGCGCATGTCCATCCGGGCCAGGTCCGCGTCGGGAGCCTCCTCGCGGGCCGCCTCGAGGAACGACGGGGTGAGGTCGATCCCGACCACGTCGAGGTCGCGGGCCGCGAACGCCGCCGTCTCCCAGCCGGGACCGCAGCCGAGGTCGAGGACTCGCCCGCGGGACGCACCCCGCCTGCGGGACGCGCCCCGTCCGCCGGCCGCACCTCGCTCGCCGGCCGCACTCCCGTCTCGCGCGGGAAGCGCGTCGAGGAATCGCTCGATCAGCGGTTCGATCGGGGTGCGGTCGGCGTGGCGTCGCCGGTACTCGGCCGCGACGGCGTCGTAGGTGGCGACCGTTCGGGGATCGGTCATCGGCGGAAGCGCGGCCGGTTCCTACAAACCTTTTACGCAGGCCCGTGTGGGGCCGGTATGAGCAACCCGCGCATCCTGTTGCTCGGTCCGCCGGGTGCAGGCAAGGGGACGCAGAGCAGGAACGTCGTCGAGACCTACGGCGTCGATCACATCACGACGGGCGACGCCCTCCGCGCGAACAAGGACGTGGAGACCGACTACGGCAAGCCCCGCGAGTACATGGACAAGGGCGAACTCGTGCCGGACCCCGTCGTCAACGAGATCGTCGTCGCCGCCCTGGAGGACGCCGATGGGGGGTTCGTCCTCGACGGCTACCCCCGCAACCTGTCGCAGGCGGAGTTCCTCGACGAGCACGCGACGATCGACGTCGTGCCGCTGCTCGACGTGGGCCGCGAGGAGCTGATCCGGCGGCTCACCGGCCGCCGCGTCTGCCCGGAGTGCGGCGCGACCTATCACGTCGCGTTCGACCCGCCGGAGACGACGGACGTCTGCGACGAGTGCGGGAGCGCGCTGATCCAGCGCGACGACGACACCGAGGAGACGGTGCGCGAGCGCCTCTCGGTCTACGAGGAGAACACCGCGCCGCTCATCGAGTTCTACGAGGAGCGCGGCCTGCTGGCCCGCGTCGACGGCGAGGGGACGCCGGAGGAGGTCTGGCACGACCTCCGGCTGACCATCGAGGACGCGCTGGCGACCGGCGGCCAGTGAACGACCGCCCGTCGTCGCCCGGTTCACCCCGTACCGCGGGTCCACAGGGTTGATATTGCGCCCTCGCTAACCCCCCGCTAATGGCACGGGTAGCTACCAAGGTCGAGGACCTCGTTCGCGAGGACCCCGCCATGGCCGACGCCCTTCGGGTCGTGCTCGACCGCGCCGACGGCGGCACGGTCGAGTGGGCCGACGTGGACGACGAACTCACCAGCGGCCAGTGGGGCCGGCTCATCGAGAAGGGGGTGCTGCGGAGCGCGAGCGGTGACGGGTTCGCGATCCGGGACCGCGCCGCCGTCGAGGAGGCGCTCTCCGGGGACGGCGCGACCGAGGCGCAGGCCGCGGCCGACGACGAGGAGTCGGGCTGGTCCTCCTACGACAAGGCCGCCGCGGTGGGCGCGCTCGGCCTGTTCCTGGGATACATGGTCCCGGAGGTCCGCAACACCGTCGGTCGGACGCTCGACCTCGCCCTCGGGCCGCTCAACGACGCGCTGCCGTTCTACGCCGTCGTCCTCGTCCTCGCGATGCTGACGGGGCTGTACTCGACGCTCCTGCAGGCGAACCTCATGGACACCGAGAAGATGGGCGAGTACCAGGCCCGGGCGAAGGAGATCCAGCAGCGCCTCAAGGACGCGAAGGCCCGCGACGACGACGCGGCCGTCGAGCGCATCCAGAAGGAGCAGATGGAGGCGATGGGCGACCAGATGGGCATGATGAAAGAGCAGTTCCGCCCGATGGTGTGGATCATGCTCATCACCATCCCCGTCTTCCTCTGGCTCTACTGGATGATCCTCGAGAACGGCGGGACCCTCGGCACGGTGACCATGCCCCTCCTGGGCGAGGTCGCGTGGACCAAGAACGCCTTCATCATGCCGGCGTGGATCGTCTGGTACTTCGTCTGCTCGCTCGGGTTCACGCAGGTCATCCGCAAGGCGCTCAACATCAACACGACGCCGTCGACGTCGTAAGACAACCTCTTTTACCCTCTGCGCCGGAGTGGGGACATGTTGATCACCGTCTCCGGACCGGCCGGCAGCGGCAAGAGCACGGCCGCCGCCGCCCTCGCCGAGGCGCTCGGCTACGAACACGTCAGCGGCGGCGACATCTTCCGCGCGCTCGCCGCGGACCGCGGCCTCACGGCGCTCGAACTCAACCGACTCGCCGAGGAGGACGACGAGATCGACCGCGACCTCGACCGGCGACAGCGCGCCCTCGCCCGGGAGCGGGACGACGTCGTGCTGGAGTCGCGCCTCGCCGGGTGGATGGCGGGCGACCACGCCGACCTCCGCCTCTGGCTCGACGCGCCGCCCGCCGTGCGCGCCGCGCGCATCGCCGACCGCGAGGAGAAGCCAATCGACGTCGCCCGCGAGGAGACGCGCGAGCGCGCCGCGAGCGAGGCCCTGCGCTACCGCGAGTACTACGGCATCGACATCGAGGACCGCTCGATCTACGACCTCGCGCTCAACACCGCCCGCATCGACCCGGACGGCATGGTCGACGTCCTGGTCACGTTCGTCGAGGCGTACGCGCCCGGACACGACGAGGGGAAGGTCCCGATCGAGGGCGTCCGCTACGAGTTCTGAGGTGACGTGATCGTGCGCGGACCTCCGGACGACCGATCGCTCGCCGACCTCCTCTCGTTCGGCGTCGTCAACCTCGACAAGCCACCCGGTCCCTCCTCCCACCAGGTCGCGGGGTGGCTGCGCGACCTCGTCGGCGTCGACCGCGCCGCCCACGCGGGGACGCTCGACCCCAAGGTGACCGGCTGTCTCCCGGTCACGCTCGGCGACGCGACCCGGATGGCGCAGGTCTTCGACGACAGCGTGAAGGGGTACGTCGCGGTGCTCGAACTCCACCGACCCGCCCCCGCCGACTTCGAGGCCGTCGTCGCCGAGTTCGAGGGGGAGATCTACCAGAAACCGCCGCGAAAGAGCGCCGTGCGCAGGCGGCTGCGGACGCGGACGATCCACGAGCTGACGGTCCTCGAACGCGAGGAGCGACGCGCCCTCCTGCGCGTCGAGTGCGCGTCCGGGACCTACGTCAGAAAGCTCTGTCACGACCTCGGCCTCGCGCTGGGCACGGGCGCGCACATGGGCGACCTGCGGCGCGTCCGGACCGGCCCGTTCGACGACACCGACCTCGCGACGATGCACGACGTGACCGACGCGCTCGCGTTCGCCGACGACGGCGACGAGTCGCTCCTGCGCGAGTGCGTCCGCCCCGCCGAACGCGCGCTGGTGCACCTCCCCCGCGTCACCGTCGCCGAGAGCACCGCGGAGCAGGTCGCCCACGGCGCGCCCGTGTACGCGCCGGGCGTGCTCGACGCGGAGGACGCGGAGGAGGGTGCCCTCGTCGCCTGCTACACGCCCGACGGCGCGGCGATCTGTCTCGGGCGACTCGTCGGCGATCCGGACGCGGACGCGGGGACCGTCGTCGACCTGGAGCGCGTGCTGGTCTAGCCGTCCCGCCACGGGGTGCGCTCGGGCGGCCCCACGACCGCGACCTCCCCGTCGACGTACTGTGGGTATGGAAGTTCGACGTCCTCCTCGTCGCAGCGCTCCTTCACCGCCTGCGCGAACGCGGACCGGATGTCGAGGTAGCGCCGACGCGAGGGGCTCCGGATCCAGACGTACGTCTTCAGCCCGACGTACCGATCCGCGAGTTCGTCCACGTAGACGGCCGGCTCCGGCACGTCGAGGATCTCGTCGATCCCCCCGGCCTCCTCGAGGACGATCCGGCGCGCGGTGTCGATGTCGTCGTCGTACCCGATGGTGATCGGGAGGTCGATGCGCAGTCGCGGCTTCGTCACGTAGTTGGTGACCTCGGCGTTGATCAACGTGGAGTTCGGAACCGTGACCACCTGGTTGTCGAACGTCCGGATGCGCGTCATCCGGAAGCTGATGTCCTCGATGACGCCCTCGCGCTCGTTCCACGCGATCCAATCGCCGATGTTGAACTTCGGATCCGAGATCATGAACAGTCCGCCGACGATGTTCGAGATGATGTCGCGCGAGGCGAACCCGATCGCGAGCGTGAGCGCCGCCGCCATCGTGGCCGTCGCGGACACGAGGTTCCCGAAGCCCGCGACCGCGAACGCCACCCCGACGGCCACGACGAGGACGCCGCCCCGGACCGCCTTCATCGCCGGCCGGGCGAGCGTCGGGTTGGGGTGGCGAGCGTCCACCACCCGCTGGGCGACCGGAACGACCAGCCACCGGCCGACGAACACGAGCGAGACGAACACGACCGCGAACACCGCGAGCTGTGCCAGAAACCCGAGCAACTGCGCGGCCGACTCCGCGGCGAGGTTCTCCAACCGACCGAGTTCGCCGGAGAGTTGCACGGAGGTCATACGCATGACGACCCCACTCGGCCGCGGCCGATAAGACCGCGGAACGAACCGATTCGGTGACCGTCATCGCGAGCGACGCGCGCTCGTCCGGCTCGGACGCCCTCGTCCGCGTTCGTTCGAGTGGCGTCGCGAGAGCGCCGTCTCCCGGCCGAAGGGAAACGAAGTGCTTAACCCGGGGACCGCCATCTCTCGAAACGCGAACGCGAATGCGGGACCGTGGGGTAGCCTGGTATCCTCGGCGCATGGGGTGCGTCGGACCTGAGTTCGAATCTCAGCGGTCCCACTGATTCCCTCGACGCTGACGGGCAGCGTCGAGTGTAACGGTTACGAGCGCGGAGATTCGAGCAGACGAGTCGCAGCCCGCACAGCGAGCGGAGCGAGCGGGACCGTCTCGGCGAGTTCGAATCTCAGCGGTCCCATAAGGGATTCTACAGGATCACATCACCGAGCGGTAGAACACACTGAGCCTGCCGAATTCGGCGGTCGGAGCGGTCGTGATGGTGGGTCGGATGCGAGTCGCCGAGCAGCGGGCCTGTCCGCACTGCGGACGGCACGGCTCACGCGACTTCCGCCGGACTTTCGGCGACAACGAGAACCGCGCCCACCGCCGTCGGTAGTGGGAACCGGACCACCCATCGCCTCGAACATCCGGCGGCGGTCACGAGCGATAGTCTCGTCGATGCGCACGCGTACTGCTTCTGCTCGCCGAACTTCGACGCAGATTGACCGATTGGGTGTGAATCCGTCGCGGTCAAACTTGCGACCTCCTGACCCGAGTGACCGAGCAATTTCCACTACTGGCTACAGTTCGAGAAACCCGTGGATTTCGTCCTACCCCACCGGTAGATGGCTACACCGTACCTTATTTAAATATCTAATTTTCCCCTACGTTAGTCACTTTTATATTGAGATGGTGATAGCGAAATCGCATGGTGTCAACACTGACGATAGGAGCCGTCCTCACGTTACTCGCCTGGGTCGGGCTCCAGGTCGCCGTGATTCACGGTAAGTACGTCGTGGACAAGATCGCAGCGGGGGACTACGAGAAGGGCCCGTTCGACCGACGGGACGAGGGTGGTTCTCGTGAGTAGCGAGGGGGGACTCCCCGGTCACAGCGACAACGAAGAACTCGCTCGCGACCTCTCGGTGTTCGACATCACGATGATCGGCATCGGGGCGATGATCGGTGCCGGGATCTTCGTCCTGACGGGTCTGGCCGCGGGGCAGGCCGGACCTGGCCTCGTGATGGCGTTCGCGTTCAACGGGTTCATCACCATCTTCACGGGGATGGTCTACGCCGAACTCGGTTCGGCGATCCCGGAAGCCGGCGGCGGGTATCTCTGGGTTCGTGAAGCCCTCGGCCGGTCGCAGGCGTTCCTCGCCGGCTGGATGTCCTGGTTCGCCCACGCCGTCGCCGGCTCGCTGTACACCCTCGGGTTCGGTGCGTTCGTCCACCTGCTTCTGACGGACTATTTCGGCATTCGGTTGTTCGCGCCGGTCGATCTCTTCGTGCTCACGATCGGGCCGGAGAAAGTCTTCGCGGCGTTCGCTGGCGTGCTCTTCGCGTACATTAACTTCCGGGGAGCGAAAGAGACCGGGCTCGCCGGCAACGTCGTGACCCTGATCAAGGTCACGGTCATCGTCGTCCTGATCGCGTTCGGTCTCGGGTACATCTTCGGCCACCCCGCGGAGGCGACTGCTCGATTCGAACCGTTCCTCCCGCGCGGCTTCGGTGGCGTCTTCATCGCGATGGGACTGACCTTCATCGCCTTCGAGGGCTACGAGATCATCGTCCAATCCGGCGAGGAAGTCGTCAATCCGAAGAAGTCAGTGCCGAAAGCGGTCTTCTACTCGATGGCGATCGTCGTCACGATCTACATGCTCGTGGCGATCGTCCTCATCGGGGCGGTGGCGGTCACGCCCGACCTGTTCCGACTCGCCGGGGAGGGGGCCGCGTCAGGCGGTCACGGTGCGACGAACCTTCCACCGGTCCCGGACGATATCTCGGACGCGGCGGTCTGGGAGATCCTCGGCCATCTCGGCGAACTGGGGCTCGCTCGTGCGGCCGGTCAGATCATGCCGTACGGGACCATCGTCATTCTAGTCGCGGGGATCTTCTCGACGCTCTCCGCGCTCAACGCGACGACGTACTCCTCGACGCGCGTGTCGTTCGCGATGGGGCGCGACCACGTCCTGCCCGATGCGTTCAGCGCGGTTCACTCCGAA
The DNA here is from genome assembly GCF_024228315.1 of Halomarina pelagica. Classification (NCBI taxonomy): domain Archaea; kingdom Methanobacteriati; phylum Methanobacteriota; class Halobacteria; order Halobacteriales; family Natronomonadaceae; genus Halomarina; species Halomarina pelagica. The sequence continues at coordinate 673,588 of NZ_CP100454.1, forward strand.
AAGCGGACGCCGCACATCGCGACGGCGCTCTCCGGAGCGCTCATCATCTTCATGGCGGTCGCGCTTCCGATCGAGGCCGTCGCGGCTGCGACCGACGTGATGTTCCTCCAGGTGAACTACGCCGCTATCGTGATCCGACGGGAATGGGGCGATCAGATCGACTACGGATACGTGATGCCGTACTTTCCGTACGTTCCGATCATCGGTATCCTCACGAAGCTCGGTCTCGCCGTCTACCTGTTTAATTACAGCCCGCTAGCGTGGTACGGAGCGATCGCCTGGATACTCGTCGGAGTCGGGATCTTCTTTCTCTACTCTCGCGGGCGCGTCCGCGAGACGGAGGCCGAACAGGAGACGCGGCTCATCACCGAAGAACGCGCGCCCGAGGAACGCGGTTACCAGGTACTGATTCCGATCGCGAATCCCGGCCACGCAGAACAGCTGGTTCGTGCCGGTAGCGCAGTAGCGCGGCACAAGGACGGGGAGGTACTCCTCACCAGCGTTGCAACTGTCCCCGAACAGACGCCGCTCTCGGAGGGGCGGCGCTACGCGGACGAACAGCGGGATCTCCTCGACGAGGCGATGCAGTACGCTCCCGATGATGTCCCAGTCCATCAGACGGTGACGATCGGCCACGACGTCGCGAAGAGCATCAACAACGTCGCGTACCAGCGCGACAGCGACCTCGTGCTGCTCGGCTGGCGGGGTCAGCGCAAACGGTTCTCCGACTACGCGCTGGGATCGAACATCGATACGGTCGTCGAAAACGCCGAGTGTGACGTCGCCGTGGTGAAGACTACACGATCGCCGAACCCCGGTCACGTACTGGTGCCGACTGCCGGCGGACCGAACGCAGACCTCGCAGAACTCTTCGCAGCCGCGTACGCAGCAGTCGGTGCCGACGTGACGCTCTTCCACGTCGTAACCGACGGCGACGTCGAAGACGCTCGGTCGTTCCTCGCCGAGAAACAGGAGGCGCTGGCCGAATCGAATATCGAAGTCGATACCGCCGTCGAAGCGGGCGACGACGTCGCTCAGACGATCCTGAGACGCGCTCGCGAGGGTGGGTTCGACTCGATCATCATCGGAGCGGCGGGCGAAGGTATCCTTCGCCGCGTGATGTTCGGCGAAATCCCCGAGACGGTCGGCGAGGAGTTCGAGGGGGAGGTCGTGATGGTACGCAAGCATCGGCCCGTGCAATCAGACGTGAAGCGGTTCGTCCGAAAGTGGGTGGGGAAGGGCGCGAAGGCCACTACCATCGGGAGGTAAGTCGTGCGATGGTTCCCCCATCTCGCTCGGACGACTTCGATCCGCCGGGCCGGTCGCCGAGTACCCGGATCGCGGGAACCGTAGAACGCGTCTGCGTGGTCGGTGTGCGCCTCTCGATTCCGCTCCTTCTCCTGGTCGTCAGTTCGTTCGCCGCCTACCTGGTCGGGGGGTACGTGCTCACCTCGCTGGGCGTCTGGTCTCCCGGGTACACGTTTCTGTCCCTGCCCGAGGACGTCTACTTCGCGTGGTTCAGTTTTATTTCGGGCGGGACGATCTGTCTGGGGACGGGATCACTGATCGGATTGGCGTTTCTGACGGAGGGTGAGGGTCAGATCCACAACGAGATCTCGATTCTCGCCTCGTTCGTCGGCTTCGGCTTCGGAGCCGGTGTCATGCGAATAACGTACGCAACCGTACTCGCGTCCCTCTCGTAGGCCTCGAGCGTCTCGCGGTCAGTACGCGATGCGCTCGACGACTGCGTTCGGGAACGTCCGTCCCCTCGTATCCTACTGGTCGCGAGTGAGGCCGAGTACTCCACTCCGGAGTCGATCGCGATCGTCGCCCGGAATCCGAGGCCACGCTCCAGGGGTTTCGGCATCCGTTAGCCGCCCTTCGGGAGTCGTTCTGCCGGAGGAAGATCCGTCGCTCAGTCGAACGAGCAGCGTTCGGTTAAAAGAGACGGTCCCTACGGCTCGAAGTCACCGGCTTCCCTGGCCGAACGCTTCGAGCGTCTCCTCGTCGATACCCCCGCGGCAGAATATCGTCACGAGGTCGTCTGCACGGACGGTCGTATCTCCGCGGGGAGTCAGTATCGTGTCGTCGCGTTCGATCGCTACTACCAGGACGTTCGGGTGGATTATGCCCCGTTCGTTGGCTTCGCTCAGGGTGAGTCCAGCGACGTCGGCGCTCGCCGACACCGGGAGTTCGACGACCTCCGCGCCCCCGGACAGCTTCATGAAATCCGTGATGGTGATACCGTCGCGGGATTCGTCCGGGCCGAACTTGTGATACGGAAGCACCTGTTCGCTCTGGAGTAAATTCTCCTCCTCGATCTCGAGGCCGATGCTCGAGAGGTTGCTCGCGACGTGATTCAACTCCTGCATATCGTCGCCGACAGCGGTCACGTGGAGATTGCTTCGCCCCTTCATCAGCTGTCGGACACCGACGACACCGGGGATCTCGGCGACCTGTTTCGAGAGGCGATCGCGGTCGGGGACCGGGCTCGTGCAGATGTAGAGATTCGTGAGCCGCCCCTCCGTGCGCTGATAATCGATGGTCGCGTGGTAGCCGCGAATGACCCCGGCGTCCTCGAGTTGGGCGATTCGATTTCGAATCGTCCCCCCGGAGACGTTGACCTCCTCCGCGATCTCCGGGGCCGACGTATTGCGCGCGTCGCGAACGAGGTGATACAGGATTCGCCTGTCGACTGCGTCCAGCCTCTTGCTCATGGATCTCGTCTTGCCTACAGGGAAATAATCGGTTTGGACTGCTCCGACGCGGGGGTCCTCCTTTCCCGCTCGTAAGCCAGTCTCGTCGGCTGTTTCGCGCCCGCCCGGCGAGGACCGATGACGAAGACGGTCGAGAGGTGCTCGTCCCGGTGCCGGATCCGACCGCGGAGATCGTACGAGAGGCCGAGGAGCACGGTTTCGCGATCGTCGGCGTGTCAGATTCGAACTCCGAGACAACGCACGCGAGTTGTGTGCTACTCTGAAGGACGGCGGCCAACGTCGCGCTTCCTTCGACGTGAAATCGGCCGAGCGCCATCGCCAAGCCGCGTCAGTTCGACCCCGGGTGAACGACGCGAAGGGCCGACGTCCCCGGAACGCGAGAGATCCCGGAAGTCCCTCAGGACCGCTGTTCCTGGGTCATGAACGGCGTGATGCCGATCGTCCGTCGGGAGACCGTCGCGAGCCGCAGGATGTAGGAGAAGAGGACCGACAGGGGCACGAGTCCGAAGGCGACGACGAGCGGGACGAGGATCGAGAGGGTCTCGGCGGGGAGCGTCGCCCCCGTCGGCTCGCCGTAGACGAGGATCATCACGAGCGCGCTGCCCACGGCCGGAACGCCGACGAGCAGCAGGACGCGAGAGAGGTTCACCAGCTCGTACTGGATGTACATCGTCTTGAAGTAGTGCCGGGCGATGTCGGCGTCCTGCAGCGCGGTGACGGTCTCGTCGAGGAGCCGGAGTTGATCCGTCGAGAGGTCCTCTCGGTGCACCGTCCGGAGTCGCTCCGCGCGGCTGATCTCGTCGCCGTAGTTCGTCTCCAGCGTGACCGCGAGCGCGGTGAACACGCCCTCCTCGGCGGCGTTCAGCACCCGATCCGCCCGGTCGATCTTGTCGGTGAGCGTCGTGACGAGGTCGTCGATCTCGCGGGCGACGGGGCCGCGGCTCTGGTTGATAGCGAGTCCGCCGAGCGATTGCACCTTCTCTCGCGTCGCCTCGAGGAGCACCTCGACGAAGCGGGAGGGGGTGTTCGGAACGACGGGTCGGCCCGTGAGTTCCGCGACGTCGCTCCGGTAGCGCATCACGTTCCGTATCTCCTCCCGGAGTTCGCCGGGCGTGTTCAGCTCCCGCGAGAGCACGAGTTCGTTGATCGCCAGGACGATCGTCAACAGCGTCAGGTTCCCGCCGCCGAGCGTGCTGAAGAGGAAGAACATCGCGCTCGGGTCCGCGACCGCCACGATCCCGGCCAGTTCGAGGCCGACGAGGAGCGCCAGGAAGACGCCCGCCAGCGCCGCAGCGACGACGAACCGATCCCCGAAGAGCAACAGCCAGTCCACGGGGTCGGTCACGAACTGTGTCGTCCCCCGCTCGATCCGCGACACGAGCCGCCCGAGAGGACCGCCGATGTCGAAGCTCATCGCCCGATCCGTTGGGGACAGCACGGCGTAAGCGCCCGCCCTGCTATCGCCGCGGGTCACGGTCCGCGCCCCCGCCCCGTCGGGATGACGCCGCGTGCGCCGACTCGGGGGTCGATCTCGCTGCTCGTTCGGAACGCCACGACGACCCCGACGGACCCCCCGCTACCCGGCGGTATTCCCCGTCGGCCATCCCGATGGGCGAAAGAGGCTCACGGAATCGATACAAGCGCTCGACATATTTCTCTGCGGAGCGTCGGTATCCGTAGGAGGTGGGTCACAGGATGTCGAAACTTACGTGTCACAAATGCGGTGAGAGGATGGACGCGACGGCGTTGTTGAGTCACATCAAGGCGTGTACCACGGACGAGGGGGACGGGTTCGAAGACCGTGGCGAGAGGGGCGGGTTGCAACTGCAAACGCTCGCGCGTTCCGGGCGACACCTGTCGGGAGGAACGGCGGAGCGGGACGAGGTGCGGGACGTGTTCGAGGAACTCAGGCGATTGAAGCGGCGGGTCGCCGTCCTCGAACGCGAGCAGTTCGCCGTTGGTTCGATCGACCGCCGGCTGGCGGTCGATCACGAACTACAGGTGTGTGACGCGTGCGGTGCCGTGGTGAGTCGGTTCGCGCCCGACGGTTCGGCCGACTGTCCGGGGTGCGACCACGGCGTGTTGCGACGGATCTGACTGACCTCGTCGAGTCGTGAGAACGACCGGTCCGTTCGACGTAGTCGGAGGGACGGCGAAACGGGTCAGGCGCGACGGCGCAGCAACAGCGTCGCGCTCGCGAGGGCGACGACGGCGGCGGCGACGCCGAATCCGGGACCGGTCTGGTTGGACCCCTCCGCGGGGTTCTCGCCGGTCGCGTTGGTCGACTCGTTTCCGCCCGTCTCCGTCCCCGCGTTCGTTCCGCCCCCGTCGGAGGACGGCGTCGGGGTTTCGGTCCGGTTGAATTCGGTCGAGTCGGTCGTTCCGTCGCCGTCGGAGTCGCGCTTCGTGGGAGAGAGTCCCGCGTCGACCTCCTCGCCGTCTGAGACGCCGTCCCCGTCGGTGTCCCGTTTCGTGACGTTGGTTCCCCGCCGGATCTCCTCGCCGTCGGGGAGGCCGTCGCCGTCCGTGTCGCGTTTCTTCGGGTTCGTCTTGAACTTCCTCACCTCGATGCTGTCGGAGAGGCCGTCGCCGTCCGTGTCGCGGTAGGCGGGGTCGGTACCGTACAGTTTGACCTCCTCGCCGTCGGAGAGGCCGTCGCCGTCCGTGTCGGCGACGGTCGGGCCCGTGTTGTAGCGGCCCGTCTCGTTCGCGTCGGAGAGGCCGTCGCCGTCCGAGTCCGGCGGCCTGCTCGCGTTCGTTCCGTTCGTTCCGTTCGTTCCGCTCGTGCCGTTCGTCCCGTTCGCCTGCATCGCGAGGGTCACGCTCGTCCACGCCGAACCGCTCGCGGACCCCTGGCTCTCCTCGAGAGCGGTACGTTCCGCCAGCGCGACTCCCGAGAGCGGCGAACCGGTCACGGCGAGGGTCAGCGCGAGAACGACCATCACTCTGGCGCGCGTCAACGACATAATTTCACCACTACGTCATGGGGTTAGTATTTTCCGCTGGACGGGACGGTGCCCTGGCCCGGTGGTCGCGACGGCGACCGTCCCGGAGGCGTCGACGGTCGGCGCGTTCGCGGAGCCGACCGCCGCGTCCCCCGAACAGGTCCGTTATCCCTCGAATAACGCCGTACCGCTCCCCGATCTCCCCGTCACCATCGGGAGATCGTATTCGGTCGTTGAGGTTCACGATACCGACTCATAACTAATCCCCACTACTTTGATCACTGAATGTATGCGTTCAGGTAAGTACTGCTCGGACAGGACGAAACGGGGGAAAGCGCCGTCCGGAAGCGGTGATCGGGCGTGTTTCCGACGGACCGAGCGCCGTCGATTCGAGGCGTTCGGGATCTCCCCCGCCCGCAGAGGCCCCCTCCCGAACGGGTTCCCCCGATCTACGTGCATAGCCACGAAGTACATTCAACTGGGGGGGAGAGTCAATTGACGGGAGGCGACAGATGGCGATAACACGCGATACCGAGACCGAGACCGGCACTGACACTGACACCGACACGGGCGGCGAGCTGTGCGATCCGACGACGCTCCCGCCACAGCGAGCGTGCGAGCGCTGTGGCTGTGACCGCTTCTACGTCTACGGTCGCGACGGCGAACGACCGCGGTTCGTCTGTCCCGCCTGCGGAGTCCGTCTCGACGGCGACGCCCACACGGCCGACTCGGGGGAGTCGACCGAGTCGAGCGACCGGACGCTGCTTGCGGACGTCGCGAGCGCGCTTCCGCTCGCATCGTTGCCCCGCGGGCGGCACGACTGAGGTCGGCGGGCCGCTCTTTTCTCGCCGCCGCGCGATCGGAGCCGAGCACCGCGGGCGCAGGGAGTCGCGCGTCGCGTCGCGGGCGCTGGACGCCCGCCGGATCACCACCGTTAATGCGCCCTCCGCGCGCCCGTCCGGTATGGACGCCGCCGTCGTCGTACCCGCGTACAACGAGCGCGCCGCCGTCTCGCGCGCGCTCGACGCGCTCGCCGGGCAGGACGCAGAGGTCGTCGTGGTCGTCGGTGGCGACGACGGCACCGAGACCGTCGCGAGAGAGCACGCAGCGACCGGTCGCGTCGTTCGCGACGAGGCGGAGGACGGCCCCGCCGCGGCGCGCAACCAGGGTGCCCGCGCGACCGACGCGACGGTCGTCTGCTTCACGGACGCCGACACCGTCGTCCCGCCGGGCTGGGTGGCGCGGCATCTGAGCCACTACCACGATCGGCGCGTTGTCGGCGTCGGCGGGCCGCTCAGGCCGCTCGACGGCGACCGGACCGACGAGGCGCTGTTCAAGCTCCTCTCTGACTACTGGTACCGCGTCTCCTGGCCCGTCGGCTTCGTCCAGGCGAGCGGTAACAACTGTAGCTACCGACGCGAGGACTTCCTCGCCGCCGGCGGGTTCGACGAGTCGCTCCCGTTCATGGAGGACACCGACTGTTCGCTGCGCATGAAGGCCCGCGGGAGACTGGTGTACGATCCCCACGCCTGGGTTCGAACCTCCGTCCGTCGCCAGCGCGAGGAGGGCTACGGCGGGCTCTTCCTGCGCTACGCGATCGGGTACGTCCGGTACGCGCTCGGTCGCGAGCCCGGATCGAGGTACTTCAGGGACTGGTAGGGGAGAACGGGGCGACTGGGGACCGACGCCGGCGGGAGGCGGACGAGGACGGGCGAGACTGGTGGTAGGCCTTTCCGGTGACGCAACCGGGATACGACCCACCGTCGATGGGCGGACATGGTTCGGGTCGAGACCGGCGCGCGTCTCCACTTCGGGTTTCAGAACCTCTCGCTCGCCCACGAACGCCTCTACGGCGGCGTGGGCGTGGCGCTCGACGAGCCGCGCGCGGTCGTCGAGGCCGAACCCGCCGCGACGCTCGACGCCGATCCGACCGTCGAGCGCGCCGCCCGACGCGCCTGCGAGGCGCTCGACGTTCCCGGCGCGCGCGTCCGCCTCGTCGAGTCCCTCCCGCGGCACGTCGGACTCGGGAGCGGGACGCAGCACGCCCTGGCGACGCTCGCGGCCGTCGCCGACGCGCACGACCGCCCGGCCCGCGTCCGCGAGCGCGCGCCCGCCCTCGACCGCGGCGGGCGCAGCGGCGTCGGCGTCGCCACCTTCGAGGCCGGCGGGTTCGTCGTCGACGCCGGCCACCCCGCAGAGCGGTTCACGACCGCCCCGCCGCGGCCGGGCGAGTGGGCCGTCCCCGCGGTCGCCGTCCGCCACGACGTGCCCGCCGACTGGCGATTCCTCCTCGTGATCCCGGAGGCCGAGAGCGGGAAGCACGGCGCGGACGAGGACGAGAGCATGCGGGCGGTCATCGAGCGCGCCGACGCGACCGTCGCCGACGAACTCGCGGCCGTCCTCACCCGACGACTCCTCCCGGCCATAGCGGAGGGCGACGTGGAGCGGTTCGGCGCGGCCGTCGCCGCCCTCGGTCGCCTCAACGGCGCGTGGTACGCCGACGAACAGGGGGGCGTGTACCGCCCGCCCGCCGGCGAGGTCGTCGCCGCCCTCCGCGGGTCGCCCGCCGTCTCCGGCGTCGGCCAGTCGTCCTGGGGGCCGACGATCTACGGCGTGACCGACGAGGACCGCGCCGGAACGGCGGCCGACGACGCCCGCGCGGCCCTCGACGAACTGGGCGTCGGGGGCGACGTTCGCGTCGTCGCCGCGCGCAACGAGGGCGCGAGCGCGAGCGGTCCGCCCGCCGACGGGTGACTTACGACGGGTGACTTTTGCCCCTCGAGCGACTACGCGAGGGCATGCAGTTCTGCGACGACTGCGGTTCGCTGATGCACGCCGACGGGGACGAGATGGTCTGTTCGTCCTGCGGCGCGCGCGTCCCCAAGGACAGAGAGCGCGCCGCGCAGTTCGTCAGCACCGAGAAGCAGACGTTCGACGACGTGATCGAATCGTCCGAGGAGGCGGCAGACGAGGGCCTCCCGAGCACCGAGGCGACCTGCGAGGAGTGCGGCCACGACCGGGCGTGGTACACGATCAAGCAGACAGCCAGTGCCGACGAACCCCCGACGCGCTTCTTCAAGTGCCAGGAGTGCGGCCACCGCTGGAGAGGGTATAACTAGCCGTCGAACCCCTCCTCGAACCGGAACGTACCGTCCCGCTGGACGACCTCGCCGTCCACCTCGATGCGCGAGTCCTCGCTCACGTCCACGAGCATGTCGACGTGCGTCGCGCTCGCGTTGAACTCGCGACCGTCCGGGACGCACTCCTCCACGGCGTTCCCGAGCGCGAGGTGGACGGTGTCGCCCATCTTTTCGTCGAACAACAGGGTGCCGGTGAACCGATCGATCCCGCGGTTCGTCCCGATGCCGAGTTCGCCGAGCCGTCGCGCCCCCTCGTCGGTGTCGAGCACGCTCGTCAGCACGTCTTCGTTCCGACCCGCGGTGTGGTCCACCACCTCACCTCCCTCGAAGACGAGGCGGGCGTCGCGCACCTCCCGGCCGTGCCGGCGCACCGGCAGGTCGAACGTCACCTCCCCCTCGACGCTGTCGGGGACCGGCGCGGTGAACACCTCCCCGCCGGGGAGGTTGCGCGTCGCGTCGTCGCTACCGGCTCGCATCCCGTCGACGCTCATGGAGAGGTCGGTCCCCTCGCCGCTCACGACGCGCACCGCCGCCGCCGGGTCGAGGATCTCGACCAGTTGCTCCTGGAACTCGCGCTGGGCGGCCCAGTCGCGGTTCACCGCGTCGTAGACGAAGTCCGTCCACGCGGCGGTGCTCATCTCGGCTCGCTGCGCGTCGGCGGGCGTCGGGTGCTGGGTGATCACCCAGCGCGTCGACTCGAGGCGCTCCTCGAGCACGGGGCGGTTGGCGCGAGCGGAGGCGGCCGCCTTCGCCGGGTCGACGTCGCTCGTCTCGGCGGCGTTCGTCGACCCGGCCACCATGATCACCACGTCCGTCTCCCGCATCGCCGCGAGGTCGTGTCCCTTCGTCCGGAAGTCGTCCACGTCCATCGCGCGGGCGTACGCGCGACCGGCTCGCCGATTACGCCACGAGAGGGTCGGCCGCGCGCCGCGTTCCCCGAGACGTTCGTAGAGCGCGACGACGAGATCGTCCGCCGTCGCGGGCGCGCTGATCAGCACGTCGTCGTCGGGGCCGACGTCGGTACAGTGATCGACGAGGATCTCCGCGTGCCTCCGCACTCGGTCGTCCATGTTCGCCGAACCGACTCGCCACCGTCCCAAAGGACTCCGCCAAGCTCGGCGGAAGTGTAACTGAAGGTAGCGGTGCGTGACGGCACCGGAACGTACGCTCGACCAATATAGTACCCGTATCCGACCTTTTTTATGGTGAATATGCGTCGCGCAGGGATCGGGTACGTACACTATCGATACCGAGACAGTGCTCGCTGGTCCGGCGAGATGATTAATAGGCTGTAAACTCAGGTGGGAGGTATGGGCGATGAATCAGAGCAGCCAGAGTCCGGGGGGGGCATGCAACGCGACGTCGACGACTACATTCGGACTGCGCAACCACCGCCAGTGGAGGTACTGGACCTGCAGTTCGTCTACGAGGCGCTGGCGCATCCGCGACGACGGTACATCGTCTACTCCCTGCTTTCGAGCACGCGGTGGACGCTCACCGAGTTGGCGACGAAACTCGTCGCGTGGGAACGGGATATCCCCGCGGAGGACGTTGCCGACGTCGAGCGGGATGAGATGTACATCTCCCTCTATCACGCTCACATCCCGAAACTGGTCGAGTTGGACATCGTCGAGTACGACGACGGCGAGGACGCGGAGATAATCGTCGCGGACGAGAACGCTGCGCAGGTACTCGCAGCCCTGGAGGGTGCCGGAGCGAGCGTCGATGCCGCCCAGGAAACACACGCACGGGACGACCACGAAAAAAAAATAACTACGAAAGAAGGTGACAACGATGGATAAGGAGCGATCGGGACAAAGTCCTTCGATCGATACAGGCCAGGAACATCGTGAACCCACGTCCACGAACTGGCAGATGGACGCGCCGACTCCCGGGGAGACAGCTGACGGAGGCTGGGACTTCGTAACACAGGCGCATTACGACCCGGCCGAGTCCCGGGACCTGACCACCGTCATCATCGGTGCGATCGCGGACACCGAGAACGTCCCCGGAGTCGAGGTCAAGACCCCACCGCTCTACGAGATGGTGGACGTTACGGGCATCGAGAACGCCCTGTTCGGCCGTCCGGACGCAAACAGGAACGATACGGACTCGACCGTCGAGTTCCGCTACAACCAGTACAAAGTGAGCGTCGATGCCGACGGCTGGGTAACGGTCGCCGAGTCCTCCGGAAGGGCAACGACCGACGAGGCGTGACGGGAAAACGGGACGTGGTCCGTTCGAGCCACGTTCTGTAGATCTGGAGGCACGACCACCGCCTACGTCGCTTCCCGTCGAAGGGCCGGGATTCCCTGCTCGAATTAGATGGACGATATCGAGAAGAGGTGTACGGAAGCGGTTTTTCTATCGCCCATTACCCCACCTCACCGCCCCTGACCGCCACTGAACTCCCCCTCCACGACGGCCTTCGCGCGCCGGAGGTCGTCGTCGATCCGCCGTCTGTGGTCCGCCCACTCGTCGTCCGAGAGGCGGGGCCGGCGAACGGTGAGGTGGACGAGGACGCAGGCGGTCTCGCCGACCGGGAAGAGCCGCGAGCGGAAGAACTCCGATGCGCCCCCCTCGTCGACCACTTCGAGGTCGGCGATGCCGAACTCGCGGTCAAGGTGCGGGTAGACGGTGAACTCGTCGCCGGTCGGGTCGGTCCCACGAAACGCGCCCCGGCCGGCGCGCTCGACCGCGCTGGCCCAGTCGGGGTACAGCGTGGGGAACGCCTCGGGGTCGGTCACGCGCGACCAGACCGCGTCGAACGGCGCGGCGAAGAACACGCTCGACGTGTGCGTGTCCGCCGCCGTGAGCGTCGTGGGCATACGAGAGAGAGGCGACGAGAGGGGATATACGCTACCGACGCCGCCACCGGCGCGCCGTCGGCCGGCGAGTCGGCCCCGCCGTTCGGTCCGCACTCGGGCCCGTCGAAGGACGTATGCCTCCGTGCGACACAGTAGAGGACGTGACCACGCCCCGCCGCGTCGAGGTCCACCCGGGCTGTGAGGCGATCGTCGAGTTCGACCCCGAGTTGACCTTCGAGTGCGTCCCGGAGTGCACGTGGTGCTGTCACCACGGCGTGTTGCTGTACGAGGAGGACTTCGCGGAACTCGCGAAGCGCGAGAACCTGAACCGCTCGACGAAGCAGCTCCGCGGCCGCGACTTCGTCAAGCGCGAGGACAAGGACCGCGAGGAGCACGTCGACGTGGACGGCCGCGCGTGCCACTTCCTGCGCGACGACGGCCTCTGTGCGCTCCACGCCGAACACGACTGGAAACCCACCCGCTGTTCGGTCTTCCCGCTCTCGGTGAGCGTCGAGGACGGCGAGATCCACGTGGACGTGCGGGAGTCGGCGCACGAGTACTGCGAGGGGCTGCACGTGAGCGACCGGAAGGTCGTCGATCACCTCGACGCCTTCCTCCCACGACTGCTGTGGGACCTCGACGACCCGACGAGCGACGTCGTCATCGAGTAGCGCGACAGCGACGACGGTACCGCCGATCCCCCGCTTCGCCGGTCAGCGCAGGACGACCCACGCGAGGAAGACGACGACCGCGCCGAGCGACGTGCTCGCCACGGCGTGGGTGCGCAGGCGGTCGAGCAGGCGGTGGTCGTCGGCGGAGATCTGGGCCACCTCCGTCACCTCGCTGCCCACCTCACAGCGGGGGAGGAAGTCCATCGCCACGTGGAGGAAGATCCCGGCCGCGAAGCCGAAGACGGCGGCGTTCGTCGCGGGGGCGCTCGGTAGGCCGACGCTCGCCGCCGGGATCGCGGTGAGTCCGACGCCCGCGGCAGGAACCAGAAGCACCAGTGGCGAGCGCCCCCCGTCCGCGAGTCGCCGTGCGGCGGCGTAGCCGGCCGGTCCCTTGTGCGAGACGATGGCGAGGCCGAGCAGGAGCCCCAGCTCCGGCATCGCGCCGTAGACGAGCCCGATGATGAGGCCCGCCGAGAGGGCGTGGGCGGCCAGTTGCGCCGCGGTCGCGTCGAACGGGAGGTCGAGGTGGGAGATCCGGTGTCCGAGGGTGTGCGACGCGAACCCGACGAGGAGGCCCGCGGCGACGCCGAACCCGCCGATCTTGGGATCGAGACCGATCGCCTGCGGGAGCAGGAAGGCGGCGGCGCTCGCCACCATCGCCCCGCTGGCGAGGCCGTACCCCCAGACGAGGCGGCGGGCGTCGACGCTCCCGGCGGCGCGGACGCCGAGCGGGATCGCCCCCGCCATCGCGGCGAACGCGACCCAGCTGATGGCCGTCACCTTCCAGAGTCCGGCCGAGAGCGCGGCCGCAGACAGCGCCACGAGCGCCGCGACGGCGACCGCCCCGACCCCCGAGGATCGACCGATCGCCGCGCGAGAAACGGTGTCCGTGATACCCATCCGATTAACAATTCTATGCTCCAAGTTACTAAAACGCTCGGTTCGTCGTCACCGGGTCGCGCGTCGCCACGCCCCGAGGTCGAGGACTCGGCCGTCGACGTCCTCGTCGGGGGCGTCGACCGCCGCCCAGCGGAACATCGCCGCGACGGCGTCGGGATCGCGTCCGTCCCCGCCGGCGAGGGCCGTCGAGACCGTTCCCGGGTCGACCACGCCGACCGCGGCGTCCAGTTCGGCGGCGAACTGTCGCGCGACGGCCTCCGCGAGCGCCTTCGAGACGGCGTAGGAACCGAACTCCGGCCTCGCGTCGCGGGCGACCGAACCGGAGGGCACCAGCACGCGCGCGCCGCCGTTCAGGTGCGGGACGGCCTCGCGGATCGCGGCGTAGACGCCCCGGCCGTTCGTGCGCAGGTGGTCGTCGAAGGCGCTGTACGACTCCCCCGCGAGCGGCGTCTCGCCGGGCGATCCGTGGTAGACGCCGGCGCAGGGGACCAGGAGGTCGATCCCGTCGCCCTCGCGGGCGGCGACTTCCATCAGCCGTTCGAGGTCGAACTCGTCGCGGACGTCCGCACGGAGCCCCGTCGCGCGCCCCCCGTCGGTCTCGATCCCCTCGACGACCGACGCCAGCGCGCCGTCGTCTCTCGCGCACAGCGCGACGTACGCCCCCTCGTTCGCGAACAGGCGGGCGACGCTCGCTCCGATCCCCCGGCTCGCGCCGGTCACCACCGCCGTCAGGTCGTCCATGCGGGACGCACGCCCGGGGGACGCTTCGTCGTTTCGCAGGTCGCCGGGGACCGTTAGGGCGGCCGACGCTCGAACGACAGCCCGGAGTGCACGCCGTAGGCGTCCTCGAGTCGCCGCAACCCCTCGAAGAGACAGAGCGCGCTGTGGGGGACGATCCCGCGGGGGTCGCTCAGCTCGGCCAGACGGTCGCCGTCGGAGAGCGCCACCCACTCGGGGTCCGACCCCTCCCAGTTCATCGAGAGCCCGTCGCGGACGTAGCGGTAGTACGCAGGCGACTCGACGAACAGCAGGGAGCAGAGGAGCACGTTCGCGCCGAGAGCGTTGCAGGCCGCCGCCGCGAAGTCGAGGTGCGCCTCCCCGCGCTCCAGGAGCCGCTCGAGGCGGACGACCGACTCGTGGGCGAGCGGGTCTTCGTCCCCGCCCTCCGCGTCGAACAGCTCCTCCGCGAACTCGGTGAGGAGGGCGCGACGGACGCTCGGCGGCTCCCCCGCCGAGTCCGGGGCGACGATCCCCGAAACGCCGACCGCGACCTTCTCGGGGTAGTGTGCGACGCCCGCCGACCGTCGGTAGCGGATGGTCGCGTAGCCGTCGCCGGTGTCGAACACCGGGAGCACGCCCGCCCCGAGGACGTTCGGCGGGAGATTCGACCTGAAGAACGACGCGGCGTCGGGGAACCGTCGCTCGCGACGGGGGAGAGAGAGCGCGTCGATCGCCCCGCGGAGCGCGCCGTCGGAGGCGTCGGGCGGGACGTCGGCGTCGTAGAGCGCGCGCGTCAGTTCCTCGTCGAGGCCGACCGCCGTCGAGCAACCCGAGAAGTAGTCCGACCGCGTGACGGGAAAGGGAGGGCAGTCCGCGTCGGTCGCGCTCACGGCGTACGTCTCGCCGTTCCAGAGGCCGGCGTCGTCGCCGCCGCGGTCGGCGCGGCGGGCGCGGAGCGATGCGACGACCCCCTCGTCCACCGCGGTGCGCTTCTCGTCGCGGTAGGGCCCGAGGACGGCCGACACGTCCGACCGCCCGGCGAGCCACCCCCGCCGCGCCAGCAGCGGGTAGGTCCGTTTCTCGCCGTCGATCGCCACGTCGTAGAGGTCGCCGTCGTCCCCGGGACGGTAGTACTGGATCGCCGCGCGCTCTGCGAGGTTCGTCGCGGCCGCGGCGCGCCGCCAGCGGCGGTAGCTCCCGGTCATCGCTGTCGTAGAGCGCTTCGTCCGCTGCCGGTATAGCACTTCGCGCTCGGCGGTGGTCGCGGTCGGTGGAAAGGGAACCGCGTCGGGCCGACCGCACCCCGGGCGTCGCGCGTTACCGCCCGGTGGCGCGGCGGAGGAACGCCACCGCCGCGCCGAGCATCGCCACGTTCTTGACGAAGTGGTTTCGCTCGTTGCCCCGCTGCTCGTCGGGCGCGTTCCAGAAGTCGTGCATCGTCGGCGTGATCGCCGCGAGGAACGTCACGACGGCGGCCGTCGCCAGCCTCGGGACGCGCCAGAGCGCGACGCCGACGCTCCCGAACGCCAGCAACCCCGTCGCCAGCGGGACGAGGCGCTCGGGGACGGGGACGCCGTTCGCCTCCGCGTAGGCGATCTGTCCGTCCAGGTTCCGAAACCCGTCGATCGCCGTGTACGCGAGCACGCCCCCGAACAGGAGGCGACCGAGCAGCGACGGCGGGTCACGCTCGCCCTCCGCTTTCTCGCCGTCGGCCCCCTCTCGGGTGTCCGTCTCCGTCTCCATCTCGCTCCCCGTCTCCGCCATCTATCGGCACCCCGCGACAGGTGTCACTGCGTCGTTCATGCACGCTGGGAAACGTGCGGGCGGAAGTTAAGCCCCGAGATCGTCCAGAGGCTTGCCGCTATCCGGGTCGGCACGCGCGGCGTCCGAGGGACGGCGAAACCGACGATGCGCTTCTCGCCCGCAGGCTCTACCGCCGGTGGTTGCCGTCGATCGGTCGGAACGAGCGGGTTTTAGTTCGCTCCGACTAACAGTGACGCATGGTCCTACGACGGGACGCGGACGGGACGCCCCTCGCCGGACGGTCGGTCGTCGTCGTCGGTGGCGGGTTCGGCGGCCTCTCCGCGGCCTGCTACCTCGCGCGCGACGGCGCGGACGTGACGCTGTTGGAGAAGAACGAGCAGGTCGGCGGGCGCGCCTCGCGGCTGGAGGCGGAGGGCTTTCGCTTCGACATGGGGCCGTCGTGGTACCTCATGCCCGACGTCTTCGAGCGGTTCTTCTCGCACTTCGGCGAGCGCCCCGCCGACTACTACGATCTCGAACGGCTGGACCCCCACTACCGGATCTTCTACAAGGACGGCGACCGGATCGACGTGACCGACGACCGCGAGGAGATGGTGGCGCGGTTCGAGTCGGTGGAACCCGGCGCGGGCGCGGCGCTCGAGTCCTACCTCGAGACGAGCGAGACGCACTACGAGGTGGCGATGGAGCACTTCGTCTACGAGGACCGCCCCCGCCTGCGCGACTGGGTGGACCTCGACGTGCTGCGCGCCGCGCCGATCGGCCTGCAACTGATCGGGACGATGGACGACTACGTGGCCGACTACTTCGACGATCCGAAGCTCCAGCAGATCATGCAGTACACGCTCGTGTTCCTCGGCGGGTCGCCGAAGAACACCCCGGCGCTCTACAACATGATGGCGCACGTGGACTTCAACATGGGCGTGTTCTACCCCGACGGCGGGATCGGCGCGGTCGTGGACGGCATCGCCGACCTCGCGGCGGGACTGGGCGTCTCGATCGAGACGGACGCCGAGGTGGTCGAGATCACGAAGCGCCGCGAGGGCTTCCACGTCGAGACCGTGGACGGAACGGTCCATCGCCCCGACTTCGTCGTCAGCGACGCCGACTACGCCCACACCGAGCAGGACCTCCTCCCGGAACACGAGCGCCAGTACGACGCCGACTACTGGGCGTCGCGCACCTACGCGCCGAGCGCCTTCCTGCTCTACCTGGGCGTCGAGGGCGACGTCTCCCCGCTCGCGCACCACACGCTCGTCCTCCCGACCGACTGGGACGGGCACTTCGCGGACATCTTCGACGATCCCGCCTGGCCCGACGACCCCGCGTACTACGTCTGCGCCCCGAGCGTGACCGACGACTCGGTCGCCCCCGAGGGCCACGGCAACCTGTTCGTCCTCGTCCCGATCGCCCCCGGACTGGAGGACACCCCCGACCTGCGCGAGGCGTACCGCGAGTTCGTCCTCGCGGACCTCGCGGAGAACGCCGGCGTCGACCTCCGCGACCGGATCGTCTTCGAGGAGTCGTTCTGCGTCGAGGACTTCGCCGACCGCTACAACGCGACCCGCGGTACCGCGCTGGGGCTCGCCCACACCCTCCGCCAGACGGCGCTTCTCCGCCCGCCTCACCGCTCTGCGGCCGTCGACGGCCTCTACTTCGCCGGCGGGTTCACCACGCCCGGCGTCGGCGTCCCGATGTGCCTCATCAGCGGTGAGCATACGGCGTCCGCGCTCGTAGACGACCTGTGATGACCGGAAGCGACGAGCGCCACCTGCGCGCCGGCCTCGACGGCCTCCTCCCCCCGGAGTCGACGCGCCTCGGGTACCTGCTCCGCCTGTCGCGCCCCCGGTTCTGGTTCTACCTCGCCGGCCCTGTGATCGTCGGGGTCGCCTACGCCGCCGGGAGCGTCCCGGAACTCCTCTCGCCGATCGCGCTCGCGCTGTTCGCGTACTTCCTCGTCCCGGCGAACGTCTACCTCTACGGGGTCAACGACGTCTTCGACGCCGAGGTCGACGCCCACAACGAGAAGAAGGAGGGGCGCGAGGTGCGCTTCGAGGGGGGTCGCCTCGTGCTCGGGGTCGTCGCCGCCAGCGGCCTGCTCGGAGTCGCGCTCGTCCCGTTCCTCCCGGTCCCGGCGCTCGTCGCGCTCGCCGCCTTCGCGTTCCTCGCCACGGAGTACAGCGCGCCCCCGCTGCGGTTCAAGACGACGCCCCTCCTCGACTCCGCGTCGAACGGGCTGTACGTCCTCCCCGGCGTCGTCGCCTACGCCGCCGTCGCGGGCGAGTACCCCCCGCTCGCCGCCGTCGCGGGCGCGTGGCTCTGGACCATGGGGATGCACACGTTCTCCGCGATCCCGGACGTCGAACCGGACCGCGCCGCCGGCATCCGGACGACGGCGACGGTCCTCGGGGAGCGCCGCGCGTACGCCTACTGCGCGACCTGCTGGCTCGCCGCGGCGGCCGTCTTCGGCCTCGTCCACCCGTTCTTCGCCGCGGTGCTGCTCGCCTACCCGCTCCTCGTGTTCGCCATCGTGCGCTCCGGGGTGGCGGTCGACGAGGCGTACTGGTGGTACCCGACGATCAACACGCTCGTCGGCATGGCGATCACGCTCGGCGGGCTCTGGAGGCTCCTCCATGGCTGAGGTCGAGACGACCCCCGCCCGGGCGCGCGTCGAGACGCGCCTCGACGACCTCGTCCGCGGGAATCGGTTCGTCATCTCGGTCGTCTTCCCGGTCGTCGGCGCGGTGCTGCTGGTCGCGAGCGCGGAGTCGCTGCTCGGCCCGCTCGCCTACAACCCGTATCTCATCCTCGCGGGGGTCGTCGTGATGCGCCTCCCGCTGGTCGCGGGCGTCGCGCCCCTGCTCGACCGCCGGGCGACGGCGGCGCTCCTCGCGTTGACCCTCTACGCCTACGGCATCGAGTACCTCGGCGTGACGACCGGGTGGCCCTACGGGGAGTTCGAGTACGCGATCGACCTCGGGCCGATGCTGTTCGGGGCGATCCCGGTCGGCCTGCCCGTGTTCTTCTTCCCGCTCGTGCTCAACAGCTACCTGCTCTGTCTGCTCCTGCTCGGCGGGCGCGCGGACCGGGCGCGGGTGCGCCTCCCGGTCGTCGTCCTCGCCGTCCTCGGGATGGACCTCGTGCTCGACCCCGCCGCCGTCTCCGTCGGCTTCTGGAGGTACGCCGGCGGCGGGGCCTACTACGGCGTCCCCCTCTCGAACTACCTCGGCTGGGTCCTCTCGGCCACGGTCGCCGTCGCCGCCTTCGACCTCGGCTTCGAGCGCGCGGGCCTCCGCCACCGCTTGCGGGAGTGCGAGTTCATGCTCGACGACCTCGTGAGCTTCGTCCTCCTGTGGGGACCGATCAACGCCTACTTCGGCAACTGGGTGCCCGTCGGCGTCGCCGCGCTGTTCGGCCTCGGACTGCTCTACACCGACCGCTTCGACTTCGACGTTCGCGACTCGATTCCGGGGCTCGGCGCGCGGTGACGCGGCGATGCTATCCAGATCAGGGACCGGAACGAATAGACGCGCGCCGGACGTATCCCTCCCATGCTCCGCGCTCGTGACCTGATGACGACCGACGTCGAGACCGTCTCGCCCGACGACGAGGTGAGCGAGGTGCTCTCGCGGCTCGCGAAGGTCGACTTCAACGGCTTTCCCGTCGTCGAGGGGGACCGCCTGGTCGGCATCGTGACGCAGGGGGACCTCGTTCGGCTCTTCCAGACGGAAGACCGCGTCCTCTGGATCCCGATCGGCCTCCCGCCGTTCACCGAGACGCTCACCTACGCGGTGAACGTGTCGTGGGACGACCTCGACCTGGGGATCGACCTCGCGAAGAACGCGAGCAGGCCGATCCGGGAGGTGATGACGGCGGACGTGGTGACGGTCGAACCGGACGACGACGTCGACCGACTGCTCGACCTGCTGTCCGGCGAGATCAACCGCCTGCCGGTCGTGGAGCGGCCGGGTCGGGACCCCGCCGCGGATCGGACGGACGCCGGCGAGACCGGTCGGCTGGTCGGCATCGTCACGCGGGAGGACGTCATCCGGGCGCTCCGGGACGAACGGGCGGGGATGGCGGAGGGGAGGGAGCAGGCGGACTGAGGTCGGACGCGAGGCGGGTCAGCGCACGGGGTGGGCCTCGCCCGCACCGGGTTCCGCGTGGCGGTCGTTGGTCACGGGGATCGCGCTCACCTTCGCGAAGACAGCCTCGGGGTCCTTCGAGAACGCCCAGTACGCGCGTGTCTTGAGCGTGAGCCAGGTCTTCCGGGCGGTGGTCAGTTCGGGCGTCGCGGAGAGCACGTCGTAGTCGCGCTCGCGGATGAGGCGGTGGTGCTCCGCGTAGAGGACCGCAGCCAGCAGGACGGCGAACTGGCAGTCGCGGGGGAGAAGGCGGATGCCCGCGACGCCCTCTCGATACCGGCGCTCGGTGCGCCTGAGTTCCCCGCGGATCGACTCCCGGAACGCCGCGTCGACCTCGAGGCGCGCGATCTGCTCGTCGTCGACGCCGTACTCGGCGAGCGTCTCCCGGGGGAGGTAGATGCGCCCGCGGTCGACGACGTCCTCCCGAACGTCGCGGAGGATGTTGGTGAGCTGGAACGCCACGCCGAGCGTCCGCGCGTGCGGACGCGCCTCGTCGGGCTGGTCCGGATCCATCACGGTCGTCATCATCTCGCCGACGGCGGCGGCCGACCCTCGCATGTACGCCTCCAGTTCGTCGTCCGTCTCGTACCGGTCCTTCTCGACGTCGGCGAGCATCGACTCGACGAACACCTCGACCTCCTCGTCGGCGATGCCCACCTCCTCGCGGAGTTCGCTGAACGCGGCCAGCACCGGATCGTCGGCCGGCGCGCGGCCGAGTGCCTGGTCGCGGATGGAGCGCAAGCGTTCGCGCTGTTCGGCGGACGAACGGCGGGCGTCCCCGTCGTCGACCACCTCGTCCGCGATGCGGAAGAAGGCGTAGAGGACGTACGTGGCTCGCCTGACGCGCGCCGGGAGCACGCGCGTCGCGAAGTAGAACGTCGGCCCCGTCTGCCGGTGGATCGACTTGCTCCTGGCGAGCTGCGAGTTATCAACCATGGGATGTGGACCGATCCCATATTCGGACGGAGACGGCTTATGCCTTTGTACCATCGACGGACCGATACCCCCTCCATCCCCCATTTTCACTCGGCCAGTGACAGCTTGGAATACCGTTATTACATCCCGGAGTAGATGTCGGTCGCGTCACGGGGACGACGTGGCGCTCCCCCGTCCCCGCGGCCCCGAACGGGCGAAGACGTTTATGACTGTGAGGGGTGTTCATCGGGTATGGCACGATTCGTTGTCGGAACGAACGGCGTCTCCACGAGCGATCGCCTGATCGCGTACCTCGACGGGCGGGTCGCGACGGACGACGAGGTGTACGTGATCAACTCGCAGAAGGGGGGCGACGCCACCAGCGGCGACGACGTCCGCGACGGGACCGAGGCGCTCGCGCGCTTCGAGGAGCGCCTCGACTGCTCGGTCGCGACCCACCAGTTCGTCCGCGGGAACAGCCCCGCCGAGGACCTGCTCGCAGCGGCCGAGGAGTACGACGCGGACGAACTCGTCATCGGCATCCGCAAGCGCAACCCCACCGGGAAGATCATCTTCGGGAGCACCGCGCAGGACCTCCTGCTGAGCACGGAGCGCCCGGTCGTCGCCGTCCCGCTGACCCACGGCCAGTAGCGGTTACCCCTCCTCGCCGCCGTAGATGACGTGCTCGGCGAGTATCGGGACGAACGTCCCGATGTCGGTCACCATCCCGACGGCCTGCGCGCTCCCCCGGTCGAGCAACTGCGTCACCGTCGAGGGGTTGATGTCGACGCAGACCACGCGCGTCGTCGAGGGGAGGCAGTTGCCGACCGCCACGGAGTGGAGCAACGTCGAGAGCAACAGCACCATGTCGGCCTCGTGGGCCTGCTCGCGGATGGCGTTCTGCGCCTCGATCGCGTCCGTGATGGTGTCCGGCAGCGGGCCGTCGTCCCGGATCGACCCCGCGAGGACGAAGGGGACGTCGTTTCTCACGCACTCGTACATCACGCCCGACTCGACGAGTCCCGACTCCACCGCCTCGCGGATCGATCCCACCCGGATGATCTCGCTGATGGTGTAGATGTGGTGCTTGTGGCCCTTCCGCGGGTGGTCGAGCGTCTCCGTGTCCATCCCGAGCGAGGTGCCGTAGAGGTCGTGTTCGAGGTCGTGGACGGCGAAGCCGTTACCCGCAGAGAGCATGTCGACGTACCCCTCGCTCACGAGTTGCGCGAGCGCCTCCCGCGCGCCGGAGTGGATGAGCGCGGGCCCGCAGACGGCGAGCACCGTCCCGTCCTCCTCCTTGACCTCGCGGATGGACTCGGCGATCTTCGCGATCGTGGACTCGGAGGGGCGCTCGGCGGAGACGCCCCCCTGCATGAACCCGAACGGGCTCCCTCCGCCCCGGGGGCGCTCGGGCGGCCGGACGCGGACGCCCGCCTCCGCGGTCACCACGAGGTCGCCCGCCTCGATCGCGTTGAGCACCTTCGTGTACGCCCGGGGTCCCCCCTCGGCCTCGGGGTCGACCACGACCGCGCAGTCCATCTCGATCCGCTCGACGGGGAGCCACTCGCCCTCGTAGCGGACGTCGGTCGGGTGGTTCGTCGTCGAGTAGAAGCCCTTCGGGACGACCCGGTCTGCCGGCGCGGGCGTGAGCGTGGCGTCCTTCGGATCGGCCGGGTTCGCGCCGATCCCGTGGAGTTCGTGGACGATCGGCTGGAGGTCGGCCTCGGTGTCCGCGAAGACGGTGAGCCGCGCGTAGGACTCCTCGGTCTTCGAGCGACCGATCTCGAACTCGTCGACCTCGAACGACCCGCCCATGTCCATGACGATCCCGAAGGCGGCACCCATCATCCCCGAGTCGATGATGTGCCCCTCCAGTTCGACCACGCGAGCGACTGTCATGCCCCTCGGTCGGCGGGGACGCCTCAAATCGGTTGTGACTCGGCGTCAGGCGTCCGCACGACGCTCGACCGCCCACCGGCTGTCGGTCGCCGCCAGGAGTCGATCGTACAGCGCGCGCAACCCGGCCGACTCCGTCTCGGGGAGGGGGTGCAGTTCGACCGCTCCGTCGCGGACGACGACCCGGAAGGTGTCGCCCGTCCCGTCGTCGTGGACGAGGTAGAGCGGGAGGGGGAGGTCGAACCAGTCACCGTAGCGGTACGGCCCGTCGTCGAGCACCCGCGTGACGAGCGCGTCGAGGGCGTCGTCGTCGTGGTCCCCCTCGGGGACGAGCGCGAAGACCACCCCGCCGTCGTGCTCGACGGTCGTCGAGGAGAACCGCCGCTGGGGGCGGACGGGGATGCGGAACCTCGGGTCGTCGGGCGCGTCTGACACACGCCCCCATTCTTCGTCATCCGATTTATAACCGAGGGCGTGAACGTCCGGCGTACTGGGTGGGGAGCCGAGTTCGGCCGGGGGGTCGGCGGCCCCGGCCACGGCTACGGATCGACCGGACAGCCGTTCACCTCGCCGCCGCGCATCCCGTCCGCGAGCCAGTAGGTCGAGAGCGCGAGCGCGACGAGCGCCAGCAGGGCGAACTCCAGCCCCTCCAGCGGGAGGAACGTGAGCGCCGCCGGGAGGCCGAACAGCGAGAGGACGCCCGCGAGGATCGCCGTCCCGCAGGCCGCACAGCCCGCGCCGAGCGTCCCGAGGACGAGGCCGACGGCGCTCGCGCCGCCCTCCCGCGCCGAGAGGTCGTGTTCCCGCAGGTGGTAGACGAGCGTGGCGACGTTCGCGCCGAACAGGAGCGCGACCGCCACGAGGAGGGTCCCCGCCAGGGGGCCGAACTCCGTCCCGACGAACGGGTAGAGCGAGAGCAGTATCGCGAGGCGGTCGCCGAGCGGGAGCGCCCCGCCCGCGACGAACCCGAAGAGCCCCGGGCTGAGCGAGAGGACGAACAGCGTCAACCCGAGCGCCGCGACGACGAGCGCCAACAGGGCGTAGACGGGGACGGTGAGGACGAGACGGACCGTCCGCGCGGTCAGCCGCCAGTCGCGGGCGCGGGTGGGCAGTCGGACCATCTCACCCACCGAGCGCGCGCTCGAACACCGCGTAGTCCTTCGCGCCCACCGCCCGCGTCAGGAACGCCCCGTCGCGAAAGAGGTAGAACGTCGGCGTCGCGCTCGCGCCCGCCTCCTCGGCGGCGCGCACGTCCTCTTGTACCCGATCGTCGAAGCGCTCCTCGCGCGCGTCCGCGACGACACCCGCCGCGTCCACGTCGGTCTCCCTCGCGAGGAACGCCTCGGTCCGATCGAGGACGTTACCGGAGCCGAAGGCGTCCTGCTCCGCGTAGTAGTGCGCCTTGAGCGCCCAGAACGCCTCGGCACTCCGGTCGTAGGTGGCCTCCAGCGCCTGCGCGGCGGGCTTCCCCCACGGGAAGACGATCGGGAAGAGCCGGTAGACGAACGCGACCTCGCCCGACCCGACGAGGTCGGACTCGATCCGCGGGAAGGTCGTCCGCTCGAAGCGACGGCAGGTCGTGCACGAGGGGTCCTCGAACGCGACGATGACCCCGCGCGCCTCGTCGAGCGGCGGGCCGAGCCGCGGTTCGTCGGTCGCGCCCGCCGCCGCGGGGTGCGCGTCGAGGTCAGTCTCCGAGCGACCGCCTCCCCGTCCGAGACACCCGGCGAGCGCGCCGCTCGCGGCGAGGCCGACACTCGCGAGGAACGCGCGTCTGTGTTCCATGATCGGACGGAGGCGACAGTCGCGTATAGCGGTGGGTCCGGATGGGCGGGCGCGGCGCACGACCGTCCGCGATCTTCCGCTCCCGCGCTCCTCGATCCCCCCGTATCGCTCGTCCGCCGAACGGTCCGCCTGCTGATCAGTTCGCCGGATCAGTACCACGTCGCGCCCGAGTCCACGTTGAGATCCTGGGCGGTGACGTGCCGGGCGTGCGGTCCGGCGAGGTAGGCGACCAGTTCGGCGACCTCCGCCGGGGGGACGAGTTCCTCGATGGGCAGGTCGTCGAGCACCATCGAGCGCTTCGCCTCCTCGACGCTCACGCCCAGCTCGCGGGCGCGCGCCGCGAAGACGCGCTCGATGCGGTCTCCCTCGACGGCCCCGGGGCAGATCGCGTTGACGGTGACGTCGTCCGGGCCGAGTTCGAAGGCGAGCGCCCGCGTGAGGCCGACGACGGCCATCTTGGAGGCGGCGTAGGGCGATCGGAGGGGGTAGGGCTTCTTCCCCCCGATGGAGGAGATCGTGACGATGCTCCCCCGGTCGCTCGCCCGGAGGTGCGACGCGGCGTGCTTCGCACAGAGGAACGGCCCGAGGACGTTCACGTCCTGCACCTCGGTCCACTCCGCCGCCGCGATCTCCTCCAGTCGTTTGGTCGGGCCGGCGATGCCCGCGTTGTTGACGAGGCAGTCGAGGCCGCCGAACGCGGCGACGGTCTCCTCGATCGAGTCGGCGACCGCCGCCTCGTCGGTCACGTCTGTCGGGACGACGAGCGCCCGATCCTCGGGGATCGCGTCCGCCGTCTCCGCCAGCCCCTCCTCGTTGCGCGCCGCGAGCGCGACGGACGCCCCCCGGTCGGCGAGCGTTCGCGCGATCGCCCGGCCGAGACCCTGACTCGCGCCGGTGACGAAGGCTGTCGTGTCGGAAAGCACGACCCGCGTTCGACCACCGGCGTGTTAGGTGTTCTGTTGCACGACCCCCCGTCGTCAGCCCGGACGCCACCCGCAGGGTCATCACCCCTCCGTCCCTCCTCCGGGTATGTGCGGCCGCTACAGCATCTTCGCCCCGCCCGACGAACTGGAGGAGCGTTTCGACGCCGCGTTCGTCACCGACCCTCGCCCGCGCTACAACGCCGCGCCGGGCCAGTCCCTCCCCGTGATCCGCGACGCCTCGCGAGACGCGATCACCGGGGCGCGCTGGGGGCTGGTCCCGTCGTGGGCCGACGGCCCGTCGGGCGGGTTCATCAACGCCCGCGCGGAGACGCTCGGCGAGAAGCCGGCATTCCGCGACGCCTACGCCGAACGGCGCTGTCTCGTGCTCGCGGACGGCTTCTACGAGTGGGTCGAGACCGACGTCGGCAAGCGCCCCTACCGGATCACCCGCCTCGACGGCGACCCATTCGCGCTTGCCGGACTGTGGGAGACGTGGACGCCGGCGGTGACGCAGACCGGGCTCGACGAGTTCGCGGGCGGCGCGGACGACGCGGGGAGCGGACCGGACCGGAGCGTCGAACCCCTGGAGACGTTCACGATCGTGACGCGCGAGCCGACGCCCCTCCTCGCGGACTACCACCACCGGATGGCGCTGCTCCTCCGCCCGGACGACGAGGCGGCGTGGCTCGACGGCGACCGCGTCGAGGCGTTCGACCCGCCCGCTGACGACGAACTGCGCGCGTATCCGGTCTCGACGCTGGTGAACGACCCCGCGAACGACTCGCCCGCGGTCGTCGAGGAGGTCAGCCCGTAGCGTTCGGAGCGGAGGCGTTCGCGCCGTCACCCGTGCGCGCGAGTGCGGCCCGGACGCCGCCGTCGCGTTCGACGACGAAGACGACCTCGAACCCACCGTCGGCGTCCGTCAGGTCCGTCGGGTCGAACTCGACGACCGCCCGCGCGCTGCTGGCGTTCGAGCGTCCGACGATCGTGAACGTCTCCGGGACGTCGGGTACGGCGGGCGCGTCGGGGAGGCTCACCTCGACGAACCGCACGCCGCGCGGCGGGATTCTGTACGTGTCCCACCCGCGACGCTCGTCGTCGCCGTACCGAAGCAGGACGCCGAAGCGCTCCTCTCGGTTCCGTCTGTTCCGCAGGACGATGCGTTCGAGGGGAAAGTCGGCGTCGTCCGGCACGGTCGGGCCGGCCGCCCGCGGGTCGGGCAGTCGGGCACAACCGGCCAACGGGAGGCCGGCGAGTGCGGCGAGAGCGGCGCTGACGACCTCTCGACGGCGCGGCGGACCCGACGCCCCCGCTCCGCGGGTGCGATCGCCGTGCGCGGAACCGACGACTGCCGCTCCCCGGAACCCGTCGTCAGCCTCCCGCGCGTCCTCGTGGCGTCTCACTCGAACAGCTCTTCGTGACGGGCGGCGAGGTTCGCGTACTTGCCCGTCGAGTACGCCTCGAACAGCCCCTCCGCGTTCAGCCCCGTCTCCTCGAGTGGCGTCGTCAGCGCCGGGACGCCGTGGACGAAGCTGTGAGGCGGGACGTCCGTGTTCTGGAGGACGACGGCCCCGGCGGCGACGATGCTCCCCGCGCCGATCGTGACCTCGTTGACGGTGGCGTTGAACCCGACGAGGACGTTGTCGCCCACCTCCGCGTCGTTGAGCACCGCGCCGGCGGCGATCATCGACCGCTGACCGACGGTGGAGGCGTGGATCGTCGCGTTCTCACCGACGTGGGACTCGGGGCCGACGCGGACGGGGCCGATGTCCCCACGGAGCACCGCGTTCGGCCAGACGTTGGCGTTCGATTCGATCTCGACGTCGCCGACGAGCGTGGACTCGTTGCTGACGTGCGCGTTCCCGTGAATTTCGGGTTCGGTGCCCTCGAAGGCGTAGTGGCGGCGGTCCATACCCCCACACTCACCGCCACGTGTCAAATGACTATCCCGACATTCCGGTTCACTCATACGTCTCGGCGTCCGACCCGTCGCGCGTGAAACTCGCACGCATCGAGACCGACGACGGCACCGTCACCGGCGAGTGCGACCCGGAGACCGGGATCGTAGACGCCGACGGAACGCGCTACGCCCCCGACGAGTACGACCTGCTCGCGCCCTGCGAGCCGACGGCGCTCTACTGCGTCGGGCGCAACTACGCCGCGACGATCGAGCAGATGGACTACGACCGCCCGGAGGAACCGGACTTCTTCATCAAACCGCCCGTCTCCGTGCTCGCGCCCGGAGCGCCCATCGAGTACCCGGCGTTCACCGACGAACTCACCTACGCGGGCGAACTCGCGGCGGTCGTCGACCGCGAGTGTCGGGACCTTCGCGAGGGGGAGGTCGACGACGCGGTGCGCGGTTACACGATCATGAACGACCTCGACGCGCTCGACCAGCCCGGACGGACGGCCCGGAAGACCTTCGACGGCTCTGCGCCGCTCGGCCCGTACCTCGAGACTGACGTGGACCCGACCGACCTCGAGATGCGGACGCTCGTCGCCGGCGAGGAGCGCCAGTCGGCGACGACCGCGCAGATGCTCTTCTCGCCGCGCGAGGTGATCTCGTTCCTATCGGAGCGGTTCACCTTCCGGCCGGGGGACGTGATCGCCTTCGGTAGTCCCGCAAACCCCGGACTCCTCGAGCGGGGCGACGACGTGGAGATCACCTACGAGGGCGTCGGGACGCTTCGCAACACGGTCGCGTGACCCGTCGCGGGCCGACAACCCTTTTGGGCTGACCTGGGGAGTCTCCCGCATGACTACGCGACTCCCCGAACGCGAGTACGACGCGCGCCTGTCCACCGTGCGCGATCGCCTCGCGAGGACCACCGCCGACGCGGCGGTGTGGTTCGGCGCGACCGACATCGCCTACCTGACGGGGTTCCACCACGTGCAGACCGAGCGCCCGGTGGTCCTCGCGGTGACCGAGGAGCGCGCCGAGATCACGGTGCCGCGCCTCGAAGTCGAGCGCGTGGCCGGGAACCCCCGCATCGACGCCGTCCACACCTACTTCGACTACCCCGGCGGGATGCCGATCGCGACGGCCGTCTCGATGCTCCGGAGACTCGACGCCGAGTCGGTGCTGGCGGACGCGGACGGCGCGCCGGGGACGATGGGCTACCGGGGACCGGAACTCTCAGCGTACCTCGACGTGGAGCGACAGGACTGGGTGTGGCGGATGCGCTGGGCGAAGTCGGAGGCGGAGGTGGCGCTGATCCGGGAGTCGGCGCGCTGGGCGAACCTCGGCCACCGGTACCTCGCGGACTACGCCGAACCGGGGGCGCACCCCGCGACGGTGAGCCAGCGCGCCGCGACGGACGCCTCGCGGGCCATGCTCGATACGCTTGGCGACCGCTACGTCGAGCGCGTCCGGGGGACCGGTCCGGTGCGCGCCGGGTTCGTCAGCGCCCGCGAGACCGCCCTCCCGCACGGCCACACCCCGAACCGCCGGTTGCGCGAGGGCGACGTCATCGTCACCGGCGCGTCGGCGAACGTCGACGGGTACCACTCCGAACTCGAGCGGACGATGTTCGTCGGCGAACCGACCGACGAGCAGGTCCACTACTTCGAACTGATGCTCGAAGCCCAGACGATCGCCATCGAGGCGCTCGGGCCGGGCGTCCCCGTGGCCGACGTCGATCAGGCGGTGTGGGACTACTTCCGGGAGCAGGGGGTGACCGACCTCGCGCGCCACCACGTCGGCCACAACATCGGGATGGACGGCCACGAACCGCCGTACCTCGACAGGGGGTGGGGGGAAGCGCAGGCCGACCCCGGAAACCGCCTGATCGAACCCGGCCACGTCTACACGATCGAACCCGGCCTCTACACCGGCACCGAGGGCTATCGCCACTCCGATACGGTCGCGATCACCGAGGACGGAACCGAGCGGCTGACCTACTTCCCCCGCGAACTCGAGGGGAACGTCATCCGATACCGTTGACATCCTCCCCGCCCTGAAGGGCGAGGTTTTAGCCTTGCAACTTCCATAACTCGTCGCGGCGAACACCCCCTCGTAGATGGGGTACAACGCGGTAGTCTTCGACGACGGCGGCAGCCTCGCGGAGCCGACCCACGAGATCGAGACGTTGGAGGGGCTGGCGGACCTGGTCTGATCGACGACCATGACGCACGAATCACCCGTCGAACTGCGGGCGCTCGTCCTGCCCGCCTTCTCGTTCGAGTGGGGCGACGCGCCGAGCGAACTCGCCCCCTGGCTCGACCGCTACGACGTAGCGCGCGAGATCGCCGTCCCCGGCGCGGCCGACGCGGTGCGCTGCACCGACCGCGGGATCGGCGTCGCGACGACCGGCATGGGGAAGGCGCAGGCGGCGGCGACGGTGACGGCGCTCCATCGCAGCCCCCGCCTCGACCTCTCGCGGGCGTACGTCGTGACCGCGGGCGTCGCCGGCGGCTCGCCGTCGGCCGGCACGATCGGCTCCGTGTTCCTCGCTGACGCCGTCGCCGACTGGGACCGCAAGTTCCGCTGGGATCCGGACGGCGGCGAGGGCGACGGCGAGGGGCCGACGATCGGTCCGCTACCGTTCGATCCCGAGCCCGCCGTCTACCGGCTGAACGCGGACCTCGTCGCGGCGGCGCGGCGGGCGACGGCGGACGTCACCCTCCGCGACCTCCCCGAGGCGCGGGCGTACCGGGAGCGCTACCCCCAGGAGGCCGCCCGCGGGGCTCCGGCCGTCGAGGTCGGGACGACGCTCTGCGGCGACGAGTTCTGGCACGGGGAGCGCCTCGCCGCGGCGGCCGAGGAACTGGTCGAGGGGTACGGCGTCGGACCGCACGCGACGACCGAGATGGAGGACTACGGGACGGCGCTCGCGCTCGACCGCGTCGGCCGCCTCGACCGCTACCTGAACGTCCGCGCGGTCGCCAACTTCGACCGGCCCGCGCCCGGTCAGTCCGCCCGCGAGAGCATAGACGAGGACGTCGAGGCGTTCGTCGGCCTGGCCGTCGAGAACGCGTTCCGCGTGGCGTCGGCGTTCGTCGAACACGTCACGGGGCGCTGGGAGGCGTACCGCGACGGCGTCCCGTCGCACCCCGAGTAGCGCCGTGCTCCGGGCGGGTCACGCCGCGGTCCGCGGGATCGTGCGACCGAAACGTGCGACCCGTGCGAGCACGACCCGAAGGGCGGTCGAGTCGCAACCGTTTCGGGGGGCGCTCGCGGAGCGGTCCCAATGAGTTACCGGATCGGCCTCGTGGGCAAGCCCTCGGTGGGCAAGTCCTCCCTCTTCAACGCGGCGACGATGAACGACGTGCCCGAGGGCGCGTACCCGTTCACGACCATCGACCCGAGCGTCGGCGAGGCGTACGTCCGCGTCGAGTGCGCCGCCCCCGAGTTCGGCGAGACGTGCACGCCCGAGACGGGCTTCTGCCGGGACGGGACGCGCTTCGTCCCGACGAAACTGGTTGACGTGGCGGGGCTCATCCCCGGCGCGCACGAGGGGAAGGGACTCGGCAACCAGTTCCTCACCGACCTGAACGAGGCCGACGTGCTGATCCACGTCGTCGACTTCTCCGGGACGACCGACGCGGAGGGCGAGGCGACGGAGGGCCACGATCCGCGCGAGGACGTCGCCTTCCTGGAGGAGGAACTCGACATGTGG
This sequence comes from Halomarina pelagica, assembly GCF_024228315.1. NCBI lineage: Archaea > Methanobacteriati > Methanobacteriota > Halobacteria > Halobacteriales > Natronomonadaceae > Halomarina > Halomarina pelagica. Next base: position 704,534 of record NZ_CP100454.1, read on the forward strand.
TACCTCGAGATCTTAGAGAAGGGGATCGACCGCTACGAGAACGCCTACCGGGGGGCCGAGGCGGAGATCGAGGAGTCGCTCGCCGAGCAGATGAACGCCTTCCGAACGAACGCAGAGGAGATAAAGCAGGTCGTGCTGTCGCTCGGCCTCGAACTCGACCCCGAGACGTGGGAGGCGGCCGACCGCCTCGAACTCGCCCGGGAGATCCGGCGTCGCACGAAGCCGATGGTGATCGCCGCGAACAAGATGGACACCCCGGAGGCGCAGGCGAACTACGAGGAGATCGCGTCGGACCCCGAGTACGACCACCTCTCGTTCGTTCCCGTCAGCGCGCACGCCGAGAAGGCGCTCAAGACCGCCGCGGAGGGGGGCGTCGTCGAGTACACTCCCGGCGACGACGACTTCGAGGTGACGGGCGACCTCTCGATGGAGCAGCGGCGCGGCCTCGAACGGATTCGCGACTTCACGACCGAGTACGGCGGGACGGGCGTCCAGCGCGCGCTCGAGGCGGCGCTGTTCGACGAACTCGGCGTCGTCGCGGTCTTCCCCGGGAGCGCCAGGGGCGTGAAGACCTCCGAGGGGAAGGTGCTGCGCGACTGTTTCCTCCTCCCGCCGGACTCGACGACGGAGGACTTCGCGTACTTCCTGCACACCGACATCGGCGACGGCCTGCTCTACGGCGTCGACTGCCGGACGAAGCGCCAGATCGGATCGGACCGCGAACTCGCCCACCGTGACGTCGTCGAGATCGTCACGACGAACTGACAGGGACTGCGGACGGCCGACCGGCCGGTGGTACCCGCGCCCGACGCGGCCCGGCGATCGCCCGCAGGGCGCTTTTCAGTCGCCGGACCGTATCCCCGATCATGTCTCCGGACCCCGACCGAGCGGAGGATCGGATGGGCGAACGGCAGCACGAGCGCACCGAGCGCGTCGAGGACGTCCTCGACGGCGTTCGCGAGGACCTCGGCGACCGGAAGTACCCGGTGACGAGCGAGGAGCTGGCGATGGAGTACGCCGATCAGCCCCTCGACATGCCGAACGAGACGGAGACGCTGGGGAGCGTCTTCGACCGCCTGGTCGATGAGGAGTACGACTCGCCCGAGGAGGTTCGCGAGGCCGTCTATCGCGAACTCACCGGCGAGGCCGAAGGACCGGAGGAGTACAACGAGCAGCGGGACCTCGAACAGATCGACGAGGTCGACGGGAAGACGGAGACGGACTGGCAGTGAGCGGCGCGGCGGCGGCGGGCTCAGTCCCCTCCGGTCCGCGGTTCGAGCGTCACCGCGCCCTCCGTGATCGTCACGCGGTAGCCGTCGACGGGAACCGTCACGCGGAACGACCCGTCCGGGTCCGCCGTTCTCGCCTCCTCCCGATCGAACAGCTCCGCGAACTCCTCGGCGTCCGATAGTTCGAGGTCCGTCAGCGCCTCCAGCGCGTCCAGGGCGTCGTGGACGCTGATTCGCTCATCCCCGTTGGTACGCTGGACGCGATAGCTGTCGGTCTCACGATCGTACTCCGGTCCCGCCCACTCTGGTAGCTCTGTGTCCCTCATTCCGTCCCCCTCCTCCCGTCATAACTGTCGCGCGTGTGGTACTTGTATTCGACGCCGATTCGCGTCGCTTGCGCCATCGACGTTCGATTCCACCGCCGTCCCAAACGCGTTCGATCCGCGACCGCGGACGAGCGTCGTGCCACCGTCCACACCTCGACCTCGTACCCTCGGTCAGCGTCTGTACGCGGCGAAGCGGCGCGTCCGCGGTTCCGATCGGTCGGCGGCGCGCGTGTGCCAACTACGGTCTCCCGACCGTGCCGCCGTACGACGGCCGGAAGCGACGTGCCGGTATCGGCGACGCGGTCAGCGACGCGCCGTCACCGGCGACGAGGCGAGCGACGCGCCTCGGTTCGTTCGTGTGCCATCCGCATCCGGTAGTGAGGCCACCGCGGCGAAGTGAGTTGTAGCTAGATTCGTTTCGGCGGCGCTATGGATATAGGCCACCGTCCATCGCTGTCACGGGACAGTGCGGCGGCGTCGGTCGGTTTCGGGCGTTCGGCATCGGTGCCGGCGTTCACCCCTCCGTCGCCAGTTCGGCCGCGGTGACCTCGGCGATCCGTTTCGCCATCCCGAGGACGACCGGACCGAAGAACAGCCCCATGACGCCGACGAGCGCGAGGCCGCCGAAGATGCCGAGCAGGAACAGCCCGGGGTTGAGGTTCGCCTCGCGTCCGCCGACCATGGGCCGGACGTAGTTGTCCGAGAGGCTGACGACGAGCGCCCCGTATCCGAACAGGGCGAGGCCGGCGATCGGTCGCCCGGTCAGCAGGAGGAACCCCGACGCGGGGACCCAGACGACCGACGCGCCGATGAGCGGGAGCAGCGCGAGCGCGACGGTCAGGACGGTCCAGAAGACGACGTCCGAGAAGCCGACGACGAAGAAGCCGACCCCGGTCAGCACCCCCTGGAGGACGGCCACGACCACGTTGCCGACGATGGCCGCCCACATGAGCCGGTCGCACTCATCGACCAGGTCGCGCTGGACGCGGGGACGGAGCGGCAGGACGCGGCGGACCCACGCCACGACCCGCTCGCCGTCGACGAGGAGGTAGTAGAACAGAAACAGCGTGACGAAGACCCCGATGGTGAGGTCGACGACCGTACCGACGAGCGCCAGCGCCTCCGAGAGCACCCGCTGGGTCCCCTGGGATCCGTTTCGCCGCACCACCTCGGCGAGCCTGTCGGGAATCGTCGACAGGGCGAGGTCGATCTCGACGGGGACGCCGGTCGTCGTTCGGATCGCCCGCTCGATCGCCTCGAACTCCATCCCGCCCGTCCGGAGCATCTCGACGAGGCCGAGCGCCTGCTGGAAGGCCACGCCGAGCAACACGGCGACGGGGAGCAACAGCAGGAAGAAGGTGACGACGATGAGCAGGCCGGCGGCGACGCGCGCCCCGATGCGCGGGGCGAGGCGGCGCTGTATCGGATAGAGGAGGTACGCGAGGAGGACCGCGAGGAGGACGTACTGCAGAAACGGGCGGACCAGCGCGGCGGCGACGAGGCCGACGACGAGCAGGAGCGCGACCAGCACCGCCCGGTGTCTGTTCATGTGTCTGAGACGTGGCGTAGCGCAAAAAGTTTCGTGCCGTTCGTCGGAGATTCACGCGGCGGGGAGCAGCAGGTGACTGTCGCCGAACTCGTGCCAGCGGTAGCCCCGCGCCACGGCCTCTCGATAGCCGTCCAGCACGAGTCGGCGTCCGGCGATTGGGTCGCTCGCGCCGTCGTCGGGAGCGGTCGCCTTCGATCGACCGGCGACGGCGGTGAGCATCGCGAGGTGCGTCGTTCCCGGATCGTGGAAGCCGGTCAGGAGGCCGTCTACGGCGCTGACGCCGCGCTCCGGGGTGACGAACGTCCGGGCGAACCCACGCGCCGGACGAACCGCACCACCCCTCCAGGCGGTCTCGAGCGCCCGGACCACCGTCGTCCCAACCGCGACGACCCGCCCTCCCTCCTCGCGGGCGGCGGCGACCGCGCGGGCGGTGGCCGCCGGCACCGCGAACGGTTCGGGGAGCAGGGGTGGGCCGTCGGCGTCGGCCGGTTCGATGCTCGACACGCCCGCGTGGAGCGTCACCGCTGCGAATTCGACGCCCCGCTCGCGGAGCGAATCGACGACGCGCGCGGTGAACGGACGCGCGGCGGAGGGCATCTCGGCGCTCCCCGGCACCTCGGCGAAGTGCGTCCGGTAGGCCGAGAGCGGGTACTCGCCGTCGAGGTAGCCGTATCGGATGGGTCGCCCGACGCGGTCCATCGCCGCGCGGACGTCCCCGTCGAACCGGACGAACAGCAGTCGAGGAATGCCGGGATAGGGGGCGAGTACGGTGCCCTCGACGCCCCCGATGTCGAAGCGGTCGCCGGGCGCGAGGGCGAGCGGGCCCGGGGTCTCGGCGTCTCGGCGGGGTTCGACCAGCCAGACGCCGCGTCCGTAGTCGGTCGAGAGGTTGCACAGGAACGCGCCGAACGGAGCGGTCGCCAGGAGAGAGGCGGGGAGCGTCCCGCTTCGGTTGACGACGAGGACGTCGCCCGGCCGCAGGCGAGCCGTGAGGTCAGCGAACCGCCCGTGGGAGTGACCGCCGGGCGTGCTCACCAGGAGGCGCACCTCGTCGCGGCGCAGGCCGCGGGCCTCCGGCGGAGCGGTCGCCTCCAGGCCGGCGGGTCGATCGAACGCGGGGAGGGCGTCGACGGTCCCCATCAGTCAGCCTCCGTCCAGCGGTCGCCCTGCGCCCGGAACCGCCGACCCGACACGGCCCGCGGGTCGCGCCCGAGCAGCCACAGCCAGAACGGGATCGTCACGTCGGGGTGCGGACGATCGGAGACGTCCTCCCCCGGGAAGGCTCGCCGGTGCATCCCCGTGCGCATGTCGCCGGGATCGACGCTCACGACGGCCACCTCGCCGTCGAATTCCGCCGCGAGCGTCCGCGAGAGGAGGTCGAGCGCGGCCTTGCTCGCCCCGTAGCCGCCCCATCCCGGGTAGCCCTCGCTTGCGGCGTCGCTCGTGACGTTGACGACGAGACCCGAGCGGGCGCGCAGGGCCGGGAGGAGTTCCTGTACGAGACCGAGCGGCGCGACGGCGTTCACCTCGAAGACGTCCGCCAGCGCACCGAGGGGGTACTCGGCGAGCGGCGGGAGCGGCGACGGTCCGAGCGTCGATGCGTTGTTCACGAGCAGGTCGAGGCCGTCGCCCGTCTCCTCGACGACGCGGGCGAGGTCGCGTCGGTGGTCGGCGTCCGACACGTCACCCGGGACCGCGTGGACCGTCGCGTCGCTCCCGCCGGCCTCGCGGAGCGCGCCGGCGCGTGCGTCGAGGTCGGTAGCGGTTCGAGCGGTTACGACGAGGTCGTAGCCCTCGCGCGCGAGCAGGGTCGAGACGGTCGCGCCGAGCCCGCGGCTCGCGCCCGTGACCAGCGCGAGCGGCCGTCGCCCGTCGGGCGATTCGTCGGATAGAGTCGTGTGATCTGTCATACCGTCCCTACGCGCTCCGGGCCAGATATATGTAATCTGAAATTCATTTATGTTGGCGAAGCTGGTGAAATCCGTTTCAGTCGTCCCTCGGACTCGTCGGGGGCCCGACCCGGTCGCGGACGCGCTGAGGAGCGAGACAGTACGTTCCACGATTTTGATCGGAAAAATTATCCGTTCGAGATCCGACTGGATCTCCGTCATGCGTCGACGTACGTATCTGAAGGCGACGGGCACAGCGCTCCTCGGACTGGCGGCGACGGGGCGGGCGGCCGCGGACGGATCGAGCGACCGGCGGGGGGTCTACCGACCGGGCGGTCCGTGGCCGGGGAGCGAGCAGGCGTTCAACCTCGACGGGTTCCACACGAACGAGGAACTCGCCGCCGAACTCCGGAAGATCGACCGGCGGAGCGACCGGATCACCCTTCGACGGATCGGCGAGTCGGCGGGCCTCGGCGAGCCCATCTGGGAGGTCACCGTCGGCGACGGCGACACGAGCGTTCACCTCATCAACCAGATCCACGGCGACGAGCCGGTCGGGACAGAGGTCACTCTCGACCTGATCCGCGACCTCGCGCTGGGTAACTCGGGACGGGTCGAGACGCTGCTCGACGGGCTCTCGTTCACCATCGTCCCGCGGGTGAACCCCGACGGCGCGATGTTCGAGTACGACATCGACGGCGACGGGAGAGCGGAGTGGATCGGGCGGCGCTACAACACCCAGGCGTGGGAGCCGGGCGACTCGCGCTACGAGCCGTACTACCACTACCGGTACCCGGCGGACGCGCCGCCGGGCTACGACATGAACCGCGACTTCAACGTCCTCCCGCCGGGTGACCTCCCCGATCCGATCCCCGAGGAGTGGTGGACCGTCGAGGACGGCGAGGCCTTCCTGGATGTGCCGTACGAGGGGTACACCCTCCGCAGCAGCGGCCTGCGTCTCGCGCCGGAGGTCCGCGCCGTCACGGAGTCGGCCCTCCGCGCCGATCCCGACTACGCCATCACCCACCACCACCAGGGGCGGTACCTCTACCCCGACTCCGGCGACGGCAACAGGCCGCCGAAGCAGACGATCATGAGCGTGATGCCGGCCTACGGGCCGGTCTACCGCGAGCGGTCGCCGTTCGACTTCCCCGGCGCGGACGTAGAGCAGGTCGTCGACCCGTTCATCGACGCGGAGACGAGCCAGCGGTCGCTCCAGCTCAACGTGCTGGTCGCGAACGCCCTCGCCGAGCGCGGCGACAGCGTCTTCGACAGCGTCACCCGCTACGGCTACTACCCGCTGTGGGGGTCGTACCTCGACACGGTGTGCCCGCAGACGGGCGCGGCCGGCCTGCTCTACGAGGTGACCGGTCAGACCGACGACCGCGGCCAGCAGGGTCTCGGGCAGATGATCCAGGCGACGAAGGAGGGGTTCGCGGCGACCTTCGAGGCGATGGCCGACGGCTCCATCGCGGACGTGGACGCCGAGGACTACTGGGACATCCCGCTCACGGGCGAACCGCTCTCTAACCCACACGGCGTGGAGCTACCGACGCGCTGAGCGTCGCGCGGATGTCGCTCGCCACTCCGCCTCCAGGACGCTCATCTGCACCAGCGTCCGGTAGTCGTCCTCGAACCGTCGCGCGTCGCGGAGGACGCCCTCGCGTCTGAAGCCGCAGGACTCGTAGCACGCGATCGCGGCCTCGTCCGTCGTCGGTTGTAACGAGTTCACCACTCGGGATCGAACGCGGACCGATGTAGGCGTCGCCGAGGGGTGTCACCGCCCGCCGCCTCACACCCGCAGCCTGATCGTGTCCTCGTCCACGTTCGCCACGTACCGCCCGGGGAGGTGGTGGGTGTCCTGTTCGACGGTGCCGTCCCACGCCAGTTCGTCGAGCACGTCCGGGTCGACGTCGCCCTCGACGGTCACGTGGAGGTCGCCGCCGCGCACGTCGCTGACGGTCCCGATCTCCTCGCCGGTCTGGGAGACGACGCGCTTTCCGACCTGCTTCTCCGAGAAGTCGTCGGGCATGAGTCGCGATTCACGGCGGAGCGGGTTGAACGTTGTCCCCGCGCTCGCCGGCCCTTACCCCAGGAAGTCCGTCGCCGCCGCGACGACGATCTCCGCCACCTCGACCACGTCGTCGGTGTAGACGAACTCGCCCGCGGCGTGGACGTTCCCGCCGTCGGGCCCGAGGATGACCGTCGGGAGGCCCGCGCGGTCGCCGAGGTAGTTGAAGTCGCCGACGCTGGCGAAGTAGCCGATCGCGGGGTCGACGCCCGCCACCGCGCGGGTCGCGTCGCGGAGCGCACCCACGAGCGGGTGGTCCTCCTCGGTGACGTACGGCCCGTAGCGGATGTCGGGGGCCGGTGCCTCGCGGAAGCCGATCTCCACCTCGCTGTCGAGGTCGAGCGCGGCCACCGCCTCCTCCGCGTCGGTTCGCACGTCGGCTTCGGTCTCCCCGACGACGACGTGGCGATCGACCATGAGGCGGGCGCGCTCGGGGACCGAGAGCGTCTGGCTCCCGCCGTCGAGCAGGAGCGGGCAGACCGACCCCTCGCCGAGTTTCGGGTGCGAGCCGACGTCGATCCGGGTGAGCGCGTCGGCCACGCGCCCGGCGTCCACGACGGCGTTGACGCCCCGCTCCGGTTGCGATCCGTGGGCGGCCTCGCCCTTCACGGTGACGTCGTAGAGGAACCGCCCGCGCGCGCCGAGGACGAGCGCCGGGTTCTCGATCTCCCCCTGGGCGAGGACCGGGCCGGGTTCGGTGACGATCGCCGCGTCGCAGTCGTCGGCGTAGCCGTCGCGGACGAGGCGGTCCGTACCGAGCCCGAAGGGCCCCTCCTCGTCCACGACGGCGGTGAGGAGCACGTCGCCGGCGAGATCGCGCTCCGCGAGCGCCTCGAACGCGACCATGACCGCCGCGAGACCGCCCTTCATGTCGCACGCGCCCTGTCCGTAGAGCTTGCCGTCCTCGATCCGCCCCGAACAGGGGTCCTCCTCCCAGTCGTCGACCAGCAGGACCGTGTCCATGTGGGCGTTGAGCAGGAGCGTGGGGGCGTCGGGGTCGCTCCCCTCGAGGCGGGCGATCACGTTGTCGCCCTCGTAGCCGGTGATCTCGGGCTCGCTCACGCGGTGGTACGCCGGGGTCAGGCCGCGCTCGTCGAGCCACCCGTGGACGAACTCGGCGATCTCGCGCTCCTCGAAGTAGGGGCTCGGGATCCGGACGAGGCGCTGGAGGAGGTCGATCGTCTCGTTGGGATCGACGCGGGGGCGGTCAGTCATCGCCCGTCCCCCGTGCGAGGTCACGGTCGTCGGAGGCGACGCCCGGGAGCGTCTCGAGCAGCGCCCCGACGTCGGTGTCGCGCCTGCGACCGCGGTACCAGTAGCCGCCGAAGACGACCAGCCCGACGGCGAGCCACGGGACGTAGATGCGAAGCGTCGGGAGCGCCGAGAGGTCGCCCGAGGGGACCGCCCCCCAGTTCGCGGCCTGCGTGATGAGTCCGAACGAGCCGACCGCGGCGACGACGCCGGTGAGCACGAGCAGCCAGCCGACGTCGAACCCCGCCCTCGAGGCGAGGTCGGGCCGGGTGAAGTGGACGTAGAGCACCGTCGCCGAGACGGCGAAGTACGCGATGAGGTAGCTGAACGTGGCGATGGCGAGCGCCTGATCGAGGCCGCCCGTCCAGAACGTGAGCGCCGAGGCGACGACGTACAGCGTGAGCAGCGACCAGTGGGGCGTCCCGAATCGATCGCTCACCGACGAGAAGGCCCGCGGGAACACCTCGTCCCAGGCCCAGGAGTAGGGCATCTTGATGCCGGCGGCCATGACCGCGTGGACGCTGGAGGCGGTGGCGAGCAGTCCGCCGATCGCGACGATGGCGGTCGCGTTCGCCCCGAGGAACGCCTCGGCCGCCGTGGCGAGCGGACGGGCGGAGTTCGCGAGTACGGTGTACTCGGTGACGCCGTAGATGACGACCGCCGTCCAGACGTACAGCAGGATGAGGATCGCCGTCCCGCCGGCCATCGCCAGCGGGAGGTTCCGCTCGGGGTCCTTCACCTCCGCGCCCATCTGCCCGGCGACCGCGATCCCGATGTAGGCGTAGAACAGCGGGACGGCGGCGGCGACGAAGCCGTCGAACCCGCCGGTGAAGAAGGGCCGGTAGTTCGACGCGCTCACGCTGAACGTCCCCGGGATCACGAGCACGAGGATCGAGACCATGAGGAAGGCGAAGATGGCGTTCTGCGAGACGCTGTAGCCCTTCGTGCCGACGAGGTTGACGAGGAAGAGCGCGGTGAGCAGCCCGAAGCCGGCCAGCGCGGGGTCGATACCGGGGTAGAACACCTGGAGGTAGCTCCCGAACCCGAGCGCGAGGACGGCGTCGGCCGCCATGTAGCCGAGCCACTTCGACCACGTGACGAGAAAGCCCGGCAGACGACTGCCGAACGTCCGCGAGACGTAGGCGTACGACCCCGCGGCCGCCGGGAAGATGGTGGCCATCCAGCTGTAGTTGACGGCGATGCTCATCGCGAGGATCCCCGAGAGGACGACCACGAGGATGACGCTCGGTCCCGTCGTGCTGCTGGCCGTGCCGAGCGTGACGAACAGCCCCGCGCCGAGCGTCCCCGCGACGACGGTGCTGACCGCGCCGAAGAGCCCGATGTCGCGGGAGAGGCTGTTCCCGTCGTTCGCTCCTGTTTCCGCCATGCGTACACACGGCACGGTACGGGCGTATAGCTCCCCTCCCTAGCATGGTCGGGTCGGGTGGGCCCTCACTCCGAGCCGAGGAGCTTCGACTCGGCCTTCCGGAGGTGTTCGAGCAGCGTCGCCCTCGACACGCCCGCGATCGCCGCCAGTTCGCCCGCGCTCACCTCCCGCGGCCACGTGTAGTAGTCGTGCCGCCGGGCGAGGTCGAACACCTCGCGCTGGCGCTCCGAGAGGTCGTCGGTCTGGAAGATGCCCGTACCGCTCGCCGGGGCGGTGATGAGTTCGACGCGGATCTCCGCGTCCATCTCCTCGCGCACCTCCTCGAGCCTGTCGTGGACCGTCCGGCGCGTCTCGTGGACCAGGACGGTCCAGTACTCCCGGCCGCCGATCATCCGCACGGGCTCGTCCGGGATGAACCCGCGCGAGACGAGCGCCTCGTTGATGCTGTTCGCGAGGTCGTATCGGACGACGATCCCCCGCGCGGCGCTGCCGGGAACGGCGGCGTCGGTCGCCGCGTCGATCGGCCCGCCGGTCTCCCAGACGGACTCGGTGAGGTCGGAGGCCTCGACGGCCGCGACGAGGTCGTCGACGGCGGCCGTCGTGTCGCCGTAGGCGGTGAACCGCCCGGTCGCCAGCCCGTCGATCCGGTGGACGCCGTGGCCGAGCAGTCCCGCGTCTACCGCCTCGGTGACCTCGAGCGTCCAGCAGTCGGGGTGCCAGAGGTCGAGCGAGACGCGGACCCCCAGTTCGTCGGCGGTCATCGCTTCGCGAAGGGAACGTCGCCGCCGACCAAAAGCTAGCGCATCCCCGCCAGACGGTGTCGCTCCCGCGGAGCGTTGCCCCGCCCCGGTCGGCACTTCAACGGCGCGGATTCGCAGGCCCGGTGGCGATACGCGTTCGCCCGGAACTGACGGTGATGAACAGCGATTCGAGGCTCCTGCGGATCGCCGGGGTCGTCGTGGTGCTGCTCCTGCTCGCGGGGACCGCCTACGGTCTCGTCGCCGTCGACCGCCCGCGCGTCGAGGCGGTCGACAACGACTGGGGAACCGTCACGCAGGAGTGGACCGAGGTCGAGACACAGCTCCTCGTCGAGAACCCCCGGCTCCTCCGAGTGGGCGAAGCGGTCGCGAACGTCGAGTACACCGTCTCGTTCAACGGCATCGAGATGGCCCACGGGCAGAAGAAGTCGATCGCGCTCTCCGGCGAGCGGGACGTCGTGAACCTCTCGACGCGCATCGACAACGACGACATCCCCGAGTGGTGGGCGTCGCACGTCGAGCACAACGAGACGACGACCGTGCGGGTGAACCCGGCCGTCGACGTCGAGTACGCCGGAATGCGGATACCCGTGGAGTCCGCCACGCGGACGCGGACGGTCCACACGAGCCTGCTCGAACCGCTCCGGACGGAGGAGAACCGCCGGATCACCGCGTCGAACCGGACGCTACTGATCGTCAACGGGACCGACGCCCGATGGGGGAACGCGACGGTCGAGCGGACGCCCATCCACGCGTCGGCGACCGTCACCAATCCCACCCCGGTTCCCATCCCCGTCACCGACATCGAGTACACCATCCGGATGAACGGGATCGTCGTCGGCAACGGGACGGCGGCCGGGCGGACGGTCGTCCCGCCGGGCGAGACGAAGACGCTCGAGACCCGCGCCGTCATCGACAACTCGAAGCTCGACGAGTGGTGGGTCACGCACGTCCGGAACGACGAGACGACGCGCATGACCGTCGACTTCTACGCCACGGTGGAGCTGTTCGGGAATCGCTACCGGCTACCGCTCGAGTCGCTCTCCTACGAGCGGACGTTCCACACGGACATCCTCCGACCGGGCGGCCTCCCGACCAACGACTCGGGAACCGACCGTCGGGCGATCGCGACGGACAGAACGGCGAGACGGTGATAACGGACGATGGTCGACGTACTCGGTCACCTCGCGCTCGCCCTGCTCTTCGCGCTCCCGGCGTGGATCGTCTGGGACGGCCGCGTGAGCCTCGCGTTCGTCGGGACCGTCCTCGCGACGGCGATGCTCCCCGACGTCGACCTCGTGCTCAGGCACGTCGTCCCGACCGTCGAGCACCACGGCGTCACGCACACCGTCCTCTTCGTGACGGTCGTCTCGGTGGTCGCCGGTGCCCTCGCCGAGACCGTCGACACGTCGGTGCTCGAGCGGTGGTGGCGCGAGAGCGAGGGACACGCGGTCTCCGACGGCGCGGTCTTCCTCTTCGTGACCGGCGGGTTCCTCCTCGGCGGACTCAGCCACCTGTTCGGCGACGTGCTCTCCGCGCCGGACGTCTCCGAGCCGATCGAGCCCCTGTGGCCGGTCTTCGACAAGCCGATCTCGATCGACGTGCTCTACTACACCTCGCCGTGGTGGAACCTCGGCCTGCTGGTGGCGGCCGTCTCGCTCCACCTCGCGCTCGGCTACCGCGACGGCTACCTCGTCGAACTCGTCGATCGAGCCTCCCCGCGGGAGGACGGGTAACCCCCCGACACCGAAGCGCGTCCGGTCCGTCCACACCGTTATGCGCGCGGCGGGCGAATCCGGGAGCATGTCGGACGTCGTTCCCCCCGAGGCGGCGGAGTTGCTCACGAGCGAACCGCTGATGGCTCACCTCGCGACCTGCCGCGACGGCCGGCCACACGTCGCGCCCGTCTGGTACCGCTACGCCGACGACGCGGTCGAGATCGTCACGAGCGGGCGGAAACTGGCGAACGTCCGCGCCAACCCTCGCGTCGCGCTGTCGGTCCAGAAGGACGACGGCGGGCGGGCTCGGTGGATGGTCTCGCTGCTCGGCACGGCGACCGTCGTCGAGGACGACGACGAGATCGCGGCGGCGACCGCGCGCATCAACCGGAAGTACGGGGCCGAAGAGGACGCGTGGCCGGAGAACGTGCTCGTCCGGATCGACGTCGGGACGGCGAGCTACCGGACGTACTGAGTTCCGATCGGCGATCGCTCCGCCCGCGACGCTCCGCCGTCAGAGGACGTCGTCGAGCCAGTCGTAGATCACCCCGTGGGCGAGCGAGAGGTTCCCGACCTGGCAGTGCTCGCCCGCTCCCTCCTCGGTCGTGAAGGTCCGGAGCGTCGTCGGGCCGCTCACGGCGTCGACGAACTCGTAGGCGAGCGGGAGCGGTATCAGGTGGTCGTCCTCGCCGGCGAGCGCGAGCGTCGGGCAGGTGACGCGCTCTGCGACCCCCCGCAGCGAGTACTCCCGGAGCGTCCCGCGGAGGGCGGCCGCGTCGGTGCCGAAGACCCAGCGGGCGTTCTCGCGCCGCCAGCGCGCGCCGGGATCGAACCGCGCGCCGAGGGCGGCGAGCGCGTTCACGAGCGCGCCGGGGGCGTGGTCGACGAGCGTCGCGACCCCGCGCTGGCCGTACGCGGCCGCGGACCAGAGGTCGAAGCAGTGATCGAACGCGACGCAGGCCGCGACCCGCTCGTCGAACGCCGCGGCCCGGGGCGCGTAGTAGCCGCCCATGCTCGCGCCGAGGAGGGCGATCCGCTCCGGATCGACGCCCGGTTCCCCCTCGAGGAAGTCGAGCACCGGGCCGACGACCGCCTCCCAGTCGGATCGCGCCCGTCGCCCCTCGAACCGGAGCGGCGCGCCCTGGCCCGGGCCGTCGAAGACGAGACACGCGTACCCCCGCTCCAGCGCGGCGGGGACCCCACAGAGGAAGTACAACTCTTCGGCGACCGAGTCGAACCCGCCGAGACAGACGACGGTCGGCCGCGGCGCGTCGCCGTCCGGGTGAAACGCGTACCCCGGCAGGTTCGTGTCCTCGTAGGGGATCTCGACGGCTCGGGCCGTCGCGTCGAGCAGGTCGAGCGCGCTCCGGAACGCGTCACGGCTCCGCTCGTACGTCGGCCCGCGCCGGGGGTCGTCGCCGTCGAGGAAGAACTCCGCCGTCCGGTAGTAGTTGTGCGCTCTGAGGAACGCCCCCCTCGCGGTCTCGTCGCGGCCGCGCTCGCGCGCCGCCTCGGCGACCCCTGCGACCCGATCGGCGGTCCGTCGCCACTCGGCGTGCCAGGCCTCGAAGTCCCCCTCGTCGATCCGCTCGACCGTCGCGAGGCACTCCCCCGGTTCGGCCCCGCCGTACGTGGCGTAGCCCATCGTCCGCAGGGTCTGGTAGTCGAAGGTGCGATCCTCGAAATGTACGCGCATACGGTAGGAGACGGGACACCAGCCGTTAATACCGAGGGGCGCTCCCGCCGACGGGAGCGACGCTCGGCCGCCCGACGCGGCCGAGCGGCTTCGACCGGTGAACTCCATTCCGGGCTCGCTCAGTGCTTATGTTCGCGGCGGGTCACCGTCGGGACGATGATCGGCGTGCGCGGGCTCCGGTTTACCTACCCCGGTGCCGAATCGGCGACGCTTCGAGGGCTCGACTTCTCGGTCGACGCGGGAGAGGTGTTCGGGTTCCTCGGTCCCAGCGGCGCGGGCAAGAGTACGACCCAGCGGGTGTTGACGGGGCTGCTCGACGGGTACGAGGGGTCCGTCCGCGTGCTCGGACGGGAGGTCGCGGAGTGGGACGGCGGGTACTACGAGCGCATCGGCGTCTCCGGGGAGTCGCCGAACCACTACCCGAAGCTCACCGGACGCGAGAACCTGGAACTGTTCGCGTCGCTCTACCGGGGCGAGACGAGGGACGTCGAGGGGCTGTTCGAACTGGTCGGCCTCGACGACGCCCTCGACCGGCGCGTCGCGGAGTACTCGAACGGGATGCGGATGCGGCTCAACTTCGTCCGCGCCCTGCTCCACGACCCGGACGTGCTCCTCCTCGACGAGCCGACGAGCGGGATCGACCCGGGCAACGCCAGGACCGTGAAGGGCGCGATCTCCGACCTCCGCGACGAGGGGCGGGCGATCTTCCTCACGACCCACGACATGACCGTCGCGGATCAGCTGTGCGACCGGGTCGCGTTCCTCGTCGACGGGCGGATCGCGACCGTCGACGCGCCGGACCGCCTGAAGCGGGAGTACGGATCGCGGACCGTCCGCGTCGAGTACCGCCGCGGCGGTACCCGAGGCACCGAGCGGTTCCCGCTCGACGGACTGGGCGAGAGCGCGGCGTTCCGGCGACTGCTCGCGGACGGGCGCGTGGAGACGATCCACACCGACGAGGCGACCCTGGAGGACGTGTTCCTCCGGAATCACGGGGGCGGCGCTCGCGTGAGATCGGCGACGGCGATGCTCGCCTGGGACGTCCGCCTCCAGCTTCGGTACGGCTTCTACGCGGTGTACGCCGTCCTCGCGGCGGCCTACGCGGTACTGCTCGGTCTCCTCCCGCCGCGGCTGGTCGAACCGGCGCTCGTCTTCGTCGTCGTCTCCGACGCGGCGGTCCTGGGGTTCTACTTCATCGCCGCGCTCGTCCTCGTCGAGCGGCGGGAGGGGGTGCTCGACGCGCTCGTGGTCTCGCCGCTCGGCGCTCGGGGCTACCTGGCGTCGAAGACCGCCTCGCTCACGATCCTCGCCGTGCTCGTCTCGACGCTCCTCGCGGTCGTCGCGCACCGGGGGACGAACGTCGCGCTGCTGATCGTGGGCGTCGCGCTGACGTCGGTCTTCTTCGTCCTCGTCGGCTTCGTCGCCGTCGCCCGGTTCGATTCGATCAACGCCTACTTCTTCAGCGCCCCCCTCTACGGCGTCATCCTGTACGCGCCGCTGCTCGGCTACTTCGGCGTCTACGAGACGCCGGCGTTCTACCTGCTGCCGGTTCAGCCGGCGCTGCTCCTCGTCGGCGGCGCGTTCGGCGGGATCGACGCGTCGGCGCTGCTGTACGGGGTCGGATACCTCTCGATCGGGAGCGCGGCGGCGTTCGTCCTCGCCGAACGGCGGTTCGAGCGATACGTCGTGCGGGGGGAGGGTAGCCGCCCTCGCGCCGCCCGGCGGACGCCCGGGCGGATCGGTCGTGGGGTAGCCGCCCGGGCCGGAACCGTGGCCGGGATGGTCCTGGCCGATCTGCGCAACTGGGCCCGCGACCCGATCCTCCTGCTCGCCGCGAGCGGACCGCTCCTGCTCGCGGTCGTCGCCCGCGTGGGCCTCCCCCTCGTCGATCGTCTGTACCTCCCCGGCGCGTCGCTGACCGGGTACTACCCGCTGGTGCTCGGATTCCTCGTCCTGTTTCCGCCGTACGTGTACGGCGTCGTCGTCGGGTTCCTGATGCTCGAGGACCGCGAGCAGGGAACGCTCGCCGCCCTGCGGACCACGCCGCTCACCGCGGCCGGGTACCTCCGATACCGCGGCGCGAGCGCCTACTTCGTCAGCGCAGCGCTCGTCGGCCCGACCGCCGCGCTCTTCGGTTTATTCGCCGTCCCACTCCGGGTACTCATCCCGGTCGCGCTTGTCGCCGCGCTCGCCGGCCCCGCGATCGCGTTCCTGTTCGCCGGCCTCGCGCGCGACTCGATCGAGGGGGTGGCGATCAACAAACTGCTCGGCCTCGTCGTCGTCCTCCCGATCGCCGGCGTCCTCCTGCTCCCCGAGCCGGTCGAGTACCTCGCGGGAATCGTCCCACTCTACTGGCCGGTGAAGGCGCTCCTCGTCGCAGCCGACGGCGACGCGGGACCGGCGTTCGTCGCGGCGCTCGCTCTCGGCTCCGTATCGCTGGGCGCGTCCGTCTACCTCCTCGCGAGGCGGTTCGTCGCGCTGGCGACGTGAGGTCCCCCGCGGCGGTCGACGGCGGCGGCGCTCGACGCCGACGGCCGACGAATTAACCCCGTCGCGCCCGAACGGTCGACGATGCTCGTACTCGGCGACGTACACGCGTCCGATCCCGACAGGTGGGGGGCCCTCCTCGCCGCCTACCGGGCGGCGGACGAGGCGGTCGCGCTCCAGGTCGGCGACCTCGAGCGGTACGACCTCCCCCGCCCGACGTGGTTCGTCGCGGGGAACAACGAGGACCTCGACGTGATCGACGCGCTCCGGGCGGGCGAGACGCCGCCGGGGGTTCGCAACGCCCGCCTGCTCGCCGGGACGGCCGCGGAGGTCTGCGGCCTCCGCGTCGCCGGGCTCTCGGGCAACTACGCACCGACGAAGTACGACCTGCCGAGGAGCGAACTCGTCGAGGACCGCCGGCGGCACTTCACCCGCGAGGACGTGGAGCGGGTCGCCGCCCTCGAAGACGTGGACGTGCTCCTGACCCACGAAGCGCCGCGGGGGCTCCTCTCCTACGGCTACGACCCCGGCTGCGAGCACGTCGATCGCCTGCTCGAGGCGACCGCCCCCGACCTCTGTCTCGTCGGGCACCACCACCGCCACCGCGAGGCGGAGATACGGGGGGCGCGCGTCGTCAGCCTCGCGCCCGTCTGGGAGCGCTACTACGTCCTCGACCCCGACGATCTGACGCTCGAAGCGCGCGAGACGCCCGCGTGAGGCTCGCGTGAGGCTCACGTCGGAGTACGTCCGACGGCCGAACGGCCGGACGAAGGGTCGCGACGGGCGCGACCGACAGTATAACCGGCTCCGCCGGCTATCGTCGTCGATGGTCAACGCGTTCTGGCTCGACCGCGACCTCGACCGGGCGGCCGCGTGGCTCGTCGACGCGCACGTGACCAGCAGCGTCTTCGAGTGCTCGATGGCGCTCACCACCGCGGTTCAGCTGAACGGGTACCCCCGCGACGACAACCTCTACTTCACGCACGCGAGCCACCCGCTCGTGCGCTGGGCGGCCGACGCGCGCGGGAACTGGCGCTACCTCCGCGCCTACGTCGCGGCGGCCCACGAGGAGTGGCGCTACCGCTGGGATCACGGACCCGAGGAGCGCCACGCCTGCTGGGCGACGGTCGAGTCGCTCGACGCCGAGGCCGTCCGCGCGCTCGACTGGCCGAGCGCGGACGCGAGCGACCCGCCGCAGTTGACCGGCGGGTGGACGGCGGACGACTACGTCGACGCCTACCGGTACTACTACGCCAACGAGAAGCGCCACCTGTTCGGGTGGTCGAAGGACCGCTCGGAGCCGCCGTGGATCGCGGAGTACACCGTCGATCCGGCGGACGGCGATCGCGACTACCCGAGCAGATAGCGCAACCGCGGGTAGCGCCGGACGAGCGACGACGACTCCAGGTAGCCGTCGAGGCCCGCGACGCGACCCGCGCCGAGCGCCGCCAGCCCGAACAGGACGAGGGCGTACACGACGTGCTGGTCGATCAGGATCGCGTGCTCGAGCGGCAGGCTACTCGCCCAGAACAGCAGCATCATCGTCGACGCCCAGAACGCGTTCCAGCGAACGAGCGCGCCGAGGACGAGCCCCAGCCCCGTCAGCGTCAGCCCCCACTGGACCAGGACGTCGACGAGGGGCATCCCCGCGAGGAGGGGCCAGAGCGCCACGAACGGGTTCCCGGGCGGGACGGCGTGTTCGAGATAGCCGGCCGCGGACCAGCTCGGGTCCAGGAGCTTCGTGACGCCGGAGTAGAAGAAGACCCACCCCAGGGCGATCCGAAGCGAGACGACGGCGTACGGGGCGAGGGGTCCGAGCCCCTCGGCGGTCGCTCCGTCGGTGAACCCCTCGGCGTCGCGGTACTCGTTCGACACGCGAATCACCGCACCCCGCGGTCGGCCGCGTCGTTCGTTCCGCTCGATTCGTCGTCGGTACTCGGTTCAGTGCGTGCGCTATCGGTTCCGTTCATGTCGTGTCTCACTCTCCGACCCCCGGACCGGCACCGGGGGTTCGAACGTCCCTTGTGCGGGCCGGTTTCTTACGTTCTCGGCGCGGAACGGACTCGGACTGCGACACGTGTCCGGCGGTTCCGGCCACGTCTCGCGGTCCCGGACGCGTCCGCCGGAGCGAGACGTACAGCGGAACGGTACAGTTCTCGTAACCCCCAATTACGCTTATTCCCGCCGGGTACAGAGGCCAGTCGAAAATGGACGGAACAGAGGAACGAACGGGTCCGTGGGGGGGCGTCGATGTCGGGGAGCGGACCGTGGGGGCGGGGGCCCGCGGCCCGGCCGACGGGCCGACGGATCCGACCGATCCGGGGGAGGCGATCGACACCGTGGCGCGGCGGTTCGACTTCCTCACGACGCTCACCGACGGCCCGAAACACAGGCCGGTCCTCCAGCACGAACTCGACGTCTCTCGCTCGACGGCGTACAAGGGCATCCGCGAGTTGGAGGAGCTGCGGCTCGTTGAACGGACGGATCAGGGGTACCGCCTCAGCCTCCTGGGGAAGCTGCTCCTCGCCCAGTACGACCAGTTCCGGGCGAACGTGGAGACCGTCTGTGCGAAGGGACCGCTGCTGGCGGAGCTATCGGCCGACTGCGGCGTGACCGTGGAGGTGTTGCGGGACGCGGAGGTCGTCTACGCCGAGAAACACGCCCCCCACCACCCGTTTCACGTCCTCGAGACGATGGTCGAGGAGGCGACGGCCCTCCGGGGGATGACGCCGGTGGTGCGCCACGGCTACGTCGAACTCTTCTACGAGCAGTTCGTCGCGGACACGCTCGAGACCGACCTGATCCTCGGCAGGCCCGTCGTCCAGTGGCTGGCGGAGTATCAGTGCGAGCCGTTCGTCGCCGCGCTCGAGACGGGGAACCTGGTCGTTCGGGAGATCGAGGAGTGGGTGCCGTTCGGGTTGATCCTCTCGGACGAGCCGACGACGCAGGTCGGGGCGTTCGTCCACGACGACAGGGGCGGCCTCCGGGGTGCCGTGGTGAACGACACCGACGACGCGCTCGCCTGGGGTGAACGGATCTGGGAACGCTACCGCGACCGCTCGACGGTCGTCACGACGGAGGTGATCGAGGCCGATGACCGCTGAGGACCCGACGGTCCTGGTCGTCGAGGATAACGAGCAACTCGCCGACATGTACGCCGAGTGGCTCGCCGAGACGACCACGGTGGTGACCGCGTACAGCGGGCGGGAGGCGCTCGCGCTGCTGACCGACCGAATCGACATCGTACTGCTCGACCGGCTCATGCCGGGGCTCTCGGGCGACGAGGTCCTCGGGAGGATACGCGAGCGCGGACTCGACTGCCGCGTCGCGCTGGTGACCGCGGTCGAACCCGACGTGGACATCGTCGAGATGGAGTTCGACGACTACCTGACGAAGCCGGTTCGGAAGCGCGACCTCTATCACCTGGTCGAGGCGCTGCTCACGCGCAGCGCGTACACGGAGCCCGTTCGAAAGGAACGCGCGCTCGCCGAGAAGCGCGCGCTCCTCGAGGAGGGACTGTCGGAGGATGAACTGCGGGCGAGCGCGGAGTACGACGACCTGCTCGGTGCCCTCGATTCCCTGCGGGAGGGGCCGCGCGACTCGGCTCCCCGGTGGCGCGCCGCGGAGCGCGGTGCGACCGTGTTCCGCCGCCTCTCGCACCACCTCCGGCGGGAGGAGGGCGATGAGTGATCGGACGCGGCCGCTCTCCGTCGACCGCGTCGGTCCGGCGGTCATCAGCGGGATCGGACTGATCCTCGCCGTCGTCGAACTGGAGCACGTCGTGAAGATGGACACGCCCCTCGGGGTCGTCCTCGAAGCGGGGTTCCCGCTCGCGCTGGCGTGCGCGCTCACGTACGCCGGCGTGTGGCTCGGTCGGAATCGCTTCGGGCGCGAGGAGACGCTGCGCGTCATCGCCTGGTTCGCGGTCGGAACGGTGGGTATGCTGCTCGTGACGGCCTGGGTGATCGTCCACCAGCTGATCCGCGGCGTCCCGTTCCACCACACGGCCTTCGTCCTCACGAACACCGCGATCGTCGGCGGCATCGGGGGGTTCGTGGTCGGCGCGTACGACGCCCGGAGCGAGCGACGACGACGCGCGCTCGCGGACGAGCGGCGCAACCTGGCGCGCGAGCGCGAGCGGACGGCGTTCCTGAACCACCTCCTCCGACACAACGTGCTCAACGCGATGAACGTCGTCCTCGGGCGGGCCGACTCGCTCTCCTCCCACGTCGACGACGACGGCCGCGACCACCTCGGCTCCATCACCCGCTGTAGCGAGGACGTCGTCACGCTCGTCCAGAACGTGAGCACGATCACGCGCGTCGTCTCGGAGGAGCGCGAGACGGCCCTCGAATCCGTCGACCTGTCCGAGACGCTCGAGCGGGGAGTCGAGAACCTCAGGCTCGCGTACGACGAGGCCGAGGTCGTCGCGCGCGTCCCGCCCGGAATCGAGGTCTGGGCCGACGGACTGCTCTCGGAGGTGTTCGAGAACCTCCTCCTGAACGCCGTCCAGCACAACGACGACTCCCCCCGGGTGACGGTGACGGCGTCGGTGGCCGAGGACGGCGGATCGGCCGTCGTCTCGATCGCGGACGACGGGCCCGGGATCCCCGACGACGCGAAGCGGAAGCTCTTTCGCGCCTCGCACGCCGAACTCTCCCGCTCCGGTCACGGCGTCGGTCTCGTCATCACTCGCGTCCTCGTGAGACGGTACGGCGGCGACATCCGGGTCGAGGACAACGAACCGACCGGCACCGTCTTCCACGTCGAACTGCGGACGACGCCGCCGACGCCGACGGCGCGCGACGGGGGAATCGCGGCGTCGCCGGAGGCGTAACCACCCGATCGAACCACGGCGTGGCCCCCGCCGTCCGTCCCGTTCTCGACGATCCACGGATACCGACGGCTGAACCGGCGAGTCCGGTTACGCGCGCGAGCCACCGACCCCCAGGTCCAGCGTTCCGGACGCGTCCGACGACGCCGGACGCGTCTCGACTCCCGAGACGGGCGTCGACGTGACGGATCGATCCGCGGCCCGAAACGGCGTTTCGGCGGCGAACGAGCGTGTTTTCGGGTAAATTGAACGCCCCGGGTCGCCCAGTACTCACCCACATGATACCCACACGAACGACGACGACGCTCGGCGGCGAGCGGCGGTCGAAGGCGGTTCGGTCCGGTCGCGCCGGTCGCGCTCACGAAAAGTCGACCGACGACGGGGAGGTGACTCGACGGTGACGCTACTGGTCGCGCTGCTCCGCGGCGTGCTGGTGACGGCGTTACTGCTGCTGATCGGTACGCCGCCGGCCTTCGCGCTCGTCGTCTTTCCCGAACTCGACCGGCGGGGGCTCGACGCGACGCGCGCGAGTCGGTTCGCCCGTCGGACGGTCGCGTGGACGGTCGCCGCCGCGCTCTGCTCCGCTATCGGACTGGCGGTCCTCCGCGCGGGCGGCGTCGGAGCGCTCGGCGGGTGGGCGGTCGGCACCGTCGAGGGGAGGGCCTGGCTCGTCCTCGCGGGAGGCGGATCCTGTCTCGCGGCGGCCACCGCGGTTCGATCCGTCAGGCCCGCGAATCTCTCGCGTGGGCGGTGGCTCGGCGTCGTGCTCGCCGGCGGGTCGGTCATGTTGCTCGCGTTCTGCCGGACGCGGTACTCGACGGCCGTCGACAGCGCCGCGCTGGCGATCGGCGTGAAGTTCTGGCACATGGCCGGCGCGGCCGCCTGGGTCGGGGGGCTCGCCGTGCTGGCGGCGCTGCCGCGATACCTCCCGGACGAGACCGGGACGGAGCCGGCGCGCGTGGCCGCCGCGCTGGTCCGCCGGTTCTCGATGGTCGCGGTCGCGGCGGTCACCGTCGCCTTCGTCACCGGCGTGATCATCGTCACCTGGCACGTCCCCTCGCTCGCGGCGCTGGCGACGACGCCGTACGGCCTCGCGCTCGCGCTCAAGGTCCTGCTCGTGTTCGCCGCGGCGGGTCTCGGCGGGTTCAACCGCCTCGTCGTCCACCAGCGCCTCCGGCGGGCCGGCGGCGACGCGCCGGCGGTTCCGGGGTTGCTGGTGCTCGGGCGTTCCGAGGGCGGCCCGGCGGACGCGGTCGCGTCGCTCGTCCGGGCGATCCGTCTCGAACTCGCGGTCCTGCTCGCCGTCGTCGCACTCTCCGTCGCGCTGACCTCGGCGCTGACGCCGTCGCACGCGGTCGCCGACCTTCCATCCACGTCCGGCGTCGCGGTCGACGCACGGCGAGCCGCCGGCGCGACCGTCGACGCCGCGTTCCGGTCGGCCCTCGAGTTCGGCGCGATCGGCGTCGCCCTGCTCGGTTCGCTGACGCTCGGGTACGAACTCGGGGAGTTCTCCGTTCGCCGACGATAACGGTGCAGGAAGCCGTAGGGGGGTTACGGCGGGCAGACGTCGGAGCGCGTCACGTCCCCTCCTCGCCGTTCTCGTCGTCGCCCTCGACGCCCTCCTCTCTCCTCTCCCTCCTCGCCCTCCTCGCCCTCCTCGCCCCCGACGCGTTCGGTCTGTTCGACCGCGTCGACGTCCTGCGTACTCCCGCCGTACTGGTTCTGTTCCTCTTCCTCCTCCCGCTCCGACTCCTCGCCCCGATCGGTGTCGGTCATGCGTCGTCGCCTTGCGTCGGCACCCGCTTAACGAACCGACCTGCAATTGCCGACGGTATCCGACGCCCTCGCTACTCCCCGTCGGACCCACTCGCGCTGGTGACGTACACCGCGGGCCGTCGGACGACGAACTCGTCGACGAACGCGGCGACCACCGCACCGGCCTGCAGGAGGAAGTACGGCCAGAGGAGGAGCGGCGCGACGTACTCCGATCGCTCGTGTCGGCGGCCGTCGCGGGCGTCGACGGCGAGCACGAGGTACGACGCGACGAGCGGAGTGGCGAGGACGAAACCCCCCGCGACGAGCGCGGCGAGGCCGAACGGCCGGCCGCCGGGGGTGAGACCCCACGCGACCGCCGCGAGCGGCGAGGCGAGCGCCAGGATCGGGAACGCGAGGAGCGCGCCGAGCGTCGCGGCGAAGTCCGCGCGGGCGAGGGACGAGGGCGGTCCGAAGAGGAGGTTCGCCCCGAGATACCGCCGGGCGACCTGCATGCCGCCGCGCGCCCACCGCTTGCGCTGGTGCCACCACGCCGCGATCGCGGCGGGGTTGGTCTCGTGGGTGACGATCCCCGGGTCGACGCGGATCTCGCCGCCGGCGCGCTGGAGGCGGTAGGCCATGTCGAGGTCCTCGAGGAGTATCGACTCGTCGAACGTCCCTTCGCGCGCGAGCGCGTCGGCGCGGAAGAACGCCTGACCGCCGGTGAAGAGGGCGAACCCGCCGAGGAGGTCGCGGGCGTAGAACTCCGCCCGCTCCGCGACGGCGCGCTCGACGGTGGCGCAGAGCGCCACCATCGACGCGTCGGGGTTCGTCCCGAAGCACCGACCCTTGACGCAGGCGACGTCGTCGTCCCGGAACCACCGAACCGCCCGGCGGAGCGCCCCCGGTTCGGGGCGCTGGTCCGCGTCGAGGACGGCGACGATCTCCCCCGACGCGCTCGCGAGCGCGTGGTTTGTCGCGCTCGCCTTCCCGCCCGGCGGTCGGTCGCGCTCGACGGCCACGACCCGCGGGTCGCGGTCGGCCGCCGCCTCGGCGACGGCGGCCGTCCCGTCGGTCGAGGCCGACTCGTAGCCGACGAGGATCTCCAGTCTGTCGTCGGGATAGTCGAGGGCGGCGCAGGCGTCGACGGTCGCGGGGAGGACCTCGGCCTCGTTGTACGCGGTCACGACGACGGTCGCTGCGGGCAGCGGCGGCTCCGGGGCGGTGGGCGGCGAGCGGCGGACGAAGGCGACGACCGCCGACGCCGTCGCCCGCACGGCCAGCACGACGCCGAACGCGACGAGCGCGGCCGACGCGACCCGAGCGTACGCGGGAACGACGATCCCGGGGGCGACGAGCGCGGTGGAGAGCGCCGCCGCGGCGAGGGCGGAGCCGACGCTCCGCCGGGAGAACGACGACTCGTCGGGCAGTCGTACCTCCACCCGCGACGCGACGGTCGCCGGTGGCAAAAACGGCGGGTCGGCGTACTCGACGGCCGGTCGTCGTGCGACAGTACCCACACCCCCGGAGAGTTGCCCGCGCCTCCCGTTTCGCCGCGATCCCGCGGCGAGGCCAGACCTTTACGCGTTCGGGCCGAACCCGTCGGCGTGCGAGTCGCCGTCGCCGGAACGTTCGGTCCGCTCCACGACGGACACAGGGCGCTCCTTCGAGCGGCGCTCGAACGGGGCGACGAGGGGGTCGTCGTGGGGATCACGAGCGACGCGTTCGCCGCCGCGTCGCGCCGCGACGACCCGCGTCCGATCCCGCCGTACGAGGAACGCGAGCACCGAGTGCGGGCGGAGATCGACGCCCTCGACGAGTGGAACCGCGATGTGGAGGTTCGAACGGTGACCGACGAGTACGGGTTCGCGGACGACGACCCCTCGCTCGACGCGCTGGTCGTCTCGCCCGAGACCGACGACGAGGTGGCGGAACTCGACCGCCGGCGGGCGGAGCGGGGGATGGACCCGCTCCGCCCGATCGTCGTTCCGGACGTGCTCGCGGCGGACGGCGAGCGGATCTCCTCGACGCGGATCGCCCGCGGGGAGATCGACGAACACGGGAACCTGCTGGAGTGACGAGGCGGTCCCCGATCGCGGCGAACGGTCCCGTGCGGCCGCCGAGCCGCCCGGTCGGACCGCCCGTTCCCGGTCGCCCCCCGAACGATCGCGAGGCGTGAGAGACCGCCGCCCTGTCATCCGCCCCCGCGCTTATCGTAGTCCGGACGGAAGGAACCGTATGGAACTCCGCGAGCCGACCCCGGACGACGCGGACCGTGTGCGAGAGGTCGTGCGGAGCGCGATGACGACGTCCTACGCGCTCAGCCCGGAACAGATCGAGACGATCGTCGAGGCGCAGTTCGGCGACGATCGTCCGACGCGGGACTTCGAGGGCTCCGACGCGGCCGTCATCGTCGCGGAGAGCGAGGTGAACGGCGGTCCGAGCACGATCGCGGGCGTCGTCGTCGGCGAACTCGACGGGGACGAGGGCGAAGTCCGGTGGCTGTTCGTCGACCCGGAGCACCGCGGCGCGGGGATCGGCACGGAGCTGTTCGAGACGATGGTCGGGGCGCTGCGCGACCAGGGCGCAGAGCGGGTGCGGGCGAGCACGCTCGAGGCGAACATGGAGGGCCACGGGTTCTTCGAGCGGTTCGAGTACGAGCGGCTCGGCGTCCGACAGGCCGAGTTCGGCGACGAGTCCCTCGAGGAGTACGTGTACGTCGAACCGTCGGCCGACGAGGAGACGGAAGCGGAAGCGGAAGCGGAGGCGGAAGCAGGGATAGACAGGAAGACGAAGGCGGAAGCGGACGGGGAGACGGGGACGGCGACGGAAGCGGACGCCGATGGAGAGACGGACGCGGACGAAGCCGAAGCCGAAGTCGACCTCCCGGGGACCGAACGCCGCGACGGCGTCCCGACCGCGACGACCGACGACGGCCGGCAGGTGTACGTCGACCGCGACGACGAGCTATCGGGCGAGGAGGCACCGTTCTTCGCGGCGTACCTCGACGAGGAGTTCACGGAGCGGTACGGCTACTACTGCGCGTACTGCGGCTCGCTCGACGTCACGGAGGACACGATGGGACGCGTCGAGTGCGACGAGTGCGGCAACACCCACGCGGCCCGCTCCGGCGAGGCGTACGACGACTCGTACCTCTGAGTCGGCCGTTCGCGGCCCCTCGCTACTCCGGGGACGGCGTCGGCAGGTCCGGGAGGCCGGCCTCGATCTCGGCTCGCCGGCTCTCCAGCCACTCGGGCAGCACCAGCCGTTCGCCCAGTTCGTCGACGTCCTCGTCGACCGCGTATCCCGGCGACTCCGTGGCGAACTCGAAGAGCACGCCGCCGTGCTCGCGGACGTAGACCGACTGGAACCACTTCCGGTCGATCACCTCCGTCGGCCTGAGCCCCCGCTCGAACAGGGCGTCGCGCCACGCCGGCTGGTCGGCCGCCGTCGTCCGGAACGCCACGTGGTGGACGGTGCCCGCGCCGGGCTGGCCGCGGGGTGCCTGGGGATCTTCGAGGAGGTCCACGACGTACCCCAGGTCGCCCGCGGCCTCGTAGCGCCGCCGGTCGCGCTCCGCGTCCGTCTCCCGATACCCCATCGTCCGCAGGAGGTCCGCGGTCGGTCCGGCGCTCTCGAGCGAGAGCGTCACGCCGAAGAAGCCGCGGATGGCGTGCTCGTCCGGAACGGGACCGTCCGGCGGGTCGCCGTCGGGCGCGTCCGGGCGAGCCACCAGTTCCATCGGGATCCCGTCGGGGTCGCGGAAGGCGAGGGCGGTGTCGCCGAAGCGCTCGCGGGGATCGTCGGCGTCGACGCCGCGCTCCGCGAACCGATCCCGCCAGAAGTCGATCGATCTCTCGGGGATCAGGAACGCGACCTCGCTCACCTGCCCGGTGCCCACGCGGCCGGGGCGGGCGTTCGGGTAGGGGAAGAACGTCATGCTCGTGCCGGGGGTCCCGCGCCGGTCGCCGTAGAACAGGTGGTACACCGACACGTCGTCCTGGTTCACGCTCCGCTTGACCAGGCGAAGCCCCAGCGTCCCCGTGTAGAATTCGAGGTTCCGTCCGGGGTCGCTCCCGACGGCCGTGACGTGGTGGATTCCGGGTACGTCTGCCGGCATGTGCGCCGGTAGGCGTTCGCACGGCATACGGCTGTTGCCTGTCTACCGACGGGCGACCGCCGGGGCCGAAGGGCGTCGGATCGGCGGAGCGCCCGGCGGTGTGGCCGTCGTCAGTCCTCGCCGGACTCGGTGAGGCTCCGGGCGTCGGCGGGCGTCCCGGCGGCCGGGGCGTCGAAGAGCGGGCTCTGCTCGCCGGGGGCGAACGTGTTGAGCAGCAGCGCCGTCAGCGCGGTCACGATGACCGGCTCCCCGAAGAAGGTCCGGGCGGCCCGCGGCAGTTCCTGGAGCGCTTCGGGTCGCGCGGCGACGCCGAGACCGAGGCCGAGGGCGACGGCGACGACGACCATGTTCCGGCGGTCGAGGTCGACGTGCAGGAAGAGCAGGCGCGCGCCGCTCGCGGCCACCATGCCGGCCATCAGCACGACCGCGCCGCCGAAGACGGCGCTCGGGATCGTCGCGACCGCCGCGCCCACCTTCGGGCTGAGTCCCAGCACGGTAAGGACGACGCCGGCGACGCCGACGACGTGGCGGCTCATCACGCCGGTGAAGTTGACGATGCCCACGTTCTGCGAGAACGACGTGACGGGGAACGCGCCGAACGCCGCGCCGATCGAACTCAGGAGGCCGTCGGTGAACAGCCCGCCGCGGAACTCCTCACCGGTGGGGTTCCGTCCCTCGGCGGCCGTGACGCCCGACATGTCGCCGACGGTCTCCATCGCGGACACCAGAAACAGGAACGCGAACGTGACGACGGCGACCGGTTCGAACTCGAATCCGAACGCGCCCGGCCGCGGGACGGCGAACGGGGCGGCCGACGCCACCGGACCGAAGTCGACGAGGCCGAGCGCGACGGCGGCCACGTAGCCGACGCCGATGCCGGCGAGCACGCTCAGCAGTCTCGCGACGCCGGTCGTGAACAGGTTGAGGACGACCGCGACGGACAGGACCAGCAGGGCGAGGCCGATGTTGTGCACCGCGCCGTAGTCCGCCGCGCCGACGCCGCCGGCCGCGTAGTCGACGCCGACCGGGACGAGGTAGAGCCCGATCACGATCACGACCAGCCCCGTCACGAGCGGCGGGAAGAACGGCCGGATGCGGTCGAACTGCCAGCCGATCACCCCCTCGACGACGAACCCGGTGACGAGTATCGCGCCGAAGACCGCTCCGAGCCCGTAGTCGACGCCGATGCTCGTCGCCGCCCCGACGAACGTGAAGCTCGTCCCCATCACGATCGGGAGCCGCGCCCCGATCGGGCCGACGGTGTACGCCTGGACGACCGTCGCCAGCCCCGAGAACAGGAGCACCATCTGGACGACGTACGCCGTGTCCGCCGCGCCGAGGCCGACCGCGCCCGCGACGATGAACGCCACCGCGGTCGCCGGAACGATCATCACCGCGACGTGCTGCACCCCGAGCAGGATCGACTTCGGCCACGGCGGCCGGTCGTCGAGTTCGTACTCGAGTTCGATCTCCCCGTCAGCGTCGGTCGACATGTATGGCGGTAGGTGCGATCCCCGACGGATAATCCTTCCGTGATCGAGCGCATATCTACCTCATCGAGGGGCGAATATGAGCACGTTCGTGTATTCTCCGTGAGGGAGGACGGAAGAGCGAGACGGAGAAACGAGACGGAAGAGCGACGTGGGAGAGACGGAAGAGCGACGTGGGGGACAGAGGAACGAGACGGACGATCGACGTGGGCGCGGGGTCGGCGTCGGCGGTCGCCCGGGGGTCGATCAGTGGATCGTGACCTCGCCGTCCTCGACGGTGACGTCGACGAGGCTCGTCGCCTCGTGGTCGGTGTCGTCGAGGGCCGACTCGCCCACCTTCCGGATCACGACCACGATGTCGACGATCTCCGCGCCGATGCCGTCGAGCGCGTCGCAGATGGCCGCGAGCGTCCCGCCGGTCGACAGCAGGTCGTCGACGATCAGCACGCGGTCGCCCGCCTCGACGTCGTTGATGTACATCTCCGACTCCGAGTAGCCGGTCGTCTGGTGGAGCGCCACCTCGCCGTCGAGGCCGTAGGATCGCTTGCGGATGACCACGAGCGGGACGTCCGTCTGGAGCGAGAGCGCCGTCGCGATGTGGATGCCCATCGCCTCCGGCGCGACGATCTTGTCGACGTCGAGGTCCGCCGCTCGCGTGACGCCGACGACCACCTCGCGCAACAGCTCGGGGTCGAGCATCGGCACGCCGTTGCTTATCGGGTGGACGAGGTACTCGTAGCCGTCCTTGTCGACGATCGGCGCGTCGTGCAACGACTCGTGGAGCCGGTTCATGCCGCTCGTTTTCGGAAACAGGGGAAAAACGGTTCGTTCTCCGGCAGCGCGGTCGGGCGTCGCCACGCGCTCGCCGTCCCAACGAGGGGTAGACGAACCCGAAAGTTACCCCCGTGGGTCGGTAAGCGGTCCCCCGGCGCGAGGGGGCCCGGCGTCTCGCTGAACGGTGTGAAGCGAGGCTCGGGAGACGCCAGGCGTCTCCCGGCGTGAACGCCGGAGAGGACGTCAGAGGAACCGAGTTCGCACGGCCGTCACGGATCGCGTCCAGTCGTCCTCGAGAAGCGGGAGGGCGGCCGCTATATCGCGCCGATGCTCTCGCATCCAGTCTTCCTCCTCGTCCATCTCGAGTTCCCACTCCTCGAGCGATTCGATGCCGAAGTCCTCCGCCGAGTATCGATCCCCGTCGACGGTCACGGTCCCGTGCAGTTCGTCGCACTCGGCGCACTTCGTCGACGAGACGACGAAGTAGCGCTCGAGACGCTCCACGACCGACTCGTCGACGTCGGCGACCTCCTCCGCGACCACTCCGGCCGACTCACACCCGTAACAGAGCGTCGTCCGCCCTCCGAGCGGCTTTCCACAGTTCAGACACGTTCCACCCATACCCCCGGTGGTGCCCCATCGGTCAAAAACGTTCACGCGGTCGGAGTCGAGGCGTCGAGGCGTCGAGCGGACCCGTCGCCGTCTTCATTTTCGTCCCCGTCTTCGTCTTCGTCTTCGTCTTCGTCGGTGCCCCTGTCCGGTCGACGGCACGGGTGAGCCGTGCGAGGCGAGCGGATCGGAGCGCGATTTCGGTCGGTGCGCGTGCCAAAACTGACTTGCCTCCGTCGCCCCGTGGTTTCGAACGAGCACTGCATGTATGTCGGTTGTCTTCGTCGGGGCGAATCCACCGGAGAACAGCGCGTCGCGTACGACTGGTGTCGAGGGACGTTCCCCGACGCGGCGACGGTGTCCTTCGACGCCGTCGCGTCGGGCGACGTCGACCTCGGCGCGTTCGACGCGCTCTGGTGGCACCGGGACGCCCCGCTCGACGACGCCGACTGGCTCGCCGACTGCGCGGAGGCGTTCCGGACCGCCGCCGACGAGGGGACCGGACTCCTCCTCTCGCTGCACGCCCTCTCCGCCGTCGAGGCGCTCGGTATCGACGCCGTCGCGCCCGACGCGACCGGGACCGACGACGTCGCGGAGCCGGCGGGACTGCTCTGCAAGACCGTCCACGCCGACCACCCGCTGTTCGCGGGCTTCGAGACCCTCCGCGTCCACACGCGAGGGGCCGGCGTCGCCCAGCCGTTCGCCCGCTACGAGGTCGTGCTCCCCGAGCGGGGCGAGACGCTCGCCTGCGGCCTCCGCGGCGACGAGGAGTGCTACCCGCACAAGACCGTCGTCGGGTGGGACTGGGGGGCGGGCGCGGTCGTGGGCGCGGGCGACGCCCTCGCCTTCGCCGAGCCGACCGACGAGGCGTGCGACCGCGCCCGCCGCCGGTTCGTCGAGGACGCCCTCCGGACGCTCGCCGACCGCCCCGAGACCGTCACCGACCGTCCCGCGACCGGCGAGGAGCTGCGCGCCCTCCGCGCGGCCGTCGAGGACCACAACCGACCGCGGTATCACGTCACGTCCCCCGCGAACTGGCTGAACGACCCGAACGGGCTCGTCCACTGGAACGGCCGCTACCACGTCTTCTACCAGTACAACCCCGCCGGACCGTTCCACGGGACGATCCACTGGGGGCACGCGGTGAGCGACGACCTCGTCCGCTGGGAGGACGAACCGGTCGCGCTCTCGCCGGATCCGGACGGACCGGACCGCGACGGCTGCTGGTCGGGGTGTACGGTCGTCCACGACGGGACCCCCACGTTCGTCTACACCGGCGGCCGCGGGGGGATTCAGCTCCCCTGTCTGGCGACGGCCGAGGACCCCGACCTCCGCCGGTGGCGGAAGGACCCGGACAACCCGGTCATCGAGGAGGCACCGGTCGAACTCGACGTGCTGAACTCCGACCACTGGCACGCGGAGTTCCGCGATCACTGCGTCTGGAGGGACGGGGAGTTCTGGTACCAGCTCATCGGCTCCGGCATCACAGACGTGGGCGGGACCGTCCTCCGCTACCGCTCGGCCGACCTCCGCGAGTGGACGTACCTCGGTCCCGTCCTGACCGGTACGTGGGAGGGTGCCGGCGCGATGTGGGAGTGCCCGGAACTGCTCGACCTGGGCGAGCGGGAACTGCTCCACGTCTCCAACTACGCTGACGTCTGGTACTTCCTCGGCGAACTCGACGACGGCCGCTTCCACGTCGACTCGCGGGGGAAGCTCGACTACGGCGACTTCTACGCGCCGCAGTCGCTGACCGACGAAACCGGTCGCGAACTCACCTTCGGGTGGCTCCCCGAGGCCCGCTCGGAGCGGGCGCAGTGGGACGCCGGCTGGTCGGGGGCCCTCTCGCTCCCCCGCGAACTGTCGCTCGCCGAGGACGGGGGGCTCCGCCAGCGTCCCGCGCCCGAGGTGACCGACCTGCGCCGCTCTCACGCCGCACTGACGGACCTCGTCGTCGACGGCGAGACGCCGCTCGACGCCTCCGGGACGGCGCTCGAACTCGCGCTGACGGTGCGCGTCGAGGACGCCGAGGCGTTCTCCCTCGTCGTCCGCGAGTCCGACGACGGGACGGAACGGACGCCCCTCCGCTACGCCGACGGCGAACTCGTGATCGATCGCTCGTCCGCGAGTCTCGACCCCGAGACGGCGAGCGACGACCAGCGGATGCCGGTCGGGACGCCCGACGGGACGCTCTCGCTGCGGGTGTTCGTCGACGGCTCCGTGATCGAGGCGTTCGCCAACGACCGGCGGTGTCTCACGAGTCGAGTCTACCCGACGCGAGCCGACAGCGACGGCGTCTCGCTCCGCGCCGAGGGCGGCGAGGCGGTCGTCGAGCGACTCGACGTCTGGGAGCTGGGCGACGCGTGGCCGGCGGCACCGAGCGCCGGGATGAGCGCGTCCTCGCCGACGCCGGAGTAGTCGAGCGGCGATCAGTCGACCCGTCGACCGATCTCTCGGTCGAGCCGTCGGGCCGTCGACCCGTCGGACGGTACGTCGCCCCGTCGGCGTCCCCGGCGGTCAGTACTCGCCCTCGCCGCCGAGCGGTCGTCGCCCCGCCAGCGGGTCGGCCGGCGGTAGCTCCTCGTCCTCCAGCGGCAGGTGACCGTGGTCGAGTTCGCCCCGGATGCGCGTCCGATCGCCCGCGAGTTCGAGCCGGAGCGTGGGGGCGAGCGTCCCGCCGAACTTCTCGCGCTGCTCGTCGGGGAGGAGGTGTCCCACCTCGTCGAGGTGGAGGCCGCCGAGGTCGTAGTAGTTGAAGAAGCTCGTCACCAGCAGTTCGTCGCGGTGGCCGTAGGCCAGCCAGGAGTACGCCTGGAACGGCGCGTTGTGCGGGTTCGCCACGACGAGCCCGGAGCCGTTGAGGGGGTCGTACTCGCCGCGGAGGGCGTCCGCGACGAACCCGTAGAGCCCGTCGAACCGCTCGAGCCCCGGCGCGAACGTGTGCTCGTGGCTCGACGTGAACAGGTAGTAGCGTCCGTCGCGGACGACGACGTGCGGGCGCTCGAGTTCCTGGTTGACGCAGGCCCCGTCGAGGATGGGCCGCCGCATCTCCCACTCCGTCGGGTCGCCGGCGTCGGAGACGGCGACGCCGACGCACCCGTTGAAGGCCCGCCGCCCGTCGTCGCCACCGCACCCGCACTCGGGGACGGGCGTGTTCGCCTCGAACAGCAGGCACGTCTCGCCCGTCCCCGGGTCCTCGAAGAACCACGGGTCGCGGAAGGTGTAGATGAGATCGCTCTCCCGGGCGGCCTGCTCCCGCGTCTCGTACCACTCGCCGTCGGCCGTCAGGAGCACCTCGTGGTCCCACGGGCCGGAGAGGCGCACGCCGTCGTCGTCGGTCGCGAGGTCGCCGCCGGTCGCGACGGCGATGCGCTGCTCGTAGGAGAGTTCGACCGCGTCGGCGCGACCGGCCGCGGTGTAGTAGAGGTAGAGTTCGTCGTCGGCCCGGTCGTACATCGCGGACCCGGCCCACTGCCGCGACCCGAGACTGCGCTCGGGGTCGAAGACCGGACCGCCGGTCGTCCACTCCCGCCCGTCCCGCGAGTAGAAGTAGCGGACGGTCGCCACGTCGTGGCGCTTGCCGGGGAGCATCTC
This sequence comes from Halomarina pelagica, assembly GCF_024228315.1. Lineage (NCBI taxonomy): Archaea > Methanobacteriati > Methanobacteriota > Halobacteria > Halobacteriales > Natronomonadaceae > Halomarina > Halomarina pelagica. Next base: position 738,068 of record NZ_CP100454.1, read on the forward strand.
GGCGGGCGCGGTCAGCGCGAAGACGACCCGCCAGCCGTCGACCTCGGCGAACGAGCCGTCGCGCTCCAGGAGCGGCCACGTGTCCCAGAGGTAGAGGTCGGAGTCGGTCGGTTCGTCCGGCGGGTAGACGATCGGAGCGGTCGTCTCCGCCGTCCGCCTGATGCGGGCGGCCTGCTCTCGCGTCCAGGTGGACGTCGCCCCCCACCGTCGATCCAGTTCGTACGTGCCGCTGGCCATACCGGGTAGAGACCCCTCCCCGGAATAATCTCTCCCTTCTCGACCACATCTGCGAGTCCCCGTCGGCGTCGAACGCGCCCGAACCCACGGACCGCGTACCGGGTCCACGAATCGGGCACGTCGCGCGATCCGAGAACCGCGAAGTCGAGCGATCGCCCGACGGTCGTCCCGCGGCCGTCCCGCGGCCATTCGGCGGCCGTCCGACCGGGCTATCGGCGTGCCAGGCGACGCGGCCGTATCCGTGAGTCGCCGTCCAGACTGCGGATCCAGCGGGGCACGGACCCGGTGATCGCGAGCCGGTCGCTGTAGCGGACCCGGGGGTCTCCCTCCGGCGTCGGGAGGCCCCCCGCCTCGAACATCGTATCCTCGCGGACGGTCACGTCTGCGGGCTGGAGCGGCCACGGATCGTGGGCGATCTCGGCGTACAGGACCTTCTCCCCCGCCGGGTCGTACATCCGCCGACGCTCTGCCAACCAGTAGTCGAGCGTCCCCGGTTCGGCGCGGAAGACATCGCCGTCGGGTCGGTACGACGCGTCGAGTCGTGCGCGGACGCCCCGTCCGCCGTCGGACGGCGTACTCGCGCGCCTGCGGACGCTCCGAAAGTCCACGCGGTCGCCCCGCGTGCGAACGTCCACGTCGGCGCGGTAACACGGCAAGCGGGTCCCGCGCCCCACGACCGCCGGGACGATCGGGTTCGCGACGTCGACGCTGAAGAAGTACAACCCCGGGACGCCGTCGAAGCGGACGTACGTGCGGACGTTGAGTTCGGGGAAGCTAAACCGGGTGAACGAGGGGGAGAAGCGGAGACCGGCCCGGGACAGGACGAACGGGAGGAGGCTGACCCACGCGCGGCCGTCGTAGGTGTCGAGTTCGAGGGGGGCGGGGACGTGCGGGCGGAGCCGCTCCGGGTCGAACGGCCAGTGGACGAACAGGCCGTCCGTCCACGTCATCGAGAACGCGTGGGGCGCGACGGGCCGGTTCACGCGCCCCGCTACGACGCCGGCCGGTTTGTAGCTGGTGCCGGCGAGTTCCGCGCCGACGCGGACGTCCCGCCACCTTTTGCGGACCGGGCGCGTACCGGGCGCATGGTCCGCTCTCGGACGGCCACCGCCGCGGTCGGCCTCGTCGCGAGCCTGCTCGTCAGCGCGCTCGTCTGGTGGTACTTCGACAGCTTCGTCTTCTTCCTGTTCGTCCCGTTCGTCCCCTTCCTGTTCCGACGGTCCGGACGGAAAGGGGAGGCGTCGCTCCGGCGGTGCCCGACCTGCGGGTTTCAGACGAGAGACGACGCCTACGAGTATTGTCCCCGGGACGGAACCCGGCTGGAGTAGACGACCCCTCGCGGATCACGGGAACGCCCACCTTCCGCCGCCCGCGCTCCGACACCGCGACCGCCGTAACCACCGCAACCCCACGATCGCCGCGACTGCCGCAACCGCCGCAACCGCTACAACTACCGCGATCGCCACGACCGTCACAGCTACCGCGACCGCCACCGTTCGGACACCGTCCCGATGGTGTCAATAAACGCTAACTTTTTCGGCGTCGTATCCGCGGGGGTGAACGGAACCGGTCGTCGGAACGAGGGGCGTCGAGGCCGAGCGGTCGTGGAGCGTCGGCGAGCGAGCGTCGGGTCGGCATCGGGCGTGATCGATCCGTGAGCCTGCTGGCGGTCGTCCCGATGGCGGTCGTGATGATCGCGGGGCCGCAGATCCTCAGCGCCATCTTCCTGGCCATGAGCGAGCCCTGGCGGCGTAACTCCGCCGCGTTCGTCGCCGGCGCGGCCCTCTCGATCACGCTCGTCGTCACGATCGCGTACCTCTCCGGCAACGGCGCGACCGACCAGGGCGCGTCGAACGACACCCTCCACCTCGTCGTCCTCGCGCTCCTCCTCGTCGCCATGGTGTACGTCTACGCGAGACGGAAGCAGTCGAAGCCGCCGAAGTGGATGGGCAGGCTACAGCGGGCGACCCCGAAGTTCTCGTTCGTCCTCGGCTTCCTCCTCCTTGGACTGTTCCCCAGCGACCTCCTCACCTCGATCGCCGTCGGTACCTACCTCGCGGCGCACGGCGAACCGTGGACGCACAGCCTCGGGTTCATCGCGCTCACGCTGCTGTTCCTGTCGCTCCCGGCGCTCGCGCTGCTCGCGTTCGGCCAGCGAGCCGAAGACCTCCTCCCGAAGGGACGCGACTGGATAAACACCCACTCGTGGGTCGTCAGCGAGGTCGTGATCCTCTTTTTCATCGGTATGAACGTCAACAGTCTGCTGGGGTAGGTCGGAGAGTGGTACTAATGGGCTTAGAAGTTTCGAGGTAGGAAGTCGGCCTCGACACTCACGGCCTGGGATCCATCCGCGTCTCCGTAGGCGAGTTCCATGACGACCGGTGGGGGAACGCGCTGCACGGTCTGCGCCTCAGAAAGCTCGATTCCTTTTCGAACGCACCGCGTCGGCCGTCGAAGAGGTCGATCAGGAACGAGGTGTCGAGGATCACTCGAATCGTCTCTGGAGTTCGCGCTTACCTTCGACGTCCGATTCCCGCTTCTCCTCCAGACGGTCCCGCATAAGCGCCGCCGTCTCGGACGATAGTATACCGGCGACGCCCTTCGGGTGCGGCCCTCCGATGAGGCGACGGAGCGTCTCCTCCATCGTCTCGTCCTCCCGTTTGTGTGCTTTCACGAACTCGTGGAACTCTTCGGAGACGCGAACCGATTTACCATATTACCGTATACTCGTGTATACGAGTTCAATCAACCTTCGGTCGCGGTTCGGATCGCTCGTTCCGTCGGCCGCCCGCGTCCGATTCGGCGTGACGATTGCGTGCGACGCGACCGGGGCCTATGGATACCGTGGCCATCGACAGATGCTCCGATTCTATTTTTACACTGGTTTTGCAGTTTGGGCAGGTGGCGTAGTACGTGGATTCTCTTTTGTACATCCATCCGCTGCCGCATTTTTAACATTCAAGTTGTTCTACTCATAACGTACTACAATTTACTACTATTTTTAAAGGTAATCCAAGATACATTCAGTACGAAGTTGGTAAGACACCCCTCAGACCAGTCATTCTACACTAATCTATTCTCGTAATGCTTATCTGCAAATCCTTTGATGGGTAGGTATGCCTGACACGGATGGAGACAATGATGACGAAGGATCCAGTTATGGCCCAATACGAACAGGAACTCTGAAAACCGAACTTAAGGCAGAGACCGCAGAGATGCATGACGGCGAAGAAATGTGGGTTGGCGACCCAGCAATGCAGTTCATGGAGAAACGGCTCATAGAAATCGCCCGATATGTGTGGATGGAAGCAGCGGTTCAAACACACAGGGATGATAGACGCATTGTCCAGCCAAGCGAAATTGACGATGCATTCTCGAATCTTCTGGAGCCCCATAATCTCTTAATGGAGGCAGCGAACGAAATGGAGCGATTGCGTTACGATTTCATAGATCTCGCGGAAGGATCACCGGCCATAGAGTTCAACGAGGAACGAGAGGAGCTAGAAGAACGGGAAGATGAGTAACCTGTTCTTCTTTCGGGATAGAGAAGGATATGATCCGGAGGACAAGTTTGACCGAATTAAAAGGCAATATTTCCAGATAGACAATGAAGTAATCTCGGACTACATCAAGGAGTACGAATTAGATACAGAGGACTTGGACGAACCTGGCAAGAACAAGCTGAGGCACTTCTTAGAAAGGAATCTGGATGACGACGTATTCGAGCAACTCCTTGACGAACTTTTTGAAAGCCAAGGTGAGGAAGGTGATTCATTCAATATCAAAGTATATGAGCTTGGAAATGGCGTCCACCAAACCAGCTTGCTTGATAAACTTGACTCGTTCAGCCAGCAAGATCTAATGAGCTCGGACGAAGGTGATGATTTCAGCTATGTTCTGGAGATTGCAGACTATGTCAACCGTGAAGAAGAAGGTGTGGTTGACATCTCCTTTCATGTTTCAGGGAAACGAGAACGTATGGATCCCTCTGATATCTGGTGGACCGAGGATGGGGAAAGAGTGTCAATCAGCGATGTGACTCAAGAACCGCCAGAGGAACTAAACAGAGATACGGACTACATTGTCGAAGCCCGAGTATACACCGATGCATGCCTGATAGCAATTTCTAATTCCGGAATAGACAAAACACTACAAGGAGAAATCCGAAGCGGAATACAGCGCTGGGGGTCCGAAGATGGTAGCAGGTGAAATCGAACTAAAAGAGACAGAGCTTCTGTTTCTACAGCATCTGCTCGGTGGGGATAACTTTGGAGCAGGATATGATGATTTCCGAAATAAGAACCTGAGTGCAGCTCAGTTTAAGGCCGAGCAACGGGGCAATATGTATCTAACAGATGTTGTTGGTCGAGCTCAAGAGGGGAGTCGGCTCGCTGAACTCCACTTCAGCATTACGCTCTTGCGTAGGAGATTGTTGATACTGCAGAGCGGTCGCTGCGGAGTCGAAGAGGACAAGGGCACCGCGTCAGCGGTGCCCGACACGAATGATTCCGCTAGATGTGTTTGGGTCGGAATCGGTCGCAGCGGACCTGTTGGCGCAGGTTCGCTGGCGTGACGGTGTTACCTGTCCTCGCTGCCGTTCTGACCGAACGGTCAGAAACGGCAGCTACAGAGAGTTTCAGCGGTATCTCTGTAAGAATTGTGACCGCACGTTCAACGACAAGACGGGCACAATCTTTGCTCACTCGAAGATCGCGCTCCGCCGGTGGTTGTTCTCGATCTACGCGTTTCTCCGGTTTAACACCAGTCTCCGCCAACTACAGTGCGAAATCGAGGTAACACACAAGACGATGCACCGGCGCATCGAGCGCTTCGCCAGAGCGCTCGATGCGCCTTCCCTCGATCTCGTTGGTCCGGTTGAAATCGACGAAGTGTACGTCAACGCGGGGAAGAAAGGCCGCGAGCGCGACCAGGAGTCGCGCTCGCGTGGCCTGTCCACGCGCGGGCGAGGTTCGTACGATGGCGACAAGCCACCCGTGTTCATAATCGCTGATCGCGGGACCGGACAGCGGTACGTGATTCCAGCGAAAGCCGCCGACGAATCGACGATTCGACTCCTCCTTGCTGACCGCAAAGAGGAGTCGCTCACGGTCTATACCGACGGCTTTCGAGCGTACGAACCGCTCGAAGACGACGACGCATTCGACCGCGAATACGTCGTCCACGGCGACGGCGAATACGCCGATGAGGAAGTTCACGTCAACACCTGCGAGAGCCACGCGTCGCTGACGCGACGGTGGCTCTCGCCCCATCGAGGCGTCTCGAAAGACAAGTTGACGCAGTATCTCAGAGCGTTCCAACTACGTCGGGAACTGTTTCGGAAACCCGGTCGAGACGCTCTCAAACACGCTGTTCGAGCGACGCTGTGAAATCAACAATGTGCTACGGATGAGCGATTTAGTATATTTAGTATGTATTAATATCGGGGAGACGGTTGACGACCGTTGTCACTGGGGTCGATTCTCCGGCGTCCGGTTCGGGGGCGAACGTCCGCTGCGCGGACCGCACGGCCCTCGCGCTGGCCCGTCGCTACCCCTCGAAGCCGTCCTCGAAGGCGAAGGTGCCGTCGCGCTGGACCACCTCACCGTCGAGTTCGATACGCGAGTCCTCGCTCATGTCGACGATCATGTCGACGTGGATCGCGGACGCGTTCGGCTCCCGTCCCTCGCCGACGGTGTCGTCGTAGGCGCGGCCGACCGCCATGTGTACGGTGTCGCCCATCTTCTCGTCGAAGAGCATGTTGTAGGTGAAGCGGTCGATCGCGCGGTTCATGCCGATGCCGAGTTCGCCGAGCCGCCGCGCCCCCTCGTCGGTGTTCAGGATCTCCTTCAGGACCTCCTCGTTCTTGTCGGCCCCGTGCTCGACCACCTCGCCGCCCTCGAAGACGAGGCGCGCGCCGGTCACCTCACGGCCCTGCTGGTAGACCGGCTTGTCGAACAGGACCTCGCCCTCGACGCTGTCGGGGACGGGCGCGGTGAACACCTCCCCGCCGGGGAGGTTGTACTCGCCGTAGTCGTTCTGCGTGCGCATCCCGTCCACGCTCATGGAGAGGTCGGTCGTCTCGCCCGAGACGATCCGCACCTCGCTCGCGGCGTCGAGGCGCTCGACCATGTTCGCCTGGAACTCCCGCTGGGCGTCCCAGTCCCGGTTGATGGCGTCCCAGACGAAGTTCTCGTACGCCGCCGTGCTCGTCTCGGCCAGTTGCGCCCCCGCGGGGGTGGGAAACTGCGTGAGACACCAGCGCTTGCCGAGGACGGTCTCCTGGACGGGCTGGTAGGCGCGCGAGTGGGCGGCGTTCGTCTCGGTGGGCACGTCGCTCGTCTCGGTGGCGTTCTCCTTCGCCCGGACGCGAATCACGCGGTCCGCGCGCTCGTAGAGCGCCTGCAGGTGCTCCGGCGTCCGCAGGTCGTCCTCGTCGACGGCGCGGAGGTACGCGCGCTCTGCCCGGTCGCTCTTCCCGAGGAAGACGGGCGTCGCGCCGACGTCGCCGATGGCCTCGTGGAGCGCGACGACGAGGTCCTCCGCGACGGCGGGGGCGGCGACGACCACGAGGTCGCCCGGCTGTACGTCCGTCGAGTGCGAAACGACGATCTCCGCGTGCTCCCTGATCCGTGGGTCCATGCGTCGACCTCCCGCCGCGTCGCCGATACCCCTTTCGGAGTCGCGGACGGACCACGGCGTATTTGACGCCGGGCGGGCTACGAGCGGCCATGATCGACCTCCGAAGCGACACCGTCACCCGGCCGAGCGACGCGATGCGCGAGGCCGCCCGCGACGCCGAGGTGGGCGACGACGTCCACCGCGACGACCCCACGGTGGCCGAACTCGAGGCGCGCGCGGCCGACCTGCTGGGCAAGGAGGCGGCGCTCTACGTCCCCAGCGGCACCATGGGCAACCAGATCGCCGTCCGCGTCCACGCCGACCGCGGCGAGGAGCTGATCTGCGAGCGCGAGTGCCACGTCTACAAGTGGGAACTCGGGGGCGTCGCCCAGCTCTCGGGCGTCCAGCCCCGCCCGGTCGACGGCGGCGAGCGCGGCGCGCTCACCCCCGGGCAGATCGAGGAGGCGTACGTCGAGGCGAGCAGCCACCGGCCGGGGACGGGCCTCGTCGCGCTCGAGAACACCCACAACAGCAAGGGCGGCGTCGCGCTCGCGCCGGAGGTGCTCGACGCGGCGGCCGAGACCGCCCACGACCTCGGCGTCCCCCTCCACCTCGACGGCGCGCGCGTCGCCAACGCCGCCGTCGCACGCGGCGTCCCCCTCGATCGCGTGGTCCGCGAGGTGGACTCCGTGATGACCTGCCTCTCGAAGGGCCTCGGCGCGCCCGTCGGGTCGATGCTCGCGGGCGACGCCGAGTTCGTCGAGCACGCCCGCCGCGTGCGGAAGCTCTTCGGCGGCGGGATGCGCCAGGCGGGGATGATCGCCGCACCCGGCCTGCTCGCGCTCGAGAACGTCGACCGACTCGCCGAGGACCACGAGAACGCCCGGGCGCTCGCGGAAGGGCTCTCCGACCTCCCCGGCCTCGTCGTTCAGGACCCCGAGACGAACATCGTCCTCGTCGAGACCGAGGAGCCCGCGAGCGCGTTCCTCGACCGGATCGGCGAGGTCGGCGTCGCCGGCTCCGAGTTCGGCGAGCACACCGTCCGGTTCGTCACCCACTGGGACGTCTCGCGCGACGACGTGGAGACCGCCGTCGAGCGCATCGCCGAGATCCGCTGATCGGCGCACGCAGTGCGCCCGCTCGCGGCCCACACTCCCGTGCTCGCCGACTCCTCACGCCCGTCGACGTTCCGCGTTCCGCCACCGGCGCTCACCGCCGTCCGTCGTACCCCTCCCGGAACGCGAGCATCGTCCGGCGGAACATGAGGTAGAGCGCGACGAGTATCGCGACGACGGTGCCGATGATGACGACGAGAACGGGGTCGAGACCGAAGACCATGCCTGACGTGACGGCTCGCCGAGCAAAGCCGTTTCGGGCCGGATCGCTCAAACGGTCGTTTGAGCCATCCGCGGGTATATGCTACGTGCTCACGTAGTTGCTCCCGTCGCTTCGGCCCTCCCCGTCTCGACCGCCCTCCTTCTCGTTTCGACTCGGCAAGAGAGCTACCCGAACTCGGTGAGACCACACAACCACACATGTGCCATGCCAGGTGCGGCTTCAACCCCACAGGGGTTCGTCTGAACCGTTCTCCCGCACGCGGGACGGCGAGTCGAGCGCCGTCCGCCGTCGCTCACACCTCGAACTCGTCGATGGTGCTCCCGTCCGGTCTGACGAGTCGCCCCCGGAGGGGGTCGAGTTGGAGTTCCGCGTGCGCGGGTTCGTACCACCGCGGGTCCGCGTGGCTGCCGGGGTTCAGGACGGGGACGGACCCGAGGGAGTCGAACTCGGGTCGGTGGGAGTGGCCGACCACGACGAGGTCGGCGTTCTCCTGGCGACCGAGCATGGCGAGCGCCGTCTCCGTGTGCTCGTGCCCGTGGGCCATCGCGATGCGGACGCCGCCGAACTCGACCGTGCGGGTCCTCGGGAGGCGCTCGCGAACGGCGGGGGTGTCGTTGTTCCCGACGACGCCGACGAACGCGGCGCTCTCGGACTCGAAGGCGTCGAGCACGGATTCGGTGAGGAAGTCGCCGGCGTGACAGACGAGGTCGGCCTCCCGAACCGCCTCCAGGGCGCGCCCGTCGAGGCGGTGGCCCTCGCGACCGTGCGTATCGGAGATCACCGTGATCATGGATCCGATCACGACGCCGAGCCTCGAATCGCTGGCGGTCTCCCCGGCGGTAGCTCTTTGGCGGATGCTCGTCTGTCGGTAGGTAATGGCCAGCAGTAAGTCCGTCGTCCTCGCCGCTCTCTTCGCGAACGCGGCGATCGCGGTCCTGAAGTTCGTCGGCTATCTCCTCACGCGCAGTCCCTCGATGCTCGCAGAGACCTATCACTCCATCTCCGACACCGGCAACCAGATCTTCCTCCTGTTCGGCATCCGCTACAGCGGCAAGGAGGCCAGCCGCGAACACCCGTTCGGGTACGGGAAGGCGCAGTTCTTCTACTCCTTTCTGGTCGCAGTCCTCCTCTTCGGCATCGCGGGGTGGGAGAGCGCCAGCCACGGGTACGAGGCGATCGTGCACCCCCACCCGATCAGCCCGGGGACGACGACGGTCGCGGGCGTCACGTTTCCGAACGTCTGGGTGAACTACGCCGTCCTGCTCAGCGCGATCGCCTTCGAGAGCTACGCGCTTCGAAAGGCGTTCCAGGGCCTCAGCGCGCAGATGCGCGAGCACGGCTGGTCGACCATCCGAGAGGCGTTCCGCAAGACCAGCGACGTGACGACGCTGACGGCGTTCACGGAGGACTCGATCGCCATCGGCGGTGCGGCGCTCGCGCTCGTCGGCATCTTCCTCTCGCGGTGGACCGGAAACCCCATCTACGACGCCGTAGCGTCCTTCCTCATCGGGCTCCTGTTGATGGGCTTCGCGCTCGCGCTCGCGTGGGAGAACAAGCGCCTGCTCATCGGCGAGAGCCTCCCGAGCGACGAGGAACAGGCCCTCAAGGGCATCGTCGCCCGATGGGACGGCGTCCGCCACATCGACGACTTCCGGACGGTGTTCTTCGGCCCCGAACGACTCGTCGTGACTGCCGACGTCAGCTTCGAGGACGGCCTGGAGACGGAGCAGATCGACGACCGCATCACCGCCATCGAACGCGCGCTCATCGAGCACGAACCGCAGATCCGGAAGGTGTACATCGAACCCGAGCGGTGAACGACCACCACCACCACCTTTTGCTGCGCGGGGGTCCTTCGGACCCCCCGCTGGCAAAATCTGGACCAAAAGCCTGCGTCACCCCCTCGCTTCGCTCGGGGATTCCTTGGCCCGCTCGCTCGGCTTCGCCTCGCTCGCGGATATCGTGCCGGACGGTAGCGCGGAAGGTCAGGGGCCGCCGTCGCGACCGTTTCCACCATCGTGCTTCGATTCCCCCGCGACTGAGCGAACGCAGTGAGCGAAGGAGCGGACGGGTCGAACCCACCCTGTGAGCCGAGAGGACGTGGAAGCATGCCGGACTCACGGTGCTCGTCCGGCGGAGGAGGTGAGATGCGGTTTCTGTGGACGTTTCGAGACCGCACCTTCGGCGTACACAGCAGGGCACCTTGGCGAGCAGACGACGCCGCGGCGAGGGTGGTTCGCGGGGCGTGGCGTCGCGCAACCGCGAGCGCCCCGCGACGATTCTCACGTCACACGGACGCTGGTCCCCCTCTTGGATATAAAGATACGGACAGATCAAACGATCCGACCGACTCGACCGCCACCGCCGACGCCAGCGCGACACCCGCGAGCGACCGAAGGGAGCGAGCGGGCCAAGGAACCCCCGAGCGCAGCGAGGGGGTGATGCCGGCTTTTGCTCCAGCTTTTACCAGCGAGGCGACTTCGCCGCCGAGCGTGGTTCGAGAGACGCCAGAGGCGTCTCTCGTCATCTCGGAGCAGCAAAGCTGCTCCGACGAGTCATCGGAAGACCGGAGGTCTTCCGAGATCTCGAAAGGCGCGGAGCGCCTTTCGGCGACAGCAAAAGGTGGGTGTGAGGATTTTTAACCGATCGCGGACAATCCGCTGACAGTGACCGAGGTGAGCGAGCCGGCGTACCTGCGCTTCTTCCCGTACGGCGAGCCGTACGACCACCAGCGCGAGGCCATGGCGACCATCTCGTCGGCGTTCGAGGACGGCCGGGACGTCCTCTTCGAGGGAGCCTGCGGGACCGGGAAGACCCTCGCGGCGCTGGTCCCGGCGCTCGAGCACGCCCGCCGGACGGGGAAGACGGTCGTCATCACGACGAACGTCCACCAGCAGACCCGGCAGTTCATCGAGGAGGCGCGCGCGATCACCCGCCAGGAGGCGATCCGCGCGGTCGTCTTCCGCGGGAAGGGGTCGATGTGCCACATCGACGTCGGCTACGAGGAGTGCCAGGCGCTCCGCGACACGACGCGCTCGCTGGTGGAGGCAGAGCGCGACCGAGACGATCTGGGCGACCGCGGCGACGAACTCCTGGCGGAGGCCCGGCGGGGCGAGTCTGGGGCAGCCGAGGGGCGACAGGCGGTGATGGACGAACTCGCCGCGCTCGACGACGAACTCGAGGAGCTGCGGGAGGCGGCCACCTGCGAGCACTACTACGAGAACCTCACCGGCGACACGGACGAGTTCTACGGCTGGCTGTTCGAGGACGTGCGCACCCCGGAGGAGATCTACGAGCGCGCCGGACAGCTGGGATTCTGCGGCTACGAACTGCTGAAGGAGGGGATGGAGGGCGTCGACCTCGTGGTCTGCAACTACCACCACCTGCTCGATCCGACGATCAGAGAGCAGTTCTTCCGGTGGATCGGCCGCGATCCGGAGGACGTCATCGTCGTCTTCGACGAGGCGCACAACGTCGAGGACGCCGCGCGCGACCACGCGACCCGAACGCTCGCGGAGCCGACGCTCGACGGCGCGCTCGCGGAGCTGGAGGAGGTGACGGACCCGCGGGAGGCCGCCGCGCGGAACGTCGTCCGCGCGTTCCGGGAGGCGCTCGTCCGGACCTACGACGACGCGCTGGCGTTCGGCGAGCGCGAGTCGGTGGGCGACTCGTGGTACGACCTCTCGATCACGAACGAGCGGGGGCGCGACGACCTCACGCTCGCCTTCCTCGACGCCTACACCGGCCGGGGAATCCACGAGGACCTGGACGAGGCGCTCGAACTCGGCGCGGCGCTCGATCGGCGGTACCACGAGGCGTACAAGGAGGGCGAGACGCGTACGAGAAAGGAGTGTCGCGTCCTCCAGGCCGCCACGTTCGTCGACGACTGGCTGCGCGACTCGGACCAGGAGGGTCAGTACCCGGTCGTCTCCGTCCGGCGCGACGGTGGCTCGGAGGAGGTGTACGGACGGGCGGAGCTGTACACCTGCATCCCGCGGCAGGTGACCGAGCCGCTGTTCGACGAACTCGCCGCGAGCGTGCTGATGAGCGCGACGCTCCGACCGTTCGACGTGCTGGGCGACGTGCTCGGGCTGGGTGGCGCGGACGGATCGGACGGACAGGGTTCGCGGAACGGCGGCGGAGGCGGGGGAAACGAGGGGGACGGCGGTCCCGTCACCATGGCCTACGGGGAGCAGTTCCCCGAGGAGCGCCGTCGCACCTACGCCGTGGACGTTCCCGCGCTGTTCGCCAGCCGGCGGGACGACCCCGCGACCCAGCGTGAGGTGACGGGCGCGCTGGAGGACGCGATCGAATTCACGCCGGGCAACGCGCTCCTGTTCTTCCCGAGCTATCGCGAGGCCGAGCGCTACCACGACCTGCTCTCGGTGGACGCGACGCTCTACCTCGACGAGCCGGGCACGCCGGTCGAGGACCTGCGCCGGCGGTTCGTCGAGGACGGTAACGGCGCGCTGCTCACCTCGCTCTGGGGGACGCTCGCGGAGGGGGTGAGCTTCGACGACGACGACGCCCGCACGGTCGTGGTCGTCGGGATCCCGTACCCGCACCTCGACGACCGGATGGAGGCGGTCCAGGACGCCTACGCGACGGCGTTCGCGGACGCTGGCCGCGAGGACCCGGGCTGGGAGTACGCCGTCGAGGTGCCCACCATCCGGAAGACCCGGCAGGCGCTCGGGCGGGTCGTCCGCTCGCCCGAGGACTTCGGCGTCCGGATCCTCCTGGACGAGCGCTACACCCGCCGCGCGCGGCGGGAGATGCGCAAGTACAGCGTCCTGGAGGCGTTCCCGCCCGAGGAGCGCGTCGAGACCATCGACGTCGATCCCGGAAAGCTCCGCTTTGCCATGCTCAACTTCTACTCCGACATGGACGCGTGGGCGGGCGCACCTCCGAGGCCCTGACCGACCGCGCACGCGGCGCGCTTTCGTCCGCCGACCTCCGCATCCACACCGCCTCGCGGTTCACTATCGGCCGAGGGGAATCGACTCGACCCGCTCGCGGTGGTCGCCGTCCCACAGCCAGAGTTCGTCGATCGTCCACTCGACGGGCGATACGTCCCGTTCGCGGAGCCGCGCGACCGCCCCCGGATCGCCGCCGCGACCGAGCGTGACGTGCGGGACGTAGTCCGCCCCCTCGATGCCGGCCACGGGGTCGAACGCCGCACAGAGCCGGTCGTGCAGGAGGCGCAGACCGGGGCTCTCGACCGCGAGATAGAGGATCGGGCCGGTGGGACCGTGGAAGGTTTCGAGGCCGTCGGTGCGGGCCGCACAGGCGGGGGCGTCGGAGAGCGCGCCCCGGCTCCGGGCGGCGACGCGGCGGTGGTCGCCCCCGCCGAGGCGCTTCACGACGAGCGTCGGGCGGTGACGGCGGCGGACGCCCGCGGGGAGGTCGCCTTGGAGGTCCGCGACGAGGGCGTCCGCGGCCGGCGAGGTCGGGGCGTTGAGGCTGTACACCGTCTATTCCGTGATCCCCCGTTCGGATATACTGTCGGCTATCCCCCGGCGAAGCGAGCGGACGATCCCGATGCGCCCCGTCTCGGATCGCGATTCCGTGCGTTTGCGTCGCAGACGCATATCGGCGGCGCTTGCCGTCCGGGTCAGGTTTATGTGGCCGGGGACGTACGGACTCGATAATGACACGGACCCGCCTCGGCGCTGGTGGCCCCTTCGCCAGCGGCGGGTGCCGACTCGTTCTCGTGCGACCGCGACCGGGCCGTTAGGCCCTACTCTACTCACCCCCACCGTCCCGGTCCGCACCGCTTTCGAACACGACACACGCACGAGATTCAACCACGATGACACAGAAGACGGTCGCGCTCGCCTTCTCCGGCGGGCTCGACACCACGGTCTGCGTACCGCTGCTGAAAGAGGAGTACGGCTACGACGACGTGATCGGCGTCACGGTCGACGTCGGCCAACCCGAAGAGGAGTTCGACGAAGCCGAGGAGACGGCCGAGGCGCTCGACCTGGAGCACTACGTCGTCGACGCGACGGCGGCGTTCGCCGACCTCTGTCTCCGCTCGGTCCGCGCCAACGCCGACTACCAGGGCTACCCCCTCGGGACGGCCCTCGCGCGCCCGGTCATCGCCGAGGCGATCCTGGAGGTCGCGGAGGAGCAGGGCTGCGACGCCGTCGCCCACGGCTGCACGGGGAAGGGCAACGACCAGCTCCGCTTCGAGGCGGTCTGGCGCGACTCCGACCTGGAGGTGATCGCGCCGGTGCGCGAACTCGGCCTCACCCGCGAGTGGGAGATCGAGTACGCCGCCGGGAAGGACCTGCCCGTCGAGGGCGGCAACGAGGGCGCGTGGAGCATCGACACGAACCTCTGGAGTCGCTCGGTCGAGGGCGACGACCTGGAAGATCCGAGTTACGTCCCGCCGGAGGACATCTACGAGTGGACCGAGACGCCCGGGAGCGCCGACCCCGAACTCGTCGAGATCGGGTTCGAGGACGGCTACGCGCGCTCGCTGAACGGCGAGGAACTCGACTCGGTGGCCCTCATCGAGCAGCTCAACGACCTTGCCGGCGCGCACGGCGTCGGCCGCACCGACCTGATGGAAGATCGCATGCTCGGGCTGAAGGTGCGCGAGAACTACGAGCACCCGGCGGCAACGGCCCTGCTGACCGCCCACGAGGCGCTCGAGGGGCTCGTCCTGACGCAGGAGGAGCGCGCGTTCAAGGAGCGGGTGGACCAGGAGTGGGGCGAGAAGGCCTACCAGGGGTTGCTCGCCGCGCCGCTCGTGACCGCCCTCGACGGGTTCGTCGACGCGACCCAGAAGCGCGTGACGGGCACCGTCACCCTGAAGCTGGAGGGCGGGCAGTGTCGCGCCGTCGCCCGCGAGAGCGACTACGCGGTCTACTCCGAGTCGGCGGCCTCGTTCAACACCGAGACGGTCGACGGCATCGCGCAGGCCGACGCGACGGGCGTGGCGAAGTACCACGGCTTCCAGGCTCGCCTCGCCAACTCCATCCTGGAGGGGACGGCCGTCGAGGGTGCCGAGGAGGCGCTGCTGACCGACGGCGGCGACGGGGACTGAACCGATGACCGGCGAGGGCGACCAGGACGGGAGCGACGTCGTCCGCCGCGGCCGCTTCAGCGGCGGCCCCGCACGGGGCTTCCTCTCGTCGCTCGCGGCCGACGAGCGCATCTTCGCCGCCGACCTCGCGGTCGACCGCGCGCACGTCGTCATGCTCGCCGAGCGGGGGATCGTCGGGGACGACGAGGCCGGGCGGATCCTCACGGCGCTCAACATCGTCGAGGTGAACGGCCATGGGTCGCTCCCCGACGGCGAGGACGTCCACGCGGCCATCGAGACGGCCGTCATCGACGAGATCGGCCCCGTCGGCGGGAAGATGCACACCGCCCGTTCGCGCAACGACGAGGTGGCCGCGTGCATCCGCCACCGCCTGCGCGAGGACCTGCTCTCCGCCGTCGAGGCGACGCTCCTCCTGCGCGAGTCGCTCGTCGGGGTGGCCGAGGAGCACGTCGAAACCGTGATGCCCGGCTTCACGCACCTCCAGCCCGCCCAGCCGACGACCGTCGCCCACTGGGCGCTCTCCTACGAGCAGGCGCTCCGCCGGGACACCGCCCGCCTGCTCGACGCCTACGGGCGGGTGAACCGGTCGCCGCTCGGCGCGGCGGCGTTCGCGGGGACGACCTTCGACGTCGACCGCGAGCGCACGGCCGACCTCCTCGGCTTCGACGGGGTCATCGAGAACGCGATGGACGCCGCCGCGGCCCGCGACTTCCTCGCGGAGTCGGCGGGCGCGCTCGCGGTGCTGGCGACGACCCTCTCCGGGCTGGCGGAGGACCTCGTCCTCTTCGCGAACAGGGGGTACGTCGACCTCTCGGACGACTACTCCTCGACCTCCTCGATCATGCCCCAGAAGAAGAACCCGGACACGCTCGAACTCGTCCGCGCCTGCGCGGGGGACGCGAGCGCCGGGCTCACCGGCCTGCTCACGACGCTGAAGGGGCTTCCGCGGGCGTACAACCGCGACCTCCAGCGCGCGACGCCCCACGCCTGGCGCGCCGTCGACGCCGCGACGGAGGCGACGGAGGTCGCGGCGGGCGCGGTGGCGACCGCGACGTGGCCCGAGGGGACGCTCGCGGCGGCCGCCGGCGAGGGCTTCTCGACGGCGACGGGCGTCGCCGACCTGCTCGCCCGGCACGGCCTGCCCTTCCGGACGGCCCACGAGATGGTGGCCGTCGCGGCGGAGCGCGCCGCGGAACGGACGGGCGGAGCCGCCGGG
Source organism: Halomarina pelagica (assembly GCF_024228315.1). Classification (NCBI taxonomy): domain Archaea; kingdom Methanobacteriati; phylum Methanobacteriota; class Halobacteria; order Halobacteriales; family Natronomonadaceae; genus Halomarina; species Halomarina pelagica. Next base: position 754,528 of record NZ_CP100454.1, read on the forward strand.
AGTCGCGCGGCGCAACGTGCCGGGGAGCGGGGTGCCGACGTCGCCGCCGTCGAGGCCGCCGCGGAGGAGGTGCTCGGCGAACCGCTCTCGACCTACGTCGATCCCGCCGCCGTCGAGGCGGCGCTCGACCCCGCGCGGAGCGTCGAGAGCCGCGACTCCGTCGGGGGACCCGCCCCCGAGGCGGTCGCCTCCCAGCTCGACGCCGCCGCGTCGGCGCTCGCGGCGGACGAGTCGACGCTCGCCGACCGTCGCGCGTCGCTCGAGGCGGCCGCGGACGAACTCGCCGCGGAGGTGTCGTCCTATGTGTGAGCCGACGCTCCCGCCAGCGCGACCGCCGCACCGGGGGCGGTCGCTCCCGGCGCGACGCCCGGCACCACCGCTCCCGGCACCGCGACCGCGACCGGTGCCGCCGTCCCCTCGGGGACGAGCACACACATACAATTTGCGGAACTTCCGCAAACGCGTCAAACTCGCCTGAAACGCGCGTAGAGGGGTCTGCGACTATGTAAATTTTATGATAAGTTCGACGGATTTAAGTATCCCTGCGTGGGAGAGGGAAGTACAATGGCAAGCTGTCCCGAGTGCGGGTCCGACGTGACCCTGTACGACGACATCGAAGTGGGAGAGATCATCGACTGCGACACCTGCGGTGCGGAACTCGAGGTCATCGAGGTCGACCCCGTGACGCTCGAGACCGCGCCCGAACTCGAAGAAGACTGGGGGGAGTGAGGATGCGGAGGGTCGGCGCGGACGCGAACGGGCGGGCGGGCGTGGGGGTGGGTCGATGAGGATCGGCGTGCTCTACTCCCGGATCCGGCGGGACGAGAAGCTCCTGCTCAACGAACTCCGCGAGCGCGACCACGAGGTCGAGAAGGTGGACGTGCGTTCCCAGCGCTTCGGCCTGCGCGAGCCGCCGGCGTCGCTCGCGGACTGCGATCTCGTCCTCGACCGGTGTCTCGCCACCAGCCGCAGCATCTACGCGACGCAGTTCGTCGAGAGTTACGGGATCCCGGTGGTGAACGCCCCGGAGACGGCGACGATCTGCGCCGACAAGGTGCGTACCAGTCTCGCGCTCGCCGACGCGGGCGTTCCGACCCCCGAGACGGAAGTCGCGTTCACCGCCGACGCGGCGCTCGAGACCATCGAGTCGTTCGGCTACCCCTGCGTCCTCAAGCCCGTCGTCGGGTCGTGGGGTCGGCTGATGGCGAAGATCGACTCCCGGAGCGCGGCCGAGGCGATCCTCGAACACAAGGAGACGCTCGGCCACTACGAACACAAGGTGTTCTACGTCCAGGAGTTCGTCGAGAAGCCCGACCGCGACCTCCGCGTGCTGGCCGTCGACGGCGAGCCGATCGCCGGGATGGCCCGCTCCTCCGACCACTGGCTGACCAACGCCGCGAAGGGTGCGACGACCGAGACGTTCGCGGTCGACGACGAGGTCCGCGACCTCGTCGCCCGCGCGAGCGAGGCCGTCGGCGGCGGCCTTCTCGGGGTGGACCTGATGGAGACCGCCTCGGGCTATACGATCCACGAGGTGAACCACACCGTCGAGTTCAAGGCGCTCACCGAGGCCACCGACGTGGACGTGCCCGCCCGCGTCGCCGACTGGCTGGAGTCGAAGGCCGCGCGGGCGGCGGAGGTGTCCGCGTGAGCCGAACGACCGCGGCGGTCGTCGGCGCGTCCGGCTTCACCGGCGGGGAACTCCTCCGCCTGCTCGCCGGCCACCCCGAGTTCGAGGTGGTCCAGGCGACCAGCCGGAAGTACACCCGGAAGACGATGGGTTACGCCCACCCGAACCTCCGGGAACTCGACCTGCGCTTCACCGACCCCGAGGACCTCGAGTCGGTGGACGTGCTGTTCGCGGCGACGCCCCACGGCGTCTCGATGCAGCACGTGGACGCCTTTCGCGACGCCGCGGACACCGTGGTCGACCTGTCCGCGGACTTCCGCCTGCCCAGCGCCGACCTCTACGACGAGTGGTACGACGGCCACGAGCGCCCCGAGCTGCTGGCGGAGGCGACCTACGCGCTCCCCGAGCTGAACCGCGAGGCGCTGCCCGGCGCGGACCTCATCGCCGCCGGGGGGTGTAACGCGACGGCGACCGTCCTCGGACTGCTCCCGCTCGTCGAGGCGGGGATGATCGACGGCGCGGTGCGCACCACCGCGAAGCGGTCGAGCGGGGAGGGGAGCGACCCGCGAGGCGGCGACCAGCGGATCGTCGTGGACGTGAAGGTCGGCTCCTCGGAGGGCGGCGCGGGCGGCGGCGAGGCCTCCAGCCACGCCGAGCGCTCGGGCGTCGTCCGCCCCTACGCGCCGACGGGCCACCGCCACGAGGCGGAGATCGAGGCGTACCTCGGCACGCGCGTGGCCTTCACCGTCCACGCGGTGGACATGGTGCGCGGCGCGAGCGCGACCTGCCACGTCTTCCCGGACGACCCCGTCACCAAGGGCGACCTCTGGGGGGCGTACCGCGAGACCTACGAGGACGAGCCGTTCGTCCGGACGGTCGCCGGCGGCGGCGGGGTCTACCGCTACCCCGAGCCGAAGGCGGTCGCCGGAACCAACGTCGCCGAGGTGGGCTTCGAACTCGACCCGCGCAACGGTCGCGTGGTCGTCTTCTCGGCGATCGACAACATGATGAAGGGCTCCGCGGGGCAGGCCGTCCACGCGGCGAACGTCGCCCTCGGGTTCGAGGAGACCGCCGGACTGGAGTTCGCGGGGCTGCATCCCGTGGGGGCACCCTAGATGGACGTGATACTCCCCTCTCGTCAGTGCGGGTTATCGGGGATCGCGACGGAGACGGGAACCGCGACAGGAACGGAAACCACGACGGAGACTGTAACTCGGAAGCCCCCACGCGCTGGACTCGCGCAGACCACGCTGCGCTCCTCGCTCACTCCGTTCGCTTCGGTGCTTGCGGGTCCGTGCTTCGTCCAGCGCGCGGCCCCTTCCATTCCCGCCCTACGTGGCGGATCGACCGATCGTCGGAGGTGGCTCGCGTGACGGTCGTCGTCAAGATCGGCGGCGCGCGCGCCGTCGATCCGAAGGGCGCGCTCGCCGACATCGCCTCGCTCGCGGCGGAGGGCGAGCGCGTCGTCGTCGTCCACGGCGGTTCGACGGCGGTGGACGACACGCTCGAGGCGATGGGCGAGGAACCGGAGTACGTCGAGACGCCCGCCGGGGTCGTCGGGCGGTTCACCGACGAGCGCACGATGGAGGTGTTCTCGATGGTGCTGCCCGGGAAGCTGAACACCGACCTCGTCGTCGGCCTGCAGAACGCGGGCGCGGACGCGGTCGGCCTCTCGGGCGTCGACGGCGGCCTCCTCACCGGCCCGCGCAAGGGGGCGATCCGCGTCGTCGAGGACGGCCGGAAGAAGATCCGCCGCGGGGACCACTCCGGGCGCATCGCGGAGGTGAACGGCGACCTGCTGGAGACGCTGCTCGACGGCGGGTACACGCCCGTCGTCACCGTCCCCATGCTGGCGAAGGACGGAGAGGAGTGGCTCGCGGTCAACTCCGACGCCGACCGCGCGGCGGCCGCGATCGCGGGCGCGCTCGGCGCGGACCTCGTCCTCCTGACGGACGTGCCGGGCGTCCTCGCCGACGTGGACGACCCCGACTCGGTCATCGAGCGCGTGGACTCGCCCGCGGCCTACGAGCGCCTCGACGAGGCCGCTGAGGGGTTCATGACGCGGAAGGTGATGGCCGCGACCGAGGCGCTCGAGGGCGGCGCGAGCAGCGTCGTCGTCGCCAGCGCGAACGCCGACGCGCCCGTCTCCGCCGCGCTCTCCGGGACGGGCACCACGATCACGCCGGAGGCTCTGACATGACCGGATTCGTCTTCTCCGAGAAACCCATTCGCATCGCTCGCGGCGCGGGGCCCCACCTCTACGACGGGTCGGGCACGCGCTACCTCGACTTCGGCGCGTCCTACGCCGTGACGCCGACCGGCCACTGCCACCCGGACGTGGTGTCGGCCGCGACGGACCAGCTCGAGCGGCTGCTGTACGTCCAGGGGTCGTACCCGGTGGACGTGCGCGACGAGCTGTACGCGCGCCTCGCCGACTGCGCGCCGGGCGACCTCGATTACGCGTGGCTCTGCAACTCCGGCACCGAGGCCAACGAGGCGGCGCTGAAGTTCGCCCGCCACGCGACCGGCCGCTCGAAGATCGTCGCGACCACGGGGAGCTTCCACGGGCGCACGATGGGGTCGCTCGCCGCGACGTGGAAGGGGAAGTACAAGGCCGGATTCGAACCGCTCGCGGGCGACTTCGAGTTCGTCGAGTACGGCGACGCGGCGGCGGTGGCGGACGCGGTCGACGACGACACCGCCGCGGTCGTCCTCGAACCCGTCCAGGGCGAGGGCGGCGTCAACCCCGCGCCCGACGGCTACCTGCGGGCGGTCCGGGAGGCCTGCGACGACCACGGCGCGGCGATGGTGCTCGACGAGATCCAGACCGGCCTCGGGCGCACCGGGACGACGTGGGCCTGCGAGGCGCGCGACGTGGTGCCGGACGTGCTCACGACGGCGAAGGGCCTCGCCAGCGGCCTGCCCGTCGGTGCGACGCTCTGCCGCGAGTGGATCGCGACGGACGCGGGGGACCACGGCTCGACGTTCAGCGGCGGGCCCGTCGTCTGCGCGGCGGCCGTCGCCACGCTCGACGTGATCGAGGGCGAGGACCTCGCGGGGAACGCCGCCGCGATGGGCGACTACCTCACGGGCGAACTCGACGCCGCCGTGGGCGACGCCGTGCGCGACATCCGCGGCGAGGGCCTGATGCTGGGCGTCGAGGTGAAGCGCGGGGCGAACCGCCTGCTGCCGAAGCTGGCGATGGACCACCACGTGCTCGCGCTCCCGGCCGGGAGAACCGTCCTCCGACTGCTCCCGCCGCTGATCGTCGAGCGCGAGCACTGCGACGCGGTCGTGGACGCGATCGCGGAGGTGGTGGGATGAGGACGAACCCGTCGGTAGCGACGGACTCGCCCGCCCCCGTTCGCCGCCGGAGGTGGTTCGCGTGAGCGCGAGCGAGTCCGTGAGCGTCGGTCGGCAGGAGGCGCGCGACCTGCTCCGGACGCTCGTCGCCACGCCGTCCGTGAGCGGTAACGAGCGCGCCTGCGCCGATCACCTCGTCGCCTTCTTCGAGCGCCACGGCCGGGAGGCGTGGACCGACGAGGTCGGCAACGTCCACGCGCCGGCGGACGACAGCGCGCTCCTCACGTCGCACATCGACACGGTCCCCGGCGAGATCCCCGTCGAGATCGCCCCCGGCGAGGAGCGCGGCGAACCCTCTCTCTGGGGTCGCGGGAGCGTGGACGCGAAGGGCCCGCTCGCGGCGATGGCGGTCGCGGCGGTCCGCGAGGGCGTGAGCTTCGTCGGCGTCGTGGAGGAGGAGCGCGAGTCGGCGGGCGCTCGCCACCTCATCGAGTCGGGCCGTGAGGAACCGGGCGCGGTGGTGAACGGCGAACCCTCCGGCTGGAACGGCATCACGCTCGGCTACCGCGGCCTGCTCTCGGGGACGTACGTCGCCACGAGCGAGTCGGGGCACTCCTCGCGCCCGGAGAACAACGCCATCCAGGACGCCTTCGACTGGTGGGGGCGCGTCACCGACGCCTTCGCCGAGGACGAGTGGACGCCCGTCTTCGAGCGCGTCACCCCCAAGCCCGTCGCCGTCGAGGGGGGCGTCAGCGACGACGGCCTCTCCGTGGAGGCGACGATGGAGGTGCAGTTCCGCGTCCCGCCCGCGTACTCCGTGGAGGAGGTGCGCGAGCGCGCCGACGGCGAGTTGAACGGCGGCACCGTCCGCTGGCACGACTTCGTCCCGCCGGTGATGATGAGCCCCCGGACGGAGGTCGCCCGCGCCTTCCGGGTCGCGATCCGGGATCACGACGGCGACCCCCGCCTGCTGCGCAAGACCGGAACGAGCGACATGAACCTCTTCGCGCGGGTCTGGGACTGCCCTATGGTCACCTACGGCCCCGGGAACTCCGATCTCGATCACGCGCCGAACGAGCACCTCCCGCTCGCGGAGTTCGACCGCTCCGTCGAGGTGCTCTCCGACGTGGCGGCGACGCTCCGGGGTGGGTCGTGATGGTCCGGCACTTCCTCGACGTGGACGACCTGACGGCGGAGGAACTGCTGGCCGTCCTCGACCGCGCGGCGACGACGAAGGCGGCCCTCGCCGACGGCACGACGGAGCGGCCGCTCGCCGACCGGACGCTCGCGATGGTGTTCGAGAAGCCGAGCACGCGCACCCGCGTCTCCTTCGAGACGGGGATGACGCAGCTCGGCGGCCACGCGATGTTCCTCGGCCCGGAGGACATCCAGTTGGGACACGGCGAACCCCTCAGGGACACCGCGCGGGTGCTCTCGCGGTACGTCGACGTCGTCATGGCGCGGCTGTTCGACCACGCCGACCTGGAGGAACTCGCCGCTCACGCGACCGTCCCCGTCGTCAACGGCCTCACGGACGACGCCCACCCCTGCCAGACGCTCGCCGATCTCCTCACGATCCGGGAGGCGTTCGGCGGCTTCGACGTCGACGTGACCTGGGTCGGCGACGGGAACAACGTCGCCCAGTCGTTCGTCCTCGGCTGTGCGATGGCCGGGGTCGACCTCACCGTCGTCACGCCGGCGGGGTACGCGATCGACGACGACGTGCTCGACCGGGCGGGCGAGCTGGGGACGGCCCCGACGCTGGCGGACGACCCGGCCGACGCCGCGTCGGACGCCGACGTGGTCTACACCGACGTCTGGGTGAGCATGGGCCAGGAGGACCAGCGCGCGGAGAAGCTAGCGGCCTTCGAGGGGTTCCAGGTGAACGAGGAGCTGCTCGCCGGGACGGACGCGCGGGTGATGCACTGCCTGCCCGCCCACCGCGGCGAGGAGATAACCGACGGCGTGCTCGAGAGCGAGCGCGCGCTCGTCTGGGACCAGGCGGAGAACCGCATGCACGCTCAGAAGGCGCTGCTGGTGACGCTGCTGGAGTGATCGGACGAACCGACGCCCGGGACGGCGGACAGGTGACGCCGCGGGCGGTGTTCGCGGAGTTCGGCGTTGAGCAACCGCGAGCGAGGCCGACGGCCAAGCGAGCGGACGCGCCGAATCCCCGAGCGCAGCGAGGGGATGAGATGCGGCGGTGGTCCAGGTTTTGCCAGGGAGCGAGCGCAGCGAGCGACCGCGGCAAAACGTGGGCGTGCAGGCGACGCCGCGGCGGGGGCGGGATCGCGGGACGTGGCGTCGCACAACCGCGAAGCGCCCCGCGACGGGAGTCAGCGCACGGGGACACTGGTTCCGTTTTCTGTTATAAAGATACGGCCCGAGTAAACGATCCGACAGCCCCGACCGGATCATCGGCATCAGCGCGCACCCGTGAGCGAGTGCAACGAGCGAGCGGACCGACGGAACCCCCGAGGAGCGCCGGAGGCGCGACGAGGGGGTGGAGGAGGGTTTTGATCCAGCTTTTGCCAGCGAGCCGCCAGCGACACGCTCCGCGGTCGCTGGCGAGCGAGCGCAGGAAAAGGTGGCGCTGCAAAACGTGGTGGTTACTAGTACCGCTTCGCCCACGGGTACAGCGCGCCGAGCACGATGCCGTAGACGAGGTGGGTGATCAGGCTCGCGCCGCTGAACGTCGGGACGGCCATGGGGACGCCGACCGCGCTGAGCCACGCGGGCAGGACGAAGCTCCCGGTGACGATCCAGAGGGCGACGCCGTAGGCCGCCCCGAGGAGCGCGCTCCGGGTGACGCTGTCGGTGTACTCGGTCAGCCCGCCGAAGCGGACGATCGCGGCGAAGACGAGGCCGAGCACCGCCCCGTGGGCGAGGTGAGCGGTCAGGCCGAACGCGCCGCCGGTCTGTCCGTAGAGCGCCGGGATCGCCTGTTCGAGCGCTCCCGGCATGAGGACGGCCATCGCGACCGCCATGGCGACCGCCGCGACGACGCCGTCGAGTACCGCGCCGATCCACGCTCCGGGCGGCGTCTCCATCGCGGGCGGTGTCTCTGCTGCCTCCGGGGTTCGAGTTGCGGAACTCATACCCTAGAGGTCGGACGGCCGCGGGCATCGGCGTTCCTCGTTCTGGCGCGCGCCGTGTCATACCCTGACACTGCCGGGTGACCCCGCCGGCCCCTCTCCCGGGATGTGGTCGGCCTACCGCGACAGGGAGGGGAACGTCCCGCCGAGGACCGCACCGTAGGCGACGTGACCGATCAGGCTTTTAACGTTCACGTTCGGGAGCGGTGGGTTCGCGGGGGAGCCGACGGCGCTCAACCACACGGGCATGACGAGCACCGCGAGCAGCGCCCAGACGACGACGCCGTAGGCGACCCCGAGCGCGAGCGATCGGCCGGTGGATCGGGCGACGCCGAGCGGTCCGGCGACGGCGGCGAAGACGAGGCCGAGCACCGCCCCGTGGACGAGGTGGACGACCCACCCCGCGAGCAGCCCCCGCAGTCCGTACATCGAGGGAATAGCGACCCCGATGGTGTCGGGCATCTGTATCGTGAGGAGCACGCCCATGACGGCCGCGGCGAGGAGTCCGGCGACGACGCCGGCGCGCCACTCAGTGTCGTTCGAGTGCTGTACTGTCGTTTCGGTCCGAACCTCCTGGTTCATCGCACGCGGCGGTTCACGGAGCGCGTAAAAAGTCGGATCCCGAGCGTGTGTCGATGTGGCACGCTCGCACATCCGAGGCATCATTATACGGGGGCGTCTACCGTCCGTCGGTGACACGGAGTGAGTAGCGTGACTATCGCGGCCGGCGAGTGGACGGCAGACGAGGTACTGGAGGCCCTCTCGGCGGGAAAGCGGGTCGTCGTCGAGACGGAGTTCCTGGGGGAGGTTCACGAGGTGACCCTCAGGTGGGACGGCGAGACGTACTACTGCGACACGCCGACGCGGCTGCACAAGCACGCGACGGCCGAGGAGATGCGGGGGTGCCTGCGGAAGATGGGGTACGCCGCCGACGCCTGACTCGGCTCCTTCGGCCCGCGTCCCTCTCGACGAGCGCGATACGGCGGGATTTATCCGGCGTTCGACCCTAGGGGGCGCATGGACGCCGAGCCGAGTCCGGACCGCTTTCGCGAGTTGATGCTCGACGAGGAACCCCAGTTCGCCGACGTCCTCTCGTGCGTCTTCGGGATCCAGCGCCACGAGAGCAACACCTACCTCGCCCTGCTCGACAACCCCGGCAGCACCGTCGCGGAACTCGCGGAGGTCGTCGACCGCGACCGCTCGAACGTCAACCGCTCGCTCTCGACGCTCCGCGAGAAGGGCCTCGCCGAGCGCCAGCGCCGCCTGCTCGACGGCGGCGGCCACGTCTATCAGTACACCGCGACGCCGCTTCCCGAGGCGAAGGAACTGCTCCACGAGACGCTCGACGAGTGGGCGGCGTACGTCCACGACCGCATCGACGAGTACGGCGACGGGGCGACGGCGGAGTAGTCAGTAGTCAGTAGTCCCGCTCAGCGCCGCGCGCCGAACGCGAGCAGTCCGGGGTAGTCGGCGATGAGTCCGTCGACGCCGGCGGCGGCGAGTTCCTGGGCCTGGTACCAGGTGCCGAGCGTGTAGACGTTCACCTCGCGGCCCTCCTCGTGGGCGACGGCGAGCAGGTCCACGTCCTCCCACGGCCCCTCCGTGTAGTAGGGGTCGGCGAAAAAGGGCGTGTCGCGGATCATGTTGTACGGCGGGTGGACCGCCTCGGCGTCGTAGCGCCGGGCGATGTCGAGGCCGTCCTCGATGGAGTCCCACAGCAGCGGCGCGACGGGCACCTCGGGAGCCACCTCGCGGACCGTCGCGAGTGCCGCCTCGTAGAACGAGGAGACGAGGATCTCGTTGTCGTAGTCGGCGGCGATCGCCATCGCGCGCTCGGTGAGCGGCCGCCAGAGTTCCTTCTGCCGCGCCAGTTCGTCCTCGTCGAGCTTCTCGGCGAAGCGCACGTCGAACGAGCCGGGGTTCTTGAACTCGATGTTGACGCCGACGCGGGTCGGGATGGCGTCCATCACGTCGGTCAGCAGGGGAACCGTCTCGCCGCTCCCGAGCACCTCGGCGTCGAGCACCTCCTCGGTGGGCGTCTCCCAGACGACGCCGTCGGCGTCGGTGAGGCCGCGCTCGCCACCGTCGCGCTCGCTCAGGCGGTCGTCGTGGAAGACGACGACGTCGCCGTCGGCGGTGGGCATGATGTCGATCTCGATCATGTCCGCGCCCCGCCGCGCCGCCGCCGGACCGAGCCCGCCGCGAGCGGCGAGTTCGACCGCGCCGACCGTGTTCTCGGGGTACTGTCCGGCGAACCCGCGGTGGGCGACGATAGCCGGTTCCTCCTCGGATCGCTTCCGCGACTTCCGTCCCCGGTTGCGCTCCTCCTCCTCCTCCTTTTCCTCCTTCTCCGCGGTCGCAGTCCCGACACCGAGCGCCGCGCCCGCCGCCGTCGCTCCCGCGCCCTTCACGAACGTCCGTCGATCGAGACCGTCTCTCATTGCGAGTGGAGGCGACCCGGCGGCGGTATTGTACGTTTCTATTTCTACTATTGTTATGTTGATTTTTCTCCCTCGCATCGGGTCGAATCAGTACGTCACAGCGTGCCTCGGGACACCGGCAGAACGCGCGTGGACCGCCACACGTTTGCCTCCCTGCGCCGACCCCTCGGCAATGGCCACGCTGGAACTCTCGACGCGCGTCCCGGAGGCGGCCGACGACGGCGTCTGGCTCGCCTGCATCGAGTGCGGCGCGACGCTCGCCCCCTTCGACGACGTCGTCTACACCTGCCCCGAGTGCGACGGACTGCTCGAGGTGCGCTACGACCGCTACCCCGCGTTCGAGGAGTTCTCCGGCCGCGGCGTCTGGCGCTACGCGGCCGCCCTCCCGTTCGAGTCGGGCGTCTCGCTCCCCGAGGGCGACACCCCGCTGCACGAGGTCCCCCGCCTGCGCGAGGACGTGGGCGTTCGGACCCTCCGGGTGAAGCACGAGGGGATGAACCCGACCGGGAGCTTCAAGGATCGCGGGATGACCGTCGGCGTGCGGGTCGCCCGGGAGCTGGGCGTCGAGCGCCTCGCCTGCGCCTCGACGGGCAACACGAGCGCCGCGCTCGCCGCCTACGGCGCGCGCGCCGGGATGGAGACGCTCGTGCTCCTCCCGGCGGGGAAGGTCGCGGCCGGGAAGATCGCGCAGGCGAGCCTCCACGGCGCGCGCATCCTCGAGGTGGACGGCAACTTCGACGACTGCCTCGACGTCGTCCAGGCGCTCGCCGAGCGCGGGGAGGTCTACCTGCTCAACTCGCTCAACCCCTTCCGCCTGGAGGGCCAGAAGACCATCTTCTTCGAACTCCTGGAGGAGTTCCACGCCGACGAGGGACGCTACCCCGACCGCGTCGTCCTCCCCGCCGGGAACGCGGGCAACACGGCGGCGCTCTACAAGGCGCTGCGCGAACTCGTCCACGCGGGGTCGCTCACCGACGACGACGTGCCGAAGATCACCGCCGTGCAGGCCGAGGGCTCTGCACCCCTGGTGGAGGCGATCGAGGAGGGCCGCGAGGCGGTCGAGCGCTGGGACGACGTGGAGACGCGCGCGACGGCCATCCGCATCGGTTACCCCGTCAACGCGCCGAAGGCCCTGCCCGGCATCCGCGCCACGGGCGGGACCGCCGTCGCCGTGAGCGACGAGGCGATCACCGACGCCCAGCGCGACCTCGCCCGCGAGGGGGTGGGCGTCGAACCCGCCTCCGCCGCGAGCGTCGCCGGCCTCCGGACGCTCCGCGAGTCGGGCGTCGTCGACGCGGACGAGGACGTGGTCTGTCTCACGACCGGCCACCTGCTGAAGGACCCCGACGCCGCCGCGGCCGCCGGGACGGAGCCCGAACCCGTGCCGAACGACGTCGACGCGGTGCTCGACCACCTCGGGTGACGACGGCGCTGGAGCGGGGCGACGACGGGCTGAGCGCGGCGGCGGAGGAAGAAGACGACGAGAGGGAGGACGACGGAACCGACGGAGAGTAGCGACGGCGGACCGGACGTTCCGCCCCCTGGCGGGCTGAAAGGGCGAAGGCTCTCCGGAGAGCACGAGGACGTTCGCGGTATTGCTTACCGGCCTGCTGAACGCTGAGTCTCGTTCAACGGGGTGTCAAATGCAGCTACCGAGCCGGCGGGCGCACCCGTGACGCGACTCAGTGATCCGCCTCGTGGGGGTTCACCTCCGTCCCGTACCGCTCGGCGTGGTCGGTGTACTCGATGAACCGCGGCGCGTCGGGGTCGAAGGGTCGCTCAAGCGCCTCGAACGCCCGCTTCTTGTCCCAGCTCTGTAGCTTGCCGATCGCGCTCCGGTCCTCCAAGTCGTGGTAGTCGAGGTCGCCTTTCGTCAGGTTCCACGCCTTCAGGCCGCGCTCGGTGCGGACGATGACGCTCGAGTACTCGTCGCTCGATCCCACGGAGCCCACGGTGAGGTCGGCGCAGTAGCCCGTGAAGTCGGCACACTCGCTGCACCCCTTGAGGGCGGCGTCGTGGAAGTTCTCCACGTCCTCAGAGAGGAGGAGGTCGCCGTCGCGGTCGTAGGCCATCATCTTCCCGTGGAGCACGTCGAGCTTGCCGATCTCCTCGGGGGCGATGCCCCGGCGCTCAGAGAGCAGGTCCCCGATCAGCCGGTAGTAGTTGAAGTTCTTCGTGCACATCAGCGCGATCGTGTACTCGACGGCGCGGACCATCGCCTCCTGGGAGCCGTACTCCCAGTCGAAGTCACGGAGGGCGCGGATGCCCTCGATCTCGCAGGGCGTCCCGACGAGCGCGAGCGACAGCTCCTCGGGCGGCTTGTCGGGGAGCTTGTGCGCCCACCGGTCGAGCGACAGGTTGCCGAGCGCCATCGTCTGGTTGTAGAAGCTCCCCGCGTTGGCGATCAGCTCCTCGGGCGTGGTGGCGAGGAACGCCTCGCCCTTCCACGGCTCGTCCTCGCTCTCGGCGGCGACGAGCGCGCCGTCGATCTCGCCGGCCTCGAGCAGGTGGCTCAGGACGCTCGTGACGACGCCGCCGTCCTGCGCGCCGCGCCGCCACGACTCCGTGACCCGGGCGGAGAACTCCGTGATGGGGTCGCCCGCGCCGGTCACGTTGTCCTCGCCGCCCGTGATGACCCACTGGCGCTCGTACCGCAGGCCGCCGCGCGGGCAGAAGTCCCAGCACAGCGAGCAGCCGGTGCACATCTTCACGAGTTCGGGGAGGTCGTCGTCCCCGATACCGATCGAGTCGGAGGGGCACGCGGCGACGCACGTCCCGCACTGGATGCACCGCCCGGCGTCGATCACGGCGTGGTCGAGTTCCATGAACCACGTCTTCTCGTCGGGCGTCTCGATGTCGTTCATCTCTCGGCGGATCGAGTACCCCGGCGTGTCGAGGTCGACGCCCTCCGGGAGGCCGACGCGCTCGGTCGGGTCGGAGCCGTCCTCCAGGTCCCGGCTCACCCCCGCCGCCGGGGGCGTGAACGCGACGTCGCCGAGTCGCCCCTCGGCGTCGACGTTCGCGGCCAGGGAGCCGCCGTCCGCGACGGCGCTGTCGTCTCTCTCGTCGCCGGCGGTCGCCCCGCCGCAGGTGCACCGCCCGTCCGCGCAGCCACCGCCGTCTCGATCCCCCGTCCCGGGGACGCGCGGTAACGGCTCGCCGCGACCGCCTGCGGTGGGAAGATCGTCCTCCGCGGGTTCCTCACCCGTCATGGGCGACACCCCCCGCGACGGTCGCGTCGGCGCGGCGCATGACGGTCCGGAGGCGATCGTTCTCCACCCGCCGGCACCACTCGTAGAAGCGCTCGCCGTCGGCCCGCTCCTCGACGTAGACCGCGAAGAGCTGTTCGAGGGCGGGGATCACCGATCCGGCGGGGACCGCCGTCTCCACCCAGTCGACGAAGTCGTTGTCGAGGCCGAGGCTCCCCCCGAGCCCGAAGTCCACCCCCTCGACGATGGCGTCGCCCTCGGCGTTCGTGCTCCCCTCGCCCTCGACCTTCACCGTCTCGCCGCGGAAGCCGACGTCCGCGATCTGGGGCTGTGCGCACGACGCCGAGCAGCCGCTCAGGTGCATCCGAACCACGTCGAGGTCGTCCGGCGTCTCGACGCGGTCGTCGAGCGCCCGCGCCCAGCGCTTGACGCGCTTCTTGGTCTCGATGACCCCGTAGTTGCAGAACTCGCTGCCCGTGCAGCCGACCGCGCCCCGCGAGAAGGGACCGGGATCGGGACGGTAGTCCGCCGCGAAGGGCTCCGCGAGGAGATCCTCGACCTCGCCCTCGGGGACGTGCGTGACGAGGAAGTTCTGGTCGGTCGCGAGCCGGATCGAGGTCTCCTCGGTGCCGTAGCGCCGGGCGGCGCGGGCGGCCTCGACGAACTCCTCGCCGCCCATCCGGCCCGCGACGACGTTGAACCCGACGTACCTCAGTCCCCCGTGCTTCTGGTCGTGGACCCCGACGTGGTCGCCGGTGTACCCCTCCGTGAGGTCCGTCCCGCGCTCGCGGAGGTCGACCGTACAGCGGTCGCGGACCGCCGCCTCGAACCGCTCGGGACCCAGCTGTTCGACCAGGTAGCGCATCCGGCAGACGCCCCGGTTGTGGCGATCGCCCAGTTCCTTGAACACCTGCGCGACCGCGCGGCAGAACTCGACTGCGTCCTCGGGGCGGACGAACACGTCGAGATCGGAGGCCATCCGCGGGCCGTCCGAGAGCCCGCCGCCGACGCGGGCGTGGAAGCCGTAGTATCGCTCCCCGTCGATCTCCTTCGCCGCGGGCGTCAGCCCCACGTCGTTGATCTGGGACTGCGCGCAGTCCTCGCGGCAGCCAGTGATCGTCAGCTTGAACTTCCGGGGGAGGTTCGCGTACTCCCGGTTCCCCGTGAAGAAGTCGGAGACCGCCTCGACGACCGGCTGGGCGTCGAACGCCTCGTGGTCGTCCAGCCCGGCCGCGGGGCAGCCGAGCACGTTGCGCGCGCCGTCGCCGCAGCCCTGGACCGTCGTCAGCCCGACCTCGTCGTAGCGGTCCCAGATCTCGGGGACGTCCTCCAGCCTGATCCAGTGCATCTGGACGTCCTGCCTCGTCGTGATGTCGAGGAACGCGTCGCCCCAGAGTTCGTTCTGCTCGGCACCGCCGTGCTCCTCGGGGGCCGTCGCGTACTCGGTGGCGACCCGCCCGATCACCTCGGCCTGCTCGGGCGTGAGGTAGCCCCCGGGCACCTTCGTCCGGAGCATGAAGTACCCCGACTGTCTCCCGTGGGTGTACATCCCCGCCCACTTCAGGCGTTCCCACTCGCCGGACCCGGCCCGCTCCTCGATCTCGTCGAAGGCGAGCCCCTCGGCGGCGTACTCACGCACGTCCTCGACGACGTCGAGCGGGTGCTTCTCCTGCTTCCACCGCTCAACCGTATTCATGGCGATCACCCCCCTCAGTCAGCGTCCGTCCGTGTCGAATCGCGCGCCGTCTGCGTTCCATGTGCCCACTGAACAAGGGATGGCGTTATACCCCGTCATTCCGGCGAGGACTGACGTCGCTGGGCGATCTCGTCAAGTGTTACCGGAACACGTGTCACCCCGTCCTCCGGTGCGGGCATCGGTAACCGGAAGACCGCGATCCGATTCGGGCGTACGCCCTCGCCGGGCGGTGTCACCGACTCGAACGACGCCCGGTGCGGTCAGAACCCCCGGACGGGGCGCGCATCGGCGTCGTTCGCGTCGAACCGGATACCGGTGAATGTCACCGGTTGGTGGGTGGAGGGGCAGGGTGGAAACGCCGGGGACGGCTGACGCGCGATACGCGGCCGTGCGCGCCGACCCGGGGCTACGCCTCGTCGGTCCCGAGCAGGCGGTCGACGATGCGCTCGGGGTCGAACCGTTCGAGGTCGTCGTAGCCCTGGCCGGTTCCCAGAAAGAGGATGGGCTTTCCGGTGACGTGGGCGATGGAGATGGCCGCGCCGCCCTGGGAGTCGGCGTCGGCCTTCGTGAGGATCGCGCCGTCGATGGCGGCCGCCTCGTTGAACTGGCGGGCGCGCTGGGTCGCGTCCTGGCCGGCGACCGCCTCGTCGACGAACAGCGTCATGTCGGGGTCGACGACGCGATCGATCTTCTCCAGTTGCGCCATCAGGTCGTTGGAGGTGTGCAGGCGGCCCGCCGTGTCCCCGAGCACCACGTCGACGTCGTGGGCCCGGGCGTACTCGACGGCGTCGTAGATGACCGCCGCCGGGTCGCCGCCCTGCTCGTGGGAGATGAACTTCTTGTCGAGCGCCTCGGCGTGCTCGCGCAGTTGCTCGTTGGCCCCGGCGCGGTAGGTGTCGCCGTTGGCGAGCACCGTCGAGGTCCCGCGCTCCTCGAAGTACCGCGAGAGCTTGGCGATCGAGGTCGTCTTGCCGACGCCGTTGACGCCCGTGAAGATGATGACCATCGGCTTGTCCGCCTCGGCGACGCGCCGGTCGAAGTCGAACTGCCCGACGCTGATGACGTCCACCAGCGCCTCGCGCAGCGCCATCTCGACGACCTGTCCGGTGGACTGCACCTGCGCGCGGGTCGTCCCCTCGACCTCCTCGCGGATGTTCCGGAGGATCTCCTGGGCGACGCCCATCTCCACGTCGCTCGACAGCAGCGCGAGTTCGAGGTCGTCGAGCGGTTCGTCGAGGTGCTCGGGACGGATGACGACGCCGCCGGTGGCGAACGCCTTCGCCCGCGCGCCGAAGCTCGCCTTGAATTCCTCCTCGTCCTCCCCCTCGGACTCCGAGCGCGACAGGCCGAGGCCGGAGGACGACTCCCCCTCGCCCTCGTCCGCGGCCTCGTCGGCGTCGGTCGCCGGTGGGGCGGCCGGTTCCGCGCCCGTCTCGGGCTGGGCGTCGGCGTCGGGTTCCGCCGGCGGGGCCGCCGGCTCGGCGGGCGTCGCGCCGTCTCCCGGTTCGACGTCGGACGCTCCGGACGCCTCCGCGTCGGCCGGGCGTTCCTCGGCCTCGGATTCGGGTTCGGGTTCGACCCCGCCGGTCCTCCCCGCCTCCCCCGCGGCGGCCTCCTCCTCGGCCGCTTCCTCCGCCGCCTCCTCGGCGTCCTCCCGGAACCGGTCGAGCTTCTTCCGCAGTCCGTCGAACATCGCTTACTCGTCGTCCCGATCGCCCTGTTGCTGTTGCTGCATCTGCTGTTGCATCTGCTGGAGCTGTTGCTGCTGCATCTGCTGGGCGCGCTGCTCGAGCTTATCGCCCTCCTCTTCGAGGTCCTCGATGTCCTGGCGGACCTCCTCGATGCGCTCGTCGAGCAGCTCCTTCTTGCGCTTCAGGCTGTCCTTCGCGCCGTCCTCGTCGCGTTCGGCCGCGAAGCCGCCGCCGAGACCGACGACGATGCGCTCCATGTCCTGCACCTCGGCGTGGACGTACGCGTCGCCGCCGAGGGGGACCTGCACCGTGTCGCCGTCGTCGAGCGCCTCGATGGCCTCGACCGCCTCGTCGACCTCGGTCTTCTCGTCCTGGAACCCCTGGATCTCCTCGCGGAGCGCCTCGATCTCCTGGTCGATGAGCTGGAGCTGCTGTTGCAGTTCCTGCATCTGGCCGCCGCCGCCACCGACGCTCATCGGTCGACCCCCTCGATCTCGAGCTGCGTGCGCTTGAGGCCGTGTTTCGACCCGAACTCGGCGTACGTGTGCTCGACGGCGACGTCCTCGTTCGGCGCGTCGACCGTCTTCGAGAACTCCCGCCACCCGTCGCGGTTCTGGAACCGACCGGTCACCGTATACTGACTCATAGGAGAACCTGCGGGGGCGAGCGGGAAGAAAGTTCCCTTTCAATCGATGTAGCCGAGCGCGTCCTCGATGCGCCCCAGTTCCGGCCCGGTGGTCTCGCGGCCGACGACGTAGCCGTGGTCGTTGGCGACGAGCCCGGAGCCGACCAGCGGCGCGCCGTAGTTGATCGTCCCGATGTCTGCCGGCACGCCGAGGAGGTCCTCGAGGAAGTCGAGTTCGGCGTCGGTCGCCTTCGGATGGCAGAGGACCCCCGAGTTGGTGGCGACGGCGGCCGTCCCGACGGTTCGGACGCCCGCGAGGTCGCCGCGCTCGACGGGCACGCCGAGGCCGTCGCGAACCGCCTCGACCGCTTCCTCCGAGAGGTCGGGGTGGACGTACGCGCCCGTGTCGTTCGCGAGGACGACGTTGCCGGCGGCGTTGATGCGCCCCGGGAGTTCCGTCACCTCGACGCCGGTCGCGTCCTCGATGGCGGTTCGTTCGGCCTCGTCGAGGCGGCTGCTGGCGAGGAGACCGTTGCCGTTGCCGGCGACGAGCGCGCCCACGGTCGAGGAACCGCCGACGGTCGTCGCGACGGCGGGCACGTCGAGTTCGTCCCCGAACTGCTCGACGAGGTCGTCGTCCGCGTCCCGCCTGATGAGCAGGCAATCGTCCGTCGCGCGGGCGAAGACGCCGACGTAGGCGGAGCCGGAGAGGGCCGTGCGAAGCACCCTTATGCGGTCTCGGCTTCGACGACCGCCTCGCCCTCCTCCTCGAAGCGGGCGGCGCGGACGCGGAGTCTCCGCGGGGGTCGCTTTCGCCCGCGGGCCCAGACGGCCTCGTTGATCGAGGGGTCGAGGCGTACGTCGTCCTCGTCGACCTTGAAGTGCTTCGCGAGGTGCGCGCGGACGACGCTCATCGCCTTGCCGGCGCGCTTGTGCTTCGCCTCCGCGTGGACGTCGCGCAGGGGGACGGTCACCACCCGCTCCTCGAAGTCGCTCGCGCTCATTCGTCCGTGTCCCCCCGCCGCCAGCTACGCCGCTTCGGGTTCATCATCACGTCGCGGTCCGTCTTCATGATGACCCACGCCGGGATGCGCCGGTTCTGCTTCTGGAGCTTGCCCAGCCGCTTCTTCTGCGCCTTCGATTTCTTGCCCATAGTACGCCCGAGTACCGTGCCGGGCTTAAAATCGTTGTTCCTTCCGTCTCCCCGATCTCCCCGATCGGAAACGCCCTTCGAGCGCCTCACACGAACGCGAGCGGCACCATCAACAGGACGCCCGCGGCCACTCCAACGACGAGTTCCGGAACCCCGCGTCGGGGGAGCGTCACGCCGACGTCGATCGCCTCGGGGATGAACTCAGAGAGCACCAGGTAGATCATCGCCCCGGCGGCGAAGCCGAAGCCCACGGGGAGAAACGCCTTCGCCAGCGTGACGAAGTAGAACGCGAGCACCGCGCCGATCGGCTGCGGGAGGCTGGAGAAGACCGCCCACCAGACCATCCGCCAGCGCGGGACGTCCATCGCCCGCAGGGGGATGGCGACGGCGAGCCCCTCCGGGACGTTGTGGATCGAGATGGCGACCGTCATGAACACCGCGAGCAGGGGGACGGAGAACCCGAGCAGAGCGAGGGCGTCCGCCCCGCCGACGTTCAGGTCGGCGAACGAGACGCCGATGGCGACGCCCTCCGGGAAGCTGTGGACGGTGAGGACGCCCAGGATGAGCACGAGCTTCCGGAAGCTCGCCTCCTCGTACTGGTGGGGATCGACCTTCCGACCCTCGATGACCTCGTGGGCGACGACCACGAGGAGGACGCCCGCCGCGAGACCGACGGCGAGACTGAGGGGACCGCCGGCGGCCAGCCCCTCCGCGACGAGCCCGAACACCGACGCCGAGAGCATAATACCCGACGCCAGTCCCCACAGCGCGACGTTCCACCGGTCCGACACCTCCTCGACGAGGAAGAAGGGGAGCGCGCCGAGGCCCGTCGCCAGCGCGGTGACGAGCCCGGCGACGAAGACGAGGGCGAAATCCGCGGACGAGGCCATGCGTGAGATACGGCTCCCGGGCGTTTAAACCTATCACCATTCGGATATTTTTGGATCGCCTAAACCGACAGAGGGAACGCGGCGACCGTCTCGTACCGGGGCCCGTCGGGCGTGAGGGTGCTCTCGGTGAGGCGCACCTCGTCGATGCGCATCGCGCCCACGTCGGGGTCGCGTTCGTCGAGCACGCGCAGGACGCGCTCCTTCCCGCCGGCGTGATCCATCCGCGCGATCGTGGCATGCGGGGTGAAGTCGTGGCGTTCGGGGTCGAACCCCAGCGCGACGGTGCGCTCCTCGCACGCCTCGTGGAGGCGCGTCAGGTCCGTCGCCCCCTCGCGGACGCCGAGCCAGACGACGCTTACGTACGAGCGCGACGGGAAGACGCCGTAGCCGCCGACGTGCGCCTCGAACGGGGCGACGCCCGCCTCCTCGACGGCCGCTGCGAGCGCGTCCTCGACGGCGGGGACGCGCGACTCGGACACCTCCCCCAGGAACTTGAGCGTGACGTGGACCCCCTCGGGATCCGTGAGTCTGAGGCCGTCGACGTCCGCGAACGGTTCCTGCGCCGCGCGGATCGCGTCGGCGAGCGGATCCAGGTCGACGCTGACGAACAGTCGCATGGTCGAGAGGGCGAGGGCGTAGCCCTTAACCATGCCAGTCGCCAAGCCGGAGGCATGACAGACGAGAGGGACGGCCATCGCTTCTCCGAGGGCCAGGGGTTCGGCGACTCCTTCGAGGGGTTCGACCTCGACCCGCCGGAACTCGAGGTCGATCCGAGCATGGTCGATCCGGTGGACTCCCGGGCGCTCGCCGACATCCTCGACCGGCGGCAGATCCCGAAGGGACAGGTGGACGTCGAGGCGCTCGTCGACGTGGGCATCTCCTACATGCAGATCAACCGCTTCGAGCAGGCGACCGATGCGCTCGAGCGGGCCGCGCGCCTCGCCGACGACCCTGCGCTCGAACAGGAGGCGTGGGTCAACAAGGGCGCGGCGCACGCCCAGCTCGAGGAGTACGACGACGCCATCGGCGCGTACCGCGAGGCGCTCTCGATCGACGACGACAGCGAGCACGCGGCCACCGCCGAGACGAACCTCGCCTACGCCCTCTGGGAGGACGGCCGCACGGAACAGGCGCTCGAGCACGCCGAGCGCGCAGTCGAGATCGACCCGCGCTTCGGGCAGGCGTGGTACAACCGCGGCTTCTTCCTCTCCGAGCGCGGCCTCCACGAGGACGCGGTTCGCTGCTTCGACAACGCGACACGGCTGAACTTCCGCACGCCCGAACTCCTGGAGGAGAAGGCCGCCTCGCTCGAGCACCTCGGCGAGGACGAGGAGGCCGAACGCCTCGCGGAGGAGGCCGACGAACTCCGACAGCGCGCCGAACAACGACTGGTAGAGTGAGATGCTCCTGACCGAACGCGAAACCGAAGAGGGCCTGCTCGTCTCCGTCTGCGACCCCGACATCCTCGGTCGAACGTTCGAGAACGGCCACGTGTCGCTCACTGTCGAACCTGACTTCTACGACGGCGAGCGGGTCGAGGAGGAGCGCGTCGTGAGCGCGCTCGCCCGCGCCAGCGTCGCCAACATCGTCGGGACGCGCGCGGTCGCCCTCGCGATCGAACACGGCTTCGTCGACGAGGCAACCGTGCTGGAGATCGACGGCACCCGCCACGCGCAGCTACTCCGGTTCTGATCTCTCGATTCTGCCCCCGTCGAACGCGTCGTACCGGTCGCTGACCCAACCGAAGGAGTGTTTTGTTCGCGCGTCCTTCACTCCGGTAATGAGCACGCAAGAGATCGAGCCGCTCGACGTCGAGCGCATCCGGGAGGACTTCCCCATCCTCGCGCGGAGGGTCGGCGGCGACGTGACCGTCCCCGGCGAGGGACCGGGCGACGACACGCCGCTCGTCTACCTCGACAACGCCGCCACGAGCCAGACCCCCGAGCAGGTCGTCGAGGTCATCGCCGACTACTACCGGAGCTACAACGCCAACGTCCACCGCGGCATCCACAGCCTCAGCCAGGAGGCCAGCGTCGCCTACGAGGAGGCCCACGACCGCGTCGCGGAGTTCGTCGGCGCGGACGGCCGCGAGGAGGTCGTCTTCACGAAGAACACCACCGAGGCGATGAACACCGTCGCCTACGCGTGGGGGCTCGCCGAACTCGGCCCCGGCGACGAGGTGATCCTCACGGAGATGGAGCACCACGCCTCGCTCGTCACGTGGCAGCAGATCGGGAAGAAGACCGGCGCGGACGTGCGGTACGTCCGGGTCGACGAGGAGGGCCGCCTCGACATGGACCACGCCCGCGAACTCGTGACTGACGACACGCGCATGGTCAGCGCCGTCCACGTCTCCAACACCCTCGGGACGGTCAACCCGATCGAGGAGCTGGCCGACCTCGCGCACGACCACGGCGCGCTGATCTTCGTCGACGGCGCGCAGTCGGTCCCTAACCGCCCCGTGGACGTGAAGCGACTTGACGCCGACTTCTTCGCCTTCTCCGGGCACAAGATGTGCGGTCCGACCGGCGTCGGCGTCCTCTACGGCAAGCGCCACCTGCTGGAGGAGATGCAGCCGTACCTCTACGGCGGCGAGATGATCCGCAAGGTCACCTACGAGGACGCGACCTGGGAGGACCTCCCGTGGAAGTTCGAGGCCGGCACGCCCGTCATCTGCCAGGGCATCGCGCTCGCGGCGGCCTGCGACTACCTGGACGACATCGGCTTGGAGCGCATCCAGGCCCACGAGGAGGGGCTGGCCGAGTACGCCTACGACCGCCTGACCGAGTACGACGACGTGGAGATCTACGGCCCGCCGGGCGACGACCGCGGCGGCCTCGTCGCGTTCAACCTCGACGGCGTCCACGCCCACGACCTCTCGAGCATCCTCAACGACTACGGCGTGGCGATCCGCGCGGGCGACCACTGCACCCAGCCGCTGCACGACACGCTCGGCGTGGCCGCCTCCGCCCGGGCGTCGTTCTACCTCTACAACACCAGGGAGGAGGTCGACACGCTGGTCGAGGCGGTGGACGCGGCGCGCGACCTCTTCGCGTAGCCGCCGTCCCACCCGCCACTCGCGTCGGCGCGCCGTACCGCAAGCGACCAACGGGAGCGAGCGGGCCGAGGAGCGACCAGAGGGAGCGACGAGGCTTTTGGTCCAGCTTTTGCCAGGGAGCGAGCGAAGCGAGCGACCGCAGCAAAAGGTGGGCGAACAGGCGACGCCGCGGCAGAGTTCGCAGGGCGTGGCGTCGCGCAACCGCGGGCACCCTGCGACGAGAGTCAGCGCACGGGGGCCTCTGGTCCCGCTCTCAGTTATAAAAGTACGGACGGATCGAACGATTCGAACGGTCGAGCACCACCGATAGTACCAGCGGAGCACCCGCGAGCGAGTGCAACGAGCGAGCGGACGCGCCGAACCCCCCGAGCGCAGCGAGGGGGTGAGGTGCGGTTTTGGTCCAGATTTTGCCAGCGGGCGGCGAAGCCGCCCGCACAGCAAAAGGTGGGAGAGCAACCCTTTTCCCCCGCACTACCGTACCGACGACAACAATGGGACTCGGCTCGGACATGTACCGGCAGCAGATCCTCGATCACTACAAGAACCCGCGCAACCGCGGGACGATCGAGGACGCGACCTTCTCGCACGTCGGCGAGAACCCCTCCTGCGGCGACACCATCCGGATGGACGTGAAGCTGGCCGACGACGGGGAGACCATCGAGTATGTCGCGTTCACGGGCGACGGCTGCGCCATCAGCCAGGCCAGCGCGTCGATGCTCACCCAACGGTTGCCGGGCACGACCCTCGACGAACTCGACGCGATGGACCGCGACGACGTCACCGACATGCTCGGCGTCGACATCAGCCCGATGCGTATCAAGTGCGCCGTGCTCGCGGAGAAGGTCGCCCAGGACGGCGCGAAGATCCACACCGGCGAGATCGAGATCGAGAAGACCCAGACTGAGTGACTTCTCCCCGCCTTAAACGGCGGGGCTTCCTGTTTCAACGACGCGCTTTGCAGACACAGGTGTATCCACAGGGAGCGCAGTCTCCGCAGGCGTTGATTCGGGACAGCCCGTCCCTATCTGGTCGAGAGCACGACCAAGAACCGTCCACGCCGCATTCGCATCCCTGTCCGCCTCGAAGCCGCACGACGGACAGGAGTGTTCACGCACCCACAACGGTTTGTCGGTCTCGACCCCACAGACCGCGCATTCTTTGGTCGTTCCTCTCGGATTCACGGCGACGAAGTGCGTGCCTTCGCGTTCACACTTGTATTCGAGCATCCGCAGGAATGTTCCCCATGCCGCACCCGCTCGGTTCCGCGAGTTGCCCGGTAGCTCGATTAAGCCCTTCGTGTTCAAGTCCTCGACCGCCACGAGGTCGTACTCCCGCGCGTAGTAGTTCGAGAGTTTGTGCAAGAAGTCGCGGCGTTTCCGTTTCAGGTCGGCGTACCGCCGGGCCACGACCATCCGCTGTTTCTCCCAGTTTGCAGAGCCGTGCTCTTTCCGCGAGAGGTCGCGCTGTGCGCGTTCCAAGCGGTCGCGCTCGGCGGAGAGGTCGAGTGACCCCACGGCGGTCCCCTCCGTGTCGTGCGCGTACTTGCAAATCCCCACGTCGATTCCCACGACGTCAGTGAGTGTCTCAGGCTTCTCGGGCGGATCGTCGGGTGTTTCGATGCCGAAGATGGCGAACCACTCGCCGGTCGGTTCTTTCTTCACCGTCACTTGCTTGAGGTTCGCACCCTCCGGGATGTCCCGGTGCAGTCGGAGGGGTATCTCACCGATTTTTGAGAGTCGGAGCACAGGCCGGCCACTCGTGTTCTTGAGTTCGAAGCCAGACTGTCGATACGTGAACGACCGGTACTCGGGTAGTGCTTTCCACTTCAGTCGACCGACCTTCCGCCCAGCATCTTTCGCGTCTTTCAGCCGTGAGAGGTTGTCGTACAACCGCTCAACGACGTTCTGAAGCGTGCGAGAATAGAGGTCGGAGAGTTCAGTCCACCACGTCTTGAGTGACGGGAGCTGATTGATTTCACCGTACTTCGTCGTCCCGTCGATACGGTTGAGTCGGTGGAGGAAGTGGTTGTACACTTGCCGATACAGGTTGCGGTGTCGGTCCAACGTCTCTCGGTGAGTGTCGGACGGGTTGAGCCGGTACCGGTAGTTGTAGCGCATAGCCTACTCGTTGTTGGATGGATCGGGGTCCGAAACGCGGACGACTTTGACCTCAGCCCCGATCCACCGCTTCGGAACGGTGATGTGGGCACCACCACTCCCGAAGGGCTTCACGGTTCGGTCGAGGATCTCTTCGGCATCGTCGGTTTCGTACCGATTCATTGTCACCCTATATGGTAACCATATAATTAAGCTTACTGATAGCGTGGGCCTACGAGACGGTAGTCTCACGCGCAAGTAAGACGATGACGGCGTTGACGAGACGTGAATCGTCTCGTTCACACACCAGAAATCTCCGATTTCCGGGGACGCTGTATCCCCGCCCTAAAGGACGGGTTTTAGCGCCTGCAATCAGATAATCACGACCTTTTACTGCGGTCACTCGTGGGCGACACGCATTCGCGGTCGCCCGCTGGCTCCCTGGCAAAAGCTGGATCAAAACCGCGCCTCACCCCCTCAGTCGCTGCGCTCCTTCGAGGATTCGGCGCGCTCGCTCCGCTCGCTCAGTCACGGCGGGAATCGGAGTGCGACGACGAAAATCTCGCAGAGCGTCGGCCCCTGCTTTTCACCGTTATCACCAGCGCACTCACCGTGAGCGAGGCCGAAGGCCGAGCGAGCGGGCCAAGGAGCCTTCGAGGGCGCGAGCGCAGCGAGCGCCCGAGGAGGTAACGCAGGCTTTTGATCGAGCTTTTGCCAGGGAGCCACGGCCGACCGCGAAGCGTGTCGGCCGTCGGCGACCGCAGTAAAAGGTCGTGGTTACTCCGGTTTCAGCCCCGCGCCCTCGACGCGCATGACCGCCTCGCCGTCGGGGAGGTTGGGCGCGTCGACGAGCTTCACGATGCGCTTGTTGCCCTTCGACTTGCGGAGGTACATCCGGAAGGTGGACTTGTGGCCGAGGATGTTCCCGCCGATGGGCTTGGTCGGGTCGCCGAAGAAGGCGTCCGGGTTGGACTGCACCTGGTTCGTGACGAGCACGGCGGCGTTGTAGAGGTTGCCGACGCGGTCGATGTCGTGGAGGTGCTTGTTGAGCTTCTGCTGACGGGAGGCGAGCTGGCCGCGCCCGACGTACTCCGCGCGGAAGTGCGCCGTGAGCGAGTCCACGCAGAGCAGCCGGACGGGGAACTCAGAGTCCTCGTGCTCCTTCGCGATCTCCTTCGCCTTCTCGGCGAGGAGGATCTGGTGGTTGGAGTTGAACGCCTTCGCGACGTGGATCTTGTCGAGGAACGACGCGATGAGTTCCTCCATCGCCGCCTCGTCGTCGGGCGATCCCTCGATCTCGCGGTGGTCCATCGTCGCCTGGAGGAGTTCGTCGTCGAGCCCGCGGATCATCTCCTCGATGCGCTCCGGGCGGAACGTGTCCTCGGAGTCGATGAAGATGACGCTGCCGCCGAGCCCGCCGACCTCCTGGGGAAGCTGGACGTTGACCGAGAGCTGGTGGGTGATCTGGGACTTGCCGGCCCCGAACTCGCCGTAGACCTCGGTGATCGACTGCGTCTCGACGCCGCCGCCGAGCATGTCGTCGATCTCGGGGACGAGCATCCGGAGCTTCCCGATGCGCTCGCGGCGCTCGAGCACCTGCGAACCCGTCTCGAACCCGCCGATGTCGGCGGCCTTGCGGGCGGCCTGGATGATGTCGTGGGCGGTGCTCTCGCCGACGTCCGCGGTGTTCGACAGTTCGCCGGGGGACGCGACCGCGATGGATTGGTACGAGTCGTAACCGTTCTCCTGCAGTTTCTCCGCGGTCGCCGGCCCGACGCCGGGGAGGTCTTCGAGGTCTGCTGCCATGGACGTGGCTTGCGCCGGTTCGGGTATAAACCCTCGTTAACAGGGGAGTGAAAGTGAAACCGACGGACGGCGAGGGAATGGACGATCAGGTAGTGGGGACAGTTATCCGGGAAGGAGACTCACTCCCAGGGGTGGCGGCCGCGGTCGGGCCAGAGGGGGTACCAGTACTCCTTGTCCTCCTCGACCGTGAGTTCGCCGTCGAGGACGCTCTGGAGTTTGAACTCAGCACTCGAGTCACGTTCGTGGCCGGGCCGCGGGGCGAAGGGATAGTACGCGCCGCGGCGGAACGAGTAGATCCAGTAGACGGGCTTCCCGCCTTCGACGGTCGCACCGTCGCCGATCCGGCGGCCCTTCGGCCCGTCGCGCTTTTCGAAGGCGAATAGCGCCGCGAGCAGGCGGTCCCCGAACCCCTCCTCGATGAACGTGTCGGCGGCGAAGTGGATGCTCGTCACGAGGTCCTCGAAGTCCGGATCTTCGAGGACGACCCACTGGTAGCCGTGGGAGTCAGTCTCGAAGCGCGCCGTCGTCCCCGTCTCGACCTCGCCGGCCTCGAGGATGCGCTCGACCTCCCGCTCGGTCCGCTCGAAGTCGGTGCTGTCCACGCCCGCGAAGCAGAGCGCCGCCGCGCCGGCGGGGTCGTAGCCCAGGTCCGCCTCCATCGTCATGTAGGCGGTGCTCATGCCGAAGAGGTCCTCGGGGCTGGCCGGACGGGTCGCGTCCGCCTCGGCGCTCATGCCGAGGGCCTGTCGGAGGGAGTCGAGGATGCCCATGCCCCGGGTACGGAGGCCGACGGCTTATACTGACGGCCGTGCGCGGTCGACGCGGTTCGACGTTCTGAGGGACCGGGCCGGTTCGCGGCGGCGCTAATCGTCAGTTCACGCGCTTGCGTGATCTACGACCCACCGAGTGACAACCGCCGGAAAGTACTTACCCTCCTACAATTGAGATAGATCATGGTGAACGTAGCACACATTCGTCGCCGACTGGTCTCCCGTCCGGTCCTCCTCCTGTTCGGCGTGTTCGTCGTCACCTCCCTCCTCCCGGGTACGCTGGCGCTGCCGGCGTATCTCGTGGGTATGTTCCTGTACGACAGCGCGTTCGGGCTGGAAAACGTCGTGTACGCGCTCGTGGAGACGCTCGGCGTCCCGGAAGGGGGACAGTTCGCGTCCCTCCTCTGGGAGGCCGGCCTGATCGTCACCTACTACCTCGCCGCCGTCGCGCTGGTGTGGCTCTTCGACCGGTACCGACCTCGGTTCCGTCGGGGTAACGCGGTCGAGGCCTAGTCCGTCTCACGCTCTCGGTCCACGAAACGGAGTGCGGCCGTGGGTACCGGGTCGTGATCGGAGGTCACGGTCTGAGAGCCTCGAAAACCTCTCCGGGATGGCCTCCACGAAATCGGAGGTAGCGTCCCCACGTTCCCCACAGGTAGGCGGTTTGGGAACCCGACCGGAGAGAACGCTGCACGTCTTCTCCTACTGTCCATGGCCGCGAGCGCGTCCCGAGCGGTAGCGAGGGCGCGCGACCCGGGGGAAGGAAGGCGTACAGGGTGCGGTACGGTGCAGTGCGGTGCGGTGCTGTCTCCTGGCGTCTCCGTGAGCGAGCCGTCAGGCGAGTGAACGGGGGCGCAGGAGCCGCACCCTGTACGCCCGCCTTCTGGAGGGCTTGCGAGGTTCTCGAATCGTCCACGTCGCGTTTCTCGCCCCTGAAAACTGAAACCCCGAAAGATTCACCCCCGTCCCGACGGAACCGGAGACGTTCGACGCCCTTACGCCTCGAGTTCGCGCTCCATCGCGCGGAGGCGCTCGACGCGCTTCTCGGTGCTCGGGTGCGTGCTGAACAGCCGCCCGACGATCCCGCTCTTGATGGGGATGATGAAGAAGGCGTTCATCTCCGCCTCCTCGCGCAGGTCGTTCTTCGGCACGCGGTCCATCTCGCCGGAGATCTTGAGCAGGGCGCTGGCGAGCGCGCTCGGCCTGCCCGTGATGATCGCCCCGCCGCGGTCGGCGGCGAACTCGCGGTAGCGCGAGAGCGTCCGGATCAGGAGGAACGAGACGATCCAGACGACCAGCGAGGCGACGATGGCGACGACCACGCCGCCGTTGTTTCGGTCGCGCCCGCCGGTGAACAGCCAGCCCCACCGCACGACGAGGAACGCGAGCGTCGAGAGGAACGACGCGATCGTCATCACCATCACGTCGCGGTTCTTCACGTGCGCGAGTTCGTGCGCGAGCACGCCCTCCAACTCGTCGCGGTCGAGCGTCCGCATGATCCCGGTCGTGACGCAGACCGCGGAGTTCTTCTGCGAGCGCCCGGTCGCGAAGGCGTTCGGCACGCGCGTGTCGGCGACCGCGACCTTCGGCTTCGGGAGGTCCGCCTGCTGGCTCAGCCGCCCGACCATCGCGTGAAGCTCGGGGTACTCGTCCTCGTCGACGACCTTCGCGCCCATGCTGTAGAGCGCGAGCCTGTCGCTGAAGAAGAACTGTCCGAGCGAGAACAGTCCCATGACGATGACGACGCTCAGGATATTGAGGAACTGGGACAGCACCCCGATGAACACGATGTAGAGGGCGAAGAGCAGGAACATCGTGAGCGCCATCCGCCCACGCAGTCCCCAGTCTGGTTTCCACTGCATACCCCTACTATGCCGTCTGTGGATTAAATATCTCCTCCTCGTGGGAGACCGGCGGTGTTCGGATACGCGACTGCCGGACGAGCGTCCACGAGGGGTGGGATTGAACGGGGCCGACCGCTCGGCGAGCGAGAACCCGCAAGCACGCCGGAGGCGCGCGCAGCGCGGTTCGCAGTCGGCGAGCGGGAGGGGGCGTTCGAGGCGGTCACGTCGGGAACCCCGACTCGGTCCCTCCTATCTGAACGATGTCCATGAACCTCGCCGTCGTACGGGCGAGGGACGAACGGGACGGCGACCGAGTTCGACCGACCGTTTCACTTTCACTCTCGTGTTTCCGGGACCGGATCGGGCCGCGTTCGGACGCGAATGGGGCGTTCAGCGCGCGTATCGCCCCCGACATCCGACGCCCCGTTCGTCCCCGGAATTCCGCCGCCCTCGGTCACTTTCGCCGCGTCGTTCAGTTTCACCCCGCCCGTGAATCCCGATTAATATCCCGAACGGCTTTTGTGAACTCAACATGCCCGCACTCGTAGCGCGTGCAGACGGGAGCAGCGAGGCCGACGCGATGGGTCGCGTGGTCATCGACCGCGCCGACCCGCTGGTCCGCTGGCGGTTCGTCTGCCCGAACGGCCACGTCGACTGGGACCCGACGAACAACCACATCTGGTGCGCCGCCTGCGCGCAACTGCACGGCGTCCAGCCGGAGTACTGGGAGCTGTTCGACAAGAAGACCGGCGAGACGGTCCCCTGGGCGGCCGTCGAACTCCGGTAACCGCGAGCCCGGGAACACGATCACCACTGCCATGCCGACGACCTCAGAGCCGCGGCCCTCGACCGCGCGCGACGCCGAGCCGAACCGCCCGCCGACCGACGCCGAGAGGAGCGACGAAGCCGTCGCGAGCGACGGAAGCGACGGAAGCGACGGAAGCGACGGAAGCGAGGGGAACGGACGGGAATCGTACCCCTCCCCCTGGACGCCGGTCCACCGGCTGCTCGCGGCGACGACGCTCCGGGCGCTGACGGTGCTGTTCGAGAGCGCCGTCCCGCTCGTGACGCTCGCCCTGCTCGTCGGCGTCGAGGCGCTGGTTACGGGGGGACCGCGCCTCTCCGTCTCGACGCCCGGCGGCGGGCTGTCGCTCCCGCTGACGGAGGCGCTCGTCGCCCTGGCGCTCCTCGAACTCGCCCGGCGGCTCTACGCGCTGAACGCACCTTGAGGAGCGACACGCGCGATCGATCCGCCGCGGGAAACACGCCGAACTTAAACGCGCGAGGGCGGTACTACCGCCAATGAGTTCATCGGGCGAGTTCTGCCCGCGCTGCGGGAAGCCGGTCGAGTCGCGGGAGGGACCGCGGGTCGGCGACCCCCACGGCCGACGGGCGCACCTGTGCGACGCGTGTTACTTTGAGGACTTCGACCTCGTGGACGCCCCCGAGGAGCTGACGGTGCGCATCTGTCCGCGCTGCGGTGCCGTCTACCGGGGCAACCGCTGGATCGACGTCGGCGCGGAGGACTACACCGACGTCGCGGTCGAGGAGGTGACCGAGGCGCTCTCGGTCCACGTCGACGCCGACGAGTTCACCTGGCTGGTCGACCCCGAACAGGTGGACCAGAACACGATCCTCATGCACTGTCACTTCTCCGGCGTCGTCCGCGAGACACCCGTGGAGGCCGACCGCGACGTGCGCGTCCGCTTCAGCCGCGAGACGTGTACCCGGTGCTCTCGCATCGCCGGCGACTACTACGCCTCGATCGTCCAGGTGCGCGCCGAGGGGCGCACGCCCACCGACGCGGAGCGCGAGGGCGCAGTCGAGATCGCGGAGGAGTACGTCGAGAACCGGGACGCGAAGGGCGACCGCAACGCCTTCGTCTCCGAGGTGAAGGAGACTCGCGACGGCGTCGACGTCAAGCTCTCGACCACGCAGATGGGCCGCGCCGTCGCCCAGCGCGTCCGGCGGCGGTTCGGCGGGACGATCACCGACTCGCGGACGCTCGTCACCGAGGACAGCGACGGTAACGAGGTCTACCGCGTCACCTACGCGGTGCGCCTCCCGCCGTACCCCGCCGGGACGGTCATCGAACCCGAGGACGACGACCCGGTGCTCGTCCGCAGCGCCCACGGCAACCTGAAGGGCGACTACCTCACGACCGGCGCGCACTACGAGGCCGACAGCGAGGACGGGGTCGCCCCCGAGGCCCGCCGCCTGGGGAGCGTCGACGACGCGCGGGAGACGACCCTCGTCGCCGTCGAGGACGAGCGCGCGGTGCAGGTGCTCGACCCCGACACCTTCGAGACGAAGACCATCGCCCGGCCGAGCTACCTCGATCCCGGCGCGGAGACGGTCCACGTCCTCAAGAGCCGGGCGGGACTGCACGTGCTGCCCGAGGACGCCGTCGAGGGGTAACACTCTCGGTGCGTCGCGCCGCGCCGCAATCCGAGCGCACCACCGCCGAAACCCGTATCCCCGCTGACACTCTGTGGGGACCTATGACCGCAAGGCAGTGGCTGGTGCTCCTGTTCGTCCTCCTCCTCGTCACCTCGACGGCGGCCTACGGCATCGCGTCGGTGTTCCTCTAGCGCCGCGCGTCGGAGAGCGGGTGGTATTCCGACGATCAGGGGCACGCCCACCGGACACCCGTCGGCACTCCTTCCAGCGTCCAGAATCGAACTGCGGTCGATTATCTAAATCTAGATTTTACTACTCACGATTTTACTATCGCCGGTCAGACGATCTCGTCCGTCGGACGCGAGGTTACGTGAAGGACCCATATCGCTCACGACGGGCGAAGGAGAGGTCCGAAGGTGCGCTCTACCGAAGTAACACGTGGAGGAGCGCGGGAGAGATCGAACGGAGCGCGATCGACCGTACTCGCTCACCGCCACACGTCGGAGAGCGGGTGGTCGTCGAGCGAGCGTGGGCGCGGCCGACGCCTGCTCGACGATCCGTCGCCCCCGCCGCCGCCGAGCGCCGCGCCGGGGTCGAACGCCGGGAGGTCCGGCTCGGTCATCCGGTCGACCTGCGCGGCGAACCAGTCGGGCATATCGCCCCTCGCGCGCTCGAAGAGGTCGAGCAGGCTGGAGTCGGCGAGGTAGGTCGCGCCGTGGTCGTCCGGAGCGCGCACGACCCGCCCGCAGGCCTGGATCACCGTCCGGAGCGCGGCGCGGTAGTACCACGCCCACTGCCCGTCCTCGAGTCGCCGGGCGACCCGGGAGTCGCGCGTGTTCGGATAGGGGGCCTTGCAGAGCACCTGCCAGCGACAGAGGTCGCCCTTCAGGTCGAGCGCCTCCTCCATCTTGACGGCGACGAACACGTCCGCCCCGTCGCTCCGCTTCCACGAGTCGAGCGCGGCGTCGCGGTTCGCCCGGTCGTGCGTCCGGACCCGGTCCGCGACGCCGAACTCGGAGAGGCGGGCGACGAGTCGCTCCGCGATGGCGTAGGAGTGGGCGTGGATCAGCCCCTTCTCGTCGGGGTGTCGTCGCATGAGCCGGACGATCAGGCGGGCGATCCGCGGGAGCGTCTCGTCGCGGTGGTCGTAGGTCATCTTCCCCTGGGCCACGTCGTACAGCGGACGGTTCTCGACGGGGAAGGTGTGAGCCACGTCCACGAGCGCGACGCGGGCGGGATCGAGGCCGGAACTCCGGCAGAACGCCTCCTTGTCGAGGATCGTGGCCGAGAGGAGCGCGAACTTCTGTCCGCGGTCCCAGATAGTGTAGCGGAGGTACCGCTCGGGGTCCATCGGTTTGATCACCACCCGCGACCCCTCGCCGTCGGGCTGATCGACCACCCACGTCGTCGCGCTCTCGGGGTCCCGGGCGTCCTCGACGAACCACCCCAGCTCGCGGACGAGTTCCGCGAGGCGGTCGCGCTCCCCGGCCTCCTCCGGGGTGAGTTCCTCCTTCCCGCGCAGCTCCGTCTGGCGGCGCGAGCACACCGTCTTCAGCCCCTCCGCGTACCGGATCGCGTCCTCGGTATCGCTCACGGCGGGCGCGGGCTTCGCCTCCCACATCGGCACCGTGTCCGGGCCGAGTTCGATCGTCGCGTACATCTCCGCCCACTCCGCGAGGCCGTGGGCCTCGTCGATCACCACGACGTTCCGCTGGCCGAACACCTCCGACCCGGCCATCTGCATGAAGTACGCGAGCGTCATCGCCGCGATCGGCCGGTTGGCCGCGACGTCGCGGTCCGCGAAGTACGGACAGCGGTGTCGAACCGGGCAGTCGAACCCCCGCTCGCGGGCGCAGGGCGCGCGGTCGACGGGCGTCGTCGTCTCGCCCGGCAGGATGCAGGAGTAGTTTCCCTTTCCCCGGATCACCGCGAGGTCGGAGAGCAGGTCGTCGCCCGCCACGTCGTCGAGCTGTGACACCTGCGGCGTCGTGTAGTACGCGCCGATCGGCTCCTCGGGGCGGGCCTCGCCGGGGCGGCGGGCGCAGCCGGCGATGGCGCGCGCGAGCAGCGACTTGCCGCTCCCGGTCGGCGCGCGCACCAGCACCACGTCGTTGCCGGCCTCGAACGCGGCGCGGATGTCCCGCAACGCGCCCTCCTGCGCCCCGCGGTAGGAGGGCGCGGGGAACTCCTCGTCGATTCGCGCGGGGTTCACACTCGGGACAACGACGCCGTCGGGGTAAACTCACCGGTCGTCTGGACTCTCCGACGATCGGGACTCACCGCCGACCGGACCCACCGATCACCGGGACTCACCGATCGTTGAAACTCACCGATCGTCGAGCGCGGCGACGTCGTCCGCCGTCGGGTCGTCCGGGAGGCGCTCGATGCAGTCGAAACAGAGGAAGTACTCGGTGCCGTCCGCGAACTCGAGCGTCATCCCGCCGCTGGGCCCGCCCTCGAACGACCAGAGGTCCCCGATCCCGCCCGCGATCCGGACGCGCTCGCCGCACCCGTCGCACCGCTTTCTCGCCATGTTCGGGGTTGGGGAACGAGCGGGATAGCCCTTCCGCGCGGCGGGTACCGTCCCCGGGGCGGTGACCCACGGTAATATGCGCCCGGCGCTCCTCTCTCCACCATGCGCGTTCTCGTCACCGGCGCGACGGGGTTTATCGGCGGACGACTGGCCCCCGCCCTGCTCTCGGCAGGGAACTACGACGTTCGGGCGCTCGTTCGCGACGCGGAGCGGTACGACGCGCCGCCGGGCGTGACGGCGTTCGAGGGCGACCTGCTCGACCCGGGGAGCTTCGAGGCCGCGTTCGAGGGCGTCGACGCCGCCTACTACCTCGTCCACTCGATGCGATCGGGCGGCGAGTTCGAGGCGCGCGACCGACGGGCGGCGCGCAACTTCGTCCGCGCGGCGGACGTCGCGGGCGTCGGGCGGGTGATCTACCTCGGCGGCCTCGGCGAGGAGCGCGACCGCCTCTCCAAGCACCTCCGCTCGCGCCGCGAGGTGGAACACGTCCTCGGCGAGGGCGACTTCGACCTCACGACGCTCCGCGCGGCGATCGTCGTCGGCGACGGGAGCACGAGCTTCGAACTGATCCGACAGCTCGTCGATCGCCTCCCCGTCATGGTGACGCCCGAGTGGGTGCGCACGCGCTGTCAACCCATCGCCGTGGACGACGTGATCGCCTACCTCGTGGGCGTCCTCGACGCGCCCGAGACGGCCGGCGGGACGTTCGAGATCGGCGGCCCCGAGGTGCTCACCTACCAGGAGATCATCGAGCGGACCGCCCGCATCGAGAAGGGCCGCGCGCCGGTGATCGTGCCGGTGCCGGTGCTCTCGCCGGAACTCTCGGCGTACTGGCTCCGCCTCGTCAGCGACCTCCCGCGGAGCGTCGCCCGGCCGCTCATCGAGGGGCTTCGCAACCCCGTCGTCGCGAACGACTCGCGGATCGAGTCGCTCGTTCCCGTCGAGCTGACGCCGTTCGACGCGGCCGTCCGGCGGGCGCTCGGGACCGACGAGGCGGGGGCGGACGAACCAGGAGTCGAGGGGGAGACGACCGACGATCGATCGCACGGAGAGACGTAGATGGCGCGCGTCGAGTACGGCGAGACGTGGGTCTACGAGAGCATCGTCAGCGCGCTCCCGGGCATCGACGTCTCGCGGCGCGCCGCCATCGCCATCCAGCTCTGCGTCTTCGAGGGGGCGGTCCTCCTCGCCGCGTGGTACTACGACCTCTGGGCGGCGGCGCTCGCGGGGACGGCCGCCGTGTTCGTCGCGGCGCTCGGAAGCGCCGAGATGCTCCGCATCTCAGCCATGATACGCTCCGAACCGCTCCCGGAGGCCTACCGCCGGCTCCTGTTCGGATCGAGCATCGAAGTCGTCCTCGGCGTGCTGGCCTACGTCGCGCTGATCACGCAGCTGTTCGTCTTCGCTCCGCAGCGCGGCGGCGGGTCGCTGGTCGACGAACTGCTGGGTCCCGAACCGCCGGTGCTCGTCGCCTACGTCACGCTCCTCGTCCTCTGGGACGTCTGCTATCGCATCGGGACGGCGTGGTGGGCGAGCGTCGTCTCGCTGTGGCGCTCCGTGCGCTACCGCTTCGACTCGCGAACGGCAGGCGTCCTCAGACGGTCGGACCTCGAGATACTCGCGTTCGCCGCCGCGCAGCTCGTGCTCTACCCGTTCGTGTCCGGCCAGCCGGTGATCCAGGCGGTCATCCTCGGCCACGTCGCGGCCGTCTGGCTGGTGACCGGGCTGTCCGCGCTGCTGGTCACGGTCCGTTCGTACGACGAGCGAGAAATCGTCACGAAGTGAGGTGGGGTCGCCGCGACCCGACGGCGATCACTGCGACTTGATCCGCTTGAACTGATCGAGGAGCGCCTCGGCGGAATCGCCCGAGTCGAACGTCAGCTTCCCGTGGTACTGGGTCCGCTCGTCGTCGAAGTCCGTGTCGACGGCCGTGGCCTTCGCCTCTCGGCGCTCGTGCTCGTCCTCGTCATAGGCTCCCATTGACATGGTATACTGTACCTTACGAACTCCCGATTATCAATGTAACGGTGATCCGTCCGTATTGCCGTTAACTGTTAAGCCGAATTGTCCGGATCGCAAACCTGCTGCGGGACCGCCGACGCGGTTCGAGTCGCCGGGGAGATTGGGCCGTCCGGTCGTTCGGTCGTCCGGTCGCCGGTCGCAACGCATAACCGGGCGCGCGCGAAGTGTTACTCGTGGCAGGTCCCCTCCGATTTCGCCGGTCGAACGCACGTTGGACGGAGGATCGCGTCCGCCGCGACCTCCTCGCGCCGCTTGACGATTCGTTCGGCGCGTCGATCGGGACGGGGCGGTTCGCGTCCCCGAAGGGCTACCGGGCGCGCCGCATCGACATGGACAACGGCGACGTCGCGCTGTTCGCGTGGCGTCGCGATTCCCGATCGGCGTACTGGCTGGGTAACACGACGACGCCCGAACCGCTCTGGCGCACCGACAAGTGCGACCTCGACGACGCGCCGTACGCCGTCTCGCGGTGGGTGCAACGCGAACTCCTCGCCGACCTCGAAGCGCAGTCCCCCGAACTCGCCGCTCGCTCGTACGTGAGCTGGTTCTTCCTCCCGGTCTTCTTCTCGAAGGACGGCCGGACGAGCACGCGACGGTTCTTCCTCGAACACGCCGCGGGCTTCCCCGACGCCAACCCCCAGATCGCCCTCCGCTTCTACGACGATTTCCTGCGTTCGGGCGTGCTCGATCCGTACCGCGAGACGATGGCCGGCAAGCTCGGCACCAGCCCGCACGTCGATCACGTCCGGATGGACGCCGCGATGGGCGAGTTGAACGCCGCGAAGCTCCTCCACGACGCGGGCTACGAGTTCGTCCCCGAGATCGCGCTCGACAGCGGCCACGCGCTCGACTTCGCCGTCGGCGAGGGCGTGCGCGCGGTGCGCGCCGACGGCGGCGGCTACCGCACCTCCGACGCGCTCGTCGAGGTGACGCGCCCGCTGCCGCCCTCCCGCCGCACCGCCGACACGCCCGTCGCGGCGGTGCGCGCGACGGCCAACGCGAAGACCGACGACCAGCTCGACGCCCACCCCGACGCCCTCCTGCTCGTCGACTGCTCGTCCTTCCACGACGACGACTGGAACGCGGTCCGCGCCGAACAGCCGCCCGTCAAGCACACCCCCGCGGTCGTCTACCGCATGCGCCCGAACGGCTCCGCCGAGGCGTACGCCCACGGCAGTCCGAGGATCGACCTCGGGGACGCCGTGCGGTGGGTCTGAGGCGGCGAGACGCGACGCTCTGCGAGTTCGCGGCGACGGGAACGCGACGCTCCTCACGTTCGTTCGTCGCAGCAGAGTGGGACCGCGCGGATTTGAACCACGGTCGTTCCGCTCACTTCGTTCGCTTCACTCCCTGATTCGAATCCTCGCTCCGTCCGGTTCAGACCCTTCGCTGTCGCTCAGGGTCCTGAACGTGGGACCGCGCGGATTTGAACCGCGGTTACAGCGTCCCAAACGCTGAAGGATACCAAGCTACCCCACGGTCCCGCGTGTCCACAGAGGGCGAAGCATCACGAAAGTGTTTCGTTCTGGACGACCCCGCCGCGGGCGACCACCGTCCCGACCGCGACGAGGCCGAAGCCCACGACGACGCCGACGATCGCCTGCCCGGCGATGACCGCGGCGACGACGACGAGGACCGCGGAGAGGAAGCACCCTCCCACGACGAGCCGTTCGGATCGCCGATCGAAGCGCTCGCCGCGCCGGTCGTGGTAGTCCGCGGTTCCGAGGAGCGCGAGGACCGCCCCGACCGCCCCCGCGAGACCGTCGCCGGTGCCGAGACCGACCGCGAGGGCGACCGCGGCGACGACCCCGCCGAGCGCGAGCGTCTGCGGGGGCGCGAGCGGATCGACCGACGCGCCGTACCGGACGTGGTAGGCCACCGTCGGGACGACGGCGAGCAGCCCCACGGCCAGGCCGGTCGCCGGCCGCCCGACGAGGAGGCCGACAATCGCGAGGAGCGCCGCGACGACGGCGCCCGCCGCCAGCACGGGGTTCGGGCGGAGGACGCTCGCGGGATCGTCGGAGAACGCGACCGCGTAGGCGGCGAAGGGGTAGAACAGCGCGAGCGCGAGCGCCGCCGCGGACAGGGGGTCGCCCTCCACGAGCGCGACGAACAGCCCCAGCGGCACCGCGAGGACGACGCCGACGGCGAGGGCGATCTCGGGGACGCGCCGGTCCGACGGGTTCGACGGATCCGGAGGACTCGGCCGGCTCACACCGCCCGAACGACGCCGACGCCCCAAAACGTTGCGGTGAGCGTCTCCGTGGCCGATTCGCCAAGGCGCAAGCGTTTAGAACGCACACCCTGTTTCCACACTCATGCCCGACTGTCCACTCGCGGACCAGTGTCCCAAGTACTCGGAACGGATCTCCGGGATGGGATGTCAACACTACGGCGACCGCGGTGGGGCCGAGTGGTGCGATCACTACAGCATGCCCATCCGCGAACTGAAACAGCAACCCGTCCAGCCGGGCGAGGAGGTCGTCGTCGAAGTCACCGACATCCACCGGAGCGGGGCGGGCGTCGGGCGCACCGAGGACGGCTTCATCGTCCTCGTCGACGGCGTCCTCCCGGACGCCAGGGCGCGGGTGAAGGTCACGAAAGTCCGCTCGAACCACGCCATCGCGGACGAACTCGAGCGCCTCCCGCTGGCGGAGGACGAGGAGAGCGAGGAGGACGAGGGGGGCGAGAAGGACGACGGTTCCGGGGCGGGGAGTGCCGACGACGATCGATCCAGCCGCCGGCGTCCCCGCCGCGAGCGACTGGGCAGTCGCGACAACTTTTGGGGCGGATGACCGACCCCGCCGACGCCGCGACGATCCTCGAGCGCGTCGGTTTCGATCCCGAGCGGAGCGTTCTCACGCGCCGTCAGGCGGAAGTGCTGTGTCTCCGCGAGCGCGGGCTCCCGCAGGCGGAGATCGCCGAGTGGCTCGGCACCTCCCGGGCGAACGTCTCCAGCATCGAGGCGAGCGCCCGCGAGAACATCGCCAAGGCGGGCGAGACGGTCGCCTTCGCGGAGGCGCTCCGCGCGCCCGTACAGGTCGCGATCGAGTCGGGCACCGACCTCTACGACGTTCCCTCGCGCGTCTACTCCGCCTGCGACGAGGTGGGGGTGAAGGTGAGCTACGCCGCCCCCGAACTCATGAAACTCGTCTCCGAC
This sequence comes from Halomarina pelagica, assembly GCF_024228315.1. Classification (NCBI taxonomy): domain Archaea; kingdom Methanobacteriati; phylum Methanobacteriota; class Halobacteria; order Halobacteriales; family Natronomonadaceae; genus Halomarina; species Halomarina pelagica. Next base: position 793,950 of record NZ_CP100454.1, read on the forward strand.
GCGGCGGGCGACGCCGTCCGGGGCCGGGAGGTGCGCCGGGACATCCTCGTCGGCGTCACCAGCGACGGGACGGTGCGCGTGCGGACTCCCTGAGAGAGGGGGACGCTGGCGACGAGAGGGCAGCTATTTCTCGGGTCCGTGCGACGGCCCGTCATGGACTTCGGACTCGACGGCGACAGCGCGCTCGTGACGGCCGGTAGTAGCGGCCTCGGGCTGGCGTGCGCGGAGGCGCTCGCCCGCGAGGGCGCGGACGTGGCGGTCTGTGGCACCACGCCGGAGCACCTCGCGGAGGCGGAGGCGACGCTCTCCGACGCGGGCGACGGCGACGTGTTCGCGACGGAGGCCGACATCACCGACCGCGAGCAGGTCGAGGCGTTCGTCGACGACACGGTCGAGCGGTTCGGCGGCCTCGATCACGTCGTCACGAGCGCGGGCGGCCCGCCGAGCGGGCCGTTCCTCGAGACGGACGACGGCGACTGGTACGACGCCTACGACCTGCTCGTGATGAGCGTCGTCTGGACCACTCGACGGGCCTACCCGCACCTCGCCGACGGCGGCGGGACGATCGTGAACGTCACCTCGCGGAGCGTCGCGGAGGTGATCGACGGCCTCGTGCTCTCGAACTCGGTCCGGCGGGCGGTCATCGGTCTGATGAAGACCCAGTCGCGGGAGTTCGCCCCCGACGTGCGCGTCAACGCGGTGCTCCCGGGAAGCCACGAGACCTCCCGGATCCGGGACCTCATCAAGCAGGGCGTCGAGCGCGGCGAGTTCGACGACTACGAGGAGGGGCTGGCGGAGTGGGGGTCGGGGATCCCGCTCGGCCGCATCGGCGACGCGCGCGAACTCGGCGAGGCGGTGGCCTACCTGTCGAGCGACCGCTCGAGCTACGTCACCGGCGTCGCGCTCCCGATCGACGGCGGATCGATGCGGAGCGCGTAGGCGGATCGCCCCCGTTTGACGGGGCGCACGCACGACTGAGGATAATTTTCTAATATTTCGATCAGAAACGAACTGATAGACGACGCAAACAGTTAACAACGTACCCGAATCAATCACGCGTAGGATCCACGAGGTACCATGTTACCAGCAGAGCGAAAGCGGAAGATCGTCGAACTGGTCTCGGACGCGGGCGGGCGGTCCGTGGAGGCGCTGGCCGAGGACCTGGAGTACTCGAAGGCGACCATCCGCCGGGACCTGCGAGAACTCGAGGACGAGAACCTGATCGAGCGGTCTCACGGCGGCGCGGTACCGGTCACCGCCGTCGGCCGCGAGCAGACCTACGGGCAGCGGGAGGTGCAGAACCTCGACGCGAAGCGCGCCATCGCCGCCCGCGCCGTGGAGGAACTCGCCGAGGGGCAGGTCGTCTTCTTCGACTCCGGCACGACGACGATGGAGGTCGCAAAGCGCGTGCCGAAGGACGGATCGCTGCTGGCGGTCACCAACTCGATTCAGCTCGCCTCGGAACTCGGCGGGGAGTACAGCGAGGTGAAGCTCACGGGCGGGACGCTCCGCCACCGCACGCGGGCGCTGGTCGGTCCCACCGCCGAGGCGTTCATGGAGCGGATGAGCTTCGACGTGCTCTTTCTCGGGACGAACGCCGTCACCGCCGAGTCCGGGCTGGCGACGCCCAACGAGGACGAGGCGCGGATGAAGGAGCTGATGGTCGAGAAGTCGGCCACGGTCGTCCTCGTCGCGGACAGCTCGAAGGTGGGCGAGCGGAGCTTCGTCCGGTTCGCCGACCCGGAGGACGTGGACGCGTTCGTCACCGACGACGGCATCGACCGGACCGCCCGCGAGTCGTTCGAGCGCGCCGGCGTCCGCGTGGCCGAGGTGACCGTCGAGTGATCCTCACGGTCACGCTCAACCCGGCGCTCGATCACACCCTCCGCCTCGACGAACCGCTCGTCGAGGGAGCCGTCGCCCGCACCGACCGGGTACAGTTCGACCCCGGCGGCAAGGGCATCAACGTCTCGAAGTACCTCGCGTCGCTCGACGCTCCCACGGTCGCGACCGGGTTCCTCGGCGATCCCTTCGGCCGCCTCGTCCGCGACCGCCTCCGCGAGGCCGGGATCGAGAGCGACTTCGCGACCATCGACGAGCCGACCCGCCTCAACACGACCGTCCTCGCGCCCGACGGCGAGTACAAGATCAACCATCACGGCCCGCGGGTCGACTCGGCGGCCGTCGATCGCGTCCTCGACGCCGTCCGGCGTCACGAGCCGGAGACGGTGGTCGTCGCGGGGAGCCTCCCGCCCGGCCTCGCGCCCGACGCGATCGACCGGATCGCCCGCGCCGGCGACTGGGAGACCGCCGTGGACGTGGGCGGCGACGTCCTGCGCGACCTCGACGCCCCGTTCTCGCTCTGCAAACCCAACCGCGAGGAACTCGCGGCGGCCACCGACGCGCCCGTCGAAACCCTCGAGGAGTGTCTCGCCGCCGCCGAGGCGCTTCGCCAGGGGGGCTTCGACCGCGTCGTCGCCTCGCTCGGTCCGGACGGGGCGGCGCTGGTGACCGACGACGGTACCTTCCACGCGCCCGCCCTCGAGACGACGGTGGTGGACACCGTCGGCGCGGGCGACGCCCTCCTCGCGGGCGTCCTCGCCGCCCTCGCGCGCGGCGAGTCGGGCGGTGCCGCCCTCCGCTTCGGGGTCGCCGTCGCCTCCCGCGTCGTCGCCGTCCCCGGAACGGGAGTCCCCGACTTCGGCGGCGTCCGCGCCGCGGTCGAGGAAGTCTCCGTCGCGACGTACTGACCGGGATCGAGGCGGTTTTCGCTTCGTAGTTTTATCAGGAACTAACGGACAGAAACGATCACATTCGAAAGCGTTTTTGAACCGTTCGGTGAACAACCGTGAGGGTGCGAATCAATGGCAACGCAAGACTCGGCCGAACGCGCGCTTCGCTCGCACGTCTCCTCCGTGAAGGAGGACGTGATGACCGGCGTGTCGTTCATGATTCCGTTCGTCACCATCGGGGGTATCTTCCTGGCGCTTGGGTACGCGGTCGCGTCGCTCCCGCCGATCGAACTCCTCGGCGTCACCGTCTGGCCCGGCGGGACGACCGTCGAGAAGGTGTTCGAGGCGACGGGCACCCTCGAGTGGTTCCTGACGCAGATCGGCGGTGCCGGACTGACGTTCATGGTGCCGATCCTCGGCGCGTACATCGCGTACGCCATCGCCGACCGCCCGGGGCTCGCCCCGGGCTTTCTCCTCTCGTACGTCATCCAGCAGGGAGCGGTCCTCAAGGCGGCGGGCGACGTCATCGGGCTGAGCGGCGGGAACGCGGGTGCGGGCTACCTGGGCGCGCTCGTCGCCGGCCTGCTCGCCGGCTACGTCGCGCGGTGGTTCAAGCGCCGCTCGGTGCCGGAGGTCGTCAAACCGATGATGCCCGTGTTGATCGTGCCGGTGCTGACGATGGTCGTCCTCTCGCCGGTCGTCATCCTCTTTCTGGGGGTGCCCGTCGCCATCGCGAACGCGTGGCTGACCGACTTCCTTCGGACCGCCCAGGGGGGGCAGGCCGTCCTCGTCGGCGCGCTGCTCGGCGCGATGATGGCGTTCGACATGGGCGGGCCCGTCAACAAGGTCGCCTACGTGTTCGCCGTCGGCCTGCTCTCCGAACAGCTCTACGAGCCGATGGCGGCCGTGATGATCGCGGGGATGATCCCGCCGATCGGCATGGCGCTGTCGAACTTCGTCGCCCCGCAGAAGTACACGGCCGAGATGTACGAGAACGCGAAGAGCGCGGTCCCTCTCGGCCTCTCGTTCATCACCGAGGGGGCGATCCCCTACGCCGCGGCCGACCCGCTTCGGGTCATCCCGAGCATCGTGGTCGGGAGCGCCGTCGGGGCGGCCGCCTCGATGGCGCTCGACGTCACGATGCCCGCCCCGCACGGCGGTATCTTCGTCGTCGTGCTGTCGAACCGACCGCTCCTGTTCCTCGGGTGCATCGCGCTCGGGTCGCTCGTGACGGCGGCCGTCGCGACGGCCGTGAAACCCGACTTCGAGGTCACCGTCGCCGACCTCGAGGAGCGCGACGCGGACGCGAGCGCACAGGGGTCAGACTGAACCTCTCCGGAGTAGACTATCCACCAGACAATGACCGAGACCGAGATGGACCGAGACGACGTGACGCGGCTCGTACCGACCGAGGCGATCTCCCTCGACGAACCGCCCGAGGGGAAGGACGCCTGCATCGAGTTCCTGCTCGACCTCGCCGTCGAGGCGGGTCGGGTCGAGGACCGCGAGACGGCGCTCGACGCGCTGCTCGCCCGCGAGGAGGAGACCACCACCGGCGTCGGGAAGGGCATCGCCATCCCGCACGCCCAGACCGACGCCGTGACCCGGCCGTCGGTCGCGTTCGCCCGCTCCGCGGCCGGCGTCGACTTCGACTCGATGGACGGGGAGCCGGCGCACCTGCTGTTCGCGATCCTGGCCCCCGCCGGTGGGAGCGACGACCACCTCGCCATCCTGAGCGCGCTCTCGCGCTCGCTCATGCACGAGGAAGTGCGGGAGGGACTGTACGAGGCCGACTCGCCGGCGGACGTGCAGGCGGTGCTCGCGGAGGCGATGACCTGATGGAGCGGGTCGTCGCCGTCGTGCCGGAGGCGGGCCTGCACGCCCGCCCCGCCGCGACGTTCGTCGAGACCGCGAACCGGTACGACGCCGAGATCACCGTCGCGCCCGCCGAGGACGGCGACCCCGTCGACGCCCGCAGCATGCTCGCCGTGACGAGCCTCGGGGTCGGACACGACGACCGGGTCCGGCTCGTCGCCGAGGGCGACGACGCCGAGGCCGCCCTCGACGCGCTCGAGGCCGTCCTCTCGACGCCGGAGGCGGGGGAGGACGGTGGAGACGGAGGGAACGGGGGGAACCGGGGGGACGGCGAGTCGGGATGACCCGCACGCTCGACGGAGTCGGCGCGACACCCCGGGCCGGGGTCGGCCGCGCGGTCTGGTACCGCCCCGACGCGGACCTCGACCTGCCCGACCCGCCGGACCCGGCGGCCGTCGATCCGACGGCGGAGCGCGAGCGGTTCGAGCGCGCCCGCGACGAGGCACGCGAGGCGCTGCGCGCCGAGCGCGACCGGGCCGCAGAGCGCGTCGGCGAGGAGGAGGCCGCCGTCTTCGACGCCCACGTGCAGTTCCTCGACGACCCGCAGATCGAGGCGGGCGTCGAGGGAGAGATCGACGACGGACTCCCCGCCGAGCACGCCGTCCGAGCGGCGTTCGCCGGCCCCATCGAGCAGTTCGAGGGGATGGACGGCCGCATGGCCGAGCGCGCCGACGACCTCCGGGACGTCCGGGATCGGCTGCTCCGCCTCCTGCTCGGCGGCGAGGGGACGGACCTCGCCGCGCTCCCCGAGGGGTCGGTCGTCCTCGCCGAGCGGCTCACGCCGAGCGACACGGCCCGCCTCGATCCCGAGCGGGTCGCCGGCTTCGCCACCGTCACGGGCGGGCGGACCTCCCACGCGGCCATCTTCGCGCGGTCGCTCGCCCTCCCGGCGGTCGTCGGCGTCGGCGACGCGCTTCGAGGGATCGAGGAGGGGACCGAGGTCGTCGTCGACGGCGAGGCCGGCGAGGTCGTGACCGATCCGGACGCCGACCGTCGCGCCACGGCCGAGCGCGAAGACGCCGCCGAGGTGCGCGCCGGGGCGGTGACGACCGCCGACGGCGTCCCGATCGAGGTGGCCGCGAACGTCGGCCACCCGAGCGAACTGGCGGGGGCCGTCGACCGGGGCGCGGACGGGATCGGCCTCTTTCGCACGGAGTTCCTCTTTCTCGATCGCGAGGCCCCGCCCGACGAGAACGAGCAGTACGAGACCTACCGCGAGGCGCTCCGCGCCTTCCCCGACGGTCGGGTGATCGTCCGCACGCTCGACGTCGGCGGGGACAAGCCGATCCCCTACCTCGACCTGCCCGAGGAGGAGAACCCCTTCCTCGGCGAGCGGGGGATCCGCCGGTCGCTCGGGGCCGACGCCGACCTCTTCGAGACGCAACTGCGCGCGCTCCTCCGCGCGGCGGGCGACGCCGAGGGCGACCTCGCCGTGATGCTCCCCCTCGTCGCCACCGTCGAGGAGTTCGAGGCGGCCGCCGACCGAGTCGAGGCGGTCGCCGCGGACCTCGACGCGGAGGGGATCGAGCGCGGCTCCCCCGACCTCGGGGTGATGGTGGAGACGCCCGCCGCGGTCCTCCTCGCGTCCGAACTGGCCGAGCGCGCCGACTTCCTCTCGATCGGGACGAACGACCTCACCCAGTACGTCAACGCCGCGGCGCGGGGCAACGAGCGGGTCGCGGACCTGCACGACCCGCGCCACCCGGCCGTCCTGCGGGCCGTCGCGCGCACCGTCGAGGCCGCCCGGGGGACCGACGCCTGGGTCGGGATGTGCGGCGAGATGGCCGGCGACCCCGACCTGACCGAACTGCTCGTCGGCCTCGGCCTCGACGAACTCAGCATGAGCGCCGTGACGATCCCCGCGGTCAAGGCGCGCGTCGAGCGGACGAACGCGGCTGACGCCCGCGAACTCGCGGAGCGCGCGCTCCGCGCGCACACGAAACGCGAAGTGATCGACCTGCTCTCTCAACAACCCGACCAGCCATGAAACTCGTCGCAGTCACGTCCTGTCCGACCGGTATCGCACACAGCCAGATGGCCGCGGAGAACTTAGAGCAGACCGCCGCGCGGCTCGGCCACGAGATCCACGTCGAGATCCAGGGGGCCATGGGCGCGGAGAACGAACTCTCCGCGGAACGGATCGCGGACGCCGACGCGGCCATCATCGCCGCCGACACGGCCGTCAGCCGCGACCGATTCGAGAACCTCCCCCTCGTCAAGGCACCCGTCAAGGACGCGGTCAACGACCCGGAGGACCTCATCGAGCGGGCCGAGGCGGCCGCGGAGGGCGGGCGCGCCCCCGACTCCGCGAACGCCGACGCGGTCACCACCGACGTGCAACCGGAGTCCGAGGTTGCGGAACCGCCCGAGTCCGAACGGATCGGCGGCGACCCGCGGAAGGGTCTGTTCGCCCGGCTCAGGCGGTTGCTGTCGTAGCGCTCGCTCGCCTCACTTCGGCCGCCCTCTCATATGGCACCCCGTCCAGTCGCGCCTCACTCCTCTCACTCCCCCCCGTCCTCCAGTCGCGCGACCACCTCGCGCACCCGCTGGGCGTCCTCGGTGGGCACGACGAGCACGCGGCCGTCGTAGGCCGCGACGGTGAGCCCCTCCACGCCGACGACGCTCACGTGGCTCCCCTCGTCGGTGGCGATCACGCAGTCCTCGGCGTCCAGCGTCAGGGCGTTCCCCGCGACGACGTTGCCCGCGGCGTCGGGGTCGCCGACGCGGGCGAGCGCGTCCCACGCGCCGAGGTCGTCCCACTCGACGTCCGCGGGGACGACCGCGGCGTTCGAACAGCCCTCGAGGATCGCGTAGTCGACGCTCACGGGCTCGACGAGGCGGAACCCGCGCTCGGGCTGGCCGGCGTCGAGGCTCTCGACCAGCGGGGCGAGGTCGGAGCGCCGGGCTTCGCCGAGGAGCGCCTCGGGCGTCCACGCGAAGACCCCCGCGTTCCAGAGGAAGCCGTCGTAGACGTAGCGCTCCGCGGCGTCCGCGTCCGGCTTCTCGAAGAAGCCCGCCACGTCGAAGTAGTCGCCGCGGTCGGTCCCCGGTTTAATGTACCCGTAGCCGGTCGCCGGTCGGTCGGGTTCGACGCCCAGCGTGACGAGCTTCCCCGTCTCGCGCGCCGCGCGCAGGGCGCGCTCGGCGGGGTCCGCGAAGCCGTCCCCGACGCGGTGGTCGCTCGGGAGGTTGAGCAGGACGCACTCGCCCGCCTCCTCGCGGACGCGGTGGGCGGCGTAGACGAGCGCCGGGCCGGTGTCGCGCCCGGCGGGCTCGACCAGCACCTCCGCGTCGGGCGCGTGGTCGGGGACGAGGTCGGCGTACTCCGGCCTCGTGAGGACGTACGTCGCGTCGGCGAGCGGTTCGACGCGCTCGACGGTGCGGGCGAGGAGGGAGCGCTCCCCGTCGAGCGCGAGGAACTGCTTGGGTCGCTCGCGGGAACTCGCCGGGTAGAGGCGCGTGCCGACGCCGCCCGCGAGGACGACGGCTATCGTGTCCATGTCCGGGGGGTTCGGCGGCGGATCACAAAGGTCACTCGGCGGGCGCGCACGCTTCGGACGGATCGCCGCCCGCCCTCACCACGTCTCGATGCGCCCGTCGCGGATGTCCTCGACGCACCCTCGACAGTCCTGGTGGTCCGCGTCGTAGCAGTCGGGCCGCAGGCCGGCGTCGAGTTCGACGCTCCGCTTCTCGGCGTACCGGCGGCAGACGATCCGGGCGTTGCCCTCCTCGTCGATCGGGAGGTCGGCCTCGCTCGCGGCCCGCGCCGCCCGGTAGGCCTCCTTCGCCTCGCCGTATTGCCGCCCGGCCGCCCGGAGCTTCGAGCGCAGGACGAACTCCAGTCGCCGCCTGTTGCTCATGCGTGCGGATTCGTGCGCGGGTGACAAAATATCGTCGTCCGCGGGGGAATCCGCCACGGACGGGTTCGGTGGACGAGCGCGGACGGGGTGTCCGTTCGCTCGTCACTCCTGCCGTTCGTGGAGCGGGTGCCGTTTAATCCACCGGAGCGTCGACGTCTCGACGTCCCGCAGCACGTCGTAGGCGTGATCCGCGTGTTCGTGCGGCGTCGGATCACCCGCGTCGGGTGGCGGGTGGACGTGGTCGCGCACGGGTCGACCGTCGAAGGTATGCCCGTCGTGGCGATGCCAGGCGCGCGTCCACCCGCCCGTGACTCCACGAACGTCCTCGTGGTACACCACGGCGAACTCCCCCGGCTCGCGCCAGTCGATCTCGTAATAGGCGGCGGTCACGTCGAGCGGGTAGTACGCGAGGTCGAACGCGGCGCGGGGACGTACCATCCCAGTCCGCGTGTTGATCGGTAGCGACGTCCGTTCGACGTGGTCTGCTCCCTGTAATCGCCGTTTTAGATCGAGGAGAAGTCCGCGGTTCACGCGCCCACGGAGACGATGGGCGGCGCGGCGGTGGGGAGCCGTACGGCTACCTCGACGCGGTGTGACCGGCCGACCGAGACGCCCGCTATCGACCGAGTGAGGCGCTCCCGTTCACTTTCACTCCGCTAGCGCAGGTTTTTATACCATCAGGAACCAAGCGACGTACGTCTCCCACTGAAAACACGCGGAGACGGCAACCATGACGGAACTTCGACAACACGCCGAATCGATACAGGCGCAGTTCTCCGACCAACTGGATATAACGGTAGAGGAGGTGCAGACCCGCCTCGAGACGCTGGTGAACGACTACAAGGTCCCCGCCGAGGAGGCCCGCCGCTCCATCGTGAGCAGCTACCTCGACGAGGCCGGGATGGACCGCGATCAGCTCGGCGGCGGCGGCAACGACCTCGTGCAGGTCGCCGACGTCGACCAGGACGAGCAGTGGATCGACGTGCGCGCGAAGGTGGTCGACCTGTGGGAGCCCCGCAGCGACGCCATCTCGCAGGTGGGCCTGCTCGGCGACGAGTCGGGCACCATCAAGTTCGTCTCGTTCACGACGAGCGACCTCCCCGAACTGGAGGAGGGCGCGGTCTACCGCCTCGGGAACGTCGTCACCGACGAGTACCAGGGCCGGTACTCGGTGAAGCTCAACCGGACGACGAGCATCGAGCGCCTCGAGGAGGACATCGAGGTGGGCGACGACGCGACCGAGGTCGAGGGCGCGCTGGTCGACATCCAGCGCGGCAGCGGCCTCATCAAGCGCTGTCCCGAGGAGGGGTGTACCCGCGTGCTCCAGAACGGTCGGTGTAGCGAACACGGCGAGGTCGAAGGCGAGTTCGATCTCCGCATCAAGGGCGTCCTCGACGACGGGACGGACGTCCACGAGGTCATCTTCAACCAGGAGATGACCGAGGAACTCACCGGCATCGCGCTGGAGGAGGCGAAGCAGATGGCGATGGACGCGCTCGACACGTCCGTCGTCGCCGACGAGATGAAGGCGGACGTGCTGGGGGTCTACTACCGCGTGCGCGGGCCGACGCTCGGCCGCTACGTCCTGGCGAACGAGTTCGAACGCCTCGGGCCGGTCGATCCCGAGGCGGCGCTCATCAAGGCGAGGTCGATGTAAATGTCCGGAGCACCCACCCGCGAGGTCGCCCGCCGCGTCTTCGCAACCGAGTTCAACGACGCAGTGTACACGTTCAAGGAGTCCGACGAGGAGCGCGCCCCGGTCTACGCGCTGCTTCCCACCGGCGAGCGCGCCAACCGCGTGTTCATCGTCGGCACCCTCACCGAGACGGAGGACGTCGGTAGCGACAGCGAGTACTGGCAGGGACGGGTCGTCGATCCGACGGGCACGTTCTTCATGTACGCCGGCCAGTACCAGCCCGACGCCGCGAGCCACCTCCGCGAGGCGGAACCGCCGGAGTACGTCGCCGTCGTCGGCAAGCCCCGCACCTACGAGACGGACGAGGGCGAGGTCAACGTCTCCGTCCGTCCCGAGTCCATCACGACGGTGGGCGCGGACACCCGCGACCGCTGGGTCGTCGAGACCGCGACGCGCACCCTCGAGCGCGTCGGGGCGTTCGACGACGGCGGCGAGTACGCTGAGATGGTCCGCGAGCACTACGGCGAGGACGGCGAGTTCGACGTCGAGCGCTACCGCCGCGCGGCGCTGAGCGCGCTGGAGGACCTCGATTCGGACGGTGAGGAGTCGGAGGCGGAACCCGAAGCCTCCGTCTGAGCGGCGCGCACCGCCGTCTCGATCACTCCCCGAGCGCCGCGGCGAAGCACCTTCCGACCGTCGGTGTACCCTCTAGAGGTTCTCCCGCTTCCGATCGATCGCCATCGCTATCTCGGGGTCGTCGACGGGGCCGATGATCCACGCGAGCGGTATCGGCTTCCGTTGGGTCCCGAGGTCCAACTTCGCGCGTTCGCCGAACTCGCCGCTCGTCGGCCGACGCTCGTTCGACGGGACGTCGACGACGATTCCCTCGGTGATGTAGCCGTAGATCGAACTTCGCGGGCCGCCGGCGTAGTACGCGACCCGATCGCCCGGCCGCAGTTCGGCGGCGTCCACGCCCGGCTCCGGGCCGTCGATGGACCACTCTCGCCCTTCTGCCTCGGGCGAGAGGTCGGCGACGTGTTTCCCCCGTCGGCACTCGACTCTGGCGTAGACCTCGTACCTCGCGATCTTCGCCCTCGGGTGGTCGTTCCTCCACCCGTCGAGCGCCTCCTCGACCGCGTCCCTCGTCACTTCCTGCCGCGACGCGGCGTCGATCGTCGTCTCGCCGACGTGCGTCTCCTCGCCATCCGTCCGGTACGTGACGGCGAGGACGTACCACTGGCGGGCGTCCGCCTCCGCGACCTGTTCGAACGAGAGGCGCTGGTCGCCGACCTCGATCTCACCCATTGTGTTCCCCTCCATTCACGACAAAATGTGTGAACATATTACTCGAATAGAGAGGTGGGCGTACAAGTCTTCAACGGTTCTTCCCGACCGTCCGCGTCGATCAGCCGCTCACCCGTCGAGCGGTTCGCCGAGCGCTCCGGCGATCACGTCGTCCAGCGCCCCGCTCGCGACGAGCGCGTCGCAGGCGGCGACGTCCGGCCGGAGCGGGCGGTCGTCGTCGAGCGGCGGGACGACCTCGCGGACCGCCCGGTAGGTCGCGCCCGTCCCGACGCCGTGTTCGAGCGCGGGGTCGACGAACTCGGCGGCCTGCGCGCCGCACAGCAGTTCGATGCCGACGACGGTGCGGGCGGCGTCGAGCGCGCGACGGGCGGCGAACGCCGCCGTCGCGCTCATGCTGACGTGGTCCTCCTGGTTCCCGCTGACCGGCGTGTTGTCGGTCGACGCGCGGCCGATCGCGCGGCACTCCGCGACGTGCGCCGCGGCGGTGTACTGGGCGATCATCAGCCCCGACCTGAGCCCGCTCTCGGTCGTGAGAAACGGCGGGAGGTGCGGCTCCTGGACGTGCGGGTTGAGCGTCCGGTCGACGCGGCGCTCCGAGATGGCGGCGAGTTCGGTGAGCGCGCCCGTCACGTAGTCGAGCCGGAGCGCGAGCGGTTCGCCGTGGAAGTTACCCCCGGAGACGACGTCGGCGACGTCGGTGCCGCTGGTGCGCCGGTCCACGCGGCCCGCCGGGAAGACGAGCGGGTTGTCCGTCGCGCTGTTGAGTTCGACCTCGACCGCCCCGCGGAGGTGGGCGACGGCGTCGCGGACCGCGCCGTGGACCTGCGGCAGGCAGCGGATCGAGTAGGCGTCCTGCACGCGGTCGCAGTTGCGGTGGGACTCGACGATCTCGGAATCGGCACAGAGGCGCTTTACGTTCGCCGCGCTGACCGCCTGTCCGGCGTGCGGGCGGACCGCCTGAACGGCCGCCTCGGCGGCCGCCGTCGTCCCCATCGTCACCTCGGTCGTGAGCGCGCCCGCCGCGTCCGCCGCGCGACAGAGGCGTTCCGCGTCGTGGACGAGCAGCGCCGCGATCCCCACCGTCAGTTGCGTCCCGTTGATGAGCGCGAGGCCCTCCTTCGCGCGGAGCGTGAGCGGTTCGAGGCCGACCGCCGCGAGCGCCTCGTCGCCCGGCAGGCGCTCGCCGTCCACGTCGCCTCGTGGGTCCTCGCGCCGCTCCTCCCCGCTCGACCGTTCGGTCGGACGCCGTTCGACCCGCGCCGCACCCTCCCCGAGGAGCACGAGCGACATCTCCGCCAGCGGGGCGAGGTCGCCGCTCGCGCCGAGGCTCCCCCGCGAGCGGACGACCGGGTGGACGCGCTCGTTGACGAGCGTCACGAGGTGGTCGACGACGACCTCGCGGACGCCGGAGTAACCCTTCGCGAGCGCGTTGATCCGCGCGAGGGTCATCGCGCGGACCTCCTCCGTTGTCAGTTCGCGCCCCGCGCCCGAGGCGTGGCTCCGGACGAGGTTCGTCTGGAGGCGATCGATCTCCTCCGGTGGGATGCGCTCGTCAACGAGGTCGCCGAAGCCGGTGTTGATGCCGTAGACGGCCTCGCCGCTCTCGATCACGCTCTCGACGCGCTCGCGGGACGCCCTGATCGCCTCGCGCGCCTCGTCGGCGACGACGACGCGGGCGTCACCCCGCGCGACCGCGACCACCTCCTCGGGGGTGAGCGACGCGCCGTCGAGTTCGACCTCACCGACCACGCGCCACCTCCCCGTCCTTCAGGACGGTCTCGACGGGGATCGTGTCGAAGACGTACGGCACGTGGACGTGCGAGGGGGCGTCCACGACCGCGACGTCGGCGCGAGCGCCCTCGCGGAGCGTCCCGCGGTCGTCGCGGTTCAGCGCCCGCGCGCCGCCGTCGGTGGCCGCGGCGACCGCCTCGGCCGGGTCGAGCCCCATCCCGACGCAGGCCAGCGTGGTCGCGAACCCCATGCTCCGGGCGTAGCAGTTCGGGTTGAAGTCGGAGGCGACGGCGACCGTCGCGCCCGCCGCCAGGAACGGCGCGGGGTCCGCGTACGCCGCGCCGAGGCCGAAGGCGGTGCCGGGGAGGAAGACGGCCGTCACGCCCGCCTCGGCCAGCGCGCGGGCGTCCTCGCGGGTGGCGTGCAGGAGATGATCGGCGCTGGCCGCGCCGACCGACGCGGCCAGCTTCGTCCCGCCGAGGTGCGAGAGTTCCTCCGCGTGGACCTTCGGAGTCAGGTCGTGCTCGATGCCCGCCTCGAGCACGCGCCGGGACTGCTCGACCGAGAATACGCCCTCCTCGCAGAACACGTCGCAGAACTCGGCGATCCCCTGCTCGGCGACGGCGGGCACCTGCTCCTCGGCGACCTCGGCGGCGTACTCGTCCGCGTCGTACCCCTCGGGGACGGCGTGCGCGCCCATGAACGTCGGGACGACGTCGACCGGGTGCTCGGCGTCCGCCCGCGCGATGGCTTCGAGCATGCGAAGCTCCGTCTCGGCGTCCAGCCCGTAGCCCGACTTCACCTCGACGGTCGTCGTCCCGTGGGCGAGCATCGCGTCGAGGTGGCCGAGGAGGTTCGCCAGTAACGCCTCGTCGCTCGCCTCGCGGACGGCCCGGACGGTGCGGAGGATGCCGCCGCCCGCGGCGAGGATCTCCCCGTAGGTCTTCCCGCGCAGCTTCGCCGCGAACTCGTCCGACCGGTCGCCCGCGAACAGCGCGTGCGTGTGGGCGTCGACGAACCCCGGGAGCAGGGTCTTCCCGGTCGCGTCGATGGCGGTGTCGGCGTTCTCGGGGGGGTGCTCGCGCGTCACCGCCGCCGAGGGGCCGACGGCGACGACCCGCCCCTCCTCGATCGCGACCGCGCCGTCCTCGATCCGCTCGTCGGGGCCGACGAACACCTCGCTCGCGCCGTGGAGCACGGTCTGCGTCATGCTCCCCCTCTCGACGCGACGGTACTTAGCACGTGGGCGACGGCGCGGGCGGCGGCGGCGACCGTCCGGCCGTCCCGGTCGAGCGGCGGCGCGCACTCGACGACCTCGAACCCGCGGACCCGCTCGTCCGCGACGACGCGCCGGAGGACCCGGAACAGCTCCCGGGTGGTGAGGCCGCCGGGGGTGGGCGCGCTCACGCCCGGCCCGGCGGTCGCGTCAAGCACGTCGAGGTCGACGCTCACGTACACCTGCTCGACGTCGCCCAGCGCGTCGAGCGCGCGCTCTGCGGCACTCTCCACGCCGTCGCCCACCGCCTCGGCCGTGACGACGGCCCCCCCGCGCTCGGCGACGTACTCCGCGTAGGCGGTCGAGGTCTCGAAGTGGCGCGCCCCGACGCAGGCGTAGGCGTCGAGGCCCGCCTCGAACAGCTGTCGGTAGGGAGTACCGCTGGTCGGCCCGTCGCGCGCCTCGCGCACGTCCAGGTGGGCGTCGAGGTTGACGACGCCCAGGCTCCCCCGGTCGAGCAGGGGACGGGCGTTCGCGTAGGTGAGGGAGTTGTCCCCGCCGAGGAAGACGGGGAACGCGCCCGACTCGTGGAGGCGGCGGGCGACCGCCGCGACGGTCCCCTGGGCGTCGGCGACCGGCTCGCGCCCGTCGAGCGACACGTCGCCGCAGTCGCCGACCGACGGGGCGGCCCCCGATCCGAAGCGGTGGGTCTTCACCCCCGCGAGGGCCCGTCGGATCGCGGCCGGTCCCTCCCGCGCGCCGGGGCGACCGATCACCGCGCCGTCGTACGGTTCGCCGAGCAGGACGGCGTCCGCGTCGATCGTTCCCTCGGCGCTCACCGGCCGGACGACGTGGCCGAACTGCTCGTCGTTCGGGTCGTCGGATGTCGGCTCCCACGCGGCGGGCGGATCGAGGCGGGACACGTCACCGCTCCCCGCGCTCGTCGCGCATCGGGATACGGACGCCCGAGCGCTCGGCCTCCTCCAGCGCCTCCTCGTAGCCCGCGTCGGCGTGGCGGATCACGCCCGTGCCGGGGTCCGTCGTGAAGACCGCCCGGGCCTTCTCGGCGGCGAGGTCGGAGCCGTCGAGGACGACGTGGTTGTTCGCGTGCAGCGCGTTGCCGATGCCGACGCCCCCGCCGTCGTGGACGCTCACGACGTCCGCGCCCGCCGCGCAGTTGAGCAGCGCGTTGAGGATCGGCCAGTCGGCGATCGCGTCCGATCCGTCCCTCATGGCTTCGGTCTCGCGGTGCGGGCTGGCGACGCTCCCCGCGTCGAGGTGATCGCGCGTGACGACGATCGGCGCGCCGATCTCGCCCTCGCGCACGAGGTCGTTGATCCGCAGCGCGAACCGCGCGCGCTCGGTGAGCCCCCGTTCGTCAGTCCGGTAGCCAAGCCAGCACACCCGCGAGGGGAGCCCCTGGAAGTGCACCTCCTCCGACGCGAGGTCGATCCAGCGGCGGAGCGCCTCGTCCTCGGGGAAGAGTTCGAGGACCGCCTCGTCGGTGCGGCGGATGTCCGCCGGGTCGCCCGAGAGCGCCACCCAGCGGAACGGCCCCTTCCCGCGACAGAACAGCGGGCGGACGTAGGCGGGCACGAAGCCGGGGAAGTCGAACGCAGTCGGTAGATCCCGGTGCTCTGCGACCTGTCCACGGATGTTGTTGCCGTACTCGAAGGCGACCGCACCCCGGTCCTGTAGATCGAGGATGGCGCGGACGTGGCGGGCCATCGTGTCGAGGCTCTCCTCGACGTACCGCTCCGGGTCCGCCTCGCGCAGCGCGTCGGCCTCGGCGACGGCGTAGCCCGACGGGACGTACCCCTCCAGTTCGTCGTGGGCGCTCGTCTGGTCGGTCACCACGTCGGGGACGAAGCCGCGCTCCAGCATCCCCTCCAACATATCGGCTGCGTTCGCCACGACCCCGACGGAGTACGGCTCGCCCGCCGCGGCGGCCTCGCGGGCCGCCTCGATCGCCTCGTCTACGTCGTCGGTCTTCGCCTCGCAGTAGCCCGTCTCGATCCGGCGGTCGATCCGCGCCTCGTCCACCTCGGCCGCGATGCAGACCCCGCCGTTCATCGTCACGGCGAGCGGCTGCGCGCCGCCCATCCCGCCGAGGCCGCCGGTGGCGACGATCCGCCCCCGAAGGCTCTCGCCCTCGGGCCAGTGCTGGCGGGCGCACTCGGCGAGCGTCTCGTAGGTACCCTGGATAATGCCCTGCGTGCCGATGTAGGCCCACGAGCCGGCGGTCATCTGTCCGTACATGATCAGGCCCTTCGCCTCCAGTTCGTGGAAGTGCTCCCAGTCGTCCCACTTGCCGACGAGGTTGGAGTTGGCGATGAGCACCCGCGGGGCGCGCTCGTGGGTGCGGAACCGCCCGACGGGCTTCCCGGACTGGACGAGAAGCGTCTCCTCGTCCCCGAGCGTCCGGAGTTCGTCCACGATCGCGTCGTAGGCGTCCCAGGACCGCGCCGCCCGTCCCGTCCCGCCGTAGACGACCAGCCGCTCCGCGTCCTCGGCAACCTCGGGGTCGAGGTTGTTGTTCAGCATGCGGAGGGCGGCCTCCTGTCGCCATCCCTGGCACTCGATCTCCGTACCGGTTCGCGCCCCCCGGTACCCGCGCCACGTCTCGCTCGGTTCGCCGACCTCGAAGTCGGCGTCGGCGTCGGCGTCGATCTCACGCTGCGCTGACTCGTCCATACTGTAGAATCGTTACGTTTCGCAAATACCTTCGACCCCGCGTGCGGCGGGGGGTTTATATCGATGCTCCGTCGACCCCGTCCATGTACGAAGCGATCTTCCGCATCCGGGGGGCGGAGGGGTACGCCGCGGCGACGGCGGGCACCGACGCGCGCATCGAACTGTGGTGCAACGACCACTGCGACCTGTTGCACGTCACCGACGGGGCGGCCGAGGAGACGCTCGCCCGCGTCGAGGCGTCGCTCGGCGTCCGGGAGTCCCTCCGCCGGGAGGGCGAACTCGTCGTGGTGACCGAGCGCTGTCTCAAGGAGCGCGATCCGACGCACGTAGAGCGGTACCTCGCGGAGCACGACTGCCTGCTGGTGCCGCCGCTGCGCTACGCCGAGGGGGCGAAGTTCTGCCGCCTGCTCGCGCTCGACCCGGCGGCGCTCACCGCCTGCTACCGCGACCTGATCGACGACGGGTTCGACGTCTCGGTGGAGGCGAAGCGCGAGATCGAGTCCGTCCGCCCCGACGCCCCGCTGCTGACGATCGAGGAGGTGCTCCCGACGCTCACCGCGCGCCAGCGCGAGGCGTTCACGACGGCCTACGAGCAGGGGTACTACGCCATCCCGCGGGAGACCTCGACCGCGGCCATCGCGGAGGCGGTGGGCGTCGAGCGGCGCACCGCCGAGGAGCACCTGCGCCGGGCGGAGAACAAGCTAGTGGCGGCGCTCGTGCCGTACCTCTAGACGGTATTCGATGCGGCTCACGAGCGGGGATGCCACGACCCGTGGGGATACGTCGTCCGTGGCCCCACTCCCGGAAACCGTCGGTTAGCGCCGTGCGGGACGTGTTAATCGCTAACCCTGTTCAGTGTCGTTTATCACTCGGTTCGCCCGATTTCGCTACCATGGCTCCCGCTTATCCGCGGCTGAGGACACATCTCGACGAGGCAGGAACCGACGGGTACCTGATCAACGCCGACGGCGAGGACAGCAACCAGTACTACCTCTCGGGGTTCTACGCCATGAGTAACTTCGTTACACTGTACACCGACGGAGAGGTTCGGCTTCTCATCAACGATCTCGAATACCCCCGAGCGAGCACCGGCAGCGACGGCGACTGCGTCCGTCGGCTCTCGGAGTTCGACTACGGGAGTAGGGTCGTCGAACACGGGCCGACGAAAGCCGGGCCCCTCGCGACCGCGGCCTTCCTCTCCGAGTACGGAATCGACTCGGTGTCGGTACCCCCGTCCTTTCCGAACGGAACCGCGGACGTCCTGCACGACCGGGGCGTCGAGGTCGTCACGGATTACGACGACGCCGTGGCCAGTATCCGTGCGGTGAAGACCGACGAGGAGATCGAACGCATCGAGGAGACACAGCGGGCGAACGAGCGGGCGATGGCCGTCGCGGAGGGGATGCTCGAACGCGCGACGGTCGACGCGGGCGTCTTGGCCCTCGACGGGGAGGTCCTGACGAGCGAGCGGGTCCGTCGGGCGATCGAGGTCACGCTCCTGGAGGAGGAGTGTGGACTGAGCGACTGCATCGTCGCCTCGGGCGCGGAGGGCGCTCGGGCCCACGCAGTCGGATCGGGACCGATCGAGGCGGGTAAGCCGGTCATCGTCGACATCTTCCCGCGCAACAGGGAGTCGCGGTACTTCGCGGACATGACCCGGACGTTCGTGAAGGGCGAACCGGAGGCGAAGATCCCGGAGTGGTACGACGTGACCCTCGAAGCCTACGAGACGGCACTGGAGACGATCCGACCCGGCGTGACCGGCGAGGCGGTGAACGAGGCGGTCTGTGACGTCTTCGAACGCGAGGGCTATCCGACACTCCGGACCGACGAGTCCACCGAGGACGGCTTCACGAGCAGCACCGGTCACGGTGTCGGCCTCGACATTCACGAACGGCCAAAGCTCAGCTGGGGTGGCGGGGAGCTACGCCCGGGTCACGTCGTGACGGTCGAACCTGGGCTGTACGAACAGGGAACCGGCGGCGTTCGCCTCGAAGATCTCGTCGTGGTGACTGAGACGGGCTACGAGAACGTGACCGACTATCCCCGGGAACTCGGCGTACTGTAGCGTCCTCTGTTCAGCACGCCGCTTCTCACGGTCCGCGGACAGCGCGCAGGCCGGCCGCGTTGGATCCCTCCGCCGTGCCCGTCCGCGTTCCGCTCACAGCAACCCCAGCGCGGCGACGAGGTGGGTCATCGCCGCGACGAGCGGGACGAGGATGGCCGTCCGCATGACGAACAGCGCCACGAGGTCGCGGAATCGGATCGGCACGTCGGCGAACATGTCCATGGTCATCGGGCCGACGCTGGAGAAGAAGATGAGCTGCGAGACGGCGAGGACGGCGACGAAGAAGCGGGCCATCGGCGCGGCCTCCGCGACGAGCAGGACGGGCACGTACATCTCCGTGATGCCGACGATGGTGGCGGGCGCGACGACCTCGGGGTTCGGGATGCCGAGCAGGTCGATCACCGGGACGAGCGGCGCGCCCAGGATCTCGAACGTGGGCGTGTACGCCGAGAGCACGACGGCGGCGAGCCCCACGAGGAGGATGGTGCCGAGGATGAGACTCGTCAGGCGCAGGCCGTCGACGAACCCGCGGCGGGCGGCTTCGAGGAACGTCTCGCCCCGCTCGGCCTTCCCGACGGCCTCGCTGAGCGCGAATCTGACGTAGTCGCCCCCGGACCCGCGAAACGGCACCTCGGGATCGGGCTCGGCGACGTACGCCTCGGGCACGGTGCTGATCGGCGGGACGCGGACGAGGATCGCCGCGCAGACGACCACGCAGACGAAGTACGCGAGGAAGATGACCGGGAAGAGGTCGAGCATCTCCACCGTCGCGGCGACCACGCCGACGAAGCCGATGCTCACCGTCGAGAAGCACGTGGCGATAGTGAACACGTCGCGCTTGTCGTAGCCGCCGCGATCGAAGACGTTGCGGGTGACGTACAGCCCCACCGAGTAGGAGCCGACCCACGAGGCGAGGCTGTCGAGGGCGGCCCGTCCGGGCAGGCGAAACAGCGGCTTCATCACCGGGCGCGAGAGCGTCCCGACGAACTCCAACCCCCCGAGTTCGACGAAGATCGTGATGAAGACCGCCCCGACGGGGATGATCACGCCGACGCTGTAGATCAGCGTCCCCCACATGAACCCGCCGACCCCGGGGGCCCACAGCCAGCCGAGGTCGTATCCGGCAAGCGAGTCGAGGTGCAGGAACAGGACGGGGGCGACGAGCGCCCCTCCGACGCGGAGCGCCCAGAAGCCGGTCGAGGTCTCGAAGTACGAGAGGTCGTAGGCGAGCGAGAGCACGCCCCGGGCGTCGAGTTCCGCCAGGGTGGTCAGCGCGCCGCCGGCGACGACGATCGCGAGGCAGTACACCCCCACCGCGTCCGGGAACGCCGTCGTGATCCCGTCGACGGCGACGTCGAACGGAACCGTCAACTCGCCGTTCCAGGGGACGGGAACGAGGAAGAAGACCGCGCCGATGGCGAACGCCGCGACGAACTTCGCGACCGCCCGCGGATCGAACTCGTTCAGGTCCACGTCGTCGATGCTCCGCGCGTCGGGTTCGGTCTCGACCGTCCAGATCGGGTCTCGCGCTTCGGTAGCCATGTCCATATCGTGAATGAGGAACCGTGATAGTGTGTCCTGCCCCGCCGTGTGCGGGTGGGTTCAAGTAGGAGTGCGGATACCCCCTCGTCTCGCGCGCGGTTTCGACGGGAGCGTAGGCGGACGCGGTGAGCGTCGAGCGACGACCGCCGCGGACCCTTCGAGCGCGTCGGACGAGTCTCTACGTCTCTCTATTGCCCGATCCGGTGGTTTGAAATCCGGCGAGGGTGATCCCGCGATCGTGCGCGTATGGGAGTCGGCCGATGGGGAGAGAACGACGGGGCAGGGCATCCCCTACGGTTTCACGAAGGGTGAGCTATCCTCCGAGGACACCTTCGTCACCGAGGACGGCGACCTCGTGCTGAATGGTAAGCGCTACCAGCGAGTGGGGTGATCCTCCGGTTCCTATCGTACGGCCCTCACGCTCTCCCCGTGCGCTCCGAAGAACTCCCGAGGGAGGGGGAGGAGAGAACGCCCCACGACGGAAATCGCGTCCCCGTCCTGGATCACGCCTCTCGTACCTTCGGGGTGCCCCGGACCGAGCGACGTGTAACGAGATCCACCGAGCGTTTCTCACGTGTCTCCACTGAATTGACAGTAACGTTCCCCGGGTAATGAACACGTAACTTGAACAAGCCGAACGCTTTCGTACCTTCACTCGGATCGTCACACCACAGGTGGAATAAATGTCGGCGTGGGACCCGACAACGGCTCCGGATACGGCACTCGGGATATTATCCCATACACGCCGTCGGGCCGTTGTCAATACGATCGTGGGGAACGGTGGAGAGACTACTCGGCAGGCGCTCGTCAGAGCGGTGGTGGAGGAAGAGAGTGGACAACCGATAGGCGACGTAGAGACGGGGCGCATCCGGGACGTGCACATCTCGTTGTATCACAACCACCTCCCGAAGCTGAGTCAGCACGGCATCCTGGATCACGACCAGGAGACCGGGGAAGTGACGCTCTTAGACGTTGAGGCGCTCAAGGCCACCGTGGGGACCGCCGAGGAGACGCTACGTACCTCTCGGGAGATCATCGAAAACTTCTGTCGATAGGGTCTCCCGAGGTGCTGTCGCCGCGTGATCGAGACGGTCGGGGGAGACGACTCCCCTCACAGCGTCGTTCACGGCATCTCTTGACGACGCGACGATCGTAGAGTAGCGAGCGCGCGACGTCAGCAGTGCTGACGGTGGAGGTACCGACCCGTCTGACGAACCGTTAAGTAGGCGGACCTGTTAGTGTCGCTATCGCATGGGCAACAAGAACAAGACGATCTCCTTTCGCGTCAACGAGGACGCGTTCGAGAGCCTGCGGGACATCGCGGAGGAGCGCGACATCTCGCTGTCGGCGGTGTTCCGCGACTACGTGGACCAGCTCGTTGCCCACGACGGCCAGGTGCGCGTCGTCCCGGAGCACGAGGTTAGCGACGACGGGTCGAGTTCCACCGAGTTCCCGCCGAAGGTCGAGGTGCCGAAGAGCTTCATCCGCGAGCACGAGCGCCTCGAACTCGAGACCGACCACCTCCGCGAGCAACTCGACGAGTACAAGCGCTACGTCACGCAGCTCACCCAGGAGCTAGAACAGTACGACGAGGAGGAGGTCATTCTCCTCGAAGACCTCGACGACGAGACCGAGGCGGACGAACCGTTCCGCCTCGGGTAGCCCGTCGGCTCCCCACCTTATTCCCTGCACTCGAACGAGACGACCAGGTCGTCCAGTTCGGTCCCCGACTCGTCGTACGCCACGACCCGGTACCGCCCGCGCTTCGGGCCGTCTACCACACGGCCGTACGTCCGCTCGGAGAGCTTGAATTCCTCACCGACGGGGATCACGGCCACCTCCTCCCCGTCGTCGTACAGCGCGAACCGGGCGGGAGCGGGGCCGTCAGAGTCGTTCCGCACCGTCACGCGGAACTCGACGCCGCTCGAATCGGCGGGCGCGGCGACGGCCTGCTGGATCACGCCCTCGTCGGCACCGCTGACCGCCTCCGTCGTACAGTCCGCCTCGGAACTCGCGTTCGATCCCTGAAACCCGACGCATCCGCCGGTGAGCGTTCCGCCGGCAGCGATGACACCTGCGAGGACCTCGCGTCGCGTTGGACTCATCTCCGACGCATCTCCTTCTCGCGACGTGATAAGTCTTCTCGGGGGAAAGCGTGTGCCGATCCCCGCGGTACGCCGCCTCGACTCGATCAGGACAGCCGTCGCTTTCGCTCGCGCGCTTCGGTCGCCACCGACTCGTTCCCCTCGACGGCCGCCAGTTCCTCGACCGCCTCCAGCGTCCGCACCGCGTCGTCGAGGAAGGAGAGCACGTCGCCGGGGTAGGCGTAGAGCATGTAGTCGTCGCCCATCACGTCCACGATGGCGTCCGGCCCGAGTCCCCCCTCGCGCAGTTCCAGCAGGTATCGGACGAACTTCTCCTCGGGGTGGCCGCAGTGGGGGTTCGACTCGCAGTCGCAGTCGAGGAAGTCCGCGGCGAAGTCGAGCGCGCGCTCCCGCGTCGCGTCGTCGAGCTTCGCCAGCCCGTCGCCCTGAAAGAGGATGTCGAGGGTCGCCCCCGAGAACGCGCTCTTGGGGATGTTCGTCTCCAGCTGCGAGCTGATCTGCCGGTGGTTCTTCAGGTAGATCTTGTCCGTGATGGCCACGCTTGACGGGGGAAGGCGTTCGGGGCGTAAAACTCCCTCGGGCGGGTGAGTGCCGAAGTCGGTGAACGACCCGACACCCGACTCGGTCCAGCGCCGCCTCGAACGTGCGGACGGTCTCCGGTTCCGTGCTCGTACCGAATCGTACGCGGTCGGGAGTATCAACGGTGATCACCGGCCGTTCGAGCGGGAACTGCCGCCGTTTATACCAGTGGAACCGTAAGTCGGGTCATGGCGACCGATCCGGGCGCGCGAGGCGACCCCGCGAGCGACGCGCGAAGCGACTACGACTACGTCAGCGACGAGGTCGACCGGCCGGGACTCGTCGAGGACCTCGAACGCCGCGTGGGCGACGTGCGCTTCGACGACTACTCCCGACAGCTCTACGCGACCGACGCCAGCGCGTACGAGCGACTCCCCGTCGGCGTCGTCTTCCCGGAGTCGACCGAGGAGGTGGTCGCAGCCGTCGAATACTGCGCGCTCCGGGGGATCCCCGTCCTCCCGCGCGGGGGCGGGACGAGCCTCGCCGGCCAGGCGGTCAACGAGGCGGTCGTCCTCGACTTCTCGCGGCACATGGACGGGGTGCTCGACGTGGACCCCGAGGGCCGCACGGCGACCGCGCAGGCCGGCGTCTACCTGGGGGACCTCAACGAGCGCCTCGCCCCCCACGGGCTGAAGTTCGCGCCCGATCCGGCGTGGGGCGACAAGAGCGCCCTCGGCGGCGCGATCGGCAACAACTCGACCGGCGCACACTCGCTCAAGTACGGCAAGACAGACTACTACATAGAGGAGGTCGAGGCGGTCCTCGCCGACGGCACCGTGACGCGGTTCGGCGAGATCGCGATCGAGGAACTGCGCGAGAAGGCGGATCCCGACGCCGACGCGTGGGGACCGGACGGGCCGGAGAGCGACCTCCTGCCGCGGATCTACGCCGAGGTCGTCCGGATTATCGACGAGGAGCGCGAGGAGATCCGGGCGCGCTACCCCGATCTCAAGCGCAACGTCTCCGGGTACGACCTCGACATGCTCGTCGCCGAGGCGGAGGGCGAGCGCCGCCTCCCCGACGACTCGGGCGTCGATCCCGAGTGCGAACCCGGGACGGTGAACCTCGCGCGCCTGCTCGCGGGCAGCGAGGGGACGCTCGCGGTCGTCACCGAGGCGACCGTCTCGCTCGAACCCGTCCCGGAGACGAAGTCCGTCGCCCTCCTGACCTACGACTCGGTCATCGACGCGATGGAGGACGTGGCACCCATCCTCGAACACGGCCCCGCCGCGGTCGAGGTGATGGACGACGTGCTGCTCGACCTCGCGCGGGACACCACCGAGTTCCGTGACGTGGTGAACCTCCTGCCCGAGGGGACCGACTCCGTCCTCCTCGTGGAGTTCTACGCCGAGGACGACGAGGACGGGCGACGGCGGGTGGCCGACCTCATCGCGGACCGCGTCCCCGACGGGACGAGCCTGACCGAGCCGAGCGAGGATCGCGTTCGAACGGAGAAGGAACGCTACGCGCGGCGGGCGCTCGAAGCCCACGACGACGAGACGCGCGCGAAGTTCTGGAAGATGCGCAAGTCCGGCCTCCCGATCCTGCTGTCGCGCACCTCGGACGCGAAGCACATCGCCTACATCGAGGACACCGCCGTCCCCGCCGAGAACCTCCCGGCGTACGTCGCGGACTTCCAGGCGGTCCTCGAGGAGCACGACACGTTCGCCTCCTACTACGCCCACGCCGGGCCGGGCGTGCTCCACATCCGCCCGCTGGTGAACACGAAGACCGTCGAGGGGCTCGCGACGTTCGAGGCCATCGCCGACGAGGCGACCGACCTCGTCGTGAAGTACGGCGGGTCGGTCTCCGGCGAGCACGGCGACGGCCGCGCGCGCACCCAGTGGAACCGCAAGCTGTACGGCGACCGCCTCTGGAACGCCTTCCGCGACCTGAAGACCGCCTACGACCCCGACTGGCTGCTCAACCCCGGAAACGTCTGCGGCGACTACGACATGACCGAGCACCTGCGGTTCTCGCCCGACTACGAGTTCGACGTGGGGTTCGAGCCGACGCTCTCCTGGGAGAACGAGAACGGCTTCCAGGGGATGGTCGAACTCTGCCACGGCTGTGCGGGCTGTCGCGGTCCGCAGTCGACCACCGGCGGGGTGATGTGCCCGACGTTCCGCGCCGCCGAGGAGGAGATCCAGGCCACGCGCGGCCGGGCGAACATGCTCCGGGCCGCGATGAGCGGCGCGTTCGACGAGGACGAGGCGTTCACCGACGAGTTCGTCGAGGAGGTGCTCGACCTCTGCATCGGCTGTAAGGGCTGCGCGAGGGACTGCCCGAGCGAGGTCGACATGGCGAAGCTCAAGGCGGAGGTCACCCACGAGTACAAGCGGCGAAACGGCGCGAGCCTCCGCGACCGCGTGTTCGCCAACATCGATCGGCTCTCCGCGCTCGGTAGCGCGTTCGCGCCGCTGTCGAACTGGACGACGAGGCTCCCCTACGCCCGCGCCGCGATGGAGCGCACCCTCGGCATCGCCCGAGAGCGCGAACTCCCCGAGTTCCGCCGCGAGACGTTCGAGGACTGGTTCGAGGCCCGCGGCGGCGCGGCGGTCGCCGAGGCCGACGCCGACCGGCGGGTGCTGCTCTTCCCGGACACCTACACGAACTTCAACCACCCGGAGGCGGGGAAGGCCGCGGTGCGCGTGCTCGAAGCCGCCGACGTCCACGTGCGCTTGCCGGAGGGGACGACGGGGAGCGGCCGCCCGCCCCACTCGAAGGGGTTCCTCGGGAAGGCCCGCGAGCAGGCCCGCCGGAACGTCGACGCCCTCGCGCCGATGGTCCGCGACGGCTGGGAGGTCGTGGTCGTCGAACCCTCCGACGCCGTCATGTTCCAGTCGGACTACCTCGACCTGCTCTCGGGGCCGGACGTCGAGGCCGTCGCCGAGCACACCTACGGCGCGATGGAGTACGTCGACGCCCACCGCCTGGACGAGGCGATGGCCTTCGACGCGCCCGCCGAGCACCTGACCTACCACGGCCACTGCCACCAGAAGGCCACCCTGAAGGACCACCACGCGGTGGGCGTGCTCCGCCGGGCGGGCTACGAGGTCGACCCCCTCGACTCCACCTGCTGTGGCATGGCCGGGAGCTTCGGCTACGAGGCCGAACACTACTCGATGAGCAAGGCCATCGCGGGCATCCTCTACGACCAGGTGGACGCGAGCCCGGGGGAGACGGTCGTCGCGCCGGGTGCCTCCTGCCGGTCGCAACTGGGCGACCACGAGGGCGAGGAGCCGCCGCACCCGGTCGAGAAACTGGCCGCGGCGCTCGCCTGAGACGGAGTCGTAACCTATATCAGATCCCGGGCGGGTAGTTTGTGATGTGTCCGGGTTGGGGTAGTGGACTATCCTTCAGCCTTGTGGAGGCTGAGACGCGGGTTCGATTCTCGCACCTGGACTGTATCAAAATTCTTACATATTCGTGGGGACGGCGAGGTAGTGGTACCGTCAATTCTCTCCTCCCCTCCGATTATTCATAAGCGAAAGCGAATGTAGTCGGTATATGGGAACGTATCCGTGTCCGACCTGTTCGTCGGAATTCGACAGTAGACGTGGTCTCGGCGTTCATCACGCTCGTACGCACGGCGAACGTCTGCCGAACAGGGAGTGTGCGAGATGCGGGCGGGAGTTCTACTGTGGATACGAGAAGAAGTACTGTTCCGAGGACTGTCGTCGAGAATCTATCTCGTTCGAAGCGACGGCGAATCCGAACTATCGAGCGAAGAAAGAGACCACCGAGTGCGTTCTCTGCGGCTGTGAGTTCGAGTACTATCCGTCGGAAAAGGACGGGTTGTACTGTTCCGAGTGCGTGAAGAGCGAATCCTGGAGGACACTTCCTGACGTGCGAGGACGTCGAAATCCTCGGTGGAAGGGTGGGAAGGTCAAGACGGAGTGCGTTGTTTGCGGCGAGACAGTCGAACGGTATCCGAGTGGGATCACCAGCGACGCGGTCGTGTGCGGTGACGAGTGCCGGCGAACGTGGTTGTCCGAGACGTTTAGCGGTTCCGGACACCCGAACTGGAAGGGTGGTGGGAACGAGTCGTACGGGAAGGGGTGGAGTCGCATTCGTCGTCGGGCCTTGGAACGCGATGGCTACGCGTGCGTCGTCTGTTCGAAAACCAAGCGGGAGATCGGTCGTAATCCTGACGTGCATCACATCGTCCCCGTACGAGCGCTAGCCGAGTCCGAGGAGTTCGACAGAACGGACGCCCATTGCCTCGAAAACGTCGTTTCACTCTGCGTTCGTTGTCATCGGAGGGCCGATTTCGGAGCGATATCGAGGGCCGAACTCCGGTCGTTGATAAGAACGGGTGAAAACGAGTAGCGCTGAGGTGGCGGGGAAACGGCTAACCCCCGGTCACCCCACGAGCGGGTATGGAGGCGGCCCTGCTCACAATCGGCGACGAGTTGCTCGCGGGCGACGTGGAGAACACTAACGCGACGTGGCTCGCGCGCCAGCTCTCGGCGCGGGGCGTCGCGGTCCGGCGCATCGCGGTCGTCCCCGACGTCGTCGAGGTGATCGCCGACCACGTCCGCGCGTATGGCGACGCCTTCGACGCCGTCGTCTGCACGGGCGGGCTGGGCGGGACGCCCGACGACCTGACGATGGAGTCGGTCGCGGCGGCGTTCGGCCGTCCGCTCGTCGTGAACGAGGCCGCCCGCGAGGACGTAGAGCGTACGCTGGCGGCCATCGCGAGGGAGTACCCCGACCTGGACGTGAACGTCGAGCGCCACGCCTCGCTGCCGGAGGGCGCGCGCCCGCTTCTCAACCCGGACGGCCTCTCGCCGGGATGCGTGATCGAGAACGTCTACGTCCTCCCGGGCATCCCCCGCGAGATGAGGGCGATGTTCGGGCTGATCGCGGAGGAGTTCGCGGGCGACCTGCGCTCGCGGCTGCTCCGGACGCCGCTGCCCGAGTCGGACGTGACCCCGACGCTCGAGGCCGCCCGCGAGGAACTCCCCGAGGTCATCCTCGGATCGTACCCGAGTCGCGGCGACGACCCGAACCGCGTCAAGATCACCGGCGAGACGGGGGCGGCGCTCGACCGCGCCGAGGCGTGGCTACGCGAGCGGATCGAGATAGAGGACTGACGGCGACGCCGGCGATCAGCGCAGTTCGTTGGGACGCGATCCGCGACCGTCACCGCCGCGGCCGCCGTCGGCCGCCGCGCCGGTCGCGCCCGGTCGGTTGTCCAGCGACCCGCTGGAGCGGATGATGGTGAGCGCGGTCATGAGGTCGGTCCGCGAGACCAGCCCGACGAGTTCGTCGCCGTCCATGACGAGCAGGCGACCCACGCCGGACTCCTGCATCCGGGTGAGGGCGGTCATCGCGTCGTCGTCCGGGCCGATGGTGATGAGGTCGGTCGACATCACCTCCTCGACGCGGTAGGCGTCGCGCTCGACCTCGTTGACGGCCTTCGCGTCCTCGAGGGTGACGAGACCGACGACGCGTCCGTCGCGCATCACCGGGTAGCCGGTGTGACGCTCGCGGAACATGCGATCGATGAGGGTGGCGACGCTGTCGTCCGCGTCGATGGTGTGCAGGCGCTCGCGGGGCGTCATGATGTCGCGCACCCTGACGCCCTCGAAGGCGGCCTTCATCAGCGTCTGCTGGGCCTCCGATGACGCGCCGATGTAGATGAAGAAGGCGACGCCCACGAGGAAGATGTTGAACCCGGCGAACAGGCCGAACAGGCCGAGCAGGATGGCGAAGGTCTTGCCCACCTCCGCCGCGATCTGCGTCGCCCGCGCGTACGAGCGCGTTCGCGCCAAGAGCGCGCGGAGGACGCGCCCGCCGTCCATCGGGAACCCCGGCAGGAGGTTGAACGCCGCCAGCGCGAGGTTCGTGATCGCGAGGTAGCCGACGACGAACAGCAGGGCGCTCACCACCGCGCCGCCGGGTGGGATGACCGCGAACAGCAGGTAGAGACCGACGCCGAGGGCGATGCTTACGATGGGCCCCGCGACGGCGATGTAGAGTTCCTGCTTCCAGTCCTCTGGCATCTCGCTCAGTTGGGCGATACCGCCGAACAGCCACAGTGTGATGGAGGCGATGGGGAAGCCGAAGCGACGAGCGACGAGCGAGTGTCCCAGCTCGTGCAGGAGGACGCTCGCGAACAGACCGACGGCCGCCACGGTACCGAGGGCGTACGGCATCAGCCCTGCGGCCATCCCGTCGAGCGCGATCCCCGCGCCGAACAGGTTGTTGAGCGTCTCGACCCACGTCCCCACTTCCCTGCCGATGATGTAGGCGAACAGCGGCAACACGAGCAGGAACGTCAGATCGAGCTTGATGGGGATGCCGAACGCGCTCCCGATACGGAAGCTTCGCATACCTCTACTCCGCGCCCCACGCTATTAAGTCACAACACCGCCCTTCGCCGCGGTCGCGTGGCGACGCGCTTGGCGGCCACCGCCGTCGCCCTGGCGAGAACTGGGTCGCCGCCGCTCCGTACGTTTATATCCGAGAACGGGGCCAGAGGCCCCATGACGTGACTTCCGTCGTGGGGCGCTCCGCGGTTGTGCGACGCCACGCCTCACGAACGCGGCCGCGGCGTCGCCTGTCCGCCAGGACGGTTTGCTGCACTCGCTCGGCAGTCGCGTCGGCGACCGCCTCACTCGCTGGCAAAACCTCCGCTGGAATCGCGTCCCGTCCCCTCGCTCCGCTCGGGGATTCGGCGCGTCCGTCGGATGGCCCGGACGCGCCCGGATGGGAACCGGACGGGCTTTCGTTCTCCGGCGACCACCCCTCGACTATGACCGATCCGCTCGTCCGCCGCGCGGCGGAGATCGACTACGAGGACGTGAGCGCCGCCGAGGGACTCAGAAAGGGCGTGCTCGTCGGCGAGGAGCACGGCGCGCCGAACCTGGCGCTCCGGCGGTTCACGCTCGCTCCCGGCGCGGAGGTACCCCCGCACACGAACGAGGTCGAACACGAGCAGTACGTCCTCGACGGCGAGTACGTCGTCGGCCTGGACGACGAGGAGGTCACCGTGAGCGCGGGCGACTCGCTGTTCGTCCCCGCCGGGACGGTCCACTGGTACCGAAACGAGGGCGACGAGGAGGGGGCGTTCATCTGCGCCGTCCCGACCGGCGACGACGAGATCGAGGTCGTCGACGAGTAGCGGTGGCGCTGTGAGTCGAGTCCGCTCCGTCCGTCCACCGTGCTCCCTGTTGGCACGGATTCCGGACGAACCAAATACCGTGACTGCATAGAACCGTCAGACGTGTCACAGCAGGTCGCGCGGGTGGACACGCTGTTCCTCCACGAACGGGACAGGCACTACTCCGTCGTCGTCCAGCGGGGTGGCGAGCGGGCGCTCCACGCCGTCCTCGAACTGAAGGAGACGAGTGCGGGTCCCCGCCCCGCCCGCTTTCGGGTCAAGAACGGCTCGGACGAGGACCTCCGGAGCCCCGATCAGTTCGTCGAGCTGGCGCGGCGGGCCGAGCGCATCCGCATCTCCGAGCAGACCTCCCGCGAGGGGCGCGAGGAGCTGCGCGACCTGCTCGACGGCTTCCAGCTCGACGCGAAGGTCGTCCGCACCTGTCGTTACTGTGCGAGCGCGGGACGGTACTCGCCGCTCACGAGCGAGACGGCCATCAGGGCGGACGACGAGTTCGTCTGTCCGGACTGCGCCAAGCGCGAACTGGAGCGGGAACTCAACTACCGCAACCTCCGGTCGGGCGCGCGCGACCGGCTCGAAGAACTCCTGGTCGAGGTCGGTGACCTCGAACGCATCGTCAACCTGCTCCAGGGGCGGCTCGATCCCGAACTGACGAAGTTCGACGAGATCAGCGCGACAGTCGACGAGGTCGACCCCGTCCGGACGGACTCGCTCGACCTCCACCCGGAACTCAAGTCGCTCGTCGCGGGGAAGTTCGACACCCTGTTGCCCGTCCAGAGCCTCGCGGTCGAGAACGGCCTGCTCGACGGGCGCGACCAGCTCGTCGTGAGCGCGACCGCGACCGGCAAGACGCTCGTCGGCGAACTCGCCGGAATCGACCGCGTGCTGAAGGGCGAGGGGAAGATGCTCTTTCTCGTCCCGCTCGTCGCCCTCGCGAACCAGAAGCACGAGGACTTCGAGGAGCGTTACGGTCACCTCGGGGAGGTGACCATCCGCGTGGGAGCGTCGCGCATCCGCGACGACGGCGCGCGCTTCGACCCGAACGCGGACGTCATCGTCGGCACCTACGAGGGGATCGACCACGCGCTGCGAACGGGCAAGGACCTCGGCGACGTCGGAACGGTCGTCATCGACGAAGTGCACACCCTCGGCGAGCAGGAGCGCGGCCACCGCCTCGACGGCCTCGTCTCCCGGCTGAAACACTACTCGGAGACGAACGGCTGCGACACCCAGTGGATCTACCTCTCGGCGACGGTCGGCAACCCCGAGCAGCTCGCGGCGGGCCTCGACGCGACCCTCATTGAGTTCGAGGAGCGTCCGGTCCCCATCGAGCGCCACGTCACCTTCGCCGACGGCCACGAGAAGGTGGACATCGAGAACAAGCTCGTGACGCGCGCGTTCGACGCGAAGTCCTCGAAGGGCTACCGCGGTCAGACCATCATCTTCACCAACTCGCGGCGGCGCTGTCACGAGATCTCCCGCAGGCTCCGGTACGACTCCGCCCCGTACCACGCCGGGCTGGACTACAAGCGGCGCAAGCGGGTCGAACGCATGTTCGCGGACCAGGAACTCGCCGCCGTCGTCACCACCGCCGCGCTCGCCGCCGGGGTGGACTTCCCGGCCTCGCAGGTGATCTTCGACTCGCTGGCGATGGGCATCGAGTGGCTCTCGGTCCAGGAGTTCCACCAGATGCTCGGGCGCGCCGGACGGCCGGACTACCACGATCAGGGGACCGTCTACGTGCTCGTCGAACCCGACGGCTCGTACCACAACTCGATGGAGGCCACCGAGGACGAGGTCGCGTTCCGGCTCCTCAAGGGCGAGATGGAGTCGGTCGTCACGCGCTACGACGAGGCCGCGGCCGTCGAGGAGACGCTCGCCAACATCGTCGTCGCCGGGCGGGGCGCGAAGCGCCTCAATGACCGGATGATCGGCGAGGTGCCGACGAAGCACGCGCTCGGCAAGCTCCTCCAGTACGAGTTCATCGACGGGGCGCGACCCACCCGCCTCGGCCGCGTCGTCTGCCGACACTTCCTCTCGCCGAAGCGGGCGTTCGTCATGCTCGACGGCATCCGCAACGGGCGCGATCCCTACGACGTCGTGGCCGATCTCGAACTGCTCGAAGAAGTGTAACTGGCGGACTGCACGCCGGCACGACGCCGGCGTCGGTCGCGCGTCGCCGCCGGTCCGCGTCGCTCCTCCCGTCAGAAGGACTGGAGGCGGATCTCGTCGTCGTCGACCTCGGCGACCGACGCCTTCTGGAGCGGGTAGGTGTCCTCGTCGCGGTCGGCCCACCCGAGCTTCGACATCACCGTCTCCGTGATCCCCGGGTCGGGGTCCACGTAGGCGGTCCCGTGATCGACCTCGACGACGCGGCCGACCGTGTCGCCGTCGGCGTTTACCACTTTCTTCCCCTCGTCGTCGTCGGTGAAGTCAGTCGCTGCCATCGCACGAGTGGATGGACGCCGAACGCGCTTGGGTGGCCTCCCTGCGTCCGCCGGCCGTTAATTTCCCCCGACGAGATTGTTGCCTATCTATCACTTTTCGCCGCGCTCTCGCCGGCGAGTCCGGACTGAAACGACCGCTCGCTCGTTTCACTCGCTCGCGGCGACCGCCTCACGCGAGCGGCGTTCGCTCTACCACCGTCCCGTCGTAGGTCGGGTACTGCTCGACGATCTCGCCCCGTTCGGCGTCGCCGGCCTCGACCATCTCCTCGAGCAGCCACCACGCCATCTCGACGTGGGTGTCCTTCACGACGTAGAACTCCTCGGGGACGCCGAGCGCCGCCAGTTCGTCGGGCGTGAGCCACGTCTTGCCGTAGACGAGCGTGCCGTCGTCGGTCACGTCGTCGAACTCGCGGCCGACGTTCCTGGCCATGCGCTTCAGGCGATTTCGGTGCTGGGCCGCGTCCTTGAAGACGCTCGTGCAGAAGTAGACGCGCGGGTGATCGCCCATCTCGTCGAGGATGGCCGCTTTCGATCCGTCGACGGCGCTCATGTGGCCCTCCTGGAGCTCGTATCCCTGCTCACGCATCCGGCGGTAGTTCCCGTCGCTCATCTCGAACTCGTTCACGTTGCAGAACTCCGCCGCGCCCTCGTCGAGGAAGTCGAGGAACTCCCGTTCGGCGCGGATGCCGGGGATCTCGAAGGCGGGCGTGATCCCCTCATCGCGGGCGACGTAGAGGATCTCCTCCCACTCGGTTCCGTGGAGGTCGCCCCACTGCTCGTAGGGCGGGTGAAAGCGGATCTCGTCGAGTCCGGCCTCGGCGAGGCGACGCATGTTCTCGCGTCCGCCGGTGATCCCCGTGTAGAGGTGGGTGTGGTGGTCCTCCCCGAACTCCTCCTTGAGCAGCGAGAGGTACCGGCAGGTCCGTTCGAGGGCCTCCTGCGGTTCGCCGCCGGTGATGGAGGTGCCGAGTGCGTCCATGCGCTTCGCTTCCTCGATCACGTCGTCGTCGGACTCGACGAGGCGCTCGTTCGCGTACACGTCAGTGACGTTCTTGCGGTTCTCGCCGAGCGGGCAGTAGAAACAGTCGCGCTGGTCACAGTAACCGTAGACGAACAGCACCATCTTGCCGCCCATCGCGCACTGCTCACAGCCCTTCGAGATCATTCGTGCCCCCGTTCGCCGCGGACGGGCAAAAGCGACACGTTCCGGGCCGCCGTCCCCGCGTCTCCGCGTCTCCGTGCGGGCGATCACCCGCGGCCGGTCACCGCTTTCCCCTGACGCCGTAGACGGTCGTCGAGAGCACGGTGCCCTCGATCGCCCGCATGAGTTCGTCGTACGTCGCTCCCGGCTCCGCGTCGGCCGGTTCGCTGAGGCCGTACATCCGGAGCAGGTAGGTGTGGGGTTCGTCACCCTTCGGGGGGCACGGCCCGGCGTAGCCGACGAACCCCGCGCTGTTCGTCCCCTGCGTGACGACGATCGTCTCGGGGAGGCCCTCCGCGTCGGTCTCCAGTTCGGGCCGCGGGCGGGGCGGAACGCCCGCGGGGACCGTCGAGACGTACGCCGGGAGGTCCCACAGCAGCCAGTGGACGTACGGCTCCGGCGTCGAGGCGTCGACGAACGTGACGGCCAGCGAGTCGATGGCGTCGGAGACGGTCGTCACGAGCAACTCGGGGGAGATGTCCGCCCCGTCGCAGGTGTGGCGGGGCGGGAGGGTCATGTCGAACTTGAGCGCCGTGATCTCGAACGAGAGGTCGGGCGGGACGGTGTCGTTCCCTCGCGGTCCCCGTCTCGTGTTGTTACCGGGGACGGCGGCCGCGTCGCGGTCGTCCGTGCAACCGGCTAGCAGGCTCGCCAACGCGCCGACGCCGACGAGAAACCCCCGTCTGTCCATATGGGCCCAGGTACGCCCGCCCGTAACTTGAACCCCGATGGCCGGCGCTCGGCCACGAAGCTTATACCGCCGTTCGTTCCTGAATTCGTGTATGACGATGTCACGTCGTCGCTTCGTGGCTGGAGCGGCGGGAACCGGTGGGAGCCTCGCGCTCGCCGGCTGTCTCGGGGTACTCACGGGCGAGAAGGCGCTACGGTTCGAGGCGAACGCCGCCGTCGTCCCGCCGTCGGTTCGCGAATCCGCCGGCTACGAGGAGTACCGGACGACCGAACCCGAGGTCACCCGGGAGTTCACGGTAGCCGGGCAGACCCGCGAGGTGACGGTGAAGAACGTCATGGCGCAGTACGACCGGGGGGTCGAACTCCCCGTCGTCGGTCGCGCTCGCGCCGCGGTGTTCACGGTCCTGAGCACCCCGCAGGTGAAGGTCCTCGGGAAGACGTTCAACCCGGTGAAGGACATGTCGACCGACGAGATCGCGGAGATGGTCCAGCAGCGATACGAGCGCGTCGAGAACGTCAGACGCGCCGACTCGCGGAGCGTCGCGATCCTGGACACCGAGACGACGGCCGTCCGCTACACGGGCGACGCGACACTCGCGGGCGGCGGCGCGAGCGTCGAGGTCTACCTCACCGTGACCGAACCGGTCGCGGACGACGACGACTTCGTGCTCTGTTTCGCCGGCTATCCGCGGGCGCTCGACGAGCGGGAGACGGTGACGTCGCTCGTGAACGGCGTCCAGCACCGACCGTAGGGGACCGATCTCCATCCGGGACCGTCCGATAGCCCGTACCGTCTACTCCCCGTGTCTGTATACGTGCGGAGAAAAACAATCCTGAATTAGAATTAGATATTATAACAAATTAGATATATCCCGAAACCGTACACCACCGTATGGTGAATCGACGGCGGTTTCTCGCCGGGCTCGCCGCCGGTGTCGTCGGTGCGACGTCGGGTTGCGTGAGCGGGAGCTGGAGTCACCAGCTCGCGCGGCCGGCGACGGTGCCGCTGGACGTGCTCCGTTCGACCGGCTACCGAAGGCGTCGGCTCCGTCGCGAGTCGTTCACGCGGACGCTGAAGGTCTTCGACGTCGAGCGGACCGTCGGGGTGACGGTCCTCGTCGCCGAGTACGAACGGATGGCCGAACTCCCGACGTTCGACGAGCCGGTTCGCCTCGGCCTGTTCGCGACGGTCAGCGCGCCGCAGGTCGAGATCCTCGGCCAGAGCCTCAATCCGATCGACAACATGCCCCCGTCGGCGGTCGCCGGACTCATCGACAAGGGCCAGCAGATGGTCGGCGACCTGGAGGAGTACGACGTGCACTCGACGACGCTACTTGACACGGACGTGGCGGTCTCCCGCTACACCGCCGTCGCCGACGAACCGACCCGCGACCGCCGGATACCGATCTACTTCACCGTGAGTCAGACGGTTCCGTCCCGCTCCGACTTCGTGCTCGCGACCAGCCTGTACCCTCGGCGGTTCGCGAGCGAGCGCGAGCGGATCCACGCGCTGACGCGGGCGGCCGAACACCCCGGAACGTGGAACGGCCCGGAGTGAACTCCGAAGAGAAATTACCCACGGGGGGCATACCCACGGCCAATGCTGCTGGTGCTGTGTGTCGATCTCGACGACGACCTCGGTCGGAAGACCGGCCTCGAGACGCCGGTCGTGGGACGGGACGCCGTCGAGTCGGCGGCAGTCGCGCTCGCCACGGCCGACCCCGAGGACAGCGACGTGAACGTCCTGTTCGAGGGGATCCACCTCTACGACGGTATCGAGGACGTCGAGCGCGAGGTCGCGGTCGTCACGGGCACCAACGGGAACGACGTGGCCGCGAACCGGAAGGTCGGCGAGGAGGTCGACACCGTCCTCGCGCGCCTCGCGACCGGCGAGGACGTCCACGCGCTCGTCGTCACCGACGGCGCGCAGGACGAGTCGGTCATCCCGGTCATCCGCTCGCGGATCCCCATCGACGGCGTCCGGCGCGTCGTCGTCCGACAGGCGCAGGACCTCGAATCGATGTACTACACGATCAAGCAGGTCCTCGACGACCCGGAGACCCGCGGCACTATCCTCGTCCCGATGGGGATCCTGCTGCTCATCTACCCGATGCTCGAACTCGCAGACCGGCTCAACATGCCGGGCGCGACCTTCGGCGTCGTCAGCGGGCTGCTCGGTCTCTACCTGCTTCTGCGCGGACTCGGGGCCGAACGCACGGTCGATCGGGCCGTCGAGCGCGTCCGCACCGGCCTCTACACCGGACGAGTCACGATCATCACCTACGTCGTCGCCGCCGCGCTCATCGTCATCGGCGGCGCGGACGGGATCGAGGAGGTCGCCCGCGCCGGCCGGGCGATGCCCATCGCGGGGACCGCCGGGGCCGCGAACGCGCTCGCCGCCCTCGTCTACGGGGCAGTGCAGTGGTTCGCCGCCGCGGGCGTCGTCGCCAGCCTCGGCCGCATCACCGACGAGTACCTCCACGACAGCTTCGAGTGGCGCTACTGCAACGCGCCCTTCTACGTCCTCGCGATCGCCGCCGTCCTCCACGGGATGAGCGCCTACTTCCTCGGCCTGCAGGGGGCGTCGTATCTCGCCGCCGCCCTCACCGTCGGGACGCTCCTCGGGGTGGTGAGCACGCTCGTGTTCGCCATCGCGGAGGCCCGGTTCCCCCGCGAGGCGGACGCCGCCGCCTGAATCCGGCCGCGTGATCGCGCGCCGGCCGTCCGGTGACCGCGTGGTGACCGCCTGATGATCGCGTGGTGGATCCCCGGACGCCGAGGTCGCGTCACTCCTCGACGTAGCGGAACCACTCGTCGTGGTCGTCGACGCGGCGCTCGACGAGGTCGAAGAAGACCGACTGCAGCTCCTCGGTGACGGGTCCGCGCGTGCCCTCGCCGATGGCGTTGTCGTCGACGGTCCGGATGGGCGTCACCTCGGCGGCGGTGCCCGTGAAGAACAGCTCGTCGGCGGTGTACAGTTCGCCGCGGCTGATCGTCGCCTCGTCGTGGACCGCGTAGCCCCGCTCGCGGGCCAGTTCGATGACGGTCTTGCGCGTGATGCCGTCGAGGATGGACTCCGCGAGGCCGGGCGTGTAGATCTCGCCGTCGTTCACCACGAAGATGTTCTCGCCGGGGCCCTCGGCGACGTTGCCCTCCTTGTTGAGGAGGATGGCCTCGACGTAGCCGTTCGAGCGGGCCTCCTCGCCGGCGAGGAGGCTGTTGATGTACGGCCCGGTCGCCTTCGCGTTCGTGGGGATCTGGCTGGAGGCGTGCTTGCGCCACGAGGAGACCATCACGTCGACGCCCTCCTCCAGCGCCTCGTCGCCGAGGTAGGTCCCCCACGGCCAGCAGGCGATCACCGTGCGCGTCGGGCACCCCCCGGGCGAGACGCCGAGGCTGTCGTACCCGTAGAACGCGAGCGGTCGGATGTAACACGACTCGAGGTCCTGCCGGCGGATGAGTTCGACCGTCGCCTCGGTCAGCTCTTCCCGCGAATGCTCGATCTCCAGTCCGTAGGGCTTCCCGGAGGCGTAGAACCGGTCTAAGTGCTCCTCCCAGCGGAAGATCGCCGGGCCGCGCTCGGTGTCGTAACACCGAACGCCCTCGAAGATACCCGTCCCGTAGTGCAA
Organism: Halomarina pelagica; assembly: GCF_024228315.1. Taxonomy (NCBI): domain Archaea; kingdom Methanobacteriati; phylum Methanobacteriota; class Halobacteria; order Halobacteriales; family Natronomonadaceae; genus Halomarina; species Halomarina pelagica. Next base: position 832,392 of record NZ_CP100454.1, read on the forward strand.
CCCGTGGCTCAGGACGTGCACCTGCGCGTCGTCCCAGTCCAGGAACTCACCGTCCATCCAGATGGTGTCGACGTCCATGTCGGCGAATGCCATATGGGCCACTCCGTGCCGGTGGTATTGAGTCTTGGCGATTATTGCTCCGTTCGGAATCGCGGCGGGTCCACTCGATCCACTGCGTCTCGTTTCCTCACCGAACCTCGCGAACGCTCCGCGTTCGCTCAGTTCCGGCGAAACCGACCGACTCGATGGCGGACGGCCGCGCGGTATTACGCCATCGGGAAACGAGCATAACAAGGTTCAGGGCCGTCGCCTTCCTCCGTTCTGATATGTTCGACGGCTCGCTCTCGGTCTTCCTCGGCGCGGTCGTGCTCGGGCTGATCCACGGTGCCGAGCCGGGACACGGCTGGCCCATCGCCGCCGCGTATGCGCTCGACCGACGGCGGAAGTGGCTCGCTGGGCTCGCCGCGGGCGTCGTGATCGGCGTCGGCCACCTCGTCAGCTCGATCGCCGTCGTCGTCGCCTTCCTGCTGGCAGCGTCGTTCTTCGACCTCGGGAGCCTCGGGTGGGTGCGCTACGCCGCGGGGATACTGTTGATCCTGCTCGGGATCCGCGAGTATCGCCACGGGCAGCACCACGACGGGCACGGCCGCGACCACGGGGAGCACGGTGGCCGCGATCACGATCACGGGTACGACCACGGCCCCGACCACGATCACGACCACGCTCACTCGCACTCACACTCGCACGCTCAAGCACTCGACGCCGACGACGCCCGCGGGCTGTGGGGCATCGCGAGCGCCGCGTTCCTGCTCGGGTTCGCCCACGAGGAGGAGATCCAGATCCTCGGCTTCTGCACCGGCGCGGCCGATCACTGCCTGGGGCTGATGCTCACCTACGCGGTGACGGTCGTGGTCGCGCTCGTCGGACTGACGCTGCTGCTGGTCGCGGGGTTCGAGCGCTACGAGGAGCGCGTCGAGGGCTACGCGGCGTACTTCCCGACGATCTCGGCGGCCGTCCTGATCCTGATGGGGCTCGGGTTCGTCCTCGGCGTGCTCTGACCGCTCTACCCCAGGCGCTCGACGAGCGTCGCGCCCTCGATGTACCGCAGGTCGTGGCGCTCGGCGTAGGCCCGCGCCGCCCGCGGCGGGAGCGCCGCGCCCGTCTCGTCGTCCAGCATCTCGCAGACCACGACGGCGGGCGGCACTCCGGCCTCCCGGGCGAGCGCGATCCCGAGTTCGGTGTGCCCCCGACGGTCGTCGAGGAGGCCCGGGGCGGCCCGCAGCAGGTGGACGTGCCCCGGCGCGCGGAACGCCTCAGCGAAGTCGATCCGTTCGGGGTCGGCGGCGGCGCGGGCGAGTTCCGCGATCGTCAGCGCGCGGTCCTCGTCGGTGACGCCGGTGAACGTCCCGCGGTGGTTGACCGTCAGCGAGAACGAGGAGCGCTCGTCGTAGCGCAGGTCGTGACCGGCGCTCGCGGGGTGGTCGAGCACGTCCTGCATGAACGGGAGGTCGAACGCCTCGCACACGTCGTCGGAGAGCGCGACGCAGACCAGACCGCCCGCGTCGTTTCGCATGCGCGCGACCGCCGCGGCGTCGACGGCTCCGGCGGGGTAGACGAGATCGGTCTCGCCCTCGCGGTCGGCCGCGTCGTGGACGAGCACGGGTTCGCCGCGACGGAACGCCGCGATCACGTCCTCGACGGTGCTGGCTCGCTGCATCTCAGCCGTCCTCCTCCACGCGGACGGTCAGCCGGTCGCCGTCGGCCAGCCCGAGTTGGTCGCGCAGGCGATCCGGGGCGACGAGTTCGACCTTGTCCTGGCCGTGGTGGGTCCGCTCGGGGGCGATGACGTGCGCCCGGCCGTAGGTCGTGCCGTCGGCCTCGACGGTCGCGGGCCAGCAGAACGCCGGCCCGTAGGTGCGATCCTCGTCCTCCCAGCCGTCGATGCGGACGGGATCCAGCGCGTCCATCCCGGCGCGGGCCCGCGTCGAGTCGCGGTCCAGTTCGACGTTGAGCGTCCCCCGAAACGGCTCGTATCCCAGTTTCTCCTCGAACTGACGCATGTAGCCGGGCAGGGAGATGTAGTGTCTCCCCTCGCCCATCCCGCTCGTCACCGTCCCGGTGAGCGAGACAGAGCGGTCCGTCTCGAACAGCCGGCGGTAGTCGGCGTACTCGCGTTCGAGGACGCGCTCGCCCTCGTCGGTGGCGCGCACGAACTGTCCGTCGGCGAGGATCTCCCGCTCGACGAGGTCGGCGTCCTCCAGTTCCTGGAGTCGACGCGAGGCAGTCTGGGTCGACACGTCGAGGCGCTCGGCCAGCCCCGAACACGTGACGTGCGCGCGATCGACGAGCGCCCCCTGCAGCGCGAGGACCTTGAGCGTCTCGCGGGCGTCGGCACCCACCGCGAGCGATGGTTCGGCCATGCGCCCACTCGGGCCGTTATCCGCATAAGTGTACCGAAGGTGGGATTCGTCTCAAAATTGAGATGGTGGCGGGGGAGTGTTGAAACGCGTTTCCGGTCTCACTCCGGCCGGTCGGGTGGTAAGGCTGTCGCCGCACATGTCCGTCGCACGGTAAAGAAACCCCTTTACCGACCGCCGGGCAAGCCGGGGTATGTTCCTTTCCTTCCGCGACGAGGTCCGTACCGTCCTGACGGACGCGCTCTCGGCGCAGGGATACGAGACGGCGGACCTCGGCATCGAGGAACCGCCGGCGGACGTGGACGCCGTCCTGGCCTCGAGCGTCGCCTTCCGGCTGGCTGGCGAGGCGGGCGCGTCGCCGCCGCAGGTGGCCGCCGAACTCGTCGAGGCGATCGACCTCGGCGACTGTGAGTACGTCGACCTCGTCGAGAACCGGGGACCGTACGTCAATTTCCTGCCGAGCGAGGCGTACTTCGCCGGGACGCTCGAGTCGGCGCAGGGCGACGACTTCGGTCGCCTGCCCGACCGCGGGGAGTCGGTCGTCGTCGAGCACACCTCAGCCAACCCGACCGGGCCGGTCCACGTCGGGCGGGCGCGCAACCCGATCGTCGGCGACGCGGTCGCGAACGTCCTCGACTTCGCGGGCTACGACGTCGAACGCCACTACTACGTCAACGACGCCGGCCGGCAGATGGCCGTCTTCACGTGGGCCTACGAGACGTTCGACGAGGCGGACCTGCCCGCCCCCGAGCGCGACCGCGTCGAGTACGACCTCGTGCGCTACTACCGCAGGGGTAACGAGTTCCTGGAGGAGGCCGACCCGGAGGCCGTCGAGGAGGCCGAGGGCGAGATTCGGGAGATCCTACAGGGCCTTGAGGAGGGCGACGAGGCGACCTACGAGCGCATCGGGATGGTCGTCGATCGGGTGCTCTCGGGGATGCGCGAGTGTCTGGAGCGCCTGCCGGCGGAGTTCGACGAGTTCGTCAAGGAGACGCGGTTCATCCGCGACGGCGCGACCGAGGACGTCGCCAGGCGGCTCCGCGAGACCGAGTACGCCTTCCTCGAGGAGGGGGCGTGGCAGCTCGACCTCTCCGAGTGGGGATTCGACAAGGACCTCGTGTTCCTGCGCTCGGACGGCACCTCGCTGTACACGACGCGCGACCTCGCCCACCACGAGTGGAAGTTCGCGAACTACGACCGGGCGGTCACCGTCCTCGGCGAGGACCACCGCCTGCAGGCGGAGCAACTCGACCGGGCGCTGCGGATCCTCGGCAACGACACCGACGAACTCTCGCAGGTGTTCTACGGCTGGGTGAACCTCCCCGACGGCGGGAGCATGTCCACCCGCCGGGGGACGGGCGTGAACCTCGACGACCTGCTCGACGAGGCCATCGCCCGCGCCCGCGAGGAGGTCGAGTCGCGCCTCGACACCCGCATTCGCGACGACGACCTCTCCCCGGCCGACATCGACCGCATCGCCCACCAGGTCGGCATCGGCGCGGTGCGCTACGACATCGTCTCGAAGCAGCCCCAGAAGGCCATCACGTTCGAGTGGGACCGCGCGCTCGACTTCGAGGCGCAGTCCGCGCCGTACGTCCAGTACGTCCACGCCCGCGCCTGCGGCATCGTCGACGAGGCGACCGCGGCGGGCATCGAACCGGCCCTCGACGTCTCGCGGCTCGTGACCGAGGAGGAGCGCGACCTCCTGCGCGTCGTCGCGCGCTTCCCCGGCGCGATCGACCGCGCCGCCGCCGACCTCGAACCCCACCGGATCGCCACCTACACCCGCGAGTTCGCCGAGACGTTCAACGCCTTCTACCGGGAGTGCTCGGTGCTCAACGCCGAGGACGACGACGTGGCGGCGGCGCGGCTGGCGCTCGTCGCCGCCGCGCGCAACACGGTCGCCAACGCGCTCGCCGTGCTCGGCGTCTCCGCCCCGACCTCGATGTAGGTCAGTGGAGGAGAAGGGGGACGAGCGGGAGGAAGACGCCACCGCCGCCACCCCCGCCGCCGGGGAGCAACCCGCCGAGCGCGATGACGGCCGCCGCGCCGACGCCGAGCGCGAACAGGAGGAACAGGACGACCCAGCGCAGTGGCACTCTCTCGTCTGGCATGACACCCGACAGTTCACCAACCACCGCCATAGTGGTGTCGCCGACCGCCCCTTCCCTATCTCCTCCCCGCCGACTGCCCCCCGGCCGACGGTCACCTTCGCGCTGACGATCGCCTCCCCGCCGCCTGCTCTCCCGCCAGCGACCACGAACGACGGGACCGTCGTCCGTCGCGCGAACGACTGACGTATCGCCCCGCTGTGGTGCAAAGGGTACTTACCGCTGATTCGTCTACACTGGGTAATGAGCCAGCAGGAGGAGGAAGCGCAATCCGACCGTCAGAAGTACGAGTTCAAGAAGGTCATCGAGGACCTGAAGGAGTACAAGGGGTCAGGAACGCAACTCGTCTCGATCTACGTCCCCGAGGATCGACAGATTTCCGACGTGGTGGCGCACGTCACACAGGAGCACAGCGAGGCGTCGAACATCAAATCGAAGCAGACGCGCACCGCCGTCCAGGACGCGCTGACGAGCATCAAGGACCGACTGCGCTACTACAAGACGCCCCCCGAGAACGGGATGGTGCTGTTCTCCGGTGCCATCGACACCGGCGGCGGACAGACCGACATGGTGACGAAGGTGCTCGAGAACCCGCCCGAGCCGTTCCAGTCGTTCGTCTACCACTGCGACTCGGAGTTCCTCACCGAGCCGTTAGAGGAGATGCTCGGCGAGAAGGGCCTCTACGGGCTGGTCGTCCTCGACCGCCGCGAGGCGAACGTCGGCTGGCTGAAGGGAAAGCGCGTCGAACCGGTCAAGTCGGCGTCGTCGCTCGTCCCCGGCAAGCAGCGCAAGGGCGGACAGTCGGCCCAGCGGTTCCACCGCCTGCGCCTCGAGGCGATCGACAACTTCTATCAGGAGGTCGCGGAGATGGCGAACGAGCTGTTCGTCCCCAAGCGCCACGACATGGACGGCGTGCTCGTCGGCGGCCCCTCGCCCACCAAGGACGAGTTCCTCGACGGCGAGTACCTCCACCACGAGCTGCAGGACCAGGTGCTCGGCAAGTTCGACGTCTCCTACACGGACGAGTCCGGCCTCTACGACCTCGTCGACGCCGCCCAGGACGTGCTCGCGGAGACGGAGGTGATGAAGGACAAGCGGCAGATGGAGGACTTCTTCAAGCAGCTCCACGACGGCGACCTCGCCACCTACGGCTTCGAGGCCACCCGCAAGAACCTCGTGATGGGGTCGGTCGACCGCCTGCTCATCAGCGAGGACGTCCGCCGCGACGTCGTCACCTACACCTGCCCGAACGGCCACGAGGAGCGCGAGGTGATCGACCGACGCACGGAGACGCCTGACCACACCTGCGGGGAGTGCGGCGAGACGGTCAGCACCGACGAGGCCGAGCGCGAGGACCTCATCGAGCACCTCATGGCGATCGCCGACCAGCGCGGCACCGAGACGAAGTTCATCTCGACCGACTTCGAGAAGGGCGAACAGCTCTACACCGCCTTCGGCGGCATCGCGGGCATCCTCCGGTACGAGACCGGGATCTAAACCGCCACCTTTTGCCGCGGGAGCGGCCTTCGGCCGCTCCCTGGCAAAATCTGGACCAAAACCGCGCCTCACCTCCTTCGGAGGTTCAGCGCGTCCGCTCCTTCACTCGCTCCGCTCGCTCAGTCGCGGCGAGAATCGGAGTGCGACGATGAAAAAACACAGAGCGTCGACGTCTGCGTCTCGTCGTTATCCTCGGCACACTCATCGCGAACGAGTCACTTTCACGATCTTCGTCAGTAGGTCGAATCACGCCGTGAGATAGAGGTAGATACGACCCAGCGTGAAGACGACCGCCAGAACGACGAATCCGAGTGAGGCGACGGCTGGCGCGAACGAGACGAGGAGTCCGAGACCGATAGCGATGGGGAGTGCGGCGACGAGGCGGAGCCGAACACTCGTCCGCCAGCGCTCGCGCCAGACGGGGCGAGCGTGAATCGACAGCACGCGGACGCTCAGAATCGATCCGAGAACGATGCCACCTGCGTACTGCGGTGTCGAGAGGGTAGCGAGCGACTCCCGTGTCGCTCCGATCCCGACCCACCAGAAGAGCGCTGCGAGGACGTACGTGCTCACCGTCGACATCACGAGACCGGTGAGGCTCTCCGGATGCCACGTCCGTTCCGAGAAACTCCCGCTCGTCATCCGGTATCACCCGTACCGTTCGGTGTTTCCCACGGGGCGTAGCCGGACCGATAGAGGAGGACGACGCCGCTGAACGCGACGACGAGAACGGCAATTCTCCGCGCGAGCAACCCCGTTCGCGTCACGGGTTGGAAGCCGCCGTAGTACGCGAGCGCTCCAGCCATGAAAGACGGGGCTAGATGGCTCTCTCGAAAGCGACGCGAGACGCCGAGCAGCACCACGAGGGAGCCACTAGCGGCGAAAAACGCCAGAGTGAGCGGTGATGGGTCGGTGAACGGCCACTGCATCCCCCCGACCCCCAGGACAAAGATCGTGAGGACGGTTTGTGAGTGCCGCTGCAGGGACGTACGGTGGACCATCGTCACGGGCTACTAGCGATCGGAACGACTTAGTTTCCCGTCCGTAGATCCCGGACCCGGGAGAGCAAGCCGTGCGGGTTCTCTCGCCCGGCACGCGGGCGGGAAGTACAGAGTTCTGAGCGTGCTACGGGAACATGAACTGACACACCACGTCGATCAGTCCGACGTCACCCTGGAATACGTCACCCGGAACTGGCTGTAGATCCCGTTAGTTCGCTGCTGTTCTGTCGCTCACCGCTTGGCACGCCGGCGTGCCAAGCGGGCCAAGGAACCCGTGAGAGCCGAAGGCTCGAACGGTGACGCGGGCTTTTGGTCCTGATTTCGCCAGGGAGCGGCCGGAGGCCGCTCCCGCAGCAAAAGGTGGCTTAGATGACGCGGTTCTGGAGGTAGTCCAGGTGCTTCGCGTTGTAGACGATCCTGACCTCGTCGGCGGCGGGCGAGCCGATGCAGGTCAGGCGCACGTTCTTGTCCTCGACCTCCTCGTCGCTCAGGATCTGCTGCATGTCCATCTCGATCTCCCCCTCGAAGAGGATGGCGGCGCAGTTCGCGCAGGCCCCGGCGCGGCACGAGAACGGCCAGTCGTAGCCCTGTGCCTCGGCGGCCTCGAGGATGTACTCGCCCTCGTTTACGTCGAGCGAGCCGTAGTCCTCGTCGTCGAAGCCGGCGTCCGCGGCCTTGTCGAACAGGTCGTCGTCGTTGAGGTCCCAGCCCTGGTCGTCTAGCACTTCGTAGTTGAGGTATTCAACAGTGGGCATCACCGATGCGTTCGACCCCATGGGTGTTAGACCTTGCTGTTGAATCCGACCGCCGCGGGCCGTTAGAACGCGATGCGGTCAGAAGATCGGGAGGAACTCGAAGACGAGGAAGGCGGCTACGGCGGAGATCGTCGGGGTGAGCACCCAGAGCACGACGACCCGCGCGGTCGCCCGCGAGTCGAAGAGGTCGCCCGCGGTGAGCGCGTCGGGGTCCTCCTCGCCGATGCGCGGAATGTCGCTCACGCCCGTCGATCCGCCGCGACCGTCGGCGGCGAGCGCGTCGACCGAGAGCCCGGGGCCGTCCCGTCCCATCGCGGCGCTCGCGGCCTGCGAGGGCGTCATCGTCCGGCTCGCCCGCCCCCAGCCGAGCCCGACGATGCACATCGTCGCGCTCACGGCGAGGCTCGCGGGGATGCCGAGCACGGAGAGGAAGGTGATGATGCTCGCGCTGATCACCTCGACGACGAGCGCCGCGGTGAGCGGCAGATCGGTGAGGTCGTTGCCGACCGTGTCGAGGGTCCGGCGGGCGATGGTGAACGCGCCGAGGCCGATGGCGGCCCCCGCGAGGAGCACGCCGAAGTCGACGGAGATCGCGCCGCTCCCGACCAGCGGCGCGATGGCGTTCGCGGTGTTCGACGCGCCGGCCGAGAACGCCATGTAACAGCCGATGGCGACGACGAGCACCGTCCCCACGCGCTCGCGGAGCGTCACCTCGTCGCCGGGCGAGTCGAGTTGCAGGAAGGCGTCGAGGTAGGGGTAGAGGTAGCGACCGATGACGGCGCAGACCCAGAAGGCGAGGATGGGAGAGACGAGCCACCACGAGACGATCTGGCCCATCTTCGCCCAGTCGAGCGTCCCGGTGGCGACGCCCAGCCCCGCGATCGCGCCGACGGCGGTCATCGACGTCGAGGCGGGGACGCCGAACAGGTTCGAGATCAGCAGCGCGACGCCGACGAAGAAGAGGACGGCGACGCTGGCCGCGAGCGTGAACTGGCTCGACGGGACGATCTCGCCTCCCATCGTGGCGACCACGTTCCGACCCACGGTCCACCCGCCGAGGAGCGCGAAGCCGGTCATCAGCGCGGCGGCGACGATCTTCGAGACCGTCCCGCTCCCGACCGCGGGGCCGAACGCGACGCCCGTCGAGGAACCGCCGATGTTGAACCCGACGAAGACGGCGACCGCGAGACCGACGAGCAGGAGTAGTTCGAACACACCGAGACTTCGCGGCGGCGTGACTTAAACGACCGCTTGTCGTCGGGACGACCGACCCCGGTTCCCGTCGGGCGCGCACCGTCGCGCTTACCCTCGGGCCCCGCGAACCCCCGGACATGTTTCCGGAGTTCGAGGTGATCCCCGCGGTCGACATGCAGGACGGACGGGTGGTCCAGCTGGTCGGGGGGGAGCGCGGAACCGGGCGAACCTACGGCGACCCCGTCGACGCCGCCGAGCGGTGGGTCGGGGCGGGCGCGCGCACCCTCCACCTGGTGGACCTCGACGGGGCGTTCGAGGGAGAGCGGGTCAACGCGGAGGCCGTCGAGCGGATCGTCGAGACCGTCGACGTGGACGTCCAGCTCGGCGGGGGGATCAGGACCGCCGCCGACGCGACGGGTCTCCTCGACCGCGGCGTCGACCGGGTGATCCTCGGCACCGCCGCCGTCGAGACGCCCGAGATCGTCGAGGCGATCAGCGCCGACCACCCCGGGACGGTGATGGTGAGCCTCGACGCGCGCGGCGGCGAGGTCGTCGTCTCCGGCTGGACGGAGGGGACCGGCCTCGATCCGGCCGACGCCGCCGGACGCTACGAGGACCTCGGTGCGGGCGCGATCCTGTTCACCGACGTGGACGTGGAGGGACAACTGGAGGGGGTTCGGACGGCTCCCGTCGAACGCGTCGTGGAGGCCGTTGACGTCCCGGTCGTTGCCAGCGGCGGCGTCGCCACGCTCGACGACGTGCTCGCGCTCCGCGACGCTGGCGCGGCCGCAGTCGTCGTCGGGAGCGCGCTCTACGAGGGCCGATTCACGCTGGCGGACGCGTTCACCGCCGTGGCGTAGCGCCGGCGGGATCTCATCGTCTGGACGTGCGTGGCGATCGACCCCCGATTCTGGTCGTTCCTGCCTCGATCCCGGCACTCGGGTACACACGTGTAAACGTGACGTTATGTCGCGCCGGGTCGATTCCCGGCCATGCGCTCGTACAAGGCGAAGATGGTCGAGCCGATCCGTCTCCCCTCGCGCGAGGAGCGCTCGCGCAACCTGGCGGCGGCCGGGTACAACGCGTTCAACCTCGACGCCGCCGAGGTGTACGTCGACCTCCTCACCGACTCGGGGACCGGGACGATGAGCGACGCGCAGTGGGCGGCGCTCGTCCGCGGCGACGAGGCCTACGCCGGCAGTAAGAGCTTCCACCGCCTCGCGGCCGCCGTCGAGGACGTGATGGGCTTCGAGCACGTGATTCCAACGCACCAGGGCCGCGGCGCGGAGAACGTCCTCTACGGGGCGCTGCTGGAGGAGGGAGACGTGGTCCTCAACAACACGCACTTCGACACGACCCGCGCCCACGTCGTAAACCAGGGCGCTGAGGCCGTCGACTGCCCCGTCGAGGGGGCGTGGGACCGTTCGGTCGAGGGCGACTTCCTCGGGAACTTCTCGGTCGAGCGCGCCCGCGAGGTCGTCGACGAGGTGGGCGCGGAGCGCGTGCCCGTCGTCGTCCTCACGATCACGAACAACTCGGCGGCCGGCCAGCCCGTGAGCATGGCGAACGTCCGCGCGACCGCCGCGTTCGCCGAGGAGGTCGACGCCGCGTTCGTGATCGACGCCTGCCGGTTCGCGGAGAACGCCCACTTCATCGGGGAGCGCGAGCCCGGATTCGAGGATCGCACGCTCGCGTCGGTCGCGCGCGAACAGCTCTCCTACGCCGACGCGATCACGATGAGCGGGAAGAAGGACGGCCTCGTGAACATCGGCGGCTTCGCCGCCGTTCGGGACCCGGACCTCGCCGAGCTGGCCAAGCAGCGCGCGATCCTCTACGAGGGCTTTCCCACCTACGGTGGGATGGCCGGGCGCGACCTCGAGGCGCTCGCGGTGGGGCTGCGCGAGGCCGTCGAACCGCCGTACGTCGCGGAGCGCGTCGAGCAGGTGGCGACGCTCGGCGAACTGCTCTCGGAGGCCGACGTTCCCGTCGTCGCGCCGACCGGCGGCCACGCCGTTTACGTCGACGCGGGCGACCTCTTCCCGGGGATCCCCCCGGAGGAGTTTCCCGGCCAGCGCCTCGTCTGCGAACTCTACCGCGAGGGCGGGGTCAGGACGGTCGAACTCGGTTCCTTCGCCTTCCCCGGCGCGGACCGCCCGGACTACGTCCGCCTCGCGCTCCCGCGGCGCACCTACTGGCGCGAGCACCTCGAACACGTCGCGGAGACGGCCGCGACGGTGCGCGAGCGCGCCGACGAGTACGCCGGCCTGGAGATCGTGAGCGAACCGCCGATGAAGGAACTGCGCCACTTCACGGCGGAACTGCGGCCGCTCTGACTCGGAACGCGCGTTCCGAAACCGCAGAACGGCCCGATCAGGGCACGTCGCCGACGATCTCGCGGTACTCCTCCTCGGGGAACGCCCTGAGCGTCTCGGTGGTGACCGCGCCGCGCTTCCCGAGCGCGAGCGCGAACCGCGCCATGGCGTCGTCGTCGGGCATCTCGATCAGCGCCGCGATGTCGTGTCTGCCCATCGTCATGAAGAACTCCCGCACCTCCCCGTCCATCGACGCCGCGAGTTCGCGGGCGTCGTCGAGGCGGTTCGGACTCTCGGCGACCTCGGCTAACCCCTCGCCGGTCCAGTCGCTCAGTACGAGGTACGTTGGCATAGCACAACGAATATGCGGTCGCCGGCGATGAGCGTTTCGCCAACCGCTCGCGCGTCGTAGCGTCCCGCCAACGGGAGCCTTCCGGCCGTCTAGGTTTCGGGGTCGGCGAACGCGGGCGTGTCGCGGCGGCCGGATCGATTCGCCCGGCTACTCGCCGGCGATACGGTGGCCGACGTAGGCCAGTCCCGCTCCGAGGGCGGCACCGGTCGGCGTCGTCCCGGCGAGCGCGGGAGCGGTTCGCGCCACGGTCGAGAGTACCGACTCGCGGGTTCGAACCATCGTTCGCCGGATCCTGCGTGCGTCGGTCGGAAAAACGTTGTGCAGTCGCTCCGAGGAGCGCCGCCGCCCGACGCGCGATCGACGATCGGGCCGCACGCGTACCGACGCGCGGAGCGCAACGGGTTTGTCCGTGCCCCCGCTGGTCGTGGGTATGACCGACCGGAGCGCCACCGTCGCGCGCGAGACGAGCGAGACGGACGTCGAGGTGACGCTCGCAGTGGACGGCGCGGGCGAGGCGGACGTAGAGACGGGTATCGGCTTCTTCGACCACATGCTCGCGTCGTTCGCCAAGCACGGCCTGTTCGACCTCGCCGTCGCCTGCGACGGCGACCTGCACGTCGACGACCACCACACCGTCGAGGACGTGGCGATCGCGATCGGGCGGGCGTTCGACGAGGCGCTCGGGGACCGGCGCGGCATCGTCCGCTTCGCCGACCGGCGCGTCCCGCTCGACGAGGCCGTCGCGAGCACCGTCGTGGACGTGTCGGGCCGCCCCCTCTTTCGCTTCGAGGGCGCGTTCTCCCAGGAGCGCGTCGGGGAGTTCACCAGCCACATGGCGGAGCACTTCGCCCGCTCGCTGGCGACGAACGCCGGGCTGACCCTCCACGCGACCGTCGAGGGCGAGAACGCCCACCACGAGATCGAGGCCCTGTTCAAGTGCCTCGCGCGGACGCTCGACGACGCGACGCGGATCGACGAGCGCCGGAGCGACACCCCGAGCACGAAGGGGGCGCTCTAAGACCACCTTTTGCCGCGGGAGCGGCCTCCGGCCGCTCCCTGGCAAAACCTGGACCACCGCCGCGTCGCATCGCGACGCGGCGAGCAATCGGAACGCGAAGCGTTCCGATGACAAAACCGCGCCTCACCCCCTCGCTTCGCTCGGGGGATTCGACGCGTCCGCTCGCTCGGCGCTTCGCGCCTCGCTCACGGCCGGCGCTGCCGGCCGTTCGCGGTGTCCACGGGACTCGGAGAGTCCCGCGCTCCTCACGGGTGCTGCGCTGGTGCCGGCGATGGCGGTCGAGGATCCGGATCGTTCGGGCTATTCGCCTGGTCCGTACCTTTATAATAGAGGACGGGACCAGAGGCCCCGTGACCTGACGCTTGTCGCGGGGTGGCTGCGGTTGCGCGACGCCACGCCCCGCGAGCCGCCCGCGGCGTCGCCTGCACGCCCACGTTTTGCCGCGGTCGCTCGCTGCGCTCGCTCCCTGGCAAAACCTGGACCAAAACCGCGCCTCACCCCCTCGCTCCGCTCGGGGGATTCGACGCGTCCGCTCGCTCCGCTCGCGGTGCGAAACGGGATGTTCACGGTGGGCGGCCCGGCCGTAGCTCCGCGGTCGGTCCACGTATCCTCGCGCCCGACGCCCGGATGGGTACACCTTTCGCGGCGGGGGGACAACCGATGGTAGAGAAGGCGATCAGGGAGTGACTGGGAGACTATGACGAGCGATTTCGAGGGGATCATGGAGAAGTTCGAGAACAGCCCGAGCCAGCAGGCTGTCATCCGCCTGCTGCTCGAACGCGGGTTCTCCGTGAACGACGACGGCCGGGTCGTCTCCGGCGGCATCGGGATCCCGAACACGGGCATCGCCCGTGAGATCGACGTGGACCGGCGGGTCGTGGACGCGACGACGAACGCCATCCTCGCCGACGAGGAGCTGCGGCGCATCTTCCAGAACATCTCGGCCATCCCGAGCCTGAAGGACCTCGCGCCGGTGCTCGACCTGACCGTCCTCACCGTCTACGTCGACGACGCCGACGCGCCCGGCATCGTCGCCGAGGTGACCGGCCTGCTCGCCGACGCGGGCATCAGCATCCGCCAGACCATCAGCGAGGACCCGGAGTTCACCGACGAACCGAGCCTCACCGTCATCACCGACGAGGCGCTCCCCGGCGACCTCATCAACCAGGTCCGGGCGCTTCCGTTCGTCCGGAAGATCGAACTGGAGTGACTACGTCGCCGACCGCCGCGTGAGAGCGACGTAGGCGGCCCCACCGACCAGAATCGCTGCCGATGCGTCCGCCGGGATCCCGACGAACAGCGACGGCCACGCCCGCGTCGCGAGCAGTTCCGTCACGACGACGGTCGCCGCGAGGGAGGCGACGACCGCCATCGCCGCGCTCGCCAGGACCGACGTGTCGTCCACACGTTGTCGTCGTCGTGAACGGCCAAAAGGTCGTTCGACGCGCCCGCCGACACTCCCCGCCGGGCGCGAAAGCCGTTTCACCGCCCCCGTCGAAACCCGACCGTGCCAGGATCGTTTCGCACGCTCGCCGGTGCGGGCGAGGCGTCGTTCGTCGTCCGCGGTTCCGAGTTCATCGGCCACGCCGCGCCCGCGGACGACGTAGCCGAGGCCGAGGCGTTCGTCGAGGCGATCCGCGATCGCCACCCCGACGCGACACACAACGTCCCGGCCTACCGCGTTCGCGTGGGGGACCGCGCGGCGTCGAGCGCCGCGGATCGGACGGGCGGGCAGCGCCCGCGCGACGACACCTCCGGATCGGCGATGCTCCGCGAGTACCAGAACGACGACGGCGAGCCCTCCGGCTCCGCGGGTAAGCCGGTGCTGAACGTCCTGCAGGGACAGGACCTGGAGAACGTCGCCGTCGTGGTCACGCGCTACTACGGCGGGACGAACCTCGGCGTGGGGGGTCTCGTCCGCGCCTACTCCCGCGCGACGAAGGACGCGGTGGCGTCGGCGGGCACCGTCGAGTCGGTCCCCCACCGACGGGTGCGCGTGACCGTCGACTACGACGACTCGGGGACCGTCCGGGGGATCCTCGAGAGCGAGAGCGAGCGCGAGCGTGCGAGCGTCCAGTTCGACGCCGCCTACGAGGAGCGGGTGACGTTCGACGTGCGCGTCCCGGTCGCCGACGCCGACGCGCTCGTCGATCGGTTGCGAAGCGCGACGAGCGGACGCGCCGAGGTCGAGTGACGCGCCGGGATCGGTTCAGTATCCGCCGCCCTCGCCTTCGCCCTCGCCTTCACCGCCGCTTTCTCCCTCACCTTCGCCTTCGCCGCCGCCCTCACCTTCGCCGCCGCCCTCACCGCCCCCTTCACCCTCCCCTTCTCCCTCACCCTCTCCGCCGGGGGTGGTACAGCCGGCGAGCCACGCGAGCCCTCCCGTGCCCGCGAGCGCGACCCCGCGGAGCAGTCGTCGTCTGTCCATGTCTCCGTACACGTACCCAGCGTTCATAATGGTACAGTCTGTCACTCTGTGGCGCTCCCTCCCGCTCGCCACTGCTCCCGTCATCTATGGAGACGAACGGTGGTCGGTTTCGTCACGGGCGCGTGCGCCCTCGAATCGATCGCTCACCGGCGGTTTCCACCCGAAGCGAGAGGGTTCGGATTCGAACGCGAACTCAGTCGGTGCCGAACGCACGGTCGCCCGCGTCGCCGAGGCCGGGGACGATGTAGCCGTTCTCGTCGAGGTGATCGTCGATGGCGACCGTGAGCAGGTCTGCCTGGGGGAACTGCTCCGCCACGCGCAGGAGGCCGTCGGGCGCGCTCACCGCCGAGAGGACGAACAGCTTCGCGGGGTCGGGCTGGTCCGAGAGGACGTGATCGAGGACGACGCACATCGTGCTCCCCGTGGCGAGCATGGGATCGGCGACGATGACGGTGTCCTCGGGCGTGATCTGGGGGAGCTTCACGTAGTCGATGGTGATGGGGAACTCCCCGCGCTCGTTCATGCCCGCCTCCTCGTCGCGCCCGGCGCTGATGACGCCCTGTCGGGCGCGGGGGAAGGCCTTGAGCAACCCCTCGACGAACGGCGTCGCGGCGCGCAGGACGTTGATGATGACGACGTTCTCCAGTCCGGTGACGCGCTCGCCGGTCATCTCGGTGAGCGGCGTCCGAACGGGGACGTACTCCGTCTCCATCGCGCCGTCGATGATCTCGTAGCCGCAGATGCGGCCGAGCTTCACGAGGCCCTTCCGGAAGGACACCTGCTGGGTCTCCACGTCGCGGATGCGCGAGAGCGTGTCCCGGGCCAGCGCGTGGGTGACGAGCGACGCGTTCGTGCGCTCCTCGATGGTCATGCTTACCCGAAGCGAGTCGCCCCGGCGTAAAAAGTCAGCTATACCGTCGGCTGTAACCTCGCGGAGATGTTCGGCCCCCCGGTGTCGAACGGCCGCGACCGATCTCGGCCGACGGCGGACTTCACGTACTTCGTCCCGCGGTCCCTGGTCCACCCGTGAAGCCCCGGAACCGCCGCGGCACGCCGGTCGATCCGGTGCCGTTCCTGGTCGTGTGCGCGTTCGCCTTCCTGATCAGCTTCGCGATCGGACCGATCCTCTGCTACGAGTACGGCCTGCGCGGCCCCCTCGCGTTCGTCCCCCCGTCGATCGTCTTCCTCGTCGCCGTCGCCGCCGCCTACCACCGCCTCGTCTGGACCGCGCGCCCGTCACTGCTCGGCGAGGTGCCCGTCGAATCGCGCCTCCGGCGGCTGTTCTACGCCGTCCTCGTCGTCTTCCTCCTGCTCGGGGCGCTCTCCATACCGCTTTTGCTTCGCTAGCCCAACTCCGTGCTATGCCCGAGGTCACCGTCTCCCGGTTCGTCCGCGCCCCGCCGCGCGTCGTCCTGCGCCGCCTCACGCCCGGGGCGCTCGTCGCCTACGAGGGGAGCTTCGCCGTCCGCGAGGTCCACGAACGCGACGATGGGCGCTACGATGCGCGCGACGACGGGGGCGCGACGGTCGTCACCGCGGGCGCGCGCGGTCTCGAACTCGCCCTGCGCTTCGAGGAGCGACCGGACGGCTGGTACTACACCCAGGAGGGCGACGCGGGTCCCTTCGACGCGATGGAGACGTGGGTCACGGTCGAGGCGGAGGACGAGGGCTCGCGCGTGACGATGCGCTCCGCCGTGGACCTCGGACTGCCGATTCCCGCCCTCTCGGGGCGGGTGGCGGCCTGGAAG
Organism: Halomarina pelagica; assembly: GCF_024228315.1. Classification (NCBI taxonomy): domain Archaea; kingdom Methanobacteriati; phylum Methanobacteriota; class Halobacteria; order Halobacteriales; family Natronomonadaceae; genus Halomarina; species Halomarina pelagica. Next base: position 849,225 of record NZ_CP100454.1, read on the forward strand.
CGACGCGGGGAGCTGAACCGGGCGCTCTCGGCGCTGGCGGCGGACTGCTGACGGGCTATCGGAGCACCAGCGGGTCGTCGCCCGCGTCGGGGAACGGGTTCTCGCCGTACGTCCCCGAGTTCCACTCGTCGTCGGTCACGAGCGCGGCGTCGAGCGCCGCGACGATCGACTCCTCGTCCATTTCCGTTCCGATGAACACCAGTTGGGACTGGCGGTCGCCGTGCTCCTCGTCCCACTCGATCTCGGGGTGCATCCGCCGCTGCATCTCCCGGCGCGACTCGTCGAGGCTGGCGATCCACGCGCCCTGCACCTCGACGCGCGAGGACGGTCCGGCCTGCCCGTAGTGCAGCGAGACCTCGTCCCGCCCTGCGACCCACAGCAGGCCCTTCGACCGGACCACCGAGGAGGGGAGGTCCCGCAGCGCGTCGGCGAGGCGGCCGGGGTGGAAGGGCCTGCGGCGGCGGTAGGCGAAGGAGTCCACGCCGTACCGCGCGGCGGGGTGGTGCTCGGCGTGGTCGCGGTCGGCGTGGTCGGCGTGACCGTGCTCCGCGCTGTCGTCGTGTTCCTGCTCCTCGCCCTCGTCGCGGTGATGCTCCGCGTGTTCGAGCGCGCGCCGCCAGCCGTCGGTTTCGCTCACGGTGTCGAGGTCGAACCGCCCCGTCCCGACGATCGCCTCCGGTTCGAGGTCGCCGTGTACCGTCCTGACGATCCGGGCGCGGGGGTTGAGCGACCAGATCAGTTCCTCCGTCTCCGCCAGCGCCGCCTCGTCCGCGAGGTCGCACTTGTTCAGCACGACCACGCCCGCGCACTCGACCTGCGCGACGAGCAGCTCGGAGAGCGGACGCGGGCCGTCGTCGCCCCCGGCGCTCTCGACGGTTTCGGCGTTTCCGACGTTCTCGACGCGCCCGTCCGCCTCCGTGGTTTCCCTCCCCCCCTCTCCCTCCCCTTCCCCGTCCGCGAGCGTCCGACGGAACGCGGCGGCGTCCACGACCGTCGCGAGCGTGTCCAGTTCGTAGGCGGCGCTCGCCGCGCCGGTCGTGAAGAGCCGGGCGACCGGCGCGGGTTCGCTGATCCCGGAGGACTCGACGACGAGGTGGTCGAAGTCCCGTTCGCGGGCGAGGCGGGAGACCTCGATCTCCAGGTCGTCCCGGAGGTCGCAGCAGATGCAGCCGTTCGAGAGTTCGGCGACGCCGTCGGCGCGCGACTCCACGAGCGCCGCGTCGACGTTGATCTCGCCCACGTCGTTGACGAGGACGGCGAGTCGTCGGTCGGCGTGCTCGAGCAGGTGCGTGAGCGTCGTCGTCTTGCCCGCCCCCAGCGCGCCGCTCAGGACGGTCACGGGGGTTCCGTCGGTCGTGGTCATTGGGTGGGGTTTGTGACCGTTCGCACTTAGCGCATGCGACAGCAGCGTTTCGCGGCTGGTACTGAAATCACGTGATGGCGTGACTGAGGACTGCAAAGCCCTCGGCCCCTACGCTCGTGCGGCTCGCTGCGCGCTCACTCCGTTCGCGTGCTTAGCGGGCGAGACTCGCTCCGCTCGTCTCGCCGCCTTCCGCTCGCTCCGTCTGCTCACGGACGGCAAAGCCGTCCGTTCGCGTGACGCGCGGAACTCCAGAGGAGTCCCGCGCTACTCGCGGAAGCATCGCCGTACTTCGCGTAGGGACCTCGCCCTTTGCGATTCCGCCAGGACCGCCCCTGCCCTCCCCCGGGTCGCGCGGCCCTCGCTCCGCTCGGGCACGCGCTCCCGGCCGCGGTACGAGGTTGTGCCGCACGATGGGCGCGTTTCGTCGACATCCGGAGGGAGGACTGACCGCGCGGGTCCTGGCGGACTGAAAGGGCGTCCCCGTGAGTGAAGCGAGCGCGAGGGCTTTCCTCCCGTTCGGGCTATCGCCACTCTCCCGGCGCTCGCTCCAGCTACCCGACTGAGGAATCCGTCACGCCGCCCCGACACGCTTTTGCGCGCCCGTCCCCGTGATCCGTGCACATGGAACTGTGGGAACGCATCGCGGCCTACCGCGAGGTCGTCGAGGAGTGGCTCCGCGGCCTCTACCACGGGATGATCTCCCACCCGGCCTACGAGAAGATCGAGCAGGAGGCGGAGGACACGGAGGACGCCTTCCTGCTGGCGTGCTTCCCCGACGCCTTCGGCATCCCGAGTCCCGTCTCCTACTACACCGCCGAACTGCTCCCGTACCTCGCGACGGAGTTCGAGGCGTGGGAGCGGCGGATGTGGGACCGCGAGTCGCTGCTCGAACGCAAGGGCCACCAGTACCACTTCTGATGCGCAGGTTCGTCTTCTTCGGCGGGAAGGGCGGCGTCGGCAAGACCACCGTCTCCAGCGCCTACGCGCACGCGTGCGCCGAGGCGGGCCTGGAGACGCTCGTCGTCTCGACCGACCCGGCCCACAGCACCGCCGACGTGTTCGACCAGGCGTTCTCCGACGAACCGCGACCCGTCGAGGGGTACGACTCGCTGTCCGCCATGGAGATCGACCCCGACGAGGAGGTGACCCGCCACCTGATGGGCATCAAGCGGGCGATGGGCGACCAGGTGAGCCCGGCGATCGTCAACGAGATCGACCGGCAGGTCGAACTCGCCCACCAGACCCCCGGCGCGCACGAGGCGGCGCTGTTCGACCGCTTCATCGACGTGATGCGAAACAGCGACGGGTACGACCGCGTCGTCTTCGACACCTCGCCGACCGGCGGCACCCTCCGACTGCTCTCGCTGCCCGAGTACCTCGGCGGGTGGATAGACCGCCTCGTGGAGAAGCGCGAGCAGAGCATCGACCTCTTCGAGAAGGCGGCCATCGGCAACCGGGAACCGCGCCGGACGCAGGTCGGCGACCCCATCGTCGCCCGACTCCGCGAGCGCAAGGAGAACTTCGAGTTCGCGGGCGAGACGCTCCGAAACGAGGCGGCCTTCTTCCTCGTGCTCAACCCCGACGAACTCTCGATCCGGGAGACCCGCCGCGCCGTCGACAGCCTCGACGACTACGGTCTCACCGTCGCCGGCCTCGTCGTCAACCGACTCACGCCCGAACCGGAGGACCACGAGGAGGGCCGGGGAGCGCGGTTCCTCCGTCGGCGCTGCGCGACCGAGCGCGAGCGTCTCGCGGAGGTCCGGGAGTCGTTCGAGCACCCCGTCGCGGGGGTCATCGAGACGCGCGTCGCGGAGGTGAAGGGCGACTTCCTCGCGGACGTGGCCGACGAACTCGAGATCGAGGTGGCGCTCGACGGACCGCACGCGCGGTGATCACCACCTCTCGAAGAGCATCACACAGACACGTGACACGTTCGGACATCGATGTCCGAACGTGTACGACCGTCCCCGTCTCCCGACTGATCGTGCCCGCTCGGACCTATCACCCGCGATAATTGATAGGGAAGGTTTAAGCGTACGAGCCAGGGACCATACGAACTGATACCATGGTTCAGATAATATGGCTCGTCGTCACGGTACTCGCGCTGTTCAGCGTGGGGTACCTCGGGTACTCGCGATACCTGTCGCGGTTCGTGGAACTGGACGACAGCCGCGAGACCCCGGCGCACAAGTACGAGGACGGACAGGAGTACGTCCCGGCGAAGAAGCCGGTCCTCCTCGGTCACCACTACTCGAGCATCGCGGGCGGCGCGCCCATCGTCGGCCCGATCACGGCGGCCGTCGTCTGGGGCTGGCTGCCCGCGCTGCTCTGGATCGCCGTCGGCAACCCGCTGATGGGCGCGGTCCACGACTTCACCGCGCTGTCGGCCAGCCTCCGGCACGAGGGGAAGTCCGTCGGCTACATCATCGGCGAGTACGTCGGCGAGCGGGGCAAGAACATGCTCCTCTGGTTCGCCTTCCTCACCATCATCCTCGTCGTGGCCGTGTTCGCGCTCGTCGTCGGCATCGTCTTCGACGCCTACCCGCAGGCGGCGACCGCGAGCCTGCTGTACATCGGCCTCGCGTTCGTCTTCGGGATCTACCTCTACCAGCTCGACCTGCCGTTTCTCGCGGGGACGGTCGTGTTCGTGGCGGGCGTGTTCGCCAGCGTCTGGGTCGGTATCCAGTACCCGCTCGCGATCACGCCGGCGGTCGGCGAGGCCAGCTACCCGGCGGGCACCATCGTGCTCCTCTCGGGCGCGACGCCCCTCCCGACGGTCATCAACCCCAACGTCTCGGCGTGGATCCCGATCATCATGATCTACGCGGGGCTCGCGAGCGTTCTCCCGGTGTGGATGCTCCTCCAGCCCCGCGACTACCTCTCGTCGTTCCTGCTGTACGCGGGCGTCGGCGGCGCGCTGCTGGCGATCATCGTCGGCACGTTCTTCGGTGCCAGCCAGCCGCTCGTCATCTCCGAGAAGATCCCGGCGTTCGCCGGCTTCTGGGGGACGACCGGCGTGACGCCGCTGTTCCCGCTTCTGTTCATCACCATCGCCTGCGGGACCATCAGCGGCTTCCACTCGCTCGTCTCTTCGGGAACGACGGCGAAGCAGCTGAACCGGGAGTCCGACGCCCGGCTCATCGGCTACGGCGGCATGCTCGGCGAGGGGCTGCTCGCCGCGGTGGCGCTCTCGACGGTCGCCCTCGTCGGCATCACCGTCGAGGGGGGCGGCATCGGCCAGGCGCTCCCCAACTTCGCCACCGGCGGGGGCGTCATCCTCACCGCCTTCGGCATCCCGCCGGAGTTCGGCGCTCCCTTCATGGGTCTCGTGCTGGTGAGCTTCCTGCTGACCTCCACCGACACCGCCGTCCGCCTCGGGCGGTACATGATGGAGGAGATCGTCGGCACGCCCGAGAGCACCGTCGAGGAGGTCGCGGTCAACCGCTACGCCAACGCGGCCATCCAGTCCGTCCCGGCGTACCTCCTCATCACCAGCGGCTCGTGGCTCACCCTCTGGCAGCTGTTCGGCGGCGCGAACCAGCTGCTCGCCGCGCTTGCGCTCCTGACGGCGACCGTCTGGCTCGCGAACTGGGACCGCAGCAAGCAGCTCGTGAGCACCGGCCTGCCGATGGCGGTGATGGTCACGATCACCATCCTCGGTCTCAGTTGGCTCGCGTTCTACACGAACGTCTACCAGAAGTTCCTCGTCGGCAACCCCGCGGACCTGGGGCTGTTCGGCACGCTCTCCGCGTTCGTCCAGATCGCGCTCGCGCTCACTCTCATCGGCCTGGCGCTCTCGCTGGTCTACATGGGGATCGGTAACATCCGCGAGGCCCGCGAGCGGACGGGCCCGGCGGTCACCGACGGCGGCGAGTCGAGCGACGACTGACCGACCGCACGCTCCTTATTCGCGCCGCGCTCGGAGAGCGGCGCGTCCGCCGCCCGTCCCCCTACCGTCGGAGTCGGCCGATCAGCCGGCCGACCAGGCCGGCCGGTTCGGCGTCGGTCCCGTCGGATCGCCACAGCCGGAAGGCGTGTGCCACGTCCGCGTTCGCGCTGGCCGCGATGTCCTCGCGCTCGGGGGCGACGACGAGGAGGTTCACCTCGTAGTGGCCGAAGTAGCCTAACTTGATGAGGGTGCGATCCTTGAACCCCGCGACGAACTCGCGCACGTCGCTCGGGATCTCCGGGACGAGCAGGACGAACGTGAAGTCGGTGCTGAAGTGCTCCTCGTCGGCGTCGATCCACGCCGCCGCGAGGTCGTGGCCGAGGTCGACGAGCCGTTCTACGTCGTCGCGGGTCGCTCCGGTCGCGCGCCGGGCGAACAGGTGCTCGGTCGAGCCGTGGTTCGCGTAGTTGAGCGAGGGGTGGAAGAAGTGCTTCCGGCTCTCGACGCGCATCCGCCCGTAGAGGTCGAAGCGCTCGCCCCGCACGCGGTAGTCGTCCTCGAGGTCGTAGCTGTACATCAACCCGTCCGCGACCCGATCCAGGTACTCGTCGTCCCAGTCGGGGATCCCGAGGTCGGCGCGGGTGGGAGCCCCCCCGTCTGGTCCCCGCTCCGCGCTCGATCCGCGTTCCGGTTCCGGTTTCGATCCCACCTCGGGTTTCGCGTCCTGCTCCCGGTCGGAATCCGTGGGCGCGGTCATGCCCCGTCGTCGGGATCGTAGGCGTGCACGTCGTCCCGCACCGGCGGCGCGCCGATCGCGAGCACTTCCACCGCCTCGTCGGCGTCCTCGGGGTTGTACGCCCGCTGGGGGCTGCCCGGGTCGACGGCGAACAGCGACCCGGCGGGGACGGCGAGCGTCTCCGCCGGCGTCTCGACGTGGAGCGTGCCGCTGAGGACGTAGAACGCCTCCTCCTGTTCGTCGTGGTAGTGGTAGGCGAGGGGGAGCTGTTCGCCCGGTTCGGCGTCGAACCGGTTCACGGCGACGCGTTCGAGCCCCGCCGCCGGCGAGAGGCGACGGAGCGCACACGGGCGGTCCGGTTCCGGTTCGAGGTCGTCCGCACTGACGAGGCGGTAGCCCATACGCGTAGACGAGAGAAGCGAGCGGATAACAGTTACCCCCCGGCGGGCGGTCGTCTCTCGCCGTCCCGGTGGCGCGTGTTCCACCGGCTGAGCACAAAGTTCATGTCGGTGTGATAATTACGAGTTCGTGAATGAGCCATCGGTCGTCCGGTACCGACGGCCCGCTGCGGATCCTCTACGCGAACGCCGACGCGACGTTCGCGGCCCGCGTCGAGGCGTCGGTTCGACGCGTCGACGAGGACGTCCGGTTCGTTCGCGTCGACTCGGCGGATGCGGGGCTCGCGACGCTCGACGACGGACGGATCGACTGTGTCGTGGGATCCGATCGGCTGGCCGACTGCGACGGCGTGGCGTTCCTCCGGCGTGTCCGCGAGCGCGACCCGGAGGTCCCGTTCGTGTTGTTCCCGAAACGGGGGAGCGAGGAACTCGCGAGCGCGGCCATCGCCGCCGGTGTCTCCGGCTACGTCCCCGCCGGCGACGAGGACTCCTTCGATCTCCTGGTTCGCCGCGTACGGGCGCTGACGACGGCGTCGGGCGACGACGACCGAACCGCGCGGAACGGCGGGCGATTCGATCGGGCGCTCTCGCGCACCACCGACGGGGTGTACGCGCTCGACCCCGACTGGCGGATCACCCTCTGGAACGACCGTATCGTGGAGCGGACGGGTCGCCCCGCCGAGGAGGTGATCGGGGAGAACGTCTGGGAGGAGTTTCCGAGCGTCGCCGGCACCGAACTGGAGTCGCGCTACCGGGCGGCGATGGAGCGCGGCGAGCCGACGACGTTCGAGCAGTACATCGGCGGTCCGTACGACTACTGGGCGGAGATCCGGGCCTTCCCGGACGAGTCGGGGCTGTTGATCTACTCCCGGGACATCACCGAGCGCAAGCGGCGGGAGCACCGACTCCAGCGGTACGAGACCATCGTCCAGGGTATCCGCGACCCGACGGTCGTCGTCGACGAGCGCGCCCGGGTTCGCTTCGCCAACCGCGCCGCCGCGCTCCACCTGGACAGTGACCACGACGACGTCGTCGGGGCCTCGCTCGTCGCGTTCGTCCGTCGGGTGGCCGACGAGGAGACCGCGGAGCGGATCGAAACCGCGCTCCGACGGACGCTCTCGTCGGAGCGGACCGCCGGCGACGCGGGCGGCTTCTACGAGGAGCAGGTGTCTGCCGAACTCTCGCTCCCCCGCGGGACGGTCCACGCCGACTTCCGCTTCGCGCCGTTCTCGGTCGACGGGGCCCCCCGTGCCCTCATCGTCGTCCGGGACGTGAGCGAACGCGAGCGGGCCCAGCGGAGCCTTCGCCGCGAGCGGGAGTTCCTCCGAACGTTCCACCGGATCACGACCGACGCCGACCGCGAGTTCGACGAACAGATCGACGCCCTGCTGGAGCTGGGATGCGTACAGTTCGGGTTCGACAGGGGCGTCCTCTCCCGGATCGAGGGGGGTCGATACGAGGTGCGGGCCGTCCACGGGTCCCGCGGCGACGTCACGGCCGGGGCGACGTTCGACGTCGAGGACACCTACTGTCGACGCGTCGTCGCGACCGACGGGCCGAAGTGGTTCACGGACGCGGACGAGGTGGCGGTGATCGACTGGTTCACGAGCGCGGACGAGGTGGTGATGGGCGGCCCCTCCGTCCACCGGGCGTTCGATCTCAAGTCGTACCTCGGCGTTCCCGTCCGCCTCGGCGGCGAGTGCTACGGGACGCTCAGCTTCTCCAGCCCGTCGCCTCGGTCGGTCCCGATCGACGAGGACGAGGTGACGCGCGCGCAGCTGGTAGCCGAGTGGCTCGGCCGGGAACTGGCGCGAAAGCGCGCCGAACGGGACCTGCGGCGGACGAACAGCCGCCTCGAACGGCTCATCGAGACGACCCCGCTCGCCGTGATGGTCGTCGACGGCGACGGCATCGTGACCCTCTGGAACCGCGGTGCCGAGGAGCTGTTCGGCTGGCGGAAGGACGAGGTGATCGGCGAGTTCAGTCCGCTCGTGCCGGCGGAGAAGCTCGACGAATTCGCCGACCACCGACGGGAGGTCGCCGCGGGCAAACAGCACCGGGATCGGGAGATCGAGCGCCGGACGAAGGACGGCGAGACGCTCGATCTGCTCCTCTCGACGGCTCCCTTCCACGGCCCCGACGGCGACGAGGGGGTGCTCGCGGTGTTGACCGACATCACCGATCGCAAACGGTTCGAGCGCCGCCTGCGCGCGCTCCAGGAGACGGCGCGGCGGCTGAACGTCGCGTCGGACGCGGCGGCCATCGCCCGCCTCGCCGTCGAGGCCGCGGCCGACGTCCTCGACCTCGACAACTCGGGGTTCTGGCGGTACGACGAGCGCGCGGACGCGCTCGTCCCGGACGCGGTGACCGACGCCGCGAGCGCGTCCGTCGAGACGGTCCCCGCGTTCGAACGGAACGAGGGTCTCGCGTGGACGGCGTTCGAGTCGGGCGAGTTCGCGCTCTACGACGACGTCTCGACGGTCGAGGGGCGGTACAACGAATCGACCGCGTTCTGCGCCGAGATCATCGTACCGGTCGGGGAGTACGGCGTGATGTGTACCGGCGATACCGTCCCGAACGGGTTCGACGAGACCGACGTCGAACTGTTCCGGATCCTCGCCGCGGCCACCGAGGCGGCGCTGATCCGGGCGGATCGTGAGGCCGAACTCCGCCGGCAGAACGAGCGCCTCGACGAGTTCGCGAGCGTCGTCGCCCACGACCTCAGAAACCCCCTGTCGGTCGCGGTCGGGTACCTCGACATCGCCCTCGAGACGGGCGAGGAGACGCACTTCGACCGCGTCGAGGCGGCGTTACACCGGATGTCGACGCTCATCGAGGACGTCCTGACGCTGGCGCGGGGTGCCGAGACGGTCGCGGACGCGACCACGGTCGACCTCGAGCCGGTCGCCCGCGAGGCCTGGGACGCCGTCGGCCCGCCGGACGGTGTCGACCGGCTGGCGGTCGAGGGCGAACTCGGGAGCGTGCGCGGCGACGCCGGTCGGCTCTCACAGCTGTTCGGGAACCTGTTCCGGAACGCGGTCGAGCACGGCGAGGCGTGCTGGGCCTACCTGGACGAGCACCGCGCCGATCCGCCGGCGCTCGTCGTCCTCGACGTCATGATGCCGGGGCTCAACGGCTTTCGCGTGCTGCAGCGCATCGAGGCCGACGCGGACTTCGATCGCCTGCCGGTCGTCATGTTGACCTCCCGAGGGCAGGAAGACGACGTCGTTCGCGCGCTCGAGAGCGGCGCGACGGACTACGTGACGAAGCCCTTCGCGCCGAGCGAACTCCTCGCGCGCATCGAGCGGATACTCGGATGACGGCTCCCGCCGACGCGACGGTGACCTGGGGGGTACTCCTCCTCGGCGCGCTCCTGGTCTCGATGGGCGGTCTCACGCTCGCGCGCAGCGCCGCCACCGCCTCCGCGGCCCGCCGACGCACTCGCGCCGCCGCCGCCGTTCGGACGGACCTCCTCGATCGGTTGAACCGGGACGAACCGGCGTGGGACGAGTGGGTGGCGACGCTCGATCGGACCGAGCGGACGGCGCTCGAGGAGCGCCTCCTGGCGTTCTTCCGGCGATTGAGCGGCGGGGACAGGGAGCGACTGCGCGCGCTCGCCCGCGAACTGGACCTCGACGAACGGGCCGAACGGGCCCTCCGGGGCGGGACGCGAACCGAGCGGCTCCGCGGGTTGACGTGGCTCGCGTACCTCGACGTGGAGGTCGATCCCGAGGAGTTGCGGGCGCGCTGCGGCGATCACCCGACGACGCGCGCGGCCGCCGCGCGCGTCCTCCACGAGCGGGAGCACCCGGCGGCCGCCGAGGTCGGAACGGACCTGCTGCTCGGGGCCGGCGAACCGCTCCCGGTCCTCGGAATCGACACGCTGTATCAGCTTCACAAACTCGACCCGGAACGACTCGTGGACTACGCCGCGTCGCGGTACGGCGCGTGGTCGGAGTCGCTGCTCATCCAGGTCCTCGACGTCCTCGCGGAGTGTGACCCGGTCCCCTCCCCCGTCTCGCTCGACTGGGTGGCCGACTGCCTCGACGCGTCCTCCCCGCGGATTCGCGAGGCCGCGCTCCGCGCGCTGGCCGACTACGGCTGGCGGGCGGACGTCAGGCGGGCCGCCAACGTGGGGGTCCTGACCCGCGATCCGGCACCGAACGTCCGGATCGCGGCCTACCGTCTGCTCGGGGAGTGGGAGCCCGAGATCGCGGCCTCGCGCCTCGCGGACGGGTTGGCGACGGACGCGGACGCCCGCGCGCGCCTCGCCGCCGCGGAGGCGCTCTACGGGGCGCGCGAGGTCCGGGAGGACGGACGGCGCGGTGCGGAGCGCCCCGCGATCCCCGCCGGGGTCGAGGCCTGGGCGTGGGTCGTCGCGACCGAGGGGGGACGGTCGTGATTCACCGCGCGGTCGAGACGCTGCTCGTCGCGTCGGGCGCGTTCGTGCTCGGCTACTACCTGCTCGTCAACGGGACGTACCTCCTCGTTCACCTCGCGGCGCTGTTCAAGCTCCGCGACGACCTCCGCGATCGACGCTGGGGGCCGATGTACCAGCAGTTCTCCTCGCCGTTCCTGCCCGGAGTCGCGGTCGTCGTTCCGGCGTACAACGAGGCACCGGTCATCGTCGAGAGCGTCCAGTCGCTGCTGAACCTGAACTACCCCGACGTGGAGATACTCGTCGTAAACGACGGCTCCGACGACGGGACGCTGGACCGGCTCGCGTCGGCGTTCGACCTGACGGCGCTGGGGTCAGAGCCGCCGCTCGACGTCCCCACGGCTCCGATTCGAACCGTCTACCGCTCCCGGGATGCGGACGAACTGCTCGTCCTCGACAAGGAGAACGGCGGGAAGAGCGACGCGCTGAACGCGGGCGTCTGGCTCACCGACCAGCCGCTGTTCTGTGCGATCGACGCCGACTCGATCATCGAACGCGACGGGCTGCTCCAGGTCGTCCAGCCGTTCCTCGAACACCCCGAGGAGACCGTGGCGACCGGCGGCACGGTCCGCGTCGCGAACGGCTGTCGCATCGAACGCGGTCAGGTCCACGACGCCGGACTTCCGTCCGCGGCGCTCGGGCGGCTCCAGGTCGTCGAGTACCTCCGCGCGTTCTACGCCGGTCGGCTCGGCCTCGATCGGCTCGGCGGGCTGTTGCTCATCTCCGGCGCGTTCGGCGTGTTCCGCACGGACGTCGTCCGCGAGATCGGCGGCTACAGCACGGCGTGCGTCACCGAGGACTTCGAACTCGTGGTCCGCCTCCACCGCCGACTGGTCGAGACCGGGCGGTCATACCGGGTGCACTTCGTCCCCGAACCGGTCGTCTGGACGGAGGTGCCCGGCACGCTCTCGCAGCTCGCTCGCCAGCGCGCCCGATGGTATCGCGGCCTCGTCGACACGCTCTGGACCCACCGGACGCTGTTCGGCAACGCGCGCTACGGACGGGTAGGGCTGTTCGCCGTCCCGGCGTTCCTCCTGGTCGAGCTACTCGGTCCGCTCATCGAGGGAACCGGGTACGTGCTCGTCGCGGTCGGCCTCGCCCTGGGCCTCGTCGACCCCTCGTTCACCGCGACCTACCTGCTGGTGACGATCGGTCTCGGCCTCGTCCTCTCGTGGCTCGGCGTCTACAGCGAGGTCTGGAGCTTCCGGCGCTACGACGAACCGCGGCAGGTACTGTCGCTCCTCGCGGCCGGCGTTCTCGAGAACTTCGGCTACCGCCAGTGGAAGACGTTCGTCGCGTGGCGCGGTCTGGTGGAGTATCTCCGCGGCGTCGAGTCGTGGGGCGACCTGTCGCGCCGGGGGTTCGAGTGAGGCGGCTCGCCCCGTGCGAACGCTTAACCCGCTGGCGTCCGCACGCGTCGTACATGGGTGGAAAGAAGACGGAGGCGTGCGGCCGGTGTGCGATGACGTCCGTCGTCTCGGTCACGCTCGAGGACGAGGCCGACGACCGGGAGCGCGTCCGCGATCCCTTCGGCGACGCGCGCATCGAGGTCGACGACCGGGAGGCCCGCCTCGTCTCGCCCGGCGCGTGGCTCGGCGGGCTGAAGTCGCGACTGGACGAGGCGGCGACGCGACTCACGTACGGTCGGTAGAACCGCGTCGGCCGGTGCCGGGAGAGGTTTTTTATCCTCCACCGCGTAACCCCGTCCACTGATGGAAGAGAGCGTTTCGGGCTTCAGCGTCCGCGGTTCCTGGGGCGACGTCGTCGAACACGGCGAGCGCGTCTCCCGGGCGCTCATCGAACTCGGCCGCGACGGCGCGGACTTCGAGGAGTGGGACGACTGGCGACCGAAGAGTCACGAGCGCCTGGACGAGGACGTGAACGAGAAGACCGCAGAGCAGGCGAGCGTCGGCGAGGGGAAGGGCGAGCGGGCCGGGAAGGACCCGGACGAGGACCTCAAGACCGCCGGCGAGAAGCTCACCGAGTCCTACGAGCGCCTCGCCGACGACACCGACGAGGCGATGGACAAGTGGGGCGAGTCCATCGACTACGTCGCGCGGGCGGCCGACTCCGCCAGTCGGAAGGCGATTCGCCGGGTCGAGGGGGCCGTCTACCGGAACATGATGACGCAGATCGCGCCGTACTACTTCGACAACGACCTCGTCAGCGCGAACCTCCAGCGGGTCGGCCGCGGCGACGAGCGAACCTACGCCTTCGAGGTGAACGTCAACGACGACGACCTGAAGGAGCAGGTGTCGGATCGACTGGCCGACTACGAGGAGTCGGTCGACCGCTGGCACGTCGACACCGAGAAGGAGACGGAGGCGCTCGAGACCGTCGAAGGGGGCGACGGAGTGGACCTCCCGGAGAGCCCCGACGACGCGCGCCCGACGGCGAACTGATACCGTCCCGATCCCGGTTTCGAGCCTCCACTCCGGATCCGCACCGTACTCGCCGGCAAGCGAGGCCTTCATCACGGCATAGCGAGTAGACCGCTCAGATAGATGGTCTCCGCGCTCGTCGTCGTCACGCTCGTCGTCGCAAGCGTCGCCAGCCTGTTCATGGCGTGGGCCATCGGGGCGGGGTCCTCCGGATCGACGCCGTTCGCCCCGGCGGTCGGCGCGAACGCCATCTCGGTGATGCGGGCGGGGTTCGTCGTCGGCCTGCTGGGCCTGCTCGGTGCCGTCCTGCAGGGGGCGAACGTCTCCGAGGCGGTCGGACGCGGGCTCATCAGCGGCGTCACGCTCAGCCCGCTCGCGGCCACCATCGCCCTGCTGCTGGCGGCGGCGCTCGTCGCCATCGGCGTCTTCACGGGCTACCCCATCGCCACGGCCTTCACCGTCACCGGTGCGGTGATCGGCGTCGGCCTGGCACTGGGCGGCGACCCCGCCTGGGCGAAGTACCGGCAGATCGGGACCGTCTGGGTGCTCGTGCCGTTCGTCGGGGGCGGCGTCGCCTACGCGACCGCCCGCCTGCTCCGCAACGAGTCGGTCTCAGAGCGGGTCGCGATCCCCCTGCTCGGGGCCCTCGTGGGCGTCGTCCTCGCCAACATCCGCTTCACGATACTCGGCTCGTCCGGATCGCCGGCGTCGCTCGCGCAGGCGATCGGTTCCCGACTCGCCGTCCTCCCGGCGACCGCCGGCGAGGTCGCCGTCACCCTCCTCGTCGCCGCGCTGTTCGCGCTCCTGCTCGCGCGCGACCTCAGGAACGACGAGCTTCGGGGACAGCGTCACTTCCTGCTGACGCTCGGCGCGCTCGTGGCGTTCTCCGCCGGCGGGAGCCAGGTGGGGCTCGCCATCGGTCCTCTCCTCCCGCTACTCGAACAGTCCAGCGTGACCGTCTCGCTGATCCTCGTGCTCCTCTTCGGCGGGTTCGGCCTCCTGCTCGGGTCGTGGACCGGCGCGCCGCGGATGATCAAGGCGATCGCGCAGGACTACTCCTCGCTCGGCCCGCGGCGGTCGATCGCCGCGCTCATCCCCTCGTTCGTCATCGCGCAGGTGGCGGTCTTCCTCGGCGTCCCCATCTCGTTCAACGAGATCATCGTCAGCGCCGTCGTCGGGAGCGGCTACGCGGCCGGCGGCTCGGGCGTGAGCAGGGCGAAGATGGGAAAGACGGTCCTCGCGTGGCTGGTCTCGCTCGCCGGGGCGATCGCGCTCGGGTACGCGGCGTACGTCGTCGCCGAGGCCGCGCTGAGCGCGCTATTCGGGTGAGACGCCCTCCGGTTCGGGTTCCTCGTGCTCCGAGTCCTTCGAGAGGCGCGCCTTCATGATCCGGGTGTTGTCGACCTGTTCGACGCGGATGGTGACGTTCCGGTAGCTGATCTCCTCGCCCTCCTCGACGAGGCGGCCCGCGCGGTTGAAGATGAACCCGGCGATCGTCTCGAACTCCTCGCCCTCGGGGAGTTCGATCTCAAGGGCGTCGTTCACCTCGTCGATGTTGACCTCGCCGCGGACGAGCGCCGTGTCCTCGTCGACGAACTCGATCGGCTCCTCCTCCTCGCCCTCCAGGATCTCGCCGACGATCTCCTCGGTGATGTCTTCCATCGTCAACAGCCCCTCGGTCGTGCCGAACTCGTCTATGACGATCACCATGTGCATCCGGTTCTCGCGCATCTCGCGCAGGAGTTCGTCGACGTTCTTCGACTCGGGGACGTGGAGCGTGGGCTGGATGAGGTCGTTCAGGTCGAGCGTGCGCACCTCCCCGTAGTTGAGGTCGCGCACGAGGTCGCGGATGTGGACGACGCCCGCGACGTTGTCGAGGGAGTTCTCGTACACCGGGATGCGGGCGTGGCCGCTCTGGATGCACGTCTCGATCGCCTCCTCGATGGTCGCGTCCTTCGCGATGGCGGTCATGTCGAGCCGCGGGGTCATCACCTCCTTGGCGATGGTGTCGTTGAAGCGGAGGGTCCGCTGGAGCATCTCGCGTTCGTCCTCGTCGAGGACGCCCTCGCGCTCGCCCGTCTCGATGATGTCGCTGATCTCCTCGCGCGTGATGTAGGAGGTCTCGATGGCCGCCCGACCGCCGGTGACGCGGTTGACCGCCCGCGTCAGGAAGTCGAACGTCACGACCAGCGGTAGGAGGACGTACTCGCTGAGCTTCAGCGGCTGGGCGACGCGGAGCGCCCAGCTCTCCGTGTTCTCGATCGCGTAGGACTTCGGCGCGCTCTCGCCGAACAGCAGGACGACGGCGGTGATGGCGACCGTCGCGACGGCGACCGCCGCCCCGCCCGTGAGATAGAGGCCGAGCAACCCCGTCGCGATCGACGACATGGCGATGTTGACCAGGTTGTTCCCGACGAGGATGGTCACGAGCAGGCGGTGGGGGTCCTCCTTGAGTTGCTTGACCGTTGGCGCGCCCGGCCGCCCGTCCTCCGCGAGCTTCTCCACGCGGTGGGACGCGAGCGAGAACATGGCGATCTCCGACGACGAGAAGAACGCCGAGAGGACGATGAGCAGTACGATGACGCCGACACCGAGGAGGGTGAACTGGGTCTCGGACAGCACCACCGGTCCGATGTCGACCTGCAGGGCGGGGGTGAGAGAGAGGACTCCTGACGAACGATGGCCCATTGACGAATGCCCTTCTGTCCCATCGAGATTAAGCATTGTCATGGTCCGTCGAAGGGCTTAGGACGCCCACGCCCGAACGAACGGTCATGTCAGAACCGGCGATCACGCTCTATCGGCTCCAGGCGTGTCCGTACTGCGAGCGCGTCGTACGCGTCCTGCACGACCTCGATCTCCCGTACCGCTCGCGGTTCGTCGAACCGATGCACTCCGACCGAAACGTCGTGAAGCGGATCAGCGGCAAGCGCACCGTCCCGGCGATCGTCGACGAGAACACGGGCGTCACGATGTCCGAGAGCGCGAACATCGTCGAGTACCTCGAAACCGAGTACGGCGATCGGAGGGCCGCCTGATGGTGGACTTCGACGTGGTCGAACTCGGTCCCGCCGACCACCCCTCCGTCGGGGAGGAGGCCCCCGACTTCACCCGCCCGCTCGTCGACGACGAGTACTGGGAGGACGCCTCCCTCTCCGACCTCTACGCCGAGGGTCCCGTGCTGCTCGTCTTCCACACGATGGACGGCGCGTTCCCCTCGACGTACGTCTGGAACGAGATCCGCGACCGCGGCTGGGAGGAGCGGGTCGAGGTCGTCGGGTGCTCGATCTCCTCGCCCTACGAGCACAAGACGCTGATCGAGGAGCGCGGGATCGACTCGCGGCTGTTCAGCGACCCGCAGAACGGCGTCGCAGAGCGGTACGGCATCGCCAACGACCTCGACGGGATGGCCGGCGTGAGAGAACCTCGCCCCGCCGTCTTCCTGATCGACGGGGAGGGGACGATCCGGTACGCCTGGGTCGCGAGCGAGTGGCCGGACTTCCCCGACTACGACGAGGTCGAGGAGGCCATCGACTCGCTCGTCGGGTAGGCGAACCCGTCACGCTTTTTCGCGCCGCGCGCTCACCTCCGCCCGATGAGCGACGTGTCCGATTCCGACCTCGACGCGGCGGCCGCCGCCGTCCGCGACGGCGAGCCCGCCGTCTACCCCACGGAGACGGTCTACGGCCTCGGCGCGGACGCGCTCGACGCCGACGCCGTCGAGCGGGTGTTCGACCTGAAGGGGCGCGCCCGCGATAGGCCCGTCTCGCTGGCCGTCCCCGACGTGGCCGCCGCTCGCCGGTACACGCGCCCGACCGAGCGCGAACTGGCCTTCATGCGCGCGTTCCTCCCCGGCCCGGTGACGGTCGTGGTAGAGCGCCGCGCCGCTGTGCCGGACGCCCTCACCGCCGGTCGCGAGCGCGTCGGCGTGCGGATCCCCGACCACCCGGTGGCGCTCGACCTGCTCCGACGGGTCGCGCCCACGCCGATCACGGCCACGAGCGCGAACCGCAGCGGCGCGGGGAGCGCCCGGCGCGTCGCGGACGTCCACCCGACCGTCCGCGAGGGCGTCGCCGTCGTCCTCGACGACGGGGAGACGCCGGGGACCGAGAGCACCGTCGTGGACGTCTCCGCCGGGACGATCCACCGGCGCGGGGCGAACGCCGACGCGATCGAGGCGTGGCTGGCCGACCACCGGGGGTAGCGGTACCGCGCTACGGGTCGCGCGGCGCTCCTCGTCGGGACACGACCGCGGCGCTGGTCGCGTCGCGTCGTCTCGCGTCACCGCACGTCGCCCTACGCCGCCTCACGGCGCGTCGGACCGTCCCGCGAGCGACCGCAACGATCTGAGCGACCGCAACGATCGGGTTCGGACGCCACACTCCCCGCGGTGCTCGCAGGGCGTGCACTTATCCCGGTTGCGCGTCCGCGGCGGCGGTCCGTCGAGGCTCGCGGCGGTGCGCACCGCCCGCCGGTACAGCCTCGTGCGGCGGGCCGTCAGTTCCACCTCGCGGACCACCCCGTGGGTCGGGTACTCGACGTAGGCGCGCTCGACCGTCGTCTCGCGTTCCCAGGCGAGCGCCTTCGCGGCGGCCACCGCCCGGACGGTCTGTGGTCGCCAGACGCCGCGCTCCGGCGGCACGCCCGCCGAGACGACGCTCGGTGCGAGCGGCTCCTCGATCACCTTGTGGGCGATCCCGCGCGCACGCCGTCCTTCGAGGAACGCGTCCCGGACCGGGGGGTCAGCGAGCGCCTCGAACGCGTCGATCCGTGCCTTCGATCGCCCGAGCGCGATGCGGTAGCGCGTCGGCGGGACGGCGATCGGCTCCGCCGTGAGGTCGGTCGCCGGGTCCAGCAGTTCCTCGTACCGAAACGCCAGCGCGTGGCGCTCGTCGCGCTCGGGCGGGTCGGTGCCGTCCCGCCGGCGGTAGTACAGCTTCCGCGGGCAGTAGGCGGCCAGCGCGAGGTCGGTGAACGCGTGCACGGGGCTATCTGGTCCCGTTCCGGTACTTGAACCTACGCCGCGATCGCGTCGCGCCGGTCGGGGTCGTCGACCTCGTCCCGGACGCGACTGTCGCTATCGCGTCGCGTCGCATCGTCCCGAGTCGTCGCGCGAGTAGCGCGGGACTCGAAGAGTCCCGCGGACACCGCGAACGGCCGGCACTGCCGGCCGTGAGCGAACGAAGTGAGCGAGCGGACGCGCCGAACCCCCCGAGCGAAGCGAGGGGGTGAGGCGCGGTTTTGATCGAGCTTTTACCAG
This sequence comes from Halomarina pelagica, assembly GCF_024228315.1. NCBI lineage: Archaea > Methanobacteriati > Methanobacteriota > Halobacteria > Halobacteriales > Natronomonadaceae > Halomarina > Halomarina pelagica. The sequence continues at coordinate 867,690 of NZ_CP100454.1, forward strand.
CGGATCGCCCGAAGGGCGATCCGCGCAGCAAAAGGTCGGCTAGAACGAAACGTCCGTCTCCATCCCGTCGGTCGCCTCCTCGAGGCCGTCCTCCTGGACCTCCTCGGTGTGGCCGGCGAGGTCGGCGTCGGTGAGCAGTTCCTCGAACTCGCTCCGGAAGCGGTCGTTGACGCTCCGCATCTCGATCCGCGTCTCCGCGACCGTCCGGTACTCTCGGACGGTCTCCTCGGAGACGTCGAGTTCCTCGGCGATCTCGGCGACGGTGTGCTCCTCGTCGACGAGTTCGCGCAGGCGGGGGAGTTCGAAGGGGACGTCCGTCTCGCGCTCGTGCAGGAGGTGCAGGTCGTGGCGCGCGCGCACGAGCGTCTCGCCGTCGACGCCGACGCTGTCGGCGAGCTGAGCGTCGTCCTCGCCGTCGAAGAACCCCCGGACGATCCGCCTGAGGTCGTCGGTCGAGAGGTCCGTCTCGAACGTGAACTGCTCGCGCATGCGCGCGATGAGTTCGCGCAGGCGGTCGTCGATTCGCTCCTCGTCCTCCGTCAGCGACCCGCGCGCCGCCTCCTGTTTCTCGGTCACCGTCTCCCCGTCGGTGACGTCGATGAAGATGTCGCGCAGTTCTGCGGTCTTCTCGTTCATTAGTGGCTAAAACGGAATGCTTGTGTGGTACTTGAATCTACTGCCTACCCGAGGTCGGTAAACCGACGAGTTAAATGCCGTTGACGGAGACGTGGGGGACGACATGGACACGAGAGACGAAACGGTGGACCTCGTCCCGGACGCGACCGTCGAGAACGTCGCGCGGGCGGCGCTGCTGGCGGCGCTCACGGGCGCGTTCGCCTACGTCGCGTTTCCGAACCCGGTGTCGCCGACCGACATCACGCTCCAGGTGCTCGGCGTGTTCCTCGCGGGGATCCTCCTCGGTCCCGTCTGGGGCGGTATCTCGATGACGCTGTACCTCGTCGCGGGGTTACTCGGCGCGCCCGTCTTCCTCGGCGGGTCGTCGGGCCTCGGGGCGTTCGTCGGCCCGACCGGCGGCTACCTCCTGTCGTACCCGATCGCCGCCGCCGCGATCGGGGCGATCGTCCACGGGGGGAGGGCGGCGCGCGACCCGAGTGCGGTCGGTCTGGCTCGCCTCGTGGGCGCGATGGTCGTCGGCACGGCGATCATCTACGCGCTCGGGACCATCGGGTTCGCCGTCGCGGCGAACGTCGGCCTCTACGAGGCGTTTCTCGTCTCGGCGGTGGCGTTCATCCCGGCGGAGGCGCTGAAGATGGCCGCCGCGGTCGGCGTGGTCAGGAGCGACGCCATCGCGGCGTCGTGAGCGCGTGATCCGAACCCGCGACCTCGTCCACCGCTACGGCGAGGCGCGCGCGCTCGACGGCGTCTCGCTCGCGATCGACGACGGCGAGTTCGTCGTCCTCGCGGGGGCCAACGGCTCCGGCAAGACGACGCTCGTCCGGCACTTCAACGGCCTGCTCGAACCCGATTCCGGGACGGTGTCAGTGAACGGTCGCGCCGTCGCGTCGGACGTGGTCGCCGCCCGCACCGCCGTGGCGATGGTCTTCCAGGACCCCCGCGAGTCGTTCGTCGCGGCGACGGTCGGCGCGGACGTTGCCTTCGGCCCGGAGAACCTCGGCCTGCCGCGCGAGGAGGTCGACCGCCGCGTTCGCGAAGCCCTCTCGGCGGTGCGGATGGACGGTCGGGACGACGAGCGCATCGACGCCCTCTCGGGTGGGGAGCAGGCCCGGGTCGCCATCGCCGGCGCGCTCGCCATGGAGCCGGACCACCTCGTGCTCGACGAACCGTTCGCGGGGCTAGACTGGCCGGCGCGCGAGGCCGTCCTCGACCGACTCGTCGCCCTCCACGCGGACGGGACGAGCGTCGTCGTCGTCACCCACGACCTCCGGGACGTGGCCGCGCACGCGGACCGCGTGGTGGCGCTCTCGGCGGGCCGCGTCGCGCTCGACGGGCCGCTCGACGCGGTCCGCGACCGCCTCGCCGACGTCGGCGTCAGACCGCCCTCGCGCCGGTCGCCCGCGGAGCCGTGACGACGTACGCGCCGGGCGCGTCGCTCGCCCACCGCCTCGATCCCCGGACGAAACTCGTCGTCCAGGCGGGCTTCGCCGCCGCCGCGGTCGCGCACACGACGCCGCGCGGGCTGGCGATCTGTACGGCGATCGCCGCGGTCGCCCTGGCGGCCGCGCGGCTCTCGCCGCTGGCCGCGCTTTCGGATCTCCGGGCGCTCCTCCCGCTCCTCGTCCTCGCGCCGCTGGTGCAGGCGCTCGCGCTCGGCCCGCCGTGGTTCGTCCCGGCGGACGCCTACGCCCCGGCGCTTGCGAGCTATCGCGTCCTGCTCGTCGTGCTCGTCAGCGCCGCCTACGTGCGGACGACGCCCGTGCGCGAGTCGCAGGCCGCGGTCCAGTGGCTGGTGCCCGGCAACCCCGGCCGCGTGCTCGCGCTGGGGGTCGGCCTCGTCTTCCGCCACGTCGCCGTCCTGCGGGGCGACCTCCGGCGGTCGCGGCGGGCGATGGCGGCCCGTCTCGGGAGCGAGCGACCGCTGTCGGATCGCATGCGCCTGCTGGCGACGGCCGGCCTCGCCCGGTCGCTGGATCGAACCGACGCGCTCTCGCTCGCGATGCGGGCGCGCTGTCTCTCGTGGAACCCCACGCTCCCCCCACTCGGCCTCGGCCCGCGCGACGTCCCCGCGCTCGTCCTCGCGTGTGGACTGTTCACCTGGGCGATCGTCTGAGGTAACGTCGGAAAAAAACTCGACGCGACGCGAATACCGTTGGTAAGACTTAACCCCGTGCTTCGTTGCTGATAGGGTATGACACACCCGTTACAGGCGGGGACGGAGGTGACGCGCGAGACCTTCTGGCTCATCGGGCCGGTCGGGGAGCTGCTGTTCTACTATCTCGCCGTCCTCACCATCGTCGTGTTCCTCTGGGGCGTCTACCGGCGCTTCGACCGCTACTCGCGGGGGAGCGCGGACGCCGTCGACCGCCTGAACGACCTGCCGGGGCGCGTCGCGCGCGCCGCGAAGGTCGTCGCGTCGAACGAGAAGCAGTTCAACCGCGACTTCGTCGGCGGGGTGATGCACGCGTTCGTCCTCTGGGGCTTCCTGACGCTGCTCATCGGGACGACCATCCTCGCCGTCGACATGGACCTCTGGACGAAGCTCCTCGGGCAGGAGTCGTTCTTCGTCGGTGACTTCTACCTGTCGTACTCGCTGGTGATGGACGCCATGGGCTTCCTGTTCGTCGTCGGCCTCGGGGTCGCCCTCTACCGCCGCTACGTGGTCACCATGGACCGCCTCTGGGGCAAACACACGAGCTGGGAGGACGACTTCCTCGTCTGGACGCTGTTCCTCCTCGGCGTCGGCGGCTACGTCGTCGAGGGGATCCGCATCCTGGGAACTGGCTTCCCGTCGTTCGAGACGGTGAGCTTCGTCGGCTGGTTCGTCGCGCTCTCCTTCCAGGGCGTCGGCGTGGACGGTGCGCTGGCGCGGGCGGTCTACCCCGTCGCCTGGTGGTCGCACGCGCTGCTGGCGTTCGTCTTCATCGCCGCGATCCCGTACGCGAAGCCGTTCCACATGATCTCGAGCTTCGCCAACGTGGTGACGCACGACGAGCGGGCGGGGAAGCGCCTGCCCGGCATCCCCGTGGACCTGGAGCACACGAACGCGGAGGACATCGACGACTTCAGCTGGAAGGAACTGCTCGACCAGGACGCCTGCACGAAGTGCGGTCGCTGTTCGTCGGTCTGCCCGGCGAAGGCGTCCGGCCGCCACCTCGACCCGCGCGACGTGATCCTCGACCTCAAGAGCTACCGCGAGTCCCTCGACGCGGGCGGCGAGGAGAAGCCGATCATCGCGGACGGCGGCGGCGTCATCGAGACGGAGACGATGGAGTCCTGCATGGCCTGCATGGCCTGCATGGACGCCTGCCCGGTGGACATCGAGCACCTCAACTCCTTCACCCGGCTGAACCGCCAGATGACCGACGAGGGGGCGATCAAGCCGAGCATGCAGGACGTCTTCCAGAACGTGATGCAGAAGGGCAACACGTTCGGCGACCCCGCACGCAAGCGCGCCGACTGGACCGAGGACCTCGACTTCGAGATCGCCGACGCCCGCGAGGAGGCCGTCGAGTACCTCTGGTACGTCGGCGACTACCCGAGCTTCGACGAGCGCAACAGGCGGGTCGCCCGGTCGCTCGCGACCCTCTTCGAGCACGCGGACGCCTCCGTCGGCATCCTCTACGACGACGAGGTGTACGACGGCAACGACATCCGGCGGGTCGGCGAGGAGTTCCTCTTTCTCGAACAGGCCGGGACGCTCGTCGAGTCCTTCGAGGCCTGCGAGTTCGAGACGCTCGTCTGCACCGACCCCCACTCCTACAACACGTTCAAGAACGAGTATCCGGACGTCGACTTCGAGGAGTTCGCGGACGACCCCATGATGGACTTCGACGTCGACGGGCGCTGGAACGCTGACGGCGAGGTCGAGGTCTATCACTACACGCAGGTCGTGGCGGAACTCGTCGCCGAGGGGCGGCTCCCCCTCGACGGGACGGAACTCGACTACACCGTCACCTACCACGACCCGTGTCACCTCGGCCGGTTCAACGACGTCTACGAGACCCCGCGAAACCTCGTCCGGGCGACCGGCTGCGACCTCCACGAGATGCCGCGCAACCGCGCCAACTCCTTCTGCTGTGGCGGCGGCGGCGGCGGCCTCTGGATGGACTTAGAGGAGGACTCGAAGCCGAGCGAGGAGCGCCTGCGCGAGGCGCTCTCGGACACCGACGCCGGCGCGGCCGTCGAGAAGTTCGTCGTCGCCTGTCCGATGTGCATGACGATGTACGAGGACGGACGCAAGACCGGCGGCTTCGAGGACGAGATCGAGATCGTCGGCCTCTCGGAACTGCTCGCGGAGGCCGTCTCGACGCACGACGGGGCGACCGCCGCCGACACGGAGGCGGACCGGTCGGCCGCGCCCGCCGACGACTGATCTCCCCGCCGTCGTTCGTCGCTCGGCCGCTACGACCGTCGGCGTCGGAGCACAGCGCCCGCGAGGACGCCGAGCAGGAACGCGCCCGCGAGACGCCGACGGTCCGCGAAGCGCACGAACCGCACCCCCTCGTCGGTCACCTCCACGACGCCCAGCGGTGTCACGCTGACGCCCCCGCCGCCGCCCCACCCCTCGACGGGAGTGCCCGCCGCGTCGCCTGCCGTCCCGCCCTCGCCGTGGTCCTCCCTCTCCCTCTCTCCCTCGCTACCGTCCCGTCCGCGCGTCGGCCCGTAGCCGCCGCCGAAGCCGAATACGACGCGGGCCACGGGGATGACCGTCCGGTCGCCGACCTCCACGGGGTCGGCGTAGACGGCCCTCGCGGTCGCCGAGTCGCTCAACCGTTCGACGAACCCGTCCAGGCGTTCGCGCAGGTCGGTCGCGCTGTCGCCCGCCGCGCTCCCCCTCTCTCCCATTCGTCATCTCACCGACGTGAATTGGCGGAGCCGACGGAAAACCGTTGCTCGACGGTGCCGATTCCCGTTCGGTCGCCTGTACCACCGGTCGAACGTACTGACGTACCCGACTTCGACACGTATCGTTCGTCGGTAACGTTTTGCCCGGACGAATCTATCGCTCTACCGATGACTGCCCTCCCGAGCGGTGATCGCGGACTACTCCTCCGGTTCGCGTCGTCCATCGCGATCGATCGACGTTCCCTCACACCGCCTCGACGAGCGACCGCACGCGCGAGGCGACCCTGATGCTGTCGTTCGTCGACCGCCTCGCGGCCGGCTGGGAGGACGCCCGAGCACACCTGCCGCTCGCGCTCGTGCCGTTGCTCACGGCGCTGCTTCACACGGACAAGATCGCCGCCGTACTCGCCGCCGACGGCACGCACTTCGGCGTCCGGCTCGGATTGCCCGCCACGGTCGTCGATCTCTGGGGGTTCGTGAGCGTCCCGAACGAAGGGGTGAACGTCGACCTCGGCGGGCCGGTGGGATTCCCGCTCGCGCTTATCGTCCTGCCGCTCGCCCTCGCGATCCGCGCCGGACTGGCCGCCGGCTACTTCGGGAGCGTTCGTGACGCGCTCGCGACCGGGTCGTACGACTTCGCCGCGAACGCCCGCCGGTACTTCGTCCCGTTCCTGGTGTACACGTTCGTTCCGGTGTTGCTCCTGCTCCCGCTGGTCCTGCTGGGGCTGAGCGGGGCGCGGGGGGTGCTCCTGCCGCTGGTCGTCGTTCTGGTCCCGGTCGTCGCCGTCGTCACGTACCTCTTCTACGCGACGCCGTACATCCTCGTCCTCCGGGAGACGGACCTCGTGTCCGCCGCCCGCGCCTCCTACGCGCTCGCGCTCGCCGGCGGCCCCTACCTGTACTTCGCGGTGGGATTCGCGGCGTTCGTCCTCCTCGTCTCGGCGGTCGCGACTGCCGTCGTGGTGAACCTCGGTGCCGTCGGAGTCGCGCTCGGCGCGATCGTCGCGGCCCCCGTCGGACTCGCGGCGAACGCGACCGCGATGCGGTTCGTCGCCGACGTCGATCCCGAATCGCCGCCGTTCGGAGCCGAGGCGTGAGGCAGGGCTAGCCCAACGCGCGACGCATGCGATAACGGCATGTTCCGGGAGCGTCGAGTTCCCTCATGGACCTCACCCGCCGGCCGCGCCGACTTCGCACAGACGGCGTCCGATCGCTGGTGCGCGAGACGACCCTCTCGCCGAGCGACCTGATCGCGCCCGTCTTCGTGGACGCGACGACCGACGAGCGCGTCCCGATCGACTCGATGCCCGGCCACGAGCGCGTCCCGGTCGAGGAGGCGGTCGCGCGCGTTCAGGAGATCCGGGAGACTGGCGTCGAGGCGGTCGTCCTGTTCGGCATCCCGGAGTCGAAGGACGCCCGGGGGTCGCGCGCGTGGGCCGAGGACGGCGTCGTCCAGCGTGCGGTCCGCGCGATCGGGGAGGAGACCGACGCCTACGTCATCACGGACGTCTGTCTCTGTGAGTACACGGACCACGGGCACTGCGGCGTCGTGGAGGCGTCCGCACGGGAGGACCCCACCCTCACCGTGCGGAACGACGAGACGCTCGATCTGCTCTCGCGGATCGCCGTCTCCCACGCCGAGGCGGGCGCGGACATGGTCGCGCCCTCTAGCATGACCGACGGGATGGTCGGGGCCAGCCGCGAGGGCTTGGACGGGGCGGGATTCGAGCGCGTGCCGATCATGAGCTACGCCGCGAAGTTCGAGTCGGCGTTCTACGGCCCGTTCCGCGACGCGGCGGACGGCGCACCCGCGTTCGGCGACCGTCGGCACTACCAGGTGGATCCCGCGAACGCCCGCGAGGCGATGCGCGAAGTGCGCCTCGACGTCGACCAGGGCGCGGACGTGCTGATGGTGAAACCCGCGCTCCCCTACCTCGACGTGGTGAGCGCGGTCCGACGGGAGTTCGACCACCCCGTCGCGGCCTACAACGTCAGCGGGGAGTACGCGATGCTCCACGCCGCCGCGGAGCGGGGCTGGCTCGACCTCGACGAGGTCGCCCGCGAGTCGCTGCTGTCGATCAAGCGCGCCGGTGCGGACCTGATCCTGACGTACTTCGCCGAGCGGATCGCGGAACGACTCCCCGCCGACCGCCGGCGGTAACGCGCGGCCGAGGCGAGCGGGGTAATCCCGGCGCGCGCGACCGCGAACCGACCGTCTGGCAATATTTGCGTTCGACGTTCGTTCGGAATTCTGGCCGACGAACGACTACTTTCTGAACGAAAGACAGCCTATTATCGATAATATTATTGGTAATTTTGGACGATCGTCCTCGACAACGGGGATAATTTTCCATATATCAAGCAAGCGTTTATGTATCGTGATTCCGTGTCACTTCAACGTGAATTCGAATCACGTATTCGCGGAATACGCGGCAAAGTTGGACGAAAGTCAACTCGGTAGTGCGGGGGTGATCGAATGACGCTCCTCCTCCAGGCCGACCTGGCGACGATCGCCGAGAGCGTCAACGGGATCTGGGTGCTGACGGTGACCTTCCTCATCTTCTTCATGCACGCGGGCTTCGCGATGCTGGAGGCGGGGCAGGTCCGCTCGAAGAACGTCGCCAACCAGTTGACGAAGAACATGCTCACGTGGTCGGTCGGCGTCACGGTGTTCTTCCTCGTCGGCCAGGGCGTCGCGAACGTCGTCGGCGCGGCGGGCGGCTTCGAGTACGTCAACGACCCGAACGCGTGGGTCGGCTGGCTGTTCGGCGCGGTGTTCGCCATGACGGCCGCCACCATCGTCTCGGGGGCGGTCGCGGGCCGCATGAAGCTCCGCGCGTACGTCACCTACACCGTCGTACTGGCGGCGGTCATCTACCCGGTCGTCCTCGGCTTCACGTGGGCCGGCGACGGCCTCCTCTCGGCGACCGGGGCGCTCGGCTTCGGTGTCGGCTTCTCCGACTTCGCCGGCGGCATGATCGTCCACGGCATGGGCGGCGTCGCCGGGCTCACCGCCGCGTGGATCCTCGGTCCCCGGATCGACCGCTACAACGCCGACGGAAGCGCGAACGTCATCCCCGGTCACTCGATCACGTTCGCGGTGCTGGGGACGCTCATCCTCTGCTTCGGCTGGTACGGGTTCAACGTCGGCACCCAGGCGACCGTCCTCGACGCCGCCAGCGGCGAGTACCTGGGCGCGGCGCTCGGTCGCGTCGCTCTCACGACCACCCTCGGGATGGCCGCCGGTGCCATCGGCGCGAGCGCCGTGTCGCTCGTCCGGACCCGGAAGGTCGACACGCTGTACGTCGCCAACGGGATGCTGGCGGGGCTCGTCGGCATCACGAGCAACACCGACGCCATCGTCTGGTGGGCCGCGCCCCTCATCGGGCTGCTCGCCGGGGCGCAGCTCCCCCTCGTCTTCGAGTTCGTCGAGAAGCGCCTGAAGATCGACGACGTGTGCGCCGTCTTCCCGGTCCACGGGAGTTCCGGCATCCTCGGCGCGCTCCTCCTGCCGTTCTTCACGGTGGGCGAGGCCGGCGGCTGGGTCGTCAGCACCGAACTCATCGTCCCGCAGGTCGTCGGCGTGGCCGTCATCGCCGGGTGGACGTTCCTCGCGACGGCGCTTGTCTTCGGCGGGCTGAAGGCGATCGATCAGCTCCGGGTCACCCGCGAGCACGAGATCGACGGCCTCGACATCTCCGAGCACGGCGTCGAGACCTACCCCGAGTTCAGTCTGGGCGACGAACCCGTCGTGGCCGACGGCGGACGGATCCGCACCGACGGCGGCGCGCTCCCGAACGACGGCGGCATCAAGCTCGTCATGGCGTACATCCGGCCGGACAAACTCGCCGACGTGAAGCGCGCGCTCGCCGAGGTGGCGGCCCCATCGCTCACCGTCACCAACGTGAGCGGGCGCGGCTCCCAGCCGGCGCGAAAGAGCCAGTGGCGCGGCGAGGAGTACGTCGTCGACCTCCACCAGAAGGTGAAGGTGGAGTGCGTCGTCGCGGAGATCCCCGCGGAGACGGTCGCGGAGGCGATCCGCGACGCGGCCCGCACCGGCGAACCCGGCGACGGCAAGGTCTTCGTCCTGCCCGTCGAGGACGCCTACCAGATCCGGACGGGCGAGACGGGCGTCGACGCAGTCTAAAGACCCACCGCTCACCACCCACCTTTTGAACTGCCACCTTTTGCTGCGCTCGTTCGCTTCGCTCACTCGCTGGCAAAATCTGGACCAAAACCCTCGTCACTCCCACCGCCGGACTCGCGGTGCTCGTCCGGCGTGCTCCCGCTCGCCGCCGGCTCGCGGGAACTCCGGTCGCTCCTCGGTCCGCTCCCTCGCTCACTGCGTTCGCTCGGTCGCGGCGGGGAATCGGAGTGCGACGGTGGAAATCGGGTCCGTCATCGCCGGACTGAATTTTTCGGTGTCGCCAGCGCGCTCATCGCGAGCGACCAGAGCGAGCGGACACACCGACCCCCCGGCGCTCCCACGAGCCGAATCCGAGCGGGAACACGTCTGATTTGTAGTCCTCGTCCGGCGGAGAACGTGAAACGCGATCCCCGTGCAGTGTTGCAACGCGCCGCCACTGACCGCGAAGCGTGTCGCTGACAAGCGCGCAGCAATACGGCCTAGCGAACAGGCGACGCCGCGCCGATGCTCGCGGGGCGTGGCGTCGCACAACCGCGAAGCGCCCCGTGACAAGCGTCAGGTCACGGGGGCCTCTGGTCCCGCTCTCGGATATAAAGGTACGCGACGGCAGACTATTTTTACCACCGCCGACGCCAGTGCGCTGTCCCGCGAGCGAACGTAGTGAGCGAGCGGACCGACGAACCCCCGAAGGGGGTGAGGAGGGTTTTGGTCCAGATTTTGCCAGCGGGCGGCGAAGCCGCCCGCGCAGCAAAAGGTGGTGGGGCAACGTCTTTCCCACCCCCGTCCGAATCCCCAGCTATGAACCGTGAGACGTCTCGTGACCTCTACGACCGGGCGCTGTCGGTCATGCCCGGCGGCGTCAACTCCTCCGTGCGAGCGATCCAGCCGTACCCGGCGTTCGTCCGGCGCGGCGACGGCGCACACGTCATCGACGTGGACGGCAACCGCTACGTCGACTACGTGATGGGCTACGGCCCGCTGCTGCTCGGCCACGACCTGCCCCAGCCCGTGGAGGCGGCGATCCAGCGCGCCGCGAGCGAGGGACCGATGTACGGCGCGCCGACCGAGGTCGAGGTCGACCTCGCGGAGTTCGTCGTCCGGCACGTCCCGAGCGTCGAGATGATCCGCTTTGTCAACTCCGGCACCGAGGCGACCGTCTCGGCCGTGCGCCTCGCGCGCGGGTACACCGGGCGGGACAAGATCGTCGTCATGCAGGGGGGCTACCACGGCGCACAGGAGTCGACGCTCGTCGAGGGCGACGCCGAGCACCCGCGACCGTCCACCAGCGGGGTGCCGGCGGCGTTCGCCCGCGAGACGATCCCCGTGCCGTTCAACGACGAGGAGGCCGCCCGGGAGGTGTTCGAGCGCCACGGCGAGGAGATCGCAGCGGTGCTCGTCGAGCCGATCCTCTGTAACACCGGCATCGTGATGCCCGTCGACGGCTACCACGCGACGCTGCGGGACCTCTGTGACGAGTACGGCTCGCTGCTGGTCTTCGACGAGGTGATCACCGGCTTCCGCGTCGGCGGCCTCGGGTGCGCCCAGGGGACGTTCGGCGTCACGCCCGACCTGACCACGTTCGGGAAGATCGTCGGCGGCGGGTTCCCCGTCGGCGCGATCGGCGGCCGCGCGGAGGTCGTCGAGCACTTCTCGCCGGCGGGTGACGTCTTCCAGTCCGGCACCTTCTCGGGGCACCCGGTCACCATGGCCGCCGGCCTGGAGACGCTGAAGTACGCCGCCGCCCACGACGTGTACGATCACGTGAACGCGCTCGGCGAGCGGCTGCGCGAGGGGCTGACCGAGATCGTCGCCGATCACGCGCCCGAGTACACCGTCGTCGGCACCGACAGCCTGTTCAAGGTGATCTTCACGCGCGCGAGCACGCCCGCCCAGGACCAGGCGTGCACCGCGGGTTGCGCGCAGGATCCCGACTGCGCCCGCTACGAGCAGTGCCCCAAGACCGGCGGCGACGTGCGCCGCGCCGAGACCGAGCGGTGGGAGCGCCTCTTCCGCCCGTTCATGGCGGAGCGCGGGATCATGCTGACGGCCAACCAGTTCGAGTCCCAGTTCGTGAGCTACGCCCACACCGAGGAGGACGTGGAGGAGACGCTCGCGGCGTACAGGGCGTTCTTCGAGTAGTCAGGCGAACAGCCTGAAGGGACGGGCGGCTCGACGGGCCGCGCGCACCGGCAGGCGTGCCAGTCCCCGACCGCCATCGCGGACGAACGCCCACGCTCCGAGCTTCGCCTCGTCGACGACGTAGCGATCGCCGCGGCGGTGGACGATACCGCCCGCCGCCGCCTCGAGCGCCTCTTCGACGCGCGACTCGGTGAGATCGCACGCCGCGGCGAGTTCCTCGATCGTTCTCGGCCCCCGCCGCAACTCCTGCACGACGAGGTTCGCGTGCGTCGCGTAGAGCATGAACTCGGACTGATCCACGTCGTCCAACGCGGACCGCCGCGAGCGGTCACGCGGACCGTAACGACGGTCGCACGCGGCGTCGAGGAGCAGCCAGAGCCCTCCCAGCGTCGTCAGGACGGGGAACCACGCTGCGCCGTCGCCGCCGCGCGCGACGTCGTACCCCATCACGGCGCTCCCGGCGAGGACGAGGACCCCGACGCCGACTTTCTCCTTCCACGGCGTCGGGTCCACGGTATCCCGGACGAGGAACCACAGTTCGATGCCGACGATCGAGATACCCAGCGTCGCGAGCCTGTCGATCGAGAAGTCGAACGCGAGGCGACAGACGCCGAGGACGGCGACGTAGCCCGCGAGATGGCGGAGCGTGTAGCGCTCGCGGACGGTGCGGAGGAGGGCGGCGAGCATACGGAAACGTACTTGCTGTGGAATAAGTAGGTTCGGATGGTCGAGTCACCAACACTTATCGCCTCGGAAGCGAGTGCTACCGATATGGAGCATCCCGTCAGGACCGCCGAACGCGCGACCGTTGAGTCGCGCTGGTGGCTCGTCGTCGCCGCGGCCGCCGTGTTCTGGGTACTCGCGTTCGTCGTCGGCGTGCTCGCCTTCCTCGTCGGCATGGCGGCGTTCGTCGGCGGGTTCTTCCTCGACCCGTCGTTCTTCCTGCCCGGCGCGTTCGGCCTCGCGTTCCTCGTCGTCGTCCCCCTCGTCCTCCTCGGTCTCGTCCTGGCGGTGGCGCTGCCCGTCGCGCTGTACTTCGACGCGAAGGCCGTCCGCGAGGCGGCGATCGGCTGGGAGCCGGATCCCGTGCTCTACGCGCTCGTCGCCGTCGTCGGGCTGTTCGCGCAGGGGGTGCCGATCCAGCCCGCGGTCGCGCTCTACTACCTCTACCGCCGACACCAGCACGTCGGCGAGCCGTAGGCGAGCGAGGACCGCGCCCCGAGGCGGTCATAGAACCGCTTTTCCCTCCCGACGGCCGAGAGACGGGTATGACTACACGCGGCCAGACGCTCCGCCTCGCCACGCGCGGGTCGACGCTCGCGCTCCGACAGGCGGGGGAGGTACGGGCCGCCCTCGAATCCCCTCGACGGACGGTCGAACTCGTCGAGGTGGAGACGCGGGGCGACCAGATCCGGGACGAACTCATCCACCGCCTCGGAAAGACCGGCGCGTTCGTCCGCAGCCTCGACGAGGAGGTGCTCGCGGGCGAGGTCGACGCCGCCGTCCACTCGATGAAGGACATGCCGACCGAGTTCCCCGAGGACCTCGTCGTCGCGGGCGTCCCTGCCCGGGCGAGCGCGCGCGACGTGCTCGTGACGCCGGACGGCACCGCGCTCGCGGACCTCCCCGACGGGGCGACCGTCGGGACGGGGAGCCTCCGTCGGAAGGCGCAACTGCTCGCCGCCCGACCGGACCTCGACGTGCGACCGCTCCGGGGCAACGTCGACACGCGCGCCGAGAAGTTGCTCGCGCCGTCGCTCCAGCGCGAACACGAGGCGCGCCTCGAAGCCGAGGAGGCGGAGGAGGGAGAAGAGGCGGACGGCACCGACGAGCGAACCACCGAGGAGTGGTTCGACGGTCTCTCCGAGCTGGAGCGGCGGGCGCTCGGCCGCGAGGTCGAGACGGCGTTCGACGCCGTCGTCCTGGCCGAGGCGGGGCTGTACCGCTCGGGGCTGACGAACCACCTCTCGTTCCAGCAGCTCTCGCCCACGACGTTCGTTCCGGCGGCGGGGCAGGGCGCGCTCGCCGTGACGGCCAGCGATCCGGACGTGATCGGACGCCTCCACGACGCGCTCGACCACCCGCCGACGCGCGTGACGACGACCGTCGAGCGCACGGTGCTGAAACACCTCGGCGGCGGCTGCATCGCCCCTATCGGCGTCCACGCGCGCCTACAGGGCGAGCACGTCGCCGTCGTCGTGCGCGTGCTCGCCCCCGACGGGAGCGAGGAGGTGCGCGAGACGCGATCGCTCTCCGTGGAGAAACACCCCGAGGAGGCCCGCCGCTTCGCCGAGGCGCTCCGCGAGCGCGGCGCGGCCGACCTGATCGAGGACGCCCGCCGGACGACGGCGGGCACCCGCGAGGAGTGAGATGAGCGACGATCCCCACGAACCCGACGCAGTCGGCCGCGTCTACCTCGTCGGCAGCGGTCCCGGCGACCCCGACCTGCTCACGGTGAAGGCCCGCCGACTACTGGAGGAGGCCGACGTCGTCCTCCACGACAAGCTACCGGGACCCGACGTGATCGACCTGATCCCCGAGGGACGGGACGAGGACGTCGGCAAGCGCGCCGGCGGCGAGCGCACCGCACAGGAGTACACCAACGAGCGACTGGTCGAACTCGCCCGCGAGGGGAAGACCGTCGTCCGGCTGAAGGGCGGCGACCCGTTCGTCTTCGGGCGCGGCGGCGAGGAGGCAGAGCACCTCGCGGCCAGCGGAATCCCCTTCGAGGTCGTCCCGGGGGTCACCAGCGCCGTCGCCGGGCCGGGGGTCGCGGGTATCCCCGTCACCCACCGCGATCACGCCTCGTCGGTGACGTTCGTGACGGGCCACGAGGACCCGACCAAGGCGGAGTCCGCGGTGAACTGGGAGGCGCTCGCGGCGACCGGCGGGACGCTCGTCGTGCTGATGGGCGTCGGGAGGCTCCCCGACTACGTCGGCGCGCTCCGAGCGGCCGGGATGGCCCCCGAGACGCCCGTCGCGCTGATCGAGCGGGCGACGTGGCCCGACCAGCGCGTCGCCGTCGGCACGCTCGCGACGATCGTCGAGGTGCGCGATCGCGAGGGGATCGAACCGCCCGCCATCACCGTCGTCGGCGAGGTCGCGGCGACCCGCGAGCGCGTTGCCGACTTCCTCGAAAACGAGGTGAACGATCGATGAACGCGCCGCTTGAACGAGTGAAGGAGCCGGGAGAGAGATCGAGAACGCCTTCGAAGCCCTCGCACTCTCGACTCGTGCGCCTCGCTGCGCGCGCTCGCTCGCTACGCTCGTTCGCGTGCTTGCGTCGGCGTACTTCGCCGAGAGCGCTCGCCCTTCGAGTCCGCCAGGGGTGCCGGACGCGGGGGATCGTACTGGCGGATGGCACGCCCGAGGTGATGTCCCGTGCATAGGGTAGCTGTCTTCCGACCCAACGACGAGCGTCTCGCGCGGGCGTGCGACCTCCTGTGCGACCTCGACGCCGTGCCCGTGGCCGATCCGATGCTCGCGGTCGAACCGACGGGCGCGACCCCCCGCGAGGACGCCGACTACGTCGTCCTCACGAGCAAGACCGGCGCGGAACTGGTCGCCGAGGCGGGGTGGCGTCCGGCCGACGACGCGACGGTCTGCGCCATCGGCGAGCGGACCGCCGACGCGCTCCGGCGGGCGGGCTACCGCGTCGACCTGGTCCCCGAGGAGTTCTCCTCCTCGGGCCTGGTGGCGGCGCTGCGCGACCGCGCGGCGGGGGCGCGCGTCGAGGTCGCCCGGAGCGACCACGGCTCGCCGGTGCTCACCGACGGCCTGAACGACGCCGGGGCGTACGTCCACGAGACGGTCCTCTACCGCCTCGTCCGACCCCCCGGATCGGGCGACTCGGCGGAACTCGCCGCCGCGGGCGACCTCGACGCGGCGCTCTTCACCTCCTCGCTCACCGTCGCGCACTTCCTCGACGCCGCCGCGGAGCGCGGCGTGCGCGAGGCGGCCGTGGCGGGCCTGAACGAAGCCGTCGTGGGGGCGATCGGGGAACCGACCCGCGACCGGGCCGCGGCGGCGGGCGTCGAGGTCGACGTGGTGCCGGAGACGGCGACGTTCGCCGCCCTCGCGCGCGCGGCGGTGGAGCGCCTCGACGGAGACGGGAACGCGGACGCGGACGCGGACGCGGGCGGCGCGTGAGGAACCCGCTACCGGGCGACCGCCGGAACTCGCCAGGGTTATCGGGCGGCGCTCTGTATCGGCGAGACGAGGTGTTTCTGGACTCCCGTGTCGGGTGAGGGTAGCTGGCGTTCGGTCGCGGCCGTGGCGGGGTGGCAGACCGCCGCGAGCCTCTGTTACTACAGCATATTCGCCGCGACGGGGTTCGTCCGCGAGGCGTTCGACCTCTCGGCGGCGCTCGTGGGCGTCTTCCTGACGGCGGCGCTGGTCGGGTACACGGTCGCGCTCTTCCCCAGCGGCGCGGCCGTCGACGCGCTGGGCGAGAAGCGCGTGATGCTCGTCGGGCTCGCGGGACTGGCGGTCGCCGCCGTCGGCGTGTCGTTCGCGCCCTCCTACGCGCTGTTGCTCCTCGCGGGCGCGGCGCTCGGCTCGGCCTACTCGACGGCGATGCCCGCCTCGAACCGAGGGGTCGTCGCCAGCGCGCCCGCGGGCCGCGAGAACCTCGCCATGGGGCTGAAGCAGGTCGGCGTCACCGCCGGGAGCGGGGCGGCCTCGCTGGTCGTCACCGGCGTCGCGGCGGTCGCGGCGTGGCAGGCGGGCTTCTGGGTGATCGCGGCGCTCGCGGGCGGCTACGCGCTCGGCTTCCTCGTCCTCTACGACGGAAGCGACGGGTCGGGTACCGTCGCGCCGCCCGACCTCTCGGGGCTGGGCGCGAACCGCGCGTACGTCCTGCTCGTCCTCGCGGGGTTCTTCGTCGGCGCGTCGATCTTCACCACCCTGGGGTACGTCATCCTCTACGTGGAGGACGTAGTCGGCGGGAGCGTCGCCGCGGGCGGGGTCGTCCTCGCGCTCGCGCAGGTGACCGGAAGCCTGGGCCGCGTCGGCGCGGGGGGCCTCGCCGACCGACTCGGCGGCGCGCGCGGGGCGGCCACCGTCGCGCTCGCCCAGGTCGGAGTCGCCGTCGGCCTGTTCACCCTTCTCGCGCTCGGGGTTGACTCGCTCCCCGTCGCGGTCGCGCTGTTCGCGGGTATCGGCGTCTCCGTCCTCGGGGCGACGGGCGTCTTCTACTCCTGCATGAGCGACCTCGTCGAGATCGACGACATCGGCGCGGCGACCGCGGGCGGCCAGACGGCCGTCAACGTCGGCGGCATCGTCGCGCCCCCGGCGTTCGGACTGCTCGCCGACTCCGCGGGCTACGCGGCGGGGTGGAGCCTGCTCGCCGGGTGCGCCCTGCTCGCGGCGCTGCTGCTCGCGGGCGTCCGACGGCGGACGTGAGACGCCCTGATCCCCCCGCTCGACGCGTGCGGGCGCATCGACCCACTCGCCGACTCCACCCGCGCGGACACGGTCGTCGGAACGAGAGTTTAAATCGGAGACGGGTCGTACCTCCTACCGTGACCGGTCCCGTCCCCGAACTCGCAGACCGCGCCGCCGCGTGCGCCGACCGACTGCGCGAGGCCGACTCGGTCCTGCTGGCCTCCCACATCGACGCCGACGGACTCACGAGCGCCGCGATCGCGAGCACCGCGCTCGCGCGGGCGGGCATCGACTTCGAGGCGGTGTTCAAGAAGCAACTCGACGCCCACGAGATCGCCACCATCGCGGCGGCCGACTACGACACCGTCCTGTTCACCGACTTCGGGAGCGGACAGCTCGACGACGTCGTCCGCCACGAGGAGCGCGGGGACTTCACCCCCGTCGTCGCGGACCACCACCAGCCCGCGGACGCGGACACCGAGTTCCACCTCAACCCGCTGCTCTTCGGCATCGACGGCGCGAGCGAACTCTCCGGGGCGGGCGCGGCGTACGTGCTCGCGCGGGCGCTGGGCGCATCGTCGTCCGGCGCAGGCTCGCCGACCGCCGCGCACCCGCCGACCGCCGCGCACCCGCCGAACGCTGACCTCGCCGCCCTCGCCGTCGTCGGCGCGGTCGGCGACATGCAGGCCGCGGACGGCGCGCTCTCCGGTGCGAACGAGGCAATCGTCCGCGAGGGCGTCGAGGCGGGCGTGCTGGGTGAGGCGACCGACCTCGCGCTCTACGGTCGGCAGACCCGTCCCCTCCCGAAGTTACTCGAGTACGCCGACGTTCCCATCCCCGGCATCGCCAACAGCCAGTCGGGCAGCGTCGCCTTCCTCTCGGATCTCGGGTTGGACCTGAAGGAGGACGGCGAGTGGCGGACGTGGGCCTCGCTCGACGACGAGGAGCGACGGACGGTCGTGAGCGCGCTGGTTCGCCGCGCCGTCACGCGCGGCGTCCCCGCCCACCGGATCGACGGACTCGTCGGCACCTCCTACACGCTCCTCGACGAACCGACGGGGACGGAACTCCGCGACGCGAGCGAGTTCTCCACGCTCCTCAACGCCACCGCGCGCTACGAACGCGCCGACGTGGGCCTCGCGGTCTGCCTCGGCAACCGGGACGGCGCGCTCGACCGCGCGCGCGACCTGCTTCGCAACCACCGGCGCAACCTCTCGGAGGGCCTGCGCTGGGTGCAGAACGAGGGCGTCACGCGCGAGGAGCACGTCCAGTGGTTCGACGCGGGCACGCGGATCCGCGAGACGATCGTCGGCATCGTCGCCGGGATGGCCGTCGGCACGGACGGCGTCGACCGGGACGTCCCTATCGTCGCCTTCGCCGAGAAGAGCGACGAGGAGACCAAGGTCTCCGCCCGCGGCACGCACGCGCTCGTCCGCCGGGGACTCGACCTCTCGCGCGCCATGAGCGAGGCGAGCGCGTCCGTCGGCGGCAAGGGCGGCGGACACGACGTCGCGGCGGGCGCGACGATCCCCGCAGGGAGCGAGCGGGCGTTCGTCGAGTGTGTGGACCGCGTCGTCGGCCAGCAACTCGAGTAACGACGCAGAGCGCCGATTCGAGCGATCCGTTTTCCGTGACCTCTCGAGAGGCGGTAGAACGATATAAATTACATTACGCTATATGGAATCGGAATTGTACCGGGTCAATCGAGCTAACTCGACAGTACCGTCGAAACGTACGCGGTATTTCTGAATACGTTACACCGGGACCGACGTTCGATGGACAACGTATCGGTGATGGCACGGATTACGCGCCGATACTTGCATATTCGGGGCGAGGCTTACCCGCGCCAGGGGCCAACCTACGTCCATGGCAACGAACGACTTCGGCACGCTCGGATGGTTCTCGGTCGCGGGAGCGATCATCATGGGTACGCTGTACGTCCTCGACGTGACGAACGTCGCCGACTCGATCCTGGCCCCGACGCTGACGCTCATCGTCGCGATCGTCGCGGCGCTCGGAGCGTTCCTGTTCTGGGTCGGCAACGATCCCTCCGCCGACTCGGACGCGGACTCCACGGAGACGATGTAACGACCGGGCAGAAACGATCGAACCGCCGATTCTCGGCCGAGACGTCTTCCCGTCGGAGAGCTACGCGTCCGGGTCGACGACCGACTCGCCGAGCCACTGCTGGGCCCACGCCTCGATTTCGTCGAAGACGGGACAGAGCGACCGTCCCTTCTCGGTGAGGCTGTAGTAGGTCGCGATCGGCGCGTCCTCCTCGATTCGGCGGTTGACGAACCCGAGTTCCTGGAGGTCGTCGAGCACGCGCGAGAGCGTCCGCGAACTCGCGCCCGTCGAACGTTTCAGTTCGTTGAACCGCTTCTCGTCCTCCTGGAGGTCGTGAAGGACGATCAGACGCCACTGCGAACCGATCTGCTGGAGCGAGTCGATCACGAAGCACGCCTCCTCGCTGTATCGTTCCTCTCTACCCGATGGCACGGACGTCACCTGGTGACGGCTACGTCCGCGAACGCATATAGCGGTTCGGATACGTATCTGGTAACGTCGTGAAACTACTCGCCGGCGCTACGCCGGCGAACGACGCATTAGATCCATCAGATCCATCATGACCGATACGATCCCTGGAATCCATCACGTGACGTCCATCGCGAGCGACCCGCAGGCGAACGTGGACTTCTACACCGAGGTCCTCGGCCTCCGACTCGTGAAGCGGACTGTCAACTTCGACGATAAGTTCACCTACCACCTGTACTACGGCGACGAGACGGGGACGCCGGGGACGATCCTGACGTTCTTCCCGTTCGTCGGGGCGACGAAGGGGAGCGTGGGGGCGGGACAGACGACCGCGACCGCGTTCGTCGTTCCGCCCGACGCGATCGACTACTGGCTCGATCGACTCGACGACCTCGGCGTCGACCGCGACGACCCCGAGGAGCGGTTCGGCGAGACGGTGCTCCCGTTCCGTGATCACGACGGCCAGCCGCTCGAACTGGTCGCCGGTGAGTCGCCCGTCGAACCGTGGGCCGAGGGCCCCGTCCCGGCTGAGTACGCGATCCGGGGATTCCACGGCGTGACGCTCCACACGACCGACCCCGAGTCGACCGCCGCCGTCCTCGAGACGATGGGGTTCGAGCGCGAGGCGGCCGACGGCGATCGAGTGCGGTACCGCGCGTCCGGCGACCGGGCGAGCGTCGTCGACCTGCTCGCGCGGGAGGGACCGCGCGGCCGCCAGGGCGTCGGTACCGTCCACCACGTCGCTTTCCGCACCCCCGACGACGAGCGTCAGCGGGCGTGGCGCGAGCGGCTGACCGACGCCGGGCTGTCCGTCACGCCGGTGAAGGACCGTCAGTACTTCCGGTCGATCTACTTCCGCGAACCCGGCGGCGTCCTCTTCGAGATCGCCACCGACCCGCCGGGGTTCACCCGCGACGAGGACGCGGCGGAACTGGGCTCCGCCCTGAAGCTCCCGCCGTGGCTGGAGGAGGAGCGCGAGATGATAGCGGAACAACTCCCGCCGATCTCGACGCCGGGTGAGACGGCGTGAGCGACCCGCCCGGTCCCCACCAGCGCCAGCCGCTCGCCAGCGGGGGCGCGCCGCTCGACGCCGCGGACGCCGCGGTCGTGCTCGTCCACGGCCGCGGGGCCACGGCCGAGAGCATCCTGGAGATGGCGGGGGAGTTCCAGGCTCGCGGCGTCGCCTACCTCGCGCCGCAGGCGGCGGGCAACAGCTGGTACCCCTACTCCTTCCTCGCGCCCACGGAGGAGAACGAGCCCGGCCTCTCGTCGGGACTGCGGGCGGTCGGGGACGCGGTAGAGACGGCGGCGGACGCCGGAATCCCGGCGGGGCGCGTCGTCCTCGTCGGGTTCTCCCAGGGGGCCTGCCTCGCCTCGGAGTTCGTCGCCCGAAACGCCCGGCGGTACGGCGGTCTCGCGGTCCTGAGCGGCGGGCTCATCGGTCCGGAGGGCACGCCGAGGGACTACGACGGCTCGCTCGACGGCACGCCCGTCTTCCTCGGTTGCAGCGACGCCGACCCGCACATCCCCCTCGAACGGGTGAAGGAGACGACGCGCGTCCTCGAGAGCCTGAACGGGGACGTGACGGAGCGCATCTACCCCGGAATGGGCCACGGGGTAAACCGGGAGGAACTCGACGCCGTGGGCGAGTTGGTCGCAGGCGTCGCCCCGGACTGAGTCCCTCCCTCACGAACTGGGAACGAGATGTACGATCACTTCCGCGAGAAGTCGTCTGCTTTCAACACTACCAGGGAATCTCCCTCACACGTTCCATCTTCGCCATCGCTATCGCCGGACTGGACATACCATTCATAATAATTGCCGTGATATTTAATATACGGCTTCTTGTCTGTCTCCTCGAGGAGAGCGACATCTGAGTCACAGTAGCCTACCTGTTCGATAGCTGATCTCACCTCTCGCTGGGCTTCCGGTGAGAGTTCGTCGAAGCGTAATCACTTTGTCCGGTTGTGGGGTCGCTTCACTCGGCGAGGTACCGATACAGCCACTCAGGAGGATAGACGTGATGACAAACATAAATACACTATCACGCATAGATTTGAATTGTTCCTCGTTCTAAATAGATCTCTGGGATGATCGTTGTAGACGATCGACCCCTCGCTTAGCGGCAGGTCAGGGTCGTGCACGGATTCACCGGCGTTCACGACTCCACGACCTCGGCGTTTGGCCGGGTAATGCGCGCCTTCTTTTCACGCTGTTCACGATGAATTAGGTCACGTCTGTCCTTTCTCCCGTCGAACAATCCCCCACATATCTCGCCGGTAGGCGCGCATCAGGGCCTTACCCTCCGAAACTGTGGGACTCCGACTGGGGGATTTCCTATAGCGACATACGATACACAGCGGGCGACCGCCCGGTTTTTATCCCTCTCCGGACGACCATCCGCCATGACCGAGTTCGACCCGGAGCGGTTCGAGGACAAGTACGTCCACTACATGACGGAGTTGCAGGAGGCGTACAAGCGGGCGTTCGACGTGATGAACGAGGAGTACGACTCGACGCTCGTCCACGCGATCGACCAGCAGATCCTGAACGAGTCCGAACCGTTCTACCGGGACGGCGAGTTCCGCATCGAACTCCCGCCGAACCCTCACGATCGCGTGCACGGGGTCGTCGTCGAGCCCGACCGCCTCGACGCCGTCCTCGACCGCTACGTCGAGGAACTGCGTGCGCAGCTCCGGCGGGTGTTCGGACTCGAGGAGCGATAGCGCGGGACGGCCGTCGCGGTCCAAAGCCCTAAGGCGATAGACCCGATACGGAGAGGTATGAGCACGGAATCCGCCAAGACCGAGGACGACCTGCGCGAGGAGGTAACGAACTTCCTGCGGCGCAACTTCCCGCAGATTCAGATGCACGGGGGGAGCGCGGCCATCACGAACCTCGACGTGGAGTCGGGGTCGGTCTCCCTCCAGCTCGGCGGGGCCTGCAGCGGTTGTGGCATCTCGCCCATGACGATCCAGGCGATCAAGACCCGCATGACGAAGGAGATCCCCGAGATCACCCAGGTCCACGCCGACACCGGGATGGGCGGCGGAGGCGGCATGGGCGGCACGTCCCCGTCGTTCCCCGGCGAGTCGCGGGGGGGCGACCTCGACAGCGACGACGACGAGGGACCAAAGGCCCCGTTCTAAACGACCGGTTCTCACCTTCTCGCGTTTTTCTCGCCGGTAAGCTCCGGCTACCGCAGTCCGCGCTCCCGCTCCCACGCCCGCACGAGCGCCGCGAGCGTCGCGTTCACGGGCGCGTCGACCCCGGCGACGACCCCGTTGATGTGATCGACCTCCGTCCGTCGTCCGCGCTCGACGTCCTGGAGCATCGAGGAGGCGTTTCCCGCGGTGTCCGCCGCGACGCGCTCGACGCTCGCGACGGCCGTCTCGTCCGCGAGGTCGACGCCCCGCCGACGGGCCGCCCGGGCGACCTCGCGGGCGGCCGTTCGCATCGCCTCGCGGGCGGGACCGTCCAGCAGCGCGCCGTTGGGAATCCGGGCGAGCGCGGTCGGGGCGTTGATGCCGGCGTTCACCGCGAGCTTTTCCCACTGACGTCGCGGCATGTCGTCGGCGACGACCGTGACGAGTCCCGCCCGCTCGAACGCCTTCCCGACCCGATCGGCGAGCGCGGAGCGCCCCCCCTCGCGAGGGCCGAGGACGATCTCGCCGACCCCGGTGCACTCGACCCGGCCGGATTCGAGGAGGCGCGCGCCGTAGGTGCACGTCCCGGCGAGGACGGGCGCGTCGAGGTGCTCGGCGAGCGTCTCCTCGTTGCCGAGGCCGTTCTGGAGTGAGAGCGCGCCGCCGAGGTCGCAGGCGGCGAGCGCACGTCCGGCGTCGTCGGTGTCGAACGCCTTCACCGTCACGACGGCGAGGTCGGCCCGCCGGGGCGGACTCGTGTCGGCCGCGGGGGAGACGCTCGCCTCGACGGCCCCCTCGATCCGGAGGCCGGCGTCCCTGACCCGTTGGACGTGCGGGTCGCGTCCGACCAGCGTCACGCGGTGCTCGCGTGCGAGTAGCCCGCCGACGAGGCTCCCGAGGCTCCCCGCGCCGAACACGACCACGTCCATGCTCCCCCTTTCCGAGGTGGACACATCAGTACTCCGTCCTTGCGCCCACCGTCCTTACGTCCGCCGCCCTCGCGTCCGACGTGCACCGCGTGCGACGTGCGAGGACGCCACCGACCACCGGTCACCGGGCGTTCGCGGTGCCCCGCTTCTCCGCCGGGCGTGGAGGTCTCGGGCGACGATCGCGTTGCGGGAACACCCCATCGTTATAGTGGAGGCGTTCGTACCTGTACGTATGCCGGAATGCCAGAACTGCGGTTCCTTCGTGACGACTGCGTACGCGCGAGTCTTCACCCCGGACGGTGTCGAGAACCCGCGGGTCTGCCCCAACTGCGAGGACAAGATCCGCGAGGGTGCGGGCGTCCGCGAGGCCCGGTCCACCCGTCGCGCCTGACGTCCCGTTAGAGCAGTTCCCTCGCCTCCTCGAAGACCTCCTCCGTCCGTTCCTCGTCGCGGGCCTCGGCAGTGACGCGCACCAGCGGCTGGGTCCCGCTGGCCCGGAGGAGGAACCAGGCGTCCCCGAGGTCGACGCGCACGCCGTCGAGCGTCGTCACGTCGTCGTAGCGGGCCGTCACCCGCTCGCGGACGTCGTCCATCGTCGCCCGCTTGTCCGCGACCTCGACGCTCGCCCGGCGGATCGGGTAGCTGGGGACGTCCGCGACGCGCTCGCTCAGGGGGCGCTCGGCGGCCAGTTCCGCGAGGCGGAGGGCGGCGAGCGGACCGTCGGGACAGAGCGTCTGCTCCGCCCAGATCCACGCCCCGCTGGGCTCGCCGCCGAAGGTCACGTCGCCGCCGAGGGCCTCGGCGACGTAGACGTCGCCCACGGGCGTACGCTCCACGCCCACGTCGTGCTCGGCGAGGTAGTCCTCGACCGCCAGGCTGGTGTCGACGGGGAAGGCCACGCGCTCGCCCGGCGCGGCGCTCTCGACCGCCAGCAGCGCGAGCAGGGCGTCCTTCGGGACGAAGGTCCCCGTCTCGTCAACCGCGACCATGCGGTCTGCGTCCCCGTCGTGGGCGACGCCGAGGTCGGCGTCGGTCGCCCCCACGAGCGCGCACAGCGAGGTGAGCGTCTCCTCGTTGGGTTCGCTCGGCCGACCGGGGAAGCGCCCGTCCGGCTGGGCGTTGAGCGTCTCGACGGAACAGCCCTGCTCGAGCAGCGCGTCGATCGTGACGCCGCCCGCGCCGTTGCCGAGGTCGACGACGACCGACAGCGGCGTCTCGATCGAGACCGCGTCGGAGAGCGCCTCGACGTGTCGTGCGTCGGCGTCGGACACGGCGGTTCGCGTTCCCTGTCCGTCCCACGCCCGGAGGTCGACCTCGTCGGCGCGGACGCGCTCCTCGACGGTCGCGCGCATGTCCTCGTCGAACGCCTGCCCGCTCGGTTGCCAGAGCTTAAGCCCGTTGTCCTCCGCGGGGTTGTGGCTCGCGGTGACCGCGACGCCCGCGTCGGCGTCGTACCACCCGACGCCCCGGGCGACCGTCGGCGTCGCCGCGCCGCCGAGGTCGATCACGTCCGTCCCCACCTCGCGCAGGCCCGCGGAGAGGGCGTCGACGAGCAGGCGGCCGCTCTCCCGTGGATCGCGACCGACGACGACGCGCTCCGCGTCGACGCCCACCGCGCGCCCGACGGTGAGCGCGAGTTCCGCCGTCACGACGTCACCGACCGGTCCTCGAATACCGCTGGTGCCGAACATATCTCAGCAGAGAGCGACCTGGATAATAGCTACTGCGACCGCGCCGGCTCCCGACCTGCTCCGACCCGACCCGAGCCGACCCGACACAAACGGAGACACACCGATCCGGCTCGGTCTGATTCGACTCGTCCTACCTGGGCTGGATCGATTCGATTCGATTCGATTCGATTCGATCGTTCCCGTCCGACCGACTCGACTTGCCCCGGTCGGATTCCGGTCCGGACCGCCCGGATCGGACTGCTCCGCCGATCTTCCCCGGACACCGGATCGCCCGGGGATCGGAGGAACGCGCTTTTGTCCCCCCTCGCTGAACCCCCGCGCATGAAGGCAACGGACGGGAGCGACGAGGCGAAGCGTCGGGCCGGCGAGTCCGCCGCCGAACTCGTCGAGGACGGCGCAGTCGTCGGACTCGGGACCGGGAGCACGACCGCCCACGCGATCCGCGCACTGGGTGAGGCCGTCGCCGAGGGCCTGGACGTTCGGGGCGTCCCCACGTCCTACCAGTCGGGCGCGCTCGCCCGCGAGGTCGGCGTCCCGGTCGTCGCCCTGGCGGACGCGACGCCGGATCTCGCCATCGACGGGGCGGACCAGTTCGCGGGCGGCGACCTCGTGAAGGGAGGCGGGGCCGCCCACGCGCGCGAGAAGGTGATCGACGCGAGCGCCGCCCGGTTCGTCGTCGTCGCCGACGAGACGAAGCGCGCCGACGCGCTCGACCGCCCCGTCCCCGTGGAGGTGCTCCCCGACGCCGTCCCCGTCGCCGAGGCGCGGGTTCGCGACCTCGGCGGCGATCCGACGCTCCGCGACGCCAACCGCAAGGACGGGCCCGTCGTCACGGAGAACGGCAACCTCGTGCTCGACTGCGCGTTCGGGCGGATCGACGCGCCCGCCGACCTCGCGGCGACGCTCTCCGCGGTGCCCGGCGTCGTCGAACACGGGCTGTTCGTCGGTCTCGCGGACGAGGTGCACGTCGGGAGCGAGACGGGCGTCTCGGTCGAGCGGTTCTGAGCCGCGGCGAGCGGCGCACGCCGGCGTAATCACTCGCGAGCGAAAAACAAAGAGGAACGTGAAGCCGTCAGCCCGTCTGCCTTACAGGTCGCGGGGCTGGACGGTCTTTCGGTCGTTCTCGGATGCACGACGTGCAGCGTCGTCGAGCAGTTCCTGGACTTCCTGATCGAGCGCGTCGTAGAAGTCCGAGGCGACGTTCATGTCCTGCAGCGAGTCCTTAACGGCCGCTTTGACGATTAGGTCTGCCATGCAAGAGGCCCGTTCTCGGACATACTTTATAAACTTTCTCAATATTGGCCCCTCTCGGCGGGGTTCTCGGGCTTTTCAGGCCGATAGATTCATGAGAGAAAGTCGCGAGGTGCGGTGACGTGAGGTAAATGGTGCCGATTCGATGGGTACGTGAGGCTCGGGCGCGGAGGCGGCCGTATGCGCGAACTACTGGAAGCGGTCGCGGCCGGGGACCTCTCGGTCGACGCCGCCGAGGCCGAAGCCGTCGGGTACGTGACCGGTGAAGCGGGGCGCTTCGACGCCGCCCGTACCGACCGCGTCGGCGTTCCCGAGGGCATCCTCGCCGCTGGAAAGACGCCGGAGGAGGTGGCGGAACTCGTCTCGCTCGCCGTGGAGACGACGGGTCACGCGCTCGTCACACGGTCCGACGAGCGGACCGTCGACGCTGTCCGCTCCCGCGTCGACGAGGCGTTCCCCGAGGCGACCGTCACCGCAGACGACCGCGCGCGCACCGTCGTGGTCCACGGATCGGCGTACGAACCGCCGTCGCTCGACGCGCGCGTGGGCGTCGTCACCGCCGGCACCTCCGATGCGATGCCGGCGGGGGAGGCGGCGGTCGTTCTCCGGGAGTCCGGGGTGTCGGTGACGCGGATCGACGACGTGGGAGTCGCGGGACTCGCTCGACTGGTCGATCAACTGGAGACGCTGCGCGCGCAGGACGCGCTCGTCGTCGCGGCGGGGCGCGAGGGCGCGCTCCCGACGGTGCTCGCCGGACTGGTCGACGTCCCCCTCATCGGCGTCCCCGTGTCGACGGGGTACGGCTACGGCGGCGAGGGCGAGGCGGCGCTCGCGGGGATGCTCCAGTCCTGCGCGCCGATCGCGGTGGTCAACATCGACGCCGGGTTCGCCGCCGGCGTACAGGCGACGCTCGTCGCCCGGGGGATCGACGCGGCCCG
This sequence comes from Halomarina pelagica, assembly GCF_024228315.1. Lineage (NCBI taxonomy): Archaea > Methanobacteriati > Methanobacteriota > Halobacteria > Halobacteriales > Natronomonadaceae > Halomarina > Halomarina pelagica. Next base: position 895,335 of record NZ_CP100454.1, read on the forward strand.
AACCGGGGAGGGCAGTTAATTTCTCTCCCCAACCCGATGGTCTAATGACGAGAGTATATTATCGCCGAGTGAGTACCGACCCGTGCCGACACGTCGCTTGTCGGTAGAGCAATGGCCAAGTGCGACCACTGTAAGGCGCACGTCTCGGAGCGCTTCGCGCGCGTCTTCGCCGACGAATACGACCGGATCCTCGCGTGTCCGAGTTGTTCGGCGAACGCCGGCATCGCGGAGGCCTCTCGAGACCGCGCCCGTGACCCGTGATGGCGATGGACCATCGGACCGTGGCGTAACCACCACGCGAAGCCCACTTTCGCCCCATGACCGACTGCCACTACGTCTACGTGCTGCGCTGCGGCGACGGGACGCTCTACACCGGCTACACGACCGACGTCGAGCGCCGCCTGCGCGAGCACCGGGCGGGGCGGGGCGCGAAGTACACCCGCGGTCGGGGACCGCTCGAGGTCGTCCACGTGGAGACGCACGGGAGTAAATCCGCGGCGATGTCCCGCGAGTACGAGATCAAACGGTTCTCTCGCGCCCGCAAGGAGCGCCTCGTCGGGTGACCCGTTCCCGTCGCCTCTCGTCCCCTCGAGGCACGGGGCCTGTTGGTTTTTTACTCTCCGCCGTCGCGCCTCACGTATGGAGCACATCTCGTTCGGCACCGACGGCTGGCGGGCGACCCTCGAGACGTTCACCGAGCCCCGCGTCCGGATGGTCGGGCAGGCGGTCGCAGATCACCTCCACGCCGATGGGCGGGAGGGGACCGTCGCCGTCGGCTACGACGCCCGCGACACGTCGCGCGGGTTCGCCGACGCGGTCGCCGAGGTGCTCGCGGACAACGGGTTCGACGTCCTCGTGAGCGAGCGGGACTGCCCGACGCCGGTGCTCGCGTGGACCGTCCGCGACCGCGGTCTCGACGGCGGCCTCGTGATCACCGCGAGCCACAACCCGCCGGAGTACAACGGCGTGAAGTTCCTCCCGAGCGCGGGCGCGCCTGCACTCCCGGACGTGACCGGCGACCTCGAAGCGCGCCTCGCGGAGCCGACGGCACGCCCCGCAGCCGAGCGCGGCACCGTGCGCGAGGACACGTTCACGACCGCCTACTGTCAGCACGCGCTCGCGTTCACCGACAACCCGGACGTCTCGGGTATCCGGATCGCCTACGACGCGATGCACGGGAGCGGCCGCGGCGTCACCGACGACCTCCTCGAAGCCGCCGGCGCGACGGTCGAGTCCCTCCGGACGGAGCGCGACCCGGAGTTCGGCGGCACCCCCCCGGAGCCGACGGCCGAACGGCTCCAGTCGCTCGTCGAGCGGGTCACCGAGGGCGGCGCGGACCTAGGGTTCGCCAACGACGGCGACGCGGACCGCCTGGCGGTCGTCACGCCGGGGCGGGGGTACCTCGATCCGAACCTCCTCTACGCGGTGCTCTACGACTACCTCCTCGAATCCGGCGAGGGACCCGCCGTGCGCACCGTCTCGACGACGTTCGTCGTCGACAAGCTCGCGGCCGCCCACGGCGAGGCGGCCGTGGAGGTGCCCGTCGGATTCAAGTGGGTCGCCGAGGCGATGCGCGAGCACGACGCGCTCGTCGGCGGGGAGGAGTCGGGCGGCTTCGGCATCACCGAGCACCTCCGCAACAAGGACGGCGTCCTCCTGGCGCTCGTGCTCGCCGCCGCGCACGCGGAGCGGCCGCTCGACGAGCGCGCCGACGCAATCGAGGCCGAGTACGGCGAGATCCACCAGGGGCGCACGAGCCTCGACTGTCCCGAAGACCGGAAAGCGGCCGTCCTCGACTCGCTCGACGGGGATCTCCCGGAGACGGTGGCGGGCGTCGACGTCGTCGACGTCGGTACCGAGGACGGGTTCAAGGTCTTCCTGGAGGACGGGACGTGGCTCCTCGTCCGTCCGAGCGGCACGGAGCCGAAGCTCCGCGTCTACGCGGAGGCCACCAGCGCCGAGCGGGTGGAGGAGTTGCTCGCGGCCGGACGCGACCTCGTCGACCCCCGGATCTGAGCACCGTCTCTCCCCTCCCTCTCCGCCCCCCAACTCTGCGAACCTTTTTATCGGAGGGCGGGACCAGCGTCCCCGTGCGCTGACTCCCGCCACGGGTCGTCCTGCGGTTGCGCGGCACAGCGGCCCGTGGAGCGACCGTGCCGCCTGTTCGCCCTTCACGCTTCGCGTTCGCTTTCGCCCGCCTCGTCCTCGCCGCGGACGCCCCACAGCCGGCCGTCGCGCTCCTCGACGGCGAAGCCGAGCGTCTCGTAGAACGGTCGCACCTCCGCTCGGAAGTCGGCGGTCAGCCGCCCGCGGCGCTCGCTCGCCGCCTCGACCAGCGCCGTTCCGATCCCCCGTCCGCGCCGCCGTCGCCGTACGGCCACCGCCTCGACGCGGTCGCCGTCGAGCACGAGCGCGCCGAGCACCCGCTCCGTCTCGGTCGCCCGGCACTCTCGCCCCGCCTCGACGGCGACCAGCACCTCGCCGCGGTCGATCGCCGTCGCCACGTCGCCGACCTCCAGGAGCGCCGCGTCGAGCACGCGCCGCACGGCGAGGTGATCGTCGGGTCGCGCCGTCCGTACCCCCACGTTCACCACGGCGCTCACCCGCCCTTGATGAGCCGCAGCACCCGCACCGACTCGGCCTCGACGGGGGCGTCCTCGGGCACGGGTCGACCGTCGACCAGCACTGACGCCTCGTGGTGGTTCAGTCCGACCTCGCACAGGAGGTCGCCGTAGGTGGATTCCGTGGGATCGTCCAGTTCGACGGCGTGGGTCCCCTCCCCGACGACCTCGACGGTAACGCGCATATCCGAGGGAGGGGAGAACGGGCTTTCAGCCTGTCGAGGTCCTCTCGCCGTTCGGCGCTCGGTTTCAGACTGCGCCGGGGCGCTCCTCGCCCTCCGGCTCCGCCGGTGGGCCGGTCGCCTCGCGTTCCTCGCCGCGACCGCGGTAGGCGGCGTAGGCGACGAGCGCGAGCGCGCCCAGCCCGAGCAGCGCGACGACCGCCCGAACGATGCCGCCGAGGACGGGCACGAGCGTCAGCAGGCCGACGACGACGAACCCGACGAGCAGCGCCGCCCAGCGGTTCTCCACGTCGGCGTACCGCAGCAGCCACGCGCCGACGGCCACGCGACCGTAGACGCTTCCGATCCAGACGGCGAACGCGAACAGCAGCGCCCCCAGGATCGTGATCGGGATGCCGACGACGGTGACGGCGAACAGGACGAGGACGACGGGAACCGCGATAAGCGCGAGCAGCCCCGTACCGCCCGATCGGAGGGGTTCGGCCACGGCGGTCGCCGCGACTCGATCGGAGATTCCGGGCAGGACGAGCAGCAGGACCGCACCGAGCAGCAGCGACGCGAAGAACGCGTAGACCGCGCCGGCCGTACCGAATGCCCGCGGATCGACGGGCCCCGCGTCGACGTTCGGCTCGTCGGTCTGCGTGACGGTCCCACCGACGCTCGCACCCTCTGCGCGTTCGAGCGTGCCGTCGTACTCCAGGTTGCCGCCGATGACCGCGCCCTCTGTCAGGCGGATCGTCTCCGCGCCGACGGTCGCGTCGCCGGCGACTCGCCCGGCGACGGTCACCTCCCCGCCGGCCGCGTCGAGGTTCCCGCCGACGACCGCGTTCGGGCCGAGGTCGACGGTACCCGCGAAGGCGTTCACGTCGCCGCCGACCTCGCCGTCGATCAGGACCGACCCGGCGAAGGCGTTCACGTCACCGGTGACGGTGCCGCGGACGACCGCCGACCCGGCGAAGACGTCGAGGTCGCCCCGGACGACCTCGCCCTCTGCGACGACGACGGAGCCGCCGGTCCGGGTTTCGGCCGCGGCGAGGCCGGGGAGCCCCGCCAGCAGGACGACGAGCGCGAGGAGCACCGCCGCTGTCCGTCTCTGTGAGAGGTGGTGCATGACGGTAGCTCTAAGAGTGTCAACGGTATTAAACGTGGACACGGGTCCCGCGAGGAGAGAGTCGGGTCGGGGGACGCTCGATCCGGGCGGATCGGGGGTAGGACGGATCGCAGCGAACCGCCGTCGGTCGCACTGCTCTCGCGGTAGTTAAGTGACGAGGGGGACTGGTGTCGGTATGAGCGAGGCCGAACCGCAGGAGCGCGGGCGCGAGGTCTGGATCGAGAAGTATCGGCCGCAGTCGCTCGACGAGGTCTTCGGCCAGGAGGAGATCGTCAGCCGACTGCAGAGCTACATCGCGAAGGACGACCTGCCGCACCTTCTTTTCTCTGGCCCGGCGGGTGTAGGGAAGACGACGTCGGCCACGGCCATCGCCAAGGAGATCTACGGCGACGACTGGCGGGAGAACTTCCTCGAACTGAACGCCTCCGACGAGCGCGGCATCGACGTGGTGCGCGACCGAATCAAGAACTTCGCGCGCTCGTCGTTCGGCGGGCACGACTACCGCGTTATCTTCCTCGACGAGGCGGACGCGCTCACGAGCGACGCCCAGTCCGCGCTCCGGCGCACGATGGAGCAGTTCTCCAACAACACGCGTTTCATCCTCTCGTGTAACTACTCGAGTCGGATCATCGACCCGATCCAGTCCCGGTGTGCGGTCTTCCGGTTCGCGCCGCTGGCCGACGAGGCGATCGCGGGTCAGCTCCGCGTCATCGCCGAGAACGAGGGCATCGAGGTGACCGAGGACGGCCTCGACGCGCTCGTCTACGCCGCCGCGGGCGACATGCGAAAGGCCATAAACGGGTTGCAGGCGGCGAGCGTGCTCGGCGGGACGGTCGACGAGGAGGCCGTCTTCGCCATCACCTCCACCGCCCGCCCGGAGGTGATCGAGGAGATGGTCCGCACGGCCCTCGACGGCGACTTCATCGCCGCCCGCTCGAAGCTCGACACCCTGCTCACCGAGGAGGGGATCGCCGGGGGCGACGTCATCGACCAGCTCCACCGCTCGGTGTGGGAGTTCGGCCTGTCCGATCGCGAGGCCGTGCGCCTGATGGACCGCATCGGGGAGGCCGACTACCGCATCACGGTGGGCGCGAACGAGCAGGTGCAACTGGAGGCGTTGCTCGCCTCGTTGGCGTTAGAGAACGAGTAACGACGCTTCGTAGGACCGGCAACGCCGCGCTTCGAGCGGCGTTCGGACGTGACTCCGTCGCGTCTCTTTTTCGTGGAGGGTTTTACCGCGAGTGGCGGCCGCAGCGAAGCGAGGACACCCGAGCGGTAAAACGGTCCACGTCAGCAGGTGCAGCTGGAGGCGTTGCTCGCCTCGTCGGCGTTAGAGGGTGAGGACTGAGATCGAGTTCTGGCTTTCGGTTATCTTGGTGGAGTACGAGGGATTTGGTTTCGTATAGACGTCTGGAATTTTTTTCGTGTACAATCGGAGAGACAGTGACCACCTCGAAAGCCCTCGGGCGGACGACTCGCGCGAACCACGCTGCGCTCCTCGGCTCGCTCCCACCGCTGGACTCGCTGCGCTCGTCCAGCGTGCTCCCGCTCACTTCACTCGCGGGAACTCCGGTCGCTCGCCTGCGGTGCTTACGGGTTCGTGCCTCGCGAGACTCGCGTCGCTCGTCTCGCTGGCCTCCGCCCTCGCCCTTTCAGTCCACCAGGAGACTCATCCTACTCGGTTCCTGAGCCCCCGCTCGCTCGCCTGACGGCTCGCTCACGGAGACGCCAGGCGACCGCACCTCGCCGTCCCGCACAGTACGCCTGCCGTCCCCCGGATCGGGCGACGAGACGCCCTCTCGGCCACGCGGCTGGGCGCGCTTCTATGCGCGCCCGACGGAGTCGGGTAGGCAGCCTGGCGGACTGAAAGGGCGAGCGGTCTCGGGGAAGTCCGACACCGCAAGCACCGGAGCCGAGCGAGCGGCGCGAGCGAGGTGAGGAGCGCAGCGTGTGGCGCACGACCCGAGACCGCGAGGGCTTTCGAGGTGCTCTCGATACCGTTCACAGCGTGTTGAGGGCGTTCGGGGGAGTCTTGAAGGATTTCGTAGCGCCCGAGGGCGTTCGAGCTATCCTCAGTGGTGTTCGTAGCGCACGAGTGTTGTCGAGACGATCACGCCCCTCCTAGCGTCAGTTCAGCACCCAGAACCCGTAGTTCAGGTACGTGGCGAACGCGACCCACGCGAGGTAGGGGACCATGAGGTAGGTCGCGCGGCGGTCGATGCGCCAGAACGCGCCCATCGTGGCGACGATGGCGAGCAGCAGGGCGACGATGACGGCGAGCGCGCCGAGGATCTCCCCCGCGCCGAAGAAGACGAACGACCAGGCGAAGTTGAGCGCGAGCTGGAGGGCGAACAGGCCGACCGCGACGGTCCGCGCGCGACCGCGCCCGTTGCGCCAGGCGAGCCAGACGGCCGCGCCCATCAGCGCGTACAGCGTCGTCCAGACCGGCCCGAACACCCAGTTCGGCGGGGCGAGGTCGGGGCGGACGAGCGACTGGTACCACGTACTGAGGCCGGTCTGCGTGAACACCGCGGCGGTGATGCCGACGAGTTCGCAGACGAGGACGGCGACGAGGAGGCCCACGATCGACCGGAGGTCGGGCAGCCGACGGGAGGAGATCGCTTCCATATCGGTGGGAAGGAGTCGCATCCGGATAACGCTAGTCCACGACCTCCATCGGGGATAAACGGCGATCGTGACTGTCCGCTCGGAGTTCGAACCCGTTCGTTCGGAAGGGTTTTAGGCGCACGTTGGCCAAAGTGAAGGCAATGAGCGAACTCGACGAGGAGTACCGACTTGCGTACTTCGAGGAGGAGGGATTCACGCGACGGGAGTGCCCCTCCTGCGGGGCGCACTTCTGGAGTCGCGACCCCGACCGCGAGACCTGCGGCGAACCCCCCTGCGCGGAGTACGACTTCATCGACGCGCCGGGCTTCGACGGGGAGTACACGCTGGAGGAGATGCGCGAGGCCTTCCTCTCGTTCTTCGAGGAGCACGGCCACGAGCGCATCGACCCCTACCCCGTCGCGGCGAACCGCTGGCGCGACGACGTGCTGCTCACGCAGGCGTCGATCTACGACTTCCAGCCGCTGGTGACCTCGGGGCAGGCCCCGCCGCCGGCGAACCCGCTGTGCATCAGCCAGCCGTGCATCCGCATGCAGGACATCGACAACGTCGGCAAGACGGGCCGGCACACGATGGCCTTCGAGATGATGGCCCACCACGCGTTCAACACCCGGGAGGACGCCGAGGGCTACGCCTACCACGGCGAGGTCTACTGGAAGGACCAGACGGTGCGCTACTGCGATCAGTTCTTCGACTCGCTGGGCGCGAACGTCGAGGAGATCACCTACATCGAGGACCCGTGGGTCGGCGGCGGCAACGCCGGGCCCGCCATCGAGGTCATCTACCGCGGCGTCGAACTGGCGACGCTCGTCTTCATGTCGATGGAGCAGGACCCCGACGGCGAGTACCTGATGAAGGACGGCAACCGGTACTCGAAGATGGACACGTACATCGTCGACACCGGCTACGGCCTGGAGCGCTGGACGTGGGTCAGCCAGGGGACGCCGACGGTGTACGAGGCGGTCTACCCCGACACCATCGCGTTCCTCAAGCGCAACGCCGGGATCGAACTGACCGACGACGAGGAGCGCCTCGTCCACGACGCCGCCAAGCTGGCGGGCAACCTCGACATCGACGAGGCCGAGGACATGGAAACTGCGCGCGCGGACATCGCGGCGCAGCTCGGCGTCGATTCCGACGAACTCGAGGCGCTGATGGAGCCCCTGGAGACGATCTACGCCGTCGCGGACCACTGCCGGACGCTCGCGTACATGCTCGGCGACGGCATCGTCCCCTCCAGCGTCGGCTCGGGCTACCTCGTGCGGATGGTCCTGCGCCGGACCAAGCGCCTCGTGGACGAGGTGGGCGTGGACGCGCCGCTCGACGAGCTGGTCGACATGCAGGCCGAGCGACTGGGCTACCGCAACCGCGACACCATCCGCGACATGGTGCGCACCGAGGTGGGGAAGTACCGCGAGACGCTCGAGCGCGGCGGCCGCCGGGTGCGGCAACTGGCCGACGAGTACGCCGACCGCGACGAGCCGATCCCGCTCTCCGCGGTCATCGAGCTGTACGACTCCCACGGCATCCAGCCGGACATGGTCGAGGAGATCGCCGCGGAGCGGGGCGCGCGAGTCGACATCCCGGACGACTTCCACGCGCAGGTGGCCGCGCGCCACGGCAGCGAGGACGCGGGCGCGCCCGAGCGCACGGAGGCGGACGAGCGCATCGCCGGCCTGCCGGAGACCGACCGGCTCTACTACGACGACCAGGATCGCACCGAGTTCGAGGCGGTCGTCCTCGACGTCATCGAGCGCGAGGGGGGCGAGGCCTACGACGTCGTCCTCGATCAGACGATGTTCTACCCCGAGGGCGGGGGTCAACCCGCCGACTACGGGACGCTCTCGACGGACGACCGGACGGCCGAGGTCGAGGACGTCCAGCGACAGGACGGGGTGATCCTCCACCGCACGGACGAACCGCTCGGGAAGGGCGAGTTCGTCCGCGGCCGGATCGACGCGACGCGACGCCGACGCCTGATGGCCCACCACACCGCGACCCACATCGTCGTCCACGCCGCCCGGCAGGTGCTCGGCGAGCACATCCGCCAGGCCGGCGCGCAGAAGGGCGTCGACAGCTCCCGCATCGACGTCCAGCACTACGAGCGCATCTCCCGCGAGCAGGTGCGACGCATCGAACTCGTCGCGAACTCGATCGTGACCGACAACACGCCGGTCCTCCAGGAGTGGCCCGACCGCCACGAGGCCGAGGAGAAGTACGGCTTCGACCTCTACCAGGGCGGCATCCCGCCGGGGACGAACATCCGGCTGATCCACGTCGACGAGGACGTCCAGGCCTGCGGAGGGACCCACGTCGGGCGGACCGGCGACGTGGGCGCGATCAAGATCCTCTCGACCGAGCGTGTCCAGGACGGCGTCGAGCGCATCGTCTTCGCCGCGGGCGACGCGGCCATCGAGGCCACCCAGCGCACCGAGGACGCCCTCCGCGAGGCGGCAGAGGTGCTCGACGTTTCACCGATGGAGGTACCTGACACCGCCGCGCGCTTCTTCGAGGAGTGGAAGGACCGCGGCAAGCGGATCGAGGACCTGAAGGAGGAACTCGCCGAGGCCCGCGCCGAAGCCGGCGGCGGCGAGGAGGTCGAGGTCGGTGACAGCGTCGCCGTCGTCCGGCGGCTCGACGCCGACATGGACGAACTCCGCGCGACGGCCAACGCCATCGCCGAGGAGGGCAAGATCGCCGTGCTCGGAAGCGGTCGCGGGAGCGCGCAGTTCGTCGTCGCGGTCCCCGACGGCGTCGCCGTCAACGCGGGCGAAGTCGTCGGCGAACTCGCGGGCCGCGTCGGCGGCGGCGGCGGCGGCCCCGCCGACTTCGCGCAGGGCGGCGGCCCCGACGTGGACGCGCTCGACGACGCGCTCGACGACGCCCCCGAGGTCCTCCGGCACGTGCTGAACGCCTGAGGACCGACGTCCGTTTCACCGACCGGCTGTCGTTCGCAACGGGCAACGGGCAACGACGAGCCGCGTCGAGGCGTCTCGACGCGGCTACCGACAGTTCTATGAGGTCCGTCCGTGGCCCACGACCGTGAGCCGCGACTACGACAAGCTCGTGCGCGACCGGATCCCCTCGATCGTCGAGGAGAACGGCGAACGGCCGGTCACGCACGTCGCCGATCGAGCGGAGTACCGACGACGGCTACACGCCAAGCTCGACGAGGAGGTCCGCGAGTTCCACGAGGACGAATCGCCCGAGGAACTCGCGGACGTGCTGGAGGTCGTCTTCGCGCTCGCCGCGACGCTCGACGTGGACGAGTCGGATCTGCGGCGACTGCGGGAGGCGAAGGCCGCCGACCGCGGGCGGTTCGCGGAGCGTATCGTCCTCGACCGCGTCGAGGACGGGTCGGAGTAGCTACCCGCCGATCCGCCGAGGCGTACGCCCCCGCCGGGATCGAGCGAACGCTTCGGATTCGCGGGGGGCGGCGTCGCCAGCGGAGCGGTTTCGCCCTTCGGCATCGAACTGGGGATACCGGCGTCTCACCGACCGACAGGGATCTCGTGACGTGAGAGGGGTCGAACGGGGAGAGCGCGATCCTACGCGCGGACCGTCGTGTCACGAGATAACTACAATCGGTCGTGGATCCAACGGCCGTTCATGTCCCACCGGAACACCTCCAACCGGACCGAAACCGACGTAGAAGTCACGACGACCGCAACCCCTCACCCGGACGTGCAGGCGATACTCGATGGGCGGGCGGAACTGGGGATACCGCGCCTGAGTTCGCTGTCGGTCGGCGGGATGCGACAGCTCCTCGAGGAGCTGTGGGCTCCGCCCGCGGATCCCGAACCCGTCGCGGCGGTGCGGGACGTCTCGATCGACGGTCCCGCCGGCGACGTTCCGATCCGGATCTACACGCCCGACGGCTCCGGACCGTTTCCGGTCCTCGTCTACTTCCACGGCGGGGGCTGGGTAGCGGGCGGCATCGAACTCGACGACGGGATCTGCCGCGCGCTGACGAACGCGGCCGGGTGCGCGGTCGCCTCGATCGGGTATCGCCACGCGCCCGAACACCCGTTCCCGGCACCCCTGGAGGACTGCTACGCGGCGACGGAGTGGGTCGTCGAGCACTCCGAAGTCGCTCACGGCGATCCCGATCGGATCGCGGTCGTCGGCGAGAGCGCGGGCGGGAACCTGGCCGCCGCGGTCGCGCAGGTCGCCCGGGATCGCGGCGGCCCGGCCCTGGCCCATCAGGTGCTCGTCACCCCCGTCCTCGATCGCTCGTTCGACAGGCCGTCGTACGACATCGATCCGTCGCAACTCGTGATAACGAGAGCGGACGTGGAGTGGGTCTGGGATCGCTACCTCGAGAGCGACCTCGACGCCAACAACCCGTACGCGTCGCCGCTGCGGGCGCGCGACCTGAGCGGGCTTCCGTCCGCGACGATTGTGACCGCCGGCTTCGACGTGCTGCGCGACGAGGGACTCGCGTACGCGGAACGGCTCGAGGACGCCGGCGTTCGGGTCACGTACCGCGAGTACGACGACGTGATCCACGGCTTCCTCGGCATGCTCGACGATCCGGCGCTCGAACGGGCGCGCGAGGTGATCGACGCCGTCGCCCGGGACCTGCGAGACTCGTTCGGGGGGTAGTCGTTCGATCACATTCGTCGCGGACGACCCGCCGTCCCGTCGCGCGACACCGGTCGATTCGCCGAGTGCCATCCCCGGTCGAAGTAGCTAACCGCTCCCCGACCCGACCGACGGGTATGCCCTTCGCCGAGAACGACGGCGTCGCGCTCCACTACGAGGCGGTCGGTTCGGGTCCGACCGTCGCGTTCCTGAACGAGGTCGGGTACGGCGCGTGGCTCTGGGGGTGGCAGCACGCCGCCCTCGCGGGGCCGTTCGAGGCGCTCGTGCTCGATCCGCGAGGCACGGGCCGGTCCGACGCCCCGCCGGGGCCGTACGCCGTCGAGACGCTGGCGGACGACCTCGAGGCCGTCCTCCGCGAGCACGGGGCGCGCCGCGCCCACCTCGTCGGGGCCGGCCTCGGGGGGATGGTCGCGCTCGACTACGCCCGGCGGTACGGTCGCGCCCGCTCGCTCGTCCTCCTCGGGACGGCCCTCGACGGCGGGTCGGTGGACGCGGAGGCGCTCGACGCGATGGGAGGACGAGGCCCCCGGTCGCTGTCGCCGTGTCTCTCGCCGGACTTCGTCGAGCGTCAGCGCGAGGTCGTCGAGGGGATCCGGTCGTGGAGAGAGACCGACGACGCCGCTCCCGAGGCGCGGGCGGCGCAGGCGGCGGCGATGCTGGCCTTCGAGTGCGACGCCCCCTACGAGGTGACGGCCCCGGCGCTCGTGTTGCACGGCGCGGACGACCCGGTCGTTCCCCCCGCGGCGGGCGAGGCGCTCGCCGAGGCGCTCCCCCGGGGGCGGTTCCAGGCGCTCCCCGGCCGCCACCTCGCGTTCGTCGAGGCGTCCCGTCCGGCGAACGACGCCATCGTCGGCTTCCTCGAGTCGGTCGAGTGAAGGGTTCGGGTTCGGATGACCATCTGCGATCGCCCACCCTCACGAGACCGGAAGTACCCCACCCGTCTTACTGTACGTATCTCGATGTTTTCAGCTCGTCCTTACACTAATAGTCTCCGAATAACCCGGCTCCGTCCGCTGGTTTCGATTGTCATCCCGGACGGACGGTTTCGGCCGACTGACCCTCTCGAATATGATTCATAACTAACACCCTTCGTTCTGATTACAGAATCGTATGGTCTTGAGAAAACTATCGTCGAAAGACGATGCGCAATTCACAGCACAGCTGTATCGCACGGAAAAGCCATGAGACGGGGACTCCTCGCGGTGTTCGCCGTCTTCCTGGTGCTCACCTCCTCGGTCGCCGTCGCGGGCGTCACGCTCGCGCCGTCGGGCGTGGCGAACGCCCAGGAGGGGGTCGCCCCCGAGACGGCGTCCGGTCTGACGCTCACGGCGGTCTGCACCGACCAGGCGAACGGTACCGCCACCTACCGTATCGATAGCGAGCGGGAGAACGACACGGTCGTCGCCTTCCTCGCGCTCGAAACCAACGAAAACGGTGCCGTCACCGTCCCGGCCGGCGGTAGCGCGACGTTCACCGTCGACCTGAACCCCGACGGGTCCACCACGGTCGTCGCGGCCCTGCAGTCCGAGGCGGTCGTCGGAATCGCACCCGCGGCCGACGAACCGTGCGCGGACGACGGTGACGGGGCTGACGAGGGCGACGAGAACGAGACGGACGAGAACGGTACCGACGAGAACGAGACGGACGAGAACGGTACCGACGAGAACGAGACGGACGAGAACGGTACCGAGGGCGATCTCCCCGGCGACCTCCCCGACCTCCCGGTCAACGAGGAGGTGACGATCTGTGAGGAGACGAAGAACAGCGCAGAGCAGCTGTTCGTTCCCGGTCAGTACTCCGTCGACGGGTTCACGCTCAACGTCAGCGGGACCCTCGACGACGGCACCGTCGAGGTCGTACAGGACGGCACCGTCGTCGCGGTTCTGACCACCTCGTTCGACGAGGACTCCGGTACCGTCACGCTCGAGTACCAGGGTAGCACCGTCGCGACCGTCGACGTCACGCTCGTCGACTGTGACGAGGGCGACAACGGTGACGGCGACGATGGCGACGAAGGAGACGAAGGCGATGAAGGAGACGAGGGAGACGACGGTACCGACAACGGTGACAACGGTGCCGAACAGCCGATGGACGCCTACCAGGTCGACCTCGTCTTCGGCGAACCCATCGAGAACCTGGGCGACTCCGAGGACGCCTTCTACGGAACCCAGGGTCGGCTCATCGCGGCCGCCTCGATGACCGAGGACGGCGAACTCACTCGCACGTTCAAGACGGCTCACGGCGAGCACCGTACGGTCGAACACGGCGAGTGTTCGGTCTCCTACGGCGAGTACGAGTACGACCCGGAGACGGGCGTCCTCACCGTGGACGTCTCGGTCGCCGAGGACTGCGGTTGCGGCTGTGACGGCGTGACGCTCTCGCTCGCGGGCTACGAACTGCCCGACGGGACGCAGGAGTTCGTCCGCGACCGCGCGGACGAACAGCAGCTCGTCGACAGTCGGACGGTCGAACTCGACGCGGGCGAGAACGCCACGCTCGAGATCGATCTCGACGGCTAGACGTCGACATCGACCGCTCGACGAACGACGTTTTCCGCTTTTTCTTCGCCGTGCCGGCAGGGATCTCGCCGAACGTAATCCACAAAGGGTCGACCCGCGTAGGTCGAGCAATGGCACGGTTGCGGCTCGCGTTACTGAACGCGTCGCTCGATGGCACGCGAGCGGACACCAGCAGGAACTTCCGACGGGAACTGAACGCCGACCTCGCCGAGTTCACGGTCAGCGACGGGCGGTTCCCGCCGCCGGTCGGCGTCGAGGGCTTCGATGGCGTCGTCGTCACGGGGTCGGGCGCGTCGACCTACTGGGACGCCCCGTGGATCGACGAGGTTCGCGAGTGGCTCCGGGAGGCGTACGAGCGGGGCCTCCCGATCCTCGGCGTCTGTTTCGGACACCAGTTGCTCGCGAGCGCCCTCGGCGGCACTGTCGAGGCGATGGGCGACTTCGAGATCGGCTACCGGGAAGTACGGCACGTCGGGGAGACGCCGCTGTTCGAGGGGATCGACGAGCGGTTCACCGTCTTCACGACCCACGGCGACACCGTGACCGCGCTCCCCGAGGGCGCGACGGTCATCGCGGAGAACGACTACGGACTCCACGGCTTCCGTATCGGGCACGCCTTCGGCGTGCAGTTCCACCCCGAGTACGACGCGGAGACCGCCAGTACGGTGACGCGCTCCAAGGAGTTCCTCGGCGAGGAACGCATCGAGCGGGTGCTCGCCGGGATCACCGATGAGAACTACGCCCGCGCCTGCGAGGCCAAGCGGCTGTTCGAGAACTTCACCGAGCACGTCCGGCGGGTGCGCCCGCGGGCGTAGCGGGACGGGGAACGCGGACGTTCGCCCCGAGTTTGAAGTGGGGTTACGTGGTATCGATACGCGTGGTGTACGAGACGATCCTCGTTCCGACGGACGGGTCCGGAGGGGTCGCGCCGGCGATCGAGCACGCCCTCCAGCTCGCGACCACGTACGGTGCGACCGTCCACGCGCTGTACGTCGTCGACGAGACCGAGAGCGGCGCGGCCATCATCGGATCGGACGCCGGCGGAGGGACCCGTCGTCAGCGGGAGTCGATCGGCACGGAGGCGACGGAGGCGATCGCCGACGCCGCAGACGACGCAGGCGTCGAGTGCACGCAGGCGGTCCGCGAGGGGACGCCGTACCGGGTCATCACGCAGTACGCCGACGAACACGACGCGGACGTCGTCGTCATGAGCACGCGCGGGCGAACCGGCGTCAGCCGAGTGCTCCTCGGGAGCGTCACGGAGCAGGTTGTCCGGACGACCGACCGTCCCGTGCTCGCGGTCAGCCGCGGTACGGAAACGTAAGTCAGTACTGCCCGCCCCTCCGACCCGGCGGTAATGAACCGTCGGCAGTACTATCGACTCCTCGTCGTCGCCGCCGTCCTCGGCGTCCTCGTCGGTCTCTTCGCGACGGTCTTCCGCCTGACGTGGAACGCGGCCGACCACTTCCTCTGGTCGACGCTCGACGAGCGGTACTGGCGCGTCGTCGTCAGCACCGTCGCGGGGGTCCTCATCGGCGGCATCATCTACGCGACGTTCTACCCGGGTACGCTCTCGACGCTCGTCCGACAGTTCCACCTCGACGGGGCGGTCCCCGCGGACGACAACATCCCGGTCATCCCGTCGGGACTCGTCGGTCTCGTGGCCGGGCAGAGCGCCGGACCGGAGGGAGTGATGAGCGTCGTCGGTGGCTCGGCCGGCACGAAGATCGCGTCACTCCTCGGCGTGGAGGACGCGACGCGGTTGCTCACCCTGGCCGGGATGGGTGCCGGGTTCGGGTCGATACTCGGCGCGCCGATCGGCGGGGCATTGCTCTGGCTGGAACTCCCGCACGACCGGGGGATCGAGTACTACGAGGCGATCATCCCGACGCTCGTGGCGAGCTTCGCGGGCTACCTCACGATGGTCTCGATCGGCGGACTCTCGCTGTTTCCCATCTGGAAGGCTTCCCCCACCTTCCCGCTGACGACGACCCACCTGCTCGTCGCCATCGGCGTCGGGTTACTCTGTATCCCGTTCGCGCTCCTCTACACGCAAGTGTTCGGTCTCGTCGGCGCGCTGTTCAACCGCTACTCGCCCCGTCCGTTCGTCCGGACGACCGTCGCGGGACTCGGTATCGGCCTGCTCGGGTTCTACCTCCCGCTGACGTACTTCTACGGCGGAAAGCAGATAAACGAGGTGCTCGCGGGCGAGTTCACGCTCGCGGCGCTCCTCGCGCTCGTCGTCGGGGAGATGCTCGCCGCCGCGCTCACGATCAACGGGAACTGGCAGGGCGGGCTCATCATCCCGCACATGTTCATGGGGGCGGCGATCGGCCGCGCGGCCGCGCTGGTCGTCCCCGGGGTCGATCCGGTACTCGCCATGCTCGGCGGGATGGCGGCGTTCAATTCCACCGTCACGGGGACGCCGCTCTCGTCGGCGCTCATCGCCATCGCGCTCACCGACGGCGCGAGCGTCGTACCGGTCTTCCTCGCCAGCCTCTGTGCGTTCGTCGCAAGCCCGGTCGTCCGCTTCGTCGAGACGACCGCCTCGCGGACGGAGCCTGCGGGGTTCTACCTCGGTGAGAGCGACGACTGACCACGACGCGGTGGCGTTCGAATCTCGGGCGTGCCGTCGTCGAGGGGAGTGCTTTTACCCTCACACTCCGGAACACTATCATGCTCGATTACGTAGAACTCGAAGCCGACCTCGCGGGGGAGGAGCGGATGATCCGGGACACGGCGCGGGAGTTCGTCGAGGAACAGGTGCGCCCCGGCATCGGCGAGCACTGGATCGAGGGGACGTTCCCCACCGACCTGATCCCCGAACTGGGCGAGATGGGTTTCTATGCGCCGAATCTGGAGGGCTACGGCCTGCCCGGCGTGAGCGAGACCGCCTACGGCCTCCTCATGCAGGAACTCGAGGCCTGCGACTCGGGGCTGCGCTCGATGGCCAGCGTCCAGGGCGCGCTCGTGATGTACCCGATCCACGCCTTCGGCTCAGAAGCGCAGAAGGAGGAGTGGTTGCCGGCGCTCGGTGCGGGCGAGGCGGTGGGCTGTTTCGGCCTCACGGAACCCCAGCACGGCTCGAACCCCACCGCGATGGAGACGCGCGCCGAGCGCGACGGCGACGGGTACGTGCTGAACGGCTCGAAGACTTGGATCACCAACTCGCCGATCGCGGACGTGGCGATCGTCTGGGCCAGGGACCGCTCGACCGACGAGACGCCCGTCCGGGGCTTCCTCGTCGAGACGGACCGCGACGGCGTCAGCACGAACGAGATCGAGGAGAAGCTGTCGCTCAGGGCGTCGATCACGGGGGAGATCGGCCTGAACGACGTCCGCGTCCCCGAGGAGAACGTCCTGCCAGGCGTGAGTGGGATGAAGGGGCCGCTGTCGTGTCTCACCCAGGCGCGCTACGGCATCGCCTGGGGGGCGATCGGCGCGGCGCGCGACTGCTTCGAGACGGCGCGGCAGTACGCGCTCGATCGCGACCAGTTCGGCGGTCCCATCGCCCGCTTCCAGCTCCAGCAGGCGAAGCTCGCGGAGATGGCGACCCAGATCACGACCGCCCAGCTGCTCGCCCACCGCCTCGCCGAGCTGAAGGAGCGCGGCGACCTCCGCCCGCAGCACGTCTCGATGGCCAAGCGCAACAACGTGCGGATGGCGCGCGACCAGTCGCGGATCGCCCGCGAGATGCTCGGCGGTAACGGGATCACCGCCGACTACTCGCCGATGCGCCACATGGCCAACCTGGAGACGGTCTACACCTACGAGGGCACCCACGACATTCACACCCTCATCCTCGGGCAGGATCTGACGGGGATCCCCGCCTTCGAGTGACCGTGACCGTCCGAGGCCGTATGTGTCGGTTTCGTCGGCGTTCCCCGCCGCCGCTCGATAGGCTCCGCTCGCGTGCGTCACGGAGGACGGCACGAGTCGGCGAGACCCCCCCCGCCGGCGACGAGACGTTCCGCCGCTCTCCTCCTCGTTCGCACCGCTCCGGGGAACGCTCGCGTCCACCTGCCGGAACACCGAACACCGAACGCACGGCTCGCGGACGTTTTCACCGCCACCGTCGGCGGAGCGACGGCGCGACGTTCGTGGCGTGCAGGCGACGCCGCGGCGGGATCTGGTTCGCGGGGTGTGGCGTCGCACACTCGCTGAGCGCCCCGCGACGGCTCTCACGTCACACGGACGCTGGTCCCGTTCTCCGGTATAAACGTACGGACGGTAGACCCGACAGCCACCGCCGGCACCAAGTGCGGCACCCGCGAGTAGCGCGGACAACGCGAACGGCCGGCGTTACCGGCCGTGAGCGAGTGTAACGAGCGAGCGGAGCGAGCGCGCCGGCATTCCCGCGAGCCGGAGGCGGGCGAGAGCACGCCGGACTCGCGGTGCTCGTCCGGCAGTGGGAGCGACGAGGGTGGTAGTCCTTCCAGACCCGCGCGGCGGTTCTGGAAGCCTGCGAGACGCGAAGCGTCTCGCAGTGCAGGTTTTGCCAGGGAGCCGCCGGCGACCGCGAAGCGTGTCGTCGCCATGCGACTGCGGCAAAACGTGGTGGTCCAAAAAGTGAGTCGTTAGACCGCGCGGCGCTCCTTCGCCTTCGGGCGGAGGTGCTTGTAGCCGCACTTGCGACAGCGCTTCGCGCGCGGCGAGTTGCGGGCGTTACAGCGCATACAGATCTGCTTCTGGAGGAGCCGCTTCTCTGCTTCCGGGAAACTGGCCATGTGCGAACGTCTCGATACTCGCGGTTAAGGATTGCGAGTCGCCCCACCGACCGGACGTGGCCAGCTAAGGGGCTGGACGCCGTCCCCACGGTATGGCGCTGTTCGACCGTCTCGCCGACCTTTCGCTGGTGATCGAGGACCACGACCGCTCGACGCGGACCCGGGCGACCTCGTCGGGGTTCGACCGCACGACGACCACGTTCGCGCTCCGCGGCGGCGGCGAGACGGGGATGGGCGAGGACGTGACCTACGACGCCGAGGACCACGAACGCCTCTCCGAGCGAGGCCTCGACGCGGACTTCACGGGCGAGTACACGTTCGCGGAGTTCTCCGCCTCGCTCGACGACGAGGCGCTCTTTCCCGAGCCGCCGGAGCGGGAGACGGGCTATCACTACCGCCGGTGGGCGGTCGAGAGCGCGGCGCTCGACCTGGCGCTCCGGCAGGCCGACACCGACCTGGCGAGCGCGCTCGACCGGACGTACGCCCCGGTCCGGTTCGTCGTGAGCACCCGCCTCGGCGAACCGCCCTCCGCCGCCCGCGTCGAGGCCCTCCTCGACGCGTATCCCGACACGGAGTTCAAACTCGACCCGACGAGCGACTGGGGCGACGACCTCGTGGACGCGCTGGCGGCCACGGGGCGGGTTCGCATCGTCGACCTGAAGGGGCAGTACCACGGGACGGAGGTCGATCAGACGCCGGACCCGGCGCTCTACCGGCGGGTGGTCGAGGGGTTCCCCGAGGCGGTCGTCGAGGACCCGGCGCTCGTCGAGGGGACGGAGCCCATCGTGCGGGACGCCGCGGACCGCGTCTCGTGGGACGCGCCGATCACGGGCGTCGAGAGCGTCCGCGACCTCCCGTTCGAACCCTCGTGGCTCAACGTCAAGCCCTCCCGGTTCGGTACCGTCGAGTCGCTGCTCGACACCGTCGAGTACGCCCTCGACCGGGAGATGGCGCTCTACGGCGGCGGGCAGTTCGAACTCGGCGTGGGGCGCGGGCAGGTGCAGGCGCTCGCGTCGATCCTCTACCCCGACGGGCCGAACGACGTCGCCCCCGGCGCGTACAACGACCCCGACGTTCCCGGGGGCCTGCCGACCAGCCCCCTCGCGCCGCCCGACGAGCCGAGCGGCTTCCGGTGGTAGCCCGGCACTCCCCGAAATCGCCGCCGATTGGCGGCCTATCGGCGGTATGCCGGCGGTGCGTTCATATCCGCGAGCGCCGTATCTCTGGTATGAGTATCGACGCCAATCTAGATTCTTCCTCGCGCATCGAGGAGGTCATCGGCGAGGTCTCCCGCTGGCCGGGGATCGCCGTCGCCGACCACCGCTACGGCGGCCGCGAGTTCCGCCTCGGCGCGCGCGAGGTCGGACACGTCCACTACACGGGGATCGTCGACATCGCCTTCCCGAAGCTCGTCCACGACGCCCTCGTGGACGCGGGCTGGACCGAGCCCCACCACGTCGTCCCGCACTCGACGTGGACCACGTTCCGCGTTCGGTCCGACGCCGACGTCGAGCGCGCGCTCCACCTCCTCCGTCTGTCGTACCTCTACCACGCGCTGAGCAGGATCGATACGCCCGAGGGTGCGGCGGCGCTCGAGGCCGTCGACTTCGACGCGGAACTCGACCGCATCGCCCCACCGAAGGCCGTCCGCGGGCGCTTCGCCGCCCTTCGCGAGCGGGCGGGGTACTGATCCCGGCCCCCTTCCGCGGTTCGCTATCGCTCCTCGCCCGCCGCCAGGTACTCCCCTTGCACCGCCACCACCTCCGAGGAGTCCGCACAGTCGGCGTAGCGTCGGAGGGGTTCGTCGTTGAGTTCGAGGAAGGTGTGCCCCCATCGGAACTTCGAGAGGATCCGCTCTGCGTGCTCGCGCTCGCCCAGGATACACAGCGCGCCGGCGAACGCCTCGACGGTGTTGAGGCGGAAGGGCGTCCCGTAGCTGACGGGGTTCGCCGCGACGAGGAAGGGGAGCGCGCGGTGGTCGCCGCGCAGTCGGAACGCCTCCGCCTCGGCCGTCTCCCAGGAGCAGTCGAGCGCGACGAGGGTCGGACCCTCGTCGGCGGGCGAGAGCGCCCGCTCCGCGAACGGGTTCAGGACGACGCCCGGGGGCGTGTCGCGCGAGGAGCGGTGTAACTCGGCGAGGTCGAAGCGCGCGAGCTTCCGCGCGCTGCACTTGTCCGGGTCGTCGTCGCCCTCGTAGCGGACGTGGAGCTGCACGTCCCGAGGTAGCGAACGGGGGGAGAAAAGCACCCCGTCCGGGCGTCGGGCCGGCTCGCGTTCGACGAGTCGGGCCCCCCTCGCCCCGACGAGCCCCCGGATTCATCACTCGGGGGGTCCTTCCGCGACCATGGACGCCGCCGACCTCGCCCGCGAATACTACCGCGCCATCGACGAGGCCGACTACGACGCGCTCGCGACCGTCCTCGCCCCAGATTTCGTCCACGACCGCCCCGACCGGACCATCGAGGGGCGCGACGCGTTCGTCCGGTTCATGCGCGAGGAGCGTCCCGACCCGGACACGACGCACGAACTCGACGCGGTCTTTCTCGACGGGGAACGGGACGAACGTGAGGAGGGACGCGACGCGCGCGGGGAGGGACGCGACGGGCGAGAGAAGAGACACGACGGGCGCGGGGCGGGCGTCGCCTGCGAGGGGCGCGTCCTCCGCGCCGACGGCGGGGAGTGGTTCCGCTTCGTGGACGTGTTCGCGGTCGAGGACGGTGCGCTCGCGGGGCTGACGACGTACGCGCGGTAGCGCGTCACGCCGTCCACGGGCAGCGCGGGAGGTCGGCGACGGCGACGTCCGCCTCCAGTCCGCCTCCGGTGACGAACACGTTCGGATCGCCCCACCGCTCCCCGACGTGCCACCGGAACGTCCCCTCGAAGCCGTCCTCGCCGCGCACGCGGAGCGTGTAGGTCCCGATGGCGCTCTCCTGAAACGACGTGATCGCCCCGGGTTCGACGGCCGTCGGGCCGGCGACGACGCGGCCGTCCTCGAGGAGGGAGACGGTGATCGGCTCCTCGCGGCCGTTGTTGACGGTGAGCGTCCGGCCGGTGGGGAGCGTCGGGCGCTCCTCGACGACGACGCGCAGGATCGCCTTCCCGGACTCCTGGCGCACCACCGGGCGGTAGTAGGTGCCGTCGCGTTCGACGTACGAGACGGAGGGATCGAGCGCCTGGACGAGCAGGAGCGGCCCGTCGGTCACGTACGGTCCGTTCCGTAGCGCGGCGTCGAACTCCGCGCGAACGTCGGCCGGGAGGGATTCGTACGCGACGGCGACCCGGTCGCACCGCTCGTACCGTCGCGTCGGGCTGACGCCGCTCGCGTTGGCGGTGTCGTTCGATCCCCCCGTCGACCCGCTCGACTCCGGCGTCGCGTCCTCGCCACCCGCCCCGTCGAACAGCCCGTCGAGACACCCGGCGGTCGCGCCGGCGACGAACGTAGCGAGAAAAGTGCGGCGGCGCATACCCCGGACCTCTCCGTCGACCGGTAAGTACTTTCTACCCGGACGGCCCGCGCGAGGACCGTCGAATCGGTCCGGGTCGGGAATCGATCCGGGTCGGGAATCGATCCGGGGCCGGGAATCAGTCCGGGCCGGCCGGATCAACCGGGCCGGTCCGGGTCGGCTACGCGCCGCCGAGGCGTTCCCGGCGGCGCTCGTACTCCTCGTCGGTGAGGTCGCCGCGCGCGTACGCGCGCCGGAGTTCGACGAGCGCCGAATCCTCGCCCTCCCCGCCCGCGCCGCGGAGCACGCCGGACGCCAGGGCGACGACGGCGATCAGGCCGAGCAGCCAGAGGAGGCCGCCGAGCCACCACCACGCACCGCCACCGCCGGTGCCCATCATCCACCCGCCGGGGCCGCCCCAGCCACCGCCGGGACCCATCATCCATCCACCCGTCGTCGGCCAGCCGCCGAGCAGCATCGCGAGCAGCATCACGACCAGCGGCGCGAGCAGGAGCACCGCGAGCGCGACGAGCGCGAGGCGGACGAGCCTGTCTGTCGTCTCGTTCATGTGTGAAGATAGCCCGCGCCCGGCTATCTCCCTGTCGGCGATTCCCCCGCGGCGGGGACGGCTCGTTGGCTCGCCGACTCGTCTACTCGCCGTTCGCGCCGAGCGCGCTCTCGCCGACCGGCTCGTGGCCCTCGATGACCGCCCGGCCGCCTATGTACGGGCGCAGCGCCTCGGGCACCGTGACCGTGCCGTCGTCGTTCTGGTAGTACTCGAGGACGGCGACCATCACCCGCGGGAGGGCGAGCCCCGAGGCGTTGAGGGTGTGGAGGTACGCCGCCGACTCGTGGCGCTCGGGGCGGTAGCGCAGGCCGGCGCGTCGGGCCTGGTAGTCCTCGAAGTTCGAGACCGACGACACCTCGAGCCAGCGGCCGCCCTCCTCCGGACCGTCGGCCATGTCGTCGCCGGGTGCCCACACCTCCAGGTCGACCTGCTTCGACTGCTTGTCGCCGATGTCGCCCGCGCAGATCTCGAGGACGCGGTAGGGGAGGCCGAGCCGTCTGAGGGTCTCCTCGGCCTCGTCGAGGAGGCCGTCGAAGCGGTCGTAGCTCTCCTCCGGTTCGACGAAGTTGACGAGTTCGACCTTGTTGAACTGGTGGACGCGGACGATCCCCCTGGTCTCGGTACCGTGCTCGCCCGCCTCGCGGCGGAAGTTCGGCGTGTACGCCTGGTGCTTGAGCGGGAGGTCCTCGCGCAGGAGGATCTCGTCCGCGTACATGTTCGTGACGGGCACCTCCGCCGTCGGGCAGAGCCAGAGGTCCTCGCCCTCGAGCCGGTAGGCGTCCTCCGCGAACTTCGGCAGTTGCCCCGTACCCGTCATCGACTTCGAGTTGATCGGGATCGGCGGGAAGACGTCGACGTAGCCCTGCTCGCGGTGGAGGTCGAGCATGAACTGGATCAGCGCGTGCTCGAGGCGCGCGCCGTCGCCCGTCAGGAAGTAGAAGCCGCTCCCGCTCACCTTCGCGCCGCGCGCCTCGTCGATGATCCGGAGGCGCTCGCCGAGTTCGTAGTGCGGCACGACGGGGTCGGGGAGGTCGCGCAGGTCGTCGAACCCCTCTCGACGGAGTTCGACGTTGTCCGCCTCGCTCTCCCCCGGCGGCACGCTCTCGTGGAGTACCTGTGGCAGTTCGAGGAGGGCGGCCTCCAGGTCGGCCTCGAGTTCGTCGGAGCGCGCCTCCACCTCCTCCAGTTCCGCCTTGAGCTCCTGCGAGCGGTCGATGGCCTCTTGCGCCGCCTCCTCGTCACCCTCGCGCTTGAGGTCGCCGATGCGCTGGCTGACCTCGTTGCGCTCGTGGCGGAGGTCGTCGCCGCGCGCCTTCAGCGAGCGCCACTCCTCGTCGATCGCGAGGATCGCGTCGAGGTCCACCTCGTCTTCCATCCCTCGCTTCTCGAGGGTCTCGCGGACGACGTCCGGGTGGTCCCGGACGAACTGCCTGCTCAACATGCCCCTCGATTCCCCCGGACGCGACTAAGGCGTGTCGCATCCCCGCCTCCCTCTCGCACGGCGCGCCTCGCAGCGGCGCGTTTCTTGTCGCTGGGGAACCAAGTCCGGGCGACCATGACGGCACTCCCCGACCTGTTCGATCTGACGGGCAAGACGGCGTTCGTGACCGGTGCGGGCAGCGGCATCGGCCGCGCGTACGCGGAGGGACTCGCGGAGGCGGGCGCGTCGGTCGCGTGCGTCGACGTCGACGGGAACGCGGCGACCGAGACCGCCGACTCACTCCCGACCGACGCCGTCGCCGTCCCGGCGGACGTCACGAGCGAGGAGGACGTCGCCGCCGCCGTCGAGCAGACGGCGAACGAACTCGGCGGTCTCGACGCGGTCTTCCCCAACGCGGGGGTCGGCGGCGCGATCGCGCCCCTCGCGGAGCACGACCTCGACGACTGGCGGCGGGTCGTCGAGGTGAACCTCACGGGCGTGTTCCTCACGGCGCGCGCGGCGGCCCAGCATTTCGTCGAATCGGAAGAGGGCGGCACCATCACGAGCACGGCCTCGATCTACGGGCTGGTCGGGAGCTTCAACGGCGCGTCGCCGGCGTACACCGCGGCCAAGGGCGGCGTGGTCAACCTCACGCGCGACATGGCCGTCTCGCTCGCACCTCACGGCGTCCGCGTGAACGCCATCGCCCCCGGCTTCGTCGAGACGGCGCTGTTCGCCAACGCCGACGTCTCGGAGGAGGAGATGGCCGCGTTCACGGAGGAGATCGAGCGTCGGACCCTCCTCGGGCGGCTCGCCCGGTCGGCGGAGCTGAAGGGGATCGCGGTGTTCCTCGCCTCGGACGCCGCGAGCTACGTCACCGGGCAGACGTACCCCGTCGACGGCGGCTGGCTCTCGGTCTGAGCCCCGCCGAACCGCTTTTGCCCCGCCGGGACGCCCCCTCACGTATGGCGATCGGCGACCTGCACGAAGTCGGAGCGGCGGGGTGCGAGGACTGCTATTACGTCGACGTGGGAATGTACGACACGCCGGAGTACGGCGCGGTCTACCTCGTCGACGCGGAGCGCCCCGCGGTCGTCGACACCGGCATGGGGACGCGCTACGGGGACGTCCTCGCCGCGTTGGAGCGCGTCGGTATCGCGCCCGAGGACCTCGCGGTCGTCGCGCCGACGCACGTCCACCTCGACCACGCGGGCGGCGCGGGCTACCTCGCCCGCGAGTGCCCGAACGCGACGGTCTACGTCCACGAGATCGGCGCGCCGCACCTGATCGACCCGGAACGACTCGTCGAGGGGACGAAGCGTGCCGTCGGCGACCAGTGGGAGTTCTACGCCGAACCGGTGCCCGTCCCCGAGGAGCGCGTCGCGACGCTCGCCGACGGCGACGCGATCGACCTCGGCGACCGCGAACTGCGCGTCCACCACGCGCCGGGACACGCCCCCCATCAGGCGGTGTTCGAACTCCCCGACGCGAGCGCCGTCTTCACGGCCGACGCCGCCGGTATCTACGTCCCGGCGATCGACGCGGTCGAGCCGACCACCCCGCCGCCGAACTTCGACCTGGAGCGGAGCCTCGCCGACGTGGCGACGATCGAATCGCTCGACCCCGATACGCTGCTCTACGCCCACTACGGTCCCGCCCCGGCCGACGACCGCCTCGCGGCGTACGCCGACCTGCTGGCCGAGTGGGCGGCGGAGGTCGAGGCGGTCCGCGCGGACCTCGGCGACGACGCGGCCGTCGTCGAGCACTTCGCCGACGCGACCGCGGCGCGCATGGGCGACGTCTGGGGCGAGCGCAAGGCCCGGGCGGAGGGGAAGCTGAACGCGCGCGGCGTCCTCCGGTACCTCAACGTTCGCGACCGGTGAACCGCCGGTCCGATCGACGCGCCCCCTCGAACCGACCGCGACCGGCCGTCGCGCGCCATGACGGTCAGCGGCGATCCGTGACGATGACCGACCGTACTCGGGCTCGACTGGCATAGTGTTTGTGAATGTAATCGTTTTACGCGCTATTGTGGCGACGGATCGGTGTTCTTTAAGCGTATGGGAACATCAGCCGCTCGTAGAGAGGACACCGTGTCGAGCGAGCTAATCCCACTTGTAGCGGTCATCATCACCGTCGGCGTGGTCGCCCAGATACTCGGCGATCGGTTCCGAATACCCAGCATCATCTTCCTCATCCTCGCCGGTATCCTCCTCGGGCCCGAGGGGATCGGGTTCATCTCCCGGGGGGCGTTCGGCGACGCGCTCCCGGCCATCGTCGGCCTCTCGGTCGCGATCATCGTCTTCGAGGGGGCGTTCCACCTCCGCGTCGAGAAGCTTCGCGAGGCCCCGCGGGAGACGATACGGCTCGTGACCGTCGGTGCCGTGATCGCCCTGGTCGGGACGGCGCTCGTCGTCCGCTACGCGCTCGCGGCACCCTGGGACGTCTCCTTTCTCATCGGGGCGCTGCTGGTCGCGACGGGACCGACGGTCATCACGCCGATCCTGGAGGTGGTGCCCGCGCGCGACCGGGTCGAGGCGGCGCTCGAGACGGAAGGGATCGTCAACGACGTGACGGCGGCCATCGTCGCCGTCGTCGTCTTCGAGGCGGTCGTCCTGGAGGACGTCACGCGAACGGCGCTGCTCGAGGACTTCGTCGTCCGCCTCGGGGTGGGCGTGCTCGTCGGCATCGCCGTGGCCGGGTTGCTCTGGGTCGGCCTCCGGTACGTCGACCTCTCGCCGGGGAACGCCCCGCAGAACGCCCGACTGCTCGTGCTCTCGGGGGCGCTGGTCGCCTTCGGCGTGGCCGACGCCGTCCGCAGCGAGGCGGGCATCGCGGCGGTCGCGACCGCCGGCATCATCCTCGGGAACCTCGACGTCCCCTACGAGGAGGACATCGCCGCGTTCAAGGGCGACATCACCCTCCTGGTCCTGTCGTTCGTGTTCATCGCGCTCGCGGCGCTGCTGCGGTTCGACGACATCGCCCAGCTCGGGCTGGGCGGGATCGCCGTCGTCGCGGCGGTCGCGCTCGTCATCCGACCGGCGCTCGTGTTCCTGTCGACGATCGGCGGCCGCTTCACCACGAACGAACGGGTGTTCATGAGCCTCGTCGGGCCGCGGGGCATCATCCCGGCGTCGGTCGCCACGCTGTTCGCGGTGCAGTTGCAGGCGGAGGGGCAGGCCGGCGTGGCGACGCTCATCGCCGGCACGGTCTTTCTCGTCATCCTCGCGACGGTCCTCTTCGAGGGGGGACTCTCGCGGTACATCGCGGAATACCTCGACATCATACCCATGCGCGTACTCATCATCGGCGGCGGGACCGTGGGCCGTGCGCTCGCGGACCGCCTCGAAGACAGGGGAGAGAACGTCATCGTCATCGAACAGGACGAGGAGATGGTCGAACGCGCCCGAAACGCGGGCCACACCGTCCACATCGGCGACGGCACCGACACCGACGTCCTGCAGGCCGCGGGTGCCGGAAACGCGAAGACGCTCGTGGCCGCGACCGGCGACGACGACGTGAACCTCCTCGTGGCACAGCTCGCCAACTCCCGCTTCGAGATCGAGACGGTCATCGCCCGGGTGAACAACCCGAACAACGTCGAGGCGTTCGAGGACCTCGGGGTGAAGACGATCTCCCCGACCATGGCGACGGCGCAGGCGCTCGACGACCTCATCGAGCGGCCCGCGCTCGCCAACTGGATCTCCGGCATCGGCGACACGGGTGACGTCCAGGAGATCGAGGTGACCGCGGACGAACTCGTCGGCCGGACCGTCCGCGAGGTCGGCCCCGAACTCCCCGGCGGCTGTCTCATCGCACTGGTCAGCCGCGACGGCGACGCCCAGGTGCCGGACGCCGACTTCGAACTCGAGTACGGCGACCGGATCACGCTCCTCGGCGGACACGACGCCGTCCGCGAGGCGATGACGTTCTGCCACCCGGACGAGCGCTGAGATCGGCGTCGCCTACGCCCTCGCGGACACCGTCGCCGGAGCGGCCGTCGTGGAACTCACGGAGTCGGTGACGCCGACCATCGACATGCGCTCGACTACCTCACATCCGCCACGGGCGAGCGACTGGTCGCCGAGGTCCGCGGCGTCTACGAGACCGGCGACGTGACCGACGAGACGCCGTGGACCGCCGGCGTCGAGGAGGCTCAGTCGAGGATCGACCGGTAGAGGGCTTCCTCCCGGTCCGCGAGCGCCTCGATGGCCTCGCCCGCCGCCGCGAGCCCCCTCGATAGCTCCGCCTCGTCCGCCTCGCTCGCCTCCCGAAGCGTCAGGGCCGCGTCGGTCCAGGCGTCCGCGATCGCGGCCGTCTCCTCGGTCACGTGCTCGCCGTATGGGTGCCCGACGGTCCGGAGGAAGTCGCGCTGGAGGCCGCGGAACGCCCCGCCGCCCGTGCCGCGCCGCTCGACGTTCTGGTAGGCGAAGCGCGTCGTCCAGGCGGGATCGGGGAGCGCGGTCCACCCCGGGAGGTCGGCGGCGAGCGCCCGGACGCCGTCGAGTCCGTGGACGCCGAACGCGCCCACGTCGTGGACCGCGTCGCGCGGGTCGAGCATGTAGCGCGCCGTCGCCTCCGTGGCGGTCGCGACGGCCTCCTCGACGGGCACCCGGATCTCGGGGTCAGTCACGACGAGATAACGGTTGCGAGTCGGGTAACTCAGGTCGGGCGGGACGGTCATCGCCGCCCGCAGGGACTCGACGGGCACGCGCTGCGGTTCCGGAAATTCGCTGTCGGAGAGGACGACGTACTCCGTCCCGCTCCCGTGGCTCCCTCCGTCACCCTCCTCGCTCCCGTGGCCCCCTCCGTCTCCCTCGCTCCCGTCACCCTCGTCTTCCGCCCCCTCCTCCTCTCTCTCGCGCTCGTACTCACGCCCGTATCCCACGACGAGCAGCGCGTGCGGCGAGAAGTGCGTGTCCGTCCCGAAGTAGTCGAGGTGGTAGATGTCGGCGAAGACCAGCGCGGGGTCGCCCGCATCCACGCGCGCCCGGATCTCGCCCCACGCCGTCGCCCAGTCCTCGCCCGACCGCTCCTCGTACCCGATCCCGAGGTTCTCGAAGAACGCGCGTTCGAGGTACGGCGGTCGGCCGAAGAACGCGCGGTGCGGCGGGTTCGGCAGTTCGAAGTAGGTGAACCCGAGCCCCGAGGCGAGGCCGAAGCAGGTCGGCTCGTCGAACCCCCAGCCGTAGTAGGTAGCGAGGTTGCGCAGGGACGTAGAGCCGCAGTGGCGTCCCGGCGCGTGCTCGTAGTCGGGGATGTGCATGGCCGTCCATGCGGCGTCGTCGGAGTAAGTCGTTCCGTCCGGGCGACGGACGCGGCGAGCATTCGGGCGTTCCCGGCGACCGCTCGCCCGTACGCTACGCCCCCTCGCCGTCCTCGATCTCCTTCAGCTGCTCGGCCTCGGTGAAGACGTACTTCCCGATCAGGAGGCTGCTGGTCATGCTCGTCAGGCCGCCCGCGCCGAAGATCATCGCCATGATGACGAACTGGTAGAGGGCGGCGTAGATCGGGTTCTCCCCGCCGAGGATCATCCCGGCCATGATCCCCGGGATCCACACCCATCCCAGGCTCTTCAGCGAGTCGACGACGGGGATGAGCGACGCCCGGACGCCCGTCTCGACGTGCCGGGAGATTACGGCGGCGGGCGGCGCGCCGAGGGCGAGGCCCGCCTCGATCTCGGCGCGGTTGGACGCGATCTCGCCCTTGAACCGATCGAGCGCGAGCGAGTTGATCTGCATCGCGTTCGCGATGATCATGCTCCCGACGGGCACGAGGTTGCGGACCGTCGCCTCGATCGCGCCCGCGAGCGTCATCGTCACGATCACCAGCCCCGAGCCGAGGGCGATCGCGACGAAGGAGACGCGGACCACGCCGGGGAGCCCCTCGCCGCGCTCCTTCGAGATCCACGTCGCCCCGCCCATCATGAACAGCAGGACGAGGCCGCTCCAGACGAGGTCGACGGTCAGCAGGATCCCGACGATCGACCCCATCGCGACGATCTGCACCAGTCCCCGGGCCAGCGCGACGCCGAGTTCGCGCTCCAGCGCGAGCCCGCGGAATCGCGAGATCCCGACGACGATCGCCGCGAGCGCGCCCGCGGCGGCGACCTGCGCCACCCCGGTGAGGAGCACGGGATCGGAGAGCTGTTCGAGGAGCCGCTCGACGACCGCCTGCATCACGGGAGCACCTCCTCGACCGGGCCGACCCGCTCGAGGCGTCCCGCCCGCAGCACCATGGCGTGGTCGCCCATCCGTCGCGCCTGGTCCTCGTCGTGGGTGACCATCACGACGGTGAGGTCGAGGTCGGCGATCAGCTCCGAGAGGAGCGATTCGACGCGCGCTTCGGCCGCCGAGTCGAGGTGGGAGGTCGGCTCGTCGAGCAACAGGACGTCCGGGTCGTTCAGCAGGGTGCGGGCGATCGCGACCCGCTGTTTCTCGCCGCCCGAGAGGTCCTCGACGTCGCGGTCGCAGTACCCGGCGAGGCCGAGGCGCTCGAGGAGTTCCTCGACGTGCGCTTCGTCTATCGGGTCGCCTCGAAGCCGCGGGCCGCGGGCGACGTTCTCGAACACCGTGCCGGGGACGAGCGCGGGGTCCTGCGGGACGAGGCCGACCCGCCTGCGGAGGTCCCGTGGCGGGATCGCCCGGTAGTCCTCGCCCTCGATCAGCACCGTCCCCTCGGTCGGCTCGTCGAGCCGGTCGAGCAGGCGGAGGAACGACGACTTCCCGGACCCCGACGGCCCGACGACGACGAGCACCGTCGACTCGGGGATCGCGACGGAGACGTCGTCGACGATGCGCTCGCCGTCGACGGTCCGCGAGAGGTTTCGCGTCTCGAGTATCGGCGTCATCTTACTACAGGTAGGACACCTGCACTGTTCACTCCGACTATCGAAAGTACTTCTCATCAAGAAACGGGCAGCCGAGGACGGTTCGAATCGAACTGTGCGTATTCGGAACACTGTTCACGTTAGGAAACGCGCGTCGTCGCTCCCGTCGGAGCGCTCACTCCGTTCGCGCTCCGGTGGTCGCTCCTCGGCCCGCTCGCTCCGCTCGCGGTACGACGAAAAGATAGAGGAGTGAGGGTGTCTATCGGAAGAACTCGATCGCCGCACCCTGCCCGAAGCCGACGCACTCGGTGGCGATGCCCGCGTTCGCGTCCCGCTGCCCCATCTCGTGGACGAGCGCGACGGGGAGGCGCGCGCCGCTCGCGCCGAGCGGGTGGCCGATGGCGATCGCGCCGCCGTTGACGTTGTACCTCTCGTCGTCGATGCCGAGTTCGCGCTGGCAGTAGAGCGTCTGGGAGGCGAACGCCTCGTTGAGTTCGACGAGGTCGTAGTCGTCGATCGTGCGGTCGGTGCGTTCGAGCAGCTTCCGGACGGCGGGGACCGGGCCGATCCCCATGACCGTCGGATCGACGCCCGCGACGCTGTTGTTGCCCACCTCGGCCATGATCTCGAGGCCGCGCTCCTCGGCGAAGGCCTCGCTCGTGACGAGCAGGCCCGCCGCGCCGTCGGAGATCTGCGAGGCGTTGCCGGGCGTGACCGTGCCGTTCGACTTGAACACCGTCGGGAGTTTCCCGAGGGCCTCGAGCGAGGTGTCGCGTCGGATTCCCTCGTCCTCCGTGACCAGTTCCTCGCCGTTGTCGATCGGGACGATCTGGTCCTCGAAGCGCCCGGAGTCGGTCGCCTCGGCGGCGCGCCGCTGGCTGCGCAGGGCGTACTCGTCCTGCGCCTCGCGGGAGATGTCGAACTCCTCTGCGACCTTCTCCGCGGTCATCCCCATCGAGAGTTCGGCGACGTTGTAGTACTCGTTCATCCGGGGGTGGACGCTCCCCGTGTTCTCGCCCATCTTCACGCGGGACATGTTCTCGACGCCGCCCGCGATGATCGCGTCGCGCTGGCCGGCGCGGATGGCGTCGGACGCGCTGATGACCGCCTGCGCGGAGGACGCACACCAGCGGTTGATCGTCGTGGCCGGGACGGACTCGCCGAGGTCCGACAGGAGCGCGATGACCCGCGCCAGGTTGTTGCCCTGCTCGCCGCGCTGCTGGGCGCACCCCCACATCAGGTCGTCCACGTCCTCGCCGGAGAGGCCCGTCTCGGCGAGTATCTCGTCGACGAGCGGGATCGAGAGGTCCTCGCTGCGGACGTCGGCGAAGACGCCGTCTTCCTTCCCCTGCGGGGTGCGGTACGCGCGGACGACGACCGGTGTCGAATCTGCCATACTCGAACGAGTGGCTTCACAGTGTTAAACTTCACCGTACGAATTGCTAACAACTGCTGACCACCGGCGAGGCGTTTGTGTCCCTCGAATCGGAACGTGGACGCTCAGACGGTCTTCGACGGTCTTATACCCCTCGCAGATCAAATAATCGGGAAATGACCGGCCCGGCGCTCGACATTGTCGAATTCATGCTCACCGCGCGTGTCTACTCCGACAACCGTGAGCTCGACCCCGGTGACCTGCCCCCGCCCTATCGGCGCGCCTTCTGGAACGCCGACGCCGAGCCAGACGAGTCGACGGGCCGGCCAGCGCCCGGCGGCATCGAACGGCCGCTCACGGTCACGGCGACGACCATCACGGAGGCGACGGGCTACGGCCACCCGTGGGACGCCATCTCCGGACTGATGTTCACCGGGAAGAAGGACTTCTCCGGGGCGATCGAGTTCACGGACCTCGGGATGGCCGAGAAGTGGTACCGCGAGCGGACCTCCGCCGAGCGGTTGCTCGACAACCCGACGCTCGCGCTCTACTTCGAGGAGGACTTCGAGGGCGTCGACTACGAGACGGCCCGCGCGCGCAACCGCCCGATCCACGCCGACCGCGTCTGGATCGACAGCCTGCTCGAACAGATGTTCGACGAGGAGGACGAGGAGATGCTCGACCTCGTCGAGGTGCGCGCGCCCGAGGAGGTCGAGATGACCCTCGACGACCTCGTGCTCACCGCCGACCAGGAGGGGGAGATCCTGAAGATCGTGAAGGCCATCGAGCACCGCGACTACCTCGCCAGCATCGGCCTGCGCGAGATCGGGAAGCTGCTGTTCGTCGGCCCGCCGGGGACCGGGAAGACGACCAGCGCCCGCGCGCTCGCCCACGACCTCGACCTGCCGTTCGTCGAGGTGAAGCTGTCGATGATCACGAGCCAGTACCTCGGCGAGACGGCGAAGAACGTCGACAAGGCCTTCGAGGTGGCCAAACGGCTCGCCCCCTGCATCTTCTTCATGGACGAGTTCGACTTCGTGGCGAAGACGCGCGCCTCTGACGAGCACGCGGCGATCAAGCGCGCCGTCAACACGCTGCTCAAGAGCATCGACGAGATCTCGCTCATCCAGGACGAGGTGCTCCTCATCGGCGCGACGAACCACCCCGACCAGCTCGACGCGGCCGCCTGGCGGCGCTTCGACGAGATCGTCAACTTCCCGAAGCCGGACCACCAGATGCGCGCCGACATCCTCCGGGTCATCACCCGGCAGATGGAGATCGTGGACTTCGACCCCGAGGCGCTGGCCGACGAGACGGAGGGGCTCACCGGCAGCGACCTCCGGCTCGTCCTCAGGGAGGCGGTCCTCGACGCGCTCACCGAGGAGCGCACGACGCTCACCCAGGGGGACCTGGAGGACGCCGTCGCCGGGTTCGAGGAGCGCGACAACCTGAAGAACATGGACATGATGAACGGCGACCCCGACGCGCTCATCGCGGGTAACGGCCACGACGCCGGCGGACGCTCCCACGATCACGATCACGATCACGATCACGACCACGACCACGACCACGCGCACGATCGCCCCGCGGACGGGGTCTGACGGATGCGCGTCACCCTCCTCGGGACGGGCGACACCACCGGCACCCCGACGGTCGGCTGCGCGTGCGATACCTGCGAGGCGGCCCGCGAGCGCGGCGTCGAGCGCTCGCGCTTCTCCGTCCACGTCGAGAACGAACGGCGCGGCGAGTCGCTGCTCGTCGACGCGAGCCCAGACTTCCGACACCAGTTTCTCACCCAGGAGACGCCGCTTCCGGACGCGGTCGTCGTCACGCACGTCCACTTCGACCACCTCGACGGCCTCGGCAACGCCTACCGCCTGCTCGGCGACCTCCCGGTCCACGCCGCGGACGAGACGGACCCGGAGACCGGCGAGAGCGTCGCCGAGACGGTCGCCTCGAAGTTCGACTACCTCGACCAGCTCGACGTGCACCCCGAGACGCCGTTCGAGCCGTTCGAGGCGTGCGGGCTCCGGGTGACGCTCGTCCCGGTTGACCACCCGCCGCTGCTGTGCTACGGCCTGGCGATCGAGGACCCCGAGACGGGCGCGAAGCTCTCGCTGTCGGGGGACACGAGCTACGGGATCCCCGACGACTCCCGCGCGGTGCTCGCCGACCCCGACCTCCTGCTCGCGGACGCGATCGTCCCCGCCCGCCTCTGCGAGTACCACCCTATCGGCGGGAGACACGAAGACGAGGAGGGGGTGTCGCGCACGTTCGGCACGAAGCACATGACCACCGAGGGGGCGCTCGCGCTCGCCGACGACCTCCGGGCGGACGAGGTGCGCCTCGTCCACGTCTCGCACTTCCCGACCCCGGAGGAGGCGTTCGGCGACCCCGCGGCGGTCGACGGCGAGCGGTACGTGCTGTAGACGATGGACTACGCGTACTACTACGAGCGTATGAACACCGAGGCCGTCGGCCGCTACGACGTGAGCCCGCTGCTCGCCGACGGGGACGTGTTCGCGAATCTCGTCGCGGACCTGCTCGACCCGCTCGCCGACGACTACACCCGCGTCGTCGGTATCGAGGCGCTCGGATTCGTCCTCGGCGGTGCCGCCGCCCGCGAGGCCGGCGTCGGCTTCGTCCCCGTTCGGAAGGGCGGGAAGCTACCGCTCCGCGACGACGAGGTGCTCCGGCGCGAGGTGACGGACTACTCCGGGGAGGGGAAGACGCTCGAACTCGCCGTGGGCGCGCTCAACGGCGATGATCGGGTGCTCGTCGTCGACGACTGGATAGAGACCGGCGCGCAGATGCGCGCAGCGTGCGATCTCGTGGAGTCGGCGGACGGCGAGATCGCGGGAGTCAGCGTCCTCCGCGCGCACCGCGACGAGCGGACGCGCGACCTCTTCGAACGGTACGACGTGTACTCGCTCGGCTGAACGGCTACGAGAACCGATCCAGCCCCGCCTGCTCGCGCCGCGCGCCAGCCGGGTCGCGCACCCACGGCGAGTGTTCGTCGCGGTGGGCGTCGAGGTCGACGTTGGGGACCGCGACGCTCCCGGCCTCGCCGCTCCCGCCTTCGCCCTCGCCCTCCGCGCAGTCGCAGGGGTTCGACGGGCCGACGACGCGCCCCTCGCGGGCGCAGTACGGGATCCCACCGACGCCCGCGATCGGTCGGTCCTCGACGTGCGGGCAATCGGGGAAGGTGACGCGCCAGCCCTTGCCGTAGGCGCGCTCGGCGAGGCGGCGGCGCAGGCGAGCCTTCTCGGCGGCGCTGACGACGCGCACCCGCGTCCGGCTCGGGCGCTCTTCCAGCACGTCGATCCCGTCCTCGGAGGCGGCGAGCGGCGTCGGCTCGCGCACCACCTCGTACGCGCCGGTCTCCCCATGGACCCGCCAGACGCCCACCGCCTCGGGGATGCGGTTGAGGTGCGCCCGCGTCACGTAGGACTCGGTGGCGAGGACGATCTCGTCCACGACGGCGAGGCTCACGTCCTTCCGGAGTTGCGTCTCCAGGTCGCCGGGTCGCCCGAGGTCTGGCTTGTTCTCGATCCCGACGAGGCGCGAGAACCAGTCGGGGTAGCGCGCGGTCTGTCTGACGTACGTGCGCCCCGAGCGCCGCTCGCGCTCGAAGAAGCCGACCTCGCAGGCGCGCTCGACGGCGCTCCGCGCGCGGTCGGGGTGACAGTCGAAGCAGTCCTTCCAGTAGCGGGCGCGCCCGGTGCCGACGTCGGCCTCGATGGCCGCGTCGGGGATGCGATCGGGCGTGATGCGCGTCCGGGCGTCGAACTCGGGGCCGGGTTCGACGAGCAGCGCGTCGAGCACGCGCCGGCCGCGCGTGCTCGTCCCGAGCTGTCGGCTGACGAGGTGCCCCCCGCTCTCCAGGCGGGCGCACAGCGCCATCTCGAACGCGAACTCGCGCACGGTCGTCGTTGGACGAGCGACGAGAAAAGTCACGCGGGCGCGGTGCTCGCGGTCGCTCTACCTACCGTCGGCGGTCGTCGCGACCGAACGTCGACGCTCGGGCCCCCCTCGACCGGGGGCGGCCGGCCGGCGGCGTCACTCCTCTCGCTCCTCCGTGACGGGGATCTCCCGGCCGTCGAGGTCGTCGCGCGACGAGCGACGGGTCAGCCCGGCCAGGTTCGTGACGAGCAGGTCGGGGAGGTGTCGCCAGCGTAGCATGGCGCGAACGTCGGGGAGCGCCGGTAAAGGCGTTTCGTAGCCGTCTGACGGTCGTTCGACGCGCGTCAGCCGTCGACTCGCCCGCGGCGCGCTACCGTGAGCGGTGCGCGCGGGAGACCCGCGCGCAGGGCGGTCGTCCGCACGTGGGCCCCCTATCCTACGCGGGGGGTTTCCTGCTCGCGGGTGCCTCCGAGGAGGCGTCGCCCGCGACCACGGTCTGGACGTACTCGATCCCCGTGCCGTACGCCCCGCTGTGCTCCTTGACGACGTCGAGCGTCGCGGCGTACGTCTCCTCGCGCGCCCAGTCGCGCTGGAACTCGAGGAGGACCTGCTGCCAGGTGACCGGGACGACGCCCGCCTGGATCATGCGTTCGACCGCCATCTCGTGGGCCTCTTTCGTGGTTCCGCCACACGCGTCGGTGACGACGTACACGTCGTAGCCGTCCGCCAGCGCGTCGAGCGCCGGGTAGCAGACGCACACCTCGGTCCACAGCCCCGCCAGCACGAGCTTCCGTCGACCGGTGGCGGTCACGGCGGCGACGAAGGCCTCGTCCTCCCAGGGGTTCATCGTCGTCCGCTCGATCGGCTCGGCGTCGGGAGCGGCGGCCGACAGCTCCGGCCAGAGGTCGCCGCTGTACGCCGGGTTGATCGACGTGAGGACGACGGGCACCTCGAACGCGCGCGCCGCCTTCGCGAGCGCGATCGTGTTGTTCTTCAGCGTCTGCCCGTCGATCGAGCCGATCCCGAACACCATCAGGGGCTGATGGTCGACGAACGCGACGGTGCAGTTGTCGGGGGCGAGGAGTTCGAGCCTCGTGTCGAGTGACGACATAGCACGTACCCGTACGCCCCCCGAACGCATAACGAAGTCGACAGTTCGGTCCGCGCGCCGACCGGTCTCGGAACGGGGCGGACGGGCGTGGGTGGCGTCGGCGGCCGGATTCACGTCCTGCCGCCCGTCGCTCTGTGGACGCGTTTCCGTCGTTCGCGCGGCGGCGATGGGTTCGGAGTCGGCGTTCGACCGGGTCGGGAGGAGGGCGAGCGAGCGAGGCGCGGTGAACCGCCAAGGTTAAATCCGCGACGCGGCGATATCACGCTATTACTTCATGACAGGGAACCACCGTCAACCGGAGGTGAATATCGGACTCGTCGGCCACGTCGACCACGGCAAGACGACGCTGGTCCAGGCGCTCAGCGGCGAGTGGACCGATCAGCACTCCGAGGAGATGAAGCGGGGTATCTCCATCCGTCTCGGCTACGCCGACGCGACGTTCCGGCAGTGCCCTGGCATGGACGCGCCGGAGTGCTACACCGTCGAGGAGACGTGTCCCGACGGGTCAGAGAGTGAGGTGCTCCGGACCGTCTCGTTCGTGGACGCCCCAGGACACGAGACGCTGATGGCGACGATGCTCTCGGGCGCGGCGATGATGGACGGTGCCGTCCTGCTCGTCGCGGCGAACGAACCCGTCCCGCAGGCCCAGACCGCGGAGCACCTGATGGCGCTCGACATCATCGGCATCGAGAACATCGTCATCGCGCAGAACAAGGTCGACCTCGTGAACGCCGATCGCGCCCGCGAGAACTACCGGGAGATCGAGGACTTCGTCGAGGGGACCGTCGCGGAGGACGCGCCGGTCGTCCCGATCTCGGCCCAGCAGGAGGTCAACATGGACCTCCTCATCCAGGCGATCGAGGAGTCCATCCCGACGCCCGAGCGCGACCCCGACGCCGACGCGCGCATGCAGGTCGCGCGCAGCTTCGACGTCAACCGGCCGGGCACCACCTTCGACGGGCTGATGGGCGGCGTCCTCGGGGGGAGCCTCACGCAGGGTCGCCTGCGCGTCGGCGACGAACTCGAGATCCGCCCCGGCCGACGGGTCGAGGAGGGCGGACAGGCGGAGTACCTGCCCGTCTCCACCTCGGTTCGGTCGCTCCAGGCGGGCGGCGAGATCGTCGACGAGGTCTCGCCCGGCGGCCTCCTCGGCGTCGGCACCGGGCTCGACCCCTCGCTGACGAAGGGCGACTCGCTGGCCGGACAGGTCGCCGGACCGCCCGGCAGCCTGCCGCCGACGTGGCACCAGTTCACGATGGAGGTCGAACTGCTCGACCGGCTCGTCGGCAGCGAGGACGACATCGAGCCGATCAACACGGGTGAGCCGCTCATGCTCACCGTCGGCACGGCGACGACGGTGGGCGCGGTCACGAGCGCCCGCGACGACGAGTGCGAGGTGAAGCTGAAGCGCCCCGTCTGCGCCGAACCCGGGGCGATCATCGCGATCAACCGGCGCGTCGGCACGCGCTGGCGGCTCATCGGAATCGGGACGCTCGCCGAGTGAGCGCGAGCGTCGAGTGAACGCCGAATGAGAGTCGCCATGGACACCAGCGCGCTGATGATGCCGGTCGAGTGCGGCGTCCGCGTCTTCGACGAACTCGACCGCCTCCTCGGGGAGTACGAGTGTATCGTCCCCCGTGCGGTGCTCCTGGAACTCGAGGGACTCGCGCGAGGGAGCGGGACGGAGGCGACCGCCGCCGCCGTCGGCCGCGACCTCGCCGAACGCTGTACGACGGTCGGAACGGACGCGACGTACGCGGACGACGCGCTCGTCGAACTCGCCGAGCTCGGGGCGTGCGACTACGTGGTCACGAACGATCGGCCCCTGCGTGACCGCCTCTCCGTCGGAGTAATCGGTATAAGGGGGCGAAACAAACTCGCAATCCACTGAACATGTACAAGAGGGTCAGACTACGCGACACGGTCGAGGTGCCCCCGCGGTTCCTCGACGACGTCTCAGAACAGCTGGTCAAGGAACTACTGCAGGACAAACTCGAGGGGCGGATGGACGAGGAGGTCGGCTCCGTCGTGAGCGTCGTCGAGGTCGTCGACATCGGCGAAGGGACCGTCCTCCCGAACCGCCCCGGCGTCTACTACGAGGCGGAGTTCTACGCGGTCACGTTCGACCCGCAGATGCAGGAGGTCATCGACGGCGAGGTCGTCGAGGTGGTCAACTTCGGCGCGTTCGTCGGGATCGGTCCCGTCGACGGCCTGCTGCACGTCTCTCAGATCTCCGACGAGTACCTCGCGTTCGACGAGGAGGGCCAGCAGCTCGCCTCACGGGAGTCGAACCAGGCGCTCGGGGTCGGCGATGCCGTCCGCGCGCGCATCGTCACCAAGAGCATCGACGAGCGCAACCCGCGGGACTCGAAGATCGGCCTGACCGCGAAGCAGCCCGGCCTCGGAAAGCACGGCTGGCTCCGCGAGAAACACGAGCAGGCCGCGGCGGGTGAGTGAGCATGGCGAAGCGACTCGTCTGTCGCGAGTGCCACCGCGTCCAGGACGCCGGCGAGGAGCAGTCCTGCGTCGTCTGCGGCTCGACCTCCCTCTCCGAGGACTGGGCGGGATACGTCATCATCGCCCACCCGGAGAAGAGCGAGATCGCCCGGGAGATGGACGTGGCGGAACCGGGCGCGTACGCGCTGAAGGTGCGCTGAACGGGCGATGCTCCGCCTCCCCGACGCGCTGCGCGCCGACCTGAA
The DNA here is from genome assembly GCF_024228315.1 of Halomarina pelagica. Lineage (NCBI taxonomy): Archaea > Methanobacteriati > Methanobacteriota > Halobacteria > Halobacteriales > Natronomonadaceae > Halomarina > Halomarina pelagica. Next base: position 935,076 of record NZ_CP100454.1, read on the forward strand.
GGACCCCGTCGGGCCGATCTACACCGATCCGTCGACCCTCCTCGCCGACGCGGGCGACGGGCCGTTGATCGCCGTCGGCGACGTCGTCACCGAGCACCTGCTCCGCGAGACGGTGCCGGACGTGGCGCTCGTGGACGGACAGACGAAGCGCACGCCACTCGACGAGCGCGTGGACCTCTCGCCGTTCGACCGCGAGGTGCGCGTCGAGAACCCCGCGGCGACCCTCTCGCGGGACCTGCTCGTCGCGCTCCGGGAGGGGCTCGCGGGCGGGGAGACCGTCGCCGTCGTCGTCGACGGCGAGGAGGACCTCGCCGCCGTCCCCGCCATCGCCGTCGCCCCCCTCGGCGCGACCGTCGTCTACGGCCAGCCCGACGAGGGGATGGTCCTCGTCGTCGTGGACGAGACGGTCCGCGCCGACATGCGGGAGTTCCTCGGACGGATGGAGGGGGACGTCGTCGCGGCGGAGGCGGCGCTCGGGTTCGAGTCGTAGTTCGCACCGACGACGCCCGCCAGCGCTGGTCTCGGTGCATCGTCGCTGTCGAGCCGAAGCCGACGGCGCGCCCAACTAGTTTCGTGACCACGCGCGGTAAGGTGACGAACGCTCCGAGTAGGGGGACGAGAAACCGATTTTCAGCATACGAGAGGGAGGACTCGGACCGAGAAGAGGGGAGTACCGGACGAAATTAGACGACAGGTTCGACGACGACGTGGTCGTGCTTGAGGCGAGGAGCTTTCGCCCGACCCTCCTCTACGTACTCGACGACGTCGATGCTGGCGAGCTTCCGGAGATCACGGCTGACCACGCCTTTGTCGTAGCCCAGTTCGTCGGCGAGCGCGCGAACGGAGCGCGGTTCGTGTTCCTTCAGGTAGTCGAGGATCTCCAGGCGCCGTTCGTGGAAGACACTCTCGGCTCGTTCACGAGCGAGCACGAGCGTGTCAGGGAACCCGTGCTGAGTCAGCGCCTCCGAGAAGGAACTCCGGAAGTCCAGACGGGGATCCACTTCGGCCTCCTCGAACTCGAACTCGTTCGGGTCGGGGATCGGGGAGTGCCGGTCCTCGAATTCGGGCATTATTCTGTCCTCCTAACCGTTGTTAGGGATGCAACATAGAAAAGCCTTCGGAAGCTCGGATACTCGATGATCCGGTCCCTGTGCAGAGGAACGTATCGTACAGAAAATGTTAACTTTCGCCATTACTTGACAATAAACGAGATAGCATCCATCACGCTTCGCCGAAATTTGAACCTCTCGCCGGGAACGGTCTCCAAGTCGTGAGCCACCGTCCAGAGGGCGCACCGAACTGGTCGTGGCGGCGTAGCAACGGTGGTGACTCCGACGGTGTACAGACGATGAACGTACCTGGCACGCCCCGAACACGTACTCGAAATCTGTAATGTATAGTTTCGAATCGATCGACCTCGGTACGTACCGTGGTGACGACTACTTCTTGCTGGGCTTCGTCGAGCCCGAACCGTTCGAGGGCGAAGACTACGACCCCGACGAAGACGCGGAAAACTACGGTGTCACGTTGGTGCGAGAGGGGACGTACCCTCTCGAGGAGAACGTCGAGATCGTCCGTATGGACACCGCGCACGGACGACCGCACATGGATCTGGTCTATCTCCCGGACGACGCCGACGAGGATCGAAAGGTCTGGCTCGAGGACGGGTACACGTACGAACGGATGAAGCGATACCTCCTGGTGCACTGGGAGACGTTCGCTGATCGCTACATCCGGTACAACGAGTAGCAGTTCGGGTCGGAAAGATGGGTGTCCGGAGTGCCAACTACGCCGATGCGAAGGGTTCCGAGTCCTCGTGCGCGTCAGCCCGATCTCGACCTCGCGAGGATGGAGGGGGACGTCGTCGCGGCGGAGGCGGCACTCGGGTTCGAGTCGTAGTTCGCGGGAACAGCGGAGGCCGCACGCGACCTCGTTTCGTAAACAGCGTTACTGTCATCAGCGCAGTACGCTTTTCTATCAGCTATCCCTAATCGCGGGAACGGCGTTCGCCGTCGTCCGCCCGGGGGCGGTGATCCGGGGGGACACGGTGGCAGCCGCGCTCATCATGGACGAACTCACCGACCCCGAGACGCTGCGCGAACGTGACGACGCCGAGTTCATCGATGCCCCCCCGGAAGCGCACCAGGGGCACTTCGAGGTGTACGAGCCCATCGCGGGGATGGCCATCTCGGGCGTCACCGACGCCGACGGTCGACTCCTCCTGCTCCGGCAGGAGGACGAGCGAATTCCGGTTCTGCCGTACGGTCAGGTGTCTCTCGACGGCGACTGGGTGACGGCCGCCCGCGAAGCGGTGGCCGTCACGACCGGCGTCGCGGTTACCATCGACGGGGTGGTCCGGGTCCGCCGCGCCGCCTACCGCTCCGAGACGGGTGCGGAGACGACCGGCTACGACGTGGTGTTTTCGGCCACGCCGGTGGGCGACCTCGACCTCTCGGATGCGACGGGGTTGAGCTGTCGCCACGAGTGGAGCGCTACGTGGAACGCCCCCGACGCGATCGAGCTTCCCGACGACGAGGACAACGACGTGGTGAGCGATATTCGGTCGTTCCTCTGAGCCTCCCTGTTCCGCCCGTTCTGTCCCGTCTCGTCCTGTCTCCTCCGATGTATCCCGTCCCGGCGCGCCGTTTCACGGCCGCCGGGGCTCGTATTCCCACCGACTGACGGCTTCGAAATCCTTTTAGCCGGCTCGGGAGGAAATACGGGCAACGAACCATGGACATCGAAATCATCGAGGAGGAGGCGAACCCGATGCTGCACCGCTCGGACGTGCGCTTCGTGGTCGTCCACGACGAGGCGACCCCCTCCCGTCTCTCCGTCCGCGACAGTCTCGCCGCGAAGTTGAACAAGGACGCGGACGAGGTCGTCATCCACGAACTCGACACGAAGTACGGCATGCGAAAGACCCTCGGGTACGCGAAGGCCTACGAGACGCCCGACGACGCCCGCGACGTGGAGCAGGCGTACATGCTCGACCGCAACAAGATCGGCGCGGACGAGGAGGGCGACGCCGAAGCGGAGGCGGAGGAGGCGTAGATGCCCCGCCACGAGTACTACGGCGAGGACGGAACGGCAGAGAAGGAACAGTGCCCCCGCTGCGGGGACACCTTCCTCGCCGAGCACGAGGACCGCAAGCACTGCGGCAAGTGCGGCTACACCGAGTGGCTGTAAGCTGACGTGCGGGTCCTCGGCATCGAAGGGACGGCCTGGGCGGCGTCCGCAGCCGTCCACGACGCCGACTCGGACGAGACCGCGATTTTCACCGACGCCTACCAGCCCGAGAGCGGCGGCATCCATCCGCGCGAGGCCGCAGAGCACATGCGCGGGGCCATCCCGCAGGTGGTCCGGGAGGCGCTCGACCACGCGGCTGCCGAGGTCGATGGCGAGGCCGGAGGTGACGCCGCCCCGTCGATCGACGCCGTCGCCTTCTCGCGCGGTCCCGGGCTCGGTCCCTGCCTCCGGATCGTCGGCACCGCCGCGCGGGCCGTCGCGGGCACGCTCGACGTGCCCCTCGTCGGCGTCAACCACATGCTCGCGCACCTGGAGATCGGTCGCCACCGGGCGGGCTTCGACTCGCCGGTCTGCCTGAACGCCAGCGGCGCGAACGCGCACCTGCTCGGCTTTCACGACGGTCGCTATCGCGTGCTCGGGGAGACGATGGACACGGGCGTCGGCAACGCCATCGACAAGTTCACCCGCCACGTCGGCTGGTCGCACCCCGGCGGGCCGAAGGTCGAGGCCGCCGCGAAGAAGGGAGAGTACGTCGACCTCCCGTACGTCGTGAAGGGGATGGACTTCTCCTTCTCGGGGATCACGAGCGCGGCGAAGGAGGCGTACGACGACGGCACGGCCGTCGAGGACGTCTGCTTCTCGCTGCAGGAGCACGTCTTCGCGATGCTCACCGAGGTCGCGGAGCGCGCGCTCTCGCTCACGGGCAACGACGAACTCGTCCTCGGCGGCGGGGTCGGGCAGAACGCCCGCCTGCGGGGGATGCTCGGCGAGATGTGCGCCCAGCGCGGCGCGCGCTTTCACGCCCCGGAACCGCGCTTCCTCCGGGACAACGCGGGGATGATCGCCGTCCTGGGCGCGAAGATGGCCGCCGCGGGCGATACGATCCCCATCGAGGAGTCCCGCGTGCGCCCGAACTTCCGCCCGGACGAGGTGCCCGTCACCTGGCGCGCCGGCGAGGACGTCGCCCGCGCCGAGGACCCGACGGACGCCGGAACGCAGCGGGGCGCGGAGGCGACCGTCGCGGTCTCCGACGCCGTCGTGAAGCGCCGCGAGCCGAAGGCCTACCGTCACCCGGACCTCGACGCGCGCCTCCGTCGGGAACGCACCCGGGGCGAGGCGCGCCTGCTCAACGACGCGCGTCGGCTGGGCGTTCCGACGCCGGTCGTCCGCGACGTCGACCAGCGCGAGGCGACGCTCGCGATGGAGCGCGTCGGCGACTGCGACCTGCGCGACCGACTCACCGAGGCGCACGTCCGGGCGGTGGGTCGCCACCTCGCCACCCTGCACGGCGCGGGCGTCGTCCACGGCGACCCCACGACGCGGAACGTCCGCGTGGACGGTCGGACGTGGCTCATCGACTTCGGCCTCGGCTACCACTCCGCGCACGTCGAGGACTTCGCGATGGACCTCCACGTCTTCGAGGGGTCGCTCGCGGGCACCGCGGACGGTCCCGGTCCGCTGCTCGACGCGTTCGAGTCCGCCTACCGCGAGGCGGGCGACCCCGCGGTGATCGAGCAGTTGCGTGAGGTCGAGGGGCGCGGGCGGTATCAGTAGCGCGGCCGGTCCCCGTCGGTCGCGACAGCGCGATGGCGGTGGCAAACGACTTAGTGCCCGCGACCGTATCGTGTGCCATGGCAGACAGACCACAGTCCGGCGAACTGTTCGGCGTCCCGTACAACTTCGAACGACCGAGCCTCGGTCGGATGCTCTCCGCGTACTGGCGGCCCGACGAGGGGATGCTGGTCGAGAAGCCGTTCGGCATCGGCTACACGCTCAACCTCGCCAACTGGCGGTCGTGGGTCGTCCTCGCCATCGCGGGCGCGCTGCTCTACCAGGAGCGAAGCGGGACGGAGGGCGACGAGTTCGCGGAGGACGAACCCGTCGAGGTCATCGTCGACTGACGCGCCGATCGACGCCTCTTTTCGCCCTCCGGGCGCACCCCCGGTATGCTCAGCTACGTCACGACCAACGAGGGGAAGGTGCGCGAGGCGCGCGAGTACCTCGACGCGGTCGAACCGGTCGAGTTCGACTACACGGAGATCCAGGCCGACGAACTCGGCCCGATCGCGGCCCGCGGCGCGCGCGAGGCACACGCGCACGTCGGCGGTCCCGTCATCGTGGACGACGCCGGGCTGTTCGTCGAGGGGCTCGGCGGCTTCCCCGGGCCGTACTCCGCCTACGTCGAGGAGACGCTGGGGGTCGAGCGCGTCGGCGAACTCGCTCGACGGGCCGGGGCGACGCGGGCGTACTTCCGCTGCGTCATCGCCTACTGCGACGGGGAACCGTTCGAGGCGACCCCCGAGCCGATCGACTACGGCGACCGCCGCGGTCACGACCTCGCGGCCGACGAGCGCGCCACCGCGACGACCGACGACGCCGTCCTGACGGGCGACCTCCCCGTCCGCCTGTTCGAGGGGGCGGTCCCCGGCCGCATCGTCGAACCGCGCGGCGACGGCGGCTTCGGCTACGACCCCATCTTCGAGCACGACGGGAGAACCCTCGCCGAGATGACGACCGTCGAGAAGAACGCCGTCTCCCACCGCGGGCGGGCGTTGGCGAAGTTCGGGGAGTGGTACCGGGAACGGAGCGAAGCGGAGTGATCGGTATCTCGATGGACGAGCGTGAGCGAGTCCATCGGCGGTTCGCTGAGCGGTAGCGAAGCGAACGGCGTGAGCGAGCGGTATCAGACGAGTCACAGCCCACGGGGCGAGCGTTCAACGAAGCCGTGACTACAGCCACTCTATCGTCGTTATCCGCCTCTACCGACGATAGAGGATAATGATTTTAACGGTGGACGACGTACGACCCAGTGACACCCCCGCCTCAAGCGCTCGGGTGGTGCTCAAGAGAAATAGAGATTCGACGCGGTCAGGGCGTCCAACCCTACTGACCGCGTCCCGGGTCTTCTGTCGACCACACGACTCCGAGAGCAATCAGGAGGTACCCTCCTGGTTGTCCGGCAGCAGCGAGCGTCGCGCCCGCCATGATGAGTGCGGTTGACGTGTCTCTCTTCGACACGCGTTTTCGTCCTGGGTTTGCTCCCAGGACGGTCACGGATTCCGGACGTGGATACAAAAACACGAACGGTTCTGTTGGCCGTCGCCAGTACATCCCTCGATCCGCTCGGGGCGAACGGGGTGGATCCGACTCCCTCACCTGTCGGACCGACACGTCCTTTCCCCGCCTGCCCTTCCCCGCTCACGATGCGAGTCCGTCCCGCGACCCCCGACGACGCGCCCGCGATCCTCGACCTCCACGTCGCGTCCATCCGGGCGTTCGGCCCGGCGGCCTACGACGAGCGGCAGGTCGAGGCGTGGGCGACGACGGACGGCCCGCCCGACTACCCGATCGGCGAACCGGGACAGTACCTCGTCGTCGCGGAGCGCGAGGGGGAACTCGCCGGGTTCGGCCACCTGCACGTTCCCGAGGCGGAGGTGCGGGCCGTCTACGTGCACCCCGGACACGCCCGCCGGGGCGTCGGGTCGGCGCTCCTGGGCCGCCTGGAGGCCGAGGCGCGGGGGCGGGGGATCGACGAACTCTCGCTCTCGGCGTCGCGCAACGCCGTCCCCTTCTACGAGGCGCTGGGCTGGGAGCGCGTCCGCGAGGCGAGCCACGAGACGAGCGGCGGCGTCGTCCTCCCGGTGGTCGTCATGCGGCGGTCGCTCGACGGCGAGGTGTGAACGTGAGCGGCGAACCAGATCGGGGCTAGTCGCGCGGGTCGCGGTCCGGCCCCGGGTACGGCTCCTCGAACGCCACCTCGTACATCGTCTCGGGGTCGAACAGCAGCGCGAACGCCCGCGGGTGCTTGACGCTCGTCTCCACACGCGCCCGGATCGCGGTGCCCGCCTTCGCCCCGCCGAGTCGCTCGTCGAACGAGAGCACGTGCGCCGCCTCGCCGCGGTAGGCGGAGGCGAGCGCGGGGTGGTCCTCGGGGGGGTGTTCGACCGGGACGCGCAGCGCGTCGATCCGCTCGCGCCAGTCGCGCGCGAGGTCGGCGTCCGCGAGGCGGGCGATCACCGCCTCGGCGTCGTCGAGCAGGGGGTCGCTGGCGACGAGGTCGACCCACGAGTGCGCCCGGATCAGGTCGAGCGCGTCGCGCGCCGGCCCGCCGACGAGCAGGTCCGCCGCGAGCACGTCCGCGTCCGCGACGACGCGGACGGCGCGCTCACTCGCGTTCATCGTCGTTCCCCGGGGTCGGGGTCGCCCCGGCGGTCCCCGCTGTCCCGATCCCCCTCCCGCCGTCCTGACCGTCCCCCCTTTCGGCGCTCCGTGAGGACGCGCTGCACGTCGTCGAGCGACGCCTCGAGTGCGGCGGCGCGCTCGAACAGTCGATCCCAGGTGTCCATGTGCGGAGGTGGCCGGCGCGGGGAAAAGACCCTGCGGTGTCGGGGTGGGAGTGGGTCAGCCGGCGCGCTCCGCCGGGGCTACGAGGTCGAGGCGGCGGAGGGCGTGCCAGGCGAGCAGGCCGCCGACGAACGCCAGCCCGACGTTCGTCAGCGCGCCCGCGACGCCGACCGCGACGGCGAGCGCGGATCGGTCGGCGAGCGCGACCCGGCCGAGCTGGAGGGCGACGACGCCGAGCACCGCGCCGAGCAGCGCCAGCGGGAACGCCGTCCAGAGGCCGGCGACGAGCGCGGCGGCGAGGTAGAGCCCGCCGAGGACGACGTTCGCGCCGCCGGTGCGCGCGCCGAAGGCGTACTTCCCCGCGAGGCCGCCGCTCCCGTGGCACATCGGCAGGCCGCCGAACGGGACCGAGAGGAGCGTCATCGCGCCCATGTTCGTCGCGAGGTCGTCGGAGGGAACGTCCGCGTCGAAGAGGTCGGAGAACAGGAGCGAGGTGGCGACGGCGGCGTTCCCGACCGTCATGGCGAGCTGCGCGGCGGTCCCGCCCAGTGCGGCCGTCGTCAGGTTCGGGACGCCACCGGGGAAGAGCGCGAGCGCCGGGAGGGTCGGCTCGGGGACGCCGTCGACGCCGACGGCGAGCGCGACGCCCGCGCCGAGCAGCGCGAGTGCCGCCGCCCGCGGCGCGACGAGCGAGACGGCCGCCGCGAGGAGGACGCCCCCGAGCGCGAGCGTCGGCTCGGCGAGCGCGAGGTCGAACGCCCGCTCGATCAGGAGGAGCGCCACGGCGAGCTGGACGCCGCGGACGACCGGCTCGCCGACGAATCGCTCGACGCGGCCGAGCGCCCCGGTCGCCCCGGCGGCCAGGAGGAGGACGCCCGCGAGCAGGCCGGCGGCGAGGAACTCGCCGTACGTCAGCGCGCCCGCGATCGCCAGCCCTGCGAGCGCCTTCATCGGCTCGACGGACATCGGCAGGCCGTAACGAACGCCCCAGACGACCTGGAAGACGCCGAAGGCGACCAGCACGTGGGGGAGCGAGGCGGGCGTCAGCGCGCACAGCGTGACGACGATCGGGAGGACGGTAACCGAATCACCCAACGCGCCGGTGACCTCGTGAAGCGCCAACTCGACGCCGCGGTCCGATCCGTACTCGTCGAAAACGGCCATCAAGTGGCGGTATGGACCCTCGACGTATCACTGTTGTCGGTAATCACGGCCGCTATCGCGAGCGCGGGCGAGTAACCGATCGTCGTTACCCTCGCCGAACGGGACGCGGTGTTCCGCCGGGAAGGAGACGCCGACGGTGCTCCCCGTCGTCGGGGGGTCGGTCGCGTAGGCGGTGACCGGCGTCCCGTCGAGGTCGAGCGAGATTCGGGTCGAGCCGCCCTCGTCGACGGCGCGCGTGACCCGGGCGCGGCCGGCGTCCGCCGCGCCGTCGAGTCGGACGTGTTCGGGGCGGATGGCGAACTCGTCGCAGTCGAGGTCGGGCGCGAGCGCGCCGGGGAGGCAGTTCGCCCCCGTGAACCGGGCGACGAAGGGGTCACGCGGACGTTCGAACACCGCCTCGGGCGTGTCGACCTGGAGCACGTTCCCGTCCGCCATGACGGCTACGCGATCCGCGAGCGCCCGCGCCGTCGTCCGGTCGTGGGTCACGTGGAGGGCGGTGACGTCGGCGAGCACGTCGGCGAGGTCGTCGCGGAGGCGCTCGCGGGTCGGCGCGTCGAGCGCCGAGAGCGGTTCGTCGAGCAGGAGCACCTCGGGTCGGACGGCGAGCGCCCGGGCGAGCGCGACGCGCTGTGACTCCCCGCCCGAGAGCGTCTCCGGGGTTCGGTCGACGAGGTGCGACACGCCGAGGCGGGCGAGCAGTTCGTCGGGGTCGCGCGGGTCGTCGCGGTAGCGCGCGCCGAACGCGACGTTCTCGCGGACGGTCATGTGGGGGAACAGCGCGTAGTCCTGGAAGACGAAGCCGAACTCCCGTCGCTCGGGCGGCGCGTCGATCACGTCGCGGCCGTCGAGTTCGACGCGCCCCGTCGCCGGGTGGAAGCCGGCGACGAGTTCGAGCAGGAGCGTCTTTCCGCTCCCGCTCGGGCCGAGGACGACCAGCGTCTCGCCCGTCTCGACGGTGAGCGCCGCGTCGACGGCGAACGGTTCCGCGCCGGGAGCGGTGAAGGTCGCCGCCACGTCGAACGCGAGCGTCACCGTATCACCCCCGCGGTGGACGCGTCGTACGCGAGCCAGCGCACGAGCAGGAAGATGCCGAGGCTCATCGACAGCAGGACGAAGGCGACGGCGCTGCTCTCGGCGAGCGACCCCGCAGTGAACGTGTTGAAGATGAACACCGGAGCGTGCTGGCCGGTGACCACCTCGCCCGCGGGGGGGTAGAAGAACGAGACGTTGTAGGCGACGACGGCGACGGCCCCGAACTCGGAGACGGCGCGCGCCCAGGCCAGCACGCCGCCGGTGAGGACGCCGCGGGCGGCGAGCGGGAGGCTGACCCGTCGGAACGCCTCGAACTGGCTCGCCCCGTGGACGCGCGCGGCGCGCTCGACGTCGCGCTCGACGTCCTCGAACGCCTCGCGGGCGACGTTCACGGCGAACGGGGCGCTGACGAACGCCATCGCGAGCACCATCCCGACCGTCGTCCCGAGGACGCCCAGTTCGGGAAACGCCGCCCCCCGGCCGAAGCCGAACAGGATGAGGAGCCCCGCGACCGAGTGCGGGACGACCAGCGGCAGGTCGACCAGCCCCTCGACGAGCGGCCGACCGGGGAACCCCCGCGCCAGCAGGTAGGCGAGCGGGACGCCGAAGACGAGCGTGAACAGCGTCGCGAGCAGCGGTCCGTAGACCGTGAGGTAGAGCATCCGGTGGACCTCCGGCGAGCGGAGCGCCTCGGAGACGAGACCGGGGTCCTGCCGGGCGACGAACAGCGCCAGCGGGAGCGCGAGCGCGACGAGCAGGACCGACCCCATCGTCGCCGCGGCGACCCCGGCCCAGCGCCGTTCCGTGGTGCCGACCACGAGCGTGAAGATCACCGGCCCGACGACGAGGATCCAGTAGCTCTCGAGCGCCCACCCGATAGCGCCGACGACGCCGGTGGCGACCGCGGCCGCCGCGACCCCTCTGAGGCCACCGCCGGTCGCCCCGGCGATGGCGGCGGCGCTGCCCATCGCGAACAGGGCGTACAGCGTCGGCTGCTCCGCGACGTAGGCGGCGGCGAACGCGATCACCTGGACGGTCAGGACGGCGAGCACGGCGGACCCGCGACCGAGGTGGCCCGATCCGGTCGCGATCGACCGCCCGACGCGCGTGGAGGTACTCATCCGACGGTGGTATCGTTCATCTCGGTGGTGATAGTTCTCGCGTTACAGTTCGAGCGGGCCGAGCGACTCCTTCGCCTCGGCGTGGCTCATCACTCGCTCGGGGACGTTCGACTCGGCGCTCTTCGGGACGACCGCGGGCGACGTGGGGTCGAACCCGGAGTTCCTCAGGATCTCCTGTCCCGGTTCGGTGACCATGTACTCGACCCACTTCGCCCCGAGGTCGGGTGCCTGGGCCACGCTCGGGACGGTGATGCCGTAGGCGATCGGCGCGCCGGTGTAGGTCGTCCCGCCCGCCTCGACGGTCGCCTTCGCGTAGTGGTCGGCGTACGTCGCGGTCGCCTTCGAGAGGTCGACCGACGGCTGGAGGTCGACCGTGTTCAGGTCGTGGGTCGCCTCGACGGAGGTATACTCCCACGCGTAGTCGAGTTTCCCCGCCTCGAGCTGTCCGATCAGCTCCGTCTCCGTCCCGGCGGGGATCGCGGCCTTCTCGATCAGCTCCTTCGAAGTCGCCTCGTCGTACAGCGTCTCCCCCTGGAACGGGATCGCCCCGAGCTGCATCGCCATGACCGACCGGTAGCCGTTCGGGTCGACCGCGGGGTCGCTGTGCGCGAACCGGACGTCGTCGCGCAGGAGGACCTCCCACCAGTTCTCGCTCGACACCTCGTCGGCACCGACCGAGTCGTCGGTGTAGGCGATCGTCATCGAGTTGGTCGCGAAGACGGCGTACCAGTCGGCGAACTTCGGCAGCATCATGTCGCGGATAAGCCGGAAGTCGGAGACGCCGAGCACGTCGGCTTTCCGCCCCTGCTCGGTGATCTTCTTGGTCGAGCCGACCGATCCCTTCGCCTCGCGGTTGACCTGCACGCCGTACTTCTCCTCGAACTTCGGCTCGGCGGCCGAGAACGGCGGCGCGAGGCTCCCCGCGTGGAAGACCGTCAGCGAATCTGCCCCGGATCCGCCGCCGTCGCCGTCGCCGGCGTCGTTCGTCCCGTTCGTACCGTTCGACCCGTCGTCAGCCCCGTCCGAGGCGTTCCCGCCGGGGGACTCGCCGCCGAGACCGGTACAGCCGGCGAGACCGACCGCCGCGGCCGCGCCGACTCCCGCGAGCACCCGCCGCCGCGTCGTCGACCGCTTCCCTGCCGATGACCGTTCTTCCGCCATGGATACAACGGCGTTGTCTCGTATCCGATATAACGGTTTCCCCGTCGGCGCGCTTTTAATGGCAGCTCGCGCAGTCGGGGTATGGATCCGGGGTTCGACGCGCGCCTGCGCGAGGGGGATGTCGCCTTCGACGCGCGGGACGCGACGCTGTTGCGGGCCATCGACGAGGCGGGGTCGCTCAACGCCGCCGCGTCGACGCTGGGACGATCGTACGCGCGGGCCCACGCCCGACTGACGGACCTCGAGGCGGCATTCGGACCGCTCGTCGAGCGGCAGCGTGGCGGTTCCGGCGGCGGCGGGAGCCGCCTCACCGACGACGCGAAGCGGCTGCTCGCCCGCTTCGACCGCCTCCGGAGCGCCGTCTCCGGTACCGTCGAGGCCGAGGAGACCGTCGTCGCCGGACGGATCGTCGACCGCGAGGGGGAACTCGCGACGGTCGAGACCGCCGCCGGATCGCTCCGCGCGCTCGCGCCCGCCGACGCCGACGCCGTGCAGGTCGGCGTGCGCGCGGACGCCGTGACCCTCCACCCGTCGGAGGGCGCACCCCGGACCGGGGCGACGAGCGCCAGGAACCGCCTGCGGGGGACGGTCGAGGCGGTCGATCGCGGGGTGGCCGTCGCGCGGATCGCGGTCGACGTCGGGACGGACGCGCCGCTCGTCGCCCTCGTCACCGTCGACAGCGTGGAGCGCCTCGGTCTCGCGCCGGGAGCCACCGTGGTCGCGACGTTCAAGGCGACCGCCACCCGGGCCGTTCCCGCCCCGGATGCGTCGGGGGACTGACCGCCGCTCGTCGGCGGAACGTTCCCCTCGTCGAGCGCGCCGGTTCGTCCGAGCGGCGTCGCCAGCGGGACACCCGTGCCTTCCGGGGGCCGTACTGTGGACGGAGGCGATACGTGCTGTCGGTCGAGCCGTCGCGAGGCGTCTCGACCGCCGGGTCGACTCGCTCGAAACCGAGACGGTCGACGCGGTCGGCGTCAGCCCGTCACACGTCCGTCTGACGCGGATTTAAGTCACGATGGGAAGATGGATCCGATGGGCGCGCGCTGCGGTCTCGTCCCCATCCTCCCCACCGCGCGCCCGGCTTTTCACCGGCAACGAGCGGCGACCCTCGGCCTCCCGTCTTTCCGTCTTTCCGTCTCTCGTCTCTCGTCTTCCGTCTCTCGTCTTCCACCGATCGCTCGACGAGCCGTCGGCCTTCGACCGTCGGCTCGATCGTCGACCAGTCATAGGAAGTATCGTAGCCAGCCGGAGGCACGGTGAGCCCCGGCTAGCCGAGGGGATCGATGCTCACGGAGAGAATCGATGACGTACGACGATACTCCCTCTCAGTTCGTCGCGACGGCCTCGCCGGCGAGTCGGGCGCGGATCTCCCCGACCAGTTCCGGCTCGGCGATGAACGCGAGTTCGTCGCCCTCCCGGATCTCCGTCTGGGGGAGCGGGATCGTCATCGGCTCGTTCGAGCGGCCGTGGGCGTAGACGAGCGCCCCGCCGGGCAGGTCGACCTCGACGACGCGCTGGCCGACCACGTCGGAGTCGGGGCCGACGACGACGCTCACGGCGGACAGTCCGGCGGTGAGCGGGCCGAGCGCCTCGAAGTCGCCGCCGAGGAGCGCCGTCTTCGCGCCCGCCGCCCCGAGGCGCTCCGGGTAGATGACCTCGTCCACCTCCGCGGCGTACTTCTCGTAGATGTCGGCGTGGTAGTCGTCGTCGATGCGCATCACGGTTCGGCAGTCGAAGGCGTCGCCGATGACGCACGCGCCGAGGTTGACGCCCAGGTCGCCCGTGAGCCCCGCCAGCGCGTCGGCGTCCTCGACGCCCGCCTCCACCAGCACCGACTCCTCGTCGCCGTCGCCCTCGTAGGACTCGAACCCCGCCCGGCGCGCCCGCTCTACCTTCTCGGGATCGATGTCGACGACCGCGACCTCGTGGCCCTCGGATTGCAGGATGTCCGCGGTGCGAATGCCGACGCGGCCGTAACCCACGATAACGAACTTCATGGCTACTCAATGTCGCACCTGCGATAAAAATGATACCCCGCTCACCGGGTGGCGGGGCGGTTAGTCGTCCGAGTCGTCGCCATCGGAGTCGTCGCTATCGGAGTCGTCGTCTGAATCGTCGCCGTCGGTGTCGTCGCTATCGTCGTCGTCGGAGTCGTCCCCGTCGGAGTCGTCGCTGTCAGAATCGTCTGAATCAGTGTCGTCTCCGTCGCTATCGTCTCCGTCGCTATCGTCGCTGTCGGAGTCATCCGAATCGGAGTCGTCTCCGTCCGAGTCATCCGTGTCGGAGTCGCCGTCCGAATCGTCGTCGGAGTCGTAATCGTCGGCGTCGTCGCCGACGTAGTCGTTCACGTTCGCCGTGCTCGCGCCTGCCGTGGCGGTGACCGCTCCCGCGGTGAGCAGCACCAGCACCAGGCCGGCGGCGAGTAGCTTGGTCGCTCGCATGGTGCGGCTTCGACTGGGGGTGGCGGGGTAATCAAGCCGGGCGACGCTGACCCCGGATACGGCCGAATTCAGCCGAATTAGCCCGAATTAAGCCGAACCGTCCCCCTCGTAAGCACGCCTTGTGCTCGGCGAACGGCGATCGATAGGAGGAACTTTATTTCTCGTTAACACACGTATCGACAATGCGGGCGTGGAACCTGCTGCGAGTGGCGACGGTCGTCTGCCTCGTCGGGGCGATCGTGCCGGGCACCGTCGCGCTCGCCGAGCGACCGGGATCGGAGGAAGCGACCTTCGGGATCGCACAGCCGATCGAACCGGACGACGTCCTCCTCCGCGTCGACGTGGCGCGGAACGGGACCGCCTACTGGGTCCTCGAGTACCGGACGCGCCTCGACGAACCGAACGTGACCGAGGCGTTCGCCGGACTCCGCGAGGACGTTCGCGCCCACCCGGACCGCTACAGCGACCGGTTCGCGAGGCGAATGCGCGACACCGTCGCGACCGCCGAGGCGGCGACCGGCCGCGAGATGCGCCTCCGGAACGTGACGGTGTCCGCCGAGTCGAGGCCCCTCCCCCAGCGCTACGGCGTCATGGTCTACTCCTTCGAGTGGCGCGGGTTCGCCGCGCGCGAGGGCGAGCGCCTCCTCGTGGGCGACGCGCTGGCGGGACTGTTCCTCGACGAGCAGACGCAACTGGTCGTCGGCTGGCCCGAGGGATACGTCCCGGCGAGGGTCGATCCGCCGCCCGACGAGCGGGGCAACGCGACCGCGACGTGGAACGGGCCGGCGGAGTTCGGTGCGGGCGGTCCGACGCTCGCGCTCGCTCCGGCGAGCGGAGCGCCGCCGCTCGCGCCCGTCGCGCTCGCCGCCGGGGCCGTCGTCGCACTCGCCGCCGGCGGTCTCCTCTACCTCGCTCGCGGTCGCGCGCTTAGGCCCCTCGCCGACCCGAGCGGCGCGCCCGCCGGAGCGACGGCGAGCGACGCCACCGGTGGCGGGCCGGAGGCGGGGACCGACGCCCCCGCTACCGACGCCCCCGCTACCGACCCCCCCGTTACCGACGCCACCCCTTCGGACGCCGCCCCCGACGACGGCCCGAACGTCCCTCCCGAACTACTGAGCAACGAGGAGCGCGTGCTCCGGGCGCTCGAACGGAGCGGCGGTCGGATGCGCCAGCAGGAACTCGTCGCGGAACTCGACTGGACGGAGGCGAAGACCAGCCAAGTCGTCGGTCGCCTTCGTGACGCGGACGAGATCGAGAGCTTCCGTCTCGGTCGTGAGAACGTCCTGTCGCTCCCGGACGAGGTGGCCGGGGGTGAGCGCCGATGACGCGTCGCTCGGGGGCGATCGTCGCGCTCGCGGCGGTGCTCGTGCTCGCCGCGGTCGCCGCCGGCGCGTCGCTCACCGCCAACGGGCCGAACGCCGGGGCCGCCGACCCGTCTCTCGCCCCCGGACAGCAGTTCGCGGGCGTCGTCGGCGTGCAGGACGCCGAGGTCGACGGCGCGCTCGCCGCTCGGGCGCTCGAGGCGCGGCTCGCCGATGCGCCCGACGACCGCGCGCGGGCGGCGATCGTCGCGTCGGCGGTCGCCGAGATCGACGCGGCGTTGACGTCCCTCGAACGGCAGCGGACCTCGTTCCGGGCGGCGCGCGCGAACGGCACGCTCCCCCCCGGCGCGTACCGCGCGCGGCTGGCCCGGATCGCCGCCGTCGCGACGGTGCTCGACCGGCGGGCGGCGACGCTCGAGGGGGCGATCGCGTCGCTCCCGCGGGGCGCGCTCGACGGCGCGAACGTGACTGCGGACGACGTCGCGTCGCTCCGCGCTCGCGCCGACGCGCTCCTCGACGCCGAGGTCCGCAGCGCCGCTCGCGCCGTCGCGGGCGACGACGTGGGCGCGCCCTTCGTGCCGACCGAACCGGAGGACGGCGCGGTGGACGGCGTGGGGGACGGCGACCCCGCCAGCGACGACGGCGGTGGCGGGAGCGACGGCGAGCGCCGGGACGGTACCGACGGTGGCGGCGACGGGGGGGACGACGCAGGACTGACGGACGGCGGCGACGGGTCGACCGGGGGGACCGACGGAGACGGTGACGACTCGGACGACGGGACCGGAGCGGGTGGCACCGACGGGAGCGACGGGACCGACTCGGACGACGGCGGCGACGCCGACGGGGCGGCCGGTGGGACCGACGGGGACGCGGACGGTCCGAACGACGGCGACACGAGCGGCGGCACCGACGGGGACGGTGCCGTGGGCTCCGGCGACGCGGAGTCCGGTGACGGCGAGTGATGGCGACTCCCGACCGCTCGCGCCGACGGCTCGCCGGTCGTGGGCGGCGATACGCGCCCTCCGGGTCGAGCGTCAGCACGGCTCGGGATCGAGCGTCGGTCACGAGGGTACACTGCTCGCGGATCGGTGCGGGCGGTCGACGCGCGGCGCGGCGTGTGTGGTTCGGGCGGGTCGGTCAGCGACCCCGCCGGGCGACCGTGGCGACCCAGAGGAGGATCGTCGCGGCGATCACGACTCGTCCGAGGTCACCGTAGGCGTAGAACAGGAGCACCCCCACCAGGAGTCCCGTGAGGAGGGCCGTCGCCGTCCGAGTGCCGGTGTCGGGATCGAGTCGCGTTCTGAGTCGGGTGCGGAACGTCGACACGTCGCCCACTGTCCTCGCGAGGAGATAAACGCTTCTACGGGGGCAACCGTGGCCGTCCCACCTACCGTCCGGCGTACTGCTTGCCGGTGCCGTCGAGGTCGCGCCCGCCGACCGACGAGCGGAGGCTGTCCATCCCGTCGTCGCGGTCGACGCCGAAGTTCGTGCGGTAGAGTTCCTCGACGCGTTCGACCTCCGCCGGGCTGAGCGGCGGCGTGTCGCTCGCGGCCGCCCACTCGTCGATGTCCGCCGCGGAGTGGAACGTCGGCGTCACCGTCGCCACCTCGTCGTGGCTGAGCAGCCACTGGATGGCCGCCTGGGCCATCGTCCGCTCACGGTCGCTCCCGCCGGTCGCTCCCTGCCGTCCGTTCGCTTCGCTCGCGGAGACCCCCTCCCGCTCGAGGAAGCGCAGCGTCTCCAGTTTCTCCCACCCGGTCTCGTACCACGCGTCCGGCCGGAACCCGCGGTGGTCGCCCTCCTCGAGTTCGGTCTCGGGGCGCACCTGCTCGTTCAGCAGCCCCGAGGAGTGGGGGACGCGGGCGATGACGCTCGTGTCGGCGTTCCGCTCGCGGATCGCGTCGATGACGTGCCGGCCGGGGATCTGCTCGAAGACGTTGAAGACGGTCTGGACGGCGTCGAAGCCGAGTTCGACGGCCCGCTCGTGCTCGGCCAGCCAGCCGATGGAGGGTCCCATCGCCCAGCCGAGCGCATCCACGCGCCCCTCCTCGCGGAGGTCGTCGAGCAGGTCCAGCACCTCCGGGGTCACCTCGTCGACGTTCGCGTTGTGCAACTGGAGGAGGTCGACGTACTCGACGCCGAGGCGGTCGAGGGACCGCTCGAACGCCTCGCGGAGGTACTCGGGGTCGGTCTCCTTCGGGAGTTCGCCGTGGCCCGCCTGGGGGTTGTCGTAGAAGTCGTAGCCGATCTTCGTCCCGATCGTGACCTCGTCTCTGACCTCGGCGAGCGCGTCCCCGATCAGTTCCTCGCTCCTGCCGTGGCCGTACACGTCGCCCGTGTCGAAGTAGGTGATGCCGGCGTCGAGGGCGTGCTGGATCATCTCGGCCGCCTCCGCCTCGGACCGGTCGCCCCACCAGTCGGTGCCGACGACCCACGCGCCGAAGCCGACCTCGCTGACCTCGACTCCGCTGTCGCCGAGCGTACGGTAGTGCATACCGGAGGTAACGACCACTGGCACTTAGGGGGTGCGGTCCGTCCCACTCGCCGGGAGTCGGGCGAGCGTGGGCGAGTGTGACGACGCCTCCGAGCGCCGTGCTCACGGGGGTCGAGCGGTGAGGCGGTCCGGAAGACCCTTTTCCGTCCCCGAGTATCCGGGGTATGGACCAGTCGCTCCGGCTTCGAATCGACGTGCTCATCGCGCTCACCGTCGCGATCCTCGGCTTCGAGCTGACGGAGATGCTCTTCGACGGGAGCCTGGAGAGCCTGCTGGCGGTCGCGTTCTTCACGATCGTGGTCACGCTCGTCGTCGTCTACGCGCTCAGGACGCTCGACGGCTACCGGTGAGCCGCCGGGACGGCCTCGAGTGCCGTTCCGCCGGAACGGAAATCCCTATGGCCGAACAGGAGTAAGGGCGGGGCATGACGAAGCGCCACGTTTCGCTTCCGGCGGACGCCGAGGAGGGGTTGCAGGCGTTCCTCGACGAAGTAGACGATCGGCTGTCGGGCCCGGAGGACACCTGCGAGGTCGTCCGCGACGTGCTCGTGGACCTCTACGGGGACCGCGAGGCGTGGGAACGGTGGCGGGCGGGAGGGGACGTCTCGCCCGCCGAGCGCGTCCGCCTCCAGGGGTACGACCCGTGCAACTCGACGCTCGAGTCGGAGTACTACGCCGAGAAGGACGAGGAACGGTTCCGCCGCTCGAAGCACCTCCAGTGGCTCTGGCGACAGTTCGACGCCACGCCGATGGCGGACAACGTCGAGTTCGCGCTGCGCTTCCGGTCGATGCTCGCGAACCACCTCTTCGAGGAGGCCGGCGAGAACCTCCGCATCTTCAAGGGCGTCACCTTCTCCTACGGCCACAACATCTCCGTCGGGGACAACACCGTCATCCACGACGACGTCCACCTCGACGACCGCGGGAAGCTGACGATCGGCGACCGCGTCTCCATCTCCGACGACGCCCACGTCTACAGCCACGACCACGACGTGATCGACCAGACCGAGGTGCACAACTTCCACACGATCGTCGAGGACGACGCGCGCATCACCTACGACTCGATGATCCGCGCCGGGGTGCGCGTGGGCGAGAACAGCATCGTCGGGGCGAAGAGCATCGTCCAGCGGGACGTCCCCGCCCACCACGTCGTCGCCGGGACGCCCGCGAAGTCGATCGCCGTCAAACCGGGATACGAGAGCGTGGCGGAACCGATCGACGCGGAGGGCATCGACAACCGCGCCGGGCGCGAGATCCCCTACGAACTCCCGGACGACATCGACGTCTTCGACGAGTTCGGGCGGGATCTCGCGCCGCCGGACGCCGAATGAGCGCGAGCGCGGCCACCCGTCCGCGTCCGTCCCCCGAACGCCCATGAATCGGCGGCGCTACCTCGGCGCGACGGCGGGCGTCGTCGCCGGGTTCGCGGGGTGTCTCGACGCGCTCGACGGGCCGGGGGACGGCTCGGACGGCGGCGACGGGGGCGAGGAGGGACCGTCCGTCGCGGTCGGCGACCAGCGGGTGGTGGCCGACACCGTCGCCACCGGACTCGAGGTCCCCTGGGGCGTCGCGTACCGCGACGGCGTCCTCCACCTCACCGAGCGACCGGGGCGAGTCGTCCGGATCGCCGACGGGGGACGTGAGGTCGTCGCCGACCTCGCCGATAGCACCGCGGCCGAGGGCGAGGGCGGCCTGCTGGGACTCGTGTTCCGTTCCGACGATCCCGACGCCGCCGTCGCCTACCAGACGTACGACGACGGGGGGCTGAAGAACCGAATCCTCGCGCTCGACGCGGCAGACGGGTGGTCGTTCGAGTCGCTGTTCGACGGCATCCCCGGCGCGTTCGTCCACGACGGCGGGAGACTGCTCGTCCGCGACGGGAGCCTCTACGCCACGACAGGCGACGCCACCGACGAGGCGGCCGCCCAGGACCCAGAGGTCCTCAACGGGAAGGTGCTCCGTCTCACGCACGCGGGCGAGCCACACCCGGACAACCCCTTCGGCAACGCGGTGTTCACCTACGGGCACCGTAACCCGCAGGGGCTGGCGGTGCTGGACGGCGCGCTCTACTCGACGGAGCACGGGCCGGACACGGACGACGAGATCAACCGCCTCGAAGCGGGCGGCAACTACGGCTGGCCGGCGGTGATGGGGCCGAGCGACTCCCCCGAGTTCGTCGACCCGCTCGCGAGCTACACGCCGACGATCGCCCCGGGCGGAGCCACGGTCTACCCCGACGACGGCCCGATCGAGGCGTGGCGCGGCGACCTGCTCTTCGGCACGCTCGCGGGCCAGCACCTCCACCGGGCCCGGATCCGGGGCGGCGAGGTCGTCGGGAACGAGCGCCTCTTCGAGGGGACGTTCGGCCGCCTCCGCACCACCTTCGTCGGGACCGACGGCCACCTCCACGTCGTGACCAGCAACCGCGACGGCCGGGGCGACCCGCGGGAGGGCGACGACCGCGTCCTGCGCCTCCGACCCGCATGAGCCCGAGTTCCCGCGGAACGGGGCCGCGCGCCGTCGCGATCAACGTCGCGGCGAACACGAACCTGCCGGGCGTTCGCGGCCCCGTCCACCCCGACGGGAGGTTCGAGTACGTCCCCATCCCGGAGCGGAAGCCGACGCGCGAGCGCGTCCCGACGTACGCCGACCTCGACCTCGAGACCGAGATACCCGAGGCGGAGCGCGAGTCCCCCGTCCACTTCGATCCGGAGTTCCCGGAGGCCGGCGGCGAGCGCTACACCTACGGCGACGAGCACGGCGTGAAGGCGCGGCCGCTCTCGGAACTCGAGCGGGGCGACCACCTGCTGTTCTACGCGACGCTCTCGCAGGTGGGCGAGCCCGCGCCCTGGCAGGCCCCCGAGTGGGGCGCGTACCTGATCGGCGCGTTCCGCCTCGCGCGCGACGCCGTGACCGGCGAGGCGTACCGCGACCTCCCGCCGGAGGAGCGCGCGCCGTTCCGGAACAACGCGCACGTGAAGCGGGCGGACTTCGACGCGCGGGTGCTCGTCCTCGGGGACCCCGACGGGTCGCGCCTGCTCGACCGGGCGGTCCCGCTCTCCGGGCGCGAGGGGGGCACGGCCGCGAATCGGATCGTCACCGACCTCTCTGCGGACTCGGGGCGCGGACCGTGGTGGCGACGGCCGCTGCGGTTCGACGCCGAGGCGACCGAGGAGCTACTGGCCGTCATCGACGGACACGCCGTCGAGCGGTGCTTCTGACGCCGCCGGGGCCCACTCACCGGACGCGGTACGCCCCCGCGCCGGTTTTGTCCGCCGGGCGCGTACCCCGGACATGGACGTCGTCTCGCTGGCCGAGAAGTTCGACCGCATCGAGGAGTACTGGTCGCCCGCGATCGTGGGCGAACTGAACGGCCAGCACGTGAAGCTGGCGAAGCTGCGCGGCGAGTTCGACTGGCACCACCACGCCGTCGACGAACTCTTCCTCGTGATCGACGGCGACCTGACGATCAAGTTCCGCGACGAACCGGACGCCGCGCTCTCCGCGGGTGAGTTCCTCGTCGTCCCCGCCGGCGTCGATCACCGACCGGTCGCGGAGGACGAGGTCCGCGTCCTGCTGTTCGAGCCGGCCGGGACGCGAAACACGGGCAACGTCGAGTCCGAGCGGACGGTCGAGTCGCCCGACCGGCTGTAGCCGATGGCCCGATCGCTCCGCGTCGCGCTCGCCCAGCTGAACGTCACCGTCGGCGACGTCGCGGGGAACGCCGACCTCGTCGAGGCCGCCCACGAGCGCGCGCGGGCGGCCGACGCCGACCTCGTCGTCTGCTCCGAGCTGGCGCTCCTCGGGTATCCGCCGCGCGACCTCCTGTCGCGCGAGGCCGCCGTCGAGCGCCAGCTCGACGCGCTCGATCGGGTCGCCGCGGCGACCGCCGACGGCCCGGCGCTCGTGGTGGGGATCGCCGACCCGGTGTCGCCGCCGGGGCGCGCGCTGGCGAACGCCGCGGCCGTCTGTCGCGACGGCGAGGTGGTCGCCCGCGTCGCCAAGCGCCTCCTCCCGACCTACGACGTGTTCGACGAGGACCGCTACTTCGAACCGGGCGCGGGGGCCGAACCGGTCGAGGTGGCGGGCGTCGACGTCGGCGCGAGCGTCTGCGAGGACGCGTGGAACCTCCCCGACCTCTGGTCGCACCCGCGGTACGACGCGGACCCGCTCGGGGACCTCGCGTCGGCGGGCGCGGACCTCCTCGTGAACGTCTCCGGCAGCCCGTTCCACCTCGGCAAGGGGCGATTTCGGGAGGAGTTGATGGGCCGACACGCCGCCGAACACGGCCGCTGGCTGGCGTTCGTGAACCAGGTCGGCGGGAACGACGAACTCGTCTTCGACGGCGGATCGTTCGTGGTCGGTCCCGACGGCGGGGTGGCCTGCCGCTGCGCGGCGTTCGAGGAGGACCTGCGCGTCTGCGACGTGCCGGTCGGGGGCGGCCCGTTCGAGGGCGAGCGCGACTGCGCGCCCCGGATCTCGGACCGCGCCGAGCAGGCCCGTCGGGCAATCGCCCTCGGCGTCCGTGACTACGTCCGGAAGTCGGGCTTCGAGGACGTCGTGCTCGGTCTCTCCGGTGGGATCGACTCGTCGGTCGCGGCCTGTCTCGCCGCCGAGGCGCTGGGGGCGGAGCACGTCCTCGGGGTCGCCATGCCCGCGCGGTACACGAGCGACGCGAGCACCGAGGACGCCCGCGCCGTCGCCGACGCGCTCGGCATCGACTTCCAGGTGCTCCCCATCGACGACACGTTCGGCGCGTTCCTCGATCACCTCGCGCCCCCGTTCGAGGGGGAGGAGTCGACGGAGCCGATGCCGGGGACGGTCGAGGAGAACGTTCAGGCGCGCATCCGCGGCACGACGCTGATGGCGCTCGCGAACGCGTTCGACCGCCTCGTGCTCACGCCGGACAACAAGAGCGAGGCCGCCGTCGGCTACTGCACCCTCTACGGCGACACGGTCGGAGCGCTCGCCCCCCTGGGTGACTGCCGGAAGGGCCTCGTCTACGACCTCGCCGATCGCATCAACGCCGACGTCGAACCCCCCGGTGCGGCGAGCGCGCCCATCCCCCGCCGCGTCGTCGAGCGGCCCCCCAGCGCCGAACTGCGCCCCGACCAGCGCGACGAGGACGATCTGCCGCCGTACGCCGCGCTCGACCCGATCGTGGAGGGGTACGTCGAGGAGGGGGCCTCGGCCCGCGACCTCGTCGACGAGGGTCACGATCCGGCGACCGTCGAGCGCGTCCTCCGGATGCTCCACCGCGCCGAGTACAAGCGCTGGCAGGTGCCGCCGATCGTTCGCCTGACGCCGCAGGCGTTCGGCATCGGGTGGCGCTACCCGCTGGCCGCGCGGTACGAGGCGCTGTGGGACGTGGGCGATGAACGATCGACGGGGTGACCGAAAAAGGGGGATCGTAGCCGTTCGAGTTCGTTCGATCGCGTCGGTTCGGATCCGTCGGACCCACTATCTCTCGCGGCGAACGAACGTGAGCCGCGTGTATCGTGGACCGCGGCGGATTCGAATCGGAGAGCGGTGCGAGCGTGGTTCGAATCCGTTCGGACCCGTCCGGACCGCTCGGACTGGGCCGTCCCACCGAGGTCAGTTCACGCCCGGATTGGCGCTGGCGGACGTGCTCGAGGCGGCGCGCTCGTTCTCCGCCGTCACGGTGAAGGACGTCGTCGAGACGCTGACGGCCGGGTTGTTCGGCGCGACGTCGCGGAGGCGCTCGTAGGTGTAGCCCGCCTCGCCGCTGTATGCGGGGTACTCCGCCTGCATGACGGTCTCCGAGTCCGCGTTCAGGAGCGCCGTCGTCAGGCGGAGGTAGATCTTCGTCGCGTTGCTGCCGCCGTCGGTCGGCGCGTCGAGCGCCGACGTGTCGCCGATGACGCCGTAGTTACCGTTGGCGTAGCTCCCGGCGTCGCCGCCGAGGCTCGCGCCCGTGTAGTGCGCCTCGTCCGGGTAGTCCGACGCCGCGTCGTAGTACGTACTCAGTCCGTCCCTGTACAGCACGATCTTCGGCGGGACCGTCCGACTCCCGTCGCTCGGATCGACGACGTCGCCGTTCGCGTTGATCTCGTAGAAGTCCGAGTTCGCCGTGAGGAGGTGGGTCCGTCCGCGCTTCGGATAGCGGTCGGTCGTTCCGTGGGTGGCCGTCCCCTCGGGGTCGCTCGCGTCGGTGAACAGCCAGGGAGTCTCGCGGTAGACGGGGGTGTAGCCCCGCCCCTCAATACCGGCTTCGAGGACGTACCGGATCTTGAGCGGCGGTTCGTCGAAGTTCTTCCACCTCGTGAAGACGCGCGGGGCGACGTACACTTCGGAGACGTCGCCGTCGTCGCTCTTCACGACGCCCGGGTTGGCGGCGCTGAAGTCGCTCGACATGGCGGTCGCGTTGTCAGCGGTCAGTGCGATGCCTGCGGCACCCGCGGCGGTCGCGGAGCCGAGGCCGACTAGCATCCTGCGTCGATTGATGTCCATTGGTGTACCTGTCGTGTCGCTCGGACGCCGGACCTGCGCTCGGTACGCGCGGAACGCGCGGGTCGAATCGGCCGATCTCGGGACGACTCGGAGCGATCCCGACGCGTTCGACGTCGGGCGTCGAGAGACACGTCTCGACCTCTCGGAGACACCGGTTAGTTAGGAACTATTTCTTTTTCGTCCACTCGGGCGGAAAATTCACAACAGGACGTAATACTCGATTTCGTTTCCGTATGGCGGTCATATTCGGCCGAAGACGGCCCATCGTTCCGGGGGACGCTATCACGAAACGCGCCGACCGGCGGTCCCCCGCGCTCGTCGACGAGCGCGACGAGTTGCGGCCGACGGGCGGGTCGTCACCCGAGGCTGTCCCAGTGCAGGGGCTCGAAGTCCTCGCCACCGCAGCGACACCGCCGGTTCCTCGTCATGGGAGCGAGCGTTCCGTCCACGCGCCTCCGGACCACCCGGGGACGCTCACACCGCGTGCAACGCGCCAGCGTCGTCTGATCGGTGAAGCGCATCGTCGGGACGTGAGGGATCCGTCGGGGTAAACTCTCGGCATCGATACGTGCCTCATCCCTCCCTAGGATACTGATTCCGCTCTCCGAGACGATCTACACCCGTACTCTACGCATCGGGTCACCGGACGCACAGACCCCCGTCGGCTCCCCGTCGGCCGCGCTCCGGAGGGGTCGCGAGTCGAGTCGAGAAGCGCGCCGTCCGGGAATCGACCCGATGGCGACTCCTCGCTGCTGCTCGGACTCGCGTGGTTCCATTTCCATCGTGGCGATGGCGTCTCTCACTGACGTTCGAGACAGTCATGCGCCGTCCGGGAATTGACCCGGAGTGAGACGTTCCTGCTCGCTCCCTCGGGTCGCTGCGCGGGCTGCGACTCACAGGGTTCAGTTCCCTCTGTTTCGCATTTACGGCTCACGATTTGTTCGCCAAAAATGCGCCGTCCGGGAATTGAACCCGGGCTATTGGCTTGGGAAGCCAATGTCCTACCACTGGACCAACGGCGCTCCCTTCGGTCGCGCCGAGATTCGCAGTTCCTTCGAAACTGCTCACCAACGGCGCTCGCTCGTTTCACTCGCTCGCCCCGAGCCTTACCTCGCTTCGCTCGGTAAGACAACGGCGCTCGTTCGCGTTCCATCCTTTTCCACGCCACCACTTGAACTAATCGGTAGCGAGGAACCGCTTCGGGGGCGGGCGAGCGATCACGCCCGGCGTAGGTCCGGATCACGAACGCGGACGAACGTCCAGAAATTCCCCGACGGAGGGCAGGTATTTGTCATCGGGGGCCCAGTGTCACCGCATGAGCGACGCTCAGTCGTACGTGATCGAGGACCTCCCCATCGAACTGCGGCTGTCGGACGACGAACTGGCGGCCCACCGCGCACACATCACGACGTTCATCGCCGACCTCGTGGAGCGAGCGGGTGCGAACGGCGCGGTGCTCGGCCTCTCGGGCGGGATCGACAGCACGCTCACGGCGTACCTGGCGGTCGAGGCGCTGGGCGAGGGGGGCGTCTACGGTCTCGTCCTCCCGAGCGACGTCAACACCGACGAGAACATGAGCGACGCCGAGCGCGTCGCCGAGACGCTGGGCATCGAGTACGACGTCGTCGAGATCGACCCCATCGTCGAGGCGTTCTTCGAGGCCTACCCGGAGGAGGGGATCGACCGCCGCATCGAGACCGATCCCCTCCGCACCGCGGCGGGGAACGTCCGCGTCCGCACGCGGGGGGTGCTCAACTACTTCGTCGCCAACGTGAAGGGACGGCTCGTCCTCGGGACGGGCAACCGTAGCGAGGCGCTGACGGGCTACTTCACCAAGTACGGCGATCAGGCGGTCGACTGTAACCCGATCGGAAACCTCTACAAGCTACAGATACGCCAGCTCGCAGCCCACGTCGGCGTCCCCGAGGACCTCGTCGAGAAGCCGCCGAGCGCGGAGATGTGGGAGGGACAGACCGACGAGGCGGAGATGGGCCTCACCTACGATCTGCTCGACGCGGTCCTCGCGCTCCACGTCGACGGGCCGCTCTCGAAGCGCGCCACCGCGGAGACGCTCGGGGTGGCCGAGTCGGCGGTCGAGCGCGTCGAGGGGCTGTACGCGGGAAGCGAGCACAAGCGCCACATGCCGCCCGCACCCGCACCGCTCGACCTGTAGTGGCGATTGCGGGTCTCGACGGAACCAGGCGTCCGCCGTACCCCCGTCCTATCCCGTTGCCCCCCGTCCCACCGCTCGTTCGTCCCGGCTTCTGCTCGTTCACCCCTGCTTCTCGCTCACCTGCCGCCCGTCCCGCGCCCGAGTGCCTCCGCGTGGTCGGCGACCAGCCGCGCGAAGGCCTCGGCCTCGCGTGCCTCCTGCGCGTTCCGTGCTTCGCGTGCCTCCTCCCCGCGTCCGCTTCCCCCGTCGAGGGTCTCCGATCCCCCGCGCATCAGGGCTTTGAGTTCGCGCAGGGCGGCGGGGTCGTTGTCGGCGACCTCGCGCGCGACGGCGAAGGGGTCATCGCGGACGCGGGAGACGAGCCCCGTCCGGAGCGCCTCCTCGGCGTCGAGCGTGCGACCTGAGAGAGCGACGTCGAGGGCGTCTCCCTCCCCGAGGACGCGCCGGAGGCGGTGCGTACCGCCCCACGCGCCGAACAGCCCGAAGGTGACGCCCGTCTCGGCGAAGGTCGCGTCGGGTGTGGCGACCCGGAGGTCGCAGGCGAGCGCGAGTTCGACGCCCCCGCCGCGGGCCGCGCCGTCGATCCCGGCGACGACGACCGCCGGTGAGTCCTCGATGGCGCGGGCGACGCGCTGGCCCCGGCGGGCGAAATCGGCGGCCGCGTCCGAGTTCGCGTTTGTGTTCTCGTTCGCGTTCGCGTCCGTCGTGTCCGCCGCGTCAGTCGCGCTCTCGCGTGCGACCGCCGCGACGACGTCGAGATCCGCGCCGGCGCAGAACGCCGCCCCCGCCCCGTGGAGGTAGACGACGGGCGTGGGGGGGTCGGCGACCGCCTCGGCGAGCGCGTCGAGGCCGTCGACGGTGAGGGCGTTTCGCCGCTCGGGGCGGTCGAGCGTCACCGTCCGAATCCGGTCCGAGTCGCGTGTCCGTATCACGGTCGTGGCAGGTGTGACGTTTCCAAAGGTCTTTGCCCGTCCCAGGGCTAGCCGCTTTCAATGGAGGAAGCCGACGCCGTCCGGCGGGCCGCCCGGGCGTCCGTTGACGACATCGAGCCCCCCGCACTCCACGACGAACTGCGGTCGTTCATCGACGAGGGATCGATGGTCCCGGGCGTCCTCGCCGTACTCACGGCGCGGGCCTGCGCGGCCGATCCCGCCGAGGGCGTCCTCGAGCGCGCCGCGGGCGTGCAGCTCATCTACGACGGCCTCCGGCTCACGCGGCGGCTCACCCGCGAGGAGCCGTGGCGGACGGGCGACGCCGACGCGGACGCCGGCGACATGCACGTCCTCGCGGCGGACGTGCTCGTCGCCCGCGGGTTCTACCTCCTCGCCCGCACCGAGGCCGCCGGGGCGGCGGTCGAGGTGGTCCGGGCGTTCGGCCGCGATCAGACCGACGGCGGGACGGCCGACGCGCTCGAAGCCGACGTACTCGACCTCGCCGTCGTCGCCGGGGCGACCGCCGGCGGCGTCGATCCCACCGGGGAACTCCGCGCCGTCGCCTCCGACTTCGTTCGGGGGCACGGCCCGGGGTTCCCCCCGGCCGACTCGCTCGCGTCGGCGGACGCCTACGACACCCTCGTCCGATCCGTCGACGGCGCAGTCGCCGACCACTGAATCGAAACGCCTAAAGTCGATTCGCGGCTGGTACAGAATGCGCACCCTGCCTGGGTAGCTTAGAGGTAAAGCGCGTCCTTGGTAAGGACGAGAGCCCGGGTTCAAATCCCGGCCTAGGCTTCGTTTTCCACCGCCGTTTTACTCGTTCTCAAACGAGCGTTTCCCGTTCTATCCATCCCGTCCGAGAGCCACGCTAGCATCCTCGTCTCTCGCTCTCCACCCCACAAACCACAGCGACAAGCACGCTCACCAATCAAACCGACCCCTATGCAACCGATCCCCGTGCTACCCTCTCTCACTTATACGCGTGGGGGTGGACTAATGCGCCGGAAGGGGACTAAAGAATATTATCATTATAAATCATAACAGTTTTTATCCGACATGTGCCAGAGACGGGTGCGAAGTGCGCGGGGGTCACCCCCGCCGACCCGGACGGGTCGAAAATCAAACCCCAACAATGACAAACGACAACGGCACGGACAAGGTTGCGAGTCGCGTTCGGAGTACCGAGACGGGGATCCGCGAGATCGACAACGAGGCGGGCCGGGAGTTCCGCGAGCTACTCGACTCCCAGCAGTACGTCTTCGCGCCCGGACTGTATCACGCCCTCGACGCCCGACTGTCGGAGATGGCCGGTCACGACGCGGTCTACATGAGCGGCTACTCGACGGTCCTCGGGCAGTTCGGCTTCCCGGACCTCGAGATGGTGACGATGACGGAGATGGTCGAGAACGCGAAGCGGATCGTGGAGGCGACCAACCTCCCGGTCGTCGCCGACTGCGACACCGGGTACGGCGGCATCCACAACGTGCGACGCGCCGTCCGCGAGTACGAGAAGGCGGGCGTCGCGGCCGTCCACATCGAGGACCAGACCTCGCCGAAGCGCTGCGGCCACATCGCGGGCAAGCAGATCGTCCCCCGCGAGGAGGCCCGCGCCCGCTTCGAGGCCGCGGTGGACGCGAAGCAGAGCGAGGACACGGTCATCATCGCCCGCACGGACGCCTACGGCTCCGCCAACGGCGACTGGGAGGAGCACCTGGAGCGCGGGCGCATCTACGCGGACGCCGGCGTCGACCTCGTCTGGCCGGAGATGCCCGACCCCTCCCGGGAGGACGCGGTCGAGTACGCCGAGACCATCCACGAGACCCACCCCGACCTGAAGCTGGCGTTCAACTACTCCTCCTCGTTCGCGTGGTCCGAGGAGGAGGACCCGCTCACGTTCGCGGAGCTGGGTGACCTCGGCTACAAGTACGTCTTCATCACCCTGTTCGCGCTCCACTCGGGCGCGCACGCGGTCTACGAGGACCTCAAGAACCTCTCGGAGAACGCGGAGGAGGGGCAGTTCGACCTCGAAGGCCGGTACCTCGGCCACGAGACCGAGAGCCACCACCAGCTCTCGTTCGTCCCGCGTTACCAGGACATCGAGGCGCAGTTCGACCCCGAGGCCCAGGAGCGCATGCAGCGGTCCGCCGGGTTCAAGGAGGAGGAGTCGGACCCCATCTCCTCGTCGACGGACGACGACTGAGCGCGCTCGCGGAACGACTGACTCGAGAAACGAGTCAGCGATCCTACATAGAATTTAATCGAGTACCCTACATAGCAGACCATCATGGCTGAACGCAAACACGACAGGAAGTTCGTCCGGACGTTCTTCACCACGCCGACGGCGGTCGAAGGCGAGGAGGACTCCGCCAAGATGCTCCGGGGAGCCATCGGGCTCCGCGGGATGAAAGCACCGGACGTCTGGGTCCCGGACAACGAGGACGCGACGGCCCCCTCGATGCGCGATGAGGGCGCGGAGAACATCGTCGAGGTCGTCGCCGAGAACGGCGCGGACTTCCCCGGCGAGATCCACCCGCGCGTCGTCTGGCACCGGGACAGCCCCGCGACCCGCTACCAGGGCTTCCAGCACATACTGCAGATCGCCGACCCCGAGCGGGGCGCGATCGAGCACATCGACGGCTTCGTCATCCCCGAGGTCGGCGACATCGACGACTGGAAGAAGGCCGACGAGTTCATCACCATCGTCGAGAACGAACACGGCCTCGAGGAGGGGAGCATCGCCATGTCCGTCATCATCGAGAGCGGGCAGGCCGAGCTAGCGATGGGCCAACTCCGCGAGGAGATGGGCAAGCCCACGAACAACCTCGAACGCCTGTTCCTCCTCGTGGACGGCGAGGTGGACTACACGAAGGACATGCGCGCGATCACGCCCACGGGCGAGTTGCCCCCGTGGCCCGAACTCCGCCACAACACCTCCCGGGGGGCGAGCGCCGCCGGACTCATCGCGGTCGACGGCCCGTACGACGACATCCGCGACGTCGAGGGCTACCACGAGCGCATGACCGAGAACCAGGCGAAGGGGATGCTCGGCATCTGGTCGCTGACGCCCGGGCAGGTCGTCGAGGCCAACCAGTCGCCGCTCCCGCCGGAGACCGGCAGCTGGCTCCTCGACGCCGGCGGTCGCAAGGTCGAACTCGACTCGGAGGACGGCGTCGAAATCTACGACGGCGACCGCCTGTCGCTGGAGGAGACCGGCGACGGGTACGTCCTCCGCGTCGGCGGCGACGAACTGGAACTGGACGAGGACGAACTCCGCGAGGAGTTGCTCGACATGACGGAGTACGTCCCGAGCATGGACGACATCGTCGACTCCATGGAGGAGTTCGAGGCGGCCAAGGAGGCCGGCAGGGGTGCCATCGCGATCACCCAGTCGGCGACGCTTCGGATCGACGGCGTCGAGATCGACGTCAGCAAGGATCGGATGTGGGACGAGGCCACCTACCAGGCGGCGATGACCCCCATCGCCCTGTTCAAGGACGTCTACCGGAACCGTCCAGACCAGCACGACGAACTGGCGGAGATGTACAGCGAGGACGTCGTGGAGCGCGCGATGGACGTCGGGGCCTGATCGACGGCAGGAGAGCCGTCGTCGCCCGACCGGAGCGCGGCGATCGCCGTCCCGCCACCCGTCTCCTCTCCGACGAACCTTTTTGTGCGAGAACGGGACCAGCGTCGGCATGCCCTGAGAGTCGCCGCGAGGTGCGCGCCGGTCGATCCCCGACCGGGCTGCGGTTGCGCGACGCGCCGCCTCGCGTACTCGTGGACGCGTTCGCACCGACGCGTCCGCCCCCGTCGCCTGTTCGCAAAGAACGAGTCCGCACCGCGGGACCGAGAGATAGCGTACGCTTCGCCGCTCAGCGGTCGTTCTCGCGCTCCTGGGCGTCCACCACCGCCACCCCCGCCAGGTTGACGATGTCCTTGACCTCGTCACCGCGCTGGAGGACGTGGACGGGCCGGTCCATCCCCACCAGCATCGGCCCGATCGCCTCCGCCCCGCCCAGCCGCTGGAGGAGCTTGTAGGCGATGTTGCCGGCCTCCAGATTCGGGAAGACGAGGACGTTGGCGGGTTCGTCGAGGTCGGAGAAGCTGTAGGTGCCGGTGAGCATCTCCTCGACGACCGCCGTGTCCGCCTGCATCTCCCCGTCCACCGGAAAGTCGACGTCGGGATCGGAGCGGAGCATCCGCGCCGCCTGGCGCGGCTTGGCGGTGCCCTCGTTTCTGACGGAGCCGAAGTCGGAGTACGAGAGGAACGCCACCCGGGGATCGACGTTGAACCGGCGGGCGAGTTCCGCGGTGTGGCTCGCGATCTCCGCCAGCACCTCCTCGTCCGGCGCGAGGTTCACCGTCGCGTCGGCGCAGAAGACGACGCGGTTCTTGAAGGTGAGCATGTAGACGCCGGCGGCGTAGTTCGCGTCCGCCGCCGTCCCGATCACCTGTAGCGGCGGGCGCAGCGCCGACGGGTAGTGGTGCATCAGGCCGGTGAGCATCGCGTCGGCGTCGCCCATCTCCACCATCACGCTCCCCAGGTAGTTGCCGTCCTCGATGAGTTCCCCGGCCTCGCGGCGGGTGACGCCCTTGCGCCGGCGCAGTTCGTGGAGCCGGTCGGCGTACGCCTCGAGACCGTCCTCCTCCGGATCGACGATCTCCGGCTCGAAGTCCAGCCCGAGCGAGTCGGCGGTCCGACGGATCGTCTCGCGACTGCCGATGAGCACCGGGTGGGCGACGCCCTGTTCGACGATCTGGTAGGCCGCGCGGATCATCTTCTCGTCGTCGCCCTCCGCGAGCACGAGCCGTTTGGGGTCGCTCTTGGCCTTGTTGAGGACGACGCGCATCATCTCGCGGGACTTCCCGAGGCGCGCCTCCAGACGTTCCACGTAGGCGTCCGTCTCGAGTTCGCCGCGCGCCGCGCCGCTGTCCATCGCGGCTCGCGCGACCGCGGGCGCGACCTCGAAGAGGACGCGGGGGTCGAGGGGTTTGGGGATGATGTACTCGGGGCCGTACTGCAGGGGCTGGTCGCCGTAGGCCTTCACCACCGCGTCCGGCACGTCCTGTCGTGCGAGCCGTGCGAGTGCCTCCGCCGCGGCGACTTTCATGGCTTCGTTGATTTCGGTGGCGCGGACGTCGAGCGCGCCGCGGAAGATGAAGGGGAACCCGAGGACGTTGTTGACCTGGTTCGGGTAGTCAGAGCGCCCCGTCGCCATGATCACCGTGTCATCGCGCGCCTCCTTGGCGTCGTGGTAGCTGATCTCGGGGTCCGGGTTCGCCATGGCGAAGATGATGGGATCGTCGGCCATCGAGCGGACCATCCCCTGATCGACGATCCCGCCGGCCGACAGGCCGACGAACACGTCCGCGCCCGCCATCGCGTCCGCCAGGTCACCCTCCGGCACGTCCCGCGCGAACTCCTGTTTGAACTCGTTGACGTCGCCCGCCTCGGCGCGTCCGGTCGTGATGATGCCCGAGGAGTCGCACATGGTGATGCGCTCCCGGTCGGCACCGAGCGAGACGTAGAAGCGGGCGGTGGCGATGGCGCTCGCGCCCGCCCCGGAGAAGACGATGTCGAGGTCGTCGAGGGGTTTGCCGGCGATGTCGGCGGCGTTGAGCAGCGCCGCCCCGGAGATGATGGCGGTGCCGTGCTGATCGTCGTGGAAGACCGGAATGGACATCTCCTCGCGGAGGCGCTCTTCGATCTCGAAGCACTCCGGCGCCTTGATGTCCTCCAGGTTGATCCCCCCGAACGTCGGCTCCATCGCCGTCACCGTCTGGATGATGTCTTCGGGGTCCGTCCGGTCCAGTTCGATATCGAAGACGTCGATGTCGGCGAAGCGCTTGAACAGCACGCCCTTGCCCTCCATCACCGGCTTCGACGCCTGCGCCCCGATGTCACCCAGACCAAGGACGGCAGAGCCGTTCGAGACGACGCCCACCAGATTGCCCTTGGCGGTGTAGGCGTACGCCTCGTCGGGATCGTCGGCAATTTCGAGACAGGGGGCGGCGACGCCCGGCGAGTACGCAAGCGAGAGGTCGCGTTGCGTGTTCGTCGGCTTCGTCGTCGAAATCTCGATCTTTCCCGGCGGCTCGCGTCGGTGGTAGTCGAGTGAGTCCTCCTCGATGCCCATAGGGAGTACCCCGTACAGCGTCGGTAAAAAGATACCCACGAATTCGACGGGCGTGAGGGGTCATGACGTCGGACCGAGAGCTTCGCCGACGCGCAGTCGGGTGCCGGGTATCGACCGCGGACGT
The DNA here is from genome assembly GCF_024228315.1 of Halomarina pelagica. Lineage (NCBI taxonomy): Archaea > Methanobacteriati > Methanobacteriota > Halobacteria > Halobacteriales > Natronomonadaceae > Halomarina > Halomarina pelagica. The sequence goes on from NZ_CP100454.1 coordinate 969,243, forward strand.
ATAGCCGACAGTATAAGTCCTCCCGGCCCCGAGTCGGCGTATGGGTCACCGCTTTCGCACCCTCGTCGGGGCTTCGGCGGGGCTGACGTTCCTGCTCGTCCTGCTCGGGGTCTACACGGCGGCGGCCGGCGCGGGGTTGACCTGCAACGCCCGCTGGCCGCTGTGTGACGGCGCGGTCTTCGGACTGTTCCCCGCCAACTGGGCCAGTTTCGTCGAGTGGTTCCACCGCCTCGTCGCCATGGTCACCGGCTTCGTCATCCTCGGGACGACGATCTCGGCGTGGCGGTCGGGCGTCGAGCGGCGCGTTCGGTACGCGCTGGCGCTCGCGACGCTCGTCCTCCCGTCGCAGATCGTCCTCGGCGCGCTCACCGTCACGCGATACGAACTGCTCATCCTCACGGCGCACTTCGTCACCGCGATGGCCATCTTCACGGGCGTCGTCCTCGCGGCGCTGTGGACGTTCGACGGGGGCCGGGATCGCGCCGGGAGGGCCGCGCTCGCCGCCGTCGTCGCGCTTCCCGTGGTCGCGGCGCTGACGCCGCGACTCCTCGTCGACTACGTCCCGGCGGCGCAGGTCGCGTACTACGCCGTCGGTCTCGCGGGCTACGCCGCGCTCCTCGGAACGACCACGTGGGCCGACGACGCGACGCCGGCGCTCGCCCGCGGCGCGACGACGCTCGCGGCGGCCATCCTCTTCGTGCTCCTCGTCGTCGGGCGGCAGGTGTTCGGGGATCGAGGGCAACTGCTGGTCCTCGCCGGCACCGTCTTCGCGTTCACCCTCGCCGGCGTGGCGCTCTGGCTGACCTCGCGGGCCGCGAGCGTCGACGCGCCCTCCGGCGGACTCCCCGGCGGCGACTGAGGGACGCACCGTCGATTCGTCGATCGAAAAGTTCGGTTTCGAAACCTGTTTCCACGACTGAACGGGGCGGACGAGCGTGGATTCAAGTGAGTAGCTTTATTTTCGCCAATCCCCTCCTCCGCTAACATGAGTGACGGAAGATCTCTCGGGCGGAGAGCATATCTGAAAGCGGTCGGTGCCGGGTCGGCAGTCGCGCTCGCGGGCTGTCTCACCGGCGGCGGTGGCGGCGACGGCGGCGGTGGAAACGGAACCGGAAACGGATCGGGTAACGACACCGGTAACGCGACGGACGGCGGCGGTGGCGGCGGGGAGATCGTCGCCGGTACGGCCCCGGGCTTCCCCCCGTTCGAGATCATGAAGGGCGGCGAGCTGACCGGGTTCGACATCGAACTGCTGGAGGCCGTCGTCGCGGAGACGAACTACGAACTCACCGGGTGGAAGACGTTCGACTTCAAGTCGCTCATCCCGGCGCTCAACGACGGTGCCATCGACGTCATCGCGGCCGCGATGACGATCAACGAGGAGCGAAAGCAGTCCATCGCGTTCACGAACCCCTACTACGAGGCCGACCAGTCGATCCTCGTGGCGAAGGGCAGTGACTTCTCGCCCTCGAAGCTCGGCGACCTCTCGGGCCACCCGATCGGGGCGCAGAAGGGGACCACCGGTGAGCAGATCATCAAGGATCAGCTCATTAAGCCGGGGAAGCTCGACCCGTCGAACTACAAGGCGTACGATAACTACGTCCTCGCGGTGACGGACCTGGAGAACGGCAACATCGACGCCGTCGTCCTCGACAAGCCCGTCGCCCAGACGTTCCAGCAGCAGCGCGACGTGAAGATCGCGTTCACGTACAAGACGGGCGAGGTGTACGGCTTCGGCGCGCGCAAGGACGCCGACCCGCTCGTTCAGGCGCTCAACCAGGGGCTGAAGGCGGTCAAGGAGAACGGGACCTACGAGGAACTGCGGAACAAGTGGTTCAGCGAGGCGTAAGCGATGGATCCGTCGCCCTGGCTGGTACCGCTGCAGGGACCGTGGGCCGACCTGCTCCCGACGCAGGCCGAGGACTGGGAGTTCATCCTCGCTAACGTCTGGTACCTCTTTGCGGGCCTCGTCGTGACGATCATGCTCACGGTCACGAGCCTCCTGCTCGGCTTCCTCGCCGGCTTCCCCGCCGGAGCCATCGAGGTGTACGGTCGCGGACCGCTCCGGAGCGCGATCCGCGCTGCGGGCGTCGCGCTCCGGGGGACGCCGATCCTCGTCATCCTCGTCATCGTGTTCTTCGTGGTACCGATCCCGTTTCCGAAGTCCGACGTCACGATCCCGACGCCGTGGATGCCGGTGACGTTCAACCAGGGGGCGTTCGCCGCCGCGACGCTCGGTCTCGGTCTGCGGAGCGCGGCCTACCAGTCGCAGACCTTCCGCGGGGCGCTCCAGAGCGTCAGCGAGGGCCAGATGGAGGCCGCCCGGTCGATCGGGCTGTCGAAACTGGAGGCGATCCGGTTCGTCATCACGCCGCAGGCCCTCAGGCGATCGATCCCGGGCTTCCAGAACGAGTTCACCATCGTGCTGAAGGACACGAGCATCGCCATCGTCATCGGGGTGGCGGACCTGTTCTTCCGCGGAAACGCCATCTTCATCCAGCAGACCACGGCGACGCTCGAACTGTTCCTGTTCATCAGCCTCATCTACTTCGTGTTGACGTTCGTCACGAACCGCTCGCTCGACTACCTCGGACGGTACTACGCGATCCCCGGAGGAAACTCGTGAGTCAGAACCCACTACTGCGCGTCGAGAACCTGCAGAAGTCGTACGGAGCGGAGGAGGTACTCAAGGACGTCAGCTTCGACATCGAGCGGCGCGACGTCGAGGTCATCATCGGCCCCAGCGGGAGCGGAAAGAGCACGCTCTTGCGCTGCGTGAACCGCCTCACCGAGTTCCAGGGCGGCGACGTCTACCTGGACGGGCAGTCGATCCTCGACATGGACGTGAACGACCTCCGCCGGCGCGTCGGGATGGTCTTCCAGGACATCAACCTCTTCGCGCACCTCACCGCCCGCGAGAACGTCTCGCTCGGCCCGCGTCGCGTCCTCGGCGTGGGTCGCGAGGAGGCGAACGCAACGGCTGACCGCTACCTCGCGCAGGTCGGGCTCTCGGACCAGGCCGACTCGTACCCGGCGGAACTCTCCGGCGGGCAGAAACAGCGCGTCGGCATCGCCCGCGCGCTGGCGATGGATCCCGAACTCCTCCTGTTCGACGAGCCGACGAGCGCGCTCGACCCCGAACTCGTCGGCGAGGTGCTCGAGGTGATGCGCGACCTCGCCGAGGAGGGGATGACGATGCTCGTGGTCACCCACGAGATGGGGTTCGCCCGCCGGGCGGCCACGAACCTCATGTTCCTCGACGACGGGTACGTCGTCGAGCGCGGCCCGCCCGCCCAGTTGTTCGAGGCCCCCGAGCGCGACCGGACCGCCGAGTTCCTCCGGCGGTTGACGGCCCTCGAAGAGGGACCCGCATGAGCGGCGTGGGCGGGGAGACCGTCACGCGGACGCGGGTCGGTCTCCCCTCCTGGCAGCGGATCGGCACGGCCGTCGGCGCGCTGTTCTGGGGGTGGCTGATCGTCCGCTGGATCGCGCTGTGGGCTGGCTACAGCCGGCCGTTCCTCCCGAGCGCGCCGTTCGTGCGCGCCGAGGAGGGGTTACACATCGACGCCGAGGTCATCGGATCGACGGGCGGACCGCTCGCGATCCCCGCGGACGTCGTCGCTGGCCTCCTGTCGTGGCTCGGCGACGTCGCCGGGTTCGTCGCCATCGCGGCCACGAGCCTGCCGGACCTGGCGGCCGGGGCGTGGCTGACCGTCGTCCTCACCGTCGCGAGCATCCTGCTCGGACTCCCCATCGCCGTCGCGCTGAGCGTCGCACGCATCTACGGCGGACCGGTCTCGCGCTCCCTGTCGCTCGGCTACATCGAACTCATCCGGGGGACGCCGCTGCTCGCTCAGCTGTTCGTCATCTACTACGGGCTGAATCTCTCGGCGTACTTCCAGACGTTCACCGCCGGTCCGCTCCCCGCCGCCGCCGTGTGGGTGGCCGTCGTCGGCTTCACGATCAACAGCGCGGCGTACCAGGCGGAGTACATCCGCGCGGCCGTCGAGTCCGTCGACGCCGGGCAGTTGACCGCCGCACGCGCCGTCGGCCTGTCGAAGCTGGACGGCATCCGCTACGTCGTCCTGCCCCAGGGCCTGCGCTACGCCATCCCGGGGTGGACGAACGAACTCGTCTACCTCATCAAGTACTCCTCGCTGGCGACGTTCATCGTCGTCCCCGAGCTGTTCACCAGGGCCGACGACATCGCCAGCGAGACGTTCCAGTACCAGGACGTCTTCCTGCTCGTCGCGCTGTTCTATCTCGCGCTGGTGCTCTCGGCGACGGTGTTCATGGACCGCGTCGAGCAGGCGGTGGCGATCCCCGGCGTGGGCGTTCGCGGCGGCCGCTGAGCGGCTCCGACGCCGAACGGTTTTTATCCACCCCCTCCGACGACGGTCCATGGCACTCGAGAGCATCGACGCCGGCGTCTGGTCGCTCGTCCCGGCGCTGGTCGCCATCAGTCTGGCGTGGTACACCCGCGATGCCCTCATCGGGCTGTTCCTGGGCGTGGCGAGCGCCGGCGTCGTCTACGGCGCGTTCGTCCCGAAGACGGTGGGCGTTCCCGCGGGGGTCCAGACGGGGCCGGTCGGGATCGCGCTGGGGGCGCTCTTCGGACTGAAGACCGTTCCCCAGCTCGTGGCGACGGCCCCGCTGTTCAGCGACGCGTGGTACGTCGAGAACGTCCTGATCGCGATCTTCGCCATCGGCGGCCTGATCGGATTGATGATCCGCGCGGGGGCGATCCAGGGGGTGCTGGAGGCGCTCGCCGCGCGGGCCGACTCGCCCGCCGACGCCGAGAAGGCCGCCTTCCTCGCCGGGATCGCCGTCCACATCGACGACTACTTCAACTGCCTCGTGGTCGGCTCGATGATGCGCCCGCTGACCGATCGCTACGACGTCTCGCGGGCAAAACTCGCCTACTACGTCGACTCGGCGGGGAGCCCCGCCGCCCGCCTCGCGTTCTACTCGACGTGGGGGGCGGCGATGATCGGCTTCATCGGCGCGGGACTGGTCGAGGCGCAGAAACAGGGCACCCTCCCCGGATCGATGGGGAGCTACGTCGAGGGGACCGGTGAATCCGCTTCGGCGGTCACCCGGGAGATCTGGCCGCTCTTCTTCAACACGCTCTTCACGGGTTTCTACTCGTGGATCGCGCTCGCCATCGCGGCACTGGTCGCCTGGCAGGTGTTCCCGAACCTGCGGGAGATGCACAGCGAGGAGCGACGCGCCCGGAACGGCGGGGGCGTCGTCGGCGAGGACCACGACCCGATGATCAGCGAGGAGATGGCCGCCTACGACATGTACGAGGGTGCGACGCCCGACTGGCGCAACTTCGCGTTCCCGATCCTCGTGATGATCGCCGTCGGGCTCGGGGCGATGTTCTGGCGGGCGAATCCCGTGATCAGCGCCCCCCAGATGACACTCGCCGCCTCGCTCGCCGGGTACGAACTGTGGCTCCCGGCCGGCGGGAAGTGGTCGTTCGACATCGGCGGCGTCCACCTCGGCCTCGCCGCCACGGCCGCGATGATCGTCGCGTTCGTCGCGTACCGCCTCCAGGGGAACATCCCCTCTAACGACGACGCGACCGACGCGCTCATGCGGGGCTTCAAGGGGATCTTCCTCGCGGCGGTCATCCTCATGCTCGCGAGTTCGATCCAGAACGCCGTCACCACGCTCGGCATCTCGAACTTCGTCACCGACTGGTTCCGCGGCGTCCCGGCGTGGATCGTCCCCGTGAGCGTCTTCCTCGTCACCAGCTTCGTCAGCTTCTCCGACGGCAGTTCGTGGTCGACCTACGGCATCATGTTCCCCATCGCCATCCCCATCGCGTTCGCGAGCGGCGCGAACCTGCCGCTCGTGCTCGGGGCGGTCTTCTCGGGGGGCATCTTCGGCGACCACTCCTCGCCTATCTCCGACACCACGGTGCTCGCCTCCTCGACCAGCGGCAGCGACCACATGGTCCACGTCCGCACGCAGATCCCCTACGCGCTCGTCTCCGCGGGGATCGCCGCCCTCCTGTTTCTCCTGTTCGGGCTGCTGTTGCCCGAGGGGTTCCGGGTCATTCCCTACTAGACCACCTTTTGCCGCGCGGGCGGCCGAAGGCCGCCCGCTGGCAAAATCTGGACCAAAACCCTTCCTCACCCCCTCAGTCGCTGCGCTCCTTCGGGGGTTCGTCGGTCCGCTCGCTCGGCTTCGCCTCACTCGCGGGTGCCGCGCTGGTGCCAGCGGTGACCCTCTAAGTGCGTTCGGATCGCTCGGGCTGTCCGCCCGCGCCGTAGCTTTATATCCGAGAACGGGACCAGACCCCGTATGATGTGAGAGTCGTCGCGGGGCGCTCTGCGGTTGCGCGACGCCACGCCCCGCGAACCCGATCTCGCCCGCGGCGTCGCCTGCACGCCCACGGTTTACTGCGCTCACTCGTCGCTGCGCGCCTCGTTCGCTGGTAAAACCTGGATCAAAACCGCGCCTCACCCCCTCAGTCGCTTCGCTCCTTCGAGGGTTCGGCGCGTCCGCTCGCTCGCCAGCGTCGCTGGCTCGCTCGCGGTACGACGCACCAGCAACCGGTACAGAGCGTCCGGATGCGGATACGCCGGTCGTCGGACTGCGGTCGAACGATCGGGGGCGGTCGTCGCTCGTGCGCAGCGCGACTCCGGCGTCGCTACCCGGACCCGGAGTCAGAAGAAGTCGTTCAGGCCGGACTGCTGGTCGCCCGCGTCGGCGTCAGCGTCGTCCTCCGACTCGTCCCCTCCGCCGCCGGACGGCGCTTGCCCGTCCCCGTCGGCCTCGACCGGTTCGTCCTCGTCGGCCTCGCTCTCGTCCCCCCCTTCCTCGCTCTCGCCTTCTCCCTCGTCGGGGGCGCTCGCCCGTCCGCCCTCGAACGCGCCGCCGGAGTGCTCCACGGCGGCGCGCTCGCGACGCTCCTCGGCCTCCTCGACGATCGACTTGACCTTCTTCGTGTCCTTGCCGCTGCCGGTGATGAACGCGACGTGTTCGGGTTCGAGGTCGTAGTGGGCGACCATCTCGACGGTGAGTTCGCGGTTCTTGCAGTGGTGGGTCATCGCCGCGAGGTAGGGCAGGACCTCGCGGCGGGCCGTCGAGATGCTCATGCCGCCCGCCTCGGCGACGTGTCGGGCGACGTAGTCGCGCTTGTCGCGGTTGGCCCGCGAGCGCCCGAGCTTCGACCAGTAGCTCGGCGGGCCGTAGCGCGTCCAGCCGCCCTTCGGCTCGGCGCGGGCGGCGGCGACGCCGGCGGTCATGTTGTCGCTCGCGTAGCGCCAGAACGAGTAGTTCTGCGTGGCGCGCACCCGGCCGAGCCAGCGGTCCGCCGCCGCGAGCGCGCCGTAGGCGTCCGCGAGTTCCGCCCCGTGATAGTCCTTCGGGACGTTGTCCTCGATCCAGTTGATCGCGTCGTCGGGCGTCTCGTCCACGTCGTAGGAGAACTTCAACGCCCCCTCGGCGTCCTCCTCCTTGAACACGGCGTCGAGCAGGTCGAAGATGCCCTCCGTGCGGTCGCGCGAGCCGGTCACCACGTCCTCGCGGGTGAGCCGCTCGGCGGACTCGGCGAGCGCCTGCAGGTCGTTGATCGCCCCGCGGAGGTCGCCGCTGTTGGCCTCGGCGATGGCATCGAGCGCGTCCTCGTCGTACTCGACGCCCTCGCGGCGACAGACGTCGCGCAGCACGGGGACGATCGACCGCGCGGAGACGTCGCGGAACTCGATCGTCTCGCACGCGCGCCGGAGCGCCTGGGACATGTCGTAGAACTCGTTGGCGATGAGCACGACCGGTTGCTCGGCCTCCTTGACGAGCGTCGTGACGGCGCGCGCGCCGCCCCGGTCCGCGTTCCCGTGGATGTTGTCCGCCTCGTCGAGAACGACCAGCTGGCGGCCGCTTCCGGTGAGCGACTGGTTCATCGCCGCGCCGCCCGCGTAGCGCTCGATGGCGTCCCTCGTGCGCTGGTCCGAGGCGTTGAGTTCGATGGTCGCCCAGCCCATGTCGTTCGCCAGCGCGTGCGCCGCCGAGGTCTTCCCGACGCCCGGCGACCCGTGGACGATGACCGCCTCCCGGTGGTCGTCCCACGTCTCCGCCCACTCCCGCAGCGCGTCGCGGGCCTTGTTGTTCCCGCGCACCTCCGCGAGCGTCGAAGGGCGGTACTTCTCCGTCCAATCCATTACTCGAACAGAGGCGAGTGCCGCGTTTAGTGGTTGCGGACCGTTATTCCTCGGCCACAGTCGTCAGGTCGAGGCGGGGAGTGAACCCCTCGTACGCGCCGTCGCTGGAGACGATGGTGTCGCCGTCCGACTCGACGAGGTGGAGCGCGTCGAAGGGCGTGACCCCGCGGTCCTCAACGTACGTTGCCGCCGCAACGACCGTATCAACGTCGCCGCGAACCTCCACGAGATGGGCAGCGTTGGTGACGACCCGTTCGGTGTCCCTGTCCTCCCGATACGCGACCAAGAGCAGTTCGATGAGCGTGAACTGCGATGTCCACAGCTCGTCACGATAGTTTCGATACACCGTCTCAGCAGCCTCGCCGAGCCAGTCTTCGTCTTTGATGAGGGCGAGGAGGAAATCGGTTTCCGCGTACATTCAGCGTCCGGCCTCGTCCAGCGCCGCCTCTCGTGCCCCCTCACGGAGTTCCTCGGCCGTCTTCTCCACGTCCGCGAACTCGTCTCGGAGCGCGTCGAGCGGGTTTTCCGCGACCGGGATTAGCTTGATTCCGTCGTGAATCTGGACGATGTGGTAGCGGTCCCCGTACCGCTCTCGCACCTCCTTCGGTAGCGTCAGGCGGCCCCGATCGTCGAGCGTCGCATCGGACATACGCGAACGTACGGTGGGTAGAAATAAGAACGTTCCCCGCTTCCACGCACGTACCCATCAAGTAGTTTCCTCAGGCGCAGTTGGTCCATCGCGTCGTGAGTGAACCAGTTATTGAACAGTGCATTTGGGTCGTTACACACGATGTACACACGATTTTGCTAACGTCTCGGTCCAGTCTACCATTACCGGAGGGAGGTGCGAGGCGCGTTTAGTGGTCGCGGAGCGTCACCCCTCGAACGCCGTCTTCGAGTCGAATCGGAGCGCGGACGTCCGCCGTCCCGTCGCTAAATGCGACGGTCTCTCCGTCCGACCCACGAGACGTACACGTCGAGCGGAAGCGCCGGACCGTTTCGCGCGTGGCCCCATCACCCATTCGAAAAATTACCATTCAGCGGGAATAAGTAATCATACCCTATACGTTCTGGGTTGAGACAATCGAGAATATGACGGGTTATTCAAACAACTATAATACGGATGACTGCCTGGCTGACATCACGCACGTGATAGCCATTATCACGCACTGAACGGGGCATGAGTAATTCACCGCACTCTCCAGGTACCGGACGCACGACGACGCCGTCGCCCATGCCGCGGGCGATGATACACCAGCAGATTCTGGACGCCGCCCGATCGCGTCCGGACGCGTCGATGGAGGAACTCGCGGCCGACGTGAGCGGTGCGTCGACGACCCTCGTCGAGCACGTCCTCGAGGAGTACGGCGATCCGGCGGAGCCACTCGCGGACGGCGAGAGCGACGACGAACTCGACGATGTGACGGACGACAGATACGATCCAGAGACAGATCACCCAGACGTTACCATGAGCAAGCCCGACGTTCGATCCACCGCTGACCCGGTGTCCGACCTCACACGCTTGAGCGAGAAACAGCGGGCGACCCTTCGCGCGATCTACGAGCACCCCGACGCGACCCAGCGAGACCTCGCGGAGATGCTCGACGTGAGTCGAACGACGGTCAACCAGCGCGTCAACTCGATCGACGGGTTCGAGTGGGACAGCCGACGGACGTTCGTCGGGAGGATATTCGACAACGGAGCGACGACCACCGAATCCGACGACCGCGCCGAGTCCGCTGAACCCACCGAATCCGACGAGTCCGTTGGATCCGACGAGCCCGACGAATCGGACGGATCACCCGACTCCGTAACCGCCGGAACCACGCGAGGGGACGGACCGACCGACTCCACCGACGCCGAGGCACTCGACGCGTCGCCCCTCGCGGAAGAACTCAGCGAGCAGGTCGAGGAACTCTCCCAGCGGGTGGCGGCACTCGAGGATCGACTCGCGGAACTGTCCGCCCCGCCTCGGTCCGCGTTCGCCGATCCGGCGCTCGTTCACAAGGTCGTACACGCCTGTATGACTTCCGAGCACGTCTCCGAGGACGAGGAGCTACGGATCATAGAGGAGGTGCTCGCCCCCCGCGGCGCTTCCGATTGACGAACCGCTTCCCGGATTCGCCGATTCTCCGATTCTGGGAACGTACTCCGGAAGCTATACCCCCACAGTCGCTACTCCCGTTCGTACAGTTACTATGACGTCCGACACACCACTTCGCCGCCGTCGGTTCCTCGCGCTCGCGGGGATCGCGGCGGCTACCGGACTCGCCGGATGCACGACCTCGAACGCGGACGACCAGCCCGGCGGAAACGAGTCGGGGTCGAACGCGTCCGGCGACGGAAACGACAGTCACGCGGGGAACGAGAGTCACGACGACGACCACGCGGGGAACGACAGCCACGACGGCAGCCACGAGGAGAACGAGAGTCACGACGACGGCCACGAACACGGGCACGGGGGAGCGGTCGGCGAGCCGGTCGACCTCGCCGAGGTCGGCATGGCGTCGACGAGCGACGGCCAGCACTTCGAACCGCACGTCGTCTGGGTGAACAGGGGAGGAACGGTCCGCTGGACCAACGAGAGCGGCGCGCACTCGACGACCGCGTACCACCCGGACAACGACAAGCCCCGCCTCGTCCCCGAGGGGGCGCAGTCCTGGGACAGCGGCGTCCTGACGGAGGCCGGCGCGGAGTTCGAACACACCTTCGCGACCGAGGGCGTCTACCACTACTACTGCACGCCCCACGAGTCGCTGGGGATGATCGGGAGCGTCATCGTCGGCAAGCCCGACCCGCACGACCAGCCGGCGCTCGGGGAGCCGCCGGCGGAGCTGTCCGCGACGGCCCGAAAGAAGATCAAGGAGCTGAATGCGACGTGTAACGAGGCGCTCGGCCACACGCACTGACCGACGCCGGGAACGGATCCGATCTGGATCGGTCCGGCCGTTCCGAACTAGTTCAATTCTCTGTACGGGTGCCTTTGCACGAGATGACTGTCTCGGCGTCTGTAACGGCGGATCAGGTTTATTCGCTCGGAGGGCGTCAGTACGCAACAGGTGTAATAATGGCTACTACGCGCACGACTGACGGGTTGCTTCGGATCGTCGTGATCGTCCTGGCCGTCGTCGTCCTGTTCCCGTTGCTGACGATGGCGTTCGCCATGCCGATGATGGGGATGATGGGGTGGTGGTGGGGCGGTCGCACGTTCGGCGGCCTCTCCCCGATGTGGGGTATCGGCATGATGTTGATCTGGTTGTTGCTCCTGCTGGGCATCGGCTACGTCGTCTACCGCGGCCTCGCCGGCGGCGTCGACACCGACGCCGACCCCGCCCTGGCGGAACTCCGGTTGGCGTACGCCCGCGGCGACCTCACCGAGGAGGAGTTCGAACAGCGCCGCGCGAGACTCGAACGTGGAGAGTGACCGGACGGTACCGTCGTCCCGTCGCGCGTTCCTGACGACGCTCGGGACCGTCGGGTTGGCGGGGTGTCTGGGGGGACTCCCCGGAGGCGGTGCGAGCGGCGTCACGCTCTACGTCGGCGCGTATCACTGGGGGTTCGTCGTGCTCGACGAGTCCGGCGAGGAACTCGACCGGTCGGTCGTCGACTGGGGGACGCCCCTGTCGCTCGCGGCGTTCAACGCCGGCGCTGAACGGGCGGTGCGAGCGCTCCCGCGAGCCGTCCGCGAGGCGCTCCCCGACCACGAGGCCCTCGAAGGGAGAAACGAGGGGCGCGTTCCGCCGCCGCGGGACGGGACGTTGCACGAGCGACTCGAGGCGGCGAACGAGCGGTACCCCGACCACAGCCTGGCGGTGATGCCGTCCGGGGGAAACCACATGGGCGGGATGGGTGGCGGAATGATGATGCATCCCGTCGCGTTGCCCCGCGACGCCTCCTCCCCCACGGTCGTCCGCCTCTCGGCGTCACGGCGCGGCGACTTCACGCTCAGCTGTCGGACGTACTGCGGCTACGGCCACCCCTACATGGACCTCGACGGGGCGATCGTCGTCCGGTGACTCGGCGCGGCGTCCTTGCGACTCTGACTCACCCCCGAACAACGCTTTTCGTCCTCTCCGGTGACTCCCGGGTATGTTCCCCGAGACGATCGAGACCGACCGCCTGCGCCTCGAACGGCTCACGATGGACCACCTCTTCGAGGTGTACGAGCACTCGAAGGTCGGCGCACCCCACGTCGACGAGATCACCCGGTACGTCACGTGGGACCCCCACCGATCGCCCGGCGAGACGCGAGCGTTCGTCCGGCGGATGACCGACGGGTGGGAGGACGGCGAGGACGCCACGTACGTCGTCCGGACGGCGGCGGACGAGCCGCTGGCCGGCGAGTTCGGCGGGGTAACAGGGCTCCACGTCGACTGGGAGCGCCGCCGGGCCGGGCTCGGTCTCTGGCTCCGCAAGCCGCTCTGGGGTCGGGGGTACTCGGGCGAGCGCGCCGCCGCGCTGCTCGCCCTCGCGTTCGACCGGTTCGACCTCGAACTCGTGTTCGTCGCGCACGCCGTCGAGAACGAGCGATCGCGCCGGGCGATCGAGCGGTACGTCGACCGTTTCGGCGGGCGAGGGGACGGTCAGAAACGCCCTCCGGTACGCCTCGGGCGAGGTGGTCGACGAGGCCCGGTACAGCGTCTCGCGCGGCGAGTACCGGAACGCCGTCGAGTGAGCCGGCCGGATCCCCGATTCCGCGCCGCGCCGTGCGCCCGTCAGCGCCTTACTTCCGGGGGCCCTCGGTCCGGTACGATGTCGAACCGCTCCGACGCGCGCGGCGGGGCGACCGTCACGCTCCGCTTCCGGTCCTCACGGGCGCGCTCGGCGGACTGCTCGGCGCTCAGCTGTCGGGTTCGCCGAGGTCGTAGGCGACCATCTCCGCCCACGGCTCGAAGCCGTAGCCCTCGTAGAAGGCGTACGCGCGTTCGTTGTCGGGATCCACGTCGAGGACGACGCGCGACAGCGGCAGGTCCTGCGCGCTCGCGTGTGCGAGCGCCGCGTCCATCAGCGCCCCGGCGAGGTCCGATCCGCGGTACGCCGGGGCGAGGTAGAGTTCGTTGACGACCGCCGCGTCCCAGACGAGCGCGAGGTCCTCGGGCAGGAGAAAGAGGTAGCCGACGGGACCGCCGTCGTCGGCGACGAGGACGCAGCCGGGGTCGCGCGCGGCGCAGTCCGCCACCCAGTCGCGGTACCGCTCGCGGTAGGCGTCGGTGAGCTTCCCCTCGTACCGCGCCGCTTTCCCCTCGTCTTTCCCGCCGAGTTCGCGCTCGAAGGCCGCCTTCAGCTCCCAGAGCCCGGGCCAGTCCGCGTCCGGGTCGTACGGGCGCACGGTCACGTCCGCGTGTCGCTCCATGGCGGGACGAGGGACGCCCCCGGTATAGCGCGTGCGGTCACTCCCCGGGCCGGTCGATCGAAGCGCGGTCCGCGTCGTACCGCCGCAGGAGCCGTCGGCCGACGGCGACGGCGGCGACGGCGACGAGCAGGAGGAGTCGCCCCCCGGTCTTCACGAGGGTGAACACCCGCTCTGCGTCCGGGGGCTCCGGACCGGGAGTCGGATCGACGGGGCTCCCGACGTGGACCTGCTCCGACGAGCCGAACTGCCCCGCGTCGACGGCCCCTCCCTGCTCGCCGCCCGTCACGTAGATGGTTCCCCCGCCGAGGTCGACCCCGGGGTCGGCTCCGGCGACCCGGACGTACGTCTGGCCGAAGCCGTCCTCCGTGGAGTAGACGAGTGCGCCGTCGAGGTCGTAGAACTGGTCGTGAATCGGGTAGAGGACGTTCGCGCCGCCGTTCGCGAGGTCGGGGGCGATCCCGGCGACGGCGTACGCGAACAGGCACGCCCACGCGACCTGCACGCCGTGGCCGCCGAAGCGCGAGACGACGTACCCGTCCTCCCGGAGGTGGGTGTCGACGACGAGCGCCGCCGCGAGCCCGAGCGGGATCACCAGCGTGTGCAACAGCGCGCGGTGTCCCCCGCGGCCGGGCAGGTAGAGGCTCGCGAACGCGTCGAGGTCGGGAAACGCCGTCGCGGCGGCCACGAGGAGCGCCGCTCGCCGCGTGAAGCGATCCCCCAGCAGGGCCGCCCCGAGCAGGAGTCCCAGCGCGACGTGCACGAGGAGCGAGGGCATCGGTACCCCGCGTTCGACCGACGGTCGCTATTGCTATTTGTCGGTTATCCGTGAGTGACCGGGTTTCAGAACCGTTTACCGTCGAACCGTTTACCGTCGGCTACACGCCCTCGAAGGACCGCGGGCCGGGTGACGAGAACCGTGAGACGGGGGCGGCCGACGGCGTAACGGTCCCCCTAGAGTTCGTTCAGTTTGCGGAGCAACTGGCCGCGGTACTGCTCGTCGCGCTGCATCCCCTTCATCTCGATGACGTTGCGCTCGAGGCGGTCGAGCGCGACGCGGAAGGCCGACTCCGCGCCGTACCCCTCGCCCGATCCGGCGACCTGCCCGTGACTGGTCCGCAACCGGATCTGACACTGGATGAGGGGCGTCCCGCGGAGCTTCTCCTTGTGCTTGTGGAGTCGGACGTGCGCGTGCTGGACGGACATCCGCTGGTACTTCTCGACGACCTGCTCGATGCTCCGGCGGATGTCGTCGCGCGTGATCGTATCCAGCAGGTCGATGTTCGTGATCTGCACGTCCATGTGCTCCTCCTCGGTGTAGGTGAGCGCCCGCAGGACGTCCGTCTTCGTGACGATGCCCGCGGGGAGGCTGTCGTCGTACTCGGGCGTCACGACGAGCCCCGAGTAGTCCATCTCGAACATCAGCTCGACCGCCTCGCGGACCGTGTCCTCGAGGTCGACGGTCGTGACGGGGTTCGCCATCACGTCGTAGACGGGGAGGTCGAGCACGCGCTCGATGTCGCCCGCGCGGTCGCCCTGCGTGGGCTTGTCCATGTTGCGGACGACCACGTCGACGATGTCGTGCGTGGTGAGCATCCCCGTCAGGCGGCCGTTCTCGTTGACGACCGGGAGTCGCGAGATACCGTTCTCCCGGAGGAGGTTGATCGCCCGACCGACGTGGGTGTCCTCGGTCACCGTGACGATGTCCTCGGTGAAGATCTGCTCGACCGTGAGGACATCGAGGTTCTCGATGACGGCCTCGAGGATCGCGTCCGCCGTGATGATGCCCCAGAGGTCGTCGCCCTCGAACACCGGGGCGATCTTCGTGTCCCCTTCTATGAGCATACGCGCGACGTCGCGGAGATCCGCCGTCCGCTCCACCTTCGGCGCGGACTTCACCATCGCGGCGGCCTTCATGCCGTCTTCGATGTGCGACTGGAGCAGTTGCTGCTGGGTGATCACTCCCTGATAATCCCCGTCGTCGGTGACGATGACGCCCTTCGGGTTCTCGCGCTCGAATATCGAGCGAACCTTGGCGAGGCGCTTCTGCCCATCGACCTCGACGAACTCCTGGGTCGCGATGTCTGCGATGTCCATTGTTCTCTCCGTGTCGTACTTCCGCACCGGGCGTTATCAAGCTTGGCGCAGTTCTCGCCCGATGGTTCGCCGGGAGTAGAGATTTCTCTCCGGAGACCGTATCCCGACTATGGTCGACCTCGCCGTCTTCGGGTCCTATACCTATCTCGTGACGGAACTCCTGTGGGGCGTCGTCGCGCTCGCGCTGGTGCGCTACGCCGGCGCGTGGCGCGCGGCCGCGCGGACGACCCTCGTCCTCTACCCCTTCGCCTACCTCTGGGACTGGTACACCCTGCGCGTGGGCGTGTTCGCCATCCCGCTCCGGACAGGCGTGGAGGTGCTCGGCATCCCCGTCGAGGAACACGTCTTCATGCTGCTCGTGCCGACGATGGTCGTGGGGACCCACGAGAGCCTGCGGAAGGCGTTCGACGGCGACGCGGCCGACGAGCGGCCGAGCGCGGACGGGTGACCGACCGGCTCGAGCGGATTCGGAGGGGTACACGGCACCGTCGCGTGCGGCGAGACGGGACGCGAGCGACCGACGCGAGACGGATCGCTCCAGAGGAATGGCCCCGACGACCGGGGGAGTGTGAACGATCCTCGTGGCACGCACCAGTCGACCCCCGGCCGCCGGAACGACGGATGCATCGGCTCGGGGCTCTCACCCCGCGTTCGTTTCCCACTCGACACGGTCGGGAAAACCGTCCGGCTAGCCACCTAACCGCTGTACCGGTCGGTCAGCCGTCACCGCCCTCGAACGGGTCCCCGCGGGCGTCGAGCCGTCGAGCCGTCGAGCCGGCCGCGAGAGACGCCCGCCGACACCGCCCCCTCCCGGCCGGCGAGGTCGCCGGGAGTTCAGCGCTGTTCGGCACGACCCGCTCCTCGGCACCGCGCGGCGCTACTCGGGTCTCACGAGCCGTCCATGGAGCGGAGTTCCTCGGGGGTGACGGGCTCTCCGTCGAGTTCGATCGTGGCGGGGCCGTCGATCTCGAAGTCAGTGACGACGCCCGTGAACCGGTAGGCGTCCCCGCCGCCCGCGAGGACGCCGCGCGCGCTGCCGCCCTCGATCGCGTCCTCGGTCCCCCAGCGCGAGTCGAAGGTGAGGTGACCGCTGACGGTGAAGTGATACGGCGATACCTCGCCCGACTCGACGAGGAGGTAGTGCTTCTCGGCCGAATCCGAACCGTCGGACCCGTCGGAGGGGGGATCGTCGGATGCGGGCTCGTCGGGGGTGGAACCGTCGGAAGCAGAGCCGTCAGAGCCCTCGGAACCACCCATCGAGCGGAGTTCCTCGGGAGTGACGGGCTCTCCGTCGAGTTCGATCGTGGCGGGGCCGTCGATCTCGAAGTCAGTGACGACGCCCGTGAACCGGTAGGCGTCCGCACCCCCCGCGAGGACGCTACTGACGCTGTCGCCCTCGATCCCGTCCTCGGTCCCCCAGCGCGAGTCGAAGGTGAGGTCGCCGCTCACGGCGAACCTGTAGGGGGAGGTCTCCTTCGATTCGATGAGCAAGTGATGCTCCTCCGCCGTGCCGGGGTCCTCCGGGGTCTCCGGAGCGTCCGACGATCCGATCGCGAAGAGGTTACCGTGAGAGAGGGTCGTCCAGCCGAGGAGGCGCTCGTCGCGGACGGGTCGACCCTTCGAGTTGATGGCGTCCTGGTGCTGCTGGACGTACGTCGGCTCGTTCTTGATCTCGCTACCGCGCGACGTGATCACGTCGAGATACTCGGCCTCCTGCCAGCGCGAGTAGGCGAGTTCGTACGCCGACGTCCCCTCCTCGCGCTCGCGGGCAGTGAACCCGTTTCCAGCGCCGTACTTCTCGTCGAAGCGGTCGGGGTTGAGGACGTACTCGACGTACCCGTCGAACATGCACTTGATCGCAGGCGTGCCGTACTTCTCGTAGCTGTAGAGGTCCTGGCCGTAGTGGCGACCCAGCTCCGCCATCGTGACGTACGCCTTCAGCGCGAACATCGAGTAGCCGAGGCCGTCGTAGCGCTCGATCTCGTTCGCGAGGAGGCCGTCCTCGCGGAGCTGTACGAAGCCGTCCGCGCGCACGTGCTCGAACGCCCGCTCGAGCGTGTGCGTGTCGCCGATGTACGCCGCGCCGGCGGCGCGACAGACCTCCCGCCAGATGAAGATGTTCTGGATCCACTCCGGCACGCCCGTCGGGAGCGTCTCGAGGAACGTCGCGGTCCACTGTTCGAGGTCGGCCTGTGAGCCGACGTCGGAGCCACTCCACGCCGGGTGGTCGCGGACGAGTTCCGCGCCGTACCACATCTTCGGGATGGTGATGTAGAGTTCGATGCCGTCGGTCACCTTCGGGCGCATCTTGGTCGCGGGGTCGAGAAACCAGTGGTCCAGAAGCTCGACGGCACGCGCGGCGTACCGATCTTCGCCGGTGAACTGGTAGGCGAGTCCGAGGTCGCGGATCCGGTCGCCCATCTCGATGGCGGCCGTGTAGTCCCCCCGCGTCCCCGACCCCGGCCCGCCGGTGTCGAAGGTGTGGCTGTTGTCGTTGTCGGTGACGCTGCGGGGCTCGGCCTCGAGCGAGGCGTTCACGTCCGCGATGAACTCCTCGTACGCGCTCGCCCACGGTTCCGCGCCGGCGTCGACCTGCCGTTTCACCCCGGCCAGTTCGTCCAGGTGCGCGAACAGCGCCGGCCGACTCTCGCCCGTCGGAAGGCCCGCCGTCGAGGCGGGCCGACCGACCGTGCCCGAGGTGGCCGCCGTGCCGACCGTCGCGCTCGCGGCGGCGGCAGCGACCAGTTTCAGATACCCTCGGCGACTCTGGGACCCATAGACTTCGTCGATGTTATCCATCTACGAGTGTCACCTACGAGAAGGCCACTGTATTTCTTTCGGAGTATTAGAAATAGAATTTTCTATGGAAGAAGATGGATTAACTGTACGAAAGTGGATGGATCGGTTTTCTTAAATGGACGATCCAACGCCGAACCCGGAACTGTAATGGATTTCTCTCCGCCTGTCACTCTATTTTGATGCTTTTTCAACACGTGGTGGGGGTCGTCGGCTCGGGGATCCGACTCGTGGGAGCCCGGGCAGACCGCTCGGCCGAGAACCGAAGCGACGCCGGACGGTTCGTCTCCCCTCTCTCCGGTGCTCTCGACGGTTCGCTCCGCTCACCCTCGTTGCGTCACAGAGGAATGGGTCGGGGCAGATTTGAACCTCACTCGGACGTGCTCGCTTCGGTGCGCGCGCTCTCCCTGGTTCAGATCCGCCCGCAACGTCCCGATCCTCCGCGATACGGGCTCCTCGCTCCGTTCGTCGCGTTGTACCGCGGAGGAATAGTGGGTTGGGGCAGATTTGAACTGCCGACCTCCTCCATGTCAAGGAGGTGTCATAACCAGCCTAGACCACCAACCCGCGCTTGCTCGCACTCTCCGATACCCGATAAGGATACTTGAACCTTTCCGAACAGCGCCGGGCGTGCCCGTCGTTCACACGTTCGGACTGGTCGGTTCGCCGCCCTCCCGTCCGACACGTTCATTACGATGCACACATTTGTACGTCATAGTCCAATACCGATCATCGATACTCACCCATGATAGATTACATCGAGCGCGTCACCGACGGCGCGGACCTGACGCAGGCGGAGGCACGGGAGGCGGCGAGCGCGATCTTCGAGGGGGCGACGGAGGCGCAGATCGGCGCGCTCCTCGCCGCGCTCCGGGCGAAGGGCGAGACGGAGGCCGAGATCGCGGGCTTCGCCCAGGGGATGCGCGACGCGGCGCGGACCATCGACCCCGACCGCTCGCCGCTCGTCGACACCTGCGGCACCGGCGGCGACGACTACGACACGATCAACGTCTCGACGACCAGCGCCATCGTCGCCAGCGGGGCGGGCGTCCCGGTCGCGAAGCACGGCAACTACTCGGTCTCCTCCTCCTCGGGGAGCGCCGACGTGCTCACCGAGGTGGGCGTGCGGGTCGACGCTGAACCCGACGCCGTCGAGGCGGCCATCGAGGCCGACGGCATCGGGTTCATGCTCGCGCCCGTGTTCCACCCCGCGATGAAGGCCGTCATCGGTCCGCGGAAGGAACTCGGGATGCGCACCGTCTTCAACGTCCTCGGGCCGCTGACCAACCCCGCGGGGGCGGACGCGCAGGTCGTCGGCGTCTACGATCCGGATCTCGTGCCCGTGCTCGCCCGCGCGCTCGCGAACCTCCCGGTCGAGCGCGCGCTCGTCGTCCACGGCGACGGCATGGACGAACTCTGCCTCCACGCTGCGTCGACGGTCGCCGAGGTGCGCGGCGACGGGATCGAGGAGTACGTGCTCGAACCCGCCGACGCGGGGCTGGATCGCGCGCCCGTCGAGGCGGTCGCCGGCGGGTCGCCCGCCGAGAACGCCGCCGACCTCCGGGGCATCGTCGGCGGGGAGGTCGAGGGTCCGAAGCGCGACGTCGTCCTCCTCAACGCGGGGGCGGCCGTCTACGTCGCGGGCGAGGCCGAGAGCGTCGCGGCGGGCGTCGAGCGCGCCCGCGAGGCCGTCGACTCGGGGGCGGCGGCCGAGAAACTCGCCGACCTCTGCGAGGGCGTCCCCGCCTCGCCCTCGCAATGACGCGCGTGAAACTCTGCGGGCTCACGACCCGCCGCGACCGCGACGCCGCCGTCGACGCCGGTGCCGACGCCGTCGGCGTCATCTCCGGCGTGTCCGTCGACACCCACCGCGAGGTCGACCCCGGGACGGCCGCCGATCTCGTCGCCGGGACGCCCGAGGGGGTGACGACGACGCTCGTGACGATGCCCGACTCCCCCGGGGCGGCCGCCGATCTCGTCGAGCGCGTCCGCCCGGACGAGGTGCAGGTCCACGGGCTGTCCCCCGAGGACGTGGCCGCCATCGCCCGCGCGGTCGACGCGCCCGTCGTCGCCGCGGTCGGGGCCGACGATCCGGACGCGGCGGCCTACGCGCGCGCCGCGAGCGCGCTCCTGGTGGACACACCGTCCGCGGACGGGGGCGGCGGAACCGGCGAGACGCACGACTGGACGCGGACGCGGGCCGTCGTTGAGTCCGCCGACGTGCCCGTCGTCCTCGCGGGGGGACTCACCCCCGAGAACGTCGCGGGGGCGGTCGAGACCGTCCGGCCGTTCGGGGTGGACGCGGCGAGCGGCGTCGAGCGCCCGAACGGCGAGAAGGACCACGGGGCGATGCGGGCATTCGTCGCCGCCGTGCGGGGGGCCTGACGTGGTCGAACTCGACCGCTCGCGGGCGGCGTTCGCGGCTCTCGCAGAGGGGGACGAACCGGTCGTCGTCCACGCGACCGCGACGCTCGACGTCGACCTCGACCCGCTGACCGCCTACGCGACGCTCCGCGAGGCGTCGACGCGGCCGTACTCGTTCCTGCTCGAGAGCGGCGAGAAGGTCGCCTCCCACGACCCCGACGGCGCGTTCGCGCCCGGCGGGACCGACCGCCACGCGCGCTACTCCTACGTCGGCGTCGACCCCGCCGCCGTCGTCACCCTCGGTCCCGCCGGCGCGTCCGTCGAGACCTTCGATCCGCGATACGAGGGCGCGATCCGCCCCGCCGACGCCGAGGGCGACGTGCTGGACGAACTCCGCGCCTCGCTCCCGGCCGTCGAGCGCCGGGGATTCGACGACGCGGACCGCTTCGCGGGCGGGCTCGTCGGCTTCCTCGCCTACGACGCCGTCTACGACCTCTGGCTGGACGAGGTGGGCGTCGAGCGCCCTGACTCGCCCGTCCCGGACGCGCAGTTCGTCCTGAGCGAGCGGACGCTCGCGTTCGATCACCGCGAGGGGACGTGCCGGCTCGTGTTCGCGCCGCTACTCCGACCCGACGACGACCCCGGGGCGGTGTACGACGACCTCGCCGCGTTCGCGGAACGGACGCGCGCGGCGCTCGCGTCCGCCTCGCCGCCCGAACACGGTGGCTTCCGCCGCGCGGGGGAGCGTGCGGGTCCCCGCGAGGAGTACGAGGCGGCCGTCCGACGCGCGAAGGAGCACGTCCTCGACGGCGACATCTACCAGGGCGTCGTCTCCCGGTCGCGGGAGCTACGGGGCGAGGTCGACCCGCTCGGCCTCTACGCCTCGCTGCGCGAGATCAACCCCTCGCCGTACATGTACGTCCTCGACTACGACGAGCGGACCCTCGTGGGCGCGAGCCCCGAGACGCTCGTCTCGGTCCGCGACGGGACCGTCACCGCCAACCCCATCGCCGGCACCTGCGCTCGCGGGGCGAGCCCCGTCGAGGACCGCCGCCTCGCGGGCGAACTGCTCGCAGACGGGAAGGAGCGCGCCGAGCACACGATGCTCGTCGACCTCGCGCGCAACGACGTGCGCCGGGTGAGCGAACCGGGGAGCGTGCGCGTCGAGGAGTTCATGAACGTCCTCAAGTACAGCCACGTCCAGCACATCGAGTCGACCGTCACCGGACGACTCGCGGCGGACGCGGACGCGTTCGACGCGATGCGCGCGTCGTTCCCGGCCGGGACGCTCTCGGGCGCGCCGAAGGTGCGCGCGATGGAACTCATCGACGACCTCGAACGCACCCCCCGGGGCGTCTACGGCGGCGGCGTCGGCTACTTCTCGTGGGACGGGAACGCCGACGCGGCCATCGTCATCCGGTCGGCGCTGATCGAGCGCGACGGACCGCACGACCGCGTGGTCGTCCGCGCGGGCGCGGGGATCGTCGCCGACAGCGACCCCGCCGCCGAGTTCGAGGAGACCGAGCGGAAGATGCGCGGCGTGATCGCCGCGCTGGAGGCCATCGAGCGACCGCCGGAGGTGGAGGGGGTCCGATGACGCGCGTTCTCTTCGTCGACAACTTCGACTCGTTCACGTACAACCTCGTCGAGTACGTCAGCCAGCACGCGGAGACGCGGGTGGTGCGAAACACCGCCACGCTGGAGGAGGTCCGCGCGGCCGACCCCGACGCGATCGTCGTCAGCCCCGGCCCGGGTCACCCGGGCAACGAGCGCGACGTGGGCGTCACGCTCGACGTGCTGCGCGAGGTCAGCCCCGACGTGCCGACGCTCGGCGTCTGTCTCGGCCTGGAGGCGGCGGTCTACGCCTACGGCGGGACCGTCGGCCGCGCGCCGGAACCCGTCCACGGCAAGGCCTTCCCGGTGGATCACGACGGCGAGGGCGTCTTTACGGGGCTCCCGTCGCCGCTCCGCGGCGGGCGCTATCACTCGCTGGTCGCCACGGCGGTCCCCGACTGCTTCGCGGTGAGCGCGACGACGCGCGTCGGCGACGAGCGCCTCGTGATGGGCGTCCGCCACCGCGAGCACCCCATCGAGTGCGTCCAGTTCCACCCCGAGAGCGTCCTCACCGAGTCGGGCCACGCCCTCGTGCGGAACTTCGTCGAGGGCGCGACGTAGTAGGAGCGACGTAGTGGGTGCGGAGGATGCGACGGCGGCGAGGATGCGACGGCGACGAGGATGCGGCGGGGGTGGTGACGCGACGGGGACGGCGACGATTGGCGACGGCGGCGACGGTAGCTACGGTACGATCGCCGGGACGACCAGGGGCGACGCGAACGCTTCGACGAGCCACAGACCGACGACGATCAGCGTCGCGACGACGGCGAGCTTCCACGCGACGCGCAGGAGTCGCCGGGCGATGAGAACGACCAGCCCCAGGCCGACGAGGGCCACGAGCGCGTCGACGGGGGCCGCCTGCAGGGGACTTCCGTCCATGCACCGGTTCACCACGTCGAGGGAGTAAGTCGTGTCGATCGGCGTCGGTTTCGGGCGTCGTTCGTCGTCGCTCGCCCCCGTCGAACCCCCGATCGCTTCGAGTCGAACCCGATCTCTATCGCGCGGTTTTTCTGCGCAAGGCTCACTTTCACTGCGGTCCAAGTATCGTTATGACTTCGGCGGTCGTCGGGTAGGGACGTCAAACGAGTACCGAGGTACGGCGCTCGCGAGTCGACCGCCGAAACGTGACAGAAGTGAGACGGATCTCGACTCGAAGAATTAAACCCGCTCGGACAGAATCACAACTTCGCTATCAATGACCGGACACCACACACGAACCACGACGTCAGCGGTGACCCCTCGGAGGTACCATGAGTAAGGTAGACCTCTCCGCGGACGAACTGACGCTCCCGATCAAGCGCACGACGGGCGCGACGCTCGAGGAGCGCATGACGGGCAACGCGTACGACAACATCCTCCCCGCGCGCTACCTGCGCAAGGACGCGGAGGGCAACCTCACGGAGACCCAGGAGGAACTCTTCGAGCGCGTCGCGAAGAACATCGCCCTCGCGGAGGCCGTCTTCGAGGCCGAGAAGCGCGACGTCGAGGTCACCGTCACGCCCGAGCAGCTCAAGCCCGGACACCCCCGCCGCGACGAACTCGCCGCGGAAGTGTTCGGCGCGGGCACGACCGCGGACGACGACGCCGAGACCGCACTCTCGGTGTACAACGTCAACAAGTTCGCCTACGACACCGTCGTCCCCGAACTCCCCGACGAGATCCGCGAGCACGTCGAGGGGAAAGCGGCGGAGTTCGAGGAACTCATGTCGATGCTCTCGTTCGTCCCGAACTCGCCGACGCTGATGAACGCCGGCGACGAACTCCAGCAGCTCTCGGCGTGTTTTGTCAACTCCCCGGAGGATGACCTCACTGATATCCACGAAACTGCGAAGGAGGCCGCAGAGGTGTTTCAGAGCGGCGGCGGCCAAGGCTATGCCTTCTGGCGATTGCGCCCCTACGGCGACCCGGTCGGATCCACTGGGGGAATCGCCTCCGGGCCGATCACGTTCATGCGGACCTTCGATCAGATGTGCGAGACGATCGCACAGGGCGGCACCCGCCGCGGCGCGCAGATGGGCGTCATGCGCGTCAGCCACCCCGACGTGATCGAGTTCATCCACGCGAAGAACAAGGACGTCTCGCTGGCCCACTGCCTCCGGCTCAACGACCCCGACGACTACACCTACACCAGCTTCTCGGAGGCGCTCGAGGAGGCCCGCTCGCTCATCGACGAGGACGGGCGCGTCCCCAAGCACCTCCGGAACGCCGTCGAGGGCCACCTCTCCAACTTCAACATCTCCGTCGGCGTCACCGACGGCTTCATGGAGGCGCTCTACGCCGGCGAGGAGTTCACGTTCACAAACCCCCGCACGGAGGAACCCCACGTCGCCACCCCCGAGACGAAGGAGATGTACGAGCGCTACGGGCTGGGCGAGTACGTCGAACCCGGCGAGGTCTTCTCCATCCCCGCCGAGGTGCTCTGGGACCGCATCGTGAGCGGCGCACACGAGAACGGCGAGCCGGGCGTCATCTACCTCGAACGGGTGAACAAGGAACACTCGTTCGACGTGGACAAACATCCAGAACATAGGATTCTTGCAACAAATCCTTGCGTCACTGGTGACACGCTCATTAGCACTGGCAACGGACTGATCCCCGCCGAGGAACTGTACGAGCAGGGCGTTGCGACCGACGTCGTCGTGGACGATCGGTTGAGCGAGGAGCCGATCAAAGAGGCGAGTAGCGTCTACAAAACCGGAGAGAAGGACGTTTACCGGCTGACAACGACGGAGGGCTACGAACTACGCCTCACCGCCGACCACCGCGTCATGACCGACGACGGCTGGGTCGAGACGTGGGACCTCGATACCGGCGACACGGTTCACATCGTCAACCGGAAGGGCGGTTTCGGCCAGTACGGCTCCGCCGAGGAGGGTAGGGTCCTGGGCTGGCTCGTCGGCGACGGCCACCTCAAACACGGCGAGGAGCGGGCGGTGCTCAACTTCTACGACGAGGACACCGCGATCTCCGGGGAGTTCGCGGAATACGTCAACGACGTCGTGCGGGAGCCGACGGGTAACGCGAACTACGAGGTCGGCGTCAGCCAGATCCAGCGCACCGCCGACTACCGTGGCCCTGAGGCCCGCGAAGAGCGTATCCGGTCCTCGCGTCTCTACGAACTCTCGGCGGACGCCGGCTTGGTGGAGCGGAAACACCAGGTTCCTGACGCCGTGTTCCGCGGTTCCGAGGACATGGCCCGCGGATTCCTGCAGGCGCTCTTCACCGCCGACGGCGGCGTGCAGGGGAACGTGGAGAAGGGCGTCTCCGTCCGTCTATCCAGTTCACATCGCGATCTGCTCGTCGACGTTCAGCGCCTCCTGCTCAATTTCGGCATTGCGAGTAAGCTGTACGACGACCGCCGCGAGGCCGGTACGACGGAGCTACCGGACGGTAACGGTGGTACGAAGGAGTACGAGACTCGCGCCCAGCACGACCTCGTCGTCGCGAAGGACAACCTCGGTCGGTTCGTGGAGGAGGTCGGGTTCCTCCTCGATTCGAAGAACGAGGCGCTATGCCAGCGCCTCGACGCCTATGAGCGTGGTCCGTACGCCGAACGGTTCGAAATTACCGTTGAATCCGTCGAACACGACGGCCACGAGACCGTCTACGACCTGACCGAGCCCGACACGCACTCGTTCGTCGCGAACGGTTTCGTCGTCCACAACTGCGGCGAACAACCCTTGGAGGAGTACGAGGCGTGCAACCTCGGGCACATCAACCTCTCGACGATCGCCGCGACTGACGCCCCCGACTGGCGCGTCTGGTCGGCCGAGCACGCCGATGAGTACGACTCGCACGCGGCCGCCGTCGAGGCGTTCCTGGAGGAGGCCATCGACGTCGAGGAGTTCGACCGGCGGATCGAACTCGGCACGCGCTTCCTCGAGAACGTCGTCACGATGAGCGACTTCCCCGTGCCGGAGATCGAGCGGAAGGTCCGCGAGATGCGCAAGATCGGGCTCGGGATCATGGGCCTCGCGCAGCTCTACATCCAGCTCGGCATCCGCTACGGGAGCGACGAGGGCAACGAGGTCGCCCGCCAGCTCATGACCCACATCAACCACGGGTCGAAGTGGACCTCCCACGAACTGGCGCTCGAACGCGGGTCGTTCGAGGACTGGGACGACTCGAAGTACGCGACCCCCACGGAGTACCGCGAGTGGTTCGAGCACCACACCGGTCTCGACGCCGACGAGTGGGCGGACGGCTTCCCCATCCGCAATCACAACACGACGACCATCGCCCCGACGGGGACGACCTCGATGGTGGGCAACACCACGGGCGGCTGCGAGCCGATCTACAACGTCGCCTACTACAAGAACGTCTCAGACGACGTGCAGGGCGACGAGATGCTCGTCGAGTTCGACGACTACTTCCTGCGCGTGCTCGAGGCGAACGACATCGACGTCGAGGAGGTAAAGCGGGAGGCCCAGGAGCAGATGGCGAACAACGAGTTCGAGGGCGTCTCCAGCCTCTCGACGGTGCCGGACGCCATCTCGGAGCTGTTCGTCGTCACCGCCGACCTGACTGGCAAGGACCACGCCGCCGTGCAGTGCGCCTGTCAGGCGGGGGTCGACTCGGCTATCTCGAAGACCTGTAACTTCCCCAACTCCGCGACGAAGGAGGACATGGACGAGGTCTACCGGTACATCTACGACCACGGCGGGAAGGGCGTCACCGTCTACCGCGACGGGACGCGCTCGAAGCAGGTGCTCACGACCCGCGCCGACAACGCGGAGTTCGCCGACGAGGAGGAGGCCGCGGCGGTCATCGTCGAGCAGATCCGGGAGATCTTCGGCGGTCTCGAGGGCTTCCTCGACAGCGAGGAGGTCCGCGCGGCCCTCGGCGACGACCTCGAGACGCTGGTCGAGGGCGCAGACCTCGGCGTCGGCGGGGCCTACGCGAAGGAGCGCCCGCGGCCGGACGTCCTCTACGGCGTCACCCAGCGCATCAACACCGGGTACGGGAAGATGTACGTCAACATCAACGAGGACGAGGAGGGCGAGCCGTTCGAGCTGTTCGCCACCATCGGCAACTCCGGCGGCTTCACCGGCTCGTTCACGGAGGCGCTGGCGAAGGTGATCAGCTACTCGCTGCGCTCCGGCGTCGATCCCTACGAGATCGCCGACGACCTCCGGGGCATCCGCAGCCCGAAGGTCGCCTGGGACAAGGGCGAGCAGATCAACTCCATCCCGGACGCCATCGGCACGGCGATGCGGCGCTACCTCGACGGCGACATCGACAAACCGTACCCGCGCCAGCAGAGCCTCACCGAACTCGGTGACGCGGAGGCCGGCTCCGCCGGCGGTGAGGTGACCGACGCGACTGACGCGATCGACGCGGCGGCGACGGACGCCGACCCCAACCGCGACGTGTCGCAGTCGAACGGCGCGTCGGACGCCGACGCCACCCAGTCGCTCATCGACGCGGGCGAGAGCCCCGAGTGCCCCGACTGCGGGTCCATGACGCTCTACTTCAGCGAGGGGTGCAAGACCTGCGAGTCCTGCGGCTGGTCGGAGTGCTCCTGAGGTAGGCGACGCCCCGATCGACTCGACCGACTTCTTCACTCTTCTCTTCTCTTCTCTTCACTCCTCGCTCGCGCTCTTCTCTCGCACCGTTCGTCCCTTCCCGCCTCACTCGCTCGGATCGCTCGTCGGGAGGTCGAGCACCGCGAAGTAGTAGATAGCCGCTCCGAGCAGGAGCAGGCTCCCCGCCGAGAACGCGGTGGCGACCTTCTCCGGGGGTCTCATGCCCGCGACGGCGACGAGGTCCTCGCCGACGAACAGGACCGCCGCCGCAAGGACGCAGCCGATGCCGCGGTTGCGCGCCGCCGACCGCTCGTCGCGGTTGCGCGCGAAGAAGAGTGCCGCGGCCGCGACGGCCGCGAGGACGGCGAGCGAGAGGGGATCGACCATGCCCGTCGCTGTCGGCGCGGGCGGGCATCAACGTACCGCCGGCGTCAGGGGGTGACCGTCCGGCTCACCCAGCCGGTCGCCCCGCTCGGGAAGGCGGGCCGGCGCTTCTTCGGCTGGCGCGTCCCGTCGGCGTCGTAGGCGCGGACGACGACCTCGTGCTCCTCGCCCGGCGGGTCGTACTCGTAGGCCCACTGCCGCCAGACGTCCTCGCCCGGGAGCGGCTCGGAGAGGCGGGCGTCGTTCCACGAGCTTCCGCCGTCGGTCGACACCTCGACGCGACCGATCCCGCGCGTCCCGGCGTAGGCGTGGCCCGCGACCTGGACGCGCCCGTCGTCGAGGCGGTTGACGACGTGGAGCTTCGCGACGGTGGAGACGGGTCCGGTGCCGTGCCACCCGCGCTTCTCCCAGTAGCCGTCGACCTCCCGCTCCAGCACCTCGATCTCCGTGAGCCACTTGACGTTGATCTCCCCCCAGTGGCCGGGGATGAGCGCGCGGACGGGGTGGCCGTGCGCCCGGGGGAGCCGGCGGCCGTTCATGCCGTAGGCGAGGTACCCCCGCTTCAGTGCCTCGGCGGGGAACTCCTCGTAGTAGTCGTCGGCCGCCCGGAGCATCACGCAGCACTGCTCGAGTTCGAGGCCCGCCCGGTCGAGCACGTCGGCGATCGGGACGACCTCCCAGAGGGCGTTGTCCATCTTCTTCCCGTTGAGCCCCTCGCCGACGCATCGCAGGGTGACGAACCTCGGCTCCGAGGGCATCGACGTGAGGTCGTCGTAGGAGAGTTCGATCTCCTCCTCGACCGCGCCGGTGACGCGCAGCGACCACTCCTCGGCGCTCACCTGCGGGTCGACGCTGTTGATGTCCACCTCGTAGAACGCCTCGCTGACGAGCGGTTCGAGACCGGCCACGTCGAGGGACTGCGTCCGGGCTTCCGAGAGGAGCCGTTCGGTCGTCGTGCGCCCCTCCCGCGTCCCCTCCAGTTCGCCCCCACCGCTCTCCCCGCCCCGGCCGCCGACGAGGTACGAGAGCACCCCGAAACCGACCGCGCCCGCGAGCGCGCCGAGCGCGGTTCGCCGGCCGCCGTCGACGCTCCCCGCACCGGTACCGCTTCCGCTCCCGCCGACGCGCGCGACGACCTCGGGGAGGGCGACGACGGCGGCGGTCGGAACGGCCGCGCCGAGCGCGAGCACGGGGTCGCGCGTCAGCGCCGTCGCGACGGCCCAGACGGCCGCGCCCGCGACGGCCGGCCCGACGACGGGCGCGGCGACCTGGCGACCGATGGCGCTCGCGAGCCACGCGACGAGGGCGAACAGCGCGATCGTGATCGCGACGGCCGCGAGCAGGTTGAGCTGTTGTCCGAGGCTCCCGAGGACGAGGATCGCGTACGTCACGACGGCTCCGGGCATCGCCCGCGAGAGCGCGGACTCGACGGGGGCGACGACGAAGCCCGGCGCGAACCCCGCGACCAGGTACGATCCCGCGACGCCCGCGACGCCCGCGGCCAGGGCGAGCGCGACGCCCGCGCTCGCCGCTCGCAACCGAGAGCCGACTGTTGCCATGGTTGACAGTAGGCGCGCACCTCACATACCCGTTGTCCGGTTGTGCGCGGGGGCGTAGTGGAACGGACCGGGAGGCGAGGCGAGCGGAGAGCGTCCGCGTCGAGCGCCCCCTCGCGCCGCGAGGGGAAGGCCCATGTCGGTGGCGCGTCACGCTTCGACCATGAGCGAGGTGCGGGGCGGTCGGCCGTGTCCGATCTGCGAGGCCCCGATGTACCGCAGACACTGCAAGTACGTCTGCCCGCAGCACGGCGTGATCTTCGACTGCGCCGACCCGTTCAACTAATCGGCGGGCGACGGTTCGTCGAGCGCCCACCGGAGCGTCGGCCCGGCCAGTAGCGCCCCCGCGACGGCGACGCCCGCGACGACCAGCGGCCACCCGGCGTGGAACCCGCTCGCGGTGAGCGCCTCCATCGACCGACCCGCGAGGACGCTGGCGACGACCCACGGGACCTCGCCGACGGCGGTCCCGATCACGAACGCGCGGGCGTCCACCCGAGCGACTCCCGCCGCGGCGGATACCACGTCCGTCGGGATGGGCGCGAGGCGCGCCGCGAGGACGCCGCGCGTCCCGCCGGTCGTCTCGAAGAGGTCGGCGCTCGACGCGCCGATCCGCGCGAACGGCCCGCTCGACGGGCGGTACCGACGGGCGAGGACGTACGGCGGGAGCGTCGTGAGGACGGCCCCGACGAGCGCGACCGGGATACCGGCGACGCCGTAGACGAACCCCACCAGCGCTGAGACGAGACTGATCGGCCACGCGACGAGCGGCCGACAGAGGTAGAGGAGACAGAGCGCGAGCGCGAACGCCGCCGGTCGAGCGGCGAGTCGCTGGAGCACCTCGAGCACGCGCGTCGGCGGGACCAGGATCGAGGCGGCGGTCACGCCACAGACCAGGAGGAGCGCCCCGGCCAGCCGGCGACGCGAGTCGCGGTCCATGTCCCCCGCTTTCCGCGGGTCGGCAAACCCTTTCCGGTCGCAAAGGATTATTCGCCCGGACCCTGTACCCTCCGGCGTGACCGACGAGACGGTCGAACTCGGGGTGCAGTTGCTCGAACGCCTCGAACACGAGGAGCTGTCGCTCGCGGCGGCCGTGGACCGCCTCGAGACCATCACCACCGATCCGACGACGACGCGGACGATCCTCGACGAGGCGGAGAAGCGGGGCGTCATCCGACGCGAGGAGGGGATCATCCGACCGACGGGCGGTCGGTTCCTGCGCTTTCAGAGCGAGGTGATCTCGAAGGAGGGCGAGTTCACCTGCAAGCGCTGCGGCGCGGGCGTGACGACGGGCTACTTCATGCGCCTCGAAGCGGGCGAGCACGGTCCGTTCGGGTCGTCGTGCATTCGGAAGGTGACGGGGCGGGAGTGACCGCGCCGCGTCCAGTGCGCGGCGTCCGTCGGGCGGACGCCCGACGCCGTCCGCGAGCCGAGCGCCGCGTCCGAAACCACCCGTTGGCGGCGCGATCCGGCGGCGACATATGAGAAGAGTCAAGTGCCGCACGCCGAAACGAGTGACTGAGCCCGGGTGGCTTAGCTGGACATAGCGCCGCACTCATAGGGTTTCACCTTCGCGGCATTCGCCGCACCCATCGAGGCACGCCTCGCCTCGGACCTGGGACATGCGGAGATCGTGGGTTCGGAGCCCACCCCGGGCACTCCTTGTTTGGACGACGAATCCGTAGCGTCGCCTCCCCCTCCGCCGTG
The DNA here is from genome assembly GCF_024228315.1 of Halomarina pelagica. Lineage (NCBI taxonomy): Archaea > Methanobacteriati > Methanobacteriota > Halobacteria > Halobacteriales > Natronomonadaceae > Halomarina > Halomarina pelagica. Next base: position 1,000,807 of record NZ_CP100454.1, read on the forward strand.
AGCCGGACCGCTCGGGGGACGCTCCCGCCGAACGAACCGCCGGGCAACACATTCGGGGGATCACTGAAGGTCGCTCCTGGCGCATACGTCGCATGACCGGTGACAGTCCTCTCGGGGCGACTCGGGAACTCGACGTCGACGGAACGACCTACCGGATCGCCGACCTCACCGCGCTCGAGGACGCGGGGATCTGCGAACTCGATCGACTTCCCGTGAGCATCCGGATCCTCCTCGAGTCCGTGCTCCGGAACGTCGACGGCGACGAGATCACCGAGGCGGACGTTCGGAACGTCGCGTCGTGGGAGCCGGACGTGCCCGACGTGGAGCTTCCGTTCACCCCCTCGCGCGTCGTCCTGCAGGACCTGACGGGCGTTCCGGCCGTCGTCGACCTCGCCGCGCTCCGGTCCGCCGCCGCGCGCGCCGGCGAGGACCCGACCGTCGTCGAGCCGGAGATCCCCGCGGACCTCGTCGTCGACCACAGCGTTCAGGTGGACTACTACGGCTCCGAGGACGCCTACGAGCGGAACGTCGAACTCGAATACGAGCGCAACGCGGAGCGCTACCGGGCGCTGAAGTGGGCGCAGAACGCCTTCGACGACTTCCGGGTGGTGCCGCCGGGGACGGGCATCGTCCACCAGGTGAACCTGGAGCACCTCGGTCGGGTCGTCCACGACCGCGTGATCGACGGCGAGCGGTGGCTCCTGCCCGACACGCTCGTGGGGACGGACAGCCACACGCCCATGATCGGCGGCATCGGCGTCGTCGGGTGGGGCGTCGGCGGCATCGAGGCCGAGGCCGCGATGCTCGGCCAGCCCGTCACGATGACGCTCCCCGAGGTCGTCGGCGTCCGCCTCACCGGCGAACTCCCGGAGGGTGCCACGGCGACGGACCTGGTCCTCCACGTCACGGAGTCCCTGCGCGAAGTCGGCGTCGTGGATCGATTCGTCGAGTTCTTCGGCCCCGGCGTCGGGACCCTCACGGTCCCCGACCGGGCGACCCTCTCGAACATGGCACCCGAGCAGGGATCGACGATCAGCGTCTTCCCCGTCGACGAGGCGACGCTCGACTACCTCGAACTGACGGGACGGGACCCCGCGCACGTCGACCTCGTCCGCGAGTACCTCGACGCGCAGGGTCTCTTCGGCGAGCAGGAACCGGAGTACACCGAGGTCGTGGAGGTCGATCTCTCGACCGTCACGCCCAGCCTCGCCGGTCCCAGACGCCCGCAGGACCGCGTCGAGGTGAGCGACATGCGGCGGCACTTCCGCGAACTCCTCGCCGACGAGTTCGACGGACGCGCCGACGACGTCGACGAGGACGCACTCGCCCGCTGGATCGGCGAGGGGGGACGGGACTCCGGGGTCTCGACCGACGGCGGGTCGACCGCCGGGCAGGCGACCCAGCCTGCCGGGGGCCCGGACCTCGGCGAGTTCACGAAGCGCGTCCCGGTGACGATGCCGGACGGGTCGGAGACGGAGCTGGGGCACGGCTCCGTGGTGGTGAGCGCCATCACGAGCTGTACGAACACCTCGAACCCGTCGGTGATGATCGCCGCGGGCTTGCTCGCCAGGAACGCCGTCGAGCGCGGACTCGACGTGCCGGCGCACGTCAAGACGAGCCTCGCCCCGGGCAGCCGGGTCGTCACCGAGTACCTGGAGGCGTCCGGCCTGTCGACCTACCTCGACGACCTGGGGTACGACGTCGTCGGCTACGGCTGTACGACCTGCATCGGGAACGCCGGTCCGCTGCCCGAACCCGTCGAGGCGGCCATCGACGAACACGACCTCTGGACGACGAGCGTCCTCTCGGGCAACCGGAACTTCGAGGCGCGCATCCACCCGAAGATCCGGGCGAACTACCTCGGGAGCCCGCCGCTCGTCGTCGCGTACGGCCTCGCGGGGCGCATGGACGTCGACCTGGCGTCGGAGCCGCTGGGGACCGACGAGGAGGGAGAGCCGGTCTACCTCGCGGACCTCTGGCCGGACGCCGACGAGATCCGGGCGACGATGCGCGACAGCGTCGATCCGTCGATGTTCTCGGAGAGGTACGCCTCGGTGTTCGAGGGCGACGAGCGCTGGACCGCCCTCGACGCCCCGACCGGTGACGTCTACGACTGGGACGAGGCGTCCACCTACATCCGCGAGCCGCCGTTCTTCGAGGACTTCCCGCTCTCTGAGCCGGGGGTCGCGGACGTCGACGGCGCGCGCTGTCTCGCGCTCCTCGGTGACACCGTGACGACGGACCACATCAGTCCCGCCGGGCCGTTCGGCGCGGACCTCCCCGCCGGGCGGTGGCTCGAGGCGCACGGCGTCGAGCCCCACGAGTTCAACACCTACGGTGCCCGCCGCGGGAACCACGAGGTGATGATGCGCGGGACGTTCGCGAACGTCCGCATCGAGAACGAGATGCTCGACGGCGTCGAGGGCGGTTACACGATCCACCACCCGACCGGCGAGGAGACGACCGTCTTCGAGGCGTCGGAGCGCTACCGCGAGGAGGACGTCCCGCTCGTGGTGCTCGCCGGCGAGGAGTTCGGCACCGGATCGAGCCGCGACTGGGCCGCGAAGGGGACCGCCCTGCTCGGCGTGCGGGCGACGATCGCCGAGAGCTACGAGCGGATCTACCGCGACAACCTGGTCGGGATGGGCGTCCTGCCGCTCCAGTTCGACGGAGGCTCCCGGAAGTCGCTCGGCCTGACCGGATCCGAGGTGTACCACGTCCGGGGGCTGGACGACGGCCTGGCGGTGAACGACGAACTCACGGTCGTCGCGGAGCGCGAGGACGGCTCGACGGTCGAGTTCCCCGTGACCGCGCAGGTGGGGACCCCGGCCGCGGTACGCTACGTCGAACACGGCGGCATCCTCCACTACGTGCTCCGACGGCTGTTGACCGACGAGGAGTGAACGCCGATCGGGGGGCCGACCGGCGAGAGCGCCGATCGCCCGGTCGACGTGACCCCCGATCGGTTCGGCGACGCCGATCCCCCCACCCTGACGCCGCTTCCGACCTGTCCGTTATTTGCTCGTACGTATCTTAAAAAAGGTTAAGATATATTTATTGTATCAGTTGCCGATGTGTAAGTTGTCATGTCGGAACACGGCATCAAGCGGTACCTGGCAGAGAACCCGAAGAAGACCGGCGTCCTGTTCGCGATCCTGGTCCTGCTCTCGCAGGCGGGGAACGTATCGGCCATCGGATGCACTATCGGCGGGCCGTAACTACTCCAGCACGTCGTCGGCACTCAATTCGTCGCTCCACCTGAGTTCGCCGCGGGTGCGCACCGGGAACCGTTCGCTGTCGAAAACGCGGTCCAGTTCTTCGCGTCCGACCGTGAACTCGCCGATCTCCCCGACGTTCAGACATCCCCTGTCGTTGTCTTCGATCGTCGGGACGTACAACGCCCCCATGCCCGACCAGCCGGTGGTCGGGTAGCCGTACAGGCGAACCGAACATCGGTCCTCCGTGACGCTCTCTATCTCGGTAAACATCGGCGTTCCGCCCTTCCCCTCCGCCAGCACCACCTGTCCGTCGCCGACCACGGTGTACTGCCGTCCGGTGATCGTGTCGGTGCCGAGGATGTCGAGCGCGCCGGCAAGGGAGAACCCGGCGTTGAGCAGGCGGGCGAGGGTCCGCCCGACGCGCGTCGCGGGTTCGTTGCCGACGTTGACGAGCGTGACGACGCCGGCGATCGCGCCCGCCCGAACGAGGTGCATCCCCTGCGCGTAGGAGCGACAGGCGTTCAGGACGAACGCGCGCGTCCCGACGGCGTCGAGGGTCGCCGCGTCGAGCCAACCGTCGGCGCACTGCATCCCCCGCTCGTCGACGTGGCCGACGTAGTGGACGAAGTCGCGCTCCTCCGCGAGGACGTCGCGCAACTCGGCGCGGGTGAGGTCTTCGTACATCTCCACGTCGAAGGCGACGAACTCGCGAAGCCCGTAGAGGTCAGTCACGTCCGTCTCGGCGCGCATCTCCGGGGAGTTGCTGACGACCGCCACTCCGATCGGACCGCTCGGCTGCGCATCGAGGCGGCGCTTGCACGCCGCCAGCGTGGGCTTCGACGCGCCCACGGGGACGCCCTCGCCGATCCACGTCTGTTCGATGCTGTCGGTCGGATCGAGCCGGACGACGGGCCCTTCTTCGCCGGTCACCGGCCGCTCGCGGGCGTCCCCGGCGTTCCTGGATCCCACTCCCTGCCCCCCGGACCGACAGAATTCGTCGATAGTGGGGCTGCGAGGCCTGACGGCGACGGCCCGCGCGCTCGGACAGCGCACCTGCGCCAGGTCGGCGGCCGCGAAGGGGAGGTGCGCGACGTTCGCCGCCGCGGGAACCACGTCGACGGTCTGCTTCCAGGTCGGAACCGCCGGCTCGACGGCCGCGTAGGGGACCTCGAGGTACGCGGCGAGTCGCTCCGCGAGCGGCCGGTCGTAGAGGTCGGCGAGGTCGAGGTCGAGCCGCCCGGCCACCGCCTCCCGCTCGTGACACCGCACCGAGTAGAGCCCCTCCGTGCGCACGACGCAGTCGAGGGTGAACACCTGCGCGAGCGTCCGGTGGACCCGTCGCTCGAACTCGCGTTGACTCCCCCGGCCCGCCGGTTCGACGAGCGGGACCGTCGTCCCGGCGGTGACGAGGCGGGGAGTCGGTCCCGGCCGGACGGTCGCGTCCAGGTAGTGCGCGAGCGACGCCACGGGGAACACGTACCGCAACGCGGGAGGGACCTCGATGCGGACCTCGTCGCCCCGGCGTTCGAACCCCTCGGGGGCCGCGAACCGCTCGCCGAGTTCGACGAGCGGCGGGTGCCCGCGGAGGGTCGGCCACGCCCGCTCCGGCGAGGTCGTCTTCAGCGACGACCCGAGACAGGAGAGCGCACGCATCACGTCGCGCGGGTCGTCGGTAGTCGTGATCGTCGCCGCGGGGTACTCGTGGCGGGATCGCACGCCGAGGCGGACGTGGTCGGTGTCGGTCGCGACGATGCGCCGGCCGACGTCGTCGGTCGTCGTCTCGACGGCCCCCTCGACGGCGACGTAGACCTTCACCGCCAGGGAGGCGACCTCCACGACGTACGTTCCGGGGGGCACCCGCGCCGCGGCCCGGTTCGTCCCCTCGGCGACGGTCCGCCCGTCGGCGTTCCGGACGATGACGTTGACGTACTGCGGGATCCGGATCTCGGTGACGCCGAGTCGGACGGCGGCGTCGACCGGGAAGACGAACCCGTCGGTGTCCGTCGGCGTCGGCTCGACGGGGCCGTCCGTCCGAAGTACCGTGGTCACTCCCTGGATGTCGTCGGTGATCTCGACGCCGACGGGGTCGTCCGTTCCGCGTATCGTCAGAGTGCGTACGTTCACGATCCTACAGGAGCATCCACTCCGTGGTCCGATCGGTCGAGGTGAGCCGCCAGCGTTGCTCCGGCGGCCGTCCGTCGCGGTGGCGCAGGTCGACGCGGACGTCGAACGCGGACTGGAGCGCCCGCGTCTCGGCGGCGTCGTACTCGAGCGGGAGCTGACAGTGGCCCAGGCCGCTCGCCGCCCGTATCGACCGACCGAGCGCCGCGGCGAACGCCCGGGTTCGCTCGACGCCGTACGTGTCGAGCAAGATCCCGAGCGTGAGGACGCCGACGCGAAGGCGGCCGGGGACCCGCCCGACCGTCGAGAGGCCGTCCGCGATCTCCCGATCGAGCGCCGTTCGGAGCGCGAACAGTTCGTCGCCCGGCGCGTGCACGCCCTCCCCCGGCGTCTGGACGGCCGCGGGGGCCGCCGCTGCGCCCGATCGAACCGGCGTCGCGAAGTCGAGCACGGACACGTTCGGGGCGTCCCGGTCGAGGTTCCCCGGCAGATAGGTCCTCGCCTCGGCGAGTTCGCCGTCGACGAGCGCGAGGATGCGGTATCGGGGTAGCCGCGGCGAACCCAGCAGGTTGCGCGTCTGCCGGGCTCGAACCGCGTCCCCGACGCGACCCGCCACCAGCACGTGACACCCGCGTCGCTTGAGATCCCTCAGTTCGGCCGCGAACCGCGCCGCTCCGTCGTCCGCTCCCGCGTCACGACCCGTACGAGCGTCCATTCGTCTCATGTGTAACCACGAGAATAGATACGCCTTTCGACTATTCTCTGTCCGGTGTAATTCTCGATAGTTGCCTCTTCCCCTCTCGGTCGCCCGGGCGACCGACGGCCGTCTCAGCGCCCCTCGAACGTCGGCTCTCTCCCCTCGATGCGCGCGTCGAACCCCTCGATCCGATCCCGCGTCCCGTAGAGGTCGAGCGCCAGCGTCCGCTCGTACTCGAGGCCCGCGTCGAGGGGCACGTCGAGCGCCCGGTTGAGGGCGCGCTTCGCCCGTCGGAGTCCGAGCGGTGCCTTCCGGGTCAGGTCGTCCGCGAGCGCGCGGGCGCGGTCGTCGACGGCCTCGTCGGGGCAGACCTCGCTCACCAGTCCGAGACGGAGCGCCTCCTCCGGGTCCACGTACTCGGCCGTGAGGACCAGTTCCTTCGCCTTCGCCAGCCCCACGAGCCGCGGCAGCCGCTGGGTCGTCCCGCCGTGGGGGAACACGCCGAGTTCCACCTCGACGACGCCGTACGCCGCCTCGCGCCCGAGCACCCGGAGGTCGGCGGGGAGGGTTAGCTCGAACGCCCCGGCGACGGCCGCGCGCTTGACGCCGACCACGACCGGCTGGGGAAGCGCCTCGACGGCGTCCAGCAACTCGTGAAGGCGCTTCCCGATGACGGCGTGCTCCTCGCGGGTCGCGTCACGCATCATCTCGAGGTCCATCCCCGCGGAGAACACCGGTCCCTCGCCGAGGAGCGTCGCCGCCCACACGTCGTCGTCGTCGGCGACCCGACGGAACGCCTCGGTGAGGTCGTCGATCATCGCCTCGTCGATCGCGTTGCGCTTCTCCGGTCGATTCAGGACGACGTCGGCGCGCCGTCCGTCGCGTTCGACGCGCGCCAGGCCCGTGCCGACTTCTACCATGCGACTGCTCTCGGCGCGATCGACTTAGCCGTTCGCGCCAGGCCCGGGCGAGTCGTCACTCGAACGCGACGCGCTCGCGGCCGGGATCGACGACGACGCGCCCGCCGACGGGCACCGGTGCGTTCGGGTTCGTGTGGCCGAGGTCGAGATCGAAGACGACGGGCGCGTCGGGGTTGTACCGCTCCAGTTGTTCGCGTATCGCCCGACGCTGCTCCCGACGGTACCGAATTCGCGCCTCGGCCCCCGGGTCCTCGCGGTAGCTGCGAGCCTGCGCCCGGCCGACGAGCACGGCGTCGAATCGTTCGAGCAGGCCCCGCTCGCCCATGCACATGAGCGTCCACTTCACCTGCTCGGCGCTCGGTAGATCTTCCGCCGTTTCGAGGAAGAGTACGCACCCGTCGAGGCGCTCGGGGGCGGGCAGGTAGCGATCGGTCGCGAGGTGCCACCCGACGACGGGGAGGCAGCCGCCCCACAGCCGGCCGTCGACGCGCTCGCGCCCGCCGCGCCAGCGGAAGCCCTGCCCGCGCTCGTACGCCGGTTCGGCGTCGGCGTAGTCGCGTCGCGCCCAGTCGATCGTGTCGTCGGTCCACCGCTCGGCGGGGCGGAGTTCGCCGAAGGCGTCCCCGAAGAACGCTCGTCGGACGTGTCGCTCGGTGTACGCGGGGAGGTGTCCCGGCGCGGCGATCTGGTTCAGTAGCTGCGCGCCGTAGAACGAGACGATCCTCTCACGCCAGAGGTAGAGCGCGAGGTTCGTGTTGTCCGACATTCCGTAGAAGCGGGTCGGGTGCGCGCGTAGCACCTCGGGGTCGAGGTGCGGGAGGACGCGTAACTGGTCGTCGCCCCCGATGGTCGCGATCACGCCCGCGATCTCGGGATCGCGGAAGGCCGCGTGGAGGTCCGCGGCGCGCGCCTCGGGGTGGGCGGCGAGGAACTCGTCGCCCTGTCGCGCCGTCGGGTAGACGACGGGCTCGAGTTCGAACGTCTCACGGAGGCGTCGCAGCCCGAGTTCGAACACGTGGGGCGCGCGGGCGGCCCCGCCGCTGGACGGGCCGACGACGGCGACCCGATCTCCTGACGAGAGTGCGGGTGGGAGAGTGAACTGCACACTCCGCCCGTGACCGAGCCGTCAGTTACGCGTTTCGCTACCGCGTCACCCCCCGTCGTGCTCCTCGCGCCAGCGCGCGGCGACGGCGAGCGCGTCCGCCCGCGTCGGGACCGTCTCGCGCTCGTAGCCCGGGCCCTCGGGTGCCTGTTCGAGTCGGTCGAGCGTCACGGCCCAGCGGGTGTCGGCCGTCTCGCGCAGCGCGACGACGACGGTGCCGTCCTCGCGCGTCCACCGCGTCGTCCCGCGGTCGGTCGTCTCCGTCCAGTCCATGCGACCGAGAGCGGCGGCGGGGTTAAGTCGATCCCGGCCCGTGGCTGGATCGTGAGCGAGGACCCGACGGTCGTCCGGTCGCTCGCCGTCACGGTGGACGACCTGGTGGCCGCCTACGAGAGCAACCGCGCGGGCCGCCGGACGGTGCTCCGCGTCACGCCGCCGTACCACGCCCGGATGCGCGCCCGACTGCACGTCGAGCAGCGCGGCGACCCCGACGCGCTCCACCTCGATCCCGCCCGCCTCGTGGACGACGACGCGCCCGCCTACCCGACGCCCGAGGAGACCGAGGAACGCCTCCGCGAATCCGGGCGTGAGTACACCACCGAGGCGCACCACGACCTGCACGTCGAGGCGGTCGCGGCGTGGCGCGAGGCGGTCCGCGAGCACGTCGTCGACGAGGTGGAACTGGAGACGCCGGAGGGGCCCCACCGCGTGACCGTCAAACCGCTCGGCGTCGGGGGATCACAGCCGCCACGTTGATACGCCTCCCGCCGGTTGCTGTGGTATGCGCTCCATCCTCAGCTCCGGCGAACGCGAGGTCGCCCGCCGCCTCGCGGACGGGGACAGCTCCGAGGAGATCGCGGCCGACCGCGGGACGTCCGTCGAGGCGGTCGAGAAGGCGATCGACCGCATCGAAGAGAAGACCGAACGGGCGTTCGCCACGCTCGCGGAGAGCCCCGTCGCGGCCGACGTGGCGGCGACGCTCGACGAGGAGACGCGCGCGACGCTGCGCGACCGACTGGGAGACGTCCTGTAGCTGTTCCCCCTTCCCTCCCTCCTCCATTCTCCTCCCCACCTTCCTCTCCCCTTCTCTTCTCCACCTTCCTTTTCTCCTCCCTACCTTCCTCTTCTCCTCCCCACCTTCCTCTCCCCTTCTCCTCCCCACCCTCCTCTTCCCTTCCTCTCCGTCTCGGCGACGCTCGCCTCCTCGCCCTCCGCGGTGGTGCACGAACGGGGACGTGACGGGTCGAACGACGACCGGCGCGTCCGGCGATCGCCGTGAACGCCGACCGCGCACCTTCGGCCGAATCGACGATACAACGTTAGCGCGTTCGATGAAAGGTCTGCGGCGTTCTGCGACCGTCCCGTCGATATTCACGACCCGGATTACGTCGCCGGTGAAACGTCCGAATGGGGTCGAAAGTTCTCACGGATATATGATACTACACGTCCTCGACACTGTCGACGAACGCCCATGTCGACCAACACCCCGCTCTCGACGGATCGCCCTGCCGCCGATCAGTCGGGCCTGCCCTCCCTCGCCGCGCAGGTCCACACGGCCGTCCTCGGGTCGGTTCGCGCCCTCGCGTTCTGGCTCGCCGTCCTCCTCCCGCTGTGTTACGTCCCGCTGCTCGTGTTCGCGTTCGACGTCCCGTCGACGCGTACGGCGAGCGCGCTCCTCGTCGCGCTCAACGGCCTCGCGCTGATCGTCGGGCACGGACATCGCCGCGCCTAAGCCCTCCCCGGGCGACGGCCCGCACATGCCTCTGAGCACCGTTCCGCTCGGACGAACCGGTACGACGGTGAGCAGCATCGCCTTCGGGACGTGGCGGTTCGGCCGCGAGACCGACACCGGCGAGGTGGAGGTCGACCGCGACCGCGCCCACGAACTCCTCGACGCCTACGCCGCGGCGGGCGGGAACTTCGTCGACACCGCCGACATGTACGGCGACGGACTGAGCGAGGAGTGGATCGGCGACTGGCTCGCGGAGCGCGACCGCGAGGACTTCGTGATCGCCTCGAAGGTGTACTGGCCGACCCGCGAGGACGACCCCAACGGGCGGGGCATCGGGCGAAAACACCTCCGCCGGCAGATCGGCGTCGTCCTCGACCGCCTCGGCACCGACTACCTCGATCTCCTCTACTGCCACCGCTTCGACGACCAGACGCCCCCCGAGGAGTTCATGCGCACGCTCGACGGCTTCGTCGACGACGGGAGGGCGAACTACCTCGGTGCCTCGACCTTCGAGCCGAACGCCTGGGAGGTCGCCCGCGCGAACGAGATCGCCGACAGGCGAAACTACGAGCCGTTCACGATCGCACAGCCGCGCTACAACCTCGTCAACCGTGAGGTCGAGGGCAACTACGCGGACATGTGCGAGGCCTACGGGATGGGGATCTGCCCATGGTCGCCGCTCGCCGGCGGCTTCCTCACCGGGAAGTACGAGCGCGACCGCGACATGCCCGAGGGGACGCGCGGCGCGGAGAGCGATCGGTTCGCCGACCGCTACCTCTCCGAGGCGAACTTCGACGCCCTCGACGTGGTCCGCGCGGTCGCCGACGAAGTCGGCGCGAGCCCCGCGCAGGTGTCGATCGCCTGGCTCATGCACCACCCGCAGGTCACCGCGCCGATCGTCGGCGCGCGGACCGTCGAGCAACTGGAGGAGAACCTGGCCGCGGACGAGGTGTCGCTGTCCGACGAGCAGTTCCGGCGGCTGGCGGAGGCGAAGGAGTACTCGCCGATGGGCTGATACCGTCTGCCGTACGCCCGTCGAGCAGTTCGCCGCCCCGGGGTGGCGAGTCGCGTCACGACGGGACGGCGGACAGTGTGGGCCGGAACGACGCCCCTTTTTATCCGTCGGATGGTACTGCGAGTCGATGAGAGTCGGCATCGTCGCGCAGAAGGACAACGCCCGGGCCGCGGGGCTCGCGAGCGACATCCACGACGCGGTACCCGCCGAGGTCGTGCTCGATTCGGCGACGGCGGCCGCGACCGGGCTCGACGGGATCCCGGTCGACGAGATGGACGCGTGCGATCTCGTGGTGAGCATCGGCGGCGACGGTACCTTCCTCTTCGCGGCCCGCGGCGCGCGCGACACCCCGATCATGGGCGTGAACCTCGGCGAGGTGGGCTTTCTGAACGCCACTGCGCCCGAGGAGAGCGTCGAGACGGTCGCCGCCGTCGTCGACGCGTACGAGTCGGGGACGATGGACGTGCTGACGATGCCGCGCGTGCAGGCGACCGGCGAGGGCTGGACGCTCCCGCCGTCGCTCAACGAGGTGGTCGTGATGGGACGACAGCGCGGCCACGGCAACGGGATCGACGTCGAGACGCGCGTCGACGGCGCGCGCTACGCGGACGGGCGCGCCGACGGCGTCCTCGTCGCGACGCCCACGGGGAGCACCGCCTACAACCTCAGCGAGGGCGGCCCGCTCGTCCACTCGGCGACGGACGCGCTCGTCGTCACCGAGATGTGCGCCCGCGGGGGGATGCCGCCGCTCGTCGTGGACGCCGGGCGGACGGTGACCCTCCGGATCGAGGGCGGGAACGGAGCCGTCGTCGTCGGGGACGGCCGACTCACCCGCGAGATCGAACCGCCGGCCGAGGTGACGATTCGGCGCGCGGAGACGCCGCTTCGCATCGCCGGGCCGGACCTGGAATTCTTCGCCGCGCTCGGGAAACTCGACTGAGCGTCCGGGGACCGGGGTGCGCTGCCAACCCTTATGCCGACGCGTCCTCTCCGCTCAGGGGAGCACATGGGGATCTTCAGGGAACTCGGGCGGCAGGTCGAACAGTTCAAGGCGAGCGCGCGAACTGCGGCCGGAGGGAGCGCCGACTACCGGTGCGCGGCGTGCGACGCCCGCTTCGAGGGGCAGCGCGAACGGTGCCCGGAGTGCGGATCGACGGACGTCGAACCGACGAGCACGAGCGAGTAGCGTACGATCACGCGCCTAACGCGCGGATGGACGACGAACTGTACAACCGCCACTGGATGAGTGAGACGTGTTTCTCGGTGGTGAAACACTCATGTATGGTCGCGCCGTGCGAGCGTAGACATGGTACCGTGAGTTCAGAGAACCCGTCTCGATGTTCACTGTTTATACCATCGAACGCACCTCCTCACCACTATGATCCCGACGCCGTACCCCTATTCAACAAAGCAGAGGCAGTGATGGGGTTGACCCACTGGTGGTTAAACCGCAGAAGTACAGAGAAGAGCGACCTCTGATAACCGAGAATTCACTGAGCTGTTATCGTATTACCGTGGGTATTAACCGAATACGAATGGTCGGGTGACGTACACGGTTCGGCCTGTCGGACCGGGATTACCCCACGGTAATAGATCTCGTAACTAGGATGAACGTGAGACCTGAAATAACTCCGACAGCGACCGCTGTCGTCAAATTGAAGTCCAGTAGCAGCGCGAAGATGAACCACACGAGACCAGGACCGAGTCCCAGCAGTACGTACCTGAGAAAGTCCGGTGGGGTCCTCACGGTCGCAGTCATCACGTGTAAGCACGGTGGGAAGACACAAAAGATTTCTCTAACTAGTTGTGGAACGTAATATATGTATCAGCAGGATCCGGTGATCTTGCACACGTTCTGGGGGTTCGTTCTCTCCAGTCGACTACGATAATCCTTATGAGTCAATCTCGTCTATCGAATCGCTCCACGTTTTTCTGCCCAGGGATGAGACTCTTCGTTCGGGAGCAGTGAAGCATCATCTAAGCCCGTGGGTTGTATCACCAAGTTCGTGGGTCTCAGCGCTCCGCGTTCGCTAGTTCGGCGGGCCCGAAAGTTCCGCCTTGGTTCGCACATCGCGCAGCACTTTCCTGTTTTGTGATGACTTCGGTATCACTTCTCCCGGAAAGGTCTCTTCCGGTGTCGTTCGACGAACACCGACGGCGCTTTGCGTTCTTCGACGGGGATCCCCTCGGCAAGTTCCTGTTCGAGATCAGCCTCGGAAAGCGCGATAGGGTTCTCCTCGCTGAAGTCCTCTACCAGGTCCGTCGGTGACTCGTTGGATGAGTAGCGTCTCGATTGGCTCCTTTCGGAACGCATAACCGGTGCGCGTCCAATATTTAAGCGATGAGCAAGCAGCTGCCGGACGTCCAGGCGTCCAGCCCGGAGGTGACCGTCGGGCTGAACCGGGTGGGCGTCACCGGCGTGGAGAAGCTCGTTAAAATCGATCGCGAGGAGCGCCGTCCGATCGTGCTGATGGCGGAGTTCGAGGTGTACGTCGATCTCCCGGCGTGGCGCAAGGGGGCGGACATGAGCCGCAACATGGAGGTCATCGACGAGACGCTGGAGGCGGCCGTCAGCCAGACCGCCTACCGCGTCGAGGACGTCTGCGGCGACGCGGCCGAGCGCCTCCTGGCGAAACACGAGTACACCACGGAGGCGGAGGTACGCATGGAGGCGACGTACGTCGTCCACGACCGCACGCCCGCGTCGAACCGCCCCACGCAGTCGACGGCCGACATCATCGCCAGCGCGACCGCGACCGACGAGGGGACGCGGGAGGCCATCGGCGCGCGCGTCGTCGGCATGACGGTCTGTCCCTGCTCGCAGGGGATGTCCGCCGCCCGCGCCCGCGAGACGCTGCGCGAACTCGGCGTCGACGACGACACGGTCGAGACGTTCCTCGAACGCGTCCCCCAGCCGGGACACTCCCAGCGCGGCCACGCGACGCTCACCGTCGAGAGCGAGGGGTCGCCCGACGTGGACCTCCACGACGTGATCGACGTGGCGCGCGACTCGATGAGCGCCCGCATCTACAACCTCGCAAAGCGCCCCGACGAGGACCACATGACGTACGACTCCCACGCCGACGCGAAGTTCGTCGAGGACTGCGTCCGCGCCATGGCCGAGGGTGTCGTCGAGCGCTTCCCGGACCTCCCGGACGACGCCGTCGTGACGATGCGGCAGTCGAACGACGAGTCCATCCACCAGCACAACGCCCACGCCGAGCGCGTCGCCGAGATGGAGACGCTCCGGGCGGAACTGAACGGCGACCACGACCTTTTACGACGAGGAGACGCCTGACGGCGTCACCTCTGTAAAAGCTCGAGCAAAAGCACCGTCGGAGCGGCGCTCCGACGAGGTCTCGTTCATTCGCCCTGCTCATTCACGAGACCACTTCTCCCTCACTTCAGGCCGCTTCGCGACCTTCCGCTCCCTCGCTCACTGCGTTCGCTCGGTCGTCAGCCCGCTCCCTCGCTCACTGCGTTCGCTCGGTCGTCAGCCCGCTCCCTCGCTCACTGCGTTCGCTCGGTCGTCAGCCCGCTCCCTCGCTCACTGCGTTCGCTCGGTCGTCAGCCCGCTCCCTCGCTCACTGCGTTCGCTCGGTCGCGGTGGAAAATCGGAGTGAGACGGTGAAAAAGCAAGTCAGTCGTCGAAGTGTGAGCTTTTCCCCGTTATCGCCAGCGCACTCACCGCGAGCGACCGCAGGGAGCGAGCGGGCCAAGGAACCCCCCGAGCGCAGCGAGGGGGTGACGCTGTGCTTTTGCTCCAGCTTTTGCCAGGGAGTCGGCGGCGACCGCGGAGCGTGTCGCCGCCACACGACCGCAGCAAAAGGTGGTTGTTCTAGAAGGAAAGCGGGGTCGCCTCCTCCCACCGCGGGGCGAACTCCTCGCGCACGTCGCCGGCGAACTCCCTGTCCTTGAGATCGATCATCGCCAGCGAGTCGGCCTCGCGGAGGGGGTGTGCCACCTCGATGACGACCTCGTGATCGTCGATGATCGTGAAGCTCCCGCTCACGTCGTCGCTGGTGCGACAGTCGAAGCGGTCGTGCGGCGAGAGGACCGTCCGATAGCGGCGGCCGACGGAGGCGGGGAGGTCGTCGACCAGTCGCGGGCGCATCAGGAGGGAGATCTCGACGCCGCGGTCGAGCGCGCGTTCGAGTTCGGCCGCGACGCGCTCGCCGAGGTCGTCCACGTCGAACTGCTGGGAGAGCGTGGAGGCGACCATCTCGATGCGCGCGTCGGCGGCGGCGATGCGCTCGACGAGGAGGTCAGCCGTCTCGCCCGGCCCGACTGCGGCGGTCCAGAACCGCTCGTCGACCGGTTCGGTGGCGTCGAGTTCGCCGACGAGTTCGGAGACGATGGTCTCGTACTGCGATTCCTTCTCGGTGAGTTCGCGCTTCTTGTCCTCGAGCAGGCGGTTGAGTGCCGTCTCCGGTTCGACGGCCACGTACTTCTTCGGGCGCGAGGCGCTCTGAGAGCGCACGAGGTTGTACTGCTCGATGCTGTTCAGCACGTCGTAGATGCGTCCCATCGGGACGTCGCTGACCCCGGACAACTCCTTCGCGGTTGTCGGTCCGGTCGTCAGCAGGGCCCGGTACGCCCGCGCCTCGTACTCGGACAGCCCGAGGTCTCGGAGACTTGCCATTGCGTACTCGTCACACGCACGGAGTAAAAACGCATCGGGGGTTTACGAAACCTGGGAGACGCGACGGCCGAGTTCGTCGGGCGTCGCGGCGGGGGCGGAGCGCTCGCCGTCCGCGAGCACGCGCGCGGTGCCCGCCTCGCCGTCGGCGTTCGGGACGACCACCTTCTCGTGGTCGGCGACGCGCCACGCCGCCCGGTGGAGGTCGCTGCCGGGTTCGTCGGCCACCTCGATCACGAGCGGCGGGCGGACGAGCCGCGACGCGGCGGTCGCGTAGGCGGCCACTTCCACGCCCATGCGGTGGCGCGCGCCCGCGAACGCGGAGAGCGCCTCCCGCGCGACGGTTCGGTACCCCTCCTCGCCGGTCACGAGCGACAGGTCGACCAGCGCGTCGGCGAGTTCGACCGTCGTCTCCAGAGGACGGAGCGGCCGGGAGAGCAGCCCGGGACCGTCGGTCGGCCCGTCGAGGAAGGTGCCGTCGTCGAGTCGTCGCTCGATCGTCCGGTCGGCCACCGCGCGCGCGTCGTCGAGGTACGACTGGCCGAGCACCTGCGCGGCGGTCGCGAGCGCGCGGAGGAGTCGCGCCTCGTCGGACAGCAGCCCCGTCGCGCCGCCGTCGTAGTGCGCGACCTGGCCGCCGTCGAGGAGCGTCCCCCGGACGTGGTCGAGGGCGCGCTCGGCGTAGCGGCGGGCCGCCTCGTCGTCGGTGTAGGCGTGCAGGCGCAGGAGGGCGTCGATCGCGAGGGCGTTGCGGTCGGCGAAGACCGTCCCGTCGACGCGCGGCGGGTCGGCCGACTCGCGCGCCGCCGGTTCGAGCGTGTAGTAGTCGCCGCCCGCCTGACTTCCGGCGAAGGCGTCGCCCGTCCAGAGCGTCGTGGTGAGGTAGTCGCGCGTGCCGAGCGCGGGGTCGCGGTAGGCCCCCTCGCCGGTGTAGAGGTAGGCGTTCGCGAACGCGCGCAGGACGGCCGCGTTCTCGTCGAGCAGCTTCTCGCGGTGGGGGTCGCCCCAGTCGCGCTCGGTCGCGTAGCGGTAGAAGCCGCCGCCGTACGTGTCGTAGAGGTGGGTGTAGACGGCGTCGAGCGTCCGGGTGGCGCGGTCGCGGTCGCGCTTGAGCGCGAACTCGACGGCGTTCGGGAGGGGGAACTTCGCGTCGACGCCCCAGCCGCCGTACTCCTCGTCGAAGGCGTCGCGCACCTGTTCGAGCATGTGCCCCTCGACCTCGCCGTCGAGGCTCCCCCGCGGGGGGTCGGGATCCTGCAGCGCACGGGGGACGCGCCCCGCCGCCTCGCCGCGCTCGTCCCACGTCTCGCGGACGCGGTCCAACACCCGCCGGAGGCTCTCGGTGCTCATGTACGTCGCGCCGGTGATGACGTCGCCGTCCGGGGTGAGAAAGACCGTGGAGGGGAAGCCGCCCATCTGGTAGCGCTCGCGGATCCGCGGATGGCGGTCGACGTCCACCCGGACGGGGAGGAAGTCGTCGTGGACGTTGGCGGCGACGCTCGGGTTGGCGTACGCCTCCTCGTCCATCCGATCGCACCAGTGACACCACGGCGCGGTGAGAGAGAGCAACACGGGGCGGTCCGCGGCCCGGGCCTCCTCGAAGGGGGCCGGGCCCCACTCGCGCCACTCGACCAGCGTCTCGTCGTCCATGGTGGTGGGTGGGGCGACGGGTGAAAGCGTGTTACGACTCGTCGGGCGTGCGAAGCCGGAACACGTTTCCCGTCCGATCGTGTAGGTGAGGCATGCTCCGGGTCATCGGGCTGCTGTTGCTCATCCCCCTCCTCGACATCCTGGTGCTCGTCGCGCTCGCGACGCGGATCGGGGCGGTGGCGACCGTCGCGCTCGTCGTGCTGACGGCGCTCGTCGGCCTCCTGCTCGTCCGGGCGGAGGGTCGCCACACGCTCCGGAAGATCCAGGAGAAGCTCACCCGGGGGGAGGTCCCCGACGACGAGGTCGTGGACGGCGGGTTGCTCGTCGCGTCGGGTGCCTTCCTGCTCACGCCGGGGATCGTGACGGACCTCGTCGGCCTCCTGCTCGTGCTCCCGCCGACGCGCTATTCGATCCGCCTGGCGGTGAAGAAGTTCGTCGTCACCCCCTACGTGGACGCGAAGACTGGCGGGATCTACACGGGCGGGGTCTACACGGCCGGCTTCCCCCGGGACGATCCCGACGACTACGACACCTACGACAACGACACCTACGACATGGGCGACGACGAGTACAGCGTCGATCGCGGCTCCGGCAGCGACAACTGACGCACCTGACGCTATCGGTTCGACGCGCCCCGATGCCGAAGAGAAACCCTTAATTGTGCAACGGCAGTACGCAGAGATGCGTCCGATGGGTCGATAGCTCAGCCAGGTATGAGCGCTCGGCTGATAACCGGGAGGTCCGCGGTTCAAATCCGCGTCGACCCATCCACCGATCGGTCGGCCCTCGGCCGGCCGAAACCACACGGACGCGACCTCCCCAGCCACCTATTCCCGATCTCTCTCGACGAGCGTCTGCGCTACGGTGCGGTCCCCGGGCCGTCGCGCCGATCACCGTCGCACGTCGTCCGAATCCTCGTCGCTCTCGTCGATCTCGGCGTCGGATCAGTGTCGTGAACAATACTTTTCACCCGATTCGCCGATGGACATCCCATGGCGTCAGCCAGCGTGATCGTTCCCGCCTACCGGCCGGATTCCCGTCGACTCGCGGGGTACGTCCGCAAGTTGGACGCGAGGCTGGATCTCGCGGAGATCCGTATCGAACTCGACGTCCCGCGGCGCGGGACGCTCGACCGGCTCGCGGACCTCCCGGTGACGAGTAACGCCGTCGCCGAGCGCCGCGGGAAGGGCGCGGCGATCACCGCGGGCTTCGACGCGCTCGACGCGGAGGTGCTCGCGTTCGTCGACGCCGACGGGAGCACGCCCGTCGACGAGATCGCCGCGATCCTCGATCCGGTGACGACCGGGAGCGCCGACCTGGCGGTCGGCTCGCGCCGCCACCCCGACGCGGTCGTCGAGAGCCACCAGACCCACGCCCGCCGGCACCTCGGCGACGCGTTCGCCTGGCTGGCGCGGCGCGTGCTCGACGTGCCGCTGTACGACTACCAGTGCGGCGCGAAGGCCATCACGGCGGACGCGTGGGACGCCGTCCGGGAGCACGTCCGCGAACCGGGATTCGCCTGGGACATCGAACTCGTGACGCTGGTCGGCGCGCTCGGACGGCACGTCGAGGAGGTGCCGATCCGCTGGCGCGACCATCCGAAGTCGACGGTCGCGCCCGTAGGGACCTCGCTGTCGATGGCTCGCGGGCTGTTCGCGGCGCGCCGTCGCGCCCGCCGCCTCCGGGACGACCGGGTCGCGGACGCGCTCGCGGGCGACGCGACCACCCGCGCCGATCCGCACCGATGAGCGCGGGCCTCGGCGCGCGGATCGAGTCGCTGCTGTCCTGGGTCCGAGTCGGCCGGTTCCTCTCCGTCGGCGCGGTGGGTGCGGTGTGCGACAACGCCGTCCTCGCGCTGTTGTCCCTCGGGTTCGACGTGACGCCCGAGGTGGCGAAGCTCGTCGGCGCGGAGACGGCCATCCTCCTCATGTTCGTCCTCAACGAGCGCTGGACGTTCGCCGGCGCGGGTGACGCCACTACCACGGCGGTCCTGCGTCGCCTGCTCACGTCGAACCTGGTGCGGCTCGGCGGCGTCCTCGTCGCGGTCGCCGTCTTCTCGCTGGTGCTGCGGTCGGTCCCCATCCAGCTGCTCGTTTTCGGGGTCGACGTCTGGCTCATCGTCGCCAACGGGGTCGGTATCCTCGTCGGGATGGTCGTCAACTACGTGCTCGAGAGTACGCTCACCTGGCGCGTGACGGGCGCTGACGGGTGACCCCGTTCGGGAGCCCGACCGTCGCAGCCGGTCCCCCGCCCGCGGCCGTTCCCGTCGACCACCGACTCGATCCCCGTCACCGTCCGTTCGACCGAACGACCTCGACTTCGTGTCCGGACGTTGACTGGTGTGCGTCCGCGAGCCGACCGGCCAGTTCCTTCGTCGGGGCGCGTCCGCGAAATTCGCACGCTGTACATCGAACCTCCCACCGAACTCCTCCGCTCATGCGGCGGTCGTTATTCGCCCGGTCGCTTAAGTCCACCCAATTATTTTATATGATCCGGATACCTGTAATTCAACCGACGATCGATATCTCGACCGCGTACCTATTACCGGACTTATATTTGTTACGTTGGTTTTACTGTGGTGGGGCGAAGAACAGGGCGTATGCCCGACGGTACGGATTCGGGGACGGACGGCGGACCGCCGGACCGGGAGGTGTTGAGCCGGGGGCGGTACGACGTGGACGACGCCGAGTCCCTCCTGGGGACGGTCACCGCCGTGATCGGCGATGTACTCGGCGAGGACCCGATGCGCCTCGAACCGCCGCTCGCGAGCGTCGCCGAGTGGGACGCCCTGGAGACGTTGCTCACGACGCAGTCGGACGGAACGCCGGCGATCGACTACGTCGCCTTCTCGTACCGCGGACTCGAGATCTTCATCTACGGCGATGGGGAGGTCTTCATCTGCGCCGAGACGTGACACGGCACGGTTCGGGACACAGGTCAGCGACGAGCGCGTTTCGCCGACCGGAACGTTCTCGGAGTCGTATCACTCGGCGTACTACTTTCCTCCTCGGTGGCGTGCCGTCCGTATGGTCACGACAACCGAACTCGCGACGTTCGTCCGGGAAGTCGAGTACGAGGCGCTATCCGAGGACGCGATCGAGGAGTTGAAGAAACGCGTCCTCGACTCGGTCGGCATCGCCGTCGGCGCGATGGACGCGGAGCCGCCCGAGCGCGTCCGCGACACCGTCGAGGAACTGAACGCCGACGGCCCGTGTCGCTTCTGGGGGTCGGACCGGCGCGGATCGCCGCCGGACGCCGCCATGCTGAACACGACGCTGACCCGCTACCTCGACTTCATGGATTCCTTCCTCGCCCCCGGCGAGACGCCCCACCCCAGCGACAACATCGCGGGGATCGTCGCCTGCGGCGAGGCGCGAGGCGCGAGCGGACGCGACCTCGTCGAGGCCGTCGGGGTGGCCTACGAGGTGCAGGGCGAACTCGCCTGGAACGCCCCCGTCCGGGACAGGGGCTGGGACCACGTCACCCACACCGTCATCTCGGCCGCGTGCGGCGCGGGCGCGATCGCCGGCCTCGACGAGGAGCAACTGCGCAACGCGGTCGGCATCGCCGGGACGGCGCACAACGCCCTCCGGGTGACGCGGACCGGCGGGATCAACGAGTGGAAGGGCGTCGCCAGCGCCAACGCCGCCCGCAACGCCGTCTACTCGGTCTACCTCGCGAAGCACGGCATGGAGGGGCCGACCGACCTCTTCGAGGGGCAGAAGGGCTGGAAGCAGACCGTCTCGGGCGACTTCGAGGTGGACCTCGATCCGGCCTGTTCGCGCGTCTTCGACACGATGACGAAGCGCTACGTGGCCGAGACGTACGCCCAGTCGGCCGTCGAGGGCATCATCGAACTCGCGGTGGGACACGACATCGACCCCGAGACCGTCGACTCGATCCACCTCGACACGTTCGCGGGCGCGAAGCTCATCATCGGCGGCGGCGAGGGCTCGCGCTACGAGGTGGAGACGAAGGCCCAGGCCGACCACTCCCTGCCGTACATGCTCGCGGCGGCGCTCATCGACCGCGAGATGACGAACGAGGCCTACGAACCCGAACGTATCCAGAGCGACGACGTACAGACGCTCCTGCGCGCCGTCGAGGTCGAGGAGGATCCGGAACTCACCGAGCGCTTCGAGCACGGCGAGATGCCCGCCGTCATCGACGTCGAACTCGAGGACGGCACGACCTACCACGTCGAGAAGGCCGACTTCAACGGCCACCCGAACAACCCCATGTCGTGGGAGCAGATCGAGGAGAAGTTCGAGGCGACGACCCGCGGGCGCTACGACGAGGACCGCCGGCGCGAGATCGTGGAGACCGTGCGCTCGCTCGAAGAGCACGACGTCGCCGACCTGGTCGCGCTGATCGATTGAGCGTCGAACGAGCGCCGACCGAGCGTCCGCGGGTCATCGATCGGCGATACTTTCACGACCCGCCCACCTACCGCATGTCGTGACAAAGGATTAACCGGTTCCCCGGTGATGCGACGAACATGGCCGACCGAGCCTTCGACTTTCTGCGCGTGAACGATCGACCGGAGAAACCCCGCGAGCGGGGGATCACCGAGATCCGTGGGCCGTACTACGATCCCATGGGGCCGCGCGAACTCCGCGACATTCTCGAGACGATGGGGCGGTACGTGGACATATACAAGTTCTCGGGCGGTTCGTTCGCCCTGATGCCCGAGGAGGCCGTCCGGGAGCTGATCGACACCTGCCACGAGTTCGACGTGCAGGTCTCGACGGGGGGATTCATCGAGCACGTTCTGATCGCGGACCGCGACAAGGTGGAGGACTACGTCGAGGAGGCGGGCGAACTCGGCTTCGACATCGTCGAGGTGTCCTCGGGCTTCCTCGCCATCGACATCGACGACATGGTTGCGCTCACCGAGATGGTCCAGGACCACGGTCTGAAGGCGAAGCCCGAGATCAACGTCCAGTTCGGCGCGGGCGGGGCGTCGAGCGTCGAGGAACTGGAGAGCGAGGCCGCGATCGACCCCGCGAGCGCCATCGAGGAGGCCCACCGGCACCTGGAGGCCGGCGCGTACAAGATCATGGTCGAGTCCGAGGGCATCACCGAGCGCGTCCGGGAGTGGCGCACGGACGTTGCGTTCGCGATCGCGAACGAGGTCGGCGTCGAGAACTGCGTCTTCGAGGCCGCCGACCCGGAGGTGTTCGAGTGGTACATCAAGAACTTCGGCCCGAACGTGAACCTGTTCGTCGACAACTCCCAGATCGTCGAGTGTGAGTGCATGCGCTCGGGACTGTGGGGCAAGAAGTCCACGTGGGGGCGCATCGCCAGCTACTCGCGGGACTGACGGGCGATTCCGGGAGACAGACTACCACAGTAATTACGCCGCCCCCCGTAGTGAGGTCCATGGACCCCACGTCGCGAGCGACCTACGAGGCGCTCCCCGACGCGCTCGACGCGAACAGCCCGGTCGGCGTCACGGCGTTCCCGGACGGGAGCGTCGACAGGCGCTGTCGGGTGCGCGTCGGTGCCGACACCGCGATCGACGACCGCGCCACCTTCGGCGGGCGCATCGAGGCGGGCGCGTCGAAGGCGTTCCGCCTCGAACCGGGCGAGGGCGAACCCGGCGGCCAGGCGGTCAACATGGCCGTACAGGCCCACGCGCTCTCCGACGACGTGACGCTCTACGGCCACCTCGATCACCCGACGCTCTCTGACTTCCCGTTCGACGCGGTCTCCATGGGCGATCCCGCCCGCGTCTCCGTCTGCGAGTTCGAGGAGGGCGACGTCGTCCTCACCGAGGAGTCGCGCGACCTCACCGGCTGGACGCTCGACGACCTGCGCGACGTCGCGGACCTCGACGCCGCGTTCGGCGCGGACGTGGTCTGCTGTGGCAACTGGGTGTCGGTCCCGGGGATGGACGACGCGCTGCGCGCCGCCGCCGACCACCTCGTCGCCGACGTGTTCGTGCTCGACCCGGGGGACGTCACCGGGAGCAGCGAGGGCGCGCTCCTCGACCTGCTCGACGCGCTCGCGTCGCTCGCGTCGGGGTGGACGCGAACCGTCCTCTGCGCCAACCGAGCGGAGACGGACGCCCTCGCCGCGGCGGTCGGGGCGCGGGAGGTCGACCTCGGCGAGGGACTCGCCGCCGTGCGCGAGCGCGCCGACCTCGCGGGCGTCGTCTGCCACGACGTCGCGGCGGCGACGGCGGCGACGCCCGACGAGGTGGTCCACGTCGCCAACCTCGACACGGACGAGACCGTGCGAGAGACCGGCGGCGGCGACCGGTTCACCGCCGGGTTCGCCCACGGGCTGGCGGTCGGGTGGGACTGGCGGTCGGCGCTCGCGCTCGGCAACGCCTGCGCCTCCTACTACGTCGAGCGCGGCGAGACGATCCGGCGCGGCGAGGTCCGCCCCTACCTCAGGGAGTACCTCTGACGCCGAGGTCGGACCGACCCATCGACAACCCCTTTCGTCCCGCCGTCGATCGTCACGCATGATCACCGCGGAGGGGTCCCCGTGAGTTTCGAGCTACTCAGCCACCCGGCGGACGTCCGGTTCCGGGCGACCGGTCCGACCCTCGAGGCGGCGTTCGCCGAGGCGACCCGCGCGTTCGCCGCCATTTCGGAGGGGGGCGGCGACGACTCCCGGCGGTTCGAGGTGGAGGTCGAGGCGGAGGACCGCCAGGCGCTCCTGTTCGACTTCCTCGCGGAACTCGTCCTCCTGCAGGAACTGGAGGAGGTGGCGGTGTCGCGCGCCGAGCGCGTCGAGATCGAGGAGCGCGGGGACGGCTACGCGCTCAGGGCGACGGTCCTCGCGGGTCCCATCGGCGAACCGCTGTTCGACATCAAGAGCCCGACGTACAGCGAGATGCGCGTGGAGCACGTCGAGCGCGTTCCGACGCGCTCGACGGAACGAGCGAGCGACGCGTCGCGGGACGCCGATCCGGAAGCCGAGGGAGAGTGGGTCCTCGAAGCCACCCTCGACATCTGACCTGTCTCGCGGCGTTTTTTGCCTCTCGGCCGGCTACTAGTCGTATGGAACTCACCGAAGTCGCGGAAAACGTCTACGAGATCCCGCGATCCGGCGACATGCGCGTCCCGGCGCGCGTGTACGCCTCCGAGCCGCTGCTCGAGAAGATGCGCGAGGAGGGACAGACCCTGGAGCAGGTGCGCAACGTCGCCACCCTGCCCGGCATCCAGAAGTACTCGGTCGTCCTCCCGGACGGTCACCTCGGCTACGGCTTCCCCATCGGCGGGGTCGCCGCCGTCGACATGGACGGGGGGGCTATCTCCCCCGGCGGGATCGGCTTCGACATCAACTGCGGCGTCCGCGTCCTCCGAACGCCGCTCGACTACGGGGACGTGCGAGGCAGCGAGGAGGACCTCGTCGAGCGCCTCTACGACCTCGTCCCCTGCGGCCTCGGGAAGGGCGGGTACGTCCGGACCGACCGCGACGACGTCGAGGGCATCCTCGAACGCGGCATGGAGTGGATGCTCGAGGAGGGCCACGCGACCGAGGCCGACCTCGAGCACTGCGAGGAGGGGGGCCGCCTCCCGGGCGACCCCGACGCCGTCCCCGAGAACGCGAAGAAGCGCGGCGTGAAGCAGGTCGGCTCGCTCGGCTCCGGCAACCACTTCCTCGAGGTCCAGCGCGTCACCGACGTCTACGACGACGCCACCGCCGACGCCTACGGCCTCCGCGAGGACGGGGTCGTCGTGATGATCCACTCGGGGTCCCGCGGGCTCGGCCACCAGGTCTGCCAGGAGTACATCCGCCGGTTCGAGCGGGAGTACCCCGACCTCGTCGACTCCCTGCCGGACCGTCAGCTCGTCTACGCGCCCATCGGGGACGACGCGGCGGAGGACTACCGCCGGGCGATGTACGGCGCGGCCAACTTCGCGTGGGCCAACCGCCAGGCGATGACCCAGGCCGTCCGACGGACGTTCCGCGAGCTGTTCGGGGTCGACGAGGACGAGGTCGAACTCGTCTACGACGTCTGTCACAACATCGCCAAGGAGGAGACTCACGAGGTCGACGGCGAGCGGAAGGACCTGCTCGTCCACCGCAAGGGCGCGACGCGGGCCTTCCCCGCCGGACACCCGCAGGTCCCCGCCGCCTACCGCGACGCGGGCCAGCCCGTCCTCCTCCCGGGGAGCATGGGCACGCACTCCTACGTCCTCGCGGGCGGCGAGCGCTCGATGGAACTCTCCTTCGGCTCGACCGCCCACGGCGCGGGCCGCCTGAAGTCGCGCACCCAGGCGAAGAAGGACTACACGGCGGGCGACCTCAAACAGCGCCTCCGCGGCGAGGGCGTCTACGTCAAGGCCCGCTCCGGCGCGACCGTCGCCGAGGAGGCCCCCGGCGCGTACAAGGACGTGGACGAGGTCGTCCGCGTCAGCGACCGCCTCGGCATCGGGACGAAGGTCGCGCGGATGCGCCCCGTGGCGAACATCAAGGGGTGACGGCTCGCCTCCGTCGGACGGACGCCTACGACGTCGAGACGCCTCGCGCCGCCTCCTCGCGCAGGAACGACTCGTACAGCGCGCCGCCGTCGGGTACGCCGCGCAGGCTCACCGCGGGGTTCACGTCGACGACGTAGGGCGGCCCCCGCTCGACCCGGAGGACGTCCACCTCGCAGAGGGCGAGCCCCAGCGCGTCGCTCACCCGGCGGACGAGGTCGACCGTCCCAGGGGGCGGGTCGACGGGTCGCGGGTCCGCTTCGTCGTCGGCCGAGACGACGCACGTCGCCTCGCCGATCCGGTAGCACTTGTACGGCACCCCGTCAGAGACGAGCGCCTCGACGAACCGTTCGCCCGCGAAGTCGATCGGCCCGCCGTCGATCACGCGGTGGTCGTGGTCGGCGTCGACGAACTCGTACCGCCGCTTCGCGATCACGGGGAGATCGAGCGAGATCGCCCCTGCGGGCCCCCACTCGAACCGGGGGACGCGGACCCCGAGATCGCGGAGGAGCCGTCCGCGCGCGAGGCGGTCGCAGGCGAGTCGCGCCCCGTCGGCCGCGTTGACGGTTCGGACGCCCGCGAGGTCGGCGCGGCGCATGTCCGCGAGCGAGGCGGGCGTGCACCGCGCGACGTGGAGGCAGTCGAGGTCGTACCGCCAGAGGTCGGGGTGGGCCTCGAACGCGTCCAGGCGCACCACGTCGGCCCACGCCTCCATCGCGCGGAAGAGCCGCCGCTTTACGGGATTCGCGCGCGCGTCGAACCGGTAGGAGACGCCGACTCGCGGGCGGTTCATCCCGTACACTATCGTCGGCCGTCGACTTCAGCCTCCCGACCGTGGGCCTTTATCCGCCGAGCGCCTACTGTCACCTATGTCCGAACCCGAGACGCACGACCTGCCGCGGAGCGACGAGGAGTGGCGCGAGGTGCTGACCGACGAGGAGTACCGCGTGCTGCGAGAGCAGGGGACGGAGCCGAAGTTCACCGGCGAGTTCATCGGCAAGGGCGACGAGGGGACCTACGTCTGCGCCGGTTGCGGGGCCGAGCTGTTCGACTCGGAGACGAAGTTCGACCGCGAGGGCTCCGGCTGGCCCTCCTTCTACGACGCGGACGAGGACGCGATCGAACTCCGCCGCGACACGAGCCACGGGATGGTCCGCACGGAGGTCGTCTGCGCGAACTGCGGCGGCCACCTCGGGCACGTCTTCGACGACGGGCCCGACCCCACGGGTAAGCGCTTCTGCATCAACTCCGTCGCGCTGGACTTCGAGGGCGAAGGGGAGCGCGACAGTGCCGGGAACGGGGCCGGCGACGCGTGAACGGAGCGGGCACCTACACCCTCCTCGTCCGCCTGCCGACGGCCGCCCGCGTCGCGTTCGGCGCGGCGGGCGAGCGGGCGCTCTCGGCGGGCTGGTACGCCTACACGGGGAGCGCCCTCGGCCCCGGCGGGTTCTCGCGGGTCGACCGGCACCGCGAACTCGCCCGCGGCGAGCGCGACGGTCGCCACTGGCACGTCGATTACCTCCTCGGGCACCCCGCGGCGTCGATCGAGGCGGCCGTCACGACCGACGGCGAGGATCGGGAGTGCGCCGTCGCGCGGGCGCTCGCGGACGGCGATACCGCCGCACCCGTGCCCGGCCTCGGCGCGTCGGACTGCGACTGCGACACTCATCTCGTCTTCGCGCCGGAGCGCGCCCCGCTGGAGCGCTCGGTGCGCGCCGCCCACCGGTCGGCGCGAGCGTGAGATCACCGCGACTGCGAGCGGTGTCGGAGCGCGAGGACGACGCCGACCGTTGCGATCGCGAGGTAGATCGCCGGGCCGTTTGTTTTCGGAACGTAGAGCGCGACTGCCGCCGCCGCGAGTGCACCGAGCGCCGCGACGGCGCTCGCGACGTGCCTCGCCTCCGGTCCACTGACGTACCGGACCGCTACGGCGGCGGTACCTCCTAGCATGAATGTTCCCAGCGGAATCGTGTAGAGGACGAGCGAACCGACCCCGCCGAGCAACAGCAGGAGGCCGATCGCCGGGAGCAGGCGACGCCGGATCGTACGCGGGGAGACGCGCCTCGACGAGAGCAGGACGGTTAGCACCAACAGGACGGACGCGAGGACGACGGCGACGGTCCCCAGTTCGAAGACGACTATCAGAGCGAGAACAGCGACTGCGACGGGTATCCCCAACGCTTGCGGATACCGGATTTCGTCGCCGATGCTCATGGGCGATGGGCGGACTGAGTCACGATAAATGTGAGGACGGATTCCGGTCGTCTCGCCCCGGCAGCGTGGGCCTGGCGAGGGCGTTCTGCTCACGTCCCGCCGCTAGTCGTACGTGTACCCCTCGAACCCGCGGACGGCGACGCGAACGCCGACGGCCGCCGCGACGCACCCGAGGACGGCCGCGAGCGCCAGCCCCGCCGCGAGGATCGCGGTCGATCCGACGCCGAGGAGTTCCGAGAGGACGGCGCGCGCGACGGGGGCGCTCGCGACCAGCGCCGGGAGGCCGGCGAGCGAGAGGACGAGCGAGTAGGCGGCGAAGGCGAACAGGCTCGGGACGACCGCCTCGCGGCTCCGGCTCAGCCGGACCGTCCCGAGGCGGGGAAAGAGCGTCCCCGCGCCCGTCGCGATGCCCGTCGCCGCGAGCGGGAGGACGACGGCCGTGACCGCGACCGCGAGGAGGCCGACCGCCCCCAGCCCGCCCGCGACGCCCAGGCCGACCGCGAGCAGGGCCGTAAGCGGGACGCCGACGAGCGCGCCCGCCAGGCAGACGCCGGCGACGAACGTCCGCCCGGTCACGGGCGTCGTGAGCGTCACCGGCAGCACCGGTCCCTCGTCGCCGACCGGGTTGAGCGAGAAGGCCGCGCCGGTCGCCCACGCGCCGTAGAACGCGACGATCGCGGCGAGTTCCGGCGGCACCTCGCCGGACGTGAGCCCCTGCGAGAGGGGTGCCCAGAGGAAGAACAGCGGGTAGACGACGTACTGCAGTCGCAGGGGGTTGCGCCTGGCGCGGAGCCAGCTCTTTCGCGCGATGCGCGCCACGGGCCGCGGGATCCCCGCCACGTCGCCCATCCCGGAGGACCCCTCGCTCCGCGTCTCGGGCTGGACGGGGTCGTCGTACCACAGCGCTTCGGCGAGGCGACCGCAGGCCCAGCCGAGCGTCGGCACCGCGAGGGCGGTCGCGGCGACGGCACCCCCCGCCCGGAGCGCGCTCGCCCCGGCGACCGTCCCGTAGAAACCGAGGTCGGCGAACCAGCCCAGCGGCGTCGCGGCCACGACGTCGAGGATCGGCTCGAACGCCGACGCCGAGTCGCCGCTCGTGACGGTCGCGAAGTAGGCGAGAAACAGCGCCACGGCGACGGGCGTGCGATAGCGCGAGAGCGTCTCGGAGCGCGCGATCGCGAGGCGCACGAGGAGGCCGAGGGCGAACCCGACGAGCACGCCGAGGGCGACGAGCGCGACGACCGTCGCCAGCAGGAGCGCCGCGGCCAGGGGTGCGCTCGCCCCGACGCCGAAGGCGACGGCCATCCCGAACGCGGGCAGGCCGGGCAGCAGCAGCGCGACCAGGAACTCCACGAGAAGGGTCCCGGCGACGACCTCTCGGTGCGGGACGGCCGTCAGCAACCCGTCGAGGTTCGGCGGGTTCGCCGTCTGTTGCACGGCGCGGAGCGCGGTGATGAACGCGGCGAACCCGAACAGCCCTGTGACGACGAACCGGACGATCCGCATCGGGACCTCCGCCTCGCCCGCCGCGACCGCCCCGGCGAAGACGTACACCCCAGCGACCCCGCCGACGAACACGAGCCCCCCGAACAGCGCGGCGACGGCGAGCGCGAGGAGTTGCCCCCTCCGCCCCCGCATCGATCGCGTCCGTCGGACGATCTCGGTACGGACGAGCAGCCGAACGCGCCGAACGCGCGCGGCCCGGGGGTCGGAGCCACCCGTCTCGCCCGCCGCGCTCGCCGCGCTCATCGCGCCCGCTCCGCCCCGTCGGGGCGGACGAGGTCGGCGTCCTGGGTGACCTCCAGGAAGACGTCCTCCAGGGTTCGTCCCTCCCCTTCGCCATCGCCCTCACCGTCGCGAGCGTCGCCGTCGACGCTCTCCGCCGCCCGCCGCTTGAGCACCTCGGGCGGTCCCTCGGCGACGAGGTCGCCGTCGAACAGCACGCCCACCGTGTCGGCGAGTTCGTCGACGACCGGGAGGACGTGCGTCGAGAGAAACACCGTCGCGTCGCCCGCGGCGAGGTCGGCGATCGTGTCGCGGACGGTGCGCGCCGCGCGCGGATCCAGCCCCGCGGTCGGCTCGTCGAGGAAGATCACGGCGGGGCGGTGGAGGATCGCCTGGATGATGCCCGCCTTCTGCTTCATCCCCTTCGAGTACGTCGAGATGCGCTTGTCGGCGTCCTCGTCGAGGGAGAACCGCTCCAGGAGTTCCCCGATCCGCGCACTCGCCTCCTCGTTCGGGATGTCGCGCAGTCCGGCGACGTACTCGAGTTGCTCGCGCCCGGTGAGTTCGTCGTACAGCGGCGGGGCGTCGGGGAGGTAGCCGATCCGCCGGGTGACCGCCCGGCGGTCGGCGATCGGCTGACCGTCGATGCGGGCCTCCCCCGCCGTCGGGCGCAGGAGGGTGGTCAACATGCGGATCGTCGTCGTCTTCCCGGCTCCGTTCGGGCCGAGAAAGCCGTAGACGGTGCCGTGGGGGACGGCGAGGTCGAGGCCCTCGACGGCGATCTCGTCGCCGTACCGCTTCGAGAGCCCCGTCGCCTCGATCGCGAACGGGGACATGCGTCCGCGTGGTGATCCGCCGGCGGCAAATACCTGCCCATTCAGTGAGTGTGCGACTACTCACAGTCGGGGGCGACGGCTCGCGGGCGGGGCGGCCGGAACCGCCGACTTCCGCACGCGACCGCAATCGCAATGGGTCAGCGCCCCTCGATGCCGCCATGGACGACAGCGACGCCGACGCCGACGCCGACGACTTCCCCTTCACGACCGAGATTCCGGTCCGCTACCGTGACCTCGACACGCTGAACCACGTGAACAACTCCGTCTACAGCACGTACCTCGAACAGGGGCGCATCGAGTACCTCCAGGAGGTGGTCGGCATCGACGCCGGGCCCCAGATGGTGCTCGTGCACGTGGAGGCCGACTACCGCGCGCCGATCCACCTCGGGCAGACGGCCCGCGTCGACGTCCGCGTGAGCGACCTCGGGACGTCGAGCTTCACCTTCGACTACCGGGTGCGCACCGACGAGGGCGTCGCGCTCACGGGCGAGACGGTGCAGGTGAGCGTCGACCCCGAGACCGGGGAGCCGCGGCCGCTGCCCGACGACTGGCGGGCGGCGATTCAGGAGTTCGAGTCCCAGAACTGATCCAGTCCGAGGTCGAGCATGTCGGGGCTCACCCGGGCGAACTCGGCGCGCTCGGCCTCGCCCAGCAGGTCGTTCACCGACCGCGGCGCGTCGGGGAGGTAGCGGCGGTCGAGCAGGACGCGCACGCCCGTCTCGTCGTGACCGCGGAGGACGCGCCCGAACGCCTGGCGCGCCTTGCGGACGGCGGGCACCTGCACGGCGGTCTCGAACCCGTCTGCGAAGGTCCGGTCGTAGGCGTTGGTCACCGCCCGCATCCGGGGCGCGGCGGTGTTGGCGTAGGGGACGCCGACGGTCGCGGCGCAGTGGAGGCGGCGACCGCGGTAGTCGACGCCCTCGGTGACGGTGCCGCGTGCGCTCGTGACCAGCACGCGGTGGATGCCGTCGTCCTGGAAGAACCGCGAGAGCATGGCGTCGGTCTCGGAACTGTCAGACGACCGGTCCCGGAGGACGGGCTTCGAGACGCGCTCGCGGAGGTACTCGACCGCCCACTCCGCCTCGCGGTAGGAGGGCAGACAGAGCAGGACGTTGCCGTGACCGCGCGCGAGGCTGACGAGCGCGCTCGCGTACGCCCGACGGGTGGGCGTCATCTCGTCGTAGTCGGCGACCGGCGGGCCGCGCTCGCGGTAGGTGAAGGGCGGCAGGTCCACGACCCAGCTCGCCCGGTTCGACGCGGGGAAGGCGAGGTCGTAGCTCGCGGTCTCGACGCGCCGGGGGTCGCGCTCCTCGGATCCCTCGGCGAGCAGGTCGAGGCCGCTGACCCGACGGTAGACGTCGAAGGGTTCGAGCGTCGCGGACATGAGCACGCCCCCGGCGAGGTCGTCGAAGGTCCGGGCCAGGGGCTCCTGGGGGATGCAGTTGTAGAGCGAGAGCGAGGCGTTGTACGCGCTCGCCCAGTCGGGGAGGGTGGTGTCCTCGACTGCCTTCTCCGCGTACTCCAGTTCGATCTCCCGGAAGTACGTCGCGTGCCCGGCGGTCCCCCAGCGCCACAGGAGGGTGCCGACGGCGTCGCAGACGGGGGTCCGGTCCGTCTGCCCGTCGTTCTCGTGGACGGCGGCGGCGACGTGCCCGACGTCGCGCAGCCGTAACCAGACGTCGTCGGAAAACTCCCCGCTCGCGGCCTCGGTCAGCCGGTCCACCTCGACCGTCTCGGGGTCGCGCAGGGGGAGTTCGTGGTCGTCATCGGGGAGCGACCCCTCGCGGAACGCGCGCTGCCAGTCGCCGTACTCCTCGCTGAGGTAGTCGGAGACCTCGTCGTCGATGGCCGCCGCGAGCCACTCCAGGAACGACTGGGCGGTCCGGAGGTCCCGCTCGTCGACGCCGGAGAACTCCGACAGCGTCCGCCGGGCGTGTCGCCGGTGGGCCTCGGGGTCCGCGCCCGGCGCGCCGCCCGTCCCGGAGAGGTACTCGCGGACGAGCGCGACGTCGCGGTGGGCGGTGCGGATCGCGTGCAGCGAGAGCGTCTCCGAGAGGAGGTCGCGCACGCGCTCCTCGAGCATGTGCGCCTCGTCGACCACGAGGAGCGTCCCGTCGTCGAGGACGCCCGCCTTCTCGCGGGTCAGGCGGCGCGTCTTCGGGTCGAACGCGTGGTTGTAGTTGCCGATCAGCACGTCCGCGTCGCCCATCAGCGCCGCCATCGCCTCGTGGGGGCAGACGCCTCGATCGACGGCGGCGCGCACGGTCGCCTCCGCATCGAGGACGTTCCGCTCGCCCGCCGAGAAGTCGAAGCCGACCCACCCCTCGTCGGCGAAGAACCGCGCGTAGAACGGATCGAAGCGACCGGACTCGTCTGTGAGGGGGTCGGCCTCGTCGGCGTCGGCGAGCACGTCGCGGGTGTGCGGCGGCTCCGCCGGGTAGGGGGCGGTCGCGCCCGCCGTCTCCAGGCGCTCGCCGGGGAGGTCCTCGACCAGCCGACAGAGCGCCTCGGCGCGCAGCGGGTCGTACCAGGGGGTCTCCTCGTCGCGCTCGCCGCGGTGCTCGGGACAGCGCGCCTCGGAGTAGGAGAGCCGATCGCAGCCGTCGGCCCCGCAGACCTCGATGCGGCCGTCGAGCGCCCCCGGCGACACGTCGAGGGACGCCTCTGACTCCCGGCTCACGAGCCGCGCCGTCAGCTCGCGCATGTCCGAGGAGGCGTCGTGGACGCCGCGGTCGGCCGGGAGGGCGTCCGCGCGGGCGTAGGGGAGGAGATCGCGCTTGCCCACGAGGACGAGGCCGTCGAACGGCTCGTCGCGCTCGGCGTTGAGCGTGCGCACCTCGGTGACGAACTGCCTGAGTTGCTGCTTGACGGGCGTGACGGCGAACACGCGCTCGCCGACGCCGTCGCGCACCGCCTGGAGCCCCGCGACGAGCGCGATGAGCGTCTTGCCCGTGCCGCAGGCCCCCTCGAGCAGGAGGTACCCGCCGTCGCCCATCACCTCGCGCGCCCGCTCGACGCCGTCGACCTGCTGGGGGTAGGGGTCGAACGGGAACAGGTCGCGCCAGGCGGCGTCGAGGTCGGCGCGCGGGACCGTCCGCTGGTCGGCGTCGTACCGGGTCTCGGCGGAGTCGCTCACGCTGGTGGGTTTACCCCCTCGATCGCATATAAACCGTCGGACCGCGGCGGGCGCGCCGACCGCCCGTCGACCGCCCGTCGATCGTCCGTCGACGCTCGTCGCCGATCACTCGTGCGCGACGACGCGGGCGGGCGCGCCGTCGGTGTCCGCGAGCGGGAGCGGGAGCGCGTAGACGACGACGCGATCCGGGAGCGCGCCCAGGTTGGTCAGGTTCTCGATGATGAGGCAGTCGGCGCGGAACAGTTCGTGGTGGGCGATGAGGTCCGCCCCCATCGGGTCGACGCTCGGTGCGTCGATGCCGACGTCGTAGCCGAGCTCGGCGCAGCGTTCGGCCGCGCCGGCGGAGAGGTACGGGTAGTCGTAGTAGGCGTCGTCGCCCCAGTAGTCGCTCCAGTCGGTGCGAAACAGGAGGAGGTCGGCGTCCGTCTCGGGGACGTACCCCTCGCCGATCGACTCCTCGGGACCGACGGCGCAGTCGACGAGGCGCGCGTCGAAGCGGAAGCGATCGATCGGGTAGGTCGAGAGCGCCCGCCCGCCGGGTTCGACGTGACGCGGGGCGTCGATGTGCGTCCCCGTGTGGGTGCTCATCCCGAAGGCGGTCACGCTGTAGCCGTCGTCGTCGACCGTCGCGTTCGGCCAGGCCTCGACGATGGGATCGCCGGGGTACGTCGGCATGCCCGGTTCGACCGGGTGCGTCAGGTCGTACATCACGCGCGTCGCCCCGGCCGCCTCCCTGCGCTCGTGCTCGCCGGCGCTGGCCGGACGGACGGGCGGTGGCGTCTCGCTCGGGGCGCGTCCGCCGCCCGCCTCGACGCGCGTGCGGCGCAGGTAGCACTCGCATCCAGCCGGCAGCGACCCCGCACCGAACTATCTGCACTTTTCGTTGACATAATCGAACCTATACCCGGCGGGGAACATATATCTAGGCGGCCGTACTCCGGTCGCCTCCCCCGATTTCGATCGAACGCGACGGGTTCCTGTCGTCCGTCCGTCGCTCGCGGACGTTCGCGTGACGTTCGGCGCGTCAGGCGAGCGCGACGAGGGCGACGCCCGTCATCGCGAGGACGCTCGCGGCGAGGCGTTGCGGGAGCGCACCCTCGTCGAGGAACACGCCGCCGAGGACGACGGCGACGACGGCCTGGGCGTTGATGATGGGCGATGCGACGCTCGCGGGTACCGTCTGGAACGCGAGCGCGGTGACGTGGTTCACGACGGCGACGAGCAGCCCCATCGCGACGATTCCGGGGTACGCCCGTCGCGGGAGCGCGTCGAGTCGCCGTCGACCGAGCGACAGCGAGACGACGAGGATGCCGAGCAGGCCGATCCAGACGACCAGCGGGACGGGGAGCGCGAGTTCCTGCAGGAGGACCCGCTTCGTCACGTCGACGAGGCCGAACAGCGCCGCGCCGAACAGGGCTAGCTGTGCCGGGCGGTACGTGAGCGCGCGGCGAAACGGCGCGAGGAGCGCGCCGGCGCGGTAGTTCGCCAGGTAGACGCCCGCGGTGGCGACGAGGACGCCGACGACCTGGAGCGGACCGAGGTGCTGGCCGAGCGCGAGCACCTCGATGGGGAGGACGAACAGGGGGACGAGTTTGTTCAGCGGGGCGACGTAGGAGACCTCGCCGCGGTTGACGGCGAGCAGGGAGACCGCGCCGGCCGCGCCGGTGAGCAGCGCCGCCGCGACGAGCGCCCCGAGGTCGACGAACGCCGTCACCGCGCCGCCGAGCGTCCGCCCGTCCGGCCACGCGAGCACTCCGATCGGCAGGTACCAGGCCAGCGCCGACGCGTACGCGCCCGCCATGTACGGCATCGTCGGGTACGAGCCGAAGTAGCGCTTGTAGAGGACGAGGTACGCGCCGAACAGGAGGGCGGCGGCGACGGCGTAGAGGTGTCCGACGTTCACGTGGTGTGCTTCGCGAGGAGCGCCAAAGGCCGGTCGGTTCGGGTTCGATCGGGCTCGGTTCGAATCGGATCGGTCGGTCGGAGCAGTTCGAATCGGATCGATCCGGTCGGTTCGGATCGAGGGGTTCAGGAGCGCGCACTCCGTAGGCCCGAATATGGCCGACCCCGACCCCGACCGCGCCGCCGCCGCGACCGACGGGGAGTCCGGAGAGGGATCGAGCATGGTCTCGGACCGCGTGAAGCTCGGAGCCGCCATCGCCCTCCTCGGCGTCGTCACGCCGGGGCTCCTCGACTTCGCCCTCACGACCCTCGGCGCGCCCGGCCTCGGGCGGATCGTCTGGGCGCTGGGCTACGGAACGACCGTCGTCGTCCTGTTCGTCCTCTTCGTCCGCCCGCTCGACATCGGCGCGGCCGAGTAACGGAAGGTTGAAATTCGCCTCGAAACGAGTGGTACGTACGAATGCTCACGCTCCCACTGCAGGTCATCGACAACTTCCTGCTACAGTTCAACCTGGGGCAGGTGTTCCTCTTCCTGTTCGCCGTCGGACTGCTGGCGACCTTGCCCCTCAAGAGCAAGACCGTCGTCGGAGCGCACATCGTGCTGTTCGGCCTCCTGCTCGTGCTCACGCCGTTCAGCCTGATGGGCAGCGACTTCGTCTACCGCGCCATCGGCATCGCGTTCGTGTTCATCGGTCCGATGGTCATGGTCGTCGGTCGATAGCCCCGTGACGCCCCCCGCTCGCTGACCCGTGTCCCTCCTGCAGAACCCCCGCGAAGGTCGCCTCCGCGCCCCGTGGCGACTCCTCCTCCAGTCTGCGCTCCTCCTCGCGATCGCCGTCGTCGGGTTCGTCGCCGTCTCGCCGCTCGCCGGTCGGACGACGCCGCTCGCGCTCAACACGCTCGTGATGGCGTTCGCGGTCGGCGTCTCGGTCCCCGTCGCGGCGCGCCTGTTCGACCACCGACCGCTCGACGACCTCGGCCTGCACGTCGACCGCCAGTGGTGGCTCGACTGCGGCTTCGGTCTCGCGCTCGGCGCGGGCCTCCAGACGCTCGTCTTCGCCGCGCAGGTCGCCGCCGGCCTCGTCGTCGTCACCGACGTCGCGCGCCTCTCCCCGTCGCTGCTCTCCGGGCTGGCGTCGTCGCTCGCGATGTTCGTCGCCGTCGGCGTCTACGAGGAGGTGCTCTCGCGGGGCTACCAGCTGACGAACGCCGCGGAGGGACTGCGCGGCTACCTCGGCCACCGCGGGGCCGTCGCCGCCGCCGTCCTCCTCACGTCGGGGCTGTTCGGCGCGCTCCACGCCGCCAACCCCGGCGCGACGGCCGTGAGCGTCCTCGGCGTCTCGCTCGCGGGCGTCTGGCTCGCCCTCGGCTACGTCCTCACCGGCGAACTCGCGATCCCCGTCGGGGCGCACGTCTCCTGGAACTTCTTTCTCGGGGCGGTCTACGGCTTCCCGGTGAGCGGCAACCGCATCTCGCCGTCGCTCGTCCGCATCCAGGAGATCGGTCCCGACGCGCTAACCGGGGGACAGTTCGGTCCCGAGGCCGGCCTGGTCGGCATCGCGGCGATCCTCCTCGGGAGCGTCGCGGTCGTCGGCTACGTCGCGGCGCGCGACGGACGGCTCTCGATCGCCGCCTCGGTGACCGTCCCGGACATCCTCCCCGAGAGGTGAGCGCTATCCCTAGACCAGTTCCTCGTACTGCGCGCCCGTCTGCTTCAGCGTCGCAGTCGAGTAGAGCCGCTCGTGGTCGAAGGGGAGGTGGTCGGCGGCGAGTTCGTCGATCTTCTCGTCCACCGTCCCGGGGTCGCGCCCGTGGATCATCGTGAAGAGGTTGTACGGCCAGCCGTGCTCGGGGCGGCGCGGGCGGTGGTAGCAGAGCGTGACGTACGGCAGGCCGCCGACGCGCCCGCCGCGGGCGTCGAGTTCGTCGTCGGGCACGTCCCAGACGACCATGCAGTTGGCGTCGAAGCCGGTGACGACGTGGTTGACGACGCAGCCGACGCGCTTGATGCAGCCGGCCTCGAGCAGGCGGCGGACGGCCGCGACGACCTCGTCAGCGTCGGCGTCGATGGCGTCGGCGACGTCCGCGTACGGCGTGAGCGAGAGCGGGAAGCCCTCCTGGATCGCGAGCAACAGCCGCCGGTCGAGGTCGGTGAGGTCGGCGGTCGCCTCCTCGGAGATGCGCGTCGCGGTCACCGTCGTCCCCTCCGACGCTCGCGTCTCCCTGGCGAACCGGTCCTCGTTGACGACCGGGAACTCGAGGTCGATGTAGTAGTCGGTGAGCATGGGGAGGTTCAGCACCGCACAGCCGGTCCGCTCCTCGATCTCCGCGAGGATGCGGTCGCGCGTCGCCCGCGACCCGGCGGTGACGACGAACCACACGTTCCACTCGTGGTCCCGGCGGTAGTTGTGGTTCACCTGGCGGTAGCCGTTGATCACCTCGGCGATCTCCTCGAAGCGGTCCGCCGGCGCTCGCACGGCGGCGAGCGTCGAACTCCCGATGACCGGCGGGTTGAGGACCGCGCCGAACCGGCGGAAGATCCCGCGCTCGTGGAGGCGTTCGACGCGGGCGAGCGCCTCCGTCTCGCTCACGCCGAGCGCCTCGCCGACGGCGCGGAAGGGACGCCGTTCGACGGGGAACCCGCTCTGGAAGTCGTCGACGAGTCGCGCGTCGACGGCGTCGAGGTCGGCGCGCCAGTCGTCCTCCAGTGCGCTCATTGGTCGGGATACGGAGGCCGGGACTTACACGCTGTCGGTTTCCGGGAGGGAAGCACGACACGGTTTTCCGAATGGCGCGCGTGGAGCGGACCGTGACCGAGCCTCTCGCGGACGGATCGCCCGCCGAGATGACCGGACGGGTCGTCCTCCTGACGGGCGCGACGAGCGGTATCGGTCGCGCCGCGGCGCGTCGCCTCGGCGGCCTCGGGGCGACGGTCGTCCTGACCGGGCGGGATCGCGAGCGCGGGCGGGCGGCGCTCTCGGCGGTGCGCGAGGCGGGCGGCGACGGGGCGTTCGTCCGCGCGGACTTCGCCGACCTCGACGCCGTCAGGGCGCTCGCCGCCGAGGTGCGCGGGCGCTACGGTCGCCTCGACGTGCTCGCGCACAACGCCGCGCTCTCGCTGTCCTCGCGCCGGGCGGTCGACCTCGACGGACGCGAGGTCGAGACCGTCTTCCTCGTGAACCACCTCGCGCCGTTCCTCCTGACTCACGAGCTGGCGGACCTGCTGGTCGCCTCCGCGCCCGCTCGAGCGGTCGTCACCGCGAGCGCGGTCCACCGGCGGGGGGTCCTCGACCTCGACGACCTCGCGCTCGCCGAGTACGACCCGCTCTCCGCCTACGCCCGCTCGAAGCTGGCGAACGTGCTGTTCGCGGTCGAACTCGCCGACCGCCTCGCCGGGACGGGCGTCACGGCGAACGCCTACCACCCGGGGTTCGTCCCCGGGAGCGGACTCTACCGGGAGGCGGGCGGCGCGTTCGGGGTCGCCGTTCGGATCGCCGCACGCCTCCCGTTCGTCGGCAGGACCGTCGAGGAGGGGGCGGACGGCCTCGTCCACCTCGCCGCCTCGCCGGACGCGGCGGATACGACCGGCGAGTACTTCGACGGGCGCGATCCCGCGGAGCCCGACCCCCGCGTCCGGGACGCCGCGCTGCGCGAGCGGCTGTGGACGACGAGCGCCGCCCTCGTGGACGCCCCCGAGACGCCGGCGCTCTCCGTCGGTCGGTGAGGGGGATGGGATGGGAGGGGAGCGGACGGGGGTGAGTACGAATCGGACGGGGCGGACGACGGATCGGGGGGTAGATGGATATGCGTCGGGGACGTACCTCCCGGCGAGCATGTCATCCGCACGTGACGTCCCCGACTGGGTCGCGCTCGGTCCGAACGAGCGGGTGGTCTGGAACGATCACCCGAGTCTCTACCCCGCGGCGGCGTCGCTGGCCGCCGGGATCGTGCTCTTCCTGCTCGGTCCCCTCTCGCTCGCGCTCCTTCCCGAACCGTGGTCCCTGATCGGGGTCGTCCTGCTCCTCGCCGGTCTCGCCGTCGCCCTCGGCACGTACCTCCGCCACCGGAGCACGCAGTACGTCATCACGAGCAACGAGGTGTACGAGAAGCGCGGGTTCCTCTCGCGACAGGTCACCAGCCTCCGCATGGACCGCGTCCAGAACACGACCTACGAGCAGTCGCTCCTCCAGCGCCTGCTCTCCTACGGCGACGTCCACGTCGACACCGCCGGCTCCGGCGGGACGGAGATCGTCTTCCGCGACGTCACCGATCCGCAGGAGGTGAGTCGGCTGATCTCGCGACAGCTCGACGCCCAGGCCTCGGGGTCGCGGGCCGCCGATCGGGACCGGAGTCAGAGTCGCGGCCGAGGCCGGGGGCGAGGCCGCGGCCGGAACCGAGATCGGGATCGGAGCCAGGAGCAGGGCGGCGGTGGCGGTGGCAGTGACAGCCCCTGACGTCGCGGCGTCGTCTCCGCCGTCGTCTCCGCCGTCGTCTCCGCCCGCGGATCGCTAACGGGCTCGCGGCGACTCGAACGGGACGTTTTTCCCCGGCGCGGTCCGATCCCCTCGCATGGCGAAAGCGACGCGATCCTTCGGCGACTGGCCGCTGAAGCGGCTCATGACGGAGGTCGTCGGCAGCGGGCACAAGTCCGCGGACGACATGACCCGCGACCAGGCCCGGGAGGCGTTCCGGCGCATCCTCGCGCTCGAACCCGACCCGACCACCCTCGGGGCGTTCTGGCTGGCGAACCGCTGGAAGCGCAACACGCCCGAGGAGCTGGCGGCGTACGTCGACGTGATGGCAGAGGAGTCAGTCGAGTTCGCCGAACCGGACTGCGATCCGGTGGACTGCGGCGCGAACTACGACGGCAAGCACACCTCCGCGCTGCTCGGCGTCGGGGCGGGCCTCGTCGCGGCCGCCGCCGGCACCCCGGTCGTCGCCCACTCGGGCGACCGCGTCCCGACGCAGAAGGCGACGGCGTACAGGCACGTCCTCGACGAACTCGGCGTCGAGACGGATCTCTCCCCGGCGGAATCCGCCGACATGACCGACGAGGTGGGGTTCGGCTTCTACTACCAGCCGAACTTCAACCCCGGCGTCGCCGGCCTGGAGGACCGCCGCGACCAGATGGGCGTGCGCACGTTCGTCAACACCATCGAGACGCTGGCGAACCCCGCGCGCGCCGACGTCCACCTCGGGAGCTTCTACCACCTGCCCTACGCCAAGCGGATCATCGACACGTTCGAGGCGAGCGAGCGCTACGACCCCTCGCGGGTCGTCATGTTCCAGGGGATGGAGGGCTACGACGACATCCGGCCCGGCTCGACCAAGGTCGCCGTGTGGGACGGCGGGGAGTTGAGCGACTTCGACATCCGGACCGAAGAGTACGGCATGGACTTCGCGGGCGAGGACCTGGCCGTGGACGACGTGGCCGCGGACTCCGCGCGCATCACCGAGGCGGTGCTCGCCGGCGAGCGGACGGACCGCTTCGCGGACGCGATCGCCGTCAACGCCGCCGTGCGGATCTTCGCCCGGCGGGACGCGGAGACGCTGGATGAGGGACTGGCGGCGGCGCGCGGGGCCATCGAGGACGGGAGCGCCGAGGAGCGACTCGAAGCGCTGCGCGCGTTCTGAGTCCCG
Organism: Halomarina pelagica; assembly: GCF_024228315.1. NCBI lineage: Archaea > Methanobacteriati > Methanobacteriota > Halobacteria > Halobacteriales > Natronomonadaceae > Halomarina > Halomarina pelagica. Next base: position 1,041,792 of record NZ_CP100454.1, read on the forward strand.
TCCCGCTCAGTCGTCGGTCGCGCCGGACGCCCGCGCCGCGCCGACGCCCGCCCGATACTCGTCGTGCCACGTGAAGAGGCTCGCCAGCGCCGGGCCGGTGACGTTGTGCCAGACGGAGAACAGCGCGGGGACGAGCGCCGCCTCGGCCCCGAAGAACGTCGCCGCGAGCGCCGCGGCGAGCCCGCTGTTCTGTAGCCCCACCTCGAAGGCGCAGGTTCGGACGCGCTCGGTCGGCATCCGCGCGACCCGACCGGCGGCGTAGCCCCCGCCGAGGCCGATCGCGTTGTGCGCGACCACCGCGAGGACGACGAGGCCGCCCGCCGCGAGGATCGTCTCGACGTTCGCGCCCACCAGCCCGGCGACGATGGCGACGATGACGGCCACGCTCACCGCCGGGAACACGTCGAGGCCGACCTCGGCCGCGCGGGGTGCGAACCGATCGAGGAGCCAGCGGATCGCGAACCCGAGCAGCACGGGCACGAGCACGATCTGGACGATGCTCAGGAACATGTCGAGGAACGTCACCTGCAACCGCTCGCCGAGCAGGAGGACGACCCAGGCGGGCATGACCAGCGGCGCGGCGAGCGTCGTGACGGTGGTGATGGCGACCGAGAGCGCCACGTCGCCGTCGCCGAGGTAGGCCATCACGTTCGACGCGGTGCCGCCCGGCGCGGCTCCCACGAGGATCAGCCCGACGCCCACCGCCGGCGGGAGGTCGAGAGCCAGGTAGAGGCCGTAGGCGGCGGCCGGCATGATCAGCCACTGGGCGAGCGCGCCGACCGCCACGTCCCGCGGGCGCTCGACGAGTCGCCGGAAGTCCGCGGGCTGGAGCGTCAGCCCCATCCCGAGCATGATGACGCCGAGCAGCGGCGCGATGTACCGAAGCACCGGCGTGAACGGCGACGGTTCGAGGACGGCGACGCCGGAGAACAGGAGCACCCAGAGGACGAAGTACGTGCTCGCGAACCGACTGATCCGACGGAGGAGTCCGGTGAGCGACATGGGATCGTCCGTCACTCTCGACCGCACGTATTTGAGCGTGTCTCCATCGGCGGAGCCGCCGAGAGGGGGACCGCCGTACGCGACCGCCATCGTCTCCCGCCCGTCGTCCAGTAGGGTTTTGCCCCCGGGGGCACTCTCGGGCGTATGCACGAGAAGGAGAACGACGACAACCCCGAGGCAGTTCTCGAGACGAACCGCGGCGACGTCCGCCTGGAGCTGTTCGAGGAGCGCGCGCCGCGAACCGTCGAGAACTTCGTCGGCCTCGCCACCGGGTCGCGGGAGTGGGAGGACCCGGAGACGGGCGAGACGCGGACCGACCCGCTCTATCAGGACGTGCCGTTCCACCGCGTCATCGAGGGCTTCATGATCCAGGGCGGCGACCCGACCGGGACCGGCCGCGGCGGCCCGGGCTACCAGTTCGACGACGAGTTCCACGACGAACTGACCCACGACGCGCCGGGGAAACTCTCCATGGCCAACGCCGGGCCGAACACCAACGGGTCGCAGTTCTTCATCACGCTCGACGCCACGCCGCACCTCGACGGCAAGCACTCGGTGTTCGGGCAGGTGATCGACGGCATGGACGTGGTCCGCGAGATCGGCTCGCTCCCGACCGACGCGCAGGACCGCCCGCAGGAGGAGGCCGTCATCGAGTCCGTCAAGGTCTTCCGGTAGGCGACGATCCGCTCGGGGCGTATCCAGCCCCGCCCCGAGCCTTCCGACGCGCCCGACGCGCCCCCACACCTCTAGCGGACGCTATTGAGAAGACTTATATTCTATAGATCTAGCTTCTCAATTAGGAGGCGCGTTCCGTCGCGTCCCGCTCACCATGTCCCGGAACGACTTCGCCGACGGTGATGCGCCGAGCATCGTCGAGGAGTTGCGCGCCCGTCGCGGCGAGCGCACGATGCTCCACCGCGTCGAGCACCGCGACGACGCCCCCGACGAGTGTACGCTCTACCCGGCCGACGCGACCCCCGAGGAGATCGTCACCACGTGGATGACCGCGGGCGAGGGGTCGTTCGTCTCGCTGGCGGACGCGCGCTGACTGCCTTCACCGCGCTCGCGCGGACACCGACAACCCCAATGTCCGGCGCGCGCAACGTCGGACAATGGCCGAGGACGGACCCGTCGACCCGAGCGAGATCGGGGAGCGAGACGCCCCGCCCGTCGAGGAGAAGCCCTACAAGATCGTCTTCGAGGCCAACAAGTGCATCGCCGCGGGGCGGTGCGCCGAGGTCTCCGCCAACTGGGAGATGGACCTGCTGAGCGGCATCGCCAAACCGCTGACCTACTTCTTCGGCGAGGACGAACTCGAGCACAACGTCCGCGCGGCCGAGGTCTGCCCGGCGAAGAAGGACCGCGGCGTCATCCACGTCGTCGATCGCCGGACGAACGAGGAGATCGCGCCGGACCCGAACGGCGACGGGACGCTCAGCGTCGACTGGTGAGCGAGTCGGACGGTTCGGCGTGCAGGAGTCGGATGCGGCCGGCCCCGATCCCGAGCAGGAGGCCGACGAAGTGTGCGACGATCGCGACGTTCGGGCTCGCGCCAGCAACGACGATCACGCCCGAGAGGGAGAGAAAGCCCATCGTCTCGATCTTCGGATCGATGTCTAGTCCAACGATCATTCGGTAGGTCACCGGGTTGGCGACCATCGCGTACCCGAAGAGGGCCAGCATCCCGCCGCTCGCCCCGAGAACCGGAACCCCCGTCCCGAGGAACGCTCGCACGGTGATCTCGGAGAGGCCGGACAGGACGCCGGTGGCGTAGAAGAAGGCGTGGAACCGTTTCGGCGTCGTTATCCGCTCAACGCCGACGCCGAGGATGAGTACGCCGACGGTGTTCCCGAGGAGGTGCCAGAGGGACGCATGGGTATAGACGCTCGTGACCAGCGTCCACGGAGCCCGTGACAACGGAAACGCGAGCGCGGTCGGAACCGACGTGCCGAGGCGAACGAGATACAGGAGCGCGAAGAGCGCGATCACCTCGACGGTCGGGCTACGGTACCCTCCCGATCGATCGAATATGGTCGCGTTACCGAACGTCGTGTGAATCTTCATCCGTTCAATCGGGTCGTGTGTGGGCAGAAGCCGATAGGGACGCCACCGCAACGGAGGACCGTCTCTCAGGTCCCGCCCTTGGTGTTGGGGCTCTCGCCGTACTTCAGCAGGTAGAACGTGAAGACGAGCGTCGAGAGCATCATCATGATCGTGGCGACCCCGACGAAGTGCGGCTGGAGAGGCACGCCCATCTCGTGGGGATCGATCGGTTCCGCGGCCGCGGCGGTGGCCGACTTCCGTGGGACGTTGCTGCCGACGGCGATGGCTCCCTTCATTCCCTGGCTGGCGTGAGGGTCACACTGGTAGGTGACGATGGGCCCGCCCGTCGCCTTCCACTCGAAGGTGCCCGACGACTGGATGTCGCTACTAAAACTCGCGCCCTGTTTGGCGTGGACGTTGTGCGCTCCACCTTGTCCGGTCCACTCCCAGACGACGGTCGCGCCCTCGTCGACGTGGATGGCGACCGGATCGAACGCGTATCCGTCCCCTGCACCAACTTTGATGGTCACTTTCTTTTTGCCGCGGGCGTCGACGGTGCTCCCTTCGGACCAGCCGTTCGCGCCGTCGAGCCACCCGCCGTAGTCGATCGGCCCGCTCCCGCCGCCACCACTGCCACCGCCGCCACCGCCGCCGGCGGAGGCGTTCCCACCGGAGGCGTTGCCCCCTGTAGCATTGCCCCCGGTGGCGTTTCCGCCGCCGGTCGTGTTGTTCCCGCCCGCCTGGGCGGCGGCTGACCCGGCGGCAGCCGTGACGACACCGGCGGTCCCGCCGGCCGTCATGAGAAATTCCCGTCTATTCATGCACGACTGAACGTCGGAATACTACGTACATAAATCCTACTGTGTCCGTGACATTGTCATGAATGCTCCGTTCGTAGTACCGGCGGTCTGAATCTTCGGGAGGGTGGCTCCCAGGGGGCGGCAGGTGGAGAAGTAAAGCGGGTCCCTCGGGGGGGAAGTCGATGGCTGTTATTCGTAGTCGCCGCCGTACTTCATGAAGAAGTACCCGAGTCCGAGGGTCGACATCAGCGCGATCATCGTCGCCACGCCGACCGTCCTCGCCTGGCCTGAGACTGCGGGCTTGACGGGGCCGGCGGGTGCCTTTCGCGGGACGTTATCACCGATTGCGAGGGCGCCCTTCATTCCCTGACCGGCGTGTGGATCGCATTGGTAAGGAACGACTGGCCCACCAGTCGCTTTCCACTTGAAGGTACCAGACGATTGAATGTCACTTTTGAAGGCGCCGCTCTCGGGCGCGTGGACGTTGTGTGCCCCGCCCTGCCCCGTCCACTCCCAGACGATCGTTGCGCCCTTATCCACGTGGACGGCAACGGGGTCGAATGCGTATCCATCTCCGGCACCCACCTTGATCGTCACCTTCTTTTTCCCGCGAGCGTCTACTGTTCCTCCTTCGGACCAGCCGTTGGCACCGTCCAACCAGCCGCCGTAGTCGATCGGCCCGCCCCCACCGCCACTGCTGCCACCGCTCGAACCATTACCGCCGCCGCTGGAGTTTCCTTCCTGTGCGCTCGCGGCACCGGTCGTACTGACCGCTGTCGCCGCTCCACCCGCGCCGAGCAGGAACTCGCGTCGTCGCATGTCATACTCTCTGACTGTCGGTTACATAATCTTCTCGGTGACGGTCTGGATTCCGTCTACTATCGCTCCGTGCGATAGTGGAGCGTTTCGGACATTCGACCCACGTAAGTATCGTCCTTCCGGGGTGTTGATGGTGAGCGGGCGGGACCGCAACGCGCTTTTAGCAGGAACGTCGATGTGTCGGTGGGCGGGAGTGGCTGAGTTTGGCCAAAGGCGGCGGACTTAAGATCCGTTCCCGTAGGGGTTCGGGGGTTCAAATCCTCCCTCCCGCATCCGCGCCGCGAGAACGGTCACGAGCGGCGCGGATGGATCGATGTAGGTTTGAACCCTGCCGGTCGCAGCGCCCGAACGGAGTGAGGGCGACCGTCCGGTTTCGGTTCAAATCCTCCCTCCCGCACTGCGTGTCGCGAGCGACGGCGAGCGACCGTGGTAGGTAAGGGAGATTTGCATCAGGGAGCACGCAGTCCGAGCGAAGCGAGGAACCGTGCGACCGCGGTTCAAATCCTCCCTCCCGCACTGCGTGTCGCGAGCGACGGCGAGCGACCGCAGCAGTCGAGATGGATTTGCATCAGGGAGCGAGCGCGAGCGAGCGACCGCGGTTCAAATCCTCCCTCCCGCATTCGCGCCGCGAGAACGGTCACGAGCGGCGCGGATGGATCGACCCGTGACGTGATAAGGGTGCGAGGGAAGACGCCTCGAAAGCCCCGCCGCGACCGAGCAGTCGGTAACCGCTTGTTCGAACGCTAACCTGTCGCAATGGGTAGCGTTCAGATACGTCAGTAGTCGTTCCAGTATCCAGGTTGCAGCTTCAGCAACGGCCGGTCGAATCACTGAGGTGGGTGGGATTGAAACTGACGGGCCGCTGGCGTCGAGGGGCTAGTGAGGTCTCTGGTTTCGCCGCTTCCTGCTCGCTCCGTTCGCGGGAATCCCAGACCGGATATCGGATCACCGCTCCGGCGTCACCGGACACGAGTCGCCGCGCCGACGCGGTGCCCTTTTCCCGTCGCTTCGCCTATCCGGGATAATGACCGAGGAGCTACCGGAGCGGGCGCGGCGGGCGTTCGACGCCCACGACGCCTACGCCGCGGCGGACGGGGAGTACGTGCTCGAGACGATCGCCTTCGACGGGCGCGTCACCGTCGAGGACGCCGGGGCGGGCGATCGAGGGCTGCGGTACGCGCTCACGGTGCGCGCGCCGACGCTCGACGCCGCCGCGGAGGAGGCCGTCGGGCCGAACCTGCTGGAAGGGTGGTTCGAGACCTACGAGGTCCGCCTGGAGGACGCCCCCGGGGCGGTGCGGGCGGACGTCGAACTGGAGGCGTTGGCCGTCGAGGCGGTGGGGGAGGAGGCGGCGGCGACGTTCGTCTTCGAGTTCGAGGACGCCGAGCGCGCGCCCGACGTGGCGAAGGCACTCGCCGAGTACGCCGAAGGGACCTACGCGGAGGGGATCGTCCCGGGCTACACCTACCGCCCGCCGGTCTCGGAGTTACTCTCGCGGGCGCGGCAGTCGGGCGGGGACGGCGGGGGCGGCGGGGACGGCGACGCCGGACGCGGGCCGATGCCGCTCTGACGACCGTTCCCGTTCGGTTCCCCTCTGGCCCTCAGGCGGCCGCAGTCGGCGCGTCGCCGACGATGAGGTGGCGCACGTCCGCGAGCGAGTCGAAGTCGGCGATGACGACGACGCGGTCGCCGAGTTCGAGCGAGTCGTCGGCGTCGGGGAGGCCCACCGACTCGCCCTCCTTGCCGAACCCGAGCAGGCGCGCGTTCGCGGGGAGTTCGAGTTCTGAGAGGCTGTACCCGCGCATCGGGGCGTCCTCGCTGACGGTGAGTTCGAGGAGCTGGACGTTCTGGGCCACGTCGGCGATGGCGCGGACGCTCCCGCCCATGAGGGCGTTCTTGGCCGCGATGGCCCCGAGGCGTTCGGGGTAGATCACCTCGTCCACGTCCGAGGCGTACTTGCCGAGGACGTACTCGCGGTAGTCGCCGTCCACGCGCAGCACGGTTCGACAGCCGTGCGCCTTCGCGATCATGCAGGCGATCAGGTTGACCGTCACGTCGCCCGAGAGCGCGCCGAGGGCGTCCACGTCCTCCAGGCCGACCGACAGCAGGTCGTCCTCGTTCGACCCGTCGCCCTCGACGACGTCGAACCCCTCCGACCGGACGCGCTCTCTGGCCGCGGGATCCACCTCGATGACCGTCACGTCGTGGCCCTCCTCCTCTACGACGCGGGCGGTCCGGCGACCGACTCGCCCGGCACCTACGATAACAAACCGCATGGGTGCGTGTATGTGAAGCCGCTACAATAACCTTACCCATCCCGGTGGGTCCTGCCGGCCGGCGGCGAACGGTGACGACCGGCGACAGGTTCAGGGACCGCGCGGGGGTACGGATCGGCATGGTCGCAGACGTGGGCGAGAACGAGGCGGACGGCGGGGGCGACGAGGGCGACGAGTGCGAGGAAGGCGATAGAAACGAGGGGGACGGACGAAACGGGGGAAACGACGGGGACGCCGTCCGGGTGTGGCTGGTCGAGCGGACCTACTCCGACGACGAGCAGAACCTTATCATCCTCACCTACGCGACGCCGGACGGGTCGCGCGAGTTCCGCAAGGAGCGCGCGCTGACGAGTTTCACCGGCGACCACCGCGAGACGCGCGCCGCCCTCGAGGTGGCGCTCGACGACACCGCGCGGATCGACGACCCGGAGACGCGCGAGCGCTACGCCGCGGAGGCGGGACGGACGGCGGACCGGTACGCCCCGACCGACGCCGTTTGACCGACGCCGCCCGAACGGCGCACCGTGGAGGATAAGCCGACGGGGCATGTGTGATGGTCATGGACCAGCAGGCGGCCGTCGAGGCGTTGGAGCGCCTCGGCCTCTCCACGTACGAGGCGAAGGTGTTCATCGCGCTCGTCTCGCTCGGCGTCGGTTCGGCGAGCGACGTCGCTCGCGTCGTGGACGTCCCGCGCTCGCAGGTGTACGGCGCTGCCGACCGCCTCGAAGGGCGCGGCCTGGTCGCGAGCCGTCAGTCCTCGCCGATCCAGTACCGCGCGGTCGACCTCGAGGAGGCGCGCGCCCAGCTGCGCGGTCGATTCGAGCGCGACCTCGACACGGCGTTCGACCACCTCGACCGCGTCCGCGAGGAGGTCGAACCGACCGAGGAACGCGACGGCGTCTGGACGGTCGAGGGGTTCGACACCGTCTCGACGCGCATCGAGCGACTCGTCGCGGAGGCGCGGTCGTCCGTGCTCCTCGCGACCGGCGATCCCTCGTTCGTGGACGAGCGACTCGTCGGGGCGTTCGCCGAGGCGGCCGACCGGGGCGTCGCCGTCTCCGCCGTCAGCGCCTCGCGGGACGTGCTCGATCGGTTCGACGAGTCGGTCACCACCGCCCACGTGCCCGACCTGCGGGAGTGGGAGGGACAGGGCGGTCGCCTGCTCATCGTCGACGGGCGGGCGATCCTGCTCAGCGTCGGCGGGACGGGCGGGACGAGCGCGCCCGAGGAGATGGCGATCTGGAGCGCCGACACGGCGTTCGCCGCCGTCCTGATACAGATCATCCAGGGGCGACTCGGCGCGTTCGTCGAGTGACGATCGCTCGATCGGGTCCGCGGTGCGCCACTCGGGGAGGTCGGGACGCTCGTCGAACCGCGTGGCGGAACGCCCGCGCTCGCCGATGGCCCGGTGCATGCACGCCGTGTAGCGGGTGGTCAGGAAAGTCGTTGCGGGGGCTCGCGTCGCGGAGCGACACCACAAAGGGGTTGCCCTCCCTAGACGAGGTATGGTCTCTGTCATCGACGTGGTCGGCCTGCTGCTCGTCCTGGGGGTGAACACGGCAGTCGCCGCCCTCGCGACGCGCTTCTTCCGCGTCCGACTCGACACGCAGTGGGGTCCCGTCGTCTTCACGCTCCTCATCACCCCGGTCGTCCTGGTCCTCCTGACGCTCTTTCTCAGCGGGATCCTCGGCTTCGGGTTCGACCTCGGCTCGGCCAACGCCGTCCTCGGCGTCGCCGTCGTCCTCCCGCTCGCGCTGGGGACCGCCTTCGACTACTTCTGGATGCCGGCCCCCGACGAGGTCGAACTCCCGGCCAAGTACGCCCGGGAGAACAGCCCGCGACGGTGACGGCCGCGCGTCGCGCGCACTCCCGCCTCCGACGACCGGCGACCCGTCCCGCTCTTCGTCGGCCCTCGCTACCGAACACCGTGGTGGACGAATGCACAGTGACGGCCGATTCGAACGACACAAGTTCGGCCGTGGCCTGGTTCTAGACGGTAGATATTCGATGATTCGAACGCATTTCCTCGAGATCGTGGAGGTGACGCTCCTGTCGTTTCTCCTCTCCGGCGTGCTGTGGAACGTCGCCGTCGGCTTCGGAGCGATCACGCCCCCCGACGCCGCCGTCGCCGTCGCGCTGACGACGGTGCTCGGGGCCGCGGCGTTCACCGCCGACAACGCCCGCACGCCGCGGACGATCGGTCCCCGCTAGTCCGCGCTAGTTCTCCCGGACGCCATCTCCCGCCGAGTCGAGGAGCCGCTCGACGGCCGCCTCGACGCTCTCTACGACCGCCTCGGGCGACCGCTCGCCGTCGACGCGGACGAACCGCTCCGGCTCGTACCCGATGAGCCGCTCGTAGTTCTCCCGCACCGCGGCGAGGTAGCCCGCTCGTTCGAACTTGTCGTTCGTCCCCGCCCGCTCCGCGCCGACCTGCGGGTCCACGTCGAGGTAGATCGTCGCGTCGGGTGGCCGGGTGAACGGCACGTGGATCCCGCGGACGTACTCGACGGGCCGATCGACGACGCCCGAGAGCGCCGCGCCCTGGTAAGCGTAGCGCGAGTCGGAGTAGCGGTCCGAGACGACGAGCTTCCCCGCGTCGAGCGCCGGCCGGACGACGCGAGAGAGGTGATCGGCGTGGTCGGCCGTGAAGAGGAACAGGTCGGCGAGGGGGTCCGCGTCGTCGTCGGCCAGCGAGCGGCGGACGGCCTCCCCGTACCACGAGGTCGTCGGCTCGCGGGTGAACACCGCGTCCGGGTAGGTGTCGTGTAAGGCCTCCCACGCGGTCGTCTTGCCGGAGCCGTCGATCCCCTCCAGCGTGATGAGCATACCCCGAGTTCCCGTCGAGGGGTCTTGAGTTACCGGACTCGACGCCGGCGTCGCGCACGTAGCTTTACGTTCTCGCGGGACGACACGTAGGGTATGGACGTTCTCGTCATCGGCGGAACCGGCTTCATCGGGACGGCGCTCTGTCGCGAACTCGCGGAACGCGGCCACGACGTCACCACGCTCTCGCGCTCGCCCGACGATCCCGACCTCCCCGCGGGGGTCGAGACGTACGCCGGCGACGTCACCGACTACGACTCGATCGAGGGGGCCTTCGAGGGGCGGGACGCGGTCGTCTACCTCGTCGCGCTCTCGCCGCTGTTCCGGCCCGACGGGGGGAACGACAGGCACTTCGAGGTCCACCTCGGCGGCGCGGAGAACGTGGTCGAGGCGATGCGGGCGCACGACGTCCCCCGGCTCGTACACGTGAGCGCGCTCGACGCCGATCCGGAGGCGGAGACGGCGTACCTGCGGGCGAAGGGGCGGGCGGAGGAGGTCGTCCGCGGCTCGGGGCTCGACTACGTGATCTTCCGCCCCTCGGTCGTCTTCGGCGACGGCGGCGAGTTCGTCCCGTTCACGAAGAAGCTCGCGCCGCGCCCGGCCGCGCCGCTGCCCGGCGGGGGCAAGACGCGCTTCCAGCCGATCTGGGTGGGCGACATCGTCCCGATGCTGGCGGACGCCGTCGAGAACGACGAGCGCGCCGGGGAGACCTACGAGGTGGGCGGTCCGGAGGTGCTCACGCTGCGGGAGGTGGCCGAACTCGCCCACCGCGCCGACGGCCACTCGTTCACCGCGATCCCGATCCCGATGGCGCTCGCGGACGTCGGCCTCTCCGTGCTCGGGGCCGTCGGCGGGCCGATGGGTCCCGACCAGGCGCGCTCGCTGCGCGTGGACAACACCGTCGCGGACAACGACGTGACCGCCTTCGGCGTGCGGGAGGCCGACCTCACCACCCTCGCGGAGTACCTGGACGTTACGGGGCGCGACGCCGCGTAACCGGCCGGATCGTTCACGAGGCCGATTCATTCTCCGGAGCAAGACTTATAATTCCTGTGTGGTTCTCTTCGATGATATGAAACTGGCGATGGTGGGCTTCGGGCAGGCCGGGGGGAAGATCCTCGACAAATTCCTGGAGTACGATCGACGAACCGGCTCGGACGTGGTCCGGGCGGCGCTGGCGGTCAACACGGCGAAGGCTGACCTGATGGGGCTAGAGTACGTCCCCGAGGAGAACCGCGTGCTCATCGGGCAGTCCCGGGTGAAGGGCCACGGCGTCGGGGCCGACAACGAACTCGGTTCGGCCGTCGCCGAGGAAGACATCGACGAACTCGTCGCCGCGATGGACGACGTTCCCGCCCACGAGGTGGACGCCTTCCTGATCGTCGCGGGTCTCGGCGGCGGGAGCGGCTCCGGCGGCGGGCCCGTCCTCGCGCGCCACCTCAAGCGCATCTACACCGAACCCGTGTACGCCCTCGGCGTCCTCCCGAGCGAGGACGAGGGGGGCATCTACACGCTCAACGCGGCGCGCTCGTTCCAGACGTACGTCCGGGAGTGCGACCACCTGCTCGTCTTCGACAACGACGCCTGGCGGCGCTCCGGTGAGTCGGTCCAGACGGGGTACGACGGCATCAACGAGGAGATCGTCAGGCGCTTCGGCCTGCTGTTCGGCGCGGGCGAGGTCGAGCGCGGTGGCGAGGTGGCGGAGTCCGTAGTGGATTCGAGCGAGATCATCAACACGCTCGCTGGCGGCGGCGTCTCCACCGTCGGCTACGCCTCGGAGACGATCGAGCGCCGAGACGCCGGCCTGCTCTCGCGACTGCGCGGGAACGGCGTGGACGACGACCTCGACGCCGCGACGACGACGAACCGCGTCACCAGCCTCGTTCGAAAGGCGGCGCTCGGCCGGCTCACGCTCCCCTGCGAGATCGAGGGCGCAGAGCGCGCCCTGCTCGTCCTGAGCGGCCCCGCGCGCTATCTCGACCGGAAGGGCATCGAGCGCGGCCGGAAGTGGCTCGAGGAGCAGACCGGGAGCATGGAGGTCCGCGGCGGGGACTACCCCATCCGTGACGCCGACTTCGTCGCCGCGGTGGTCCTGCTCGCGGGCGTGACGACGATCCCGCGGGTCAAGGAACTCCAGCGCGTCGCCATCGAAGCCCAGGAGAACATCGAGGAGATCCGCGCGCGGAGCGACGCCAACCTCCGGGACCTCGTCGCCGACGAGGCGGACGAACTCGAACCGCTCTTCTGACTCCGGCGCGACGCTCCTCCCGAATGCGCGTCGTCGTCCCGTACCGAGTCAGCGATCCGAAGACCCGCCTCGCGCCCGTCCTCGACGCCGAGGAGCGCGTCGCCTTCAGCCGCGCCATGCTCGACGACGTGCTCGCGGCCGTCCGCGGAACCGACCACGCCCCCGAGGTCCTCGCCACCGAGCCCCTCGACGCCGAACTCCCCGACCCCGTCGCCGTCGACGCCCGCCCGCTCACCGACGCCGTGAACGCCGTCCTCGCCGCCGCGAAGGAACCCGTGGCCGTCGTAGCGGCCGACCTCGCGCTGGCGACGCCCGCCGCCCTCGAACGCCTGTTCGACGCCGACGGGGAGGTGGTCCTCGCCCCCGGTCGCGGCGGGGGGACCAACGCCCTCCTCGCCCGGCACCCCGAGTTCCGCGTCGACTACCACGGCGCGTCCTACCGCGACCACCGCTCCGCCTGCGAGGCCGTCGGCGCACGGGCCGCGACGGTCGACTCCTACCGGCTCGGCACGGACGTGGACGAACCCGCGGACCTCGTGGAGGTGCTCCTGCACGGCGAGGGGGCCGCGAGCGAGTGGCTCCGCGACCGCGGGTTCACGCTCGCCGTGAACGGTGGGCGCGTCGGCGTGCGCCGCGAGGGCGAGTGACAGGCTTTTTGCCGTCTGCGGCCGAGGTCCGGCCGTGATCCCCGACGCGGACGAGTACGGCATCGACCTCACCGTCGACGACGACGCAGTGGAGCGCCTGCGCTCCGCGACGTCCGACGACGTCGACCCCGCCCCCGAACTCTCGTTCGCGCGGAACGTCTTCCTCCCGCTCACCACCGCCTGCCGGTACACCTGCACCTACTGCACCTACTACGATCCGCCGGGGCGTGCCTCGCTCATGAGCCCCGAGGAGGTCCGGGAGGTCTGCCGGACGGGCGCGGACGCGGGCTGTACGGAGGCCCTCTTCACGTTCGGCGACGACCCCGACGACCGGTACGAAGAGATACACGACCAGCTGGCGGCGTGGGGTCACGAGTCGATCCACTCCTACCTCCGCGAGGCGTGCGAGATCGCCCTGGAGGAGGGGCTCCTCCCGCACTCGAACCCCGGCGACCAGACGCGCGAGGAGATGGAACTCGTCGCGGACGTGAACGCGAGCATGGGCGTCATGCTCGAGACCACCGCCGAGGTGCGTGCCCACGCCGGCCCGCGGGGGAAGTCCCCCGGCCAGCGGCTCAACACCATCCGCGTCGCGGGCGAACTCGGGGTGCCGTTCACCACGGGTATCCTGGTCGGCATCGGCGAGACGTGGCGCGACCGCGCCGAGTCGCTGCTCGCGATCCGCGCGATGCACGAGCGCTACGGCCACGTACAGGAGATCATCGTCCAGCCCGTCGTCCGGAACGAGCGCTGGCGCGGCGACACGCCCGCCCTCGACGCGCTCCGCCGCGTCGTCGCGATGGCCCGCGTCGCGCTTCCCGAGGAGGTCAGCGTGCAGGTTCCGCCGAACCTCGCGCCCGTCCGCGACCTGCTCGACTGCGGGATCGACGACCTCGGCGGGGTGTCGCCGGTCACCGACGACTACGTCAACCCCGAGTACGCCTGGCCCGCCCTCCGGGAACTCGAGTCGATCGCCGAGGCGGGGGGCGTCCCCCTCCGGGAGCGCCTCCCCGTCTACGGGCGGTTCGTCCCGGAGTGGCTCTCGCCGCGGATCGAGGCGGCGATCGCGGACGACGACGAGGCGGGCGCGCGGTACCGGGCGGTGCTCGACGGCCGGGCGGTGGCGGGCGACTAGGTCAGTCGTCCGCGGGCGCGGGCCGACCCGCCGTGAGCGGCGTCCCGTCGGCCTTCGGGCCGAGCATCGGGCCGAGCGGTCCCCCGTCGGGATCGACGACCCGCCGCTCGCGGTAGTCGGTCGAGCGCTCGACGGGAATCCGGCCGATGGCCGTGATCATCTCCACGTAGTCGCGCACGGAGCGGAACTCGCCGTACTCGCCGCCCGCGCGCTTCGTGATCTCCTCCGAGAGGATCGTCCCCATGAAGTCGTTCGCGCCGCAGGAGAGGAGTTTCAGCCCGAACGCGTCGCCGTACTTCACCCACGATGACTGGACGTTCTCGACGTTGTCGAGGTAGAGCCGCGAGACCGCGATCATCAGTTCGTCCTCCTCGCGGGTCGCGCCGTCCGTCACCATCCCCTTCTCCGCGAGCGGCGTGTTCCGGTGGACGAACGAGAGCGGGACGAACTCGGTGATCGCGCCGGTGCGCTCCTGCAGGTCGCGAACCCGATCGAGGTGCACGACGCGGTGCATCTCGTTCTCGACGTGGCCGTACATGATCGTCGCGGTCACGTCCAGACCCACCGAGGCGGCGGCCTCCATCGCCGCCTCCCACTCCGCGGAGTCGATCTTCTGGGGGCAGATGACGTCGCGAACCTCGTCGACGAGGATCTCCGCGGCCGTCCCCGGAACGGACGCCAGGCCGACGTCCATCAGCTCGCGGTAGACCGACTCGTAGGACCAGTCGGTGCCCCGGCGCGCGTGGGCGGCCTCCTCCGGCGTCATCGAGTGGACGTGGACGCCGTCGACGTTCATCGCCTCGATCTGCTCGACGTAGGTCCCGGGATCGACCCGGTAGGCGCTCGCCGGCTTGTAGTTCGGGCCGCCGTTCGCCGCGAGGATCTCCAGGTGCTCGTCGTTCAGCGCGAGCGCCGGGTGGAGCCCCGAGACGGACGTCACCTCGTAGACGCCGCGGGCGACGGCGTCCCGCACGATGCGGCGGGACTCCCCGGGCGTCTTGGAGAAGCCCCTGGTCTCGTTACCCCGTTCGAACTCGCCCGCCGGGTCCTTGAAGTTGCAGAACAGACAGCCCGTGTTGCAGGCGGTGGTGACGTTGTTGTTGAGGTTGACGACGAACGTCACCTCCTCGCCGACGACCTCGGCGCGGCGGCGGTCCGCGGCCTCGAGCACCCGCTCCTTCCGCGCGGGGTCGATCCCCTCGAACTCGGTGCCGGTCGTGAGCAGTTCGACCCCGTCGGCGACGGTCAGCCGCTCGCCCGAGCGCGCCTTCGCCAGCGCGTTCTCGAACGACTGGTCCGTCTCCGGCAGGTGCTCGAAGTCGAAGCGACCGCGCGGGACGTTCGTCGGGAGGCGGTTCATTGGCGGTAGGTGCGCGCCGATCGCTATAATGGCTGTGGGTGACGACCTCGTGGTATCGACGGTGCTGGAACGAGGGAGTACCACATCCCGTGAGGAACCATTATGTTCTCGTGACGCCTCCCGGCCGGTCGACCATGGCTGCCGAGAGCCTCCCCGACGAGACGGCGGTGGCGGCGTTCAGAGACGGGTTCCGGGGGCTGGTGCTTCGCCCGGACGACCCGGGGTACGACGAGGCGCGGGCCGTCTGGAACGGGATGATCGACCGGCGTCCGGCGCTCGTCGCGCAGTGCGCGGGCGTGGCCGACGTGATCGACGCGGTGACCTTCGCGCGCGAGCAGGACCTGCTCGTCGCGATCAAGGGCGCGGGGCACAACATCGCCGGCAACGCCGTCTGCGACGACGGCCTGGTGATCGACCTCTCGGGGATGCGGTCGGTCAGAGTGGACCCGGAGGCGCGGACGGCGCGCGTCGAACCGGGGACCACGCTCGGGATGCTCGACCGGGAGACCCAGGCGTTCGGCCTGGCGGTGCCGACGGGCATCAACTCCACCACGGGGGTCGCCGGGCTCACGCTGGGCGGCGGCTTCGGCTGGCTCTCGCGGAGGGACGGACTGACGGTCGACAACCTGCGCTCGGTCGACGTGGTGACGGCCGACGGGGAACTGCGCCGTGCGAGCGAGCGCGAGAACCCCGACCTCTTCTGGGGCATCCGCGGCGGCGGGGGCAACTTCGGCGTCGTCACCTCATTCGAGTTCGACCTCCATCCGGTCGGGCCGGCGGTGCTCGCGGGCCTGGTCGTCCATCCCCTCGCTGACGCCCCCGAACTCCTCCGGGCCTACCGCGAGTTCGTCGCGGACTCGCCCAGGGAACTCACGGTCTGGTTCGTACTGCGACACGCGCCGCCCCTCCCGTTCCTTCCCGAGGAGGTCCACGGGAGCAAGATACTGGTCTTCGCGGCGTGCTACGCCGGCGACCCGGACGAGGGCGAACGACTCGTCCGGCCGCTCCGCGACCTCGGCGACCCCATCGCCGACGTCGTCGCCCCTCAGCCGTTCGTCGAGTGGCAGCGGGCGTTCGATCCGCTGCTCACGGAGGGCGCGCGCAACTACTGGAAGTCGCACAACTTCACCGACCTCACCGACGGGATGCTCGACGTCTTCGTCGAGTACGCGGAGACGATGCCCGCCGTCGAGTCGGAGGTGTTCGTCGGCCAACTGGGCGGTGCCGTGAACGACGTCCCCGCCGACGCGACGGCGTACCCCCACCGCGACGCGGCGTTCGCGACGAACGTCCACACGCGCTGGACCGATCCGGCGATGGACGACGAGTGCATCGCCTGGGCGCGCGACCTCCACGGCGCGCTGGCCCCCCACGCGACCGGCGGGGCGTACGTGAACTTCATCAGCGAGCGCACGGGCGAGGAGCACGTCGCCTACGGGGCGAACTACGACCGGCTGGTCGAGATCAAGAACGAGTACGACCCGGACAACCTGTTCCGGACGAACCAGAACGTCGAGCCGACGCTATAAACTACTCCACTCTACTTGTTCATGGCTTCTTCTCGCGGGTTGAAGGTCCACTTGAATGGTTCGCGGAACGACGTTTCGCACTATCGCCGTTTGCCTCATTGTGGGGGCTTTCACGTATACTCACGTTCTGGCCGCCGGTAGCAGACTGGTACTTGTCCTTCATGTTCAATGTCCCTCGATCCAGGCGTACGTTCACAGCCGTGTCTCTACCTAACAACGTTTACGTCGAACGGAGATACTTCAGACCGATGTTCTTCGCTACGTTGTTGTCCAAGTGAACTTCGAAACTGTAATTTTGGCGACAGTAATGTTTCTATACTTGACGATTCTCATGAAGCGTCGTTCCGCGCTTGGAACATCGTTGGGGTGTAGACAGAATTCACCTGTTCAACCGAGATATTGGCCACTTTGTATTTGACGTACTTGAACAGAAAACCGATTGCCATACATGGTCTGTGACGCTGTTAATGGCCCACAGAAACTCGGAGATACTTCCGTGGAGATGGTTAGCGTCGGTGCCAACCACGCCGAGTTTGACGGGGATTGTGCGATGTACCTCTATGATGGTTAATATCTCAATTATAGATATAGTGATAACGATTACATGGGGGTGTTGGCTGGCGGACGCTCGGCAGTTGATACGCCCCAGGTTGGCTTCTGTTCATGGCGAAAGCCGTCAGTCGTTGGCCGCGAGGTAAATCAATTCCATCTCTCGGAGGCGTGTGCGGCCGGTCGGATCGTCCTCGTTGAGAAGTTCGTCAACCACATTCGCAATCAGTTCCTCGGGGTCTTCGTCTCCGGTCCCGTAGACCAACTTACGCACCGAGTACGAGGTGTTGCTGATCTTCACGGTGTCGCCTACGTACTCGGCGACTCGATGATGGATCGCCTGGTTGCATTTCTCCTCGAACCTGCTTGCCTCCGAACTGTAGTACTTGCTACCGTATGTGTCGTTGATCTCCTGCAAGTAGGAACGCTTACCGAGAATGAGTAGGATGCGCTCCAACGGACATATAGTTGTGCCGTCGACATCCTCGGCGATGACCCTCTCAAGTAATTCGTCAATGTTTCGTTCGTAGTGCGTAAGCCAGTATGTCCCGTGCATATAATTCCGGAGGCTAGCACGGACGAGGAACTCGATCTTTTGCTCTCCCTCATTATCGAGGTCGATGCTATCCCGCTGAGCGAGGAACTCGTACAATCCGCGACGCTGGTACTCGAAACCACCAGAGCCTTTAGACCCCTTCACGGCTGTCTTCAGCTCCTCGTCGATGGATTTCGGCGCATCCATCGTTACAAGTTCTCTGACCGGGACACCGTCGTCGGACTGGGTGACGTTTAGGTCGAGATTAGCGAGTTGGTCGTCCGGGATACCGACAACCTGCGAGAGGCCTTGTGTCAGTTCCTGGATCTTCCCAGTAATCAGCTCTTCGCGGTAGCGCATCATGCCGGCGAAGTCGTCGCTGTCCATCCGAGTTGTTCGTGATCCGTCTCGGATGTACGCCTGCCCTTCGTAGATGAACGCCGACCCGTCGTTCTTGCGGAGGGTCTTCTCTATGACGAGGGGAACCTGTTCGCCTTGTCGGATGACGATGACCCCACCACGGTCCCCATCTCTCTCCAATTCGAAGACCTCAAAGTTTGGAGAGGGAGACACCTTATCGGCAAACACGTCCCGGAGGTGTGCGTCGTCTACGTTGAGGATTTGGTCGCCGCCCATCGGCTCCCGATGCTGCATCCCGGTGAACTGACCGTCGTCATCGAAACCAACGAAGAGGTACCGGAATCGGGCCGGAGTGCGGACGTTCGCAAGTGCCGAGAAGTGCTTCATCAGCGTCGCCTGCCGTTTCTTGTCGTGGTAAGGTGGGTCAGCCGAGATGTAGAGATCTTGTTTGAAGTCTAGAATCATTCCTTCATCAGGGATTTCCTCTTCGATGAAGCTGATAACTGACTCATCTGACCGCCCCGAAGCCTCAAGTCTTGCATAGAGAACCTCGTGCCACGCCGATTCGCCTTCTTCCTCGGTCATTAATGTCGAGATGCAGTTGAGACTACAAAAACCATCTTGTATGGAATGTTCGTGGAGGCAATCTATGTATTCGGGGGATCATGGACTGATGCCAAGTCCTCCCCCTAACCGTCTTGCCTGTAACATTGAGCGAGTCCGGAATTGGTGAAACGACGACCACAGGTATACGTCCGGGTTGAACTCTGACGTTGGCGAAAAAGCGAACCGGTATCCTACGATGAGTATGTCCGGATGGTGTATACCGAGAAACGAATCACGGAGTAAGAGATGGAGTGGAGATTTGGACTCGTCTACACCGACAATTCAAACCGCGAAACTGAACAGATGATCCGCCGATGGATGCCGATATGCTCGATCCCTATGTGGATGAGACCGGGATTCTCACGTGCTATCACTGTCGATACGAAATCGGTGGCGGTCACGCCAGCGACTGCCCCAAGCCATGTCGTGATCTGAATCCCCCGGATGAGTAGTCACGTTCGCAGTACCTACCATCGTCATTGTGGCGGAGGGCCCCATCTACGCCATTTGCCGGCGGGTGATGCGCTAGTGATGACGCTGACTACAGTCAGCGTAAAGGCGCTCGTTTTCCTCGTCCTCCCAACTTTTTGCTTGTTTCGTAAAACTGATGATTATTGGTCCCGCTTTTTCTGCTTCTCCAACTCATTGAGCTGTTGCCGCACCCGTAGTAGCTCCTCGTCGCTCAACCGTTCGACAGGGTTTCTCTTCCTACCTTCGTCCTGTTCAAGTGATTTCTCCACGAACTGCTTAACGAACTCACCGCGTTGGAGTGCGTAGCTGCTAATAAGGCCTACTAAGTCGAAGAGCGCAAACAACATATAGACGAAGAGCGCGATGAGGCATATCATCGCGAACGGGTGGTAAACCACCTGTAGCGTCAGCGTGAATAACAAGACGGCTATGGGGAGGACGAGGTTGTACTGGAAGATCGTGAGGACATTCTCGAACTCGCCAATGTCCTGCCAAGCGTAGAGGAAGAGCCGGTCGGTGAACGACGTAATGATCGTGAGCCCGGTGAGGACGATTGCGAATAGCGTCGCCGAGACCGTGGCGAATGACGAGAGGATACCGATGGCCTCTGACTCGGCAACACTGCCGTCCATCACGATGAAGACCGCAAAGAATGCGACTACACCGGCTAGCGTGTCCCAACTCAGGACAAGCCGCTGTGGCCCCAGTTTGATGAGGCGCTTGATGAGGCTTGGTTCGTACAGGTCGCCTTCTTGTTCATTCATCATATCAATCTTCCAACTTGTCTAACGCATCGCGAACCTCGGCCAGCAAGGTCCGCCTGTTGAACTCATCATCGTCGGCCATATCGACTTCGGATTCTATTGGCTTCTCGTCCGTCGTTACCCGCTTCTCCTCTCCCAGCTCGTCCTCGCCCTCGATAGTCGCCGATCCGTATCCTTCCTCCGCAAGATTCAGGCCGCCGTCGAGGAGGGCGTCGCCCTCAAGGTTAATACCCTCGTCCTCGTCACCATCACTCTCGCCATCAAATAGGAGCCGGTCGATACCGCTGTCGGCGAGGAACTCATGCATCGGCCTCGAACTGTTTGTACTATCAGGGTTCGGGGGGGTGAGGCTGGAAAATCGGACACGGGTGATCTTTTTTAGTTTAGCGATCTCCTCGCGTACCTCCTCTTTGTCCACCAACGGCGAGGCGGAGATTTCCTCTTCCCTGTTGTAGTAGGAGTTGAATGCGGCCCGCAGTATGCGGAACGGTGCCTTCCTCCCAATATCTCGCCGGAATTGGAAGGCCATCACGGAGCTTCTGAGATCAATGACGAAGAACGAGACGACCGTGTCGTCACGCCTGACTTGTCGGAACCCCCTGATATCTTCGTCGGGCTCCCGACCGGTTTCCTCTGTCTGCTTGCCGAGACGTGCAGCGATGTAGTCCTCGCCCTCCTGCACATCGCCAAAGTACCATGTGCCCTTGTTGGTCTTCTCCGCCATGTCTGTACCCTGCAGGAGCGCATTGACGTTGGTCGAAAAGTCGATTACCTCGCGGAGAGCTGCCCTCCGGCGCTCAATGGCATCCCGCTGATCGACGTAATGCGAGAGTTTTCGCTCGAAGCTCAACCGAGCGAACCGGATTGTACTCATATAACGAGACATGGTATAACTATCTATATGATATTTTTGCTTATTGATGGGGTTTTGAATAGGTACTAAATGCTCACTTCACATCGAGACTGGAGTCAATACCGGTCACTGTAAATACCGGTGTGGTCCGCCTTCCCCTTGACTGCAGACATGGCGACGTCTCGTAAGATGCGATGTGTACCGTCTACCGACACAAAATAGGGCAAACGTCACCTTATTTACTGTGACTCTGTCCGTGGAGCGAAAGTTGGAGTGCAACCTCCCTGCCGCTCTTACATTCTCGTGAGTTTCGTCCCAAAGTCCGGACGCACTAGAACGTTGAACCGACGGTCTGACCCCCGAACGCCCCTCTGTCCGATTCCAGTCTCTCGGTCTCGCCGCCGGTCGTCGGTGTTCGATGCACGTTTTCGATGATACCGAACCGACCGGCGATAGAGATATACACGAAAATGCTCAAAATCTGCGGTCGGGGCGGGTCGGCATGGAAACCGCTTTGTACCGCCCGTCGGGACCCCCACCTGATGACGAGCGTCAAGGAGTTCCGGGTGGAGGAGGCGGCGACCCCGGAGCGGCTCGGCCGCGGCGCGTTCCGGTTCACCGACGACTACTCCGTGTTCGACTGGGGGAAGATGCCCGACGAGATCCCGGGCAAGGGCGCGGCGCTCTGCGCGATGGGCGCGGCCAACTTCGAACTGCTGGAGGAAGACGGGCTCCCCACGCACTACCGGGGCGTGGTGGTCGAGGGTGAGGTCGTCCCGCTCGAGGAGGCCGCGCGACCGCCCCGCGAGATGGCGATCGACCTCACGCAGGTCCCGGCCCTCCCTCACGAGGGCCGGGACTACGACTACGACGCCTTCCACGCCGCGGCGGGCGGGAACTACCTGATCCCGCTGGAGATCGTCTTCCGCAACACGGTCCCCGTCGGCTCTAGCCTCCGCTCGCGGGGCGACCCGGCGGACTTCGGCCTCGACCGCGAGGCGTGGCCCGACGAGCCGGTGGCCCTCCCCGAGCCGGTCGTGGAGTTCTCGACGAAGTACGAGGAGTCGGACCGCTACCTCTCCCGGGAGGAGGCCGACCGCATCGCCGGGCGGGCGAGCGTCGCCGACCTCGAATCGATCGCGCGGGAGGTGAACGCGCTCGTGACCGAGCGCGCCGCGGCGGCGGGGCTGACCCACGAGGACGGCAAGATCGAGTGTCTCTACTTCGACGGCGAGGTGCGCGTCGCCGACGTGGTCGGTACGTTCGACGAGAACCGCTTCTCCTACGACGGCCAGCAGGTCTCGAAGGAGGTCGTCCGCCAGTATCACAAACGGGAGCAACCCGAGTGGGTCGAGGCGGTGGCCCGCGCGAAGGAGGAGGCGGAGGCCCGGGACGTCGCCGACTGGCGGACGCTCTGTGCGCGCGACCCCGAACCGCTCCCCGAGGGCGTCCTCCGTGCGGCGAGCGACCTCTACCGCGCCGGCGCGAACGCCTACCTCGGGCGCGACCTGTTCGACGCGCCGCCGCTTTCCGAGGCGGTCGAGGCGGCGCGGGAGCTGTAGCGGTTCTCACCCCGTCGCGACTCAGTCGTCGTCCGATCCGGCCTCGACGCCGGCGGTCGCCCCCTCGCCCTCCCGGTCGCGCTTGTTCGCGTCCACCGGCGTCTCGGGGTTGGCCGCCTGCGCCTCCTCGGGGAGGCCGAGCTGGTAGTCCCCGTCGGCCTCCTCGCGGAGGTGGGTGCGACCGTGGTAGACGGCGAGCGCCCCGTCGAGGTGGAGCTTCACGGCCTCGACCAGCGCCTCGGCTTCGAGGGGCTGTCCGCGGGCTTCGAGTTCCTCGACGGTCGCGCCGTCGGGGACGTCGAAGGCGCGCTGGGCGACGACCGGTCCCTGGTCGAGGTCGGTCGTGACGTAGTGGGCGGTGACGCCCGCGATGCGGACGCCCTCCTCGCGGGCCTGCCGGTACGCCTCCGCGCCGGGGAAGGCGGGCAGGAGCGAGGGATGGACGTTGATGATGCGCCCCTCGTAGCGGAAGACGACGTTCGGTCCCAGGATGCGCATGTAGCGCGCGAGCACCACGAGGTCCACGTCGTGCTCGTCGAGCACGTCGATGAGCCACTCCTCGTCGGGCACGCCCGCCCCGTCGCCGACGTCGTAGAAGGGAATGTCCGCCGCCTCGGCGACCGGCGCGAGGTCGTCGTGGTTGCCGACGACGACGCTCAGTTCGGCGTCGATCTCTCCGGCGTCGCGGGCCGCGATCAGCGCCTCCAGACAGTGGGACTCCTTCGTGACGAGCACGGCGATGCGGCGCGTCTCGCGGTCGCTCGGGAAACGCACGCGGATCTCCTGTCCCAGCTCCTCCCCGAGGTCGTGCAGCGCCTCGCGGAGCGTCTCGGGTTTGACGACCATGTCGCTCGTGTCGACGTGGAGGGTCATCCGGAAGACCCCGTCCTGGACCGCCTGGTCCAGGTCCTCGACGTTGACGCCGCGCTCGAACAGCAGCGTCGTCACCCGCGCGATGATGCCCTTCTTGTCGCTCCCGATGACCGTGACCTCCGTGAGGTCGCTCGTCATCGGGGTACCTCCGTCGCTCGGCCGGCGGACTCGCTCATGTTCCCCCGAACGCTCCCGGACGATGAAAAACGCGACGTTCCGCGCAAACTCGGCGGCGGGCACGGATGGACACGTTCGTGCACACCAGTGCGACAACACAAGCGTTTTGATGCACGACCGCGGTCATTCGACCGATGACCGCCTACACGGCGACCGTCACGGTCAGGCTGAAGCGGGGCGTCCTCGACCCGGAGGCCGAGACGACGAAGCGCGCGCTCTCCCGCCTCGGGTTCGAACTGGAGGGGCTCCGGTCGACCGATCGCTACGAGGTCGACCTCGACGCCGAGAGCGCGGACGCGGCCGCCGCCCGCGCCGAGGAGATGGCCGAGCGCCTGCTCGCGAACCCGACCATCCACGACTACGAGGTCAGCGTCGAGGAGCGATGACGACGGTCTCGATCCTCCAGTTCGGCGGGTCGAACTGCGACCGCGACGCCGAGCGCGCGCTCGAGTACCTCGGGATCGACGCCGAGCGCGTCTGGTACGAGGACGGCCTGCCCGAGGACGCCGACGGGATCCTCCTGCCCGGCGGTTTCTCCTACGGCGACTACCTCCGAGCCGGGGCGATGGCCGCCCGCGCGCCGGTGATGGAGGCGGTGCGCGCCCGCGTCGAGGCGGGCGTCCCCGTCCTCGGGGTCTGCAACGGCGCGCAGATCGGCTGCGAGGCGGGGTTGACCCCCGGCGCGTTCACCACCAACGCCAGCGCGCGCTTCCAGTGCGAGCGCGTCCGCCTCCGCGTCGAGAACGCCGACACGCCCTGGACCCGCGCCTACGACGAGGGCGAGGTGCTCTCGATCCCCATCGCCCACGGCGAGGGTCGCTTCGAGATCGACGAGGCGGCGTACGACCGTCTCGTCGAGGAGGACCGCGTCCTGTTTCGCTACTGCGACGCCGACGGCGAGGTCACCGACGCGGCGAACCCCAACGGCTCCAGGGGCAACGTCGCGGGCGTCCTCGGCGAGCGCGACACCGTCGCCGTGCTGATGCCCCACCCCGAGCGCGCCACGCTCCCCGACCTCGGCGGGACCGACGGCCAGGGGATCCTGCGCGGGTTCGAGAACGGCGCGTAGGTCCGTCGGGCCTCTCCGATCCCACCCCGTACCCTCAATCCCTCACGCCCCGTATCCCCACCCTGCACGCCCCTCCCCGTATCACGCTGCGCCGCCCGCACCCTCCGCGTCGCAGTCACCGCCGGAGCCGCGAGGGGTCCGCCGTCGCGGCGACGACGGCCAGCAGGACGCTGACGACGCTCGCGAGGCCGACCGCGATGGGCAAGAACGACCCCGCGACGACTATTCTGGCGGTAACGCCGTCGACGTTCGTTCCATCCATCAATAATTCTATCGTGGTGACGTAAATCGGGCCGCGTGGCGGACTACGCGCCCGCTCGATCGCCGCAGTCGTCGGTCACCGTTCGCTCGAAGCGCTGACGGGCGGCCGGCCGCCGGCGAACTCGACCGGATCGACCGTCCGTCGGGCAGGTGTCTGCGGTAGTGCGGTGCGCCGGGGCGATCGGAGACGTCGTCTCTGATACCCGGACCGTCGTCGTCCGCGGCGTCGGCAGTCTCGGCGTCCTCGTCGCCGGATCGGTCACCCCCCCTCGCGGACGCACGGCGCGATCGCCTCGCGTTCGGCGACCGCCTCCGACGCGTCGCGGAGCCGATACCGATCAGTAAGAACAATCCTGCGGTGATGATTCGCGAGGTCACGTTATCAGTGTCTGTTCTATCCCTCGGACAACACTATCGTAGTGCGGTGAGCGGCTCGTGTCGGGACTATACACCCGCCCGATCGCGCGCTGGCTGCCGCTCGGGACGGTTCAGCGGCAGGTCGACCTCGATTCGGTCGTACCAGACGGTCGGGCGCTTCGACCGGCCCACTTGCTCGAAGTCGAGCAGACCGAGCGCTTCGAGTTCTTCGAGGTTGCGATGGACCTGTCGGACGTCGCGGTCGACCAGCCGGGCCGTCTCGCGGATGCTGTCCGGTCGTTCGGCGACGAGCACCCGTAGCAATTCGAGCGTCTTCGGCCGAGTGACGCGGTGGACGTCTTCGGCGTCGCGATAGACGCACTCGAAGTGCGGGTCGGGTGTCTCGCCGCGGTCGACGGCCTCGAGTGCGTCGAGTAGCCCCTCCTCGTCACCCTCGCGGTAGCGGATGTACATCACGCGGTCACCGTCGGAGCGGTCGGTGTCGGTGGCATCTGTGTCGGAGTTAGTCCCATGGTTCGTCATAGTCGTCGGTCACCTCTCGCTTGAAGCGCCGATAGAGCGGTCGGACGCCGGTGAACTCGACCGGATCGACCGTCCCATCGGGCTGGTGTTTGTGGTGGTGCGGTGCGCCGGGATGATCGGGAAAGTTATCGTACCGGATAACCGTGCCGTCGTCGTTTGCGACCTCGGCAGCCTCGGCGTCCCTGTAACCGTACTGCATCCCGTATTTCACCCCGTCAGGGTACCGCGTAGACGCAGGGACGGACCACACGCGAACGTCGGCGAACGTCTCGCCGAAGTCTTCACGGCGCTTGATCAACAACGTCGCCGCGCCGTCCTCCGCCATCGTCTGTCGCTATGGGCCATACCGTGTTAACTGTTGTTGTCGATAACAACACCGGCGGCGTTCACCCCTCCTCGCGGACGCACGGCGCGATCGCCTCGCGTTCGGCGATCGCCTCCGACGCGTCGAGGCCGTTGCGCTCGGCCAGCGTGATCGCCTCCTCGCACTGGGCGAGCGCCTCTGGCGCGTCGCCGAGTTCGGCGAGTGCGTCGGCGAGGTGGAGGTGGGTATCGACGACGTCCGGAACCGCGCCGATGGCGGTGAACGCGGCGAGGGCCGCCTCGTGGCGCTCGCGGGCGACCTCGTGCTCGCCGCGGGCGGCAGCGAGCAGTCCCAGTTCGACGAGCGTCCGGGCCTCGCCGTACCGGTGGCCGCCGTCGCGACACCGCGCGAGGCTCGCCCGGAGGCGCTCGCGGGCGGTCTCGAACGCGCCGCGCTCGCGGGCGAGCCGACCCAGCAGGCGGAGGGCCTCCGCCTCGCCGCGGACCTCGCCGCTCTCGCGGTAGCGCGCGAGGCCGCGCTCGGCGTACTCGGTCGCGGCTTCGTCGTCCCCCCGGCGGTGGGCGACCCGGCCGAGGTTGACGAGGCTCTGGGCCTCGCCGATGCCGTCGCCGATGTCGCGGCGGTGTTCCAGACTCCGCCGGTAGCGCGACTCGGCGGACGAGAGGTCGCCGCGCCGCCGGTCCACGTCGCCGAGTTTGTTCAGGCAGTGGGCGATCCCCTGCGTGTCGCCGACGTCGCGGTAGGCGTCTAGCCCGCGCTCGTGGTACTCGACGCTCGCGTCGAACTCGCCGCGGAGCTGGGCGACGTGGCCCAGGTTGTGCAGGCAGTTGGCCTCCCCGAGTCGGTCGCCGATGTCGCGGTACGTGTCGAGCGCCTGCGTGAGGGAGCGTTCCGAGGCGTCGAGGTCGCCGCGCGTCCGCCAGAGGTTCCCCAGGTTGTTCAGCGTGTCCGCCTCCGTCCGTCGGTCGCCGGCGGCGCGGTAGTGATCGAGGCAGGACCGGTAGTGGTCGACGGCGGACGCGAGGTCGCCCAGCGAGTCGAGGATGGTGGCGAGGTTGAACTGCGCGTCCGCCTCCGCGCGGCGGTCGTCCATTGCGCGGTAGCGCTCCAGGCAGTCCCGGAGGTACGCCTCGGCCACGTCGAGGTCGCCGCGCGACCACGCGACGATGCCGAGGTTGTTTGTCACGTCGGCCTCGCCCTGCTCGTCGCCCGCCGCGCGGTAGGCGGCCAGGCTCCGCTCGTAGAACGACTCGGCGTCGTCGAACTCGCTGCGCCGGAGCGCGACGGTCCCGCGAAACTTCAGGCTGCGGGCGTGGAGGATCGCCGCCTCGGCGTCGTCCGCGCCGTCGGCGAGCGAGGCGAGGTACTCGAACTCGCGCTCGGCGGCGTCGAGGCGGCCGGCGCGCAGCGACATCTCCCCCCGCCACTGCGTGCAGCGCACCGCCAGTTCGGGCGAGCACGCCGCCGGGAGGTCGATGCGCGAGTAGGCGCTCGACCCGTACAGCGGCGCGAGTCCCGGCCGCGAGAGGCCGAGTGCGAACACCCGCTCGACGGTCGCGTCCGCCCACTCGCCCGGATCGGCGGAGATCCCCCTGATCGCGGGTGCCGCGCCGTGGAACTCCCACTCGATGCGCGCCCGGCGCGTCTCGTCGTCGGCGAGCGACAGCAGGGCGGTCACGACGCGACCGAACCGGCGTTCCGCGGCGTGCTCTCCCTCCTGCTCGGTCAGGTGGCGGAGGAACAGCGCCGACCACGATTCGTGGACCGAGCGGTACGGCGCGTCTCCCCCGTCGTCGACGCGCCCGAAGATGACCCGTCCGTCCAGCAGGTCGAGCGCGTCGGCGACGGCGTCGTGATCGTCGTCCGCCGCGAGCGCGTGGACGAGGTCGGGAGAGACGCCCACGTCCGCGGCGTTGAGGAGGTTGACGAGCGTGCCGACGTCGAGCGCGCGGTCGCCCGCATCGCGGAGGCGGTCGTACGTCCGGCCGACGTCCTCGGTGAGCGTCGTCGGCGTCGCGCTCCCGTAGGAGGCGAGCGGGTCGACCGACAGCGCGAGGCGGTGGAGCACGACGAGCAGGTCGGCGGGGTCCCCGTCGTCGCCCCCGTCGAGGCCGTCGAGCAGGTCGTCTACCGCGAGGTCGACGCGCCGCCCCGTCGTCGCCTCGAAGTGCCGGACGAACCGCTCGCACTCGGTGGCGGTGAGACCGGGGATGCGGACGCGCTCGACCGCCTCGCTCCGGTAGTCGGCGACGCGCGCGTCCGGCGGGAGGGCGGAGGGGTCCTCCCACTCCCGCTCGCGCGCGTCCACGAGGAGCGACACCGAGGGGTCGTCGCGGTACTCGGCCAGCGCGCCGAAGACGGCGACCGCCTCCTCGCGGAGGGCGTCCTCGACGACCACGAGCGCGTGGCCGTCGGTCCCGTCCAGGTACGTGCGGAGCGCGCCGACCGAGGCGAACGCCTCACCGGTGCCGCGCTTGCGGTAGAGGACCGGGCCGTGACCCGCCTCGAACCAGCGGTGCGCGACCGTCTTGCAGACGGTGCTCTTGCCCGAGCCCGGCGGGCCGACGAGCGCGCGGTCGCCGCCCGCCCGCAGGTCGTCGAGCAGGTCGTCCGCGAGGGAGCGCCGCTCGCCGTCGCGGACGTACGTCCGGTTCACCGCGTACCCCGCCGCCACCTCCGCGAGGTCGAGGCCGGTGCGCCAGCTCGTCGTCGGCGGGGCGGGCGAGCGGGCGGCGAAGTACTCGTCGGTGAGTTCGACGAACCCCTCGCGTTCGAGGACGCGGCGGTCCTCGCGCTCGTCGCCGCGCGTCGCGTCGCCGGGGGAGGCGGCGAGGCGACGCGTACCGGGGGCGAGCGAGCTGGCGGCGTCCGTGACGTCGGTCGCCGCCCCGCGGACGCGCTCGACGTAGCCCGTCGCCCAGTCGAGGGCGGCGTCGGCGTCGGTGCGGTAGACGCCGCTTCGCGCGCCGCCGTCGTAGGTGACGCAGACGGCCGCGCGGGTCCAGTCCCGTCGCTCCGCGACGAGGAGGGTACAGGGCGGCGTCCGCTCGCCGCGGGCGACGCTCGCGCCGCCGTCGGCCAGTTCGCGGAGCGTGTCGGGGAACCGGCGACACAGCGTCTCGTGGAGGTCGGGACCCACGACGAGGTCGAGCGCGATCGAGCCGTCCGCCACGCGCTCCTGGAACAGCCCCAGCAGGCGCGGGTCCGCCACGACCGGGACGACGGCGGTCAGGCGACTCGCCGACGAGACGCACTCGCGGAGCATCGGCGGCAGTTCGTACGGCGTGAGGTCGTCGGTCGGCGCGCGCTCGACGCCGACGAGCACGTCGGGTCGAACGCCGCAGTCGTCGGGCAGCGACCGGAGCAGGTCGACCGAGTCGACGATCGCGCCGATCGTCTCGACGACGTCGCGGTACTCCTCGACGGCGAGCCGCCCCGCGAGCGAGGCGGTGTACCCGCCGTCGGTCCGCTCGACCAGCCCCTCGAGTTCGAGTTCGCGCAGCGCCCGGTCCACCGTCGAACGCGAACAGTCGAGCCCCTCGACGAGGGCTCGCTTCCGGCGCGGACCCCCACTGAGGCGCTCGAGGAACGCCCTTCGACGCCGAAGCAGTCGAACGAACTCGTCGTCCGCGTCGCGCTCGTCCATCCGTCTAGGCTGTTCCGAGGAACCGACTTAACTGTGCGTCCCTCTCACGAGTCGTGGTATCGAGTGGCGTGCGCAGCGTCACCGCACGAGCGGCGCGCCGTAGCTCCGCTCGCGGTCGAGGACGGCCTCCCAGGTCGTCCGGCACTCGCAGGACACCTGCTCGAAGACGGACGGGTCCTGCCGGAGGTCGAAGTCCTTGACGGCGGTCTGAACGCGGTCGTCGCACTCCCCGCAGTTGTGCGGGCCGCGGTCGCTCCCGTGGCCGACGGGGTCGGAGACGACGATCCCGTCCACGTCCGCGGTCTCCCGGAGGACCTCCGCGACCGACCAGAGCCACGGCGGGCGGTACCCGCCGGCGTGATACAGCTCCTCGACCATGGTGTAGCGCTGGACGTTCGTCGGGTTCATGGAGACGGTGTGACAGCCGTCGACCGCGGCGCAGCGCCGGATCGAGCGCGTCATGTCCTCGATGGCCTCGCGTTCCGTGAGGAAGGGCGGTTTCATCAGGAGGTACGCCTTCACGCCCGCGCTCGCGGCCTCGGGATGATCCTCGGACGCGGACTCGAAACCGGCGTCGGACTCGCTCGCGGCCACCGCCTCGGCGCAGGCCGCCTCGAAGTCGGCGAAGTCGAAGTACTTGTTCACGCAGTCGTGGCGGACGCGGTCGGTGGCGGTCTCGAGGCCGATGGCGACGTCGGTGTCCAGGCCGCGTTCGGTGAAGTCGCGCAGCCTCTCGCGGTCGACGAAGTCGGGCAGGGACTCGAGGACGATCCGCTCGCGGTCGGCGAACGTCTCGGCGACGGCGGCTCGCGTCTCGGCGGGCACCTCGCGCTCGTCGAGGAACGACCCGGAGGTGTAGATCTTGACGAGTTCCGACGGCTCGTCGGCGTTCTCCCGTTCGTGGTCCAGGCAGGCCTCGACCTGCGCCATCAGGTCCTCGTGGGCGACGGTGCCGCCCTCGACGGACTCCGCGACGTAGCCGCACATCGTACAGCCCCCGGCGCGCGCCCAGCGGCAGCCGCCCGTGTTGAGGATGATCGTGAGCGACCGGTAGACCCCGCTCGGCGTGTTGTCCTCGTCGAGCCAGACGCGGGTCGGCTCGCGCGGGTCGTACGTGCGCCGGTTGCGCGACCGGATCTCGCGCATCACCGCGTTGTGCGCGTCCATCCCGCGACCCCGCTCGTAGACCTCGGGGTTCGGTGTACTCATCACCCCTCGCTATCCGACGCGCCCGTAAAACCTCCGCGGTCGGCGGGGAGCGGGGCGATCCGCGTCAGCGCGCTCCACGCGACCGCTCCGATCGCCGCCCCGACGGCGTTGGCGAGCGCGTCCGCGGTGTCGAACGCGCGCAGCGGGAGGAACGCCTGCACCACCTCGATCCCCGCGCCGTAGGCGACGGCGAGCGCGCCGGCGAGCGCGAGCGAGCGGGGGGTCCGCGCCACGAGCGCGTAGGCGACCAGGAGGGCCATCGCCGCGTAGGTGAGCGCGTGGAGCCACTTGTCGAACCCGACGAGACCGAGGGGACCGCCGGGCGGAAGCCCGCCCGCGGGCGGATCGACCGTGCTCGCGGCGAGGACGTACCCCGCCCAGAGGACGACGAGCGCGTACCGGGCGCGCGCGGACGCGAGCGGAAGTCGGGGGGACATGGATGGAGGTACGCCCGTCGTCCGATAAGTAGGTCGGAACGCACCGTCGAGGGGCGGAACGCCGTTCGCCACGTCCCCGACGGCCAGTCACGGACGTTCGGTGTGGCGTCCACGTGTCGCGATTTCGGCGGCGGAGCGGTCCGCCGGCGAGTCGATTCCCCCGGTGACTCGGAACGCAATCGATGGGGGTTACTGTCCTTCGACCGTCCTCTCTCGTCCCCCGCCGACGCCGATCCGACCCGGCTCCGGCTACCTCGTTCCGCCTCGCCGACGTTCGAGCGTCCGAGAGCGCGCGCGCCGGAACATGTTCGAATGCGTGCGCGTTTCCGCGAGGGGTAACTGATTCTGGTTTCGCCGAGGTGTGAAGTTCTAACACCGTCGGGGGCCTACTGTAACTGTCAGATATTACCATGACTGAACTCGGCGGCTTCCAAGACCACGTAGCGCGCGTCGACCTCTCGTCGGGCGACGTGAACTACGAGAGCATAGACGAGGAGGACGCGAAGAACTTCATCGGGGCGCGCGGCCTCGGCGTGAAGTACGTCTTCGACCAGGGGCCGGACGTGGACCCGCTCGGGCCGGAGAACCTGCTCGCGTTCACGAACGGTCCCCTCACGGGGACGCAGGTGGTGATGAGCGGGCGCATCGCCGTCTGCACGAAATCACCGCTCACCGGCACCGTGACGGACTCCCACCACGGGGGTTGGTCCGGTGCGCGCCTGAAGTGGGCCGGCTTCGACGGCCTGCTGTTCGAGGGGCAGGCCGAAGAGCCCGTCTACGCCGTCGTCGAGGACGGCGAGGTCGAACTCCGCGACGCGTCTCATCTGTGGGGCAAGGGCGTCCACGAGACCCGCGATCAGATCGAGGAGGAGGTCGAGGGGTCCTACGGCAAGAACCTCTCGATCATGGCCATCGGTCCGGGCGGCGAGAACCTGGTGCGATACGCCTGCATCGTAAACGAGGACGACCGCGCCTCGGGACGCGGCGGCACGGGCTGCGTGATGGGCTCGAAGAA
The DNA here is from genome assembly GCF_024228315.1 of Halomarina pelagica. Taxonomy (NCBI): domain Archaea; kingdom Methanobacteriati; phylum Methanobacteriota; class Halobacteria; order Halobacteriales; family Natronomonadaceae; genus Halomarina; species Halomarina pelagica. Next base: position 1,074,086 of record NZ_CP100454.1, read on the forward strand.
CCTGAAGGCGGTCGTGGTGAAGTCCACGACGAAGATGCCGAAGCCGGCGGACCCGGAGACCTTCCGTACGGGCCACCAGCAGGCCATGCAGGTCATCCAGGAGTCGGAGGTCACCGCGCCCAACGAGGGCGGCCTCTCGCTCTACGGCACCAACGTCCTCATGAACGTCACCGAGGAGATGGACGGCCTCCCGGTGAAGAACGCGAAGTACACCTCGACGCACAGCTACGAGGAGGCCGAGGGCGTCGAGATCGACGCCGAACACGTCTCCGGGGAGAACGTCCGCGAGAACATCCTCGTGGACGAGCCGACCTGTCACTCCTGTCCGGTCGCCTGCAAGAAGGAAGTCGAGGTCTCCACCAGCCACAAGGGCGAGGACATGAACGTCCGGATGGAGTCCTACGAGTACGAGTCGGCGTACGCGCTCGGCCCGAACTCCGGGCACGACGACCGCGACCGGATCGCGGTCATGATCGACCAGTGTAACGACCTCGGGATGGACACCATCGAGGCGGGGAACATCCTCGCCATGGCGATGGAGATGACCGAGGAGGGCAAGCTCGACGAACTCGGCGAGGGGATCGACTGGGGCGACGTCGAGGCGATGATCGACCTCATCGACGCTATCGGCCACCGCGACGGCGACCTCGCGGACCACCTCGCGGGCGGCGCGAACCACCTCTCCGAGGAGTTCGGCGCGCGGGAGAACTCCCTCGACGTGAAGGGCCAGACCATCCCGGCGTACGACCCGCGCTGCATGAAGGGCATGGGGATCGGGTACGCCACCTCGAACCGCGGGGCGTGTCACCTGCGCGGGTACACGCCGGCGGCGGAGATCCTCGGCATCCCCGAGAAGGTCGATCCCTACGAGTGGCGCGGCAAGGGCGAACTCTGCGCCACCTTCCAGGACATGCACGCGATCAGCGACTCGTTCGACATCTGCAAGTTCAACGCCTTCGCGGAGGGCGTCGAGGAGTACGTCCTGCAGTACAACGGCATGACCGGCCTCGACGTGAGCGAGGAGGAACTCATGCAGGCCGGCGAGCGCGTCTACAACCTCGAACGGTACTACAACAACCTCAACGGCTTCGACGCCGACGACGACTCCCTGCCCGCGCGCTTCCTGGAGGGTGAAGGAGGCATCCCCGGTCAGGGCGCGAGCGAGGGGCAGTACTGCGAACTCGAGGAGATGAAAGAGGAGTACTACGACCACCGCGGCTGGGTCGACGGCGTGGTCAGCGAGGAGAAACTCGAGGAACTCGGCATCGACTTCGGCCCCGGAACCGGCGTCAGCCTGAACGACAGCAGCCCCGCCCCGGCGGACGACTGAGTCGGTTCACAATTCGGTATTCTATTTCGAACTCGGTATACGGCACGTCGCCGTCGTCGGCGTCGATCACTGGCTGGTTCACTCTCCCGCCGAGGTTGCCTCTGGGGGAATGCTCTTTCAGACTAGCGACATCGGCGTTTCAGTCCCAGACCGTGGGAACGCCTGCGTCCCGGATGCCCCCGTCGGTCGTGATCACCGCGTCGGTCCCCTGCTCCCGGTGGCTCGCCACGACGAGAGCGTCGTGGATGCTGAACTCCTCGATCACTTCGACGTATTCGACGAGTTCTCCCTCGCCACCGGGAGCCAACGATACGGGACCGTTCGCCAGCAGCGCCCGTCGCGCCGCTTCGGGCGTGCCGATCAACTGGACGCCACGGACGTCCTTGTCCCTGGAGATCGAGTAGAGGGCCTCGGCAAGCGCCGTACTCGGAGCCTGGATGACGGTCTCACCGGCTTCAGCCTCGGCGAACACCCGATCGGCGGGCTGTGGGAGGCAGTCTACGAGGTACACCAGGAGCGCGACCGCGTCGGCGGTGTACGTAACCACGTCAGGCTTCCTCGTAGTTGCGGTCACGGCGCTCACGGAGGCGGTGGCTCAACTCCTCTGCGACCTCTTCGCGCTTCTCCCGGGACGTATCGTCCGGCACGAGCAGGCCGCGAGCGCCGGTGCGCGTGCGCTTCTTCACGACGATCCCCTCGTCGGTGTCGATCCAGACGACCTCGTCGCCGGGGGTGAGGTCGTACTTCTCGCGAAGCTCCTTCGGGATGGTCGCCTGTCCCTTCTCGGTGACGCGCGTGCTCTTGCTCATACGTGGTAATACGCCCGGTAATACCAAAGCGTTGTGGAGGTTATCGACCTCGTCGCTGCTCTTCGCGCGTTCACTGTCCCGTTGAACCGTTGAGTAGCAGTGAACCGTCGAGTAGCGACCCGCCGCCGCGGGGAAAGCCCCTTGCCCGATCGACCGTCCGTCTCCGTATGAACGTTCGGCTGCTCGAAGCTACGGAGAACCCCGAGGAGGTCATCTGTCGCGCCGCCAGGAACGACTACATGAGCGCGTTCAACGCCGACATGTCCTTCGAGGAGACGATGGCGACGGTCGACGGCGACGACGTCGAGGCGAAGAAGCGGACGCTCATCGGGCACCTGCTCGACCACGGCCACTTCGGGCCGTTCGAGCACCCGTACGCGACGTTCGCCGTCGAGGGCATCAGCCGGTCGTGTATGGCGCAACTGACCCGCCACCGCCACGTCAGCTTCGACGTCCAGTCGATGCGATACGTCACCCTCGACGACGTCGACCCCGCCGACGTCGAGGCGGGCGAACTCGCGGTCGTCCCACCGTCCGCGAGTGACCCCGACTGGATCGGCCGTAACCAGAGGGGCGGGGCGGTCGACGAGGAAACGGTCGCACGGCGCGCGGCGGTGTTCGGCCGGTCGATTCGACGATCGGTCGAGGCGTATCGGGAACTCCTCGACCTCGGGATGCCCCCCGAGGACGCCCGGTTCGTCCTCCCGATCGGAACGGAGGTCAACGTCGTGATGACGATGAACGCGCGGATGCTGATGCACGTCGCGGACATGCGGGCGGCGGCCGACAGCCAGTGGGAGATCCGAGCGTTGACCGAGCGGGTGCTCGATCTCGCCGCCGAGTGGTGCCCCGTCACGTTCGACCACTACGACGAGCACGTGATGGGGCGGAAGAACAGGCTGGCCCCGTAGCGGTTCCCGGTCGGTCCTCGGCTTTCGATCTCTCCTCGTATATATAGTACTACCCTCTTCCCAGAATCTTGGACGCTGCTCACCGGTTCAAGGTCCCCGACGGGGTACGACGGAGTGTACGAGACACTCGACGAAGCTCGGGACGGCCTGGCCGCGCGAGCGGTGAGCGCTCGTCGCCGACGAACGGACAGACGACTCACAGGAACACCACACATGGCACGAACTCACACGCGACGGAACTGGTTGAAGACGATCGGCGCTGCGGGCGTCGCCGCGGGCACCCTCGGACTCGCTGGCTGTACGTCCGATCAGGGATCGGGCGGCGACGGTGGCGGCGATGGCGGCGGCAACGGTGACGGCGGCGGTAACGGTACCGACGGCGGCAACGGCAACGGCGGCGGTGGCGGCGGGACGAAGACCGTCGAGATGACGGACGACCTGAAGTTCGACCCCGGAGAGATCGAAGTCCCGGCCGGCACGACGGTCACCTGGAAGAACACCGGATCGATCGGTCACACGGTCACCGCGTACGAGGAGAAGATCCCGGAGGGCGCGGCGTACTTCGCGAGCGGCGGCTTCGACTCCGAACAGGCCGCGAAGGACGGCTACCCGGACAAGGGTAACGTCACTCAGGGCGGCACCTACGAGCACACGTTCGAGACGAAGGGCACCTACGAGTACTACTGCATCCCCCACGAGATGAACGGGATGGTCGGCACTGTGAAGGTGGTCTGACATGACTGCCGAATCCGGGACGCCGGCGAGCGACCCCGCCGACTCGGAGGGGTCGGCGGGATCGGAGTCGACGGACCCGCTCGGCGATCACGAGGCGCAGCTCGACGCGGTCCTCGCCGAGGTCGAGGAGCGCCCCGCCGACGGCGAGTCGGTCTCGCTCGCGCTCCCCCGTCTCGGGCTGAACCGTCGCGACTTCGTGAAAGCGGGGGTGGCGGCCGGTGCGATGGGTGCGCTGGCGGGGTGTTCCGGAGCCCTGAACGGCGGCGGGTCGACCGACACGTCCGGCGACGTTCCGGAGCACTTCGTCCCGCCGGGCGAACACGACGAGTACTACGGCTTCTGGTCGGGCGGGCACGCCGGCGACATCCGCGTCTACGGGCTCCCGTCGATGCGCGAGCTGACGCGCATCCCGGTGTTCACCCGAGAGCCGGCCAAGGGCTACGGGTTCGACGACGAGACGAGCGCGCTGCTCGACGAGGCCGGCGGCTACACGTGGGGGGACTCCCACCACCCGAACCTCTCGGAGACCGACGGGAAGTACGACGGGAAGTACCTGTTCGTCAACGACAAGGCCAACGGCCGCGTCGCGCGGGTGAACCTGAAGTACTTCGAGACGGACGCGATCACGAACGTTCCGAACGTCCAGTCGGTCCACGGCTGTTGCATCCAGAGTCCGGACACGGGCTACGTCTTCGCGAACAGCGAGTTCCGCACGCCCATTCCGAACGACGGTCGCGCGATCGACGACCCGTCGAAGTACGTCTCGGTGCTCAGCGCCCTCGATCCGGAGAGCATGGAGGTCCGCTGGCAGGTCCAGGTCGACGGCAACCTCGACATCATCGACACCGACAAGGACGGCCGCTGGGCGATCGCGTCGGCCTACAACGACGAGGAGGGCGTCGAGATCGAGGAGATGACGCGCGACGACCGCGACTACGTCAAGGCCTTCGACGTGCCGGCGATCCAGAAGGCCGTCGACGCCGGGAACGTAGAGGAGGTGAACGGGGTACCGATCGTCGACGGCCGTCGGAACAGTCCGCTGAACGAGGGTGACGATCCGCTCGTTCGGTACGTCCCGACGCCGAAGTCGCCCCACTGCGTCGAGGTGGAGCCGAACGGCAAGTACGCGATGGTCGCCGGGAAGCTCTCGCCGACGGTGTCGATCATCGACATAGAGAAGCTCGCCTCGGAGCCGGATCCGGCGAAGACCATCGTCGGCCAGCCGAAGGTCGGCCTCGGGCCGTTGCACACGACCTTCGACGACCGCGGGCAGGCGTACACGTCGCTGTTCATCGACTCGCAGGTCGTCAAGTGGGACATCGAGACGGCGGTCAACTCGCCGAAGAACTCCGAGGACGCCATCCTCGGCAAGATCGACGTCCACTACAACCCGGGGCACATCCAGGCGGTGCAGGCGATGTCGACCGAGCCGACCGGCGACTGGCTGGTCGTGCTGAACAAGCTCTCGAAGGACCGGTTCCTCCCGGTCGGGCCGATCTACCCCGACAACGACCAGCTCGTCTACATCGGGAACGACGAGGACGACGAGACCGGCGGGATGGAACTCGTCGCGGACCACCCGGTCTATCCCGAACCGCACGACGCGATATTCGCGACGAAGGACAAGATCACGCCGGCGAAGACGTGGGACAGGGCCGACTACGAGGGCGAGAAGGAGTACGTCACCGAGAAGAACTCCCGCGTCGAGCGCGTCGACGACACCACCGTCGAGGTGTACGCCTCGGTGAAGCGCAGCGAGTACGGCCTGCGCGACTTCACGGTCAAGCAGGGCGACGAGGTCACGGTCACGGTGACGAACATCGAGGGGAGCCAGGACATCGTCCACGGGTTCGCCATCCCGGAGTACGACGTGAACCTCGCGCTCGCGCCGCAAGATACCCGCCAGGTCACGTTCACGGCCGACAAGCCCGGCGTGTATTGGGTCTACTGCACGTACTTCTGCAGCGCGCTCCACCTGGAGATGCGCTCGCGGCTGCTCGTCGAGCCGAGGTAAGCGCATGCGCTACCGCCCGCCGAGCCTCGACGAGTTCGCCCAACTGCGCCGGGGGCTGCCGGTGCTGGCGGCGCTGCTGCTGCTGGCCGCGCCGCTCCTGCCGATGTGGGTGATCAACGTCCACGCGGTCCAGTATCCGACCGAGGTGCTCCGGCTGGAGCTGTACGCCTATCCGCACATCTCTGGCGACTACGTCGAGATGGCGAGGCTCAACAAGTACATCGGGTTCTACTACCCCGATCCGGTGTACTGGCGGCCCAACTACGAGGTCCACCCCCGCGCCGTCGACGTCCCGGAGTGGTCGTTCGGGCCGCTCGGGTTCGTCGCGGTGGCCGGCGCGGGCGCGTTCGTCGCGCTCGCACCGACGGTTCGGAAGCTCGAGCGCGGACTCACGTGGCAGTTGGTCGGGTCGATCACCGTGTTCACGGTGATGCTCGTGGACATCCAGTATCGGCTCTACCAGACCGGTCACGCCCTCGATCCGGACGCGCCCGTGATGGGGGTCGAGCCGTTCAAGCCGCCGCTCTGGGGTCGGTACGAGGTCGCCAACATCACCAGCTACTCGCGGCTCGGTGCCGGGGCGTACCTGACGATGCTCGCCATCGGGCTGCTCGTCGTGGCGTTCCACTACCGCGACAGCGACGCGACCGTCGCGTCGCTTCCGGGACGCGTCCGCAGTCGCGTCGCGGACATCGGAGCCCGCGTGACCGAACGATCGGCCGACGAAGCGGAGCCGTCGGTCCCGCCGACGGAGCGGGGATGACGCGGCGATGAACCGAACGACGGAGCGGTGGTTCGCGGTTGTCGCCGTCGCCGTGCTCGTCGCGTCCGGCGCGGCGGTCGCCGCGGGACCGACGCAGGCTCGATCGGGCGCGAACGTCGCGTTCGATCCTCCGGTTCCCGACGAGTACTCGTTCGACGAGCCCGCCGCCCCCGGGCGCGCCACCGTCGACGGTCGGTCGTTCGACTCGGTGCAGGAAGCCGTCGATTCGGCCGAGCCGGGCGATACGGTCCGGTTGCGGGGTCGGTTCGACGAGGACGTCGTCGTGAACGCGTCCAACCTCACGCTCGTCAGCGAACCGGGACAGCTCGCTCTCATCGACGGCACCGCCACCGGTGACGTGCTCACGCTCAACGGCGAGAACGTCACGGTTCGGCGCGTGTGGGTGCGTAACTCCGGATTCGACCCCGCCGGAAACGACGCGGGCATCTGGGTCAACGGTACGGGCGCGAGGATCGTCGACAGCCGCGTGACGGCGATCACGTTCGGGATCTGGATCGACGGCGTCGACGGCGTCGTGATCGAGAACAACACTATCGTCGGTCGCGAATCGGTCCGACCGCTGTCGTACCGCGGGAACGGCATCCAGGTGTGGAAGACGGAGGACTCGCTGATCGCCGACAACCGCATCACCGACGTTCGAGACGGCGTCTACTTCTCGTGGGCGTCGAACGTCACCGCCCGGAACAACGCGATGTGGGACCTGCGCTACGGCGTCCACTACATGTACTCCGACGACTGTCGCCTCGCGAACAACACCGCGTTCGACAACGACGTCGGCTACGCACTGATGCTCTCGGAGAACATTCGGGTCGCGAACAACACCGCGGTCAACAACACGGGGACGAGCGGCCACGGCATCCTCCTCAAGCGGATCGACCACTCCGTCGTCGAAGGCAACGAGGTCGTCGCCAACGGTAACGGACTGTACGTGTTCAACTCGGTGAACAACACGATCGCCGGGAACCTCGTCCTCGAAAACCGGGTTGGCATCTATCTCACCGCCGGCAGCGTCGACGAGCGCGTCTACGGGAACAGCTTCATCAACAACGGAAGAGCGGTGCGGGCTCTCGTCGGCGAACTGGCGACGTGGAACGCGAGCGACCGCGGCAACTACTGGTCGGACGCCCGCCGATCGGACGTGGATCACGACGGCGTCAACGAGATCCGCCACCGGCCGGCCGGCCTCGTCGACTATCTCGTCTATCAGCATCCACAGGCGACCGTCTTCGCGTCGAGTCCGGCGTTCGACGCCCTTCGGCGGGCGGAGAGCGCCTTCCCCGTCATCGACGCGCCGGGGGTCGTCGACTACCACCCGCTCGCCGACCCCCCACACGACGACTGGAGGCGATACTATGCACGCAATCGACGTTAGCGAGGTAACGAAGACGTACGGCGAGGTGACGGCGCTCGACGGCCTGTCGCTCACCGTCGATCGAGGGGCGACGTTCGGGCTCCTGGGCACTAACGGCGCGGGGAAGTCCACGCTGTTCAAACTGCTCGTCGGCCACACGACGCCGGACGCCGGATCGCTCGCCATCGGCGGCACCGACGTTACGACCGCGGGCGCGTCGATCAGACGCGACGTCGGCTACCTCCCCGAACACGCCGGGTTCCCGCCGACGCTCACCGGACGCGAAGTGCTCGCGTTCACCGCCCGGATGCGCGACCTCGCGGCCGCGGACGACCGCATCGCGAGCGTCCTCTCGGTGGTCGGACTCGAGGACGCCGCCGATCGACGCGTCGGGGGCTACTCCAACGGGATGACGCGGCGGCTCGGGCTCGCGACCGCGCTGCTCTCGCGGCCGAGGACCCTGCTCCTCGACGAACCGACGGCGGGACTCGATCCGCGCGGCGTGTCGGCGTTCCATCGCACCGTCCGGTACCTCGCCGACCGCGAGGACCTCACGGTCGTGCTCTCCTCGCACGTCCTGTCCGAGGTCGAGTCGCTCTGCGAGTCGGTCGCCGTCCTCCACGACGGCCGCCTGCTGACCGAGGGATCCGTCGCGGCGTTGAAACGGCGGGGGGACGCCGGGGTCGAGGTCCGCGTTCGCCTCCGGTCCCCCGACGACGTCGACGAGGCGCTCGCCGTGATCTCGGCGCACGACGTCGACGGCACGTCGACGACGGGGACCGCCCTGGAGATCGAGTGCGACCCGTCGACGGCGATCGACCTCGTCTCCGCGCTCGACGACGCGGTCGGGCTGGACGGGTACGAGGTTCGAGAGCCCGGTCTCGGGCGCGCGTTCGAACGTGCGCTCGCGACCGCCACGGGGGCGCGCGAATGACTCGCGAGGGATCCACCGAAGCCGACGGCGGCGTCGAGACGACGCACGGATCGGCGCTGGACCGGGAGGGATCGACCGGCGCGGGTACCGCGGCGCGGATCGCCACCGTGGCCCGACTGGAGTATCGACTCTCGCTCCGCAACCGGTGGGCGTTCGCGCTCACGGCGCTGTTCGGTCTCCTCGCGGGATTGCTCGCGGGGTTCGGCGGGTCGGGTCCGGGCCCCGTTCGCGTCGACGCCGTGATCGTGAGCCTCGCCTCCCTGGCGACGTACCTCGTCCCGCTCGCCGCGCTCGTCTACGGGTTCGACGCCGTCGTCGGTGCCGAGGAGAGCGGTTGGCTCGACATCGTGTTCGCGTTCCCCGTCCCCCGGTCGTGGGTCGTCGCCGGTACCGCGCTCGGGCGCGCGGCGACGCTCGCGGGCGCGACGGCCGTCGGCTTCGGCGTCGGCGGGGTCGTCCTGTTCGTTCGGGCCGGCACCGTCACGTGGTCGCTGTACGCGACCGTGTTGCTCGGCACCGTCGCGCTGGGCCTCGCGTTCCTCGCGATGAGCGTGCTCGTGTCGTCGGTCGCCGTCGAAAAGACCCACGCGCTGGGCGTCGCGCTCCTCGTCTGGGTCTGGTTCGTCTTCGGTCACGACCTCGTCGCGCTCGGCCTGGTGGCCTGGATCGAACTGCCCCCCGGCGTCCTCTCGGCGTTCGTCCTCGCGAACCCGGTCGACGTCTTCCGCGTGCTCGTCCTCTCGGGGATCGACTCGACCGGCGGCGGTATGGCGGCCGTCGTCGCGAACACGGACCTCTCGACCCCGGTGCTCGCGCTCGCCGCGCTCGCCTGGATCGTCGCGCCCGTGGCGGTCGCGGCGCGCGCGGTTCGACGGCGGAGCCTCTGACGATGCCCGAACACTCCCCGCCGACGATCGACGAACGCTCCGCGACCGCACCGGTCGGCCGTCGGGCCGTCCTCGGAGCGCTCGGTGCCGTCGGCGCGACGGCGATCGCCGGTTGTACCGGCGCGGGCGAGAGGCCGGCCGCGGACGTCCCCGAACCGGTCGATCTCTCGGGCGGTAAGACCGACGACGTGGGCGGCATGGTGATCGGCGAGCACTTCGGTCCGAACGGTCAGATCTTCTATCGGGATCACGCCCCGGCGGGACGCGACGGTCCCGCGTGGTTCATGTCGCTGACGGCGGGGCTGTTCCCGTACTACTTCGAGCGCGAGCGCCGCGGCTGGGAGGCGGTCGCAGTCTACGTCACCGATTACTCGGCGATCGACTACTCGCTCGTGAGCCGCGACGGGAGGACGTACCTCCCGAGTCTCACCGCGGCGGACACCTTCTCGCCCGCGCGCCGGGTGACGTACGTCGCGGGGAGCGCCGTGCTGGGCGGGATGGGGAAGGCGCTCGTTCCGTTCTCCGACCCGGCCGACGCCGACTCGTTCGCCGAGGAGCACGGCGGACGGACGGTCGCGTTCGAAGACGTCACGCAGGCGTGGCTCACCGACTACGTGCGGGGGTGATCGCCGACGGATCCTGGGGCCGTCCCCCCGGTCCGTCTGTCCCGCTCACGCGGAGGGTTCTTGCGCGTCGCGTCCCTACCGGGCGACATGTCCGCGCCCGCCACCGATCGGCCCGCCAAGTCCCCCGAGGAGGTCCGCGACCTGTACGACGAGCAGGCCCCGCGCTTCGAGCGCTACGGCTGGATCGAGGAGCGCCTCGTCGGGCGCTACCGCGAGCGGCTGTTCTCCCGGGCGACGGGGCGCACCCTCGACGTGGCCTGCGGGACGGGACCGAACTTCCGCTACTTCCCCGAGGGGGTCGCCCTCACGGCGGTGGACCTCAGCGAGGGGATGCTCGCGGCGGCCGATCGCCGGGCGGCCGAACTGGGTCTGGACGCGGACCTCCGGGTGGCCGACGCCGAGGCCCTCCCCTTCGAGGACGACAGCTTCGACGCCGTCGCCTCCGCGCTCTCGACGTGCACGTTCCCCGACCCCGTCGCGGTCCTCCGCGAGATGGACCGGGTCTGCGCGCCCGACGGCGAGATCCTCCTGTTCGAGCACGGGCGCAGCGACGTCGCCCCCGTCGCCCGCCTGCAGGACTGGCTCGCCCCGCGGCACTTCCGCCGGATGGCCTGCCGGTGGAACCAGGAGCCGACCGACCTCGTCGCCGAGGCGGGCCTCTCCGTGGAGCGGGTCCGCCGGAACGTCCTCGGGGTCTTCACGAGCATGGTCGTCGCGCCGAGCGACGACTGAACCGGGCGTCGCGGTCGGCGCGACCGGTCGCACCGGGGGCGGCCCCTCCGCGTCTCCGCGGTCAGTCCTCCTTCCCGACGACGACCGCCTCGCGGATCTCGAGGGCCGTCTCGAACTCCTCGCGCCGGCCGAGTTCGCTCCCGACGCGGCGGAGGTGCTCGGTGTGCGCGCGCTCGACGGCGTTCGCCTCGCGGCGCTCGAGTCGCAGGCGTGCGCTCACCTCCTCCCAGTGGCCCGCCTCGACGAAGAAGACGCAGGACTCCTCGTTCTCGTGGGCGAGTTCGTAGCGGCGGCGGTACTCCCCCAGACGGGGACCGAGGTCGTCCTGGACGTGTTCGACGAGGTCCGGCAGCAACTGCGGGCCGACGCTCGCCTTCGCGGCGGCCAGCAGGAGCGCGTTGCCGTCGATGGGGTTCACGCTACCCCCCGGCGCGCATCGCCTTGCGATCGAAGTCCTCGATCAACTCCTCCAGGACGGCCTCCTCGCCCTCGAAGGCGACGGTCACCTCGGTGAGGCGGATCGATCCGGCGACGTCCACCTTCTCGGCTGAGAGGTCGGCCCGCCAGCCCTCACCCTTGACGGTACCGTCGTCGACGCGCTCGCCGCCGAGGTTCTCGAGGTACTGGACGGCGAGGCGCGTCGAGATGCCGCGGTAGGACTTCTCTCGGCGCATTCATCCCCCCGCGACCGGCGGGAACACCGACATCGAGTCCCCGTCCTCGAGCGTCGTCTCCGTGCCGTCCATGTGCAGCACCTCGCGGCCGTTCTTGAGGACGCTCAACTGGGAACGGATGTCCCCCTCGTCGTCCAGCAGGAGCCCCTCGAGGCCGTCGAACTCCGATTCGAGCGCGGCGAGCACCTCCCCGACCGTCGCGCCCGCGTCGTACTCCCGCTCGATGGTCTTCGAGCCGACCGCCTCGCGGAAGTTCGCGAAGAACCGCAACTCCAGTTCCATGGTCCTATCAGTCGTCCGGGCGTGATAAAGCCACGCGGGTTGGGCTAGCCCATCGCGACGCTCAGCACCATCGCGGCGACGAACAGGGCGACGACGCCGGCGACGAGCGGTCCCCACGGGGTCTGCGTCTCCCGCCGTTCGGTCCATCCGATCCAGGTGACGCCCGCGATGCCGGCGACGGCGACGAGCACGACCGCGACGCTGTACAGCAGGTCGAGCAACGACGACATGTGGCGTGCTACTGACCGAACCGTACTAAGTGTGTGCGTTGCTGTCACCCGGCCGACGTGACAAGGTATATCGCGGTCGGTCGCAAGGTGTGACACACGGATGCGAATGGAACTCCGGGTGTGCAAGCACTGCTACGAGGGGGAGCACGGTAACCCGCAGAAGACGGCGGTGACGCGGGACATGGTCCGCTGTGCGGAGCGGGTCCGGGAGTACAAGGACCTCATCGACCTCGACGCGCTGTACGTCACGAAGGTCCGCGACGGCGACCCGGGCGGCGCGGAGGCGCTGCCGGTCATCGTCGCGAGCATCGAGAACGATCAGATCTCGCTCTCGGACACGCAACTCGTGATGGAGGACGACGACGGGAACATGCTCGTCTACCCCGATCCGAAGGACGTCCTCGAGGTGCTCACGCGAAACGTCGATCAGATCAGCGCCCACACGCGACAGGACGTCACCGTCGAACTCTCGTCGGAGGGGGCGGAGCTGTTGACGTGAGCGAGGAGACGGAACGGGGAGAGGCCGCCTAACGGCGGTCCGTCTCAGTCGTCGTGCGGGCCGCCGTCGGTCGTCGTCGCGCGGCCGCGCTCGCGCACCTGTCGCTCGTAACGCGAGCGCAGCACGTTCCCGTACACCGACAGCACCAGCCCGAGGAACAGCACGAGGATGCCGACGTTGATGCCGACGGTGAGCAGGACGTTGGCAGGTCCGCCGCCGATCGTGAGCGTCTCCGGCACGGGATAGCCGGAGTCGTAGATGCTCCCGACGAGGACGCTCACGATGCCGACGACGACGGCCAGCCCGGCGACGTTGACCGCCCAGTTCCAGGAGGGACGCACCGAGAGGAGTTCGATGCCGGTCCCGTCGCGGCCCTCGTCGTCGGGGTGGGGGACGTCGCGCTTCGGGACGAACGCCTTCAACTCGACCGGGTAGAACGCCGGGTGGAACCCGTGCTCGAAGATGTGGAACATCACGCCCATCAGCATGATGACGCCGAGCAGGCCGTGGAACGCGACGAACGCCATCGCGGCCGTCTTCGTCTGGAAGAACCCCATCAGCGTCGGCTTGCTCCAGATGAGCAGCCCGGAGATCATCAGCAGCGTCAGTTCGACGCTGAAGATGAAGATCACGCCCTTGCCGACGTACGACAGGAGCGGCACCTCGTCGGCGGTGTAGCCCGCGAACTGCCGGGCGTGCGGGTGGCGCTCGTCCGCCCGCCCGAGGAGGAACTTCACGTCCTGGACGAACGCCTGCGTGTCGTTCTTCAGGTCCGGGAGGACCTCGCGGAAGTTACGTCGTCGTCCCGGCCCGACGATCATGAACGTCATCCAGAAGACGGTGAGGACGATGAGCCCGAACCCGGCGAGTCGGTGGAGCGCGAGGACGCCGGTGTTGCCGCCCATCAGGGCGAGCAGCCACCAGAGTTCGTCGTTGAACATGACCGCGTACCCCGTGAAGAACAGGAGGAACACGTCGAGCGCCAGCAGCGAGTGGAACACCGTCGTCGTCCGGGTGAACTTTCCGTGGTCCAGGTTCGTCATCGCGGGTCACCTCCGCTCCCGTTTCCGCCCGTGCCATCGCTTCCGGCCCCGATTCCGTCCGGGTGATCCCCGGTCCCGACGCCGCCGTCGGTCGCCACGGCTCCCGCGTCGCGGCTCCCCCGGGTCGAGCGCATCCGCGCCGCGAGCCGGTGGAAGATCCCCCAGTGGACGAACACCATGAACAGGACGAAGATCCCCATCAGGACGTCCACCGCGTGGGTGAGCTTGATGAGCGCGACGAGCCACGGGACGGTGTTGCCCTGCTCCCAGTTCGCGCCGACGCCGCCTCCCTCCACCGTCGGCCGGACGCGAAACAGTTGCTCGTAGAAGAGGTCGACGCTCCCGGTGACGTACCAGACGGCCGCGAGGGCGACCGCGAGGCCGACGAACGCGCTGACGAGCAGCGCCAGGGTTTCGCGTCCGCGGCTCATCGGTCGAACACCTTCGCCTCTTGCTTCCCGAAGACGATCTCCATCGCCTGCTGGTTGAACGCGGGGGCGGATCCCCGGCGGTCGAGTTCGCCGGCGATGTCGCTCGCGCTCCCGACGAGGATGGCGTCCGTCGCGCACTCCTCGGCGCAGGCCGGCCCCTTGCCGATCGACTGGCGCTCCTCGCACATCGTGCACTTGTCCATCGTGCCGCCGGTGCCGAAGATGCGGGCGGCCCCGTCGTCGGCCTCGGGGAACTGCGGCGCGCCGAACGGACACGCCGAGAGGCAGTACTGACAGCCGACGCAGAGGTCGTCGCTGACCTGCACGAAGCCGTCGCCGTTCTTCTGCAGGGCGTCGGTCGGACAGACCGACACGCAGGGGGCGTTGTCGCAGTGGTAACACTGCATCGGGATGCTGGTCTCGCCCGGGAACGACCGCTCGTTGAGCGCCTTCCCGCTCGAGGCGTTCATCCCCTGGGACTCCTGACCCTCGAACATCGTGGCGATGGAGATGCGCTGTTCCTGCGGGGGCAACTCCCACGTCCGCTTGCACGCGACCACGCAGCCGCCGCAGTCGATGCAGGCCTCCACGTCGGGGAAGATGCGCGCCCCCTCGCCCGTGCTCATCACGCCCTGGCTCATCCGGTCGCCCTCGATTGGATCGTTGGCAGACATGTTAGTGATAGATCATTGTATCGTCTTGTGGTCGCGGACGTCGTACTCCTTCTGGATGCCGATGCGGTCGCGGTCCTGCGGGAGCGTGAGGTCGACGTCCATGTTCAGTTCCTTCAGCAGCGCCGGCGTGGCCTTCCGCACCTTGACGAGCGCGGCCTTCGTCTCCTGCATCTGCGTCTCCGCGTCGTAGCCGCGGGAGGTGATGATGTTCACGCTGTCGCCGATGGCGTAGGGGACCGTCCCCTCGGGGTAGCGGTCCTCCAGGCTCTTGCCGTGGTAGACGCCGCCCCAGTGGAAGGGGAGGAACACCTCGTCCTGGCGCGGTCGGTGCGTGACCCGCGCCTTCACGAGGACCGACCCGCGGTCGGTGGTCGAGACGACGACGAACTCGCCGCCGTCGACGCCAAGTTCCTCCGCGCGCTTGGGGTGGATCTCGGCGTACATGTGCGGCTGGAGGTCGGCGAGGAAGACGTTCGAGCGCGACTCGGAGCCGCCGCCCTGGTGTTCGACCTGCCGACCCGTCGTCATGACGAGGTCCATCCCCTGCTTCTGTGCGGCGGTCGTCGCCCGCTTCTGGATCGCGGCGTTGTTCTGGTTCAGCCGGTAGAAGTTCGTCTGCAACCCGTTCGCGGGCCACTTCTCGACGAGGTCCGGTCGCGGGCTCTCGATCGGTTCGCGGTGGATCGGCACCGTGTCGAGGAAGTTCCACGCGACGCCGCGGGCGCGTCCCCTGCCGGTCGGCGGGTCCGGCTGTTTGAAGTCGTACTGTTCGTACTTCGAGGGGTCGATGTCCGACGCCGCGCCCTTCGGTCGGAGCTGTCCCGCGTCGCCGAGTTCCTTGAGCCGCTTCGCGGCGTCGTAGATCGACTTGTCCGGCCTGAGCGCGTACTCGTAGGGGATCGACAGCGCGTCCGGGTTCGTGATGTCCTGCGGCCAGGTCGTCGTCCAGCCGGGGTACTCGGGGACGCCGCGGACCGTCCCGCTGAAGTCGGTGTCCCAGTCCGGTTCGTAGGGCGCGCGGAGCATGTCCAGGGCCGCCTCGCCCCCCTGCTCGACGGTGTGCTTGAACGGGTACGTCCGCTGGTCGGGGACGTTCCCCGACTGGACCATCTGCCGCCACTCGTCGGGCGTCGGGGCCTTCGTCCCCCAGCGCGCGCGGAAGTCCTGTCCGCCCTCGCGCGGGTCGAGGTCGTCGCGCCAGATGATCGGCGTCCCGGGGTGGCCCTCGCCCCAGCACGGCCACGGGAGACACCAGTAGTCGCCGCTGACCGGCAGGCCGGGCTTCGCCGCCCGGGTCGTCTCGGTGCTGAACGCGTAGTCGTACTCGTAGTGCTGCTGGAGGCGCTCGGGCGACTGCTGGTAGCCGATAGTCCGCACCCCGAGGTTGATCTCGCGGAGGCAGTCCTCGTAGGTGGTCTTGCCGTTGAACAGCCCGGGACCGGACCCCCAGTCGAAGTGCTCGGGGAAGCCGAGTGTCGCGGCGAACTCCTGGATGATTTGCATGTCCGGCTTGGCGCTGTGCGACGGCGGCCTGACCGGGTTGCGCCACTGGACGGCGCGGTGGGAGTTGGTGAGCGTCCCGTGGTGCTCGTACTGGCTCGAACAGGGAAGCAGGACGACGCCGTCGTCCCGGTTCGCCATGACCGACGCGAGCGACGGGAACATGTCGACGATGACCAGCAGGTCGAGGTTCTCCATCGCCTTCTTCTGCTTGTCCATCTCGCTGATGGAGTTGGCCGAGTGGCCGTGGAACACGGCGGCCTTCACCCGGTTGGGCTGGTACAGCGGCGTCTCGTTCAGCCGCTCCTCCCTGGGGAGCGCCCCCTCGAACCAGCGCGCGACGGTCAGCCCCTTCTGGAGCATCATCGACCGACTGCTGAACTCCCGGCCGCCGTTCTCGAACGTCGCGGACGCCTCGCCGTCCTGGTCCCGCCACTTCCCCTTCGGCATCAGGTCGTAGCGGTCGAACAGCTCGCCGAAGCTGGTGCTCCCGCTGGTCCACGGACTCTCGTTCCAGACGTCAGCCCAGTACATCCAGGAGCCGGGGGAGGTCACGGAGTAATATCCCGGCAGGATGTGGCTGTTGGGACCGAGGTCCGTCGCGCCCTGCACGTTCGAATGGCCGCGCATGACCTGCATCCCGCCGCCCGCGCGGGCGATCCCGCCGGTCGCCAGCCCGGTGAGCGCGTACGAGCGGATGTTCTGCGTCCCGTTGTTGTGCTGGGTGCCGCCCATCGCCCACTCGATCTGGACGTTCGGCTTGTTCTCGATCATCAGGTCGCCGATCGTCCGGATGTCCGCCTCGTCGATCCAGGTGATGTCGGCGACCGTCTCAAGGTCGTACTTCTCGAGTTCGGCCTCGACGTCCGGCCAGCCGACGACCCGCTCGGTCAGCATCGTCCGATCGAGTTCGCCCCGGTCGCGCAGGTAGCGCAGCAGTCCCATCATCAGCGCGACGTCGGTCCCCGGCCGGATGCGGAAGAAGTGATCGGCGTGCGCCGAGGTCTTCGTGTAGCGGGCGTCGACGGAGACGACGGTCCCGCCGCGGCGCTGGCCCTCGAGGATGTGCTGCATCGCGATCGGGTGGGCCTCGGCGGGGTTCTGCCCGATGATGAGGTTCAGCCCGAAGTGCCGGTAGTCGTTTATCGGGTTGGTCATCGCCCCGTAGCCCCACGTGTTCGCCAGCCCGGAGACGGTCGTCGAGTGGCAGATGCGCGCCTGGTGGTCGACGTTCGTCGTCCCCCAGAACGCGGCGAGCTTGCGGAACGCGTAGGCCTCCTCGTTGCAGTGGTGGGCGCTCCCGAGCCACATCACGCTGTCCGGGCCGTACTCCTCGCGGATGCGCCCGAACTCGTCGCCGATCTGCTTCCACGCCTCGTCCCAGGAGATCTTCTTCCACTCCCCACCTTCGAGGCGCAACGGGTGCTTCAGGCGCTTCTCGGAGTGTTCGCTCCCGTAGATCGACGCGCCCTTGGAGCAGAGCGACCCGTTGTTGATCGGGTTCTCGAACCACGGCTCCTGTCCGACGAACGCGTTCCCCTTGCGCTCGGCCTTGAACCCGCAGCCGACGGCGCAGAAGTTACAGATCGTCTTGACGAGTTCCGAGTCGTCGTCGCTCGCGTCCACGCCGTCCTCTCCGTCCTGTGCCAGCGCCCGTCCTGCCGCGCCCCCGCCCAGGGCGAGCGCCCCCGTCAGCGCGCTCGCCTTCAGGAACGACCGACGGTCGAGGTCGAGCGAAACCGGCTCCGCACTCATATGTCAACCCCCACGTCCATGCTAGTGTCTATCATCGCTCCACTCGTCGCGTTTCCATAAGCGTTGTTCACGATAGACTACCAGTAGGAGCAAACTCACGACGTGATAATACTATAACTATTATCGTCGGGTCGCAACTCCTTTGCCCGTCGAACTCGCTTCCAGGAACGGATGAACGTCGGAGCCTTCGTCTGTTCCTGTGGGGGCACGTGCGACATCGACCTCGAGGGGGTCCGCGAGGGGGTCCAGGGGGTCGACGTGGTCGCGAGTTCACGGCTGCTGTGTCAGGACGGCCGCTCGGCGATGCGGACGGTCATCGACGAGTACGACCTCGACCAGCTCGTCGTCACCACGCCGGAGTCGAGCTGTCAGGAGCGCGTCCGCGCGGTCGCCGAGGAGGCCGGCCTCCACCCGGCGGCGACCGCCTTCGTCGACCACCGGGAGGGTGCCGGGTGGGTGCACGACCGGGCCGCCGCGACGGAGAAGACCGCCCGGCTCCTCAACGCCCGCTGGGCCGGTCTCGCGGAGGAGGCGGCGACGCGCTCGGTCTCGCGCGAGGCGGGCGACCGGGTCGCCGTCGTCGGGGACGCCGAGACCGCCGCCGCGCTCGCGTCGGACGCCGACGTGACGCTCGTCGCCGACGGCGGGGAGTTCGCGGACGCCGACGTCGACCTCGACGACGTGACCGTCGAGCGCGGTCGGGTCGTCGCCGTCGATGGCGAGTTCGGCGCGTTCGAGGTGCGCCTGCGCGCCCGGGTGACCGAGGAGTGCGTCTCCTGCATGAAGTGCGTCCGCGAGGGTCCGGACGGGGCGGTGACCGCCCGCCCCGTCGACATCGCTCCCGACGCCCCGCGCGGCGAGTGGGCGACCCGCTGTCCGACCGACGCCATCGACCTCGACGGCGTCGAGCGGGCGCTCGAGTTCGACCAGGTCGTCTACCCCGGCGGGCCGGCGATGTCGGTCGCCGGCCGCCTCGGCTACTACGACGGTCCCGTGGACGCCGGGACGGTCGCCGCCGTCGAGTCGCTGCTCGGCGGCGTCGAGAAGCCGGACTACCTCGACCTCGAGATGGACGTCTGCGCCGCCGGCGCGTCGAGCCAGGAGGGGTGTACCGCCTGCACGGACGCCTGTCCCCACGACGCCGTCGGCCGCCCGACGCCCGACTCGGTCTCGTTCGATCCGGTGGCCTGCGAGGGCTGCGGCGCGTGCACGAGCGCCTGTCCGACCGGCGCGACGCGGCTCCGCGAGCCGTCGAACCGCCGGCTCGCCCGCGAGGTCGAGGCGCTGCTCGACCCCGGCGAGGACGGCGGCGGCTGGCTGTCGTCGCTCTCCCGCGGTCGCGGAGCGGGCATCGAGACGCCGGTGATCGCGTTCGTCTGCTCGGAACGGGCCGCGCGCACCCTCCGGGAGTACGGCCGCCGCGCCGCCCGCGAGGGCCTGCGCTACCCGCCGCTGCTCCCCGTGTCGGTCCCCTGCGCCGACGCCGTCGGGGAGGCCCACGTCCTCCACGCGCTGGCGGCCGGGGCGGACGGCGTCGCGCTCGTCGGCTGTGGCGAGTCGTGTCTCCACTCGGGTCCCGACCCGAAGGCGGCGCTCGTCGAGCGCCTCGATCGGGCGACGCGGGACCTGGGGCTGGGCGAGCGCGTCACCTTCCTCGCGCCCGACCCCGACGACTTCGCGGGGTTCGCTGACGCCGCGACCGCGTTCGTCGAGGGGCTGGACGCCTCGCCCGTCCCCGCGGGCGAGCACGAGGCGACAGGCGGTTCCGATCGAATCGCGGACCGACCCGCGTTCGACACGCACGACTGGGCGCTCGAGAGCGTCCGCGCGGTCCTCGATCACGTCGAGCCGGAGCGGACGGTGATCCGCGGGCTCGCGTCGTTCGGCCGCATGACGGTGAGCGACGACTGCACGTTCACGCCCACCTGCTCCAACCTCTGTCCGACCGACGCCATTCGGCGCACGGAGACGGACCTGGAGTTCGACCACGAGCGGTGCGTGAACTGCGGGCTCTGCGAGGAGGGCTGCATCGAGGACGCCATCTCGATGGAACCGGGGCTCGACCTCGACCTGCTCCCCGAGCGCCGCGACGGCGACCCGTGGGTGACGGTCGCGGAGGGCGAACTGCTCGAGTGCCGTCGCTGCGGCAAGCCGTTCGCGAGCGCCGCGAGCGCGGCGAAGATAGAGGAACGGGTCGGCGACCTCGTGACCGGCGTCGCGCCCGACGCCGAGGGGAGCATCTTCGAGTACTGCGGCGACTGCCGCGCCGCGCTCGTGTTCGACTGGTAATCATGAACGACGACGCAATCTACGACGCGCGCATCGAACTGATCGACTTCCTCGTCGAGGTGTTCTGGGACGTCCCGACCGAGACGTTCCTGGAGACGCTGCTCGCGGGGGAGATCAGGACGCCAGAGGGCTCCGTGAACGAGGGACTCGACCGCGGGTTCGAGCACCTCCGGACGTTCGTCGCGGCGAACGAGGGAGCGGACCTCGACGCCGTCCGCGACCGCGTCCGCACGGAGTACACCAGGGTGTTCGTCGGGCCCCGCCCGCCGGTGCTCCCCCACGAGTCGTACTACCGCGAGGACTCGGACTTCCTCGGCACGGGGCTGGCGGCGGTGGAGTCGAGCTACGCCGCCGCCGAGTGGTCGCCGCCCGAGGACTACCCGGAGGAGAACGACTTCGTCGCGGTCGAACTCGCCTTCCTCAGGGCGCTCGTGGACCGTCAGCGCCGCGGCGACGGGGACGCCTTCGGCTACGAGCGCGTGTTCCTGGAGGAGCACCTCGACCGGTGGGTCGAGGCGTTCGCCGACGACCTCCGGGAGGAGACCGAGTGCGACCTCTTTCTCGCCGCGGGGGAGATCCTGGAGGGGCTCGTCGAGTTCGAGCGCGAGATCGTCTCACAACAGGTCCGATAACTCCGCTGCGGTTCGCCACTTCCGTCGTCCGTCCCTACTCGTTCCCGCCGGCCTCGCCCTCTGCGGCGTCGTCCTCGCCCGCGTCGTCACCCTCTCCCTCGGGATCGACGCAGCCGCAGTTCACCTCGTAGGGACCGACGCCGTGGTCCCAGATCGCGTGTCCGTCGTAGGTGTTGACCCCCAGGGTCGGCCGCCACCCGCTGTCCTCGTGTGTCATGGGGTGGCAGTCGACCGGCGCGCGCTTATAATTTATCCCGTCGGGGCGGTCGCGGCTCAGCCCTCGCCCTCGTCGAGGAAGACGGCCGCGAACAGGTCGACGTAGAGGCCGAGCAGTACCGACGGGTCGAGTCCCGCGTCGGCGGCGCGGTCCGCCAGGAACGCGTCGAGTTCGGGAGACGGCTCGTACGCGACGGTCCCATCCGCGGCGTCGAACTCGACCTCCGTCGCGCCGGAGACGAGGTACTCGATCTCGAGGAGCGCCTGCTCGACTTTCACCTCGAACGCCTCGTCGGGGGGCAGGTGTCGCCGGTCGCCCCACTCCGCGGCGGCCGCGAGGAACCGCTCGCTCGCGTCGAAGGTGAGCGTCACCGCGCTCCTCCCGATCGGCGTCCCCGCATCGGTTCGATGGGTCCCCCGGTCGGTTCGGCGCGCTGGCTCGACGGCCGACGCGGACGAACGCGACCCATCACCGCGGCGGGAACTCCTCGGGTCCCGGCCCCGCCTCGCTCGCCTCGCCGTACAGGGAGACGAACAGGAAGACGACGACGAGCAACACGACCAGTCCGACGACGCCCGAGACGACCGGCTGGCCCACGTACTCGCCGCCGAGTCCGGCGACGCGATCCATGCGGTTCCAGACGTTCAGCGCAGTCAGCCCGAGCCACGCGACGGCCAGGATGACGGCGAACGGGACGATCCGCAGTCCGTTGTCAGTGAGTGCCGTTCTGATGCTCATTGCTATCGCTCGTCGGGGGGGACGGGTGCCGGCGTAAAAATCATTCCGCCAGTTCCCACCCGGCCTTCTCGGCGGCCGTCGCGAGCGGGACGAACTCCCATCCGGCGGTCGCCGCGACGCCCTCCTCCGCGGGCAGGCCGACGAGGACCATCCGCTCGGCGTAGAACATCGAGGACGGATCGACGGCGGCGAGTCGCTCGGCCGCGTCGGTCCCCGTGCCGTTGAAGAAGTCCGCGTCGACGCCGTGGGTTCGCTGGAACGTGTTGATGACGTGCGCGGGGACGTCGCCGACGATGCCGACGTAGTCGCTCCACGTCTCCGCGTCGGCGACCGCCAGGCGCGGGTCGGCGAGCCGTCGGAGCGCCTCGTACGTGAACGCGAGCGTCATCCCGACGGGATCCTCGCTCCCGCCGTGGCCCGCCCACCCCGACCGCCCGTCGGCGACCGACCGCTCGTCATCGGCCGACCGCTCGTCGCCCGTCGCCCCCTCGCGCTCGGCGGCCCGTTCGGCCGTCGCGCCGCCCGCCCCCCCGCGCTCGACGGGGATGCCGACGGGCCGGTCGTCGTTCGATCGGGGGACGCGGGGGATCGGCCCGCCGCTCCCGGCTTCGGCTCCGGCGTCGGCGCGTTCGTCGACGCCGTTCTCGTCACCGCCGCGCTCCCGTCCCTCCCCGTCGTCCCCGGTCGCCTCCGCGGACGGCGCGGCGTCCGGTTCGTCCGCCGGGTCGCCCTCGCCGCGCCAGAACCAGTCGCCGCGGTTGCGCTCGCCGTCCGAATCGTCGCGGTCGTCCCCCGCGAGGTCGTCGAGGTCGATCCTGTCGGTCATGGCTCACCCCGCCGGTCGTCCCCGTCGTCCCCGTCGTCGCCGGCATCGTCGAGCGGCGTCGCGTCGTCCGCCGTCTCGAGGAGGTCGAGGCGGGCGAGCGTCGCCCGCGTCGGCAGGCCGTTCTCGCCCCAGCCGCGCGCCGCGTAGTAGGCGTCGAGGAGGCGCTCGAACGCAGCCGGGTCGATGGCCCGCGCCTCGTCGCCGTCGAGCGGTTCCCGGAGCGGTTCGGGCAGCCGGTCGTCCGTCCGGTCGAACCCCTCCCTGGCGTTGAACAGTCGCGTGAGGTTCCAGACGCGCTCCCCGAGGCGGGCGAGTTCCTCCCTCGTGTAGTCGAGGCCCACGGCGGCCAGCCACTCCGCGCCGAGGTCGTCGAACGTCTCGGCGACGAAGTCGTCGCCGACGAGGCACCAGCGGACCGAGCGGGCGTCCTGCGCGCTCACGACGGCCCGAACGCGCTCCGCGTCGGTCCACGTCCCCGCCGCGAACGCCTCCGCCTCGATCGGGCGGGCGCGTCGGTGGCAGGCCCCGCGGTCGCTCGTCGCGTAGGCGAGGGCCATCGCCGGGGCGACCCGGGGATCGTAGGCGGGCAGTTCCATCGACTTGACGGTGGGGACGAACTCCTCGCCGCCGTAGGTCGCCGCGGCGGCGGCCACCCCGTCCGCGAGCGCGTCGCCGAGCGGCGTCGATCGGGTCGCGATCTCGCGGACGAGTCCCCGGGCCGCCTCCGGGTCGCCGAACGCGAGGTCGCGGTCGATCAGCCCCCGCTCGGCGGCGCGGATCGCCCACGCGACCGCGCTCCCGGCGCTGATCACGTCCACCCCGAGGCGGTCGCACGTCGCCCCGAGCGCCGCCACCGCGTCGGCCTCGTCGATGCCGAGGCCCGCCCCGAGGCTCATCGTCGTCGCCCCGCGAGGGACGCTCTCGCCGTCGTCGGTCTCGACGCGGAACCCGCCCGGGACGGCCCGGTCGGGGTGCTCGCGGCCGACGGCGCGCTCGCGGATCGGCTCGACGCCGATCCCCTCCGCCCCCTCGAAGCGCCCGGACTGCCAGCCGCGGGTGGCGAGCGCCCCCAC
This sequence comes from Halomarina pelagica, assembly GCF_024228315.1. Classification (NCBI taxonomy): domain Archaea; kingdom Methanobacteriati; phylum Methanobacteriota; class Halobacteria; order Halobacteriales; family Natronomonadaceae; genus Halomarina; species Halomarina pelagica. The sequence goes on from NZ_CP100454.1 coordinate 1,098,062, forward strand.
CTCGTTGGCGAAGTCGAGGCTCTCGACCGTCTCGCCCGCCGCCTGCCACCGCCCGACGTCGCTCTCCTCGTAGGCGCGCTCGTAGCGTTCGCGGAGGTCGGCGTGTCCCTCGGGCGGGTCGCCGCGCGCGACGATCGCCTTCAGGCGCTTCGCGCCCATCACCGCGCCCGCGCCGCCGCGGCCCGCGTGGTGGTCGCCGCCGTCGGTCGCGACGGTGGCGTACGCGACGCGCGATTCGCCCGCCGGGCCGACGCAGGCGACCGCGCCGTCGTACGCCGCGTCGGTCGCCTCGGCGTCCGCGCCCGCGAGATCCGCCGCCGGGCGGAGACGCGCGTCGCCGTCCTCGACGACGAGCGCCGTCCACTCGTCCGCCCGCCCGGTGACGAGGAGCGCGAGGCAGTCGGGCAGCGCCCCGGCGAGCGCGTCGGGGAACGCCCCGCCGCCGTAGGAGTCGAGGAAGGTGCCCGTGAGCGGCGACTTCGTGACGGCGGCGTAGCGCGACTCCCCGGGGAGGTACCCCGACAGCGGTCCGAGCGCGAACGCGAGCAGGTTGTCCGGCCCGAGCGGGTCGGTCCCCGGCGCGAGTTCCTCGTACAGGTAGCGCGCGCCGAGGCCCTTCCCGCCCAGGAAGCGGCGTCGCCACTCCCCGGGGACGCGCTCGCGCTCGACGGTCCCGCGGGTGAGGTCGACGCGGAGGATCGAATCGCGGTGGCGACCGGTCATTCGAGTCGGGATAGGACCGTCGCGGGGAAAAGTGTGACCGCGGCCGGCATCAGTCCTTGAACACGTCGCTCAACCGGATGCCGTCCTCGACGATGCGGTAGTTGCGCTCCTGGTCGAGTCGGGCCGCGAGTTCCTCGTGCTCGTAGAGCTGGGCTATCAGGTCGGCCTGGAGGTTGCGCCACGCGATGGCGTAGACGGGCGACTGCCCCCACGCCCGGAGTTCGGGGATGAACTCGTCGTACCGCCGCGCGCGCTCCTCCAGGTGCTCGACAACGTCCATCGCGAACCCCGCCGCCTCCGCGTCGTCGTCGGCCTCCCGGATCGCGCGGTTGACGCGGTCCTCGAGCCCCTCGACCGCCCGCCGCATGTCGGCGGCCGCGGTGCCGTCGTCGTCGGGGAGCACGTCGATGATCGGCTGTGGAACGCCGAGCGAGATCTCGTCCATGCCTGGACGTGCCGCGCGAACGGTAAAAAGGCTCTCCGGTCGGGGCGACCTACCGTCCCGCCGCGACCGCCCACCCGAGCAGCCCCAGCACCACCACCGCGAGGACGGCGAGTAGCCCCGTCGCCGGGAGGACGCCGAGCACCAGCAGTCCGAAGGCGAGGAAGACGGCGGCCGCGGCCGCCTCGACGGCTCGGGTGGGGAGCCAGCGCTCGACGCGCTCGCCGACGAGCGCGTCGATCCCCGTCCGGAGGGCGAGGGCGGCGATCACGCCGACGAACACCGACAGCGGCGCGTCCGGGAACGTCGCCGCGAGGTCGATCGTCAGCAGTTGCGTCTTGTCGCCGAACTCCGCGACCAGGACGAAGGCGAAGCTGGCGAGGACGCCGCCGTAGGTCCCCAGCCGGCGGAGCAGGCCGTCGGGGAGGAGCCGTCCGGTCAGCCCCACGTCCAGCCCGCCGCCGGTCAGGGCGGGACCGCTCGCTTCCCCACCACTCGTCCGCCGGTACGCGCTCCGCGCGGTCCAGAGGCCGAAGGCGACGAACAGCCCGCCCGTCAGCGGCGCGATCAGGCCCCCCGGGAGGACCCGGACGAGCCACGCGCCGAGGGCGACCTCGAGCGCGCTCCAGAGCGCGAACGCGCCCATCGCGCCCAGGAAGACCTTCTTCGCGTCGTAGCGCGAGGCGAGCGTGACGACGACGAGCTGGCCCTTGTCCCCGACGGTCGCGAGCAGGTTGACGAGGAAGGCGGCGACGAGCGGGCCGTACCCGGCGTACTGGGAGACGACGGCGTCGACGCCGGGCTGTGCCACCGTCACGTCGCGCCACCGACCGTGGCGGTCGCTCGGTTCATCCCTGTCGGTCGTAGGATTAGACGCGGGTAAAGTCTGTTCGTGGCGGCATCGAATTCCGCCACCGCCACCACCACCGTCAGCGGTCGCGCTCCTCGACGTGGCGCACCTCGACGGCGACGCCGCGGGTGCTCCGTTCCATCTCGTCGCCGCTCATGGCCGCCCGCCCGACGGCGAACGCCCGCGGGCCGGAGACGACCACCTCGTCGCCCACGCGGATCGACCCGCTCGCGTCGAGCACGCCCGGCGCGAGGACGCTCCCCTGCGGGACGAACCCGTCGATCTCGACGCGCTTCGTGGGCGCGTCGCTCTCCGCCCAGCGCCGCCCGCCGGCCAGCGTGAGCGCCAGCGTGCCGTACTGCGGGACGAGCGTCGCCAGTTGCTCGCCCTCCCGGTTCACCCGGAGGGAGGGCCACCGCCCGCCGGTTCGTATGTGATCGAACAGCGCGTCGCCCGCGGCAGTCTCCGCGCCCGTCCCCGCCCCCGCGCCGTCCTCGCCGAACTGGTAGTCCGCGATCGCGCGCACCGTGTTGTGCTCGCGGGTGCGCTTCTGGTAGGCCGACTCGCCGTCGAGCGCCGCTCTGAGGTTCGCCAGCGACTCGTCGGTCGTGGGGTGGTCCTCGACGGTGAACTCGAACTCGACGCCCGCGCGCTCTGCGGCCCGCTCGACGATGTCGACGTAGCCGCCGGGCGGCACGTGGGCGACGCGGTAGGGGTAGTCGGTGCGTTCGAGGTAGCGCGCGAGCACCGACGCGACGAACTCGATCTCCGTCTCGGTCCAGCGCCCGGTCACCACGGAGTCGTAGTGCTGGGCGGGGTAGGTGAGTTCGAGTTCCTGCGGGACGACGCCGATGGGCGAGGTCATCGACACCTTGTGCGCGCGGTAGCCGATCGCCTCGTGGAACTGCCCGTGGCTCTGTGACTCGCCGTAGGGCTTCCTCGCCGAGCAGGGCACGAGCACGAGCGGCTTCTCGAAGCGGTTGCGGTAGCGCGTCGTCACGCGCTCGGCGAACCGCTGGATCTCGACGCGCCGGAGCGAGTCGTCGCTGGCGGCGAGCAGTTCCGCGCGCCGGACGACCGGCGTGCGCTCCTCGACGTAGCCGTACTGCCCGTCGAGGCGGCGGAACGTCGCGGTGAGCCACGCCCCGTGGCGGGCCTGCCCCTCGACGTAGTCCCGGAGGCGGCCGGCGCGGATCCGCTCGCGCACCGTCGCCAGCGCCGCCCGGAGCGCGTTCACGTTGTGCTCGGCGCAGTCCTCGCGGGTGAACGACTCGCGGGGCGTCCGACACGCGGGGCAGGCGCAGGGTAACTCCTCCAGGTCTTCGAGGAACGCCTCGCCGTCGGTCGTCTGGTAGAACCCCTCCAGCCCGCGGACGTAGGCGCGGTGCGAGTCGACGAGGTCCGCGCCCGCGTAGCAGAGCGTGGCGACGTTCGCCGGCGTGGCGACCCCCGAGAGCAGGAGCGCGGTGTCCGGCGGGATCGCCCCGCGCACGTCGACCATCGCCTCGACGAACGCCCGGGCGTGGCCGCGCAGTCCGGGGGCCTCCGAGAGGACGTAGGCGTCCGCGCCGCGGTCGCCCGCCGTCCCCCGGGAGATCACGGCGGCGCTCGGGAAGTCCACGTCCGGGTAGTCGACGGCGAAGGCCTCCTGCACCTCCGGGGCGGTCCCCGCGGGGAAGGCGCGGTGGGGGAGGACGGTGAGGACGGCCTCGTCGCCCTCGGGTCGCTCGCGGTCCTCGGGCCAGAGGCTCCCGGCGTCCTCGACGTAGCCGTCCGCGAGCGCGGGCGTCGGCACCGACTCGGCGAGGCGCAGTTCGCCCAGCCGAGCGGGGCCGTCGCGCTCGTGGACCTCGAAGTAGTCGGTCATTGCCGCCACTCCGGCGTCGGCGTTGAACTATGTTTTCTTGTTCGCCCGCGGCCCGCCGGCGCGCGGGCTACCGTTCGCTCTCCCGGGCGGCCAGCGATCGCACCGCCACCCCCTCGGGCAGCCGCGCCAGCGCGCTCTCGGGCCACTCCCAGTGGGCGACGGTGAACGACGCGCCGGGGTTCGCCTCGGCGAGCGCGCGCACTCCGTCGGCGGCCCGCTCGTAGGCCGCCCGCGTCGGGGTCTCCGGCACCTCGGCGGTGAACGGGTAGGTGTCCGAGAGGTGGCGCGGAAACGGGCCGAAGGGCGGGACGAGCCGCCAGGTGGCGTCGAAGCTGTCGTCGTCGCCCCCCTCCGTGAGCAGTACCTCCCCCTCGAGGTCGAGCCGCGCGAGGCGCTCGTGGTGGCGCAGGACCTCGGGACGGCGGGCCGACTCGGCGGAGACGTGGAAGAACGCGTCCTTCACGGCCGGATCGGTGCGTTCGAGCTGCTCTGCGTGCGCCAACAACTCGCGGTAGCCGTCGAGCATCGCCGGGTGGCCGCGGGCGCGTGCGTCGACCAGTTCGAGGAGGTTCCCCCGGCGGATCGCCCCCTTCACGCGGCGCAGCTCCTCGAACGTGACGTGGAGGTTGTGCCGGGCGAGCAGTCGCTCGCGCGCGTCGTCGTCGCACGAGGCGACCTCCTCGGGGGAGTGCGCCACGCAGACCGGACACGAGCAGGGGAAGTACTCGAGTTCGTCCAGGTGTTCGGTGCCGCGGACGGTGAGATAGCGGTCGTCGCGGGCGTAGAGCGCGTAGGCGGCGGAGTCGAACAGGTCGCAGCCCATCGCCACGGCGAGCGCGAACATCATGGGGTGGCCCGCGCCGAAGAGGTGGACCGGCGCGTCGAGCCCGAGTCCGCGCTTGGCGGCGGCGACGACGCGCACCACGTCGTCGTAGCGGTAGCTGTTCAGGAGGGGGACGACCGCCCCGACGGGGAACACGTCGAGGCCGGTCCCGTAGGCGTCCCGCGCGGCCGCCTCGCGGAGGTCGAGGTGCGTCGATCCCTGCACCGGCGCGGTGACGAGCATGTCGCCCACGTCGATCGTCCCCGCGAGTTCGAGGCGCTCCTGCGTGATCGCGAGTTCCGCCTCGGCGCGCTCGCGGGAGACGTCGGGCGGCGTCGGGATGTCGACCGGCGTGCCGACGTCGCTCCCGACGTCGCGCTGGAAGCGGAGGATCTCCTCGGTCGTGGTGTCGATCTCGCCGTACTCCGCGAGCTGGAACGAGCCGGAGTCGGTCATGATCGCCCCCGAGAAGTCATAGAGGTCGTGGAGGCCGCGGGAGAGCGCCTCCTCGCGGAGGTCGTCGCTCCCGGCGAGGATGTAGCCGTTCGTGATGAGGATCTCCGCGCCGAAGTCCGCCTCCAGTTCGGCCGGCTCGATCGTCCGGATGTGCGGGTTGATGACGGGGAGGAGCGCGGGCGTCTCGACGGTGACGCCGGCGCGCGGGACGCGCAGCTCGCCGATGCGTCCCCCGGCGTCGAAGGCCCGAAGCTCGAAGCAGTCGCGCATTGGGCGAGGTTCCGCGAGCGCGTCACTAAGGGTTGCGTTCCGCCGCCAGCGCCGGGCCGACCAGCGGCGTCGCCTCGGTCCGGTACCGCTCGTAGAGCGACTCGCCCCACGCGTAGGCGTCGGGGTCGTCGGTGTCGACGAAGACGCGCAGCGCGCCGGTGTCCGGGTCGTACCCGCCGATCCCGACGCGGTCGTCGAACAGCGCCAGCCCGCAGGGCACCTCCTCGTGGACGCTGAGCGCGAGGTTCCCGCTCTCGACGGCCGCCGCGCCGCGCTCGGGGTTCGACTCCAGGATCTCCTCGACGACCGAACTCGGATAGACGACGTCCGTCTCCATCCCGTCGACGATTCGCTCGTAGATCCCCTCGACGTGCATCGGCGCGACGGTGGTCGTGTCGAACCCCCGCAGGCTATCCGTCCCCTCGACGAGCGTCATGAACCGTCGGACGGGGCGATAGGGCGCGCCCGCCCCGGCGGTCGTCACCGTCGCGTCCGCGAAGCGCTCGACGTCGAGGTCGAGCGCGATGGGATCGACGAGGGCCAGCAGCGGCGACAGCCGTCGGATCGCCCGTCCCGCCCGGTCGAGCGACGCGACGCGCTCGGCGACGATTCGCCCCGCTCCGGTGAGCCGGTACCGGCCGTCGCTCCGCTCGACGAGCCCCTCGTCGTCGAGCGCGCGCATCGCCCGGTGGACGGTCGGCTTCGACACGTCGAGCGCCGCCTGCAGGTCCCGCCGGTCGTGCGGGCGCTCGCGCAGCGCCGCGAGGAACGGGCCGCGCCTGACGACGCCGACGAGCCAGTCCGTCTCCGCCATGACACTCACGTTACCGACGGCGTACTTAACGGTATCTCACGGATCGATACCGGTTCGACCGGCGATCACCGTCTCGGGGCGTGAAACCGGATTACTCGGTGGGTATAATCCGATACCGACCGGTCAGCTACTCGGTGATACCCGTATGGCAATGACCGAACCGACGGAGTCCATCGACGGCGCGGAACCGACCTCGACCACCGACAGCGGCCTCGACAGCACCGTCCTCGCGGCGCTCTCGTACGTCCTCGGGTTCGTCACGGGGCTCGTCGTCTACCTCGTGGAGCGCGACGACGAGTACGTGCGCTTCCACGCGGCACAGAGCATGACCGTCTTCGGCCTGCTCTTTCTCGCGAGCGTCGCGCTGACGGTGATCCAGACGGTCGCCCTCGGCGTCCTGTTCGTCGACGTCTCGACGTTCGTCGTCGGGAGCATCGTCTCGCTCGTGCTGAGCCTGGTCGGCATCGCGCTGTGGCTCGGCGGGATCGCGCTGTGGCTCTACCTCATCGTCCGCGCCTACCAGGGGAAGACCCCGCGCATCCCCGTGGCGGCGGGGCTCGCGGACCGGCTCGTCTGAGCGGCGCTCCCCGCTCTCTCCGCTCCCGTTACTCGGCTCTCCACTCCGCTCCCCGCGTGACCCTTCCTCCCTCCGTCGTTCGCCGCTCTTCGCGTTACTCCTCCGCCCCGAACAGTTCGTAGTAGAGCACCGCGAGCACGGCCCGCCCGTCCCGCACGTCGCCGTCGCGGACGGCCTCGCGGAGCGCCCCGTACGCCACCGTGGTCGGCCGGATCGACTCGTCGAAGTCGAGGTCCTGCCCGGCGGCGGGCTCGCAGCCGCGGGCGACGAAGTAGTTGTGGACCGAGTCGGCGACGCCGTTGGCGGGCTCGACGGTCACGAGCGGCGCGACGCGCTCCGCCTCGTACCCCGTCTCCTCGCGGAGTTCGCGCCGGGCGGCGGCCGCGAGGTCACCGTCCCCCGGTTCGACGGTCCCGACGGGGAGCCCGCGGTTGACTCGCTTGACCGCCTGTCGCCACTCGTCGATGACGACCACGTCCCCCGCCCGGGTGAACGGGAGGACGACGACCGCCTCGGGTTCGCTCAGGTAGTCGAAGTCCGTCTCCGTGCCGTCGGGGAGCCGCACCTCCTCGTGTCGGACGTCGAAGCCCGGGCACGCGTAGGCGACGTGCCCGTCGAGCGTCTCCCAGGCCAGCTCCCGCGACTCGTCGTCGGTCATTGCCGGAGTTCGGGAGGGCGGTCACAAAAGCCCCTCGTCCGTCGATCCCTCGTCCGTCAATCGACGGCGAAGTACCGATCCGCGTGCCGCGCGCAGCCGGGGTTGAACGCCGCCCCGCACGCCGGACAGACGTGGTCGCACGCGAGGTACGCCGCGACGGTCAGCGTCGTCCGGCACGCGCCGCACAGCACCGCGGGTTCGTCGAACCGCTCGGGGGGCCAGCGCGCCGCCTCGTGGTCGGCCAGCGCCTCGTGACAGGCGTGACAGGGGTAGTAGACGCCGCAGCAGGGGAACGCGACGGCGATCACGTCGCGCTCGCTCGCGTAGTGCGCGCAACGGGTCTCCCCGTCCGTCGAGACGCCGCGGAGCGGGACGTCGAACCGCGGGTCGCGCGCCTCGGTGCCCTCCATGCGCGCCGATAGTTCGGCATCGCGTAAAAGATCTCGTCCGATCGTGCTCTCGTCCGGTCGTCGCCCCGCCCGCCGACTGGCGACCGTCCTCCGTCGCGCCCTCAGGCCAGCCCGTAGAGTTCCCGGTAGGTCGGGTCGGGGACCCGGTCGGCGGAGCACCGCGGGGTCGGCGTTCCGGGGGTCGACGCGGGGGCGACCCAGTCGTACACCCGCTCGATCGCCTCGGGCGACGCCCGGACGCCCTCGTGGTCGGTCCGGAGCGCGAGGTTCTCCCGGGCACCGGCGAGCGCCGGGCTCTCCCGGCAGCCCCAGAACAGGTCGTCGTCGGTCCCGCGGATCGTGTAGTAGGCCACGTCGCCCGGCGTCTCGTCGGCGTTGAGCGCCGACAGCGGGTGGTCGGCGTGTCGCTCGTAGTCGTCGCGGAGGACGCGACAGACCGAGAGCGGTCCCGCGGTCGTTCCGAGCCGACAGCAGAGCGTCCCGAGGCGCAACCCGTGGTTGGCCCCCGCGAGCCCGACGAACGTCTCGACCCGCTCGTGACCGTCGTAGGACCGCAGCCACCAGCGCGCGCCGGTCACGCCCAGGCTGTGGGCGACGAGGGCGACCTCGTCCCGCCCCGTGTACGCAAGGACGCGCGAGACGAACGCCTGTAACTGCTCGACCATCGCCCGGTGTCCCGTCGTCGCCTCGGAGAAGGTGATCGCCCACAGTTCGTCCCCGCGGTAGCCGTTGTCGAGGAAGTACTCTGCGTGCGGGTTCCAGTCGCAGGCGTCCCGCCCGTTCCCGTGGACGAACACGACGGGCGGGCGCGACGCGCCGGGGGCCGTCCCGAAGTGCTCGTGACCGCCCCACCCGCCGTAGCGCCCGCCGGCGTCCCAGGGGAGTCGGTCGTCGTCCGTTCGGCCGTAGTCGCAGCCGACTCGACAGCCGTCGCCGCCGAGCGGCCCGAACGACCGACCCGGCGTCTCCGGCGGAAACGAACCCCCTGCCGTCGCCGCTCCCCCTCCGGAGTGATCGAACGCCGATACCCGCGGCTGCCCGATGTCGCTGTCGTGTGCCTCGTGTGCCATATCCGCGACTGACGCTTCCCGGCGACCGGTGTTATATGTTCTGTAACGCTCCCGAAAATTCGATGAACGTCCGTTTATTACTTCGGTCAGTGGTAAATTAGTGATATAATCAACGACCGTCGCCGAGACGTGACTCCCTCGATGCGCGAGCGGGGGTCCGTCGTCGAACGGTTCTCCGCGGTCGGGGACTCGGGCGCGGAGTCTCTCGCTCCCCCTCGTACTCACCCGTCGGTGATGAACGGGTTGAGCAACGGCATCCGGCTCACGACGGTCGAGACGCGGATCACGTACGACAGGAGCAGCGATATGGGGACGAACCCGACCGTCATCACCAGGCTGAATACGACCACGGCGTTCCGCTCGCCGATCGTCAGCCCGCCTCCCGACGTGTAGACGAGCATGCCGAGCGCGGTGACCACCAGCGAGGGGATCCCGACGTAGAGGAGGAGACGGGACAGCGTCGCGAGTTCCTGCTGCATGTACAGCGTCTGAATGTACTGTCGGGCGATGTTGAAGTGACGCAGCAGTCTCTCCAGCGTCTCGAGCGTCTCGATCGACTCCCGCGGCAGCGCGTCGGCGTACCGGAGGCGGAGGCGTCGCGCACCGTGGATCTGCCTCGCCGAACGGTAGAACAGCATCTGGACGAGCACGTCGAAGTCGCCGAACTCGGCGCGGGAGAGGGCTTCGTCCAGAACCGCCGTCAACTCGACGATCGACGTCGCGTATCGCTCGACGTCCCGCCGCGTCCGTTCGGTCCCCGCCTCGCTCGCGCCGGAGCGAACCTCCGCGGCCCGGTCCGAGATCGCCCCGATGACTCCCCGCAGGAACTCGATCGGGTCGACAGACCCGACCTCGATTCCTATCGTCTCCTCGACACGCCGTCGGAACGCCTCGATCCCCTCGTTTCGCTCGCGCAGGGAGTGGGGCTTACCGAACTCGCGGGACAGGACGAGCTGGTTGATCGTGATGACGATACTGATCAGCGTGAAGTTCCCGGCGATGACGACGCTCAACAGCAGGGTGACGGTGGACGCGTTCGTGAAATCGAGGACGCCGATCCAGCCGAGGGAAAGAAACGAGAGCAGCACGCCGACCAGGATCAGCCCCGCGACGGTCCACCGGTTCGCATCGAAGAGGAGCCAGCGTTCGAGTTGCGACTCCGCGGGGAGCCTGAACTGGTACTCGTCCTCGGGGAGGTCCTGCGGCGGCAACTCGGTCTGTTGCTCCTGCATGCGGCCACCTCGACGGCACGCCGGTTTAACCGATGGGCTGGCGAACTACCGGCGACGCCGGGACCGCGCCGCGATCGCGCCGCCCCGTCGGTATCGCGGGTACCGCGGGCGGTTCGGAGTTCGAGGTGTTACTCGCGTTCGCCCCGGATCGAGACCCGCGAGAGGTCGGCGTCGAGGTCCTCGACGTGGTCGTTGAACGCCTCGACGAACGCCGGGAACTCGTCCGCGTGCCGCCGGAGATCGGGCACCGACGGCGGGCCGTACTGCGAGAGCAGGTACGTCCCGCTCCCCCCGCCGACGCGCAGGTAGGACGCCCGGTCCTTCTCGCGCTTCAGTTCCCAGCGCGCCCCCGAGACCGTCGCGGAGAACGTGTCGTAGTCGGTGCCATCGTACCGGTGTAGCTCGGCGGCCATGGCGTTCGCGACCGCGCGGACGCGCTCGACGATCCGGTTCCGATCGGCCACGATCGAATCGGTCGACGCGACCTCGGGGGCGTCGGTCGAGACGCCGTCGAGCGCGCCCTCCAGCGACGCCACGTACCGGTTGAACGCCTCGACGAACGCGCCGTAGTCCTCCATCGCCGCCGCGAGCGCGTCCGGATCGGGCGAGCGCCTGGTCGAGACGACGTACGTCTCCCGCCCCGACGCCTCGAACCGGAGGTACTCGACGTCGCCCGCCTCGTACTTCAGCGTCCACGTCCCGGCGCTCGTCTCGAACGACGCTCGGCCGTAGTCGCCGCCCTGCAACAGCGCGAGTTCGCGCGCGATCCGCCCCGCGTGATCGGTCACCCGCGCGACGAGTTCGTCTCGCCGTCTCGCGATCTCCTCGGTCTCCGCGACCTCCGCGTCCGTTCCCTTCGTCATCTCTCCCGGTAGGGTGACGAGCGGCATAACCCCTCTGACGCCGCCGTCGGTGGGACGGACGAGGCCGGCGCGGACGCCCCGACGGCCGTCCTCCCTCCGCGCCCCGCCACCGTCGTCGGCGCACCCTCCGCCGTTCGTGACCGTTGGGCAACAAATTATACAGTGGGGCACCGAATCTCCCTTCCCGTCCGGAGTTCCTCCCGAGGAAACGGACGGGGACCGATCATGAGCACGACAGAAGCCGTCCTGGACCGACATCTCGAGGCGTTCGGCGCGCAGGACATGGAGGCGATCCTGGCGGACTACGACGACGACGCCGTCGTCATCACGCACGCCGGGATCTACCGGGGCATCGACGAGATCGAGGAGATGTTCGACGGGCTGTTCGAGGAGTTCTCGGCCCCCGACGTCAGCTTCTCCCTCGACGAGCGGATCGTCGAGGACGAGTACGCGTTCATCGTCTGGCACGCAGAGACGCCCGAGAACGACTACGAGTTCGCGACCGACACCTTCGTCGTCGACGACGGTGAGATCGAACTCCAGACGTTCACCGGGAAGATCACGCCCAGGGAGTGAGGATCGCGCCCGGGGTGCGGTTCCCCGGGTCGCACGCTCCGACGCTGGAGACGCTCGTCGTCTCGACCGATCCCCTCAGTCGAGCGCGTATCGCAACTGGAGGAGGTCGTCGTCCCGCCGCTCGACGCCGAGGAGGGAGAGCGACGCCGCGGGGGCGCTCTCCGACGGGTCAGGTCCGCGGACGAACGACCGGGGGGACGTCCCGCCGACGAGGTACGGGTGGACGAGGACGCTCACCTCGTCGACGAGTCCGGCGCGCAGGAGCACGCCGTTCAGCGTCCCGCCGCTGTCGGTCAGGACCGTCTCCACGTCGTACCGATCGGCCAGTTCGGCCAGCGCCTCGCGGAGGTCGACGTGGTCGTCGCCCGCTTCGACGTAGTCCACCCCCACGAGGCCGAGGTACTCCACGTACTCGTCGGGCGTCGCCGACGAGATCAGGGCGACCATCTCCCCCCAGTACGGTTGTTCGTCGAGGAGTTCCCAGTTGCGGACCCGTCCCTCGCTGTCGGGAACCGCGAGCAGCGGCGCGTCCGCGTCCGGCGCGCCATTCCGCGGTTTCTGCGCCTCCCTCGCCACCGTCTCCCCGGGTTCCTCGTCCATCGAGTCCGACTCCGCGAACAGCGTCTCGCTCCCGACGAGGTGGGCGTCGACGTCCCACGCCGACGCGACCTCGTAGAAGACGCCGATCTCCGGCGGGAAGCCGTCGATTCGCCCGTCGACGCTCACGGCGTTGTGAATGATGACTCGTGGTAGCATGTTGTTTCGTCCCCGGGATCCCTCATCACCGATCGCTGATAAACTCCCGGCAGTCAGTCGCCGGCGTTCGCCTCCCCGCCCATCCCGCCTGCCCCGCCGGCCGTCTCGTGGCGCACCGACTCGCGCTCCACGCCCTCGAATCCGAGCACGAAGTCGGGGCCGAACGCCGACGCCGGCGTCTGAAAGCCGGGGGAGACGTCGCCGTCGAGCGCGTGCCGGGCCGACTCGACGGCGGTCCGCGCGGTCAGGTCGTAGGTGTCGGGCGTCCGCAGGCGGGCGGCGACGCGCTCCCCCTCGTCGTCCTCGACCTCGCCCCACACCCGCGCCACGCTCCGCGAGCGCTCCGCCGCGGTCGGGCCGGACACCGTCGCGTCGACCAGGCGCTTCAGGGTGCACTGGACGGGTTTCATGCCGAGCATGGGGGCGAGCATCCCGGTCCACCGGATCCCGCCGACGGCGAACGGGGGAACCGTGGCGTACACCTCGACGTTCGGGATCCCGGTCGCGTAGTAGGCCGTCGAAACGTCGCCCCAGGGGACGGTGACGGCCGGCTTCGGTCCCTCCCCGAAGTCGATCCGTCGGGTCTTCCACGCGGCCGGGACGGTTCGGACCTCGCCGCCCTCGCGCACCGCGCCGGGTCTCGACAGTCCCTCGACGATCGACTTCAGGGTGCCCGGGGAGTACGTCTCGAGGCCGTCGATCGCCAGCGCGAGGCGGGTCGCCGACGGCAACTCGGCTTCGAGGAACGCCGCCAGACAGTCCGTCGGTACCACGTCGAACCCCACCGCGGGGAGCAGGGTCACGCCCGCCCGCTCGGCCTCCCTGTCCCGCTCGGCGACGGCCTCGAGCACGTCGATCTCGCCGGCGATGTCGAGGTAGTCCGTCCCGGTCTCCAGACACGCCTCGACCAGCGGCGTCGCGGTCGCGGAGAACGGGCCGGCGCAGTTCAACACCGCGGCGGCGTCCCCGACCTGCGCCTCGACGACGTTCGGGTGTTCCAGGCTGAACACGCGATGGTCGAGTCCGAGCGTCGTCGCCTGCCGTTCGAGCGACTCCGCGCGCCGCCCGGCGAGCACCGGTGACAACCCCCGGTCGACGGCGGCCTCCGCGATCAGCGATCCGGTGTACCCGTACGACCCGTAGATGAGCAACTCCTCGTCCATGCGTTCGCGTTGTCCCGTGACGGACAAAACTCCCGGGGCTGCGGAGTTCGAGTGCGGGAGAAGTGGGCCGGCGCAGATTTTGAACTCGCCGAGACGTTCCGGGCGTGCGGCGCTTCGCGCCGTTCCGGGCTGCGACTCGTCTGCTCAAATCCGTTTGGCGTCTCTTCTCCCCGCATCACAGACGCCTCGCTGTCGCTCGGCGTTGCGAGATGCGGGAGAAGTGGGCCGGCACAGATTTTGAACGACGAACGACGGGCCTCCCGAACGTATCTGTCGTCTGATGCGGACGGTGGGGCTACACCCAGAACGCCCGAATGCGCTCGTCCAGGGTCTCTAACACCTCGGACAGCACGTCGCGCCAGTCGCGCGGATGCTCCGCATCCCGTCCCGGCGTCTCCGCGTCCGGCGGCGGGTGGAAGTGTTCCCTCGCGTCGTGTTCGTTCGGGTGGCGGTCCCAGCGACACTCCCAGCTCGACCCGTCTCTGCACTGTTCCGAATAGTGCACGTTGAAATCGTCGGTGTCGTACCACCTGATCCGCAGGTACGCCCGCTCGACGCGCGATGGGAAATACCCCACGTCGTACTCGGCGACGACCGAGTCGGGCGCGTACTCCGGCCGCAGCGTAACGTCCGTGAATCGACGAGTTCCGGCGAGGCGCTGGCCGATTCGCTCCAGGACGTCGTAGTCTATCGCCCCGACTGCCCCATCCGCGTCGTCGGAGTCGAACGGTTCACCGCTAGGCATCTACTCGCCCGACGTCGCCGCTCGCGAGGTCCCCGCTACGACGTGCCGCGTCCAGCAGGTCCGCGCGCCGCTCCATCGTCTGCCACTCGCTCAGCGCTTCCCACGCCTCCTCGAGCGGACGCTCGCGGCTCGCCGCCACGAGCGATACCTCGTCAGGGTGATCGGCGTCGAATCGCGCTCGGTACTCCTCAAGTCCATCTACCGTACTCTTGAGCTTCTCGACGATCTCTGACTCCGAATATCGCGACCGGATTCGCTCGATCTGCCGCCATCGCAGGTACGACTCGTTTCGATCGTACCTGACGGGTCGCCCCGCGTGCTCCCGTACGATCCCCATCTCCGCGAACCACACGAGGTAATCGCGCGCGGTTTCGGTGTCGCACCCTGCCCGGTTCGCTATCTCGGATACCTTCGTCGGCTCGCGCAACTGCAGTATCACGTCGAGCATACGCTCCCGGGTGGAACCCCCCTTCAGAACCTCATCGGGTGCGTCCCACTCGTCGAAGTCGGGGGGTTCGTCGCCGGTATCGCGGACGTTCGGGGTGTCGGTCGGATCCATCGTCGGTCGCCTCTCTACGTGTGTATTCAGGGCTGTCGGTGATATGTCTATCGTACGCTGGAATAATTCAGTGGCGGTGGGCCTAGGGAGTTGGCGTGAATCGGGTCGGGAAAGCGACGGACGGCAGGGACCGGCGCAGATTTGCACTCGTCGAGACGATCCGGGTCGCTCACTTCGTTTGCTCCAGGATGCGACTCGTCTGCTCGAATCTGCTTTGCGTCTCTTCTCCACGCATCACGGATGCCTCGCTGGCGCTCGGCATTGCGAGATGCGGGAGAAGTGGGCCGGCGCAGATTTGAACCACGGTCGCTCACTCCGTTCGCTCCCTGATTCAAATCTGCTTGGTACACATTTCACACCCACTACGGACGACTCGCTATCGCTCGTCGTTGCGAAGTGGGGTGAAAATGGGCCGGCGCAGATTTGAACTGCGGTTACGGCCACCCGAAGGCCGAAGGATACCAAGCTACCCCACCGGCCCGCAGGTGAACCGAGGGCCAGGGCAGTGTTAATCCTTCCGTCTTCGCACCGATACCGCGACGCTGTGGCACGCTACTTGACGACGGTCCCTCGACCGCGCCGGTCCGCCCCGCGGACTCAGTACCGCCCGTACCCCTCGGTGTCGAGGTAGTTGTGCGCCACGGTGATGGCGTGGTCGGCGTGCAGGCGCTTCGGGCCGAGTCGCACCCGCGCCGCCGCGGTCTCGGCGAGTAGGGCGGCCTCCCCCTCGGCGAAGTCGCGGTGGTCGGAGAGGACGAAGACGGGATCCTCGGGGGGGTCGACGTCCACGACGGGGTCGCCCTCCTCGTGGAGTTCGACGACGGTCCCCTCGCGCGCGGCGTCGTCGAGCGTCGCCTCGAACCCCTTCCGCGAGAGGTAGACCCCGGGGGAGGTCTCGGCCTCCACGTGCCCGATCGCCTCGTCCCGCCGTTCGAGGGCCTTCCTGACGAGCGCCGCCGTCGACCGCTCGTCGGGGTTCAGGCGGCGGAGTTCGCTCCCCTCGAAGCGCAGCGTGAACTCGTCGCGGAGGACGAGTCGACAGCGCGCGTCCTCGCGGATCGCGTGCGAGAGGAAGAACGTCGCGTTCACGCACCGACAGAGCACGTCGAGCCGTCCCGCCCCGCCCGCGAGGTCGTCGAGCGAGAAGTCGGGGCCGGTAGGCGCGTCGTGACCGACGACGATGAACTGGCGCATACGCCCCCGCGGTCGCCCGCCGGCATACGTCCGTCGCTCCGCGGCGTTCCGATCCGCGCCGGGAGGACCCGCGCCGGACTCCCTCGAAACAATCGATACCGTACCAGTCCGAATACCGAACGGTACGTTTATCCTTCATTCGGGACAGCGTCGAGCAATGACCGACGCCCGGGCCGCGGCCGACCTCCTGCGGGAGCGACCGGACCTCGAACCGGCGGTCCGCGCCGCGCTCGCCGTCGACGCCGACCGCGAGCGCGAGCCGTGGACGTTCGAGGACGTCGCCGTCGACTCGGGGGCGTTCGGCGAACTCGTCGCGCGCGGCGTCGTCGAGCGCCACGGTGGAGGGTATCGGATCGCCGCCCCCGACGCGGTCCGCGCGGCCCTCGACGGCGACGCGGTCGAGTCGACGGCCGCCCTCGGTGTATCGGCGTCGCCGGTCGCGTCCCACCCGTTCGCCGACGTGGACGCGACCGAGATCCTCGCCCTCGCGGGGACGCTCGCGTTCCTCGCGCTCTTCCGTCTCGTCTCGCTCCCGTCGGTGTTCCGCGAGCGGATCGTCCTCTCGGGGAACGACCCGTACTACTACCGCTACTGGACCGAGCGGTTGCTCGCGCAGGCGGGCGGCGCGCTCGACCCCTCGGTCCTCTCTGCGCTCCCGCCCGCCGTCGCGAGGGGCGAGCCGCTGCTCGTCGCCGCGCTCTGGCTGGCGAGCGCGCTCGCCGGCGGCGCGTCGGGGGTCGTCCTCGCCGTCTACCCCGTCGTCGCGGCCGTCCTGACCGGGCTGTTCACGTACCTGCTGGCCCGCCGCGCGAGCGACGACCGCCGCGTCGCGCTCGCGGCGGTCGCCCTGTTGGCGGTCGTCCCGGCCCACGCGCTCCGGACCGGACTCGGCTTCGCGGACCACCACGCGTTCGACTACGTGTGGCTCGCGCTCACCGCGTGGGCGCTCGTCGCGCTGCTCGATCGGGACTCCCGGGGATCCGCGGTCGACCGGTCGACCGTCGTCGCCGCCGTCGCGCTCGGCGTCGGCGTCGCCGGGCAGACCCTCGCGTGGGACAACGGCCCCGCCCTGCTCGTCCCGCTCGGCCTCGCGGTCGCTCTCGCGGCCCCGGTCGCCGTCCGCGAGGGCCGCTCGCCCGTCGCGCTGGGCGCGCCCGTCGTCGCCGGACTCGCGCTCGCGGCCGCCCTCTCGCACTTCGCGCACGTCGGACTCGGCTGGCACACGGACACGGTCGCGTACGCGCCGTCGCTCCTCCTCGCGGGCGTCGTCGTCGCGCTCGCCGTCGGGGAGGCGTTCGCGCGCCTCGCGCCGTCGGTTTCGACCCTTCCCCTCCCGATCGCGCCGGCCGTCCTCGGGGTCGAGGTCGTCGGGGTCGCCGCCGGCGTCCTCGCCGTCCGGTCGCGCTTCCCCGAGTTCTGGTCGGACCTTGGACGCGGCCTCGACACGCTGTTCGCGGAGCGGGCCATCGCGGAGGTGCAGTCGCTGTTCGCCTCGGGGTCGGCCGGCTGGCTCCTGCTGTTCGGGTTCGCGCTCGTGCTCGCGCTCCCCTACCTCGCGTGGGGGCTGTGGCGCGGGTGGCGCGGGGCGCTCGGGTGGCTCGTCGTCGGGACGTACGGCGGGTACTTCCTCGCGCTCGCCGCCGTCCAGACGCGCTTTGCGGGCGAACTCTCCCCGTTCGTCGCCGTCTTCGCCGGACTCGGGTTCGTCCACCTCGCCGAGCGCGTCGACCTCGCGGCGCGACCGGTCCCCCTCCGCGACCCGCCGGAGCGGACCGACGACGGCCGGCCGTCGCTGCGCCTCCCCGATCGGCGGCGACTCGGCGCGCTCGCGCTCCTCTTCCTGCTCGTCGGCGGCCTCGGGATGATCCAGGTGCCCGTGAAGACCTCGCTCGTCACCGTCCCCGAGGGGCAGTACCGGACCGCGACGGCCATCGACGCCCACGCCGAGGAGCGAGGGCTGTCGTATCCCGAGAGCTACGTCCTCTCGGAGTGGGGGCGAAACCGCGTCTACAACTACTTCGTCGGCGGCGAGGCGGCCTCCTACGGCTACGCGCGGGCGAACTACGACGCCTTCGTCGAGTCGACGACCCCCGACCCGTGGTACGAGCGGTTCCGCGGGCGCGTGGGCTACGTCGTGGTCGGTGCCGACGACGCGCGCTTCTCGAACGCGATCGGCGCGCGCCTGCACGACCGCTACGGGAGTCGGGGGGACGGCGTCGCCGGCCTCGCCCACTACCGGGCGATCTACGCCAGCCCCGACGGGGAGTACGTCGCGTTTGCCGTGGTGCCCGGCGCGACCGTCGTCGGCCCGGCGTCGGGCGAGTCGGTGGCGGTCGAGACGGGCGTCGAGATCGACGGCGCGTCCTTCGCCTACGAGCGGCGCGCTACGGTCGAGGACGGGACGGTCCGCGTGACGGTGGCCTACCCGGGGACCTACTCGGTCGGCGGCGAGACGGTGTACGTCTCGGAGGCGGCGATCGAGGAGGGGCGGACCGTGCGCGTCGGCGGGTGAGCGCCGTCTCCCTGAACGTGACAAAAACTAACATTATCGATAGAGGTGGGGACGTATGCCCGACTCACCGGAGCGAGGCGACGATCGAGAGGCGGACGCGGCGTCTGCGAGGGGGTGTCCGAAGTGCGGTCGCACCGAGGCGAGGGTGGAGGAGATCACGACGACGAGCCCCGGCCTCTCCGCCCTCGCCGACGTGGAGAGCCACGTCTTCACCGTGGTCACGTGCGGCAGGTGCGGGTACTGCGAGTTCTACCGGCGATCGGCCGACGTGGTCCGCCTGTTCTACGGGGAGGGGCATCCCGACCCGGACCGGGAGACGGCGAGCAGGCGGTCCGACGGTTCCGTACACTACTGTAGCATGTGCGGCACCGACGTGGAGGCGGACGTCGGGGCGTGTCCCGGGTGCGGGCGGACGTTCGTCTGACCGTCGTTCACGCCCGATACGGATTCGTCGGGGTCGTCAGTCGACGGACGCCGTCGACGCTGTCGAAGCCGGTGTCGAACGAGTAGACGTACGGGAGGTCGCAGTCGCGAGCGACCGCAACGAGGAGCGCGTCGACCAGCGAGAGTTGGGCCTGCTCGCGATAGACCGAAACCCCTCGCTGCCACACCTGGCTCGTCGTTCGATTGAGATGGACACCGGTGCTCTCCTCGAGCATCGACAGCGCTCGTACTGCGTCGTCGTGTGGTACCTGCCGCGTGAGCGCGTTCATCACCTCCGCGAGGACGAAATCGATCACGACGAGCGTCGGGAGGTCGCCGCGGTCGGCGGCACGCACGACGGCGAGACCCTCCTCGTGGAACTGATCGCGACGGCGGAACGCCCCGTACACGACGTTCGTGTCGACGAGCGCGCGCTGTGTCACCTACCGATTCCCCGCTTCGTCGGCGTTCGGTTCTTCGTCGCGCGGCGACGCGTCGAGTTCGCCGGCGGGTTCGACGCCCACCGCGTCGTGGTCGGTAGCGTCGTTACGTCCCTCGAATCCGTCGAAGTCCTCGAAGACGCCCGACCGTCTGCGGATGACCTCGACGCTCAGTTCGCCCCCCTTCCAGCGCCAGCGAAGGCTGTCCCCGTCCTCGATGTCAGCGCGCTCGCGAACGTGCGCGGGGATCGAGGCCTGGTTTCCCGAGACGGCCCCCTCCCCGAGGAGTTCGTCGTTCTCGGCCTCGGCGTCGCTACTCATGGCCGTACGTAGGCACCTCCTGACTGATAAACCACACTACCGCCCACACTAATCGACCGTGCGTCCGCAGAACGGTGGTGGAGGCGACGCTACCAGGTCAGCCCCTCGTAGGTGATCCCGTCGCGGCGCTCGACGATGCGGCGGCCGTCGATCACGATCGGGTCGGCCATCGCGTCGAACTCCTCGTCGAGGGCGGCGAACTCGTCCCAGTCGGTGACGACGAGCGCGCCGTGGGCCCCTTCCAGGGCCTCGGCGGCCGAGCCGACGTACTCGACGTCCGGATACAGGTCGCGCATGTGCGCCGCGGCGGCCGTCGGGTCGTAGGCGACGACCTCAGCGCCGCGCTCCGCGAGCCCCTCGATGACGAGCTTGGCGCGCGAGCCGCGGATGTCGTCGGTGCCGGGCTTGAACGCGAGGCCGAGGACGGCGACGCGCTTCCCGGCGACGTCGGCGTGACCGTCGAGGAGTTCGAGCATGCGCCGGGGCTGGCGGTCGTTGACGCCGACCACCGCGTCGAGTAGCTCCGGCTCGTAGCCCGCGGATCGCGCGGCCGCCCGGAGCGCGTCGGTGTCCTTCGGGAAGCACGAGCCGCCCCAGCCGACGCCCGAGCGGAGGAAGGCCGCGCCGATGCGGTCGTCGAGCCCGATGGCCTCCGCGACCTCGTAGGAGTCCACGCCGAACTCCTTGCAGATGTTCCCGAGTTCGTTGATGACGCTGACCTTGGAGGCGAGAAAGACGTTGTTCGCGTACTTGATCATCTCCGCCTCGCGGCGGCCCGTCCGGACGATCGGGATCTCGCGGTCGCCCACGAGCGGCGCGTAGAGTTCCTCGAGCAGCGAGAGCGACCGCTCGTCGCCGGCGGTGCCGAAGACGATCTTGTCCGGGTCGAGGAAGTCCTCGACGGCGGTCCCCTCGCGCTGGAACTCGGGGTTCACCGCGACGTCGATATCCTCCCCGACGGTCCTCCCGCTGGTCTCCTCGAGCAGGGGGGCGAGGCGCTCGTCGGTCGTTCCGGGGACGACCGTGCTCTTGATCACGACGAGGTGGAAGCCGTCCTTCTCGGCGAGCGCCTCGCCGATGTCGCGGACGCCTGCTTCCATGATCGAGAGGTCGATGCTCCCGTCCTCGCGGGAGGGTGTGGGGAGCGCGACCATCGTGAGGTCGGTGTCGCGGAGGGCGGCGTGCTCGGTCGTCGCGCGGAGGCGGTCGCCGGCGTGTTCGGAGAGCAGTTCCGGGAGTCCGGGCTCGTGGATCGGCGGCTCGCCGGCGTTCAACCGCTCGACGACCCCCTCGTCGATGTCGATGGCGACCACGTCGTGTCCGAGGTCGGCGAAGCAGGCGGCGACGGACGAACCGACGTAGCCGCTGCCGACGACTGAGACGTTCATCACCCGTCCCGTCCACGCGCGAGCACTTCAGCGGTTCGGCTACTCGTCCGGGAGGCTCACCGCCCGCGAACTATCACGGCCCCTCTGGTCCCCAATCGTGACAATGGCTAGTTATTTCTGCCTCTTTGGTAACGGTTCCGCATGGTCGACGCAACCATCCACGTCATCGACCGGGGCGGCCTCGAGTGCGACCTCAACTACCTCGTCCAGGGGAACACGCTCGGGAGCCACGACGAGCCGAATCCCGACACCGACTACGTCGAGATCCCGGTGTACAACCTGGTCATCGAGCACCCGGAGGCGACGATCCTGTGGGACACCGGCTCGCACCACGACGCGGCGAACGGCCACTGGCCGGAGGGGCTGGTGCAGGCGTTCTACCCCCACGACGCCCACGAGCACCGCCTCGACGACGATCTGGAGGCCGCGGGCTTCGGCCTCTCGGACGTCGACGCCGTCTTTCAGACGCACCTGCACCTCGATCACGCGGGCGGGCTGGAGTTCTTCGACGGTACTGATATACCGGTGTACGTACACGAGGAGGAAGTGAAGTTCGCCTACTACAGCGCGAAGACGCCGAAGGGCAGCGCGGCGTACGTCCTCGGCGACTTCGACCACGACCTCAACTGGCAGATCCTCCACGGGGAGCGCGAGGAGCACTTCGAGGACGTGGAGTTCGTCCGCCTCCCGGGGCACACGCCCGGACTCACGGGGACGGTCGTCCACCTCGACGGCGAGACGGTGATCTTCGCCGGCGACGAACTCTACCAGCGCGAGAACTACGAGGACGAGATCCCGCTCGGGGCGGGGCTCCTCTGGAGCAACACGGACTGGTTCGAGAGCCTCCAGCGGATCAAGGACCTCGAACGCCGCCACGACGCCGAGGTGGTCTACGGCCACGACCCCGAGCAGTTCGAGCGCATCGCGTCGGGGTGGTCCTGATGGGGACGGGCTACGAGCGGTCGGTCTCCGCGCCCGAGCACGCGCAGGCCCCGGAGACGGTCTGGCACCTCCAGATGCCACAGATCCGCTTCGGCCGGGACGCGGTCGAGGAACTCGCCTACCAGCTACGCGACCTGGGCGTCGCGGGGGACGCCCGCGGCCTGCTCGTCACCGACGAGACGCTCGTCGACCTCGGGCACGCCGGGCGCGTGCGCGACGAACTCGAAGACGACGGCCTCTCGGTCGACGTCTTCGACGGGTCGAAGCGCGAGCCCTCGGTGCAGGACATCGAGGAGTGTATCGACTTCGTCCGCGAGGCGGTCGGCGAGGCGGGCTACGACTTCTACGTCGGCCTCGGCGGCGGGAGCGTCATGGACACGGCGAAGACGACGCGGGCGGTCGTCGCGAACGGCGGTGAGATCCTCGACTACGTCGCCGAGCCGACGGGCGAGGGCGAGTCGCTGACCGAGTCGGGGCCGCCGCTCGTTCTCGTGCCGACGACTGCGGGGACGGGCGCGGAGATCTCGCCGGTCGCCATCCTCTCGGTCGAGGAGCAGGAGATCAAGGAGGGGATCTCGAGCAACCACGTCCGCGCGGACGCGGCCGTGCTGGACCCGACGCTCACGACGACGCTCCCGCCCGACCTGACCGCCCGGACGGCGATGGACGCGCTCGGCCACGCGATCGAGGGCTACACCACCCACGAGTACGACCAGCTCCTCCGCGCGAGCGACCCCGCGACCCGCCCGGTGTACGCGGGCCGGACGCCCGTCACGGAGCTGTTCTCGGAGAAGGCCATCTCGCTGCTCTCGGGGAGCGTCCGCACCGCCGTCAACAACGGCGACGACCTCGACGCGCGGGCGGACATGCTCCAGGGGGCGCTGTTCGGCGCGATCGCCGGGCTGACGGCGGGCGCGACGCTCTGTCACGCCATCGCCTACCCGGTCGGCAACCGCTATCACACCTACCACGGCGAGACCATCGCGGTACTCACCCCGGCGAGCACGCTCGGTTACAACGCCGCGAGCGACCCGCCCCGGTTCGCCCGCATCGCGGAGATGCTCGGCGCGGACACGTCGGGCATGCACACCCGCGACGCCGCGATGCAGGGCAAGGAGGAGTACGTCAGGCTCCAGCGCGACCTGAACGTCCTCCCCTCCGGGCTGCACGAACTGGCCGGCATCGAGGAGTCGGACCTCGACTGGCTCGCGACCCAGACCGTCGAGACGCAGGCGCGCCTGCTGCGCTGCAACCCGCGGCCCGTCACCGCGGAGGACGTGCGCGGGATCCTGGAGGACGCGCTCCACAACTGGTGAGGGGGCGCTGACGTCCGAGCTACCTCCCGGACGTCCCCACACCCTCCCCGAGTTCCAGCCCCATCGGCTCGATTCCGGCGCTGGTGCGCCCGCTCATCCGCCCGAGGTAGAGCGCGGAGTTGATCAGTCCAACGTGGCTGAACGCCTGGGGGTAGTTGCCGACCTGCACCCCTTCGCCCTCGTCGATCTCCTCGGCCAGCAGGCCGAGGGGGTTCGCGTAGTCGAGCACGTTCAGGAACACCTCCCGCGCCTCCTCGACGCGGCCGGAGAGCGCGAGCGCGTCGACCAGCCAGAACGAGCACAGCACGAACGTCCCCTCCTCCCCCGGCAGGCCGTCGTCGCCGTCGTACCGCCGGACCAGCCCCTCCTCGGTCATCAACTCCGCCCGGATCGCGTCGATGGTGCGCTGGACGCGCTCGTCGTCGAACGGGAGGAACCCGACGAGGGGGACGAGGAGCGCCGTCGCGTCGAGCGCGTCGTCGTCGAACGCCCGGACGAACGCCCCGCGCTCCTCGCTGTAGCCCTTCTCGAGGACGGCCTCCCTGATCTCGTCCCGAACTGCGCGCCAGCGGTCGAACGGGGCGTCGAACCCGCGCTCCTCGGCGATGGCGACGCCGCGGTCGAGCGCGACCCAGCACATCAGCTTCGAGAACACGAAGTGACGGGTGCCGCCCCTGACCTCCCAGATACCGGCGTCCGGCTCCCGCCAGATCTCGGGGACGTAGTCGATTATCCCCCGGACGGCGTCCCAGTCGTCGCGTTCGAGCGAGCCGTCGTCGCTGACGGTCTCGTAGATCGCGAGCACGAGTTCGCCGTAGATGTCGAGCTGTCGCTGGTGGATCGCGCCGTTCCCGACGCGGACGGGCGAGGAGTCCCGGTAGCCCGAGAGGTGCTCGAGTTCCCGCTCTGCGAGATCGGGGTCGCCGTGGAGGCCGTACAGCGGCTGTATCCGCTCGGGGTCCTCGGCGCGACAGCGGTCGAGGAACCACTCGAAGTAGGACCTCGCCTCCGCCCCGTGGTGGAGGTTCGAGAGCGCCTGGATCGTGAACGCCGCGTCGCGGAGCCAGTTGTACCGGTAGTCCCAGTTGCGGACCCCGCCGACGTCCTCGGGGAGCGACGTGGTCGGGGCGGCGGCGATGGCACCGGTCTCTCGGTGGGTCAGCAGTTTGAGCACCAACCCGGAGCGGACGACCAGGTCGTGCCACGGGCCGCCGAAGACGCACTCCGACTCGTCGCAGGTGTGCGCCCACCCGCGCCAGAAGGAGACGGTGTCGTCGAGGAGTCGCCTCGCCCGCCCGTCCGCGACCGGTTCGGCGTCGCCGTACCGGAGGACGAACCACTCGGCGTCGCCCGCGGTCAGCGCGACGGTGGCGGTCGCCCCGTCGTCGCTCACGTCGAACGGGCGGTCTGTCATCAGGAGGGCGGTCTCGTCGCCGCCCGCCGCGAGGAGTCCGCCGTCCCGGGCCTCGACGATCGTCTCCGCGCGGGCGTAGTCGAATCGGGGTTCGAACGCGATCTCGACCTCGGCCCGTCCGCGCTCGCAGGTCACCCGGCGGTATATCGCCGGGGAGCGGGTCCCCCCTCCCTCGTCATCGACGATCGGCATGAAGTCCGTCACCGCGAGGTCGCCCATCGCGGTCCGGAACTCGGTTCGGAGGACGTTCGTTCGGTCGAGGTACCGCTGGGCGGACGCGTAGGCGGCGGCCGGCCGGATGCGGAAGTGCCCGCCCCCATCGGCGTCGAGGAGGTGCGCGAAGACGCTCGGCGATTCGAGGTGCGGGAGCGGGCACCAGTCGATCGACCCGTCGACGCTCACGAGCGCACACGTCTCGAGGTTCCCGACGAGCCCGTAGTCTTCGAGTGGTGGATACTCGCTCATGTCACACGCCCCGAACCACGCGCCCCGCGATTATCAACGCGGAGGGGTCGTGCGGACCGCGCGGCAGAGCGATCCGGCGTCCGGTTCGACGTGTCGACCCACCTGTCGGCTCACCTGAGGTAAGTACATCCGATCTCGACCCCTCCTAGCGGGCGATCATGACGGACGCTCCGGGGCGACTCCAGGTCTGGTGCGACGGCGAGGAGTGGTGTCCGATCACGTCGACGGCCGCGCTCATCGGGAAGAAGTGGCACCCGGTGATCGTCCACCGACTGCTCACGCACGGCCCGAGCGGGTTCAACGAACTCAGGGCGGCGGTCGACGGCATCTCGAGCAAGGTCCTCTCCGACAGCCTCGACGACCTGGAGCGGAAGCACTTGGTGGACCGCGAGGTCGTCAGCGATCGACCGTTCCGCGTCCGGTACTCGCTGACCGACCACGGCGAGTCGCTCCGACCGGTCATCGCGTCGATGCACGACTGGGGGACGGAGCACCTCGAACCCGCAGAGGACCGGGAGTCGTCGATCGCGTAGCGCGTCAGGCCGACCCCTCTGCGCCCTCCCGGTCCCGCAGGTCTGCCCGCCTGACCTTCCCCGTCGTCGTCGTCGGCAGTTCGTCGATGAATTCGACCTCGCGGGGGTACTCGTACTGGGCGAGGCGGTCGCGGACGAAGGTCTGTAACTCCTCTCGGAGCCCGTCCCCCGCCTCGTAGCCCGGAGCGAGGACGACGAACGCCTTCGGCACCTCCCCGCGCTCCTGGTGGGGGACGCCGATGACGGCGGCGTCGGCGACGGCGTCGTGGCCCGACAGCGACTCCTCGATCTCCTCCGGTCCGATCCGGTAGCCCGCGCTGATGATGACGTCGTCGGTGCGGCCCCTGAACGTGAAGTAGCCGTCGGCGTCCACCGTCCCGAGGTCCTCGGTGAGGAGCCAGCCGTCTCTGACCTTCGCCGCGGTCTTCTCCGGCCGGTTGAGGTACTCCTTGAAGCAGACGGGGTCGCCCTCGTAGCGGACCGCGATCTCGCCCAGCGCGTCCGGTTCGTCGATCGGTTCGGCGGTCTCCGGGTCGACGATCCGCACGTCGTGACCGGGGCCGCGCAGGCCCATCTTCCCCTCGCGGAACTCGGCGAGGGCGGTGCAATCGCCGACGATGAGATTGGCTTCGGTCTGGCCGTACCCCTCGTGGACGGCCACGCCGCCGGAGCCGCGATCCGACGCCGCGTCCGACCCTCCGCCGCCGAACGTCTCCGCGGCCCAGTCGACGATGCTCTGGCCGAGCGACTCGCCGCCCGAGGGGATGACGCGGACGGTGTCCACGTCGTAGCGCTCGCCCGGGTCCTCGACCTGCATCATCATCCGCAGGGCGGTCGGCGGCGCGAAGTAGTTCGTCACGCCGTACTTCTCGATCAGCGAGAAGGCCGTCTCGGGGTCGAACGGCCCGCCGGCGTACGCGAGGACGGGCTTCCCGTAGTAGAGGCCGGGGAAGAGCACGTCGAACAGCGAGGCGACCCACGCCCACTCGGCGGGCGTCCAGTAGACGTCGTCCTCCTCGATGGCGAGGTTGCAGAAGGTCGTGAGAAAGAGCGGGAGGTGGCCCAGCAGCATCCGGTGGGCGTGGACGACGCCCTTCGGCGCGCCCGTCGTGCCGGACGTGTAGATGACGATGGCGTCGTCCTCGGCGTCCGTGTCGGCCGTCTCGAACGCGCGGTCGTGGCCCTCCAGCGCGTCCCACAGTCGTTCTTCGTCCCCCTCGGGTTCGCAGTCCACGGTCAGCACCGTCGAGAGCGCGTCGAGGTCGTCGCGGACCGCCCGGAGCGTGTCGACGTTGGCGGCGTCCACGACGCACGCGACCGCCTCGCTGTCCTCCAGGCGGTAGGAGAGCGCGTCCGGACCGAACAGCGTGCTGAGCGGGACGGAGACCGCCCCCAGCTTCCAGGCGGCGACGTGCGCGAAGACGGTCTCGGGCTTCTGCGGGCAGTTGACGCCCACGCGGTCGCCCGCCGTCACGCCCCGCGCGGCGAGGTAGTTCGCCAGCCGATTCGAGATATCGCGCAGCTCGCGGAAGGTGTACCGCCGCTCGCGCCCCTCGTCGTCCTCGGCGTAGAGGGCGACCCGGTCGGGGTCGTCCGCCCAGCGGTCACAGACGTAGGCGGCCATGTTGAACCGCTCCGGGACCTCCCACTCGAACGCCGAGAGGAGGTGGTCGTAGTCGTCCCAGTCGCGTTCGTGAAACCAGTACGTATCGAGTCGTGGTGCGTCGGTCATGGTCGTGTCACTTGATGGCGATGGGGTTCACGGGCGAGCCGGTGCCGCCGACGATCTTGAGCGGCGCGCCGACGTAGAGGAAGTCGTACTTCCCGTCGTCGTCGCAGTCGGCCGCGAGTTCGTCGAGGCGGTTGATCTCGTTGAACGCGACCCCCTGATCGCGGAGGAGCGCGCCGTGCAGCGGGAGGATCGTCTCCGTCTCGTCGGAGACGGTCTGTTCGTTGGCGACGGTGTCGGTTCCGAACGCGGGGATCTCCATCCCGTGGAACCACTCGACGAGGTCCCGCGAGTAGGTGATGCCCGGTTCGGCGAACTCGTCGCCGTAGAAGGCGTCCGCCCCCTCTTCATAGAACAGCTCGATCCACCCCGTTCGGATGATCGGCACGTCGCGCTTCTCGATCTCGACGCCCTGCTCGTCGGCGCAGTCGAGCAGTTCGTCGAGGGTGATGCGCTCGCCGCGGTCGAGGCGGTCGCGCCCGCGGTGGCGCGCCACGTCGAGCAGGACGCCGCGCCCGACGACGCCGTGTTCGGCCATCGGCTCGATCGAGCAGTACTCCATCCCGCCCTTGGTGGTGCCGGCGTCGAAGCCGTTGTAGAGCCGATCGTCGTACCAGACGTGTCCGAGCGCGTCGAACTGCGTCGTCCCCTGGAGGAACATGTAGACGACGTCGTCGGCGTACTCGAGGCCCGCCGCGCCCGGCACGTCGACCTTTCCGGCCTCGAAGTGTCCCTTGTCGAGTTCCATGTAGTGGTCCGCGCCGGAGCGCCCCGGCCAGACCGGATCGCCGCCGGGCCGACCGATGGGAAGCCCCAGCGTGAACGTCTTCCCGTGTTCGACCGCCCGGACGCCCCGCAGCACCTCCTCCTCGGTGAGGTAGTTCAGTGCGCCGACCTCGTCGTCGTCGCCCCATCGCCCCCAGTTCGAGGGGGCGTCGGCTAGCAGTTCCGCGATGTCCCGCTCGTCAGTGCTCATCGATAACTCGCCTCGTTTCCGATGTGCCCCTCTCGATGATAAGTGTAGTTTACGTCGTCGTGACACTCACGGCGACTGAATCCGCGCGGGTGACGAACCTATTTGTCCGGGGGCGGTGACGGACTGGACATGCAAGCAGTCGTGCTCGCGGCCGGTGAGGGGACCCGCCTGCGTCCGCTCACCGAGGACAGGCCGAAGGCGATGGTCGAGGTCGACGGGAAGCCGATCCTCACCCACTGCCTCGAGCAACTGGTCACGCTCGGGGCCGACGACCTCTTCATCGTCGTCGGCTACCTGAAGGAGGTGATCATCAAGCACTACGGGGACAGCTTCGAGGGGATCCCCATCACCTACTGCCACCAGCGGGAGGCGAAGGGGTTGGCTCACGCGCTGCTGACCGTCGAGGAACACATCGACGACGACTTCATGCTCATCCTGGGGGACAACGTCTTCGAGGCGAACCTCGCGGACGTGGTGCGCCGCCAGGCGGAGGACCGCGCGGACGCCGCCTTCCTCGTCGAGGAGGTGCCCTACGAGGAGGCCTCGCGGTACGGCGTCTGTAACACGAACGACTACGGCGAGATCGTCGCCGTCATGGAGAAACCCGAGGACCCGCCGACGAACCTCGTGATGACGGGCTTCTACACGTTCACGCCCGCCATCTTCCACGCGTGTCACCTCGTCCAGCCGTCGAACCGCGGCGAGTACGAACTCAGCGACGCGGTCAACCTCCTCATCCAGAGCGGGCGCACCATCGACGCCATCCGCATGAAGGGCTGGCGGATCGACGTGGGCTACCCCGAGGACCGCGACGAGGCCGAGCGACGGTTGCGCGAGCCGACGGAGGGGGCGACCGCCGAGGCCGACGGGGCGGGTTCCTCGGAGGAATAAGGGGCGGTCGGTCCGCGGACCGTCGCGCCGGCGTCGAGGCGTGAGCCGTCGTCTTCGATCCGCCGGGGCGGTCCGTCGATACCCCCACTAGCCGGTACACGTATCAGGGAGGACCCGCCAGGGGGACGTTCGTCCCCCCCGACCGGTCAGGAGGAGCGCTCGTCCCCGTCGTCGTCGGCTGCGCCGCGCGATATTGCGTCACCGCAACCGAATACCGCGGGTCGGTGATAGTCGTGCGTTCGGGCACATGGCCGGAGGATTCATCCCGAAACCGGTCCTCCCCACACTATCAGAGAGGGCAGAATGAACTCGTATCCAAATATTCTACTACTCGTTCTGGACAGCGTTCGGGCGAAGAACACGAGCGTCCACGGGCATCGTAACGACACGACGCCGTTCCTGCTCGACTTCGCCGGCGAGGCGACGGTCTACTCGCAGGCGCGAGCGCCGAGCATCCACAGCGTCGCCAGCCACGCGAGCGTCTTCACCGGTTCGCACGTCGAGGAACACGGCGTCACCGAGCACGAGTCCGGGCTGGACCCGGACGCGACGCTCTGGCACGAGTTGCGGACGGCGTTCGGCTACCGGACGGGGATCTTCTCGCCGAACCTGGTGGTGATGGAGACGTCGAACCTGAGCGAGCCGTTCGAGACGCGCGTCGGGCTGAAACGCTCGCTCGACCGCCGGCTGTACGAGACGGGCGTGAGCCCGAGCGACTTCGACGAGCACGTCTCCGCGGGGTCGTACCTGCGCGCGAGCCTGGCCGACGACCACCCGATCCAGTCTGTCCTCAACGGGGTCTACTACCGGTACGGCTCGCACGCCGACCGGGCGCACGACCCCGAGACCGAATCGGCGGAGGTCTACCTCGAGGAGTTCCTCGAGTGGGCCGAGGCGGAGTCCGGCCCGTGGGCGGCGTGCGTCAACCTCATGGACGCGCACTACCCCTACGTCCCCCGGGAGGAACACGACCGCTGGGGCGGGCCGAACCTCCGCCGCGTCCAGGAGGACATCACCGGGACGCAGTCGCGGCAGTTCCTCACCGGCCGTCCCTGGGGCGAACTCGCGGCGCTCGAGTGGCTCTACGACGGCTGCATCCACCAGATCGACGCCGCGCTTCGCGGGTTCGTCCGCGACCTCAAGGAGGCGGGGCTGTACGAGGACACGCTGCTCGTGATCACGAGCGATCACGGCGAGGGCTTCGGCGAACGGAGCCTCGTCACGCCGCGGGTCCGCCACGTCGATCACAGCTGGGGGATCGGCGAGGAACTGACGCACGTGCCGCTCGTCGTGAAGGCACCGAGCCAGCACCGGGGCCGTCGCGTCGACTCGCCGGTGAGCCTCACCGACTTCAGGGGGGTCGTCGAGGGGTACCTCGACGGCTACGCCGGCGGCAACCCGTTCGCCGACCTGGGGCGCGAGGAGGTCCTCGCCTCGACGTTCCGCGTCCCCGCGCCCGGCGACGTGCTCCCCGACGGCGTCGAGCGGACCGACTACGTCGGTCCCTGGCGGGCGGTGTACCAGCCCCAGGACGGCGTCGTCTACAAGTACGTCACGCACGGGACCGACGAGGCGACCGTGCACGTGCGCGACGCGCAGACCGCCTCCCTCGCCGAACGGGACCAGCCGGGCATCGTCGAGGAGGTCTTCGACAGGATGGAAGCGAGCGACGTCGCCACCGGGGCCCGGGACCTGAGCCGCGACGTCGAGGCGCAACTCGAAGACCTCGGCTACATGCGCTGACGCCCGCCACCCGCCGCCCGCTCGCCGGTGCGGTCTCTCGCCCCATCACCTCTCGCCGTTCCCGCTTCTTCCCGTCCCCGTCTCTCCCCGCCCCTCCCCTTCTCCTTCTCTCTCCTCCCTTTCCGCTTCTCCTTCTCTCTCCTACCCTCCCGCTTCTCCGTTTTCGCTCCCTCCTTTCACTTCCCGTTTCTCGCCCCGTCCTTCGCTTCTCCTGCGTCTTCCCCTTCGCGTCCGCGCGTCCGGTGAGCAAGCCCGCCGCGCGAACCGTCCGCCGCGCGAGCGGTGTTCTCCAAGGGCCCGGGATAGTTCTTATATAAATAATGTCTTCAAGCACAAAGTTTATTCGAACAGTGTAATACATTTCTTCTGATGGTAGGGGCGTGGCGGTACAGGCTGGGCAGCGTCGGGGTCGTCGCCGGGGTCACGGCGCTCGCCGTCGTCGTCGCGAACGCCCCCGCGGCCCAGGGGCTGGCGACGTCGCTCCCGCTCCTGTCGCGACTCCCCGCGACGACGATGCGCGAGGCGGCGCTCGCGCCGGCGATCCTCACGACGGTCGCCGTGGTCTCGCTCGCGTTCCTCCCCCTCTTTCGCCCGAAGCGCCGCCGGATCCTCGACGCCGTCACCCTGACCCACCGGCGACTGCTGGTGGCGGCCGCGGGTCTTGCGGCCGTGGGCTACTTCGACTACACCTATCGACTGCCCCGGACGACGCTCCTGCTGGTGACGGGGACGCTGTCCGTCGCGCTGCCCGCCTGGTTCGTCTCGGCGCGACCGCGGCCGAGCGGCGACGGCGACCGCGCCGTCGTCGTCGGGGACGACCCCGAGGGCGTGGCGGCGATCCTCGCGGCGACCGAACTCGAGGTCGTGGGCTACGTCTCCCCCCCGGCGCAGTTCCACGACGGCTCCCCCGTTCGGCCGTCGTTCGCGACCGACGGCGGGGTGGCGACCCCCCTCGACGCGGGGCGACGCGCGCTGGCCGACCTCCCCTGCCTCGGGGCGCTGTCTGACCTCGAGTCGGTGTTCGCCGACTACGACGTGGACACCGCGCTGCTCGCGTTCGCGCGGCCCGACCGGGAGCAGTTCTTCGGCACGCTCGACGCCTGCGACCGATTCGGCGTGAACGCGAAGGTCCACCGCGAGCACGCAGAGAGCGTGCTGGTAGCCGGTCGCGGCGGCGAGCTGGTCGACGTGGACCTGGAACCGTGGGACTGGCAGGACCGGATGCTGAAGCGGCTTTTCGATGTGGTGTTCACGACCGTCGGGCTGGTGGTGCTGTTGCCCGTGATCGCGGTGATCGTCGTTGCCGTGAAGCTCGACAGCGAGGGACCGGTGCTCTACTCCCAGGAGCGGACGGCGGAGTTCGGAGGGACGTTCACCGTCTACAAGTTCCGGAGCATGGTGCGGGACGCAGAGAGGGAGACGGGAGCCGTGTTGAGTGCGGAGGACGACGGCGGGGTCGACCCGCGGGTCACCCGCGTCGGGGCGTTCCTCCGGCGGACGCACCTGGACGAGATCCCGCAACTGTGGTCGATTTTAGTGGGGGACATGAGCGTGGTCGGGCCGCGGCCCGAACGGCCGGAGTTGGATACTGATCTTCAGGAGGATGTCGGTAACTGGAGGCGTCGGTGGTTTGTAAAGCCTGGACTCACCGGATTAGCACAGATTGAAAGCATGTCCTCATCGGAACCAGATCGGAAATTACAACTTGATATTAGATACATTCGTGCCCGATCATTTAATTCTGATATTAAAATAATACTCCGTCAAATCTGGACCGTTGGAAAAATCATCGTATCCGAATGACTCACACGAACCTATGGACACTTTCTCGGTCTGTCTGGGTAATGACCTTAGCATCTGGTTTGTTCGAGTTCTACCTAAAATATCAAAATGTGGTCTTGAACCATGAATAAAAGCCTTACCGAACAGTTTTCGGTTGCTTTTCTTGGTGGTATCTTCGGCCGTGCTCTCCGATACAGCTTCAGCCTTATTATTGCTCAAGGTTTAGGTCTTGATGCACTCGGTCTTTTCGCGTTTGGATTGGTCTTGCTTAAAGTTGGTAGCGTCATCGCCCGTGTTGGATTTGATACTGCAGCGCAAAAATTCGTTCCAATATATCAGAATCATGGAGATAACCCCAGAGTGACGGGGATTATCTTGGTTTCAATTTTCACTCCGCTTCTGGTCGGTGTCATCCTCAATTTACTTTTCTACGTCACTTACGAACAAGTGCAGGCAGTCATCGGATCAAACTTTACTGCCACCATACCATTGTTTATCGCTGGAATTCCATTATTTTCGGTAATGATGGTCTGTATGGCTGCCACACGTGGCTTCAAAGACACGAAATATGCGGTTATCATTCGAGATATCGGCCAAACTGGTAGCGGTTTCGTGTTTATTGTAATCGGTGCATCTGTGGTTTCAGACTTCACGATCACCATTATCGGCTATCTCGCCTCACTTTTCGTTGGCATTGGGCTCGGGATCTTCTCTTTATACCGGCTTGGTGGTTTTAACCGAGTAAGGCAGCCAATATTTGAGATTCGCGAAAACTTCCGGTTCTCACTTCCTGTTGCAATCGTCGCTGTTACTCAATATTTAATCTCTTGGACGGATGTCCTCGTTCTGGGATTATACTCTTCGCCAACTCAACTCGGCTGGTATCAAGCAGCATTTCAGACCACGGTTTTGCTCGCAGTTGTTCTGGAATCGGTAAATGCGATTTTTCCATCTGTTGTTGCAGAATATTCTCATACTGGTCAAATTAAGCGACTGAAACGTGTCTATGTTGCTGCTACGAAGTGGATCACCTATCTCACGGTTCTCGGTTGTTTGTTCTTGATTATTTATAGGACAGAGGTCCTCTCTATTTTCGGTGAACCGATTCAAGTCGCACAATCAGCACTCGTTATATTGAGTGTTAGCCAATCAATGGCCGCAGTCGTTGGTCCAGCGGGTTACCTACTCTCAATGACCGGTCACGAACGCGTTGAACTACTGAATACTGTTTCAGCTTGTCTTATAAATATCGCCTTGAATCTAGCTTTGGTCCCAGCCTCTGGAATTGTCGGGGCTGCTATCGCAACTGGGATTTCTTTGACACTATTGAACATACTTAGAGCCGTTGAGGTATGGTACTTTTTCAGAATTATCCCGTACTCGGTTAACTATTGGAAGGGGTTTATGGCGATCTCAGGTTCAACTGCATTGATGACCGTTATTAATGTGCTTGAACTTCCTCTTTCTACGCTTGAACTTCTTCCGCTGGTTAGTATTGGATCACTACTACTATTTTTCATACTTTACCGGTTCCTTGGAATGGACACAAGCGATGCCATTCTTTTCAAATCAATTTTATGAATACCGTGGCGGTGATAGAACACCGAAAAGTACTATAACGGTTACATAGTGGATAAGATGTGGTTTCAGTATGGGTACACTAAGTTGGACTATGCGCACGCTTGAACGTCTGAGGTCCCGGAATATAACCGCTCTTGAACAATCTGGTTACGAATTATACCAAGGCCTCTGTTCCCGTACGGGCGCGCTTTATCAATCCCATCACCCGAATGGAATGAATATCTATGAGGAAGACTGGAGTGTTCTTATTATCCTTGATGCCTGTCGGATTGATCTGATCGCTGAACTTGCAAGTCAGTACGACTTCCTCTCGAACCCAGGGACGTTTACTTCACTTGGAAGTTCATCTGAGGAGTGGATGTCGAAGAATTTTACGAGAGACTATGATGGTGAGATGGCCAACACGGTGTATATTTCGGGAAATCCGTTTACCGACCGTGTTCTAGATGATGACTCATTTTTAGTTTTAGATGAAGTTTGGCGATATAACTGGGATGAATCTCTCGGTACAATTCGACCTCGGCCAATTACAGACCGTGCCATCACCTTGGCTCGTGAAACAAATCCTGATCGAATGATCGTTCACTATATGCAACCCCATTTCCCTTCTATCGCACAGCCGGACTTCGGATCAAGGATGGACCCCAATGATTTTGACGGTATTTGGAAGTCTGCTTGGACCGATCTTCAAACAGGGGTAATCTCCGAAGAAGCATTGTGGGACGCATACCTCCAAAATCTCCACTGTGTCTTAGATGACGTTGCCCTCTTGCTCGCGAATCTCGATGCAGATTCTGTTGTAATTTCAGCGGACCATGGTAATGCGATAGGAGAATGGGGATTATACGGGCATCCTGCACATGTTCCACTTCCCTGTCTTGTAACGGTTCCATGGTACACAACTTCGAGTACCGATACAGGTGAGTATAAACCGACGACAACAGCCAGTTCAACTACTGGTGAAGTGTCTGACCAACTCCGCCGTCTCGGATATTTATAGGTATCCTCCCAATAATGTCTCCCAAGATCGCCAAGTATCTCTACCTCCTGTCAATTGGATTCTTGTTTTATCGAGGTCCTAAATTTGGTCTTGTAAAATACGCTGACATTGCTATTATCCTAGCTGCCGGAGCATACCTTATCTCTTATCGCCGGAAGATTCGTCTTCCAGCTACTATTCCATACCTCTTGACGACATTTTTTCTCTCCATGCTTATTTCTCTCCTCCATTCCCCTCTCCCATTATCGTCAAACAGTATATTTGATATATTCCGATATGTTCTTGTTTTCGTACTGTTTGGTATGACTTTTCACTACGTTTCTACTGCTAAAATCCGGTTCACGGTTCTTCGTAACACATTTTTATTAGCCGGCCTCCCAAGTATTTCACTTTCTATTGGAGCTTTTGCTCTTTTTCAAGTTGGGTATACCCCGGTCTGGGTAATATCGTTCCTTCATAGGCCGACCGAAGCTAGAACAATGCCCCTGTTCTATGATCCGAACCATTATGGGAGCGTCGTGACTATCGGCTATCTCTTTGCTTGTCATTACGCAATAGCACATCTTAGAAAGGAACCGCATTCTGTCTTATCCGTTTCTATAATTATTCTGCCAGCACTTTTTGCATTTGCTGCGTTCACCACTGGCTCACGGACGGCAATAGGAGTTGTATTTACTACTACCATACTTCTTACGGCTATATTCATCATTCAAGCAGTTCAAATTTCAGTACTTCGTCATGTACTTCCTTCTGCTGTTGTGTTCGGTGTTCTCCTTCTTATCGGATACCAGCTGTGGTTACCCGACGCAATTCAGTTCGTACTTTTATTACTTCGACTAGACTTCCGAAACGGTGGCGTTCTTACTTCTCTTAATATCCGGTATTCTTTGTGGAAAGGGGCCTTTCGAACGTGGATCGACCACCCGCTATTCGGCGTAGGACCTAATAACTATATCCACTATATCCCCTATCTTCCTGATGAGTGGCGTCCAGAGCGTGCAAATTACCCGCACAACATGTACTTAGGATTGCTTGCAGAATTGGGGGTTACTGGGTTTATTTTAGCAGGAACTATTATTGGGATTACTGCGAAACGAGTCTCTAAGGTCGCATTTCACTGGCCAACCTCACGGAACGTGATTACGTTTACACTCTTACTTGCGATGCTTGAATGGGGCTTCTTCCTCGACATCTTTACCTCACGACGTCTTTGGTTCATATTTGGGCTTGCGCATGCTATCGGATCGCAAGAAATAGACTCTGGTAACTAACGGAACATATATGTGTCGGTGTTTGTTATCTTCAACAGAACGATGGCTCCTCTCGTCTCGTATATTATCGCTACTTACAACCGAAAAAACGATCTTGTGGAGTGCATCAAGTCAGTACTGGAACAGGAATATCGCCCTCGCGAAATAATCATTATCAGCAATAGTACTGACGGAACTGAGGGGCTTTTCGAATTTGACGGAGAATTAAACAAAGATTGTATTAAATTCCACCAATTTAATGGTCGAATGGGGGTGGCAAAGGCTCGCAATGTAGGCTATGTGATTGCAGCTGGAGATATCTTCGTTACTTTAGACGACGATGCAATCTTGACAGACTCACAAGCTACCAACCAAATAGTAGATCTATTCGAATCATACGACAGGATAGGAGCACTTGCTTTTAGGAGTATAAATTACTACACAGGTAAAGTAGATACTGCGGAGTTCCCTTATCGAAATAATGATCGGCCTTTTGATGAGCCGTTTGAAGCCACATATTTTGTTGGTGTAGGGAATGCATTAAAGCGCTCCGCAGTTGATGAGGTTGGTCTTTACCCAGATACATTCGAATACGGATTCGAAGAACTTGACATCTCATTACGGTTGCTTGATGCCGGGTATCGAATACGATACGTTCCGTCGGTCACGGTTAAGCACAAACAGTCTCCACATGGACGCTTTCCTGGACGGAAAGTCGCTCAGAAACGCCTTGAGAACCGTATCCGTGTTGGAGTTCGACATCTCCCATGGAAGTACGTTGTGGTTTCATCTGTCCTTTGGACGGCATATGCATTCTATCTCTCTAAATTTGATCCCCGGCCTGTGATACGTGCCCTTTACGAGATTTATGCGTCATGGAATATATTGATGTCAGATAGGAATGTCATAAGGGAGGATACTATTCAAAAGCTCGTAGCAAACTCTGGCCGTCTCTACTACTGATGATTAACCAATTCGTTACTTATTTATCATACTTATGATATCGGAGCTGTTTACCGTTGTCCTCATCATCAGTCTAAGTCTCTGTGTGTATGCCTATATTGGCTATCCAGTAGTGCTCTTGGGTCTTATTTTCTTTAGCACAGCCCTGCCCGATATTGACGAGAATACGGACTTCTTACCGTCGGTAACAATGGTAGTAGCTGCTCATAACGAGGCTACCATAATTAAACAAAAATTAAGAAATATTGAACAAATCGATTACGAAGGTGAGTTTAATTGTCTTGTAGTTTCGGACTCAACGGACAATACTGATACTCTCGTGGAACGTTTTAAAGGGCCCAGAACCTCTCTTCTTTCACTTGGGGAGCGAAAGGGTAAGAGTTACGCACTGAACGTTGCTGCTTCAACGGCTAACGGTGATGTACTCGTCTTCTCTGATGCAAACACGATGTTTGATTCTGATGCTCTCTCTACCCTTATCAAACCGCTTTCAGATCAATCCATTGGCTGTGTCACCGGATCGCTTCGGTTGATTGACGCCCAAAGCCAGACAATAGAGAGTATCTATTGGCGATACGAACTCTGGCTTCGCCAACTTGAAACTGATCTTGGAACGACTGTTAGTATTAACGGAGGTATGTTGGCGATCCGGCGTAAAGACTTTGACCCCCTTCCTGAATGTGCGGTCACTGACGATATGGTAACTGCATTACGGGAAGCGTCTACTGATCGGCGGATTGTTTTTGTGCCGGGGGCAACGGCAACCGAGTATACTGCCGGTGGACTTTGGGAGGAATACTCTCGACGGAAAAGAATTGGAGTTGGAAACTACCAGACTCTTGTCTGGTTCGCCAACCTACTTAATCCAGCTCATAGCTTGACAGCTTTCGAATTCGTTTCGCATAAAGTACTTCGGTGGTGTATGCCTTTTCTCCTTGGAT
Organism: Halomarina pelagica; assembly: GCF_024228315.1. Lineage (NCBI taxonomy): Archaea > Methanobacteriati > Methanobacteriota > Halobacteria > Halobacteriales > Natronomonadaceae > Halomarina > Halomarina pelagica. The sequence continues at coordinate 1,136,720 of NZ_CP100454.1, forward strand.
CTCTCACGTTGTCTAACGTGATCTTGGTCATTCTTTCGTCTTCCCCTGTATTTGATGCGCTTATGGTATTACAATCTGTATTTTATCTACTCGCTGCTATTGGTATGATTAGTTCCAATCTCCGGAGTAAACCAATATTCTCGATGCCATCCTACTTTGTAGTTATGAACATTGCGTTTACTGTCGGGATTTGGAAATTTCTGATGGGTGTAACCCACGATGTCTGGGAAGCAACACCGCGAGTAAACGACCAAGTAAAGGATCGCGACTAAAATATTTGGTATTCGAGGAACGTACGAGGTACCTTCTGACTTTATTATCTACTTGGTAAGTTTCTAATGGCTTCTAACTCGTGAAAACCGCGATATGTACATGTTTCCGGGGATATTACTCACGTCCATTCTCTCTTCTCTCTCCACCCGACCAGACCGATGATTTGTTTTGTTCCCTATAGCTCGCCGACGTAGCACCGCCATGAACAGGTACGCCCCCTCTACCACTTCTACTCCCCCGAAACCGTCATGTACCCTCCGCCAATCGCTCACAACGATCATGGTTTCGGAACGCGAGTACGACGTAATCGTCCTCGGTGTGGGTGGGATGGGGAGCGCCGCGGTCTACCACCTCGCGCGCCGCGGCGTCGACGTCCTCGGCATCGAGCGGTTCGACGTCCCGCACGCGATGGGGTCGTCCCACGGCATCACGCGCATCATCAGGCGGGCGTACTACGAGCACCCGTCGTACATCCCGCTGATCGAGCGGGCGTACGACCTGTGGGACGACCTGGCGGAGGAGACCGGCCGGCCGGTCATCCACCGGACGGGGTCGGTCGACGCGGCCCCGCCGGGGAACGTCGTCTTCGAGGGGTCGCTGCGCTCCTGTGCGGAGTACGACATCCCCCACGAGGTGCTGACGGGCGCGGAGCTGGCCGAGCGGTTCCCCGGCTACCGGCTGCCGGAGGACTACCGGGCGCTCTACCAGCCCGACGGGGGGTTCGTCGTCCCGGAGCAGGCCATCGTCGGGCACGTGGAGGCCGCGGGGGCCGCGGGGGGTGAGGTGCGCGCCCGCGAGCGGGTCACCGGGTGGGAGGAGACGGCCGACGGGGGCGTCCGCGTCGAGACCGACCGGGGGACCTACCGCGCCGACCGGCTGGTCCTCGCCGCGGGCGCGTGGAACTCCGCGTTCGCCGACGAGCTGTCGGGGCTCGCGGTCCCCGAGCGGCAGGTGCTCGCGTGGTTCCAGCCGGAGACGCCCGCGACGTTCCGCCCGGAGAACTTCCCCGTCTGGAACGTGAGCGTCCCGGAGGGGCGGTTCTACGGCCTACCGATCTACGACGTGCCGGGGTTCAAGCTCGGGAAGTACCACCACCGCGACGAGGAGGTCGACCCGGACGACTGGAACCGCGACCCCGAACCGGAGGACGAGCGCCTCCTGCGGGAGTTCACGGCGAAGTACTTCCCGGACGCCGCCGGGCCGACCATGCGCCTCGCCACCTGCATGTTCACCAACTCCCCGGACGAGCACTTCATCCTCGACACGCTCACCGACCACCCGCAGGTGGCCGTCGGCGCGGGCTTCTCCGGCCACGGCTTCAAGTTCGCGAGCGCGATCGGCGAGATCCTGGCCGACCTCGCGCTCGACGGGACGACCGACCACCCCATCGACATGTTCGCCCTCGATCGATTCGAGTGATCAGCGCCTCGACGCTTCGACGTTTCGACGACTCGATACCTCGACGCCTCGACGACTCGACACCTCGACGCCTCGACGCCTCGACGCCTCGACGACTCGCGCGAGGGGTTCACACCGTGTGATCGGCTGGCGTGGCGTGTCGGACCCGCCCGCGGCGGTCGTCCCTCACTGGTTCGACCGCCGGAGCGACGACGATCGAACGCCCGCGGGTCAATCGTCCTCCGACGCGTCTCCCCCGGGTACCTCGCCCGACGACCGCCCGCCGATGAGCATGTCGTCGCCGCGGACGGCGGCACCCTCCTGGACGAGGACCCGGCCGTGGGTGCTGGAGAACTCCCGGATCATGCCGTAGACGGCGACGAGGCCGACGGCCGCGACCGGGCCCCCGGTGATGATGGCGGCCTGCTGGAGCGCCTCGGTGCCGCCGATGACGACGAGGATGGAGGCGACGAGGCCCTGCAGGACCCCCCAGACGAGACGGTTGAGTTCGGAGGGGCTCTCCTTTCCGCCGGTGGTCAGCATCGCGATCCCGAGCGTCGAGGAGTCGGCCGAGGTCACGAAGAACGTGATCACGAGCAGGAAGAACAGCGCCGACAGGAGTTCGCCGGCGGGCAGCGCCTCGAAGAGCGGGTAACCCGACGCCGCGATGCCGTAGTTCGGGTCGTTGATGACGCCCAGGATGTCGGCCGCGCCGCTCGCCTGCAACCGCATCGACGTGCCGCCGACGATCATGAACCACGGCACCGTCGCCAGCGTCGTCGCGACGACGCCGACGAAGGTGATCTCCCGGATGGTCCGCCCCCTGGAGATCTTCGCGAGGAAGATGCCGGAGAACGGTGCCCAGGCGAACCACCACGCCCAGTAGAAGACGGTCCACGCGCCGACGAAGCCGGCGTCGCCCGATCCCGTGCCCGTGAACAGGCTCATCGCGACGAACTCCTGGAGGTAGGTGCCGACCGCCTGCGTCCCCAGGTTCAGGACGAAGAACGGCGTGCCGACGACGAACACGACGACGGCGAGCAGCACGAACACGATCACGTTGAGTTGCGAGAGCCGCTTGATGCCCCTGTCGACCCCCGAGACGACCGAGAGCGTGAAGATCACCGTCACGCCCGTGATCGTGAGGATCGTCCCCAGGTCGCCGAACGAGTAGCCGAGTTCGTACTCGACGCCGGCGAGCAACTGCTGGCCGATGAAACCGAGCGAGGTGGCGATGCCGCCCATCGTCCCGAACACCGCGACGACGTCGACGGCCTTCGCCGTCAGGCTGTCCTCTAAGTTGTCGACGCCGACGAACGGGGCCAGCAGGGTGGAGAACCGGAACGGCGCGCCCCTGTTGTACGCGAAGTAGCCGATCGGAACGCCGACGATGAGGTAGGCGCTCCACGCCGAGATCCCCCAGTGGAAGAACGTGTACTGGAGCGAGCCGAGCATCTTCGCCCGCGCCGAGGCGTCCGGCCCGGTCAGCGGCGTGCCGTTCCCGAAGTGGTAGATCGCCTCCGCCGGCCCCCAGAACACGATGCCCGCGGCGATCCCCGCCGAGAAGAACATCGCGAAGTACGTCAGGAAGCTGTGCGCCGGTTCGACGTCCTCGCCGCCGAGCTTGATCCGCCCCCACGGCCCGACGATGAGGAACGCGGTGAAGGCGACGAAGATCAGCATCGACCAGAGGTAGAACCACGACAGGTTGCTCCACAGCCACCCGTTGAGGTCGCCGATCAGCTTCCCCAGCAGGTTCACCTGCCGGCCGTCGACCGTGACCGTCGGACTCACCGCGTAGGCCACGATGAACGCGACGGCGACGGTCACCCCCGCGCCGAACACCAGCGGGTCGATCTCCTCTCTGAACTCCTCGATTCTGCCCCGAGTTCGTGATTGGCTCATGTGTGGACCTCCGCACGCCGCAGCGTGCCGTCGCTCCCTCTCCGGTCGGATCGACGCCGACGGGCGAGCGCTCGCGTCCCGCACCCCTCCGGCGTCCCCCTCCCACTGCCGTTCGCTACCAAGCGACAGAGCGTTCGTGTGACGATGCCCACACGGGGCGATAAGAATTGGTGACAGTCTGTGGCGGTGTTTTTATACCGTCGACCCCGCGGGCACGGCCGTTCGGTGCGGTCCGACCGTTCGGCGCGACGTGACGGTCGACGGGGTACGCGGATCGCCCCGGACGGGGGCGTCCGTCTCAGGCGTTGATGTGGACGACCTCGTAGCCGTGATCCCGGATCGACCGGATGATCGACCGGGCGTGGCCCGCGCCGCTCGTCTCGATCCGGAAGACGAGGTAGGCCTCGCCGACGTCGAGTTCGGGCGCGTCGCGCTCGTGGCGGATGGTCTGTATGTTCGCGTTGTGTTCCGCGATGACGCTCGACACCTCGGCCATCTTGCCGGGGCGGTCGTCGATGCGGACGCGGAGCCGGAGCAGTTGCTCGCGGTCGGTGAGCGCGTGGACGAGCACCGTCTGGAGCATCGTCATGTCGAGGTTGCCCCCGCAGAGCAGCGGCATGACGGTCTCGCCCTCGACGTCGAGGGCGAGACCGTCGCCCAGGAGCGCGGCGACCGACGCCGCGCCCGCCCCCTCGACGACCTGCTTCGCCCGCTCCAGGAGCAGGAGCACGGCGCGCGCGATCTCGCCGTCGGTGACGGTGACGACCTCGTCTACGTGCTCCTCGATGAGCGAGAGCGTGAGTTCGGAGACCCCGCCGGTCGCGATGCCGTCGGCGATCGTGTTCACCGAGTCGAGCGTGACCGGCCCGCCCTTCTCCAGGCTGTCGGCGACCGTCGCCGCGCCCTCGGCCTGGACGCCCACGATCCGCGTCTCGGGAGCGAGTTCCGCGAACGCCGTCGCGATCCCGGAGATGAGTCCACCGCCCCCGATCGGGACGATCACCGTGTCGACCCCCGGGAGGTCCTCGTACATCTCGATCCCGAGGGTCCCCTGCCCCGCGACGATGGCGGGGTCGTCGTAGGCGTGGACGAAGGTCGCCTCCGAGTCGGCCACGAGGTCCCGGGCGTGGGCCATCGCCTCCTGGAAGTCACGCCCGACGAGTTCGACCGCCGCGCCGTAGCCCCGCGTGGCGTCGACCTTCGCCTGCGGGGCCGCCCGGGGCATGACGACGGTCGATTCGACGCCGAGGCGGGTCGCCGCGAGCGCGACCCCCTGGGCGTGGTTGCCCGCGCTGGCCGCCACGAACCGCTCGATCCCGTCCTCGACGCACCGGCTGATCTTGTTGTACGCGCCGCGGGTCTTGAACGACCCCGTCCACTGGAGGTGCTCCATCTTGAGGTGGACCTCGCCGCCCGTCAGCCGATCGAGCGACGTGCTCCGCTCGACGGGGGTGCGCTTCACCACCGTCTCGTCGTCGAGTCGCTCCCGCGCCGCCTCGACGTCGGCGAACGTGACCGTCTCCCCTGAACTCCGGCTCATGACTCCGCCTTCGGACTCATCGAAGTAGCCTCTCTCGATCCGGGTCGAACAGCGGTTCGTCCCGCACGGTCGCGCCGTAGCGCTCGCCCTCGTACCGGATCTCGACCGAGCGACCGGGTTCGGCGTACGCCGCCGGCAGGTAGCCGTAGACGATCCCCGCGTCGATCGTGTAGCCGTAGTCGGCACGCGCGGCGTATCCGAGCACCTCCTCGCCGTCCGTGATCGGCCGCCCCGCGTCGACCACCGCGCCCGGCTCGTCGAGCGTCATCGGTGCGAGCTTCCGGTCGACGCCACGATCGCGCGCCGCGAGCAGGGCGTCCTTCCCGACGAAGTCGGTGTCGAGGTCGACCGCGAATCCCAGCCCGGCCTCGTAGGGGTCGTACGCCGGCGTGAGGTCGGACCCCCAGAGCCGGAAGCCCTTCTCCATGCTCATCGAGTTCAGCGCGGCGTCGCCCATCGCGAGGACGCCGTGGTCCTCGCCGGCCGCCCAGACGGTCTCCCAGAGCTTCGCGCCGTACTCCATCGGGGCGTACAGCTCCCAGCCGAGTTCGCCCACGTAGGAGACGCGCAGCATGGTGACCGGCACGCTCCCGACGTACGTCTCCCGCACCGAGAAGAACGGGAACGCGTCGTTCGAGAGGTCCGCCTCGGTGACCGGTTCGAGGGTCGCCCGGGCGTTCGGCCCCCAGACGCCGAGCCCGCAGTGGCCCGAGGTGCGGTCGACGACCGTCACCGAGCCGTCGTCGGGGGCGCGCTCGCGGATCCAGCGGCCCTGCTCGGTGCCCGACGCCCCGCCGCCGGTCAGCAGGAGGAACCGGTCCTCGGCCAGCCGGGAGACCGTCAGGTCGGCGAGGACGCCCCCGGCCTCGTTCAGCATGGTCGCGTACCGGACGCGCCCCGGCGACACGTCGACGTCGTTGGAGAGCAGCCCCTGGAGGTAGTCACGCGCCCCGTCGCCGGTCACCTCGATCACGGTGAACGGCGTGAGGTCGTACAGCCCGACGCGGTCGCGGACGGCCCGGTGCTCGACCCCGTGGGCCGGCGACCAGCCCCGACCCAGCCAGCCGGACCGATCGGGCACGTCGTACTCGTCGCGGAGCGCCTCGTTCGCCCCGTACCACTGCGCCGACTCCCAGCCGCCGCCGTCGTAGAACTCCGCGTCCAGCTCCCGCTGGTGGGGGTGGTAGGGGCTCCGCCGGAGGCCGCGCTGGCCCCGCGGCTGCTCTCGCGGGTGGACGAGCTGGTAGACCTCGCGGTACTGCTGGCCTCCGCGGTCGCGGACGTACGACCGCGCGCCGGCGTGGGGCTGGAACCGATCGACGTGCGCCCCGGTCACGTCCACGCGCTCGCCGTCGAGTCGCGGGACGCCCCGCTCCATCCACTCGGCGATCACGTTCCCCGCGCCGCCGGACTGGGTGACCCAGATCGCGAGCGCCCACCAGAGGCCGTCCACTCCTTCGGTCTCCCCCAGGATCGGCATCCCGTCGGGCGTGAACGAGAACATCCCGTTGATCCGCGAGGTGAACTCGCAGTCTCCGAGCGCGGGGACGAGTTCGCGCGCCGCGTCGTAGGCGGACCGGTCGTGATCGGGGTGGGTGTTCTCGTAGAAGTGCTCCGCGGTGAACTCGCGGATCGAGGGCATCTCGGGGGCCTCCTCGGGGGCGAGGATGTCCTCCGGGTCGACCAGCAGCGGCGCGTGGTTGTACGAGCCGACGCCGTAGCGCTCCCCGTGCTGGCGGAAGTACAGCGAGTAGTCCTGGTGGCGCAGGATCGGCTGTTCGATCTCGCGGGTCGCCCCGGCCAGCGCGTCGAGTTCGTCCGAGACGAGGTACTGGTGGGCGCAGGGGACGAGCGGGACGTCCACGCCGACCATCTCGCCGAACAGCGGCCCCCAGATGTTCGTGGCGACGAGCACCTCGTCGGCGGCGACGCGCCCCCGGTCGGTGACGACCGCGCGCACCGCGCCGTCCTCGATCTCGACGTCCGTGACCGTCGTGTGGCCGTAGAACTCAGCACCCCGCTCGCGGGCGCGCTCGGCCATCGTCTGGGAGACGTCGACCGCGTGGGCCTTCCCGTCCGTCGGGACGTAGTACCCCCCGTGGATCACCGACTCGTCGATCTGGGGGACGCGCTCGGCGACCGCCTCCGGCGGGAGCAGTTCGCCGCCCTCGATCCCGTAGGCCATCCCCCGCTCGCGCTTTCGCTTCAGGTACGCCCAGCGCTCCGGGGTGTGGGCCACCTCGATGCCGCCGCACGCGCGAAAGCCGTCGAGGTCGGCGTACAGCTTCCGGGTGTACGCGGCCATCCTCGTCATCAGCTCGTTCCCGGCCGTCTGGAACACCAGCCCGGGGGCGTGGGAGGTCGAGCCGCCGGTCTCGAACAGCGGTCCCTGATCGACGACGACCACGTCCTCGCGGCCGAGGGCGGTCAGGTGGTAGGCGGCGCTACACCCGACGCACCCCGCGCCGACGACGACCGTTCCCGCCCTCGACGGCAGCGTGTCCTCTGCTGTCATGTATCGTGATCCGGTCAACCCCGGCATAAGCCTCCGTGTGAGATAGCTAACCCATTGAAGCCCCGCCGTCGAACGGGTCGCGAGCCTCACGTTCCCCCGTCGGTTCGCGGGGATCGGTGGGCGACCCCTCTACGACCCGGTTTGCGGTGTCCAGCCGAGCGATCGCCGGCCGAGCGACCACCAGGGGGCTTTCTGGGTCGTGTTTGCGGTCCCCGTTCTCCTATCCGCACACGACCCCGGTGTTCGTCCCGCACTTATACGTCTGGGATACTGGCGGTCAACGCTTTTTAACGGATATGTCGATCAATAGCACATGACACGATGGAACGACGGCACCGACGAGGTCGGCACCGTCAGCGCCGACATCACCGAGGAGACGAACGCGCTCCCGGCGAGGTACTTCACGGACCCCGAGGTCCACGAGATGGAGAAGGAGGCGGTGTTCTCCCGGTACTGGATCTACGCGGGGCACGCGAACGCCGTCCCGGAGCCGGGTGACTTCTTCACCCGGACGGTCGGCGACCGGCAGGTCGTCGTCGTGCGCGACCGCGACGGCGAGGTGCGGGCGTACTACAACGTCTGCGCCCACCGCGGGTCGAAGATGGTCGACGACACCCCGATGACCGAGCCGGGTAACATGCGGCGGATCACGTGCCCGTACCACCTCTGGACGTACGACCTCGACGGGACACTCGCGAGCACGCCGAAGAGCTTCGAGGAGGCGAGCCTCAACCCCGACCTGGAGGACGACGAGGTCGCGACGCTCGACCCCGAGCGAAACGGGCTCATGGAGGTGCACACCGACGCGATCGGCCCGCTCGTGTTCGTCAACTTCGAGGACGACCCGACGCCGCTCGCGGAGCAGGCGGGGACGATGAAAGCGGAACTCGAGGCGCTGCCGCTCGAGGAGTACGAACTCGCCCGCCGGTACGTCTCGGAGGTGGAGTGCAACTGGAAGACCTTCGGCGGCAACTACTCCGAGTGCGACCACTGCCAGTCCAACCACCGGGACTGGATCGAGGGGATCCGGCTCGACGAGTCCGAACTCGAGGTCAACGACTACCACTGGGTCCTCCACTACACCCACGAGGAGGACGTGGACGACGAACTGCGCATCCACGAGGAGCACGAGGCCAAGTTCTACTACCTCTGGCCGAACTTCACCGTCAACATGTACGGGACCGCCGACGGCTACGGCACCTACCTCATCGAGCCCATCGACGAGGGGCGGTTCCAGCTCGTCGCGGACTACTACTTCCGGGACGCCGACCTGAGCGAGGAGGAGGCCGAGTTCGTCCGCACGAGCCGCCAGCTCCAGGAGGAGGACTTCGAGCTGGTCGAACGCCAGTACGAGGGGTTGCGGATGGGAGCGCTCGGGCAGGCACAGCTCGGCCCGAACGAACACACGCTCCACCGCTTCCACCGCCTCGCCCAGGAGGCGTACGAGGCGTACGAGGCGAGCGACGCGCCCGACGCGCCCGACGCGCCCGCCCGGTCATGAGCGAGGAGCCCCGAGCGCCGTTCGTCGTCGCCTGCCCCGACTGCGAGGTGCGAACGGCGACGGACGACCCCAACGAGACCGTCGCGTTCTACCGGCGACACCGCGCCGTGACCGGTCACGACCTCGCGTGGGAGCGCGCGGAGTTCGACGGCGCCGACGACCTCCGACCGGACGCGGACGGGACGGACGGTCCGGGCGGTGGTGAGGCCGTCCTCGCCGCGATCGTCGACGACCTGGAAGGTACCTACGGAAACGGCGTCCCCGTCGGGATCGTCGCCGCGGCGATGGGCGCGCGCGGCGTCCCGATGGGCGAGACGCTCGAGCGTATCCGGGCGCTGCGGATGCGCGGAGCGCTGTACGAACCGAGGGACGATCACCTCGCGTCTGTCTGATCGCCCCGGTCCTCCCGGAACGTCGCCTCGATGAGCTTCGCCGTCCCCCGGCGGAGGCGGCCGCCGACCGCCGTCGGCGAGATGTCGAGCGCCTCGGCGAGGTCCTCGAGCGACGTCTCGCGCGGCTCGCTGAAGTACCCCCGTTCGTAGGCGAGCAGCAGCGCGACCTCCTGGGCCTCCGTCAGCCCCGTGACGCCGCCGATGGTCCACTCGTCCTGCCGGTAGAGCTGCTTCAGCTCGAACGCGATGCCCTCCTCCTCGCAGTACTCCCACAGCAGCGTGAGCGACTCCCTGTCGGGGAGCTGGAGCCGCACCGACCAGCCGGTGCTGTCGCTCTCGGCTTCGAGCATGAGCCCGCCGACCTCGACGGTCTTCGGGGAGAGCAGTTTCGTCCCGTCGGGGTGTGACAGCCGGTAGATGCGCGTCGACGCCGACTCCGAGATCAGCACCGACTCGGCGACCGTGTGATCCGCCTCGAGCGCCGCGTCGAACGTCTCGAGCGCCTCGCTCTCGCCCTCGACCAGGAAGAAGAACATCCCCGTCTCGGGATCCGTCCCCGAGTGGGGGACGACCTGAACGGACACCTCCGGGACCGCCCTGATGGTGGGGGTCAGCGCGAGGTCGGGGTGGGCGATGTACACCTCCGCGATGACGTTCACGGCCGGTCGCCCCGCGGAACGCTCGCCGAGGGGTCGCCCCGGCCCGCGTACGGCCCCGTTCGCCGGTCGGTCGCCGCTCGTCGCGCGGGAGGAACGACGCGCCGGGTCGAGGATGGTGTGCGCATTCGTACCACGACAATGTCGAACGTCCGTCGTAAGGGTTGCGCCCCCGCGACCCCCCGGTCGCGCGGGCGACGAGAGCCGTCGCCGCCTCCGGGGGGGCCGCTCGCCACCCGCATCACGGCCCGCGGTCGCAGTACGAGACGACGTGCGACTCGTCGAGCGCCGTCTCCGCGGTCCCGTACCCGGCGAGCGACACCCGGTCTGGTTCCGGCTCGTAGGTGAGTTTCCCGCGGTCGACCAGCGCCGGGACGTGCGTCCGGTACAGGTCGAGGTAGCAGTCGAGCACGGCCGTCGCCGGGATCTCGGGGACCGGCCGCCGGTGGGTCCGCACCGCCACCTCGTCGGCGAGGTCCGCGAGCGTGAGCGTGACGTGCTCCTCGAGCAGCGAGCGCACGATCCCCGGAACGGGGCGCGCGGCCGTCCCCGTTCGAGCGTCGTCGCCGGCGTCCGTCCCGGACGGCGACACGGTCAGGCCCCCGATCGATCGGCGGTCGTGAGCGGGCCCCCGACGCGCGGGCGGATCGACGGCGGGGCCGAGGCCGGGGCCTGGCCGCACGGGACGTCGAGCGACCCGACCATACGCCCGACGGCGGTCTCGAAGCGAGGACGCCGAGTCGATCGGCGCGTAGCGATCACGCGGGTCATCGGTCTGTGGGGATCCGGCGCGGTGCGACATTATCGCCGGGGCTAGTCTGACTAGCCCGACGGGTAGCGGCGGTCCTCGTCGAACAGGGCGACCATCACGGCGTTGAGACCTTTCCGGAGGTGTTTGTGGAAGGTGGGTGCGGTGATGCCCATGGCGGCGGCGACCTCCTCGGCGGTGCTCTCTCTGGACCACTCGAAGTAGCCCGCACGGTAGGCCGCCTCCAGCGCGTCGCGCTGGCGCGCCGTCAACCGCTCGATCGGTTCCGGTTCGTCCCCCGGCGGCTCCCGTCGCGTCGATCGGTCGACCTCGCGCTTTCGTACGAGTTCCGTCTCGGGAAACGAGGTCCTGAGTTGCTCGACCAGCGCGCGGACGTCGGTCTCGGGGGAGACCTCGCAGACGAAGTCGGCGACGCCGCCCTCGACGACGATCGATCGGACGTTCGCGCCGTACTCCGCGAGCGTGAGCGTGACGAAGCTCTCCACGAGCTGGAACTGGAGGAGCGCCTCGTCGTCGCGCTCGCGGATCACGCGACACTCGCTGACGGTCGGCTCGTCCAGGGCGGCGTCGACGACGACCTGCGGGTCGACGCCGGAGATCGTCTCGTAGACGAGCAGCGTGCCGTCGGACGCCGGAACGAGGCTCTGGAGTTCGCCGCGGTACCCGTGCGTGGCCGAGAGGTCGATGAGGAACGACCGGCGGTCGGTGCTGCGAAACGTGAGTTCCACGACGGTGTCCGAGAGAAGCTGGCGCTCGTTCTCGATCGTGTGGTAGGCGTACCCGGTGACGGTACCGAGTTCGCGGAGGATACGCCGCTCGTACTCGTCGAACGCGTCCGAACGGTCGGTCGCGAGGCCGACGACGCCGTAGACGATCCTGCCGTAGGTGAGCGGAACCACGACGGCGCGGCGTTCCGCCGCGTCGACCGCGGCCGAGCGAGCTACCGGCGGATGGGGCGCGTCCGCCGTCACCACCTGTGGTTCCAGAGTGTCGACGGCACGACGAAGCGCGCCGTCGTCCGCGTCGCCGATGCCGACGGCGACGGTCCCCCCGTCGGCGACCGCGTCTCCCGACCGCGCGCGGAGGACGACCTCGTCGCGCTCGGAGTGATAGTCCGCGATCCAGACGTCCTCGTACAGATCCGCGCTCGCGAGCCGATCGCAGAGCGGCTGGTACACCTCCTCTCGCGTCGACGCCCCGAGGAGGACGTCGAGCGCGCCCCTGACGCAGTCGCCGACGCGCTCGACGTGTTCGAGTTGCGCGCACCGACGGCTGAGCTTTCGTTCGGTCGCTTCGAGGTCCACCTGCGCCGTGACGTCGTACGCCACGTCCATCACGCCCTCGACCGTCCCGTCGCGCCCGCGAATCGGGGCGACGACCTGTCGGTAGGTGCGGTCGTCGTCTCCGTCCGGCAGCGTCATCTCGCGTTCGACGACCTCGCCGGAGTCGCGGGCCGCCTCCTTCGGTTCGCGGAGCCGGCTCGCGACCTCGGCCGGGTAGATGTCGTCGTCGCGCTTGCCGAGCATCTCCGCCTCAGGGACGCCGTCGACGAGCGGTCGGTACACTCGAGAGTACCGCAGTTCCGCGTCGGTACGACTCGCACCGACGGCCCCGTTTCGCGCGACGTGGGCGAGGTGGTCGTCTAGTAACTGGCTCTCGGCTTCGTGATCCGTGTCCCCCGACATCGTCCCTGAACGCACGATTCGCCGGTGGACGTCCCCGACGACAGCGTCGTACGTGGCTACTCCGAGTGCCCTACATAGGCGTTGTGATTCGGCTTCAGATGTCCAGGCGAGCGCACCGACCCGGATCGACTCTCCGGTCGCCCGTCGGGGTCAGTCCTCCGGTGGCGCGTCGGGTTCGCTCGCCCGCTCGCCCGTCGGGGTGACTCTCCTCGGCTCTCACTCCTCCGACGGCCGTTCCGGGGCGTACGAGACGACGTGCGACTCGTCGAGGGCGGTCTGCTTCGGTCCGTGTCCGTCGAGCGCGACGGTGTCGGTCTCCTGATCGTAGGTGAGAACGCCGACGTCCACCAGCGCGGGGACGTGCTCGTCGTAGAGGGCGGTGTAGTGGTCGAGGACGACCTCCGGCGACAGCTCGGTGAGCGGGCGGTCGTGCTCGCGGACGGCCACTTCGTCGGCGAGATCGGCCAGCGCCAGGGTGAGGTGTTCGCGGAGGATCGTCATCACGAAGTAGCGCGTCGGGTAGATGTCGCCGAGGTCGTGGACACCGCCCTCGGCGTCCTTCGGCGACGTCATCGCTGCCCCGTGACGACGTCTCCGCGGTCGTCCGCCCGGGCGAGCATCAGGTACGGCCGCAACCGATCGGCCACCGGTTCGCGTTCGACGATCCGGTCGGTCGGGTCGTAGGTGACGACGCCCGCGTCGTCGAGTTTGGGGAGGTGCGTGTGGTGGAGGGTGAGGGCGAACCGCCCGGCGGTCGGCCCGTTTCGGTCGTCCGTCAGCGACTCGGCGAGGTCGTTCAGATCGACGCGACGCTCGTAGCGATCGAGGTACGTCAGAACGCGCCGTCGCCGTCGATCGCCGAGCAGTTCGAAGATCGCATCGACCGACAGCGCTCGCTCGACCGTCCGTGCCTCCGATCGACTCCCGGGCACCCCACTCATGCTTATCTGCCCATCGCCCCAGGATAGGAATAAATGGGGAAGCTAGTCTAACTAGCTCTCGGAAAACGACTCGTGCCGGTCACGCCGGGTCGTTCTCCTCGAACAGCGAGGTCATCAGGGTGTTCAGGCCCTTTCGGAGGTGTTTGTGGAAGGTGGGTGCGGTGATGCCCATGGCGGCGGCGACCTCCTCGGCGGTACTCTCTCTGGACCACTCGAAGTAGCCCGCGCGGTAGGCCGCCTCCAGCGCGTCGCGCTGGCGCGCCGTCAACCGCTCGACGAGCCGTCGGGACTCCGATTCCCGGACGGGTGTGGTGCGAGGACGTTCGCGCTTGCGTACGAGTTCCGTGTCCGGCGACGCCGTCGTGACGTGCTCGACGAACGAGCGAACGTCGGTCTGGGGGGAGACCTCGCAGACGACGTCCATGACGCCGTCCTCGATGACCATCGACCGGACGTTCGCGCCGTACTCGGCGACCGTGAGCGCGATGAACCCGGCGACCAGCTGGCACTGGACGAGCGCCGCCTCGTCGGTCGCGTCCTCGCGTATGACCCGACACTCCCGTACGTCCGGACTGTCGGCCATCGACTCGAGGACGACCCGCGGGTCGACGTCGCGCACCTCGACGTACGCGAGCAGCGTCCCGTCCGGCGCGGGGACGAGACTCTGTAGCTCGAACCGTCCGCCGTACTCAGCGCTGGCGGCGACGGCGTGCAGTCGGGTGTCCGTGCTGCGAAACTCCACCTCGACGACGGTGTCTGAGAGGAGCAGCTGTCGGTTCTCGATGGCGTGGTAGGCGTAGCCGACCACGGCACCGACCTCGGCCAGGACGACCCGCTCGTACTCCTCGAAGGCGGCCGGCCGGGCGGTGTACAACCCGAGCACGCCGTAGACGGTCCCGCCGTGAGCGAGCGGGACGACGCCGCCGCCCGCGAGGTCCCGGTCGAGATCGATCGGAAGCGGCGTCGACCCGAGGTGCTCCGCGGGATCGGTGACGACCTGTACGTCGTTCGTTCGGACGGCGCGCGCTATCGGGTCGTCCTCCGAACTCGCGAGATCGACGACGAACGACCCGAGTTCCGCCCCCTCCACGACGCCGGAGAGCGAACGAAGGATCACCTCGCCGCGCTCCGGGTGGTAATCGCCGATCCACGCGACGTCGTAGACGTCCGTCGCGACGAGTTCGTCGCAGACGGACTCGTACACCTCCTCGCGCGTCGACGCGCCGAGGAGGACGCCGATCACCGGTCTGACGCCGTCGAGGATGCGCTTCGTGCGCTCGAGTCGCTCGAATCGCTCCCGGAGCCGCGCCTCGCGCTCCTCGCTCCCGGTGGACTCCGTCGCCGTGACGACGACCCCCGTGACGCCCCCCTCGGTCCGAAGCGGGGCGACGCGCTGGTGGACGAACCGCGGCTCCCCCGACGCCCGCTCGAGGGGGAGTTCCCCCCGCCACGGTTCGCCCGCGAGCGCCGTCCGTCGGGCCTCCTCGGCCGACGCGACGGCCCCCTCCGGCACGACCTCCCGGTAGGGGTGACCGACGACCTCGCTCGCCTCGTACCCGGTGAGTCGCTCGAACGCCGGGTTCGCGTACTCGACGGTCCCATCCGAACCGCAGACGACGACCGCGTGCCCCACCTGTTCGACTACCGCTCTAAATTTCGCGTCTTCGGACATGACTCTCGCGTCCACACGTACACCGACCGCGCCGACGCCGCGCCGGTTGCTAGCAGTTGTGTGGCCCCTCACGAAAGTTGGTCCCGGTCGACCCTTAGTCGTGCCGGTTGTTTCGTCCAAAACCGAGATACGCCGCGGGACTGACTGGTCCGAGACGGGGACGACGGTCGGGCGGCCCCGGACGCTCTCGTCGCCGCGGGTCGCTCGCTCCTCGTCCGGCTACTCCCGCAGGAGGTCGCGGACGCTCGCCTCCACGGACTCCTGGGGTTCCCAGCCGAGCACGTGGCGGGCGGCCTCGGTGTCGACCTCGAACGAGTCGACGAGCGTCTCCCCGCTCCGGGGGTTCTCGACGAGTTCCACGTCGGGGTCGAGGCCGCGCTCCTCGCGGGCGATCTCCCGGACGAGTTCGGCCACGTCGACGACGCCGGGGTCCTCGTCGGTCGCGATCTCGAACTTCTCGACGCCCGTCTCGCCGTCGGCGTGCTGCTCGACCAGGCGCTCCGCGCTGCGGACGAACGCCCGCGCCACGTCCTTCACGTGGACGAAGTTGCGCGACTGCGTGCCGGGCTCGTAGACGGTCAGCGTCTCGCCGGCGAGCGCGCGGTTCACGAAGAAGTTGATGACCGTCCCCTTCGACACCGTCCGGCCGTCGATCTCGTGTTCGCCGTAGAGGTTCGCGACCATGAACTGGTGGGCCGGGAACGCGCCGTCGGCGTACCACTCGATGGCGGTCTCGTTGAGCACCTTCGTGCGGCCGTACCAGTTGAGCGGGTCCCGCGGGAGGTCGATCGTGATCGGGAACTCGTCGGGGTCGCCGATGACCGCCATGGAGAAGGGAAAGCCGAGCGCCGCGCCGGTCTTGCGGCAGAACCAGGCGACGTTCTCGGTTCCGAGGACGTTCACCTCGTAGGCGAGGTCGGCGTGCTCGTCGCAGTCGTCGACGCCGCTGAGCGCCGCGAGGTGCAGGACGACGTCCGCCCCAGAGAGCGCGTCCTCCAGTTCCTCGCGGTGACGGACGTCGACGTGCTCCACGGGTACGTCCCCGATCTGCCGAATCTCCCCGAGGTAGAAGTTGTCGAGGGCGGTCACCTCCCAGTCGGGGTGGTCCTGCGATAGTTCGTAGACGACGCGGCTGCCGATGTAGCCCGCCGCGCCGGTGACGGCGACGTGCGGTGAATCGCTCTGGGATGTCATCGTGGGTAGATAGTGACAGTCAGGGTTTGAATGCCTTTGCCAGATCGCGGACGCCCTCGCGGAGCGTCCACTCCGTCCCGTAGCCCGTCTCCGCGATGCGGTCGAAGTTCACGTGGTAGGACGGGCCGGGGTGTTCGTCCTCGAGGTACGTCACGTCCACCGGACCGACCTCCTCGGCGACGATCTCGGCGATCTCGCTGATCCGGTAGTTCCCCTCGTTCGAGCCGACGTTGTAGACGAGGTGCTCCCAGCGGTCGGGTTCGAGCGCGGCGTGGGCGTACGCCGCCGCCGCGTCCCGGACGTGGATGAAGGGCCGCCAGTTCGACCCGTCGCCGTAGACCGTGAGTGGCCGACCCGTGAGCGCCCGGAAGACGAACGTGTTCACCACGAGGTTGAACCGGACGCCGGGGGCGTCGCCGTAGTTGGTCGCCATCCGCAGGGCGACGCCGTCGAAACCGAACTCGTCGATGGCCTCGCGCAGCAGCCCCTCGCACTCGTGTTTCGTCTCCGCGTAGGGGTTGATCGGATCGGGTTCGACCGTCTCGTCGAGGTCCCTGCTCGTCGCGCGCCCGTAGAGGTTACACGACGAGGCGACGACGACGTTCCCGACGCCGAGCTTTCCCGCCGCGGTGAGGACGTTCTCCGTCCCCTCCAGGTTGGTCTCGAAGGTCTCCTCGCGGCGGTCGTGGGTGCTCGACGCGCCCGTGATGGCCGCGAGGTTGACGACGGCGTCGCAGCCGCGCATCGCGCTCTCGACGTTGCCGTACTCGCGCACGTCGCCGAGGCGGAAGTCGATGCCATCCGTGAGCGCGCCCTTCAGCGCGCGCGGGGATCCCGTGGAGGTGTCGTCCATCACCACGACCCGGTCGACCCGCTCGTCGCGGTCCAGCAGGGGGACGAGCACGCTACCGATGTAGCCGAGACCGCCCGTGACGAGGACGTCCATCCCTCACTCCTCCAGGACGTCGGGGAGGAAGCGGTCCTCGTGGGACGTGATCGTCTCGGAGTAGCGCGTGAGCGTCTCGAGGATGTCGCGGACGCCGCCCTCGAAGGTCTGGCGCTGCTCGCCGATGACGGACATGTACCGGTCGTTCTCCATCTCCATCTTGTGCGTCTCGTCCTCGTCGCGGGGGTTCTCGACGTGCGTGACCTCGACGTCGAGGTCGAACTCGTCGCCCACGGACGCGATGGTCTCGGCCATCCCGACGATGCTGATGGGGCGGGTGACCTGGTTGTAGACGACGTGTCCGTCCGGGCGCTCGGCGTGGTCGGTGAGCGCCAGCCGCGTGAGCCCCTCGACCGTGTCCTCGAGCGAGATGAACGGCTTTCGCTGCTCGCCCTTGCCGTACACCGTGAGCGGGTAGCCGGCGACGGCCTGCGCGCAGAAGCGGTGGGCGACGACGCCGAAGTAGTAGTCGAAGTCGAAGCGCGTCTTCAGGCGGTCGTCGGCGCGCGTCTCCTCGGTCTCCGTGCCGTAGACGATCGCCGTCCGCACGTCGGAGATGGGCAGGCCGAACTGCCTGTGGGCGAGCCGCAGGTTCGCCGCGTCGTGGCTCTTCGTGAGGTGGTACCACGACCCCGCCATCGCCGGGTAGGGGACCTCGTCGCGGTCGCCCTGGTTCTCCATGGTCGCCCCGCCCTCGGGGATGGGGAAGTTGGGCGCGCCGTAGACGCCGGTGGTCGTCGTCTCGATGAGGTGGGTGTCCGCGAAGCCGTTCTCGTGCAGGCCGAACGCGAGGTTTCGCGTGGCCTGCATGTTGTTGTGCTGCGTGAAGTTCGCCCGCTCGCCGTTGATCTGCGAGTACGGCGCGCTGGGCTGGGCGGCCGTGTGGACGACCGCTCGCGGCTCGTGTACCTGCAACAGTTGGTCGACGAACCCGCGGTCGGTCAGGTCGCCCTCGACGAACGAGAGGTTGTGAACGTCGTGGACCTCGCGCGCGGCGTCGAGGCGGTCTCGGATGGTCGCGATGGGCGTCGCGCTGGTCGAACCGACCGACTCGACCCACTCGCGTCGAGAGAAGTTGTCCACGATGACGACGCGCTCGTCGGTCCGGTCGGCGATGCGGAGAGCCGTCGGCCAGCCGACGTAGCCGTCGCCCCCCGTCACGATGATGCTCATTAGTTACTCACCAGCCGAGTAACTGAGTTGCGGGCACAAATATCTTCCTGCCCGGCGGCGAGGGGGAACGCGCTCCCCTCGCCTCGCCCCCCACCCCGCCCTGCCCCGCCTGCCCTCGGCGATCAACCGAATCTGGTCGCCCGCCTGCCGAACCCCCTCGCCAGCGTCCCCTCCTCGATTCTGAGGACCGTCGGCCGACCGTGCGGGCACGCGTACGGTCGATCGCACTCGCCGAGGCGGTCGAGCAGGTCCCTCGCCTCGTCCCGCGAGAGGGCGTCGCCCGCCTTCAACGACGGGTGACAGGCGAGGTCGGCAAGCAGCGCGTCGCGCGGATCGTCCGGACGCTCACCCGTCAGGAGCGTGTCGAGGGTGTCCTTCAGCGCGCGGGGATCCGCCACCCGACCCAGCGGCGCGGGGACGCCCGTCACCCGGTAGCTGCCGCCGCCGAACGCCTCGACGCGGAAGCCCGCGGCGGAGAACGTCTCGCGGTGGGCGTCGAGTAGGCTCGCCTCCCGGGGCGAGAGCGAGAGCGTCGCCGGTGGGTCGAGCGCGGCGGTCGGCACCTCGCCCTCGACCGCCGCGCGCAGTCGCTCGTAGTTCACCCGTTCGTGGGCGGCGTGCTGGTCGACCACGAGCAGGTCGTCGTCCGCCTCACAGAGCAGGTAGAGGCCGCGGAACTGTCCGATGACGGTCAGCTCGTCGAAGCGCGATTCTGCGGGGGCGAGCGCCGTCTCCGTGTCGAAGCTCACCGCCGCCGCTTGCGAGAGGTCGGCCGTCGAGAGCGCCTCGCGGACGGCCCGCTCGAGGGTCCGGGCGACGCGCTCGGGATCGCGGAACCGCACCTCGGCCTTCGCCGGGTGGACGTTCTGGTCCACCCCGCCGGGCGGCACCTCGACGTTCACCGCCGCGATGGGCGCGCGGCCCCCCGGTAGAAGGTTCCCGTAGCCGGCGAGGACGGCGTTGCGGAGGTCGCCGTCGCGGACCGGCCGGCCGTTGACCGCGAGGTAGACGTGCTCGGGGGAGGCGCGCGTCACGGAGGGATAACACGCCACGCCCTCGACGCGGACGGCGGGGGCGTCCGCGTCGACGCTCGCCCCGTCGACGCTCGCCTCGTCGCCCGCCTCCGCGACGGCGACGAGTTCAGTGCTCTGTCCCGCCACGGTGCGGTCGTAGACGGCGAGCAGCGCGTCGACGCGCTCTCCCGTCCCGGGCGCGGAGAGGACGGTCCGGCCGTCGTGCGTGAGCCGGAAGCGGACGGCCGGGTGGGCGAGCGCGTAGCGCGAGACGGCGTCGCTGATCCGGGCGAACTCGCGCTTGGGCGTCCCCAGGGACTCGCGACGCGCCGGCACGCGGTCGAAGAGGTCCCGCACCTCGACCGTGGTCCCGACGGCGTGGCCCGCCGCCTCGACGCCCGTCCCGCCCTCGCCGACGGTGACGCGCGTGCCGCTCGCTCCCTCACCCTCGGCCCGCGTCGTCACCGCGAGGTCGGCGACGGACGCGATGCTCGGCAGGGCCTCGCCGCGGAAGCCGAGCGTCCGCACGCGCTCGACGTCCTCGACGCCCGAAATCTTGCTCGTCGTGTGGCGCTCGACGGCGAGGACGGCGTCCTCGCGGGTCATCCCGTGCCCGTCGTCGGTGACGCGGATCAGGTCCAGTCCGGCGTTCTCGACTGCCACCTCGACGCTCCCCGCGCCCGCGTCGAGGCCGTTCTCGATCAGTTCGACGACGACGCTGGCCGGGCGGGTCACCACCTCGCCGGCGGCGATGCGCGCGACGGTCGCCTCGTCGAGTCGCTCAATCGTCGCCATCGAGCCTCCGTTGCAGGTCGTGCAGGTACGTCAGCGCTTCGAGCGGGGTCATGTCTGCGATGTCTAATCCGCCTACCTCGGCTTCGAGCGCGAATGTGCCTTGCGATCGTGGCGGTTCGGACCCCTCGTCGGTCGCGTCTCCGTTCGTCCCGTCGCCGTCCGCCGCGTCGCTCGCGCCCCCGGAGCCGTTGGCGCTCGCGCGCCCGTTGCGCGCCGCGGCCGCGTCGCGGGCGATCGACGGGTCACCCCCCTCGCGACCCTCCTCGCCGGCGAACGCCGCGAGCGTGACCGCCCCGTCCTCGCCACCGCCGTCTCCCGGCTCCTCGTCGCCCGGCAGTCCGTCCGCGAGGAGGGCGCGCGAGCGCTCGATGACCGTCGGTGGGACGCCCGCCAGCCGGGCGACCTCGACGCCGTAGGAGGCCTCCGCCGCCCCCTCGACGACCGAGTGGAGGAACGTCACCGCCTCGCCGTCGCGCTCGACGGTGAAGTGGAGGTTCGCCACGCCCTCGCGGTCGGCGGCGATCCGGGTCAGCTCGTGGTAGTGGGTGGCGAACAGCGTCGTCGCGCCGACCTCGTCGTGGACGAACTCCGTCACCGCCCACGCGATGGCGCGCCCGTCGGCCGTGCTCGTCCCCCGCCCGACCTCGTCGAGCAGGACGAGCGAGTCCTCGGTGGCGTGGTGGAGGATCTCCCGGAGTTCGGCCATCTCGCGCATGAACGTCGAGTGGCCGCCCGCGATGTCGTCGCTCGCGCCGACGCGGGTGAACACGGCGTCCGTCACGGGGAGGCGCGCCCGCCGGGCGGGGACGAAGCTCCCCACCTGCGCGAGCACGACGATCAGCGCCACCTGCCGCATGTAGGTGGACTTCCCGCTCATGTTCGGGCCGGTGACGACCGCGACCCGCCGGTCGCGCAGGTCGGCGTCGTTCGGGACGAACGCCTCCTCGGTCGTCTCGACGACGGGGTGGCGGCCCCCCTCCACGTGGATCCCCGCCGCGCCGAACTCGGGGCGGACGTAGTTCCGCCGGACGGCCACGTGCGCGAGCGCGGCGAGCACGTCGAGTTCCGCGAGCACGCCGGCGACGCGCTGGACGCGCTCGGCCTCCTCGGCCACCTCCGCGCGCACCTCGGCGAACAGGCGGTACTCGCGGGCGTCGGCGCGATCGGCCGCGCCCAGGATCTCGTCCTCGCGACGCTTCAGCTCCGGCGTGTAGAACCGCTCTGCGTTCTTCAGCGTCTGCCGGCGCGTGTAGTCGTCCGGCACGTGGTCGAGGTTGGGGTTCGTCACCTCGATGTAGTAGCCGTGGACCTCGTTGTAGCCGACCTTCAGCGAGTCGATGCCGGTGCGCTCGCGCTCTGCGGCCTCCAGGTCGGCGACCCACTCGCGGCCGTCGCGTTCCGTCGCCCGTAACTCGTCCAGGTCCTCGTCGAACCCCTCGCGGATGACGCCCCCCTCGGTGATCTCGACGGGCGGCTCGGGGTGGATCGCGCGGCCGATCAGCCCCCGCACGTCCTCGAGTTCGTCGAGCGCCTCCCGACGCTCGACCAGCGGATCGCTCTCGGCGTCGGCGAGGGCGGCCCTCACCTCCGGCACCGCGTCGAGGGTGTCCTTCAGCGCGCGGAGGTCCCGCGCGTTCGCCCGCCCGCGGGAGACGCGCGTGATGAGCCGCTCGACGTCGTAGACGTCCCTGAGCAACTCGCGGACCTCCTCGCGGACGAGCGACAGCCCCGCGAGTTCCTCGACGGCGTCGTGGCGCGCCTCGATCCGCTCGCGGTCGACGAGCGGCCGCCTGAGCCAGTGGGTGAGTTCCCGCCGCCCCAGCGCGCAGGCGGTCTCGTCGACGACGCCCAGCAGGGTGTGCTCGTCGCCCCCCTCGCGGTTCTCGAACACCTCGAGCGACCGCAGCGCGGTCGTGTCGAGGCGCATCCCCTCGCGCGGATCGTAGCGCGCGAGGCGCGTGACGTACTCCAGCCCGCCCGCCTCGACGCCCTGGGTGTACTCCGCGTAGGCGAGCAGCGCCCCCGCCGCGCGCACCTCCGCCGCGTCGTGGAGCGCCTCGCTCGCGCCGTACGCCTCGACGCGGTCGCGGGCGGCCTCGACCTCGAACGCCGACTCGCGGAAGGGCGTGCGCATTCCGTCCACCTCGAAGTCGTGCGCGAGGTCGGGCGCGGCGATGACCTCCGCGGGGGCGAAGCGGTCGAGTTCGTCCTGCACGACGGCGGGCGACGCGCTCGTCACGCGGAACTCGCCGGTCGAGACGTCGATGAACGCGACGCTCGCGCGGTCGTTCGCGCCCCCGTCCGCGGTCGTATCCGCGCCCGCCAGCGCGGCGACGTAGGTGTTCCCGCCCGCTGCGAGGAGTTCGTCCTCCAGCACCGTGCCGGGCGTGACGATGCGCGTCACCGCCCGCTCGACGACGCCCGACGCCTCCGCGGGGTCCTCGATCTGGTCCGCGATCGCCACCCGGTAGCCCGCGTCGAGCAGCGCCTCGACGTAGGGGGCGACGTTGTCGATCGGGACGCCCGCCATCGGATAGGTGCCCGTCGAGTCCTCGCGCTGGGTGAGCGTGATCTCGCAGACGCGGGCGGCCTCCTCCGCGGCGTCGCAGAACAGCTCGTAGAAATCACCGACCTGAAACAGAACGAGCGCGTCGGCGTACTCCTCGGTGAGCGCGAAGTACTGCGACATCATCGGCGTCAACTCGTCGCGGTTCGCCGCCATCTTCGCCGGCGGCCCGGTGACCGACTCCATGTCCGCACACGGGTGGCGGAGGTACAAGTGTCGTACGCCTCGGTCGTGTGCCGCAGCGTAAAACGTCACACCGTGGGGCTATTATAATATGTCTCCGAGCATGGTATGAATTAATTACTGTGGGTCCTTTCGACCCGATATGAGCCATCCTGCTGTGGCGTACTACGTACCGATAATCTCTGACGTGTGGAGTACGACGCGATACCAACATGCGATGGCGATCGCAACTCTCGAAAACGATACGACGTTAATAACAGAGCGTTCCCCGCCAGAATCGATTCGAACCGAGTTCGACCACGTTCATGTATTATCTTCACTAAAAACTTCAGGCGTACCGTACAGTCAGTTCCCTGATTCGAGGACCATCGAAGTCCTCTCTCGGCCGCTCCGAGCGGCCAAGGTCGCAAAGCGACGGCTTGGTCCTGATGGAGTGTACGTCACTACGTTTCACTATATCCCTGCGCTCTCAGGTTGGATGTCTGGCCTGAAATGGGTGGCTGACATCTACGACGATCCGACCCAGTACCTCTTGGCGAATCCTGAATCGATTACTCATCGGTTACGTCTGCCCGTCTTAAAATATCTCCTCAACAGAGCGGATATCGGCTATAACGTTTTGCATCCTACTTCCCCGAACACATTTGGAACAGAAATCGAGTACGGCATTAACGGTGCACCGGTCGAGGTCTTCGCCCCGAGAAAAAAAGCCTCGCGTCCCCCACTACAATGCGTTGTCGTCGGAAAGACCGAACCGGAGCAGGGGATAGACCTGCTCATGCGCGCGCTACGATTAGTAGAGGGTCCTGTTCACGTCGATATTTATGGGGAACCGATCGAAGCGAGTCGTAAATTAGCCGTGAAATACGATCTAAACGACGTGGTAACTTTCCACGGCTGGGAACCCCACGAAACTATCATCGAAGCGGTGAGCAGGGCTCATGTCGGTCTCTCTCTTCTTCCTAGACGAACCGATTGGACGTACTCGTATCCGATCAAGATCGGCGAGTATCTGGCCGCCGAGACGTTACCGGTTGCGACCGGCCTGCCAGCGACACGTCGACTGGCCGGCGATGCCGGCATCTACGTGGCTCCCGATCCAGAAGAGATCGCGGATCAGCTCGACGCTCTTGCATCGATCGATGACGAACAGTTCCTGTCTTACCGTCAGACGTGTAGACAGCAGGCAAAAAAGATCGATTGGGCGGATGAACGGGAGCGATTCGTAGCGGCTATTCTCGGCCGCAGTTCAACATCGATCGAGGAAATCTCTCGGCGCACGTACTCATGAATCTCCGAAACGCTATTGGGAAAGTTCTATCGGCGAACGTGCTCAGTTCGGTGCTCAGCTTTACAGGCCTCGCACTATTCGCCCGAGAACTTGGTCCGTCTGGACTTGCCCCGTTTTTCCTGTTCCAAGCGGCGGTTGGTCTCCTCGGTCTCCTGGCGAATTTCGGACTAACGAGTGCGGTAGAAAAGCGGATCTCGGAGAGACAGCACGCCGGGAGGACGCTATCTACTGCCATTCTTTTGAAAGCATTGCTACTGATTCCTATCACCGTAGGAGTCATTGCGATCCGACCGTCGATTAACGAATATATTGGTGCGAACGTCGCGCTCCTACTCGTCGGCGGCATCATTGTTCAACAATTTGGCACCCTCGGGTTAAAGGTCATTAATGGGGAACTACGGGTCGGTGACACGGCAGTAATCATTCTCGGCCAGAAAGTCGTCTGGGTCGGACTTGGATGGATACTCATCGAAGCCAACTACGGCGTTTACGGCATTATCTGGTCGTTCATCGTTAGCTGGTCGGTCGTGATTGCGTGGACCATCGTCCGATCGGACACTGATCCAAGCAAACCGACGGTTTCTATGGCCCGTTCGTTGTTATCATTCGGGGGTTACGCGGCGATCGGTTCCGTTGGTGGGTACGTCTACGGATGGCTTGACGTTGCGATCCTCGGGTTGTTCGTAGCACAGAAGGACATTGGTATTTATGAAGTCACGTGGCGAGTCGCTGGATTCGTCATGATCTTTCAAACTGCCGTTCGAACTGTCATCTTCCCTCAAATCAGTCAGTGGAACGCTACCGATAATACCCAGCAGATTGAGTCGTTGCTTGAGCGAGCACTAGTCCCGTCGTTACTTTTTGCTATCCCCGCGCTCGTGGGGGGGATCTTGGTCGGCGGTAACGCACTCTCCGTCATATTCGGTCCTCGGTTTAGCGCCGGCTACCTCGTCCTGATTATATTTTTAGTCGAGAAAATCTTCCGAGTTATTCACCTCACGCTCAGTCCTACCCTGTTTGCCATCGATGAACCTCGCTTCGGATATCGCGGTAGCGCTGTCGCTGTCGTTGCGAATATCATTCTCAACTTCACACTTATCCCTGAATTCGGTATCATAGGTGCCGCAATCGCGACGGCGACGTCGTCTCTTCTTGGTGCTGCGGTGAACATCTGGTACCTTACCCGATTTATATCTATTAGACTTCCAGTGAATGATATCCGGTGGATGATCGTCTCCTCGTCGGTGATGGCTCTCATTGTTGCTATCGCCGATGCAGTGATCAAAGTCAACGGTCCGATCCTCCTCGGATTAGTCGTATCGTTCGGCGTCGTCTCCTACGGAATTTGCATTCTCGTTTACACCCCGATCCGATCGGAGGTTCAGAGACTCGTTGGGGGCTGAATAGTGATATACACTCCAGAGATAAACTATTATTAGGGATCAAACCAATATGATTTTACTAACGGTAGTAGTATTATATGTTGGGCAATAAATACAAAATATTGGTTTCGGCTCTGGTCAACTGTGTAACTCTCGGTATCGTCGCGACGAATCTCACTGGCCAACTATTTCCGGGATTCCACCTGTCAATATTGGCGTGCGCCATCCTCCTCGTAACATACACACTCTACGTCGATGTGCCTGACTACACCGTTACGCTGTTTACTGTAGTTCTCTTGGCAGTCGTTTATCGTCTCTATATCTTTGGTTCGCTCTTGCGTAGGAGATTGTTGATACTGCAGAGCGGTCGCTGCGGAGTCGAAGAGGACAAGGGCACCGCGTCAGCGGTGCCCGACACGAATGATTCCGCTAGATGTGTTTGGGTCGGAATCGGTCGCAGCGGACCTGTTGGCGCAGGTTCGCTGGCGTGACGGTGTTACCTGTCCTCGCTGCCGTTCTGACCGAACGGTCAGAAACGGCAGCTACAGAGAGTTTCAGCGGTATCTCTGTAAGAATTGTGACCGCACGTTCAACGACAAGACGGGCACAATCTTTGCTCACTCGAAGATCGCGCTCCGCCGGTGGTTGTTCTCGATCTACGCGTTTCTCCGGTTTAACACCAGTCTCCGCCAACTACAGTGCGAAATCGAGGTAACACACAAGACGATGCACCGGCGCATCGAGCGCTTCGCCAGAGCGCTCGATGCGCCTTCCCTCGATCTCGTTGGTCCGGTTGAAATCGACGAAGTGTACGTCAACGCGGGGAAGAAAGGCCGCGAGCGCGACCAGGAGTCGCGCTCGCGTGGCCTGTCCACGCGCGGGCGAGGTTCGTACGATGGCGACAAGCCACCCGTGTTCATAATCGCTGATCGCGGGACCGGACAGCGGTACGTGATTCCAGCGAAAGCCGCCGACGAATCGACGATTCGACTCCTCCTTGCTGACCGCAAAGAGGAGTCGCTCACGGTCTATACCGACGGCTTTCGAGCGTACGAACCGCTCGAAGACGACGACGCATTCGACCGCGAATACGTCGTCCACGGCGACGGCGAATACGCCGATGAGGAAGTTCACGTCAACACCTGCGAGAGCCACGCGTCGCTGACGCGACGGTGGCTCTCGCCCCATCGAGGCGTCTCGAAAGACAAGTTGACGCAGTATCTCAGAGCGTTCCAACTACGTCGGGAACTGTTTCGGAAACCCGGTCGAGACGCTCTCAAACACGCTGTTCGAGCGACGCTGTGAAATCAACAATGTGCTACGGATGAGCGTCAGCATTAAATTGCCATTGGATGACGACGCGATTAGTAGAGAGGTCGACATTGTTGCCTACCGAGATGGCTACTTTCGGTCGAGTAACAATACTCCCGATGAGTTGCTAGACCGGATCTTTGGAAACCTCGCAATCATACTTCAATATAGGGACAAACTGACACCATTTAGTGAGCTATTGGAGGATTATATAGGGGTCAAGAGTCTAGGGATTGGAGAAACTAAGCGAAGAGAACGGATGAGAACCAATCGTGCGTTCAAGAAGCTAGTCCAAAATCACTTTACGGCTGTAGACTTTGATGAAAGTGAAATTGAGGTCTGCATGGCTCTTATTGCAAACATTGGTATTGAGCTTTGTAAGATTGATTTGACGCAGGAGGATCTACCAGAAATAGCGGGCTTTGACGGCGATAATATAGATTACAAAGGCAAAATAAGTGATTTTTTTGCAGCATACGCCACCCTAGTGGAAGATGGTTTTCGACCGGACTTTGACCAGGTTGCAGGCCATCTTTATCATATTATGACGGCTTCGGATGAGTATGATACGTTGACTGAGATGCTGAGGTACGTTGAGGAAACGTATGATATCTGATTTTGAAGCTAATTTCTTATCTCTTACTTTAGGGGAGGTGACTCGCGGAAATCCAGTTATAGATATGGAGTTCACAGAGAGTGATATTGAGGATTTTCGTAGTCGCTGTGAGTCTGATTCTAGCTCCAATTCTCAAGTTCGTAGATTCTTTGAACGCTCCGGGTACAGTGTTTGTCAGTCTTGTGAAGGAATTTCTACTCGATGTGATTGTGTAGATTCCGAGCACGCAGAAATCTATCTGCTTTCTCCAGAGGCGATCGTGGAAGACTGGTGTGACCATATCGGTAGATTAGAAATCTATGAAGATTCGTTTATTGAGGAGCAGAAGACAGGTTGGAAAGTCAAAACGATATCTCGAGAGTTTGGTGTTCTGGAATTTAATTTTGTGTCAGATAGCAGCCTTATCGTTGATTTTGACCCGAGCATCTCAAGCAAGGAATTTCTAGTCTCGTTAGTAGAGTCAGAGCAAGTAGGGAAACGAGATTGCCACTTCATGTGGTACGAGCTTCTAACACTCAATGATCACGAAACACTGCTATCGGAAATCCGAGATTCATTCACGATACTGTCGGAGAATATCTGTAGTCTTGACTCAGAGGCGACAACCAATAACGCAAACGCAATTCGAAACCATATCGAAAAATATCTTATTAGTGAAAATTTCGAGAGGGTTGATGCTCAACGCGAAGCAAGCGGTGTAGGCCAAGTGCTTGATTTTACTGACGTATACTCTGCTGTTCAGGCGGGGGAAGACATCGTAGTAATCTGTGGCTGTCAAAAAAGTTCGGATGACATCCACTTACATTATACCGATGGTGAAGAAATTCTGCCAGTATCTGATTGTCAACCAGCCGATGATTGTGCCACTCGGATGAAAGACCGGATTGCTAAAAGCGAAAATTTGAGAGAAAACACATATGAGATGAATGGGCGTACAAGAGCAGTTGCTTTGGCTACGGGCCTTGTAAGCATCGGTCCTCTAATTACTATCGCTACTGGAATTCTCAATCTCAGCCCTGAGAATTTTTCTGGAGAGCCCTATCATTTGGGTGCTATCGTTACCACACTGCTGATAATACTGTTCTTAGCGTTAGTCTTACCCTCGATTAGGATGGCTCTGTTCTCTTGGGACATTCGTAGTCCTCGAACAAGATTCAGGGTCTGGGGTGGTCACTAGCGGCACTCTGATTTACTTGGTTGAATCTGGCTTTGTCATTGATACGCTGCGTCAACACCATCCTCGCAAATCATACGGACCACCTACTAGATTACCATCAGGCATCTATTGGCAGAATATTCTCGCACTGAAAAGGACTTTCGCTGAGGAAGGGCTATTTCTGGACGTTTAATCGAAAGAAGCATATGTTAGATTATTTCATTATTAATGTGGCGATGAGAACGGGGTATTTGGGCGGCCTCGGCACTCATAGGGCTCCTCATCACCGGGTGCCTACCCCGGTTCGGCCCGAACGCCTCGTCATCGGCCGGTCGAGAGGAGACGCCGACGCGGTAAATCGGTTACCTCACAGCGTCAGACCGACTCCACCCACCAGCCGAGCAGGCGTTCGATCTCCTCGCGCTTCTCCGGCGTGTCCTTCCGGGTGTGTGAATCCAGCTCCCGGCCCTTCTCCTCGAGGACGTTCTCCTCGAGCACCTCGCTCGCCTCGCGGAAGGACTGCTCCGCGCCGTAGGCCTCGGCGGAGCCGGAGAACCGCCCCCGGTCGGTGAACAGGCGGACGGTGGTCAGGATCAGCGGGACGCCGCGGAGGCGCTCCTCGTGCTCGTGGAAGCTCACGGTCGCCTCCTGGACGGTCAGGTCCCCGTGCTTGTCGTCGATCGCCTCGATGCGCTCGGCGATGTCCTCGCGCGTGAGCGTCACCAGCAGGTCGACGTTGCGGAGCTGGACGGGGAGTCGTTCCTCGGGGGTCCAGGTGAGCGACCGGAGGGCGTCCGTCTCGGTGACGATGCCGGTCGCGTACCCCTCGTCGGTGACCACGACGAGCGAGGAGACCCCGTTCTCGAGCATGCGGCCGACGGCGTCGGCGAGCGACTCCCCCGGCGTGGCGGTCAGGACGGTCGGCGTCATCACGTCCCGCGCGGGCAGGTCGAGCAGGCGGGCTTCGAACCCCGAGCGCTCGCCGTAACCGCCGGTGGTTCGATAGCCCTCGCGGGAGCCCGCGCCGCCGTGGGCGTCGAACCCCTCCGCGCTCCCGCCCTGCTCGCGGTCCACCTGCCGGACGGTGAACTCGACCAGGTCGTAGACGCTGATCATCCCCTCGGGCGTCCGGTCCTCGATCACCGGCACACGGGTGAACCGGTGCTCGCGAAGGGTGTGGATCACCTCCCCGACGGTCGTCTCGGGCGTGACCGTGACGGGATCGCGCGTGTAGACGTCCGAGACGGAGAGCGCGTCCAGGTTCTCGCGGACCGCCCGGAGGAGGTCCTCGGCGACCACGACGCCGTCGAACCGCTCGCCCTCGAAGACGGGCAGCAGCTTCAGTCCGTTTTCGACCATGAGCCGCGCGACCTCGCGCACGTCCTCGGTCCGCCCGACGGTCGGCGGACTCGTCGCGAGGTTCATCGCGGTCTCGTCCGGCGGGTGGTGGGAGGCGAGCAGTCGCTTCCGCGTCACCAGCCCCTCGAACGCCCCGCCGTTGGTGACGACGACGGCGTCGACGTCCTCCCGCTCGAACGCCCCGCGGAGCTTCGATGCGGTCGTCTTCACGTCCCGTTCGACGAAATCGGTCGTGACCAGATCGGCGATGTCCATTGGCGTCGTCCCCCATCGATATCGAGGACTCAGCGCAATGAGGGTTGCCCCGGGAAGTGCAACCCCCACCGGTGCCGGCCGTCCCGGTCAGTGCGCTCGTCGGCGGAACGTCGATCCCCTGCGTCGGTGTCTCAAACGGTCGTTTCATCCTACGGAACAGTTACCGCCGTGCCAACGTCTCTCACGAACGATGTCAGACCGACTCCTCCCCCTCGCGACGGCCGTCCTGCTCGTTCTCGCTGGGTGTTCCGGTGCCGCACCCGGCGGCGACGGCGGCGGTGCGTCCGGAGGTAGCGCCGTCGGCCTCGCCGTCGGGGGCGCACAGGACGTCAACGACTTCCGGAACAACGTCCACGAGGGCTACCTCCCGCACCCGGGGAGCCTGACCGCCGAAGGGCTGTTCCACGACTACTACTTCGAGACCGGAGGACGCGAGTCGTGCGAGCGGCTGTTCTGTCCGTCTTACGCCCGTGCGGTGTCGCGCGACCCCCTCTCGAACGAGACGGAGCGGTACCTCGCCGTCGGATTGAACTCCGGCATCGAGTCGTTCGAGCGCCCGCCGCTGAACCTCGTCGTCGTCCTCGACACGTCGGGGTCCATGGACGCCGAGATGACCGAGTACTACTACGACAACGGGACGGCGAGCAGCGAGACGCGCTCGAAGCTCGCCGTCGCCCGCGAATCGGTGCTCTCGCTCACGGCGCACCTCGACGAGGACGACCGCTTCGGTCTCGTCACGTACAGCGACGACGCGCGCGTCGTCCACGAGCTACGGTCCGTCGGCGAGACGAACCTGGACGGGCTCCGCGACCGCGTCAGCGACGTTCGCGCCGGCGGCGGGACGAACCTCGAGGCCGGGATGCGCGCCGCGGAAGCGATGGTCGCGGACGTCGCGACCGACGGCGACCGCGAGACGCGCGTCGTCTACGTCACCGACGCGATGCCGAACCTCGGTGAAACGAGCGGCGAGGCGCTCCACAGTCGTCTGAAGGCGATGGCCGACGCGGGGGTCTACTCGACGTTCGTCGGCGTCGGCGTGGACTTCAACCCGCGGCTGGTCGAGCGCATCAACGCCGTCCCGGGCGCGAACCACTACGTCGTCGAGTCCGCCTCGGCGTTCCGCGAACGGATGGACGAGGGGTTCGACTACATGGTGACGCCGCTCGTGTTCGACCTCACGCTGACGGTCGAATCGGACGCCTACGACGTCGAGGCGGTCTACGGATCGCCCGACGCCGACCCCGCGACGGGCGAGATGTTGCACGTGCACACGCTGTTTCCCTCGCGCAAGACCGAGAACGGGACGGAGGGCGGGGTCGTCCTCGTGCGGGTGAACCGGACGGACCCCGAGGCCGATCCGGCGCTCGCGCTGACCGCGTCCTACGAGACGCGCGACGGCGAGCGCGAGACGGTCGAGCGGACGGTGTCCTTCGACGGTCTCGCCCCCGGAACGTACGACACGACCGGCGTCCGGAAGGCCGTCGCGCTCGGCCGCTACGTCGACCTGATGCACAACTGGCTGGCCTACGAGCGCGAGGCCGCGGCCGGCGACCCCGAGGAGCCCGCATCCGGCATCGAGCGCCGAGAGCGGCCGCTCGGCGAGTGGGAACAGCGATCGACGGCGCTCCGCGTCTCGCCGGTCTACGCGGAGCGCATCGCGGCGTTCCGCGACTACTTCGCCGCCGAGCGCGACGCCCTCGACGACCCGACGCTCGACCGCGAACTCGACGTGCTCTCGACGCTCCTCGCGGCGGCCGATCCGAGGAACGCTGAGGCGTCGTCGGGCGACGGGGCCGAGAGCGCCGGCGCGAACGCGACGGCCTGACCCGACGCCGGGTCGACGGCGCTCGCCCCGTTCACCTCACTTCGCCTCACCTCACTTCGCCTCACCTCACTTCGCCCATCTCTCCCCTCCTCGCCTACCCCTCGACTCGTTCGCGAACCCCGGCGACGAGCAGCGGGAGGTAGACCGTCGCGTCGCCGAGGACGGTGACGTTGCGGGCGTCCTTCTCGAGTTTGCCCCACGAGCGCGCCTCGTCGAGCGTCGCGCCCGAGAGCCCGCCCGTCGCGGCGGGGTCCATCGTGATCTGGACGGCGTAGTCGTACGCGCCGGGCGTGACGAGCATCGTCTGGAGGGTGAAGTTCTTCGGGACGCCCCCGCCGACGAGGAGACAGCCCGCGCGCTCGGCCTCGTAGGCGAGGTCGGTCAGGGGCGTCACGTCGCGGAGCGCGTCGAGCGAGAAGGCGGAGGTCTGGGAGTACATCCACGCCTGCAACCCCAGCACGGAGTCCTGCACCGCCGGACAGTAGATCGGCACGTCGGACTCGTAGGCGGCGGCCGCGACGCCCGCGTCCTCCTCGACCCCCTCGCGCTCGTTCACCTCGGCGTTCGCCCGCCCCAGCTCGCGGCAGAGCCGCTCGATGCTCACGGTCCCCTCCTCCGCGAGCGGGGGGAAGACCTCCTCGCGGAGGTGCGACTCGAACGACGCGAAGTGCTCCTGGGGGAGGTAGACGTTGTAGATGCGATCGACCTCCTCGTCGCGGAGTCGCTCGTCGAACTCGCGTTCGGTCATCCCGGGATCGCCCGCTCCCTCGTGCGGCCCGGCGCGACCGTGGTGGTGCTTGCCGCCGATCGCCTCGACGGCGTCGTGCGTGAGGTTCGCGCCGGTCGTCACCAGCGCGTCCACGTAGCCGTCGCGGAGCAGGTCGGAGACGACCCGCCGCATCCCGGTCGGGACCATCGCGCCCGCGAGCGAGAGGAAGACGGTGCAGTCCTCGTCGGCGAACATCTCGCTCGTCACGTCCACCGCCTCGTGGACCGTCGCCGCGCCGATGCCCGCCCTGCCGTACTGCTCGACGAGGTCGCCCACGGACATGCCCGCGGTGACCCGCGCGTGACCCAGCGGGTCGTGCCGGAACTCCTCGCGGTCGGAGTCGGAGTGATCGCTCATTGCCGCCACTCGGCGGGGCGACGATTTGAATACTGGGAAACGAGGCGACCTCGACCTACAACCCCGTCGGGTGCGGGAGGTAGGTCGTCTCCAGGCCCCACTCCGCACACAGCGCCCGCAACGCTCGCACGCCGAACGTCTCGGTCGCGTAGTGGCCCGCGAGGAGGACGGTCACCCCCGCCTCGCGCGCCTCGTGGTACACCTGCTGTTTCCCCTCGCCGGTCACGAACGCGTCCGCGCCCGCCTCGCGCGCCTCGTCGAGCCAGTCCGCGCCGCTCCCGGTGACGATCGCCACCGACTCCACCGCGTCGGGACCGAAGTCCAGTACTCGTGTTCCCGCACTCCCCTCGAGCGCGTCGAGCGAGTCGCGGATCGATTCGACCGTGCGCGGCCCCTCGAACCGCCCGCGCCGGCCGATCGTGACCGGCCCCAGCGCGCCGAACGGCTCTCGGTCCACGAGTCCGAGGTGGTCCGCGAGGCCCGCCGCGTTGCCGAGTTCGGGGTGACCGTCGAGCGGGAGGTGCGAGACGTAGAGCGCCACGTCCTCCTCGATCAGCGGCGCGAGGCGGCGGTACTCGCGGCCCGTCACGCGGTCGAGCCCGCCCCAGATCAGCCCGTGGTGGGTGACGAGCAGGTCCGCGTCGGCCGCGACGGCGTCCTCGGCGGTCGCCTCGGCGGCGTCCACCGCGAACGCGACGCGCTCTATCTCGGCCTCGTCGGGACCGACCTGCAACCCGTTCGCGCTGGCGTCCGCGTCGGCGTACTCGTCGGTCCGCAGGCGGTCGTCGAGGCGCTCGGCGAGCGTCGAGAGCTTCATGCCGGCGGATCGGTCGCCACGCCTAAGAAGCCCCCCGCCGTATCGAAGGACACCTGTCACCGAGAGGTGAGAGTCCCGAGGAGGTAGAGTACGCATGGGCAAGTTCAGCAAGGCGCTGCGCGTCTGGCGACGACTGCCGCGCAGCACGAAACGGCGCATCACGCGCAAGGCACGGCGGGTCGTCCGGCGGGTCAAACCGTAGACCGCGCGGCCCGCATCGACCCGCTTCCGTCGATTCGATTCCTCGCGGTCGGTCCGCGACGGACGACGAGCGGCGCGTCCGTCGAGTTAGGCGTCCGCCGCCGCGTGCGCGAACACGAACGCGCGGAGGAGCTTTCCGGCGAGCGTCGCGGCCTGCCCGTCGTCGCGGTCGTTCACCTCGACGACGTCGAAACCGACGCAGTCGGGAGCGAGCGACCTGACGATCCGGTGCATCTCGCGGGGCGTCAGCCCGAACGGTTCCATCGTGCCCGTCCCCGGCGCGTAGGCGGGGTCGGCGGCGTCGACGTCGACGCTTAGGTAGACCGGCCCCTCGACGTCCGGGGCCCACTCGCCAGCCTCCTCCGGGGGGACGACCGTCACGTCGTCCGCCGCGGCGCGCTCCCACTCGGCCTCGCTGCCGGTCCGCGCGCCGACGATCACGGCGCGCTCCGCGACGTCGAGCGCGTGGCGGACGACCGTCGAGTGGCTGAGCGGGTTGCCGTCGTACTCGCGGCGCAGGTCCAGGTGGGCGTCGAGGACGACGACCGTCGCGGGGGCGCAGGCGCGGACGCCCGCGATCGAGACGGTGTGCTCGCCGCCGAGCAGGAGGGGGAGCGCGCCGTCGTCGCGCACGTCGGCGAGCGTCCCCCCGAGGAAGTCGAGGTACTCGGCGGCGTCGTCCCAGGCGTGGAGGTCGCCCGCGTCGTGGACCCCCAGTTCGGTGAAGTGCGCCGCTGTCAGGTGGTCGAAGTCGTCGAACGTGCGGGAGAAGGTCCGCACGCGGTCGGGACCGAACCGGGTCCCGGGTTGAAACGACGTGGAGACGTCGAGGGGCGCACCGAGGAGGACGTAGTCGGCGTCGTCACGATCGGCGAGCGCCCCGGGGAACATCTATACGATCTTGCGCTGGCCTTCGTACTCCAGGTACTCGATCTCGTCGTTCGAGGACGGGTCGACGCCGTCGGGGACGCGCATCGTGATCGTCTCGTAGGTCTCGAGGTCCATCACCTGCATGTCGTTCCCGTCGACGTTGATCACCTGCCCCTGCTTGCGATCGATGATGGGCACCCACACCTTGGCGTCGACGGGCTGGGTGAAGTTGCGCTTCTTGCTGTCGAAGACGCCCTTGCCCTCGACGCGGGCCTTCGCGCTCCCGTGCTTGCCGGGCTTGGCCGTGCTGTAGGCGTTGATGACGCAGGGCGTGTCCTCGATCATGACGTAGCTGCCCTCCTGCAGGTCGCGAACCTCGGTCTGCTGTTTCGCCATGGATGCGGCTATCCGGGCTGGCAGTATAAACGGTGCGAATCCAGGTCTTTCTTCGTCGGGTACGCCCCGCTGAGACGCGCACCGCCGTTCCACCGGCCCCCGGACGAACGCCGCCGGCGCGGACGGAGTGAGCACCCGGCGAACCGTCTCGCTTCTCTCGCGGATACGCGCCGGTAGTCGTGTCCGCTCCGGTCGATCAGACCGACGACCGAGAGCCTCCGGAGTTCATGCGGTAGGGGACGGTTCGAACCACGTTCTCCGGAGAGGACGTCACCTCCGTGCTCACGACGTTCGGATACGTTCCGAAATCACACCGCGGAAGCCACGTCCGTCTCCGGTACGAGCACCCCGAAACCGGGGAAGTCCGGCACGTCGACGTCCCGTTGCACGACGAAATCAGGATCGGGACGCTCCACTCCATCGCCGAGCAGTGCGGTGCAAACGACTTTCGCGCCTGGTGCCGGTGGATCGACGAGAATCGATAAACGCGAATCGTAGAGGACGCTACGCGTGTCTCTCCAGAAAGTCGTCGAGCCTGGCGAGTCCCTCCTCCAGTTCGTCGGTCGGGAGGCCGAACCCGATCCGGAAGTAGTCGGGTTGGCCGAAGGCGTCCCCCGGCGCGAGCACGACTGACTCCTCGCGGACGACGCGCTCGCAGAACGACCGGCCCGTGGCGAACCCGTCGGGGACGGTGACGAAGCCGTTAACGCCAACCGGGTCGTGCCAGTCGAGGCCGTGGCGTTCGACGAACGCGCGGGTCAGTTCGCGGTGCTCGCGGGCGAGTTCGCGGTTCTCCGCGAGGAGTTCGTCCCTCGCGTCGAACGCCTGCCGGGCGACGTGCTGACCGATCGCGGACGGCGAGATGGTCGTGTAGTCCTTCCAGTTCCAGGCCGCGCTCACCACCTCGGGCGGCCCGCAGAGCCAGCCGAAGCGCAGCCCCGCCAGCCCGTAGGCCTTCGTGACGCTCGTCGTGCTGACGCCGCGCTCGCCCATGCTCGCGACCGGCGGGAGGGGGTCGTCGGCCAGCGGCCGGTACACCTCGTCGCAGAGGAGGTACGCGCCGGCGTCGGCCGCGAGGTCGTAGAGCGCCCGGATCGTCCCCGCAGAGAGGTAGCGGCCGGTCGGGTTGTTCGGGTTGTTGCACACGAGGAGTGTCGTCTCCGGACGGATCGCGTCCGCCACGGCGTCGAGGTCGAGGTCCCAGGCGGGCGGTTCGAGGTCGACCGTCGTCACCTCGCCCACCGCGTCGGGGAGCGAGCGCAGCGACTGGTAGGTCGGCGTGACGACGACGGCGTGCTCGCCCTCGTTCAGCAGCGAGAGGAAGGCGAGCAGGTTCGCCTCTTGCGCGCCGCAGGTGAACAGCACGTCGTCCGCCTCGCGGCCGTACTCGGCGGCCACGTCGGCGCGGAACGCGGGGTCGCCGTTCGTCGGGATCACGTAGCCCAGTTCGCCCGGATCGGTGTCGAACCGCGAGGCGGGGAGGCTCCGGACGCCGCTCTCCGCGAGCATGACGTCCGCCTCGTGTTCGACGCGCGCGAACCACCGCTCCAGCGCGAACGGCTCGATGTCCATGTTCGCGGGGTTCGGCGAGGGACCTAATGGCTGTACGTGGTTTAGACTCGGCCCTCGTCCCCGGACCGATCCGCTCCGACCGGCGCGCTCGTCTCCCCGGAACCGTCCGTTCGGTCGGTTCCGCCGGCGGAATCGGCGGCGGAACTGGCGGCCCCCGCGCTCGTCCCGTCGAGCCCGCTCGCCCCGCGCTGACGGAGGTTCTGCCGGGTGAACTGCGGTTGCGCGCGGATCCCCTTCGGCGTCCGGAACGATCGGTAGAGGAGGAAGGCGGTGAGGAGCGCGAGCGCGCCGCCGACCGCGGCACCCTCGTACGCCCCGAGGGAGTAGGTGAGCGCCGTCGAGAGGGTGAGCGCCGCGAGGAGGAGCCCGAGGACGACGCGCCTCGCCAGCCGATCGACGACCTGGTTCGAGTCCTCGATCCGGGCGCGGACGGCGACGTCGTTTCGCTCGAGTCGGTCGAGCGTCCGCTCCAGTTTCGGGGGCACGCGAACGATCGACTGGGTGGCCCGGTTGACCTCCTCGACCCGGTCCTCGAGGAACTGCTGGACCCCCGCTTCGAGGTAGCCCCGCTCGCGGAGGTAGCTCGTCGCCACCTCGATGAAGTCGAACCGCGGGTCGAGGGTGACGCACACCCCCTCGACCACCGTGGCGACGCGCAGCACGAGCGCGAGGTTCGGCGGGAGCCGAAGCGGAAACTCGTAGATGGTGTCCTCGACCTGGTTGACGATCTGCTGGACGCGGTACTGCTCGATCTGCTCGCCGCGCACGTCCGCGATAGCCAGTTCCATCACGCTCCCCATCGTGTCGCGGTCCGCCTCGGGCGAGAGCGTCCCCATCTCGATGAGCGCGTCGAGGATGGCGTCGATGTCCTGGTTGGCGATGCCGACGTAGAACTCGACGATCTTGTCCTGGATGTACGGCGGGACGCGCCCGCTCATCCCGAAGTCGTAGAAGACGAGCGTACCGTCGTCCTGCACCGCGAGGTTGCCGGGGTGGGGGTCGGCGTGGAAGACGCCGTCCTCGACGATCATCTGGAGATAGACCCGCTGGAGGTTCTCCGCGAGGCCCGTCCGGTCCACCCCGAGCGCGTCGAGGTCGTCGACCTCGGAGATCTTCGTCCCGCCGAGGTACTCCATCGTGAGCACGCGGTCGGTCGACCGCTTCTCGATCACCCTCGGGATGCGGATCGTCGGGTTGTCGGTGAAGTTCGCGCGGATCTCCTCGAGCATCCGCGCCTCGCGGGCGTAGTCCATCTCCTCGCGGATCACGACGCCGAACTCGTCGGCGAGCGTCTCCAGCGAGAACGACTGCGCCTCGCCGACGAACCGCATCAGGAGGGGGAGCGAGAACTTGATGACGCGGAGGTCGGCCTCGACGAGCGACTCGATGTTCGGCCGCCTGACCTTCACCGCGACGCGCTCGCCCTCGCAGCGCGCCACGTACACCTGCCCGAGGCTCGCGCCGCTGATCGCGTCGGTGTCGAAGTCCTCGAAGACCTCCTCCGGAGGGCCGAGTTCCTCCTCGATCACCCGCCGCGCCTCGGGCCACGGCGCGGGCGGGACCTCGTCCTGGAGGGTGGCGAACTCCTCTACGTACTCCGGCGGGAGGATGTCCGGCCGCGTGGAGAGCAACTGGCCGAGCTTGATGAACGTCGGGCCGAGCGTGAGCATGGACGCGAGCAGCGCTCGCGCGCGACGGCGGCGCGTCTCCGGCGAGACCTGTCGGGGGGAACCGAACACCAGGAAGCGCCGGCGGTCCCTGGCGTACGCGAGGAGGATGGGCAGGAACTGCCACGCGACGACGAAGAATCGCCGGTAGGCGCGGACCGTCACGTCACCCTACGCATCGGTTACCGGGATCCGCTCGTCCGGCGCGGTCGACGTCTTCGGCAGCGTGAGTTCGAGCACCCCGCGCCGCATGGTGGCCTCGGCACCCTTCCCGGTCGCGTCGGGCGGGAGGCGCAGTTCCGCGTCGAGAAAGAGCGAGCGGTTCTCGCGCAGGTAGCGGAACTCGTCGGGGAGGTCCTTCTCGCGCTGGACCTCGAGCCGTAGCTTCCCGTCGTCGACGCGCGCGTCGACGGTGTCGGCGGTCGCGCCGGGGAGGTCGACGACGACGAGGTAGGCGTCCTCGGACTCGAGCAGGTCCGCGAACACCGCGTCCGGGAGGTCCCGCAACGCGTCTCGCAGGGCAGACATGCCCGAAGATACTCACGCGAGAGCGAAAAACCCCCCGGTCACGGTCGACGGGAGGCGACCGGCGCACCTCCCGTGGACGCGACGATAGCCGACGCTTTTACCGCGGGGGACGAACGTGAGCGTATGACGGACGTAAGCGAGTCCGGGTTCAAGTCGGTGACCCGGGTGGCGGCGGCGCGCGAGCGACTGCTCGCCGCGGCGACGCCCCACGACCGCACCGATCGCGTTTCGCTCCTGGGATCGACCGGCCGGGCGCTGGCCGCGCCGGTCGACGCCGAACGGGACGTCCCCCACTACGCCCGCGCGGCGATGGACGGGTACGCCGTCCGCGCGTCGGACACCTTCGGCGCGAGCGACCGCTCGCCCGCCGTCCTCCACGAGGCGGGAGACGAGGTGGGCCCCGGCGAGGCCGCCCGCGTCCACACGGGCAGCGCCCTCCCGCCGGGCGCGGACGCGGTGGTGATGGTCGAGCGCACCGAGCGCGTCCCGGGAAGCGGGGCGGAAGGGGAGGGCGGCGACGCCACCGACCGAGACGGCGGCGAGGTCGAGGTGTTCGACGCCCTCGCGGAGGGCGAGAACGTCGGCCCCGTTGGCGAGGACGTGGCGACCGGGCAACGGCTCTACGAGGCGGGCCACCGGCTCCGACCCTCCGATCTCGGCCTGCTGAAGTCGACGGGCGTCCGCGAGGTCGAGGTGTACGACCGGCCCACCGTGGGGGTGATCCCGACGGGCGAGGAACTCGTCCAGCGCGATCCCGCCCCCGGGGAGGTGGTCGAGACGAACGGTCTCACCGTCTCGCGGTACGTCGAGGCGTGGGGCGGCCGGGCGACCTACCGCGAGGTCGTCACCGACGACCCCGAGGCGCTCCGGGCGGCCATCCAGCGCGACCTCACGAGGGACGTGATCGTGACCACCGGCGGTTCCTCCGTCGGCGCGCGCGATCTCATCCCCGACGTGGTGGACGACCTCGGGGAGGTGCTGGTCCACGGCGTCGCGCTGAAGCCCGGCCACCCCTGCGCGCTCGGGGTCGTTCACGACACGCCGATCGTCATGCTGCCGGGCTACCCCGTCGCCTGCATCGTCAACGCCGTGCAGTTCCTCCGCCCGCTCCTGAAGTACGTCGGACACCTCCCCGAGTCGCCCCTCCCGACCCGCGAGGCGCGTCTGACGCGCAAGATCCGGAGCGAGCCCGGCGTCCGGACCTTCGTCCGGGTGCGGACGGAGGAGACCGGGGACGGGCTGGAGGCGACCCCCACGCGCGCGAGCGGGTCGGGCGTCCTCTCGTCGGTCGCGCTGGCGGACGGCTGGGTGGTCGTCCCCGAGTCGCGCGAGGGGGTCCCCGAGGGGGAAACGGTATCCGTCGAGGACTGGGAGTACCAGCCATGAGAAAGGAGTTCCGCGACCTCGCACCGCCGGAGGAGGCACACGAGGCCATCGCGTCGCTCGATCTCGCGGCCGGCGCGGAGGAGGTCCCCCTCCGGGACGCACGCGGGCGCGTCCTCGCCGAGCGGGTGGACGCCGAACTGGACGTGCCGGGGTTCGACCGCGCCACCGTCGACGGCTACGCGGTCCGCGCGCGCGACACCTTCGGCGCGGACGAGGCCGACCCCGCAGTCCTCGACCTCGTCGGCGTCGTCCACGCCGGTACCGAGCCCGACGTGGTCGTCGGCGAGGGCGAGTGCGCCGAGATCTCGACCGGCGCGGTCCTGCCCGACGGTGCCGACGCGGTCGTGATGGTCGAGCGGACGAGCGAGCGCGACGGGGCGATCGAGATCCGCACCGGCGTCGCGCCGGGCGACCGCGTCATGTTCGCCGGGGCGGACGTGGCGGCGGGCGAGCGGGCGCTCGGCCCCGGGACGCGGCTCACCCCGCGCGAGATCGGCCTCCTGTCGGCGCTCGGCGTCGAGGAGGTGCCCGTCCGCGCGCGGCCCCGGGTGGGGATCGTCTCGACCGGCGACGAACTCGTGCGCCCGGGGGAACCGCTCTCCAGCGCCGCCGGCGAGATCTACGACGTCAACAGCTACACGATCGCCACCGGCGTCGAGGAGGCCGGCGGGGAGGCCGTCCTCTACCCGCACGCCGGCGACGACTACGACCAGATGGAGCGGTTGCTCGTGCGGGCCGCCGAGGAGTGCGACCTCGTACTCTCCTCCGGGTCGACGAGCGCGAGCGCCGTGGACGTCATCTACCGAGTGGTAGAGGAGCAGGGCGAACTCCTGCTCCACGGCGTCGCCGTCAAGCCGGGCAAGCCGATGCTCGTCGGCCGCCTCGAACGGTCGGCGTACGTCGGCCTCCCCGGCTACCCCGTCTCCGCGCTCACCATCTTCTCGACGTTCGTCGCGCCCGCGATCCGGCGCGCGGCGGGCGTCCCCGAACCGGCGGCGGCGACCGTCGAGGGGCGGATGGCGACCCGGGAGCGCTACGCCGAGGGACGGCTGCGGCTGATGCCCGTCGGGCTGGTCGAGAGCGGGCCGACCGTGTCGGCCCGAGACGGGGGCGGTGAAACCGCCGGGGACGACGGAGGCGACGGCGCGGGCGAGACGCTCGTCTACCCGGTCGACAAGGGGAGCGGCGCGACGACGAGCCTCGTGGAGGCCGACGGCATCGTCGAGATGCACCCCGACACGGGCTACCTCGACGCCGGCGAGCGCGTCGAGGTGCGCCTGTTCTCGCCGGACGTGCGCGTCCCCGCGCTCTTCGCCGTCGGCGAGGACGATCCCGCCCTCTCGCGCATGCTCGATCGGATCGACCGACCCCGGTTCATCGCGTTCGGGAGCCGCGAGGGGTTGCGCCGCCTGCGCAACGGCGTCCCCGACGTGGCGGTGACGACCGTCGGCGGTGCGCCCGGCTTCGAGACGGCCGAACTCGGGTCGTGGACCCGCGAGTGGGGGCTCGTCGTCCCGGCCGGGAACCCCGACGGCGTGACCGGTCTCGCCGACCTCGTCGACCAGGACCTGCGCTTTATCAACCGCACGTCGGCGTCCGGCCTGCGGACGAGTCTGACGGAGGCGCTGGCCGACCTCGCCGAGGAG
Source organism: Halomarina pelagica (assembly GCF_024228315.1). NCBI lineage: Archaea > Methanobacteriati > Methanobacteriota > Halobacteria > Halobacteriales > Natronomonadaceae > Halomarina > Halomarina pelagica. The sequence goes on from NZ_CP100454.1 coordinate 1,179,241, forward strand.
CGCGGCGCGAGCCGACACGACGTCGTCGACGCTATCGACGGGTTCGAGGCGGGCGTCCGCGCCCACGAGAGCCCGGCGCGGAAGGTCCTCGCGGGGGACGCCGACGTCGGCCTCGGCCTGCGGGCGACGTCGGCGCGGCTCGACGTGGACTTCGTCCCGGTCGGGACGGAGACGGTCCGCGCGTTCTCGACCCCGGATCGCGCGGGGAAGCCGGCGGTGCGGGCGCTCGCCGCCGCCATCGACGACGGCGACGCGTTCGACGACCTCCCCGGTTACGACGGCTGAGCCGGCGAGCGCCCGCGCGCTTCAGTCGCTCGCGGGGGGCTCGTCGATCAGTTCGTCCAGTCGCGTCACCCGGCGGTCCCCGAGGACGCACAGTCCGCGGCGGTCGTGGCCGTGGCGCTCGACGTGGATCCCGTCGAGCCCCGCGTTCCACGCCGCGCCGACGTCCTGCGGGCCGTCGCCGACGAGGACGCCGCGCTGGCCGTCGGCGGCGTCGACGCCGAGTCCCGCCATCGCCGTCCTGACGGGCGCTGGATCCGGCTTCCAGCCGAGTTCGTCCGTGCAGCAGACGACGGCGTCGAACCAGTCTGCGATCCCGAGGTGGGAGAGCGCCGCGTCCGTGAGCCACTGCTGGGAGTGGGTGACGAGGCCGGTCGGTCGGGCGAGTTCGCCGACGAAGGCGGCGTCGTCGTAGAGGTAGGAGTGCTCGGCGCGAGCGATCGGATCCTCGACCTCGTGGAAGACCGTCCAGAAGCTCGTCGGGTCGAGACCGAGCGCCGCAAGGAACTCGCTGCGCGTGCCGCCGAGGCCGTACCAGATCGCCTCGGCCTCTGCCTCCGAGAAGCCGTAGCCGACCCGGTCGCCGACCTCGCGCATCACCTCGTGGAGGTAGCCGCGCTCGACGTCGATGAGCGTCCCGTCGAGGTCGAGCAGCCAGAAGTCGTACGAAGTGGCCGACATTGAGGGCCGTCACCTACGGTATCGAACGCTATGAGCCTTCCGGACGCACGTGGACGGAACTCCCGAGGTAGTTCCTGATCACCGCCTGTGGCGTGTCGGCGTTACCGAACGTTCCGCGGGGGAGTTCCTCGGCGATGGCCTCCTTCAACGCCGCGAGGTGCTCCGCGCCGGTCCGCAGTTCGCGGAACTCGATCGACTCGACCGGGACGCCGAGCGCCTCCTCGGCGAGTTCGCGGAGGTGCGCGGGGTCGTTCGCCTCGCCGCGCCAGAGGTTGTCCCGGAAGAAGAGCCAGCCCTCCTCTCCGGGTGGATCGGCGGCGCGCTCCATCGTCGTCTCGAACGTCCGCGGGGCGAGCGCGACGTTCTCGGCCCGCGGGTCGAGGCGGAACCGCACCCGGAAGACGTACGCGGCGTCAAGCACGGCTAGGCGAGGTCGTCGAACCGGGCCGCGAGGTCGACGTCCTTTCCGGTGATGCCGCCCTCCTCGTGGCTCGTGAGGCGGACCTCGACCTCCCGCCACCCGATGGTGATCTCGGGGTGGTGGAACGCCTCCTCGGCGAGGCCCGCGATGCCGGCGGCGAAGCCGACCCCCGCGAGGTAGGCGTCGAACTCGAACGTGCGGACGAGTTCGTCGCCCTCGCGTTCCCAGTCGTCCGGCGCGCGCTCCTGGATCTCCTCGTCGCTCAGCAGGTCTGCCATGGGCGGGGGTACGGCCGCGACCCCGATAAGCGTGGGTGGCGGGGGGAAGGGGGAGACAGGGGCGGGGGCGGGGGGCGAACAGGCGGCGCGCTCGGCCGGTCGGCGGACTCACCGGCCCGACGACGCCGCGGGCGGGCGCGCCGCGCTCCCGCTGACCGCCCGCGGCCGGGGTCAGGTCACGGGGACGCTGGTCCCGTTCTCGGATAAGAAGGTTCGCTCGATCAGTCCGCTCGCAGCCCCTCGAAGTAGACGGCGCGCCGCTCCGTCTCGGCGGGCGTCGTCACGAGCGAGACGCCCAGGGTGAGCAGGAGGCCGAGCCCCATGCCGACGATCGACCCGCTCCAGCCCGCGTAGCTCCCGGGCACCTGCGCGAGGAAGACGCTCGCCAGGTAGAACGCCTGGCTGCCGACGATACCGGCGGTGATGCCGGCGCGCGTGGTGCGCGTCCAGTAGAGCGCGACGACGACGGGCAACGCGAGCTGGGCGAACCCGCCGAAGGCCGTGTCGCCGATCTGCAGGAGCGTCGCGTTGGTGTGTAGGCTGAGGACGAACGCGCCGAGCGCGAAGGCCACGACGCCGAGGCGGGCGACCAGCGCCTCGCGGTCGGACGCGCCGACGAGCGGTCGGTAGAGGTCCCGCGTGAGGTACGACGACCCCGAGAGGAGCATCGAATCGGAGGAGGACATCATCGCGGCGAGCGCGCCCGCGATGACGACGGCCGCGAACCACGGGGCGGTGTACTCCCCGAGGAGGATCGGGAGGACGTTGCTCCCCTCGGGCACCTGCACGCCGAGGCCCCTCGCCCACGCGCCGAGCATGAACGCGGGGACGAACAGCAGGAGGACGAGGACGGGCCACAGGCTGAAGGTGCGCTGCAGCGTCTCCTTCGACCCCGCCGCGAAGAAGCGCTGGTTGATCTGGGGGAACATCGTGACGCCGAAGGCGATGCTCACCGCCGTCGAGACGACGTACTGCGGCGTGTACGCGCCCCCGCCGAGGGCGAGGAATTCGGGGGCAGCCTCGCCCATGCGGGCGGTGGCGACGCCCGGTCCGCCCACCTCGGCGAGCACCCAGAGGACGGCGAGCCACACGACCGAGAGCATGAACGCGCCCTGGAGCGTGTCGGTCCAGGCGACCCCGCGCATCCCCGAGATGGCGACGTAGAGGATCATGAACAGCGTGATGACCAGCGCGCCGGCCCAGTACGGCACCGCGCCGTCCGTGAGCGCTTCGAGGGCGATGCCCGCGCCGCGCTGCTGGAGCATCACGTAGGGGAACAGCCAGAAGAGGCTGATGCCGGCCACGAGGCCGCGGAGGGGCTTCGAGCCGAAGCGATCGCCGAGCATCTCCCCGAGCGTGACGTACCCCCGCGTGCGTCCGACGAGCCACTGCTTGTAGCCGACGACGTACCAGAGGACGGCGAACAGGAGGCCGTCCATCACGCCCATGACGAGGATCCACTCGGGGCCGATCGAGTAGGCGATGTTCGGCCCGGCGAAGAAGGTGAACGCCGAGAGGAGCGTCGCGAACGTCGTGAACAGCAGCACGACCGTCCCGAGCGTCCGGCTGGCGAGGTAGTAGTCCTCCGCGGTGTCCTCGGTGAGGCGGTACGCGACGACGCCGACGGCGAGCGCGATCCCGAGGTACGCCCCTACGATTGCGAGTTGCAGGTGGAGTCGCGCGATCACGCGCGATCACCCCCCGGTCGATCGGTCTCGACGCCGACGCCCCACGCTCGACGGGCGAACGTCCGGAAGACGACCGCCGCGAGCACCATCCAGCCGACGTGCCACCAGAGCCACACCGGCAGGCCGAACGCGACGGCGCTGTCGCGCCAGAGGAACCACGGCACGCCGAGGGCGACGAGCGTCGTCAGTACCACCGCCCAGAGTATCACCGCTCGCTGCTTGGTCATCGGTGGCACCGGTTGTCGACAGAGGGACGTAAATGTTGCTGTTCACCAACGATAGCAGAATTTGAAGAAGAATTATCTTCGAACCCCCCGATACAGCGGTACTTCGTTCAGTAGGTCCGCGCGCCGTTCGGTACTCGCCGTTCGGGTCGGAGGTGGACGACGCCGTCCGCGCGATCGACGCCGGTGACGGGGCGCTGACTCCCGAGGTCCGCGACGGCCACCGTCCCGAGGTTCACCACCGCGACGACCTGCCCGACAGGGTTGTTAACTTATTCGCCGAAGATTAGCAATGATTCAGCTTACATCGGCCATTTATAACAGCTAGGTTAATACTCGGGCGTCGACTACACACGGCTAATGAGCGATAAGGCGGATCGAGAGCGCACACCTGCGGATTCGAACCGGACGCCCGAGCGGTCCGACGGCCGCGTCGTTCGGCTTTCGGTGCCGGAGATGGACTGTCCGTCGTGCGCCGGGAAGGTGACGGGGAGCGTCGAGCGACTCGACGGGGTCCGCGACCTCGACCCGCGCCCGGCGACGGGCACGCTCGTCGTCGAGTACGACCCCGCGGTGACGGACGCGGCCGCCATCGGAGAGCGCGTCGAGAGCGCGGGCTATCGCGTCGAACCGGACGCCGAGGCGGCCACGGTCCGGTTCTCGGTGCCGGGGATGGACTGCCCGTCGTGCGCGGGAGCGGTCGAGAAGGCGCTCGAGCGCGTCGAGGGCGTCGAGGCCTCTGACCCCCGGCCCGCGACGGGGACCGTCGTCGTCACCTACGATCCCGAGCGCGTCTCGACCGACCGCCTCGCCGCCGCGATCGAGGGCGCGGGCTACGAGGTCGCGGGGAGAGAAGGCGACGACGACGCTGGCGACTCGGAGAGCGTCTGGCGTAGCCCGCGGGCGATCAAGACGTGGCTCAGCGGCGCGTTCGTCGCGTTCGGGTTGCTCTTCGAGTTCCTCCTGCCGGGAGCGGACGTCGCGGTCGCGACCGTCCTCGGGAGCACCCTCCACGTCGCGGACGTGCTGTTCCTGCTCGCGGTCGCCGCCGGCGGTCAGGAGATCGTCCGCAACGGCTACTACTCGGCGCGCACCCGGAGCCTCGACATCGACCTCCTGATGAGCGTCGCCATCCTCGGCGCGCTCGTCGCCAGCGTCGCCTTCGGGGAGGCGCTGTACTTCGAGGCCGCGACGCTCGCGTTCCTGTTCAGCGTCGCCGAACTCCTGGAGCGCTACTCGATGGACCGGGCGCGGAACTCGCTGCGCGAGCTGATGGACCTGTCGCCGGCGGAGGCGACCGTCCGGCGCGACACCGGCACGTCGGAGACGTCCCGAGCAGACGGCGAAGCCGCCGACGGCCAGGAGGTCACCGTTCCCGTCGAGGAAGTCGCCGTCGGCGAGACGGTGTTAGTGCGCCCCGGCGAGCAGATCCCCCTCGACGGGGAGGTGATCGAGGGGTCGAGCGCGGTGAACCAGTCGCCGATCACGGGTGAGTCGGTCCCGGTGGACAAGGCGGTCGGTGACGAGGTCTACGCCGGCACGATCAACCAGGAAGGGTACCTGGAGGTGCGGACCACCGCGGCGGCCGACGACACCACCCTCGCGCACATCGTCCGACTCGTCGAGGACGCGCAGGCCGACCGGACCGAGCGCGAGCAGTTCGTCGACCGCTTCGCGAACTGGTACACGCCGACCGTGGTGCTGTTCGCGGTCCTCGTCGCGGTCGTCCCGCCCCTCGCGCTCGGCGCGTCCTGGGTGACGTACCTCGTCTACGGCCTCACGCTCCTGGTGCTCGCCTGTCCGTGCGCGTTCGTCATCTCGACGCCGGTGTCGGTGGTCTCGGGGATCACCAGCGCGGCGAACAACGGCGTGCTCATCAAGGGAGGATCGTACCTGGAGGCGATGGGGGCGATCGACGTCGTCGCCTTCGACAAGACCGGCACCCTCACCACCGGCGACCTCGCCGTCACCGACGTCGTCCCCCTCAACGGCAACACAGCGGAGGACGTCCTCCGGTGCGCGCGCGGCCTGGAAGCGCGCAGCGAGCACCCCGTCGCCCAGGCCATCGTCGCGCGCGCCGAGGGCGTCGGATCGCGCGACGTGAGCGAGTTCGAGAGCCTGACGGGCCGGGGCGTCCGCGCCGACCTCGACGGGACCACCCACTACGCCGGCAAACCGGGGCTGTTCGAGGAGTTGGGTTTCGACCTCTCGCACGTCCACGCCACTACCGACGGCGGGGTCGTCACGCGCACCGCCACGCGCCTCTGCGAGCGGAACGACTGCCTCGATCTGCTCGAGGACACGGTTCCGGCGCTCCAGGCCGAGGGCAAGACCGTGGTCCTCGTCGGGACCGAGGACGAACTCGAGGGCGTCGTCGCGGTGGCGGACGAGGTGCGTCCGGAGGCGCGCCGGACCGTCGCACGCCTGAAGGAACTGGGCGTCTCGCGGACGGTGATGCTGACGGGCGACAACGAACGAACCGCCCGCGCGATCGCCGACCGCGTCGGCGTCGACGACGTCCGCGCCGGCCTCCTCCCCGACCAGAAGGTCGACGCAATCGAGGAGCTGACCGAGCAGTTCGACGGCGTGGCGATGGTGGGCGACGGCATCAACGACGCGCCGGCGCTCGCCACCGCCACCGTCGGCATCGCCATGGGCGCGGCCGGTACCGACACCGCCCTCGACACCGCCGACATTGCCCTCATGGGCGACGACCTCGCCAAGCTCCCCTACCTCTACCGCCTCTCGCACACCGCCACTCGGGTCATCCGGCAGAACGTCTGGCTCAGCCTCGGCGCGAAGGCCGCCCTCGCACTCGGCGTTCCGTTCGGCCTCGTCCCCATCTGGGCCGCCGTCCTCCTGGGCGACGCGGGGATGACCGTGGGCGTCACGGGCAACGCGATGCGCCTCTCGCGCATCGAACCGGAGCCCGTCGATCGGATCGCCGACGGAGCCACGAACTGACGACTGCCTACCGCCCGCTCGCGGTCAGCGCGTCCGTCCGAAAGGTTGGGGTCGTCCGGCGCTGCTCGAAAACGTCCTCGCGAAGTCGTCGCGACGATCTACTCACCGACGATCCACGGCCGACGCTACGGCGACGGTTGATGGGTCGAGCGCCGGAAAACCCCCGAAGGGGGAAACGGTGGGCGGTACACGACGCGAGCCCCATGACAGGTCGCGCGAAGCGAGGCGACGGGGTGATCCGTCGGTCTCGTGGCTTCGTCGTGCGCTGTCCGGTGAGGTGATACCAGACCTCACGTACCTCGACAGCGTCCCACGACGGTCCGATCACCCGCCCGGTAGTTTGGTATAGGCCATCTACCGGCGAATATGTGTGCGTTATTCGATACGTGTCGCGGGGCGGAGCGGGCATCGACGGTCTGCCGACGGTGGCGACGACCGCGGGTGGACGGTGTCGCATCCTTTATACGGGTATCAGCGACAATTTATATCTATACCATGCCTGCGCGCATGGGCAATCGAGCGGGCACCCCCCGCTCGGGCGCGGCCACCGGTCGCGCCGTCACGATCACATCCATCACACCATCACGCCATGCACGACACCGCGAAATACCTCATCCACACGAACATCACTGCGGACGGGGTGGTCGAGCGCAGTGACGTCGTCGGGGCCATCTTCGGCCAGACCGAGGGCCTCCTCGGCGACGACCTCGACCTCCGCGACCTGCAGGACGCCTCGAAGGTCGGCCGGATCGACGTCGAGGTCGACTCACGAAACGGACAGTCGTTCGGCACCGTCACCATCGCGAGCGGACTCGACCAGGTCGAGACGGCCATCCTCGCCGCCTCGCTGGAGACCATCGAACGCGTCGGTCCGTGCCGCGCCTCCCTCGAGGTCGAACGCATCGAGGACGTCCGCGCCGCGAAACGCCGGACCATCGTCGACCGCGCCAAGGAACTGCTCGGGGAGGCCTTCGACGGCTCGATGCTCACCAGCGAGGAACTCGTCGAGGAGGTCCGCCGATCGATCCGCGTCGAGGACATCACCGCCTACGAGGGACTGCCGGCCGGTCCCCGCGTGGGCGACAGCGACGCGATCATCGTCGTCGAGGGGCGCGCCGACGTCCTGACCCTGCTCCGCTACGGCATCAAGAACGCCGTCGCCGTCGAGGGGACGAACGTCCCCGAGGCGGTCGCCGCGCTGACCGAGAACCGCACCGTCACCGCCTTCCTCGACGGGGACCGCGGGGGCGACCTCATCCTGAAGGAACTCGCCCAGGTCGGCGACGTGGACTACGTCGCCATCGCGCCCGCCGGCCAGAGCGTCGAGGACCTGGACCGGAGCGAGGTGATGCGCGCGCTCCGCGAGAAGGTCCCCTACGACTCCGTCAAGGACGCCAGCACGCCGCGCGAGGCCATCGCCGCGACCGACGGGAGCGCCCGCCCCGCACCGCCGGAGGCGACGCCCGCCCCCGCGACCGACGAACCGGACGACGGCGGAATCGAGGCGGACCGCCCCGCGACGCCCGACTCCCCGCCCGACTCCTCGCGCGGAACCGACCGGGCTGTGGGCGGAACGGTCGCGACTGACGCGGAGGCCGACGAAGGACGGGAAGCGTCGTCGACGGAGTCGGAAGCGTCGACGGAGTCGGAGGCGTCGCCCGAGAAACGGGAACCGTCGGAGGAGCCGGACGAGCAGGATCGAGCGGAGGAACCGGAGACGCTCCGCGGTCACGTCGCGGCGGTCGTCGGGGGCGAGACGGGCGCGGTCCGCCTGCTCACCGCCGAGTTCGAGACGCTCGAGGAAGCGCCCGCGGCGGAGGCGTTCGACCGCGTGAAGGACGCGGAGACGGTCCCCGCCGCCGTCGTCCTCGACGACGAGTTGACCCAGCGCGTCCTCGACGTCTGCGCCCAGCGGGGCGTCGACCAGGTGGTCGCCCGCGGCGCGGCGCAGTTCGTGAAGCAACCGACCGCGGTTCGCGTGCGGACGGCCGACCAGTTCGAACCGCCGGAGTGACTAGCCGTACCCCTCCGCGTGGACGTGCCGCTCGGGGACGCCGACCGCCTCGGCGACGTCGACCAGTCCGTAGGCCATCGCGCTGACGCCGCAGGCGTAGACCTCCACGCTCCCCGGGTCGATGCGCGCGTCGACGCCGACGACCGGTTCGACGCCGAGGTACGCGTCGAGGTCGGTCGGGAGGTCCCCCGCGACCGCCCCGGCGTCGAGGTACTTCGTCAGCGCGTACTGGACGTAGTCGGTCTCGCCCTCCCAGTCGGTGAGGTAGCCCTCCCGGGAGAGCGTCGGGACGAAGTGGAAGTTCTCGCGCTCGTCGTCGAGCGCGGCGAACGCGTCGCGGTAGGGAAGGTCGTCCTCCCAGGCGGCCCCGAGAAAGAGCCACACGTCGCGCCGGTCGCCGCCGTGCTCGTCCCAGCCCTCCTCGAAGACGTAGTCGATCATGCTCTTGAACGGCGCGACGCCGGTCCCGGTGGCGAGAAAGACGAGGTCGCGCTCGGAGGGCGACTCGAGGAGGAACTCCCCGTTCGGGCCGCGGATCGCGAGGTTGTCGCCCGGCTCCAGGTCGTCGCAGAGCCAGGGCGTGAGCGTCCCGTCGGGGACCCGCCGGACGCACAGCTCCGTCTCGTCCGCGTTGGGCGAACTCGCGATGGAGTACGGCCGCGACACGTCCCGGTACCTGAGGGTGACGTACTGCCCGGGCCGGTAGTCGAAGGGGTCGTCCGTCCGGAAGCGGACCGAGACGAGCATCGGATACGGGCGCTCGTAGCGCTCCCGGAGGCGGTCGAGGCGACGCTCGAGGTCGCTTCCCTCCTCGGGGGCGAGCACCGCTCGAAGGCGCGCCCAGTCCGGCCGGTCGCGCGTCCACTCCCCCGACGCCAGCCACTCGTCGCAGTTGTGCACGTCGAGCAGGCGTTCGAGGGCGTCGAGGACCGCCTCGCGCCGGTCCCGGTCCATCGCCGTGACGTCGGTGACGGTGGCGGCCTCCGAGACGAGGGGAAGCTCCTCGACGGCCTCGTGCTGGTCGTTGTGCGGCCTGACGGCCATGCGTCACGGTTCACACGCCGGGGAGAAAGTCCTGCTGCCCGCCTCCCGTGCCGTCACGCTCCGTCGCGCCACCGTCGCGTCCGTCACTCGTCTCGCCGCTCCCCGTCCCCGATCGGCCGGACGAACTGGAGCCCGTCCCGGGGACCGTCGGCGTCGGGGGCGTCGTAGAAGTCGGGGAGTCGCCGCTCGGCGTCGAAGCCGGCCGACTCGTAGAACCGTCGCGCGCGCTCGTCGTCGACGCGGGCGGTGAGCGTGACCGCCGCCCCGGCCGCGCCCGCGCGCTCGCAGACCGCGTCGAGGAGGCGCGTCCCGATCCCCTCCCGACGGCGATCCGGCGCGACCGCCAGCTCGGCGAGGTACCACCGCTCGCCGGGGACGACGAGGGCGTACCCCGCGGGCTCGGATCCGGACACCTCCGCCACGAGGCAGACGGCGGCCCCCTCGACGCCCGCGTCGAGCAGTTCCGGTTGCGGTTCGGCGAGCGAGGCGCGCTGGACGGCGCGGAGTCGGGACCGATCGGCCGGCGTCGCCTCGCGGACGGTGGGTTCGGTCATGGTTCGAGCGTGTCAGAGGGCGACGGGCCCGACGGCGACCGCGAGGCCGCCCGAGACGAGCGCGCCGACGAGCGTCGCGAGGAAGTTGACGCCCTGGTTGTCGATGACGCCACCGTTGCGCTCGACGGTCGCCCCGAGGACGCTGTCGACGGTCATGCCGACGAAGCCGGCGGCGACGATCACGAGCGTCGGGAGGGGACCGAGACCGAAGAAGACGGCGGCGATCCCGGCGACGATGCACGCGCCCCCGAGGCCGGCGATCACGCCCTGCCAGGTGACGCCCCCGTCGGTGCCCGGTTGGACGCGTTCGAGGGTGGTGATGAGCCGCGGGTCGTCGTAGAGGCCGCCGATCTCGCTGGAGAGCGTGTCGCCCATCGCGGCGGCGACGGCCCCGGAGAAGGCGAAGAAGAAGACGTACTCGGGGAGGCCGATCATCGGGCTCATCGCCGCCCCGAGGACCGCCGCGAGCGCAACGGCGGAGTTCGCGAGGACGTTCCCGCTCCCGCGCGCGCCGTCGTCCCCCTCGGCGAGGCCGCGCTCGCGCTTCTCCTCGTAGCGGAACTTCGTCGAGAGGCCGCCGATGCCGAAGAAGGAGACGAGCACCGCGAGCCAGCCGTAGCTACCGAGGATGACCGTGAGAAAGGCGAGGAAGACGCCCGCGAGCATCCCCGTGATCGAGGCGGTCTTGAGCGCGTAGGAGACGTACCCCAGGACGACGGTGATCGCGAGCCCCGCGAGGACCTGCGTCGGGTCGAGCGCGAGCGAGAGGTCGGCGAACAGCCACAGCACCAGCCCGACGGTGAGCATCACCAGCGGATCGTCGCGCTCGAAGAGCATCGACCGCAGCAGCGCCGCGAGGAGCGCGCCCGTCGCGGCCAGGAACAGCGCCGTCGGCGGGTCGAACCCCGTCGAGACGTCGAGCGCCGCGGCGGCGAGTTGCCCGAGGACGCCCGCCCCGAACGCGCCGACGGCGAACGCGCCGACGGCGACGAAGGCGTCCGCCGTCGCCTCGCGCGCGCCCGCCTCGGCGAGCACGCCGACGACCAGCAGGAGGACGGTCGCGACGTACACCGCGACGGGCATGCCGAAGCGGAGCGAGAGCAGCGCGAGGCCGGCACCGGCGAGCGAGAACCCGGCGAGACCGTAGAGGCGGCCCTCCTCGTAGTCGCCCGGCCGGGCGAACAGCTCGAACAGACGACCGCCCTGGTCGACGGCCGTGAGGGCGAACAGCGCGACGAGCACGAAGGGGAGCGTCGACGCGACCATCGCGACCCGGGCGTCGACGCGTCCAACGAGCGCGGGCGCGACGAGCGAGAGCGTCCCGACGACCGCGAACGCCCCCGCGCGCCGGACGGTAGGAACCACGCCCTCCGATTCCCCCGACTCGCACTTAATCCTCTCGGGAAGGGGTGACTGTCATCGCCCGGCGAAGGGGCCGTCCCGTGAGGCTTAGGTCGGTCGACCGTAAACGGGAGCGCGTGGGACTCTACGACCGGTACCTCGCCGCCCGCGCGCGGCGGAGCGACGCCGACTCGCCGCGCACCATCGCGCTCGTCATCACCGAGCGCGACCTGCTCGAGCCGGGGGCCTACGGGACGCTCGAGTCGTTCCTCGGGTGGGCGTTCGACTACGGCGCGGAGCGCGTGATGGTGTACGTCTCGGTGCTCGACGAGGCCGTCGTGACGACGCTCCGGGGGTCGCTCGAGCGCATCGACGCGCCCCGGGCGCTGGCGGTGCGCGGTCCCGGCGACGACGAGCGCGCCGACGCCCCCATCCAGGTGAGCATCGGGCTCGGCGGGAAGGCGGAGTTCGCGAACGCCGTGCGCGACGTCTCGCGGGCGGTCGAGCGCGGCGACCTCGCGAGCGGCGAGATCGCGGAGGAGCACATCGAGGCCGCCCTCGTCTTCCCGACCGCGCCCGACCTGGTCATCAAGACGGGCGCGGAGCGCCTCTCGGACTTCATGATCTGGCAGTCGGTCTACTCCGAACTCTACTTCACCGACGTCAACTGGCGGGACTTCCGGAAGCGGGACTTCCTCCGCGCGGTGCGCGACTACCAGGACCGACAGCGGCGGTTCGGACGCTGAGCGCCAGCGAAGCGTCCGAACGTCGTCGCGAGCGAGGTGGTGGCCGACGCCGAAGGACCTCCGACGCTCGGCGCGTCGAGGTCGAGGTAATGTCGCCACACACGAAAGAGCAGAAAGTACACAACCTCCCAGTGTGACAGGGTACCCATGAACGCCCACGTCGACGTACCCCTCGGCCGCATCGCCCCGCAGCTACTCGCACTGCTGACGTTTCCGCTCGTCTTCTACTTCGTGGTGACCTCGAGCCTCGATCAGTACGCCTCCCTTCCGCTGGCCCTGTTCGCCTCGTGGCTCGTGTACTACGCCGTCTCGAACCGCGAGGAACTCCTCGCGAGGGTGAGCGATCGCGGACGGGGGTGAGGGTCGCGACCGATGAGCGACGACGACCCGACGAAGGTCGCGATCGCGTGTCAGGGCGGCGGGAGCCACACCGCGTTCACGGCGGGCGTGCTCCGGCGACTCCTCCGCGAGCGGCCCTCGGACGTGGAGATCGTCGGGCTGAGCGGGACGTCCGGCGGCGCGATCTGCGCGCTCGCGGCGTGGTACGGCCTGCTGACGGACGGAGAGGGGCGGGCCGTCGACCTGCTCGAGTCGATCTGGGACGACCTCGCCGCCGACGGCCTCGCGGAGCGGTCGGCGAACGCGCTGCTCGTCTGGACCTCGCGCGCGCTCGAGAGCGGGCTCCCGATCCCGCAGTTCAGCCCCTACCACGTCCCGACCGCGGCGCTCGGACGGGATCGGCTCCGCGACGTGCTCGAGGCGCACGTCCGCTTCGATCGGCTCCCGGCGCTCGTCGACTCGGCGTCCCCGACGCTCCTGATCGGGACGGTCGACGTCAACAACGGCGAGTTCAAGACGGTCGTCAACGAGGGGATCACGGCCGACGCGGTGCTCGCCTCCGCCGCGGTGCCGACCCTGTTCGAGGCGGTGCGACTCGAGCGGACGGCCCCGCACCTCGATCCGGACGTGTACGACGGCGACCTCCACTGGGACGGCCTCTTCTCGCAGAACCCGCCGATCAGGGAGTTCCTCGACGTCCCCGACGTCGCCGAGGAGAAGCCCGACGAGATCTGGATCGTCCGGATCAACCCCAAGGAGCGGCGGGGCGAGCCGACCTCGCTCGAGGAGATCGCCGACCGCAGGAACGAACTCGCCGGGAACCTCTCGCTCGAACAGGAGGTGGGCTTCATCGAGCAGGTCAACGAGTGGCTCCGGGCCGACCCGCCGAAGCTCCGCGGCGAGTACAAGCCGATCGAGATCCGGTGGATCGAACTCGACGAACGCCTCTCGACGGCGTCGAAACTCGACCGGAGTCCGGCGTTCCTCCGCGACCTGATGGCGGAGGGGGACGCGCGGGCGGAGCGGTTCCTGGATCGGCGGTAGGGCGAGAGGCCGGCTCAGTCCGCGGTCAGTTCGATCTCGACCTCCTCGACGCGCTCGTCGGAGAGGTCGATGTCGGCGTTCTCGCTGCGCAGGCGGCCGAGCAGTCGCTGGCGTTCGTCCGCGCCGACGGCCTTGAGCAGGGCGACGGCGCGCTCCGCGCGCGTGCGCTGCCAGGACTCGCGGCGCGACTGGTAGGTGCGGACCGCCCGGAGGAAGTCGACGCGCGAGAACTCCGGCCAGTAGGGCGCACAGAAGAAGACGGCGGCCTCGTTGCCGTTCGCGTGCCAGGGGAGGAAGTTGCTGGTGCGCTCGTCGCCGCCGGTGCGGATGATGAGGTCGACGGCGCGGGCGGGCCGTTCGGAGAGTCGCTCCTCGATCGTCGAGACGTCGACCGCGTCGCTCGACAGGTCACCGCGCTCGACGGCAGCGGCGATGTCGCGGGCCGCGCCGAGCAGTTCGGCGCGGCCACCGTAGCCGAGCGCGACGTTGAGGTACTGGCTGTCGTAGCCCTCGGTCTGCGCCTCGGCGTAGTCGACGGCGGTGCGGACGCGCTCCGGCAGGCGGTGGAGCTGTCCGATCGCGCGGACGCGCACCCGCTCCTCGTGGACCCTCGGCTCGTCGGCGAACTGGTAGAGCTTCTCCTCGATGAGGTCGAACAGCTCGGCGCGTTCGGCGGGCGGGCGGTCGAAGTTCTCCGTCGAGAAGGTGTAGAGGGTCAGTTCCTCGATGCCGAGGTCGGCACACCAGTCGAGCATCGCCTCGGCCGTCTTGGCCCCGGCGCGGTGACCCGCGGCGCTTCCCTGTCCGCGCCGGTCGGCGTACCGGCGGTTGCCGTCCTGGATGACGGCGACGTGTGTCGGCACGCCGGAGAGTTCGCGTTCGAGAAGTCGCTCGTAGAGACCTCGCACCGCTCGCCGCAGCCGCCGAACCATAGGCGTGTGATTTTCTGCGGGAGGTATGAGTCTTTTGACAGAGGTCGGTCGGGGGCGGGCCGTAGCCTTTTACTACGATGACGACGAGAGGGATAGTGTAATGGCGACCGGTACGGTTGACTTCTTCAACGATACGGGCGGTTACGGCTTCATCACGACAGACGAGTCCGACGAGGACGTGTTCTTCCACATGGAGGACGTCGGCGGACCGGACCTCGAGGAGGGCCAGGAGGTGGAGTTCGAGATCGTGCAGGCCGACAAGGGCCCGCGAGCGAAGAACCTGAAGCGACTGTAGACGAAACGGCGGTAGACCGTTTTTGTGCTCCCGTCGGCGTCGGTCACGACGGCTCCGGCCGGGAGTCGACCCGAGGACGTCCCCGAGCGGATGCGACCGTGAGGCGTAAGCCGCTCGCCGGCGAGCGTCCCGCATGGACGCGATCGACGACGACCTGTACGCGCGCACCAAGGCGCTCCTGGAACCGGGCGACATCGAACTCAACGGTCTCATCCTCCACACCGACCTCACGGGCGACGACGAGTCGCGACTGCACGAGACGACCCTCGAGGTGGGGGACGTCATCGCCGACCACGCGGGGAAGGGCGACTGGTACGTCTACTCCGGCAACGACGACTCGCGCTTCGGGTTGAACCAGCACCAGGGGCTCACCATCGCGGAGGACGAGTTCGTCTGGGAGTGCCAGCAGCTCCTCCGTGACGGGACCTTCGACGTGGTGTTCTACTACGAGGCGGACGCGGACCAGTCCGCCATCGTCGCGGCCGTCGAGAACCTCGGGTATCGCGTCAGCAGCGTCGAGGGCGACTAGCCGCGACGCCGGATACCCGGACGCCGGGATCGCTACGTTCCGACGAGTGCACAGTTACGGGGGAGTACGATCCGACGAGAGTCGCCGCGCCGGGGACGCGGCTCGACGAGTTCGCGGCGCTCCGCACCGTCGGCGACGCCTAGGCGCAGTCGGGACAGCGCCCGTTCCACTCAGACCGGTTCGCCGGCCCGACGACGCCCTCGATACGCAGGTTCCTCCAGCCCTCGGCCCGCGCCTCGTGCTCGTCGACGAACTCCGCGCCGCGCCCGCAGTTGTCGCAGATGACGAAGACACTCACGGTACGTGGTATCTCGCCCCGACGTATATA
Organism: Halomarina pelagica; assembly: GCF_024228315.1. NCBI lineage: Archaea > Methanobacteriati > Methanobacteriota > Halobacteria > Halobacteriales > Natronomonadaceae > Halomarina > Halomarina pelagica. Next base: position 1,194,945 of record NZ_CP100454.1, read on the forward strand.
GCCGTCACGTTCGGCGCGTCGGCGCGGGGGACCGTCGCACGGCCCGTAGTCCGTAGAATCGAAAGCTGAGATCGGGTGACGCCGTCGTATCGGAGGGGGAACGGGATTAAGCCGCGCGCGCCTCCGTCTAGGTGCAGTCGGGGACCGGCTGCGAACACCGAGGTGAGAGATATTGACAACCACGTTCGACAGCGAGAGAATCGCCACGCTCGCGCTCCTCGTGCTCGGGGCGCTCATCCTCCTGCCCGCGCTGTTCGCGGGCGTCGGGATGATGGGCGGCGGAACGCCGATGATGGGGTGGGGGTACGGCCGCGCGTCCGGCTGGATGTTCACCGTGGGGTGGATCGTCCAGCTCCTCGTTCCCCTGGCGCTCGTCGGGTTCGCGTACCTGCTGTACCGCGCGGCGACGGGCGGGCCCGACCGCGGCGCGGGCGGACGCGACCGCGTCGTTGAGGAACTGCGGTCCGCCTACGCCCGCGGCGACCTCACGGACGACGAGTTCGACCGACGACGGGAGCGGCTCTCCCGGGAGGAGTGATCGACGCGGACCGCGGGGTTCGAACCGCGCGCGGCCGATCGCGTCCCGCTTCGTTCCTGGCGACTCGGCTTCACGTAAGGATGAGCGTCACCGACGACCGTGACGGCCCGAGAACATCGCGAGCGCCGCGCTGACCGCGACCGCCGCGACCGCCGAACTCATCTTCGTCGCGCGCCTACAAGGAACGTACACGATGTCGTCCGCCCCGTACCTCGCGTGGACCGCCTTCGGCGTGCTCGGGACGCTCGTCGTGACCGCGGCGGCGTGGGAGTTGCTCCGCCAGGCCGCGCCCGCCGTCGCCGCCCGGTCCGGCTACGTGGAGCGCTTCGCGGTCTTCGGGCAGGCGCTCGACGGCGTCTCGACGCTCGTCGGCGTCGACGCCCTCTCGTTCGTGGAACTGGTCCCGATCTCGCGGGCGATCCTGGAGGTCGCGGCGGGGCTACCGACTGCGCCGCTGTTCGGCACCGGCTGGCTGTTCGTGCTGGTGAAACTCGGCGTCGCGCTCGCCGTGGTGGTCGCCGTCGCCGACCTCCGCGGCTCCGACGACGACTACCGCCGGGCCGTGCTGATCGCGGCGGGCCTCGTCGGACTCCTCCCCGGCCTGAGCAACCTCCTGCTGTACGCGACGGCGTAGCTCGACGCACGGCCCCGCGGCGTCGAGACGCCGCGGGCGTCCGAACGGGGCGCTTATACGCCGGTAGCCCGGACGATCGGACATGACTACGGCCGAGCGGTTGGATCGCGTCGACCGGGCGATCGTCAACGCCTATCAGGGCGGGTTCCCGGTCGTCGAACGACCCTTCGAACCGGCGGCGGCGGCCCTCCGCGACCGCGGTATCGAACTCTCGGCGGACGACCTCCTCGCGCGGATCCGACGCCTCGACGAGGGAGGCGTCCTGACGCGGTTCGGCGCGCTCGTCGACGCCGAGGCCATCGGCGGGACGGCGACGCTCGTGGCGATGCACGCGCCCGAGGAGCGGTTCGACGAGGTGGCCGACCTGGTGAACGCCCACCGCGAGGTGGCGCACAACTACGAGCGCGAACACCCCCACCTCAACATGTGGTTCGTCGTGAGCGTGGCGGGCGGGGACGGCGAAACCGCGAGCGACCGGGTCGAGGCGGTCCTCGCGGACATCGAGGCCGAGACGGGGCAGCCGACGTACGACATGCCGAAGCTGCGGGAGTTCCGCGTCGAGGCGAAGTTCCTCCTCGACGGTCCCATTCCGGAGGGCGACGTGGACCTCTCGCACCTCGGGCCGGCGGTGGAGCCGTCGGGGCGGACGACCCTCACGCCCGCCGAGCGCGACCTCGTCCTCGAGATCCAGGGCGGCCTCCCGCTCACCGCGACGCCGTACGCCGACGTCGCGGACGCGATCGGCCGTGACCCCGAGTGGGTCGTCCGGACGATAAAGCGGTTCGACGCAGAGGGGAAGATCAGGCGCGTCGGCGTCGTCCCCAACCACTACGCGCTCGGCTACACCGAGAACGGGATGACGGTCTGGAACGTCCCCGACGGGGTCGTCGAGACCGTCGGCCCGGCGGTCGCGTCGCTCGACTTCGTCACGCACTGCTACCAGCGACCGCGCCACGAACCCGTCTGGCCGTACAACTTCTTCGCGATGACCCACGGCCGCTCGGAGGAGGAGAGCCGGGAACGGATCGAGCGGGTGCACGAGGTCATGAGCGAGCACTGGGACGTGGGCGAGGACGACTGGGACACGCTGTTCTCGACGCGCATCCTCAAGAAGACGGGCATCCGGATGGCAGAACGGGCGGAGGCCAACACCCGACCGTGATCCCGCTGCTGCACGACTTCACCGGTCGGCGCGTGCTCGTCTTCGGTGGGGGACGCGTGGGCGCGCGGCGCGCGCGCACCTTCGCACGCGAGGCGGAGGTCGTCGTCGTCAGCCCCGCCTTCGTCGGTGACGGAGACGGGGAGAGGGAGGGGGACGAACCGGGCGACGAGAGGGGGTACGGCGACGCGACCCTGGTTCGGGCCGCACCCGCCCCCGACGACGTGCCCGCGTGGTTCGACCGCGTCGCGCCCGCGCTGGTCGTGGCGGCGACCGACGATCCCTCCCTCAACGACGCGATCGCGGCCGAGGCTCGCGCGCGCGGCGTGCTCGTCAACCGGGCGGATCGCGCCGGGGGACGGGATCTCGGCGGCGTGGCGATTCCCGCGACGGTCCGCGACGACCCCGTCGTGGTCGCGGTCTCGACGGGTGGGCGGAGCCCCGCGCTGAGTCGGGTCCTCCGCGAGCGGATCGAGCGCGAGATCGACGGCGCGGGCGACCTCGCGCGCGTCACGGGTGACCTGCGCGAGCGGCTTCGGGACGACCACCCGCCCGACGAGCGGCGGGCGGCGGTACGGGCGGTCGTGCGATCGGACCGCGTTTGGAAGACTTTAGGTGGAGGAGCGGATAAGACGGAGACGATAGTGGACGAAATCGTCTCCGCTGAACTCGGTGAGTCGACATGACGATCGGACGTGGCGTGATAACCGGCGTGAGCGTCTCCCACCAGCGTGCGGACCTCGACGCGATCGAGGCGGCGAGCGCGACGGGACAGAGCGCCGTCGTCCGCTCGCTGCTCGCCACGCCGGGCGTGACGGAGGCGTTCGCCCTCCAGACGTGTAACCGCGCCGAGGCCTACGTCGTCGCCGACGCCCCGGAGACCGGACGAGCCGCGCTGAGCGAGGTCGTGACGGACGTCTCCGCCGACGCGGTTCGCTCCCTCACCCACGAGGAGAGCCTGCGCCACCTCATGCGCGTCGCCTGCGGGCTCGAATCGCTCGTCGTCGGCGAGGATCAGATCCTCGGCCAGCTGCGCGACGCCTACCTCGACGCCCGCGAGGCCGGAGCGGTCGGGCCCATGCTGGAGGACGCGCTGATGAAGGCCGTGCACGTGGGCGAGCGGGCGCGGAGCGAGACGGCGATCAACGAGGGGGCCGTCTCCCTGGGGAGCGCGGCGGTCCGCGTCGCCCGCGGGGAACTCGACCTCGGCGACGCGACGGCGCTCGTCGTGGGGGCGGGCGAGATGGGGACGCTCGCCGCCCGCGCGCTCGCGGAGGAGGCGGGCCGCCTGCTCGTCGCCAACCGCACGGTCGACCGCGCGGAGTACGTCGCCCGCGCGCTCGGCGGCGAGACGGCCGCCCTCGACCTCGCGGCGCTCCCCGTCGCCGTCGACGAGGCCGACGTCGTCGTGACGGCGACGGGGGCCGACAGCCACGTCCTCGACGCGGACGCGCTCTCGAACGCGGGCGAGACGCTGGTCATCGACCTCGCGCAACCCCGAGACGTGGACCCGCTCGCCGACGGCCTCTCGCACGTCACCGTCTACGACCTCGACGCCCTCCAGTCGGTGACCGACCGGACGGCGTCCCGGCGCGAGGACGCCGCGCGCGAGGTCGAGGCGATGATCGACCGCGAGTTCGAACGCCTCCTCTCGCAGTACAAGCGCAAGCGCGCCGACGAGGTCATCGCCGCCATGTACGAGGGGGCGGAGGCGATCAAGGGCCGCGAGGTCGGGCGGGCGCTCTCCCGCCTGGAGGCGACCGACGACGCGTTCACCGACGAGCAGCGCGAGGTCGTCGAGTCGCTCGCGGACGCGCTCGTCGGCCAGATCCTCGCCTCGCCGACCAAGAGCCTCCGCGACGCCGCCGAGAAGGACGACTGGAGCACGATCAACACGGCCCTCCAGCTGTTCGACCCGCACAACGAGCGGCCGGTCGGCGCGCCCGACGACGGGACCTCCGGGACGGTCCCCGACGCCGTCTCGATCGACGACCTCCCCGAACCCCTCCGCGAGGAGATGCCGACGGCCGTCCTCGAACAGCTGAGCGACGACTGACGGCGGGCTGACCGTGGACTGACGCTGGACTGACCGTGAACTGACGCTGGACGACGGACGGCTGGCACCGACGCGCGCTGGACTGCGGACGGGGAGACGGAGGAGAGGACAGCGAGGGCGTCGACGGTTACTGGGCGTTCACTCGAGTTCGTACACCATGATCCAGCCGTCGCTCCGGATCCTGACGAGGTAGTCGCGGTATCGGAACTCCACGTTACCGAACCCGGCGCGGGACGCGCCGGCCACCTCCGGCCCGAAGAAGGCGTCCTCGATCGCCACCACGTCCACGCACTCGTACAGGGACGGGGATCGCACCTCGACCGGAGGGACGTCCTCGGCCGCCGCGACGGCGTAGACGATCTCGACGGTGAGTTCCGTATCGCCGTCCGGGTCGTAGGGGCGCTGATGGACGAGTGTTCGGGCGGTGGGAGACCCGTCGGTCGCTCCGCCGCCGTCGGTCCGACCGTCACTCGTTCCCGGCATCGAACTCCCTCCGTGCGTGGCTCTCCTGACCGGCGTCGAGACTCGCGCCGACCCCTTCGAGGGCGGCCAGCACCTGCGAGGCGTGCTCCCCCCGACCGATCGTCTCGGCCTCTCGGTCGAACGTGACGATCCCGTCCTCGACCAGTTTCGGGACGTGCGCGTGGTAGAGCGAGATGTACACCCGGT